>CAVTDW010000028.1:0-266402 GCA_963733505.1 uncultured Actinomycetota bacterium | reverse complement strand
GGCTTGACAACCGCTACCGGTCCGCAGAGCCCTTAATCCTTCGGGTCATGAAGCCCCTGTTGAGCGAGTCGCCAACGGGATTATGGGGCTGTACGGTCGCGGCGCGGAGCATCGACAGTCGCCGAGCTCGAGTGGCACATGCGTGGCGCCGGACTTGACCCCGCCTCACGAAGACTGCGGCCTCGCGTTGCCCGGTTCCGGTCAGCTGTTCGGTTCCGTCGGCGACGTTACGTGCGTGAGGCATCAGCGCAACCGGGGGATCCACGCTTCCTCGCCGGTCTTCGAACTTGACCCAGCAGGTTTTGGAAATCCGCAATCAACTCCAGGAGACATCCTTGAGGTGGCGCCGGGAAGTGATGCCGAGCTTCATGAATACCTTGCGCAAGTGCCACTCGACTGTGCGCGTGCTGATGAACAACTCTGCGCCGATCTCGGAATTGGTGCATCCCTCTCTTGCAAGGCGGGCGACGTGCTCCTCCTGCGGCGTGAGGTCGTTGCGGGTCTCGTCGGCTCGCTTGCGGACCTGCTCGCCGGTCACCGCGAGTTCGTGGCGGGCGCGCTCGGCAAATCCCTCGGCACCCATGTCGACGAAAGCGTTGTGTGCGGTCCGAAGATGGTGTCGAGCGTCGATTCGCCGGTTTTCACGACGTAACCACTCCCCATAGACGAGGTGGCTCCGCGCGAACTCGGGTCGGAGGGGAGTGCGGGCAAGACATTCGATCGAAGCCAGGTAGTGCCGCTCGGCGGTGTCCCGGTTGCTCGTCAAAGCACGTCCTCGTGCTTCAAGCCCCGACGCCCACTGCGAATCGGCGACGGTCGCGGCCGAGAGTCGCCTTAGTGCGTCCTTGGCGACCTCCGCCTGCCCACATCTCATGGCGGCCTCGATCAGCTCCGAATCGGCAAGTGGCGCTATGAAGCTGAACTGTGCTGGCAGCTGTTGCGCGGCAGCCATCGCATCGGCGTAGCGACCGTACGCGTTGTCGGTGACTGCGGTCGCCCAGCTGATGATCTCCAGGACGCAGCCGTCGCCGTTGCTGATGAGCTCGTCTTCCAACGTCGGCGACTCTGACGAGAGTGGAGTTGGGCTTCCTCGGTATGCGGCAAGGACTCGAGCGCCGTACGAGGCCATTTGTATACCCGTCGCATCGCGAGCGGCACTCTGCTCGCGAACGACGGCGGACGCGGCTTGCAACTCTCCGCAATAGGCATATCCCCACGCGTGCAAGTTGAGCGAGAGAACGAGCGAGGAGAGCGCGCCGGAGAGGCGGGCGCGGTCGACTTGCCGGCGGCTCAGGCCGAGCCACGCATCGTAGTCCCAGAGTGCGAACGCGCCGATTGTCGCGCTCCGACCGCATGTGGCCCAGTCGGCGTCGGACACGCGATTTTCGACGAAGAGGCTGATAGCTGTGCGGAGCACGGGTTCAGCGGCCCGCCGCCCTTCAGTTGTGAGCGTGGCCAACCCATCGAGCAAGAGATCGGCGGGCCGCGGCGTGATCGGCGGAGCGCCTGCGCGCGCTGCTTTGGAGATCTCGATGAGCTCTCCTCGGGGCGCGAACTGACCCGCCAGGACCGCGGCCCACCATGCTTGGAGATACGTCTCTCGTGCCCGCGGCGCGTCGAGTAATTCGAGCTTCCTTGCGGCGTCCAGCAGCCGGCCGGGTGCCTCACGTCCCGGTCGTGCGGCTGCCTCGATCTGCCCGTTGAGTTGCTCGACGTGTGCCCGTTGCAGGTCGTTGGCGGCGATCGCTGCGCTGGTGGCGACTAGGCGTCGGGCCGCGTCGAAGGCACCGGCGTGCAGATGAGCCTCTGCCGCGGCCAACGAGCGGTCGCATCGAGATTCGGGATCTGGAGTCAACGCGGCTGAACGATCAAGCAGGGCGGCGGCGGCCGCGACGCCAGCGCGGCGCTGCGCTAGTGCTGCGGTGCGCTCGAGTTCGGAGGCGACGTCGGCGTCGTAGCCGGTGGAGGCCGCGGCTAGGTGCCAGGCGCGGCGCTCGGGATCGCGTTCCGGATCGGTCGCGGCGGCCAACGCCAGATGAGCCGCTGATCGATCCTCGCGTGAGGCTCCGGCATACGCGGCCGAACGCACCAGAGGATGTCGAAAGCGCACTTGGGAGCCGATCTCGACGAGATCTATGTCTGTCGCAACGTCAGTTCCAACGCCGAGCGTGTGTGCCGTGCCGCACCAGAGTGGCTTCAGCCGTGGGGTCTGCCGCCGCGACCAGGATTAGCCATCGCGTGGAGGCGGGGAGGGAGGCCAAACGCAACCGGTAGTGCTGCTCAACGTGCGCTGGAACGGTCGACGCTTTGGGGATGCCGAGGCCACCGGTGAGCTCAGCCCTGGTCATTCCCTCCGTCAGTTCGAGCAGACCGAGTGGATTGCCGCGTGTCTCGGCGATGATTCGGTCCCGTACCTGCGCATCGAGTGGACCCAACACGACGTCGCCGAGCAACGCATGTGCCTCGCCGTCCGTGAGACCCTCGAGTGTGAGGTCGGGGAGGTTCGCGAGCAACTTCTGATGTCCCTCGTCCCGTACCGCGAAGACGAGGAGGACGGCCTCGGCCAGAAGCCTCCGCCCGACGAACTCGAGAACCTGACGCGATGCTTCGTCGAGCCATTGGGCGTCGTCGATGACGCAAACGAGGGGCTCGTCGTTGGCGACCTCGGCGAACAAGCTCAACAACGCAAGACCAACGATGAAACGATCCGGCGCGCGCCCGGTCTTGAGGCCTAGCGCGATGTCCAGCGCGTCGGCTTGAGGGTCGGGAATGTTGTACTGCGCTCGTTGCAGCAGTCCGCACAGTTGGTGCAGCCCAGCGAATGGAAGCTCGAACTCCGCCTCGACCGCAGCGAGCTGGACGATCCGGCATCGGGCCACGCGCCCGACGCAGTACTGCATCAACGCCGTCTTCCCGATGCCAGCTTCTCCGCGAATGACCAGCGTCGCACTCTTGCGGTTCCGAACGTCGGTGAGCAGCCGATTGAGCGCCTCGCGCTCATTTGACCTTCCCCGGAAGGTGGGTGGGGCCTGAGCCATGCCAAACCCTATGGCCGCTGCGTCGTCCGGCGCTCGGGTACGGAGCCTCACGTGGGTTCCTCGCCCACTGGTCAGCCGAGGTCCTGGGTGCGCAGCATCCATGCGTATCGTTCAATGCTCGCGAGGATCCCGGTGAAGAGAGCCGACGTCACGGGGTCTTTGTCGAAGGCTTCAAGCGCCGCGAGGATGCGCGCCGCCACTACGTCGAGGATGTCCTGGAACATCCGGATCGTGTCCGCTTGGCGTAGAGCACCCGGAGTGAGGGGCGGCAGCGAGCTTTGCGCGGCGATCCTTGCCGCGCTCGGCGTCTGCTGTGCGCCCGAGTGCGAGCGATCGCTCCCCGACGAGGTCGGCGCCTTCGCGGGCAGCGCCCGTGAGGTCATCGAGCAGCTGGTGCATCGACCCGAGGCGAGGACCGACGAGGTTCCAGTGCGCCTGCTTCGCCATGAGGGCGAGGTCGAGTAGATCGGCCAGGGCGCCGTCGAGCGTCACGGCTTCCTGATTCACCGCTGTTGAGCTCATGGTGCCAGCTCGACAGGACGATGGCTGCGGTGGGTGTGCATCGGCTTCTCCTACACTTTCCAGGTCTGCCAGTTCCTCTGAAACTCGCCGGATCGGGTCGCGGTCGCTGCCAGTGGTGGACCCTGGACTAACCCTGGTTTCTCAGTTCCCGTTGGACACGCTCTACTGCGGCGGACCGGGCAGCGTGTCCTTGAGTTCTCGGCGGGAGTTGATTCCGAGCTTGTTGAACACCCTGCGCAGGTGCCATTCGACAGTCCGGACGCTGAGAAAGAGCTCGGAGCCGATCTCAGGATTCGTGTGCCCGTCGTGCGCCAGCCTGGCGATGTGCAGTTCCTTGCCGGTGAGGTCGCCGCGGGTTTCGATGACGCGGTGCGTGCGAACCTTCTCGCCGGTCGCCAGCAGTTCGCGGCGGGCCCGGTCGGAGAAGCCTTGGGCTCCCATCGCGGCGAAGCTCTCGTGCGCGATGCGCAGATGATGGCGTGCGTCGAGCCGCCTGTGTTCTCGGCGCAGCCACTCCCCAAAGAGCAGGTGTGAACGAGCGAGCTCAGGCGGCAAGGGAATCTGACCGAGCAGTCTGAGAGACTCGTTGTACAAGGCCTCGGCGTCCTCACCGCCGGTGAGCAGCGCGTTGCCTCGTGTGACGATCCCGGCGGCCCAGGGCGAGCCGGAGATGGTCATGGCAGAGAGTCGACGATTGGCGTCCAATGCACGATCATCGTCTCCTGCCTTGACCGCAGCCTCGATGAGCTCGGAAAGAGCGAGCGGGCTGAGAAACGCGAAGTCGTAGGCCACAACCTGCTCTGCCGCGTTTATCGCCTCGGCGTAGCGACCGAGTCCGTTGTTGAGCACCGCGTTCGCATAGCCGGCTACTTGGAGTGCGTAGCCGTCGAAGTCCAGGTGCCCCTCGAGATCGCTCACTCCGCCGCGCGACGGCATCGTCAAGGGGCGTCCTCGGTACGCATCGAGCAGTTGTGCACCATAGGACGTCATCCGAGCCCCGGTTGCTTCCATAGCGGCGTTCAGTTCCGCGACCATGGCTGCGGCGGCGTCAAATCGTCCTCGATACGTCTCCCCGAATGAGTGGAGGTTGAGGGACAAGACGAGCGAACCAAGA
Source organism: uncultured Actinomycetota bacterium (assembly GCA_963733505.1). Taxonomy (GTDB): domain Bacteria; phylum Actinomycetota; class Acidimicrobiia; order Acidimicrobiales; family Palsa-688; genus JALYXV01. The sequence goes on along the minus strand of CAVTDW010000028.1, from coordinate 261,728 downwards.
GCGCCGGACGCACGAGTGAGTGCCACGTGACGGGCGCTGAGCTCAGACCAGCTGTCGAAGTCCCAGAGCGTGAACGCGGCGGTTGTGGCGCTCCGACCCCATTGAAACCAGTCCTCATCTGAAACCTGGCCGGAGCGGAAGCGATCGATCGCCATTCGTAGAGGCGGCGCGGCCGCGGTTCGGTCCTCCGTGATCAAAGTTGCGAGACCGTCGAGGAGCAGGTCGCAGAGCCGGGGATCGGCGATCGCTGGCGCCGACCTGGCGGCTTCGGAGACTTCGAGGAGTGCTCCACCGGGCGCGGCGTACCGTCCGGCCAGTACCGCCGCCCACCATGCCTGAAGGTAGGTCTCCCGGGCCAGCAGCGGGTCGAGACGTTCGAGACGTCGCGCGGCTTGGAGCAGACGGAGGGGCGCTTCGCCGCCAGGTATCGCGGCGGCCTCGACTTGGCCGAGAAGGTGCTCGGCGCGAGCGCGCGTTGCAAGTCGTTGACGGCTAGGGCGGCTGCCTGTGCGGCCAGAGTCCGTGCCGCGTCGTACGTGCCCGCATGAAGGTGCGTTCGCGCCGCAGCCAGCGCCCGGCGAGCGCGTTGCTCGGCGTCGGGCGTGAGCTCGAAGGCGCGCCGCAGAATCTCAGCCGCCGCCGCAACGCCAGCACGAGCTTGAGCTCGGTCGGCAACTCGTTCGAGGTGCGAAGCGACTTCCTCATCGGGGCCGGTGGCCGCGAGTGCGAGATGCCAGGCACGACGATCCGGATCACGTGCCTCGTCAGTTGCTGCCGCCAGCGCGGCGTGCGCCGCGGCGCGCTCACGGAGGCTTGCGCACCGGTAGGAGGCTGATCGAACGAGTGGATGTCTGAAATGAACCCGCGGATCGATCTCGAGGAGCTCTTCGGTGTCGGCCAACACGACTGCGTCAGGATCTATGCCGAAGGACACGGCCGCCCGCCAGAGCAGAGTTGTATCGCCGGTGGGGTCGGCAGCGGCCAGAACCAGCAGGTGCCGCGTCGCTTCGGGGAGGGCTTCGATCCGTTGGATGTAACGCTCTTCGACGAGACTTGAGACGGTCGACGCCTCCGGAACACCGAAGCCAGCCGCCAGCTCAGCGGGCGACAGGCGCGACGATAGCTCGAGAAGGGCGAGTGGATTGCCATGTGTCTCGGCGACGGCCCGATCACGCACTCGTGGGTCGATTGGGCCAGAACGCGAGCAGCGAGCAGCAAGCGTGCATCGCTCTCTGAGAGGCCAGTGATGGCGAGAGTTGGTAAATCTCGGAACAGTCGGACGCCTTCGCCCTCTCGGACGGCGAACACCATCAGCACTGACTCCGCCCACAGGCGCCGCGCGACGAAAACGAGCAGCTGCGCGGACGGTTCGTCGAGCCACTGGGCGTCATCGATCAGACACACCAAGGGCTCCTTCGCCGAGGCTTCGCTCAGGAGGCCGAGTAGTGCAAGACCAACCAGGAACCGGTCCGGTGGACTGCCGGGCAACAAGCCGAAGGCGATCTCCAGAGCCTGCCGTTGCGGATCGGGAAGCTGTGGTAGCAGCCTCAAGAGCGGCGCGCACAGCTGATGCACGCCCGCAAGTGGCAACTCCAGCTCCGACTCGACACCAGCGACGCGTGCCACGCGGCAGCCTTGCGCGCGGTCTTCGCAGTACTGGAGGAGAGCTGTTTTGCCGATCCCTGGCTCGCCGCGAACGACCAACGTCGCGCGTGACACCAGATCGAACCTGTTGCATCAGGTGATCGAGCCGTTTGCACTCCCTGACACGCCCGATGAAATCCGGTGCGTTCGGGGCCACTTCGCAGACAGTACGCCCGCGTCGGCGCCGTGTCTCGTGTTGAGGCGCTCGGCGTCCTCGCGGTGATCTACGCGGTGGCGCACTGCCCCTCGCCTCACCACCACACGATTCGGGGGGGGATCTAGGGGATGGACCCCGGTCTGGTCAGATTAGGCTCGCACGTGGATCCTGCCGTTCGACCTCTCGCACCTCGTACACGGTGAGCGCCCGGTCGGCCGGCCCGGCGACCACGGCGCCGGTCGTGATGTCGAACCGGGAGCCGTGGCACTGGCACATGATCGTGGCGCCGGTGAGCAGGCCTCCGGAGAGCGGGCACGGCCTCGTCGCTGCAGGTGCAGAGGTCGCCGAAGGCGTAGAGGCGACCGTCGACCCGGGCGACCGCGATCCGGAGCTTGCGGTCGGCCAGGTAGTAGGGGACGACGGACGCCGTTCGGCGATCGCGTCGCTGCTGTCGATCGGGTGTGTGTGGCGGGACTCGAGATCAGTCATCGTGGTCAACCTTCCTGGTGAGCATCATCAGTACGGGTAGTCGGGGATGACGTCGGCCTTCTTCGCGTCGAGACGCAGCTCGCCGGGAGCGCCGGCCGGGCACGGCGGGACGGTGCGGCGTGACCGGGGCGACGCGCTCGTAGCCCGAGCCCAGCGGCGGCCGTGTGTCGATGTCGCCCTTGTTCGGCCACAGCGACATCGCCCGTTCGGCCAAGGCGGTGATCGTGAGCGACGGGTTCACACCGGTGTTGGCCGGCATGACGCTGCCGTCGATGACGTGGAGGCCCGGCTGGCCGAAGACCCGCTGGTAGGGGTCGACGGCGCCGGTGTCGCGGGCTGTCGCCGATCGGGATACCGCCGGTGAAGTGGGCCGAGGCGGTGCGGTTGATGACCTCGAACGGCAGCGCGCCCTCGCGGCCGCCCATCGTTCGCGGCCATCCGGTCGACGAACTTCTCGACGATCGGGATGTGCACCGACGGCGGCGTGCCGGCGTGTCGGCTCCGCAGCCGGCCGTCGTGCCAGTAGAGCTCGATCGATGTGTCGGTGGTCTGCGAGCACAGCATGATCACGGTCCGCTCGGCCCAGTGGCGTGCGTCGTCGAAGCTCAGCACCTCGGTCGGGTGCTCGATGAGTTCCTTGATCCAGGCGGCGGTCGGGTGCTTCTGCTCGCCGTGCTGGTGGTAGGTGACCAGGAACGCGAACAGGTCGTTGCCGACGCCCCAGTAGACGGGCTCGATGCTCGTCTCCGAGTCCGGCCAGACGCCAGAGGTGATCGACACCGACCCCGGCGTGAGGCGGATCCGATCCGGGTCGTCGCTGCCACTCGCCGTGGCGTGCGGGTGATGGCGAGCAGCTGCTCGGAGTTCGTCCGAGCCCGCTGGCCGAGCTGGCTCGAAAGCCCCGTCAGGCGGCCCTTGTGCTGCATGTGCAGCAGCAGCTTCGCCGAGCCGTACGCGTGCGCGGCGACGATCACCTGCTCGGCGGTGTAGGTGTGGTGGTGGAGATGGGCGGCTCGCTGCGCCCAGCCCGGGTGACGCGCGTGCACCTCGAACCCGCCCCCTTCGAGCGGGGCGAGGTCGTACACCTCGTGCAGCTCGTGGACCTCGGCGCCGAGCTTGCTCCGCCAGATAGAGGTAGTTCGTCGTCAGCTTGTTCTTGGCGTTGTGCCCGCAACCGATGTTGCACTTGCCGCAGGAGATGCAGCCGGTGCGCCGGGGTCCGACCCCGCCGAAGTACGGATCCTCCGCCTCGACGCCCGGGCTGCCGAAGTACACGCCGACCGGCGCCTTGTTGAAGGTCTCGCCCCGCCCCATCTCGATCGCGACCTGCTGCATGCACGCGATCGACGTCGGTCGGCAGGTACGGGTAGCGGACCACGCCGAGCATCCGTGTCGCCTGGTCGATGTGGGGCGCCAGCTCGTCGGCCCAGTCGGTGATGCCCGCCCACTCCGGCGCGTCGAAGAACTGCTTCGGTGGGACGTACAACGTGTTGGCGTAGACGTGCGATCCGCCGCCCACGCCGGCGCCGGACAGGACGAGCACGTCGTCGAGGTACTCGACCCGCTGGATCCCGTAGAGCTCGGCGGCCGGGAACCACAGGAACTCGGGCAGGTGCCACTGGGTCTTGGGAAGGTCCTCGTCGCGTCCATCGCCTGCCGGACTCCATGACGCCGACCCGGTAACCCTTCTCGGCGGCCCGGAGCGCGGAGACGCTCCCGCCGAAGCCCGAGCCGATGATCACCACGTCGTAGTCGAACTTCGTCATAGCTGTCTCCCCGCTCGTCGTCCTCGGTCTCAAGGGTCGGCGCTCGGACCCCGCGGTCGCACCAGTGGACGACACGGGCCGCGCCGCGGGCCCGTCGGAACGCCGACGACCGGGTGTCCCTACGCCCGACGGTGGCTGCTCACGCGGGTGTCGTGGGCAGGTGGGGGGCCGTCTTGTGCGACCACCACCAGGTCGCCGCGGGTGGAGGGATCCCGCGGACCTGTGGCACCGGTGCCGTGTCCAGGGTTCACCGCGGGGGCGATCCAGATAGCGCGGTGCCAGCGTGCAAGCACCCAGGATCACACGAGGTGGAGGAGCCGAGATCGTGAACGATCGATACCGACGGTGGACCCGCATGGCAGCGCTCTGCCTGACCGTGGCCGCCCTGACGATCGAGGCCTCACCCGTTGCCGTTGCGGGTACGGTCCGCTCGGGCGGGGCAGCTGACCGCCACGACCGTCGACCGTCGACATCCCGGTGGCGACGTGCGGGGCGAGGCCGCGGACGGGCGGCTTCGTGTTCCGCGGGCTGCCCTATGCCGCCCCGCCGGTCGGGCGAGCTCCGCTGGCGGCCCCCGCAGCCGCCGCGCTCCTGGTCGGGCATCCGCGACGCGACGCAGTTCGCGCCGAGCTGCCCGCAGCAGCCGAGCCTGCTTCAGCGCCGCCGGGGCCGCTTCTCCGAGGACTGTCTGTACCTCAACGTCTCCACGCCGACGCTGCGCCCGACGCCGACCGGCCGGTGATCGTGTGGATCCACGGCGGCGGCTTCACCCAGGACGCGCGCCCGCAACTACGACGGCACGCAAGCTCGCGGCGAGCGGCGCCGTCGTCGTCACGATCAACTACCGGCTCGGCGCGCTCGGCTTCCTCGCCCACCCGGCGCTGGCGTCGCGGCCCGGCGGCCCGGCCGGCAACTACGGCCTGATGGACCAGCAGGCCGCGCTGCGCTGGGTGCAGCGACAACATCGCGCGGTTCGGCGGCGACCCGCACAACGTCACGATCGCCGGCCAGTCGGCCGGCGGCCTGTCGGTGCTCGCCCAGCTGGTCTCCCCGGGCTCGCGCGGGCTGTTCCAGCGGGCGATCGTGCAGAGCGGCGCGTTCGCGCTGAACCAGCAGTCCGCTCGCCGACGCCGAGGCAGCCGGCAAGGCGTTCGCCGCGCAGGCGGGCTGCCCGGACCAGACGGCGCGCGTGCCTGCGCCACCTGCCGGTCGACGCCCTCGTCGCACTTCCCGGCGCCGCCATCCCCGGCGTCGTCGACGGCAAGGTGCTCACCGAGTCGATCGGCGCCGCGCTGGCCGCCGGCCGCTTCGCCCGCGTGCCGATCCTCAACGGCGATCAACCACGACGAGGAGCTCATCTTCGTCGCCGGCCTCGGCGTGGCCGTGAGCGGCGGGACCTTCGTGCCCGTGCCCCAACCCGTCAACCGCCGACACCTACCAGTCGCGTCATCGCCGCGGTGCTCGGCGTCTCCGCGGCCAGCGCCGCCGACGATCGCGGCCGAGTACCCGCTCGGCGCCTTCCGGCGGATCAGCGCTCGCGGCGCTCAGCGTGCTCGTCTCAGACGCGAACTTCGCGTGCCCGGCGCTGCAGGTCGACCGCTGGACGTCGCCGACGCGTGCCGACGTTCGCCTACCAGTTCGACGACGACACCGCCCCGCAGCGTTTCGCCCCGCCGGGAGTTCTGCCGCCGATCGCGACGCACTCGTCCGAGATCCAGTACCTGTTCGACCAGCCCAACGCGCCGGTCCAGGCACCCTGAACGCCGACCAGGAGGCGCTCGCCGCGCACATGCGCGCCGCCTGGGCGAGCTTCGCGGCCACCGGCAACCCGTCGACCGGCGACGTCCAATGGCTCCCGTTCGCGGGGGCCGAACGGGTCGAGTCGTTGGTGACGCCGCGGCCGGTGATCGAGAACGACTTCGAGTCGAGCCACCACTGCACCTTCTGGGCCGCGAACTAGCCAAGCCAGTCGGAACCCAACCAACCCTTCGAGGAGCATCCATGAGCACTACCGACACCACTACCGCCAACGCCACCAAGAGCAGGTCGTCGCAGAGCGTGGCCGATCTCAAGCTCGAGGTCGTTGTGATCCCCGTGTCCGACGTCGACCGGTCCAAGTCGTTCTACGACCGCCTCGGCTGGCGACTCGACGCAGACTTCAGCTTCGACAACGGCTTCCGCGTCGTGCAGTTCACGCCCCCGGGGTCCGCTGCCTCAGTGCAGTTCGGAACGAACATCACAACCGCCCTGCCGGGCACGGCCCAGGGTCTATACCTCGTCGTTTCGGACCTCGAGGCGGCGAGAGTCGATCTGGTTGCACGCGGCGTCGACATCACTGAGGCCTTCCACCCGGGCGCACCGGGCGGAGCAATTCGAACCGGCCCATCGCGAGGACCGCATCGACGGCATGGACGTACAGCGGTCGAGCTACGGCTCGTTCGCCGTCCTCCGCGACCCCGATGCCAACGCGTGGCTGCTTCAGGAGGTCACGAACCGGCTGCCCGATCGGGTCAGCCGCGACGCGACGACGTTCGCCTCGGTGGCGGACCTCGCCAACTCGATGCGGCGCGCCTCGGTCGCCCACGGCGAGCACGAAGCCCGCATCGGCGGCGCCGATCCGGGTTGGCCCGACTGGTACGCGTCGTACATGGTCGCCGAGCAGGCCGGGACGCCGCTGCCGATCTGAACCCGATCCCAAACAACGAAGGAGAAGACCATGTCCACGATCAAGATGCACGAGACGACGACCGCCGAGCCGGCCCAGTACACAGCTGCGCTCACCGACTTCGGTCCCGGCCGCTCAAAGATCTTCGGAAACAGCGCCGACGACGAGCTCGAAAGTGCACGACCAGGGTCCAGGCCACGCTGACGTCACTGAGGGCTCCGGCGGGGTGTGGGAGCGGCTGTCGTACGACTGGAGCGACCCGAATCACGTCGTCGCGAAGACGACCGACTCCAACATCTGGGGCGACCGTTCCGGCCACACCTACCGCTTCACGCGCAACGCCGACGGCACCACCTCCATCGACTACGTCGTCGTCCGCGAAGGCAAGAACTTCAAGGGGCGGTTTCTCGGCCTCGTCCTCGGCAGCGTCGGCAAGAGCAAGCTCACCAAGGCCTTCCACAGCAGCGTCAAAGCCATCGAAGCAAGGGACTACCCCGCCAAGGCACCGCAGCCATGAGACTCGTGCGCTACGTCGCCGCCGGCGCACTTTCCGGTGGCATCGGCACTGTGGCCTTAGACACGCTGCAGTATGCGAGCTATCGCCGGGACGACGGCAAGCTCGGGGCCTGGAGGTGGGAGTTCGGGCGGAACGTGATGAGCTGGGACCAAGCGTCGGCGCCCGGGCAGCTCGCCCGCCATGCGTTGCGCCGCATCACGGGAGACGAACCGCCTGAATCGTGGGCTCGGCCCGCGACGAACATCGTGCATTGGGCGACAGGTGTCGGCTGGGGTGCGGCCTTCGGCGCGGTTGCGGCCGCGACCTCCCGCCGGTCGTGGGCGCGCACCCTCGCGCTCGGTCCGATCGCCTGGCTGTCTGGCTACGTCGTGCTGCCCTTGGCCGGGGTCTACAAGCCGATCTGGGAGTACGACGCACGCACGCTGGCCAAGGACCTCTCCGGGCATCTCGCGTACGGCGCGACGACGAGCTCGTGCTTCTGGGCGATCACAAAATCCAGTTCTCGAAGGGAGCGACCATGACCACATCACAGACCACCTTCATCGAGCCGAGGTTTCGGGCGATTGACGGGCTGAGGATCAGGTACGCAGACTCCGGGGGATTCCACCGGCCGGTGCTGCTGTTGACAAGTCCGTGGCCCGAAAGCCTCTACGCCTTTGAACCGATGTGGGCGACGCTGGCGGAGCATGCCCGGCTGTTCGCCGTCGACCTGCCCGGGTTTGGTGCGTCCGAGCGCCGTGCCGACCTCCTGACGCCCCGAGCCATGGGCGACTTCCTGGTCCGTCTGATCGAGGAGACCGGCCTGGAGCGCCCCCACCTCGTCGCGCCCGACGTCGGGTGCGCGGCCGCCCTCTTCGCAGCGGCCGTGCACCCCGAGCGGATCGCGGGACTCGTCGTGGGCGAGGGCGGAGCGGCCGTACCGATCGACCTCGGCGAACCGCTCCGGTCATGGGTGCTCGAGCCGGATCTCGACAAGTACCGGGCCATCGACCCGGACGTGTTCGTCACGACCGCCATGGACACCGTCGAGGGCGGGGTGTCGGACCACGTGCTAGCCGACTACCTCTCGTCATACCGCGGCGATCGCTTTGTCGAATCGATGCGCTACGTACGCTCGTACCCGGCGCAGCTGCCCGAGCTCGCAGAGCTCCTTCCTGGCATCGCGACGCCCGTGACGATCGTCAACGGACGCCATGACCGCGTCGTGCCGGTTGCCAACGCCGAGTTCCTCCACGCCCGGCTCCCCGAAAGCCGCCTCGCGCTGATCGACGCCGGTCACTTCGTCTGGGAAGAGGCACCGGAGGAATACGCCTCGATCATCCTCGACGCGATCTCGTCGAAGCCGTCGTGACATTGCGGCCCACGACGGACCGACCTCAGTCTGCGGAAAGGGAGACTCGAGATGAACACCGCAATCGCCGGCGCCACCAGCAAGACCGCCGCAACGCAGATGGTGACCGCCGGCAGCGTGGACTACGCGTACCGGCGGCTGGGCCACGGAGATGATGTGCCGCTCGTGCTGTTGCAGCACTTCCGCGGCAACCTCGACAACTGGGATCCCGCGCTGGTCGACGCCCTCGCCGCCGAGCGGGACCTGATCCTGGTCGACTACCCGGGCGTCGGCTCATCGGGCGGTGACCCGGGCACGTCGATCTCCTCCATGGCGCGGCAGATGATCGCATTCGTCGGCGCGCTCGGCCTCAATCGCATCGACCTGCTCGGGTTCTCCATCGGCGGGTTCGTGGCCCAGGAGATGACACTCGTCCGGCCCACAATGGTGCGCCGGCTCGTGCTCGCCGCCACCGGCCCCAAGGGTGCGCCGAGCATGCACGGCTGGCGTCACGAGATCGCCGCCGCCGCACGAGGGGAGAGCACGCCGGAGAACCTCCTCTACATCATGTTCGCGCCCACCGCGACGAGTCGGTCCAAGGGCGACGAGTTCCTCGGCCGGTTCCTCGAGCGCCAGGACGCGCGCGACGCACCGTCCACGAACGCTGCTCGAGACGCGCAATACGACGCGATCGTCGAATGGGGCATACCCGACCACGCGGCACTGCAACGCCTCACTGCCATCACCTGTCCGACGCTCGTCATCCAGGGCGACAGCGACCGCATGATCCACCCGAAGGTCAGTCATCTGATGGCCGGCCTGATCCCGGACGCCCAGATCCTGATCTACCCCGACGCCGCGCACGGCTTCTTGTTCCAGTACCCGACCGAGGTGGCCGCCGACATCAACACCTTCCTCATGGACGATCCGCCCCGTGTAGCGGTCGTGAAGGACCCGGCCAAAGCGGCGGACCGCGGCGTCGGGCATGGGGCGTAGTAGCCGTGGCGAAAAGTCTGATCAACACCACAAGACCAAAGGAGTTCAACGATGGCAATAACTGACACGACAACGGCCGGCACTCCCGTAGGAGACACGAGCGTCGAAGGCAAGTTCGGCGAGCTGCGTGAGCTGTTCGCCGACGCGCCGGAGATCGGCAAGAAGGCACTCCACACCGTTCTGGAGCGGCTGGCGTCGGACGCGTCGACGAATCCACCCGCACCGATCGAGAGCGCAGGACGGGTTGGGAGCCGGATCGGCAAGGTGTCCGAGCTGACGATCATCGTCCCCTTCGCGCCCGGTGGCGCGGAACGGCTCGCGCCTTTTTGCAGCTGTTCGGGGGCAACCTCGCCGGCGCTGACGACGTCGGAACGGTTCACGACATGCGCTTCGTGTTCCTCGACAACGACACGCGCATGCTGTTCGCCACCGCGTACGACGGCGACTGGGACGTGTACATCGACGATTTCGCGACGAAGATCCCCGACTTCTTGGACATCATCGACTCGGCATGGGCGGGATGGCCGGGAATCCGGAGTCCACAGGCGAAGGACTACCTCGCCAAGTACCAGGTCACCGCCGAGGGCTGGTACGTCGCCAACGACTTGACGGTTGCGGAACGCGACGCCTGAAGCGCATCGGGGAGGCCGTTGATGAGTTCCTCGACAAGGTCGGGGACTAGGTAGATCAGACGGAATCGCCATGACAGTCATGGACCGCGCAGCCGGACAGCTGCAGCGGGGAACGGTCACCGTCGACCTCGATGAGATCCAGGCAACCGTGCTTCGCTATCGCCCGGAGCCGTACTACGGCACGCACATCATGCTGCATGTCGACGACGCGCGCGCCGGACGCGAGTTCCTGCGGAACATCGCGCCGCACATCGACTGCGCCGCCGAGTGGTGGCAGACCGACGAGCCCTGGATCGCGATCGCAATCACCTACTCGGGTCTGGAAGCGCTTGGTGTACCAGAAGCGTCACTGCAGAGCTTTCCCGAAGCATTCCGAGTGGGGATGGCCGCACGAGCGCACGAGCTCCGCGACGACGGCGCCAACGATCCCAAGAATTGGGAACTGAAGTTTCGCAACAGAGCGATACACATCGGAGTCACCGTCTTCGGCGGCGTCCGAGCGCACGTGGCGGCGCACGATGGAAACCGCACGGGGCCACTACGAGGGACGAACCGGACTGACGGTTGTGTCAGCGGAGGACTTTGGCGCCCAGCCTGGCGACCTGAACCCGTTGGGCTACAGGGACTCGATCAGCCAGCCTGCGATCGAGGGCAGCGGCATAGAGCCGCTGCCCGGCCAGGGCCGAGCCATAAAGGCCGGCGAGTTCATCTTGGGCTACCCCGGCGAGGCGGGCGAACGCCTGCCAGCGCCGTACCCGGATGTCCTCGGACGGAACGGCACATACGTCGGGTTGCGCAAGTACCAGTCGCGAGTCGGGGCGTTCAACCGCTTCCTGCGAGCGAACGCCCAGACTGATCAGGATCAGGAACTGTTGGCGGCGAAGCTCGTGGGCCGCTGGCGTAGCGGGGCTCCGTTGACGCTTGCGCCCGACCACGACGACCCGGCGCTCGGTGCCGACCCCCTTCGCAATAACGACTTCACCTACGGCGCCGATCCCGATGGCAGGCAGGTGCCCCTTGGGGCACACATGCGGCGGGCAAATCCGCGCGACAGCAAGATGGAGTTGCTCGTTGACGTGAACATCCATCGCATCATCCGCCGCAGCACGACCTTCGGAGCACCCTACGACCCCGCCGCACTCTCACCACAAGACGACACCACCCCGCACGGGCTCCACTTTCTATTCATCAGTGCCAAAGCCATGGCAACGATGGAGTTCCTCCAGCAGGAGTGGATCAACAACGGCAACTTCGCGGACCTCGGCGAGGAACGTGATCCGAACATCGGCCTGCAGGAGGACGGCGCCACGTTCACAATTCCCGCCAAGCCGGTGAGGCGGCGCATTCACGGCATCGAGACCTTCAACGAGCTGCGCGGCGGCGAATACTTCTTCATGCCATCCCTTTCCGCCCTGCAATGGCTCGGCAAGGAGCGCTGACCGCGTTCGCTCGCCAGCTTGATGAGACCACCGTCTCGCCAGTGGCATGGGACCGGATTAGGGCGTCCGGAAACGCGCGCTCCAACCCGTCACGGGGGCGCAACCCCCTCGCCCATTGGTGCCGTTGAGGGCGCGCCGACGGAACGCATGTAGCGCCGGCGCTGGAGCTGAACGACGTGGCGCCCTGTGCGGATCCAGCTTTGGGACCGCAATCAGATAGGAGCTTGGATAACGGACCCTTGCTCACTCTCGCGAGCACGCCGGCCGAAATTGACTGCGATCGAATTCCCCCGGACAAGCCACCCCGCTCCTGCCGTGAACCAGGTTCATTGAGCGCTGCAGCTTCGGGCGGTCAGCCGCTATGCCCTGATCGGGGTGGCCGCATGGCACCCATCCGGGGCATTATCCGATATCGCCCCCTATGGTTAGGGGTCGATGACCGTGACTGTTCGGTTCTTTCGGCGGATAGCGGTGTCACCGTAGAACTCGCACGGTGCATCTGAGACCTGGAGAGTCGGCCAGTCGGCCCTCGACCGTCACAAGCTCACAGCCAAGGACCTCCGCCAGCGCAACATAGGTGGCGTCATACGCCGAGACGTTGGCCCGCAACTCATAGGCGCGTCGCATGAAGGGAAGCGTTGGATACCGATCGACCCCGATGGATTCGAGGTCTTGGATCGCCGCCATGAATCTGTGATCCGAAATGGAGCCTGAAACCCAACGTTTGCGGAGGACAGCCACTGTTTCGACATCGACAAGATCGGGAGCCGCCAGATCGCCGGCAAGTCGGACCTCGTTGCGGGCTCGATGTCCATCAGTCCCGTCGTCGCCAATCACGTTGGCGAGAATGGAGGCGTCGACAACGATCAACTTCGGGCTCGCTCCGCTGCGATGTCCTCGACCGCTTGCTGAAGGCCGACGCGTCCCCCTCGGTGGTGTTCAATGCGGTCCAGCACCTCATCCAAGGTGGGCCGCTCGGCCAGGCGCCGCAATTCGCCCGCCAGGTACTGCTGGAGTGACTGTCCACGCTGTTGGGCTCGACGCTGCAGCGCAGCGTGCACGTCGTCGGGGATACCTCGTACAAGAACGTTCGGCATGCTTGCATTATGCTAGCGTGCGGAATCGGCGGAGGTTGGCAACCGACACGATTGCTTTGTGCGGCGGGTGTCATTGCGGTTTCGGTTGCCGAGGTGACTTGAGGCCGGAAACGGGTACTCGTACTGGGACTTGCCTCGACCCGGTGCGCTACCGGGCACACCTACCTGCGCCCCGGCCGGTCCAGCCCGCTCCTCCTTCCACGCCGTGAACGGGGGCCATCAGGTTCGTGATGCGATGACCTGCCACCAACTTTTCCGCCACCCCGGCGGGTCGACCCGGCCGCCGTCTTGGCCCGCGTGGAGGCGCACCATGGCGTCACGCAGATCCCGGTGTTGCTGCTCCTCGGTCTTGGCGTCGATCACCAACGGCGAGTACACCCAAATCGTGGTGGGCGAGACCAAGGCGGTGGTGACCGTCCCGCCGATCGCCGCCTTGACCTCCCGGCGCACCCGTTGGCGTATGGCCCGCACCCGGCCGCCGGGGACGTCTTCGATCATGGCGGAGCCACTGGTGAGCACCGTCTCCACCAGCCACGCCACCACCGCATCCTCGCCGTCGGCGGGCCCGGGCGGCTCCAGCCACCCCTCCACGATCCGCCAGCACGAACCACAGAGACGGTCACGGTCGCGGCCCAACACCTCAACCTCAACGTCGACACCCATAGGCCACGCCCCCCGGCCGCACAACGTCGTCACCTGGGCCCCCACCGACCCCGTCGTCGGTGCCTGGCGGGTGACATGAACCGTTCCCCGCTCACCGGATCCGCCTCGTCCAGCGGGAAAGAGGCGAACCGATCCAACAACAAGCGGCCACAGGCCCTCGGTCATCGGCGCCAACCATAGACCCCGCGGGCGATGCCTCGAAGGACCTGAGCAGCCAGGGTGCGGTTCCTGCACTCTTCGCCTTGTCGCCGCCGTCTGACGACTCTTCAACGATCAACGTCAAGCCTCTGTACGGGTTGCCGCGGCCCGCGATCAGTGCAAACCCCGCCCGGACGCGACACCCAATAGGTCACGTATCCCAACGCCTCGCGACGGACTTCGGTCCGAACGCTGGCCCATCCCGGCCGATCTTCACGTCGCATGGCCCCGAAGGTCGCGCTCGCCAGACGTCGGCGTCGACCGGTCGCAGTAACCGGCTCGATCCCTGGTTGCCTCACGGGTACGGGGCCGCTGACAGACTTCCGTCGTGCTCCTGATCGCGCCGGTCACCGCAATCACGGTCGACTCGGACCGCCGGGTCATCGCCGACGCGGGCATCGTCGTCACCGGGACCCGCATCGAGGCGGTCGGCAAAGCGGCCGACCTGGCGGCTCGTTACCCGCTGGCGCACCGGCTCGACGGCCGCGGCATGGTGGCCATTCCGGGCCTCATCGACACCCACGCCCACGCCGACCAGTCACTGCTGCGGGGCACGACCGACGACCTGCACTGGGTCCCCTTCCTGCGGGACTGGATCGACCCGTGGCTCCGGCGGCGCACCCTCGACGACCTGTTGGCCGCGTACCGCCTCAGCATGCTGGAGATGGTCCGCGCGGGCACGACGTGTTTCCTCAGCCCGAACGTCGACCCGACCGACGACCTCGAGGCTCTCACCGGCGCCATCTGCGAGGCGGGCATACGGGCGGTGCTGGCCCGGTGGGTCGAACCGGTTGCGGCCGGCCGGTCGTCGCTGCCGGCCGTGGTCGACGACGCCCGCGCCTGGCAGGGTGCCGCGGGCGGATTGGTCCAGGTGTGGTTCGGCCTCATGGTGCCCCGCGTCAAGGGCGACGAGTACGCCCCTGCCTTCTACCGCGCCGGGGCCGAAGCCGCCCGGGCCCTCGGCACCGGCATGACCTACCACTTCGGCTCGGAAATCGAAGACGCCGACTACTACGAGTCCACCTTCGGGATGCGCTCGATCGAGTGGGCTTCGGCTCACGGCGTGCTCGGGCCCAACGTCGCCCTCATCAACGCCTGCTGGTTGTCGCCACGGGAGATCTCGATCCTGGCGTCGACCGGCACCTCCGTCGTCTTCAGTCCGACCGCGACGATGAAGATGGCGACGGGAGTCACCCCGGTTGCGGCACTGCTGGCGGCCGGGGTGAATGTCTCCCTCGGCACCGACGGAGCCGCCAACAACAACAGCCACGACATGATCCGGGAAATGAAGGCCGGATGCCTGGTGCAGAACGTGACCAACCGCCGGGCGGGCACGCTGACCGCTGAGCAGGTCCTCGAACTGGCCACGATCGGTGGGGCTCGGGCGATCGGTCGAGCCGACGAGTTGGGATCGTTGGAGGTGGGGAAAAGGGCGGACGTGGTGCTCGTCGACCTGGATCGTCCCCACACCAGCCCCATGGCTGACCCGGTGTCCAACTTGGTATACGCCGCCAACGGCAGTGACGTCCATACCGTGTTGATCGACGGTCAGGTCGTGGTGCGCGACCGGATCGCGGTTCGCGTCGATGAGGAGGCGATCCTTGCGGAGGCCCGTGCCGCCACGGCCCGGGTGGTCGGCCGCATCACGCCGGCGCACCGCCCCCGCTGGCCAATCACCTGATACCGCATCGGGTCTGGGACCCGAAGCGACAAAATCCCTGGTCAGCTACTTGATATGGACGCCGGAGATGTTGCGGGCGATGATCAGGCGTTGGATCTCGCTGGTGCCTTCGAAGATGGTGTAGATCTTCGAATCCCGGTGCCAGCGCTCGACCGGGTAGTCACGGGTGTAGCCGTACCCGCCCAGGATCTGGATGGCCTGCTCGGTGACCCACACTGCGGTCTCCCCGGCGAACAGCTTGGACATCGAGCCCTCGCCCGACTCGAAGGTCTTGCCCGTCCGGCCCATCCACGCCGCCCGCCATACCAACAGCCGTGAGGCGTCGATGCGCATCTTCATGTCGGCCAGCTTGAACGCGATGGCCTGGTTCTCGATGATCGCCCGGCCAAACTGCTTGCGCTCCTTGGCGTAGTCCAGCGAGAACTCGTACGCCGCCCGGGCGATTCCCAGGGCCTGCGCCCCGACCGTCGGCCGGGACGCCTCGAAGGTGGCCATGGCCGCTTGGCTGCGGCCGCTGCTGCGCCCCTCGCGCACCCGGGCCAGCCGCTCGTCGAGCTTCTCCTTGCCGCCGAGCAGGCACCGACCCGGGACCCGCACGTCGGTGAGCACGACCTCGGCGGTGTGCGACGCCCGGATGCCCATCTTCTTGAACTTCTGCCCCTGGGCCAGGCCGGCCGTCTTGGGCGGGATGACGAAACTGGCCTGGCCCCGCGATCCCAACGACGGGTCGACCGACGCCACCACGACGTGGATGTCGGCGATCCCGCCGTTGGTGATCCAGGTCTTGGTGCCGTTCAGCACCCACTCGTCGGTCGCCTGGTCGTACACCGCCCGGGTCCGCAGCGAACTCACGTCGCTGCCGGCATCGGGCTCGGACACGGCGAAGGCGGCCAACTGGATCTTGTCCGGCGTGCCGAAGCACTGCGGTACCCATTCCATGACCTGCTCCGGCGTCCCGTTGGCGTAGATTCCGACGACACCGAGCGTCGTGCCGAAGATGGCCAGGCAGATGCCGGCGTCACCCCACGCCATCTCCTCCATGGTGATGGGCAGGGTCAGGCCGGTCGGGTCGGCCCACGCGTTGGCGATGAAGTCGAGCGAGTACAGCCCGCACTTGGCCGCTTCCTCGATGACCGGCCAGGGAGTCTCTTCCCGCTCGTCCCATTCCGCCGCCACGGGCCGCACCGTGTTGTCTGCGAAGTCGTGGACCCACTTCTGGACCTGGGTCTGATCCTCGTTGAGCTCAAGAGAAAAGTCGCCCACCGCACGCCTCCGATCGGTATGTTACTAGAGGGTAACATAAAGTCAGGGAGAAGCAAGGGGGGAAATTTCCTCCCTAGTTGGCGACGACAGCCGGCTGGTGGGCTCCCGTTACGGCCTGGAGGAGCAGCAGCACCACCGCCATGACCGCGGCACCGGCGATGTAGGGCGCGCCCGGTCCGACCCGCTGGAACAACACCCCGCCCAGCACCGGACCCACCACCCGGGCCAGGCCACCGGCGGACTGCTGGGCGCCGAGCACCTCGCCCCGGCGGGCGGGATCGGCCCGGCCCGCCAGGGTCGACGACATGGTCGTCTGCACCAGGCCCTGGCCCACCGTCAAGGCCAGCAGTGCCGGCACCAATCCCAGCCACGTCCGGGCGAACGCCAGCACCAGCAACCCGGCCAGGTCGACCAACAGCCCGGCGCGCAGGGTCGCGGTCTCGCCGATCCGGGTGACGACGTTGTGAACCAAACCTCCCTGCACGCCCACGATGACCAGACCGATCACGGCGAATACCGCCGCCGACGATCCGATCCCAAAGCCCAGCCGGCGCTGCCCGAACAAGGCGAAGGTGGCCTCGAAGGAGCTGAAGGCCAGAAGGGCGCCGAACGCCACCGCGATGAGCGCGCCCACGCCCCGGCCACCGGCCAGGGCGGCGAGGGGGTTGCGGGACCGGGTATCGGGGCCCGTCGCGGAGTGTTCGCCCGGGTGATGGGTTTCCGGCAACCGGCGCAGGGCGACCACGGCGTTGATGCCCGCCAAGGCGGCCGCGACATAGAACGGCACCCGCGGTCCCGCCAGCGCCGCCAGCGCGCCGAGCGCCGGGCCGGCCACGAAACCGATCCCGAAGGCCGCTCCGAGCAACCCGAAGAGGCGGGCTCGCTGCTCGGGGGTAGCGACATCGCTCACCGCCGCCTGGGCAACCGAGACGCTGGCGCCTGAGATGCCGTCCACCACCCGGCCGACGTAGAGCAGCGCGATCCCCCCCGCCAGCCCGGTCAGCAGGCTGCCGACGCACGTGCCGACAAGGGAGAGCACCAGCACCGGCTTGCGCCCGATCCGATCCGATACCCGGCCCCAAATCGGTGAAAACAGAAAGGTGGCCGCGGCGAACGCCGATACCAGCCCGGTGGCGGTGGCCGACGAGACATGGAAACGGCGGGCGTAGACGGGCAGGATCGGGAACACCACGCCGAAGCCGATCAGGTCGATCGCGACCGCCATCCATATGGTTCCGAATCCCGGCGGCAAGGGCTCACGGGACAGGCGGTGCCTCACCTGTAGCAGCCAACGCGACCGGGCTGCCGAGGTCAAATCGCGTTTTCCGGTTACGCTCTTGCCTGATGGGTCGAACAGCCGAGTCGTCCGCGGCTGACAACGGCGGGCACACAGGGGATCTGAAGCAGCTGGCGGGCGCCGACGCGGCGATGGCGCGCGACCTGCACGACGCCTGGCAGCTGGCGTTTGTCGTCGTCGTCGACGGCGAACTGGCGACCAAGGCGGTGACCAAGGCGTTCATCGACGCCACCCCGACCGACTCCGTCGCAGCGCCGTCGCGCCTGGAGCTGCTCGCCGCGGCGTTCCGAATCGGCCTCACCCGAGCAGCCGAGAGCCCCGACCGTGAGTCCGATTCCGCGGTCACCACCGCCCTCTGGCAGCTGCCCGCCGAGCAGCGGGGCGCCCTCTGGCTGGCCAAGGTCAACGAACTCGACACCTCCGCCCTCGCCGCCGTACTCGGTCTCACCGCACCCAATGCCGGCGAAGTGGCCGCTCGGGCCGCCGAGTGGCTGGACGTGGCGCTCGACCACGAGTCGGGCCCGCTGTGCTCGGAGGAGCTCAAGCTGGCTGATTTCATCGCCGGCCACCTCCCCGCCGACGAGGAGCGAGCGATGCGCCGGCACCTGCCGGACTGCCACACCTGCCAGACCAAGGAGCGGGCGTTCGAGGAGTTGGCCGACCTGAAGGCCGTGCTGCTGGCCGCCGTTCCCGAGCCTCCGGCCTGGTTGAGGATCGAGACGCTGGAGCATCAGGAGCGAAACGCGCCCACCAGCGGCACCGCCACCCTGGCCGAGGACCCCCGGCGCACGCCGGCGTTTCGACCGCTGGCCGCCTGCTGCGCCATCCTGCTGATCGTCGGGCTGATCGGCATGTTCCTCATCCGCCCGGCCAAGGGCAGCACCGACCCGGTGGGCACGAACGATTCCAGGGCCATCGTGCCCCAGTTGTCTGACACATCGGCCAACGGCGCCCTCGTCGGCTCCTCGGTCGACCTGCCCGCCAGCGCCACGACCATCACGGTGACCACGACGAGCGTGCCCGCCGTGACCTTCCCGACGATTCCCGCGGGCGGAACGAAGAAGGGCAAGCCCTAACCTCGTTCTGGTTCCCGACAGCGCGGAGTCTGGTAGGGGATTGTGGCTCTGGTACAGGGTTGTTACCGCTGAGGGGTGACAACCCCGCCAAGAGACTCAAACCCCTACCAAAGTTCAGCGACGGATGACCGTTCCCTCCGGCGTGTCCTCCACGATCCAGCCGTCGGCCTG
Source organism: uncultured Actinomycetota bacterium (assembly GCA_963733505.1). Lineage (GTDB taxonomy): Bacteria > Actinomycetota > Acidimicrobiia > Acidimicrobiales > Palsa-688 > JALYXV01. Next base: position 242,647 of record CAVTDW010000028.1, on the reverse strand, counting down.
CAGCTGGCCCCGGATGGCGTCGGCCTCGGCGTAGTCGCCCCGGCTGCGAGCATCGTCGCGAGCCGCGGCCTGTGCCGAGGCATCCTCGCCCGGCGCAACCGACGATCCGCCGATCTCGAGGCCGACGGCCCGGCACATCTCGTACACCGCCGCGGCCAGCGGCTGGGCGGCGCCCGCGTCTCCCTGGTCAGCCAGGGTGTTGGCCCGCTTGACCAGGTCGAACAGCTCGGCGATCGCCTGTACCGTGCCCAGATCCTCGTCCATCCGGACCCGGAACCGATCAAGGGCAGCGGCATCGGGCACCACCGCGGTCCGGGCATCGGGAAACCGCCGGGCCAGTGCGTCGAGGCGTTCCATCCCCTGTTCCGCCGAACTGAGGGTTTTGGGCGTCACCGTGAGGGGCGAGCGGTAGTGGGCTTGCAGGACGAGCAGCCGGTAGGCCCGGGGGTTGTAGCGCTCGAGGAGGTCAGGTAAGGAGATGACGTTGCCCAGCGACTTGCTCATTTTTTCCCCACCTTCGGCGACCACCATGCCGGAATGGGCCCAACGCCGGGAGAACCGCCGGCCCGCAGCCACCGCCTGGGCCCGCTCGTTCTCGTGGTGCGGGAACGCCAGGTCGAGGCCGCCGCCGTGCAGGTCGAAGTCGTCGCCCAGCAGGTCGAGGGCCATGACCACGCATTCGGTGTGCCAGCCCGGGCGGCCGTCACCCCACGGCGACGACCACGACGGCTCGCCGGGCTTGGCGAACTTCCAGAGGGCGAAATCGATGGGTGCGCGCTTCCCGCGCTCCTCGTCGACTTCGATGCGGGCGCCGACGCGAAGCGAGTCGATGGGTTGGTGGGCCAGGAGCCCGTAGTCGGAGACGGTTTCGACGGCGAAGTACACACCGTCGCCGCCCGGATAGGCCTTGCCCCGCTCGATCAACTCGGCGATCAGCTCCACCATGCGGTCGACGTACTCGGTGGCGTGGGGTTCGCTGGTGGGACGCTCCACGCCGAGGCGGTCCATCGACTCCCACCAGGTGACCTCGTACTGGCGAGCCACGTCGGCGGCGCTGCGGCCCTCGGCGTTGGCCCGGTCGATGATCTTGTCGTCGATGTCGGTGACGTTGCTGACGAAGTTGACGTCGAGCCCCGACCAGCGCAGGTAGCGCCGGATGATGTCCCAGACCAGGGCGAAGCGGCCGTGCCCGATATGGGGATCGGCGTAGACGGTCGAACCGCACACGTACATCGACACCCGACCGGGATCGCGCAGGTCCAGCTGCTGCAGCGTTGCCGTTGCAGTGTCGTGAAGGCGCAGCACCCCTGTACCGTAGCGGGACGATGCCGCCCAGCGTTCCCGACAAACCGTCGCTTGAAGGCCTGGAGAAGGCCTGGGACGAGCGGTGGGCGCAGGCCGGGACGTACCGTTTCGACCGGTCGAAGAGTCGCCGCGAGATCTACTCCGTCGACACCCCTCCGCCGACGGTAAGCGGTTCGCTGCACATGGGGTCGGTGTTCGGGTACGTGCAGACCGACTCGCTGGCCCGGTACCACCGGATGCGGGGCGACGAACTGTTCTACCCCATGGGGTGGGACGACAACGGATTGCCGACCGAGCGCCGGGTCGAGAACTACTTCGGCATCCGCTGCGACACGTCGCTCCCCTACGACCCGTCGTTTGCCCCCCCGGAATCGCCTGATCCGAAGCGCAAGGTGTCGTGTTCGCGGGCCAACTTCGTGGCGCTGTGTGCTTCGTTGACCCTCGAGGACGAGCGGGCGTTCGAGGAGTTGTGGCGGCGCGTCGGGCTGTCGGTCGACTGGTCGCTCACCTACACGACCATCGGTGAGCGGGCCCGGCGGACGAGCCAGGTGGCCTTCCTGCACAACCTGGCCCGGGGTGAGGCGTACCAGGCAGTCGCGCCCAGCCTGTGGGATGTCACCTTCCAGACGGCCGTCGCACAGGCGGAACTGGAGGACCGGCCCGTCAGTGGCGCCTACCACCGCTACGGGTTCGCGCCGACTGCGGGGAACGGCCCCTCGGTGCTGGTGGACACCACCCGCCCCGAGCTGCTGGCGGCGTGCGTGGCGCTGGTGGCCCATCCCGACGATCCCCGGTACCAGCCGCTGTTCGGCACGACCGTGCGTTCGCCTCTGTTCGACGTCGAGGTGCCGGTCACGGCGCACGAGTTGGCCCAGCCTGACAAGGGCACGGGCATCGCCATGATCTGCACGTTCGGCGACACGACCGACGTGACGTGGTGGCGGGAGCTGCAACTGCCCACCCGGGTGATCGTCGAACGCAACGGCCGCCTGCAGGCCGAGGTTCCGGAGTGGATCACGTCTGCGGCGGGCCAGGCGGCCTACGCCTTGTTGGCGGGCTTGACCATCCGCCAGGCCCAGACCCGGATCGTGGAGATGCTGCGCTCGGCCGAGTTGCTGGTGGGCGAACCCACGCCGGTCACCCACCCGGTCAAGTTCTTCGAGAAAGGTGACCGGCCGCTCGAGATCGTGGCGTCACGGCAGTGGTACATCCGAAACGGGGGCCGGGACCCCAAGCTGCGCACGGCGCTCCTCGAGCGGGGCAAGGCGCTCCGGTGGCATCCGAGTTGGATGTACCAGCGCTACGAGAGTTGGGTCGAGGGCCTGAACGGCGACTGGCTGATCTCGCGCCAGCGCTACTTCGGGGTCCCGTTCCCCGTGTGGTATCCGGTCGATGCCGGCGGCGAGGTCGACCATGACCACCCGATCCTGCCCGCCGAGGTGGATCTGCCCATCGACCCGTCGTCGGACCGGCCTGCGGGATTCGCCGAGAGCCAACGGGGGCAGCCTGGTGGTTTCGTGGGCGACCCCGACATCATGGATACCTGGGCCACGTCGTCACTGTCGCCCCAGATCGCCACCGGCTGGGTCGACGATCCTGACCTCTTCGCCCGCACGTTTCCCATGGATCTTCGACCCCAGGGGCCGGAGATCATCCGGACGTGGCTGTTCGACAGCGTGGTTCGGGCGCACTTCGAGCACGACGCCCTGCCCTGGGCCCATGCCTCGCTCAACGGGTGGATCCTCGACCCGGACCGCAAGAAGATGTCCAAGTCACGGGGCAACGTGGTGACGCCGATCGACGTGCTGGATCAGTTCGGGTCCGACGCGGTGCGGTACTGGGCGTGTTCTGCTCGGCCCGGTACCGACACCGCACTCGACGTCAACCAGTTCAAGATCGGTCGGCGCCTGGCGATCAAGCTGCTCAACGTGTCCAAGTTCGTGCTGGGCCTGTCGGGTGAGGGGACCGAGGGGCTCCCGACCGAGGCGCTGGACCTGGCGTTGTTGGCGCGCTTGGCGTCGCTGATCGACGACGCCACGGCGGCGTTCGAGGGGTACGACTACGCCCGGGCGTTGGAGCGGACGGAGTCGTTCTTCTGGTCGTTCTGCGACGACTACGTGGAGCTGGTCAAGAGCCGGGCCTACGCAACGCTGGGTGAGGACCGGGCGGCGTCGGCCCAGGCGACGCTGCGTATCGCCCTGTCGGCGCTGCTCCGACTGTTCGCCCCGTTCCTGCCATTCGTCACCGAGGAGGTCTGGTCGTGGTGGCAGGAGGGTTCGGTGCACCGGGCTGCGTGGCCCTCGGCTGCGGGCGGCTGGCGGCGCGGGTGGCCGGTGATGCCGCGATCCTCGACGACGTGGCGTGGGTACTCGGGCAGATCCGCTCGGCCAAGAGTGGGGCCAGCAAGTCGATGCGGTGGCCCGTTTCCCGGGCGGTGGTGGCCGCCAGCGCTGAGCGCCTCGCCCGCATCGCACAGGCGGTCGGGGACTTGAAGGAGGCGGGGACGGTGGCCGACCTGGTGCTTCAGTCGGCGCCCGACGGCAGCGAGGACAGCGTGAGCGTCGAGTTGTCAGCCACAGCCGACTGACGGTGGTTGGCGCCACATCGACGTAACGTGGCGCCGACCAGGTGGGCCGTGACCCGGTCGACGGAGAGGAGCGCAGCATGCCGATCAACCCCGACGCCGTCGGAACCCGGGGTGACCCCGTTGACAAGTCGTGGACGTCGACCGACTGCCTGCTCTACGCCCTTGGGGTCGGTGCCGGCTCGATCGATCCCACCGGGTTCGAACTGGAGTTCACCACCGAGAACAGCACGGAGGTCACCCAACGGGCCCTGCCCACCTTCGCCGTGGTGGCTGGTTTCGGGCTGAGTTCGGCGTTCAACAAGGTGGGGACCTTCAACCCCTTCATGCTGGTTCACGGTGAGCAGGCCTTCGAACTGCACGCCCCGCTGCCCGTCGAGGGACAGATTTCGACGGTCACGACCATCACCGGCATCTACGACAAGGGCTCAGGCGCGGTCATCGCGACCGAGTCGGTGTCGACCGACCGGGCGACGGGTCAACCGCTGTTCACCAACCGGGCGTCGGTGTTCATCCGGGGCGAAGGCGGCTGGGGCGGCGAGCGTGGCCCCTCGGGCAAGGCCGAACCCCCCGCCCGCGACCCCGACCACAAGGTGACCTACTCGACCCGGCCCGACCAGGCGCTGCTGTATCGCCTGAACGGGGACCGCAACCCGCTCCATTCGGATCCGAAGTTCGCCGCCATGGCGGGGTTCCCGAAGCCCATCTTGCACGGGTTGTGCACGTACGGCTTCACCGGCCGGGCGCTCCTCCACACCTTGTGTGACTCCGACCCCGACCGTTTCGTGGCGATGGCGGGGCGTTTTTCCAAGCCCGTCTTCCCCGGCGATGACCTCACGGTCTCGCTGTGGGCCCTCGACGACGGGGAGGCCTTCTTCCAGACCTCGACCGCCGGTGGTGACGTCGTGATCGACGCCGGCCGCTGCACCTACCGGTAGCCGGCTAGGCCCGGTGCTGGCCACTCGGCGTCGTCGAATCCTCCTTCAGGATGACCCGGGCGGCGCGATCCCACGTGAGGTAGTTCCACGCCCAGTTGACCAGCACCACGATCCGGTTGCGGAAGCCCACCAGGAACACCAGGTGCACGGCCAGCCATGACAGCCAGCCAAGGGTGCCTCGCAACTTGAGGCCGCCCGGTATCTCGGCGACCGCCGCTCGCCGGCCGATGGTCGCCATCATCCCGTGGCTGTGGTACTGGAACGGTTTGGTCGGGCGGCCCGTCGTGCGCCGTTTGATGGTCCGGCCCACGTGACGGGCGCCCTGGATGGCGACCTGGGCAACCTGCGGTAGGGGTTTTCCGTGCCGGTCGGTCGTCGCTGCCAGGTCGCCGATCACGAACACCTCGGGATGGCCGGGCAGGGTCAACTCCTTGGTGACCTCGATGGCCCCGCCCTTGCCCTTGGCGACGTCGAGCATGTCGGCCAGGGGGTTGGCGCGGATGCCGGCGGTCCACACGGTGGTCATCGTGGCGATGCTTGAGCCGTCCTTGAACGTCACCCGATCGGCATCAAGCGCCGAGATGGCAGTGTTCAGGCGGACATCGACCCCCTTGGCCCGCAGGGTCTCCAGCGCATGGGCCTGGGAGCTCGGCGCGAAGCCGCCGAGGAGGTGGTCGAGCATCTCGACCAGCACGACGCTCGCCTTGGTGACGTCGAGGTGGGGGAAATCGCGGGCCAGGTTCTGGCCGATCAGTTCGGTCAGCGCGCCCGAAAGTTCGACGCCGGTCGGACCGCCGCCCGCCAGGACGAACGTCAAGAGCCCGCTGTCGACGAGTTCGGGGCAGGCGTCGGCCCGTTCGAAGCAGGAAAGGACGTGGTTGCGCAGGCGCACCGCATCGGGGAGGGTCTTGAGCGGGAACGCGTAGTCGTCCACGCCGGGAATCCCGAAGTCGCTGGTAGACGAGCCGGCCGCCAGGATCAGGTAGTCGTAGGCGAGGTCCGCCTCGTCCGCGACCTGGACGAGCTGTCGGTCGAGGTCGACGTCGCTGACGGTTCCAAGTCGGACGTGGACGTTGGAGCGCTCACCGAACATGCCCCGCACCGGGTGGGCGATGTCCTCGGGACCGAGCCCCGCGGTGGCCACCTGGTAGAGCAAGGGCCAGAACCCGTGGTAGTTGTCGCGGTCGATCAGGGTGATCTCGAATGGGCCGTCCATCAGCTCCTTGGTGGCGTTGATCCCACCAAAGCCGGCACCGACGATGACGACGTGCGGTCGGGGCCCAGGGGTCATCGGATTTCGGCCTCCTTTGAGTCGTCTGCTGTCTACCATCCTGCCGTGACCCCTCAGTCCCCTCGATCGACTGGTGTTTCGGGATTTGGCGGTTGGCCCGACGAGGCGCTCGAGTTCTTCGAGGGCCTGGAAGCGGACAACACCAAGGCGTACTGGGAGCCGCGAAAACCGCTCTACGAGCGAGCGGTGAAGGCCCCGATGGAGGCGTTGCTGGCGGAGGTCGAGGGGGAGTTCGGCTCGTTCAAGCTCATGCGTCCGTACCGGGACATCCGCTTCAGCGCCGACAAGACGCCGTACAAGACGAACATCGGGGCCGGGTCGAGCACCGGAACGGGCGGGGTCTACGTGAGCTTCTCCGCCAACGGGATCTATGCCGGTGGGGGAACGTGGCACCTGAGCAGGGACCAGCTGGTGAGGTACCGGGAGGCGATCGACGGGGCCGCCGGCGAGGAGTTGGAAGCGATCGACGGCCGCCTGGGCGAGGCCGGTTACGAGCTCGAGGGCCGCGAGACATTGAAGCGAGCGCCGAAGGGGTGGTCCCAGGACCATCCCCGGATCAGGCTGCTGCGATTCACGTCGGTGCTCGTCGGCCGCCATTTTCCGCCCGCGCCCTGGATGGCCACCGCAGCGGTGAAGGATCGGGTGGTCGAGGTGTGGCGAGCCGCGGCGCCGGTCAACGCCTGGCTGGACGCCAACGTCGGCCCGGCGGAGGAGTCACGGACACGCTGAGGCCGGTGCCGGGGTCGAGGCCGGCGGCCGGTGCGCGACCGGTCCCAATGCCGATGCAGCGTGCGGGCAGCTGCTTCGCCTGCCCGTCGTGCGGAAGCACCAGCGGCTGCTCGTGACGCAGAAGGGACACTCGACCCGGCCACACAACCGTTTTGGTCACTCGACGTAGCTATTTCATCGGTTTGTGACAACAACGGTGCGGTCGCCTCCGCCGGCGCCCGGGCACCGCGGCCTCGGACAGCGGACCGAACAGATTGAACAGCCCGAAGTTGCCATAGGCCTACAGACGACCGTGGCTATTCGATACCGTCACCTTCACGGCGCGCGGTTGGGTCGGCAACCGTGGGGTCCGAACGCGATTCGCCTGATTCGCTCGATTCGCCGGGTGCGGGTGTGGTGGCGATTCCTGCGTCCGTCGGCGCGGCCAACTGTTCTCGGGCTGCGATGAGCCGTTCACGCTCGGCCAGTTCGGCCTCCCGGGCGGCCAGCGCCGCCTCACGTGCGCCCAACGCCGACTCGGGCGCTGCGTCGGACTCCTCGGCCGCTTGCCCCGGCTTGGTGCCGTCGGGAAGAACACCGGCCGCATCGAGCACCGACGACTCGGCCAGGATCTCGACGTTGTACGCCCGTACGGCGAGGGCGATCGCATCCGACGGCCGGCACGCCAGGATGCGGCGTTCGCCTGCCTGCTCCAACTCGATGTGGGCGAAGTAGTGCCGCTCCTCGTGCACCGCCGTGATCACCACCCGATCGATGCGCGCCTCAAGCAGCGCAACGGTCGACACGAACAGGTCCCATGTCGAAGGCCGGCCAGGAACTGCGCCGTGCCATCCGGCCAAGATGGCATTGGCCTCGGGTTGGCCGATGATGATGCGCAGCGAGCGGTACGGCGCCTCGTCCTCGGTCAGGGTGACCAGGCCTGCCTCGACCCCTACCTGGGCGGGCACGGCCGTGAGGACGTCGGCTATATGGAGGTGGATCGGTCCCGTCGGCACCCCGGCACTCTACGTCCGGCCCTCACGTCGGCCCAGGGCCAGGCCCAGGGTCCGGCCCCGGGCCGCGCTGCCACGGTTGGCGGGCGAGGGTCAAGCCGGCCACCTCGTCGGCTCCCGCCCGCACCAGCGAGCGGGCGACCTCGCGGAGCGTGCTGCCCTCGGTGAACACGTCGTCGATCACCAGGATCCGCAAGCCCTCGACCACCGCTGGTTCCGGTACCCGCAGTGCACGTCGAAGCGGTCCCTCGGCACACGCCCGACGTGCCGGCCGGCTCAAGGCCGCGAGCGCCGCCGTCTCCCGGGTCTTGACGACCAGTCCGGCCTCGAAACCCCAGCGGGGACCGGCCAGCCGGGCAGCGATCGGCCACGATCTCGCCAACCGGGTCCCAGGAGCGCCGAGCCCCGGGGCCGGTATAAGCCGGCATGGGCACGAGCACGTCGTAGTCGTCGAACCAGGGCATGTGTTCGTCGAGGTACTCCACCAGGGCCCGGCCGAGCATGCTCGCCCAGGCGGTCTGGCCCCGGTACTTGTATCCCGCGATCACCCGGCGCCACCCGTCGACATGAGGGCCGATCGACCAGACGACGGAGAACCACCGATCGGCCCGGGTGCACCAGTCGTTGACGCACGTTTCGCCCCCTCGAAGGGCCTGGTCACAGACCCCACACGCCGCGCCGGACCACGACGCCGCCGGCCCGCCCGCGTCACCGACGCCGCAATGACCACGCCCACCCATCGCCTGACCCATCGACGCTCCTCGCGTGCCGTCGAACGACCGATCCGGCACGGCGGGACGCGCCGAGCGAGCCACCTCCAGGATCTCACCGAGGTGAGACCGTTACCCCGAGGTGAGCGTCGCCAGGCCGGGCGCGGCCGCGCTCCTCATGGCGGCGACCGACTCGGCCCGGCCCTTCAGATACCGGTCGAAAAACGCCGTGGTCACCGCCTCCACCACCCCAAGGTGTGCCGCGTCGGACGTGTAGGGCTGGAGATGCTGGGCGTCGAGCAGCCAGAGCAGATATTTCGGCGACGAGCCGCCGTCGTACACTGCCCGGCCCAGCGCCGGCGGGTTCAGGGCATCATGGTCGGCCTGGATAACAAGCAGCGCCGGCGCCGGCCCGGCCGGGAACCAGGTGCCCGGGTAGCGGTGCTCGTCGCCCTCCATCACCGCGTCGGCCGCCAGCCGGCTGTCCTTGCAGCAACTGTTGTACCCGACGCCCGCCGTCGTCGAGGCGCCGTCGCTGTGCCCCGCCACGCCGATGTGACCCCCGTCGACGAGTCCCGCCAGCGACGGAGCCGCCAGCACCTGGGTGATGACAAACGACAGGTCACCCGGCTGGTTGTCGACGTCGCCCTCGTCGAGCGGCCCACCTGCGGTCGCCCTCGGAAACGACGGGGCGGCCACCACGTAACCGGCGCTGGCCCAGGCGTGAAGCAATGCGGCGTAGGCGCCCGGTGTCGTGTCGTAGCCATGGGCGAAGACGATCAGGGGAAAAGGGTGGCCCAGGTGGCTGCCGGCGCCGCCTGGCGTCTCCGCCCCGTTCGCCGCGCCGTCGACCGGGTACCGGATCACGGTGGGTAGCGACCGGAACGCCTCCCCCGGATCGGCACCAGCGGCCGGCGTGCGCCGGCTGGTATCGACAAAGGTGAGGCTCTCGGTTCCCACCGCCCAGCGGTGCCCGGCCTCCGCCACGATGGGCGGAGCGGGAACCGGGAGGGGAGCCGCCCCCGCGACGGCCGGGCCCGTCGTGGCCGAACCCGCCCCGGTTACCGCGGTCGCCGCCCCGGTTACCGCTGTCGTCACGGCTACGGCCGTGGTACCGACCCCCCGAGGCGGCGCCGCTTGGCTCGACGGGGCGCCCGCGGTCGCCGATGCCGGCCCTGCGGGCCCAAGGCGGCGAGGGGACCCGGCGGCGCGCACGCGGACCGACGCCTCGTCGGCACCCCTCGGACGGGCAAACAAGGCCAGGACCCCGGCCACGAGCGTCAGCGCGCACAGCGCAGCCACGGCGTTGAGCCAGCGCGGCCGAGAGGGCATGGGCCGCCAACGGTACCGACGGCCCCCGATGGAGCGGTGTATCCCCCCTAACGTCGGCCGAGATTGATCACTCGATACATGCCGCCCAGTCCGGCCCGTTGACCGACTCGGTGGTCGGAATGGCGCAGGCTCTCGTCCTCGGCATCGTCGGCCCGTTGGAAGAAGTTCTCCGCCAGGATGGCCTGCCAGTCGCCACCGGCTTCCATGGCATCGCACGGGGCTTTGAACTCGCACGTGGCGCAATGCTCGCCGAAGGTGGGCTCGACCGGTAGGTCCGGATCCCGGACCTGCATCCCGTCTTCGGCCACCCGTACACCGGTCTGCCTCAACGTGTCCTGGTTGCGACGGATGACCGTACGCCGGAACAAGCCGTTGTCCTGCTGCAACGCCACGTAGTCCTGGACCGTGGCGGCGGACCGTGTCGCCGGGGTGGCAGCTGGCTCCATCGTGAGCGGGCTGCGTCGCGTGTTGACGTGGCGAGACCCGATCATCGTGCGTTGGTCCCGCTCGACGAACTCCTGTACCGGGGGGGCGTCCAGCTGCCCGTCCACCCGGAGCTCGTTGATGATGGTCCCGGCAATCAGCATCTGCGGGTAGGCGATCTGAGTGTGCCAGCAGTGGCTGCGAAGTACCTCGTCCTCGATCAGGTCCTCGTTGCTCGTCCAGTCGCCGCGGACCACCCGGTGTTCCACGACCCACAACTCGTCGTCGGGATCGGCGATCAGCTGATCCATCCGACCCATGTAGCGCATCGGGCGGCCATCGAGCGTCCCGAGATCGTGGATCGGGTTGTCCGGGTCGGGGATCGGTGCCCAGATGTCGTGGTCGGCGAAGATCGAGTCAAAGTCGTCCAGGGCTGCGGCCCACACGAAGTAGTTGGTCAGCAACGCCTGCCCGACGACCAGGTTCCTCTCGAACGCCTTCTCCTCCTCGGGAGTCAAGGGCGCCCACTTCTCGTGATTCGCCCGGCTCTCGCGCATGGAGCGGTCGAAGCCTTTGAGCGTGAGCGGCCGGACGATGGCCCGGTTCCAATCGTCCATGGCCGGGAAGTAGTACACGGCCAGGGCGTCTCGAATGGCTTTGTCGAATGCCCACTCCATCGAGGGCCGCTTCTGGGCGTAACGCTGGCGGATCTGAGAACCGAGATCCCACTCCCGGCGGCAACGCCGGAACTTTCGCATCTCTCGCGGGCGGATGATAAACGTCCAGGGCATGTCTAGGAATTTATTCCGGTTTGCGGGTCTGTGTAACCCCGGATTCACGCAACTTTCAGAACCTCGTCAAAACCGTCACGGAGGCAGGCCATGAACGTAGCCTGATCGGGCACTGCGGCGGGATCGCTGTTGACCCCGATAAACAGCCCGTCGAGGTAGCTGAGCAAGGTCACATTGACCGCGGCCCCGCTTCTCGGGCCGAATGGGTACTGCGCTTCCAGCTTGGCTCCGGCCAGGTAGAGGGGAATGGGCACACCCGGGACGTTGCTCGTGATGACGTCGACGGTGCGCAACAGGCCGCCGAGCACGCCGATCTGAGCCGCCTTGGGAAGGCGGCGGGTCACGAGCGAAACCGCATCGACCAGGCCCAGCGCCGGCTCCGCCCGCTGCGAGACCACCAGGTCATGCAGGACCCGCATCCGCTCGGCGGGATCGTCGATCTGAAGGGGGACGAGGAATCGGGTGGGCACGAACTGGTTCGCCCTCGCCGCGTCGGCGCCCGCCTTCCCATCCCCGCCGGCCTGGCGCAGGCTGATCGGCATCCCCATTCGCAGCGACTCGGGTGCGACGCCGTGCTCGTCGTGATAGCGCCGGAGCCCGCCCATGACCGCGGCCATGAAGAAGTCGTTGAGTCGGCCCCCGGCCGCCTTGGCCGCCGCCTTGGCGTCGGCGAGGGGGATCGACAGCGTGTCGAGGTCGACCGACAGGGACCTGCCCGTCATGACCGGACTGAGGGGTCGGTTGGCCGGAGCCAGGAGGCGGCCCAACGACCCTGTCACCTCCCGTGCTCGGCGAAGCGCCTCAGTCGGTGCGAACACCAGATGGGTCAAGCCCCCGACGGTGAGCGGCACGAGCCGGGTGGCCAGCTCCAAGCCTTGGCGCTGCTCGTGATTCCACGCGTCGAGGACCCGCTCCCATTGACCCATGACATGTATGGGCGGCGCCTCGGGGATGGGGCCGGGGTCAGCCGGCGGCGACGCTTCGAGGTCGAACAGCTGCATGCCCAGCTTCACCCCGCCGATGCCGTCGGTGATGGTGTGGTGCAGCTTCACGACCACGGCGGACTTTCCGTCGGCCATGCCGTCGACGACCAGCATCTGCCACAACGGGCGAGCCAGGTCGAAGCTGGACATGGCCTCGGGACTGGCGATGGCCAGCACGTCGGACATGGTCCCCGCCCCCGGTGCGGCGACGAAGCGGAGGTGGTACCGAAGGTCGAAGTTGGGGTCGATCTCCCATCTGGGCGGCGCGATGGAGAACGTGTTCGCCATCACGCGCTGGCGCAGGCGGGAAATGGCTCGGCTGGCCCGTTCGACCTTGTCGGTCAGGCGGTCGTGATCGATCGGCCCTTCGAAGACCAGCACCGAGGTGATCGTGGAGCGAAGCATCGGGTCCTTCTCGATGCTCCACATCAGGGCATCGGCGTCGCCCATCCGCTGCTCGGAGCCGGATTCGTCAGCCATGTGAACCTCCCCGGCGGAGAGTCTACGGTCAGTACCCCAGATCCGGGTCGACGAGGCCCTCGAGCGTCTCGCCCGCGGCGAAGCGGCCCACGTTGTCGGCGATGCGCGCCGCCAGGGCCGGGGTGGCCATGGCCTCGGTGTTGGCGGTGTGCGGCGTGACGAGGCAGTTGTCGAGTGCCCACAGTGGATGGCCGTCGGGGAGCGGCTCGGGGTCGGTGACATCGAGCCCGGCGGCCGCTATTGCACCGCTCGACAGCGCCTCGACGAGGTCGTCGGTCACCACGTGGCGCCCGCGGGCCACGTTGACCAGACAGGCGTGAGGCGCCATGGCCTCGAACTGCGGCGACGCGAAGAAGTAGGTATTTTCCTCGGTCAAGGCCAACGCCAGGATCACCGCATCGGCGTCGCCCAGGGCGTCGTTTCGCCGGTCCCATGGCAGGATTCGGGCGTTGTCAAGAGGGTCCGAGCGCTTGCGTACCACGGTCACCTGGCAGCCGAAGGGACCGAGGAGCCGCATGAGCTCCTGTGCGATACCCCCGCCTCCGAAGATCGTGACCCGCCGGCCGAACAACGTCTGCCCCGCCTGGCCGCTCCAGCCGTCGGCCCGGCTGAATGCCTTCAGATGGCGAAAGCAGGCGAGCGTGAGCGTCAAGGCGTGCTCGGCCACCGGTTTCCCGTAGACGCCCTTGGCGCAGGTCCACACGTGGTCGTGGTCCAACAGCCCCGCCTCGGCGTACAACTCGACGCCGGCCCACGGCAACTGGATCCAGCGAATGCCACGGTGGCGACCGAGCACGTCGCGGAGCGCCGCCGCGGTCGTCTCGGGGTCCATGCCGGCGGAGGTCCAGACGAGCGCCTCGGCCTCGTCGGGATCGACGACGACGCCTCCGCCCGCTTCGACCGCCGCGATGGCCGCCTTCGCCAGCGCACCGTCGCCCGGAGGCAACACCGCGAGACGAGGCGCAGTTCGGAGTGCAGAAGGCATCGGTCGGACGTTAGGCGACGCCTGGACGACGCCTGGACGACCTCTGAGCGACCTCCGGTTCTATGGTGAACGAGATGAAGGAACTGGTGTATCACCGGTCATTGATCCCGGCGTCGGATCGCTACGCCGACAAGACCGCAGTCATCGACGGCGCCTACCGGGCGACCTACGCCGAGCACCTCGACCGGGTGCTGCGGCTGGCCGACGGCATGGGGCGGGAGCTCAACTTGAGCAAGGGTGACCGCTTCGCGGTCTTGTCGCTCAACTCCCACGAATACATGGAGCTGTACCACGCCGGGTTCCTGGGCGGGACCATGATCAACCCGCTCAACCTGCGGTTGGCCCCGATGGAGCTGGAGTACATACTCAAGGATTCGGGCACCGAGGTCGTCTTCGTGGACCCGCCGTTCGCCCATGTCGTCGATCGCGTGCGCCAGGCGGCGGGCATCAAGAAGGTCGTCCTCATGGGTTCGGGAGACGTGGCCCACGATCTCACCCAGCAGGACGTCATCGACGCGGGCACGGCCACCATCCCCGACGAACCCGACGAGGCCGACCCCGCCATCCTCATGTACACCGGGGGGACGACGGGGATGCCCAAGGGCGTGGTCATGGACAACCGGGCCGCCATGATCAACCTGTACAAGATCGCGGGAATGCTCAAGATCGACGACAGCCAGGTGTGCCTCCACCAGGTCCCGATGTTCCACGTGGCGGGCATGCTCGGCATCTTCTGCATTCCCGCGACCGGCGGGACGTCGACGATCATCGCCCTGTTCGACCCCGGGCCGGTGCTCGATATCTGTGAGCGCGACCGGGTGACCTTCACGGTCATGGTGCCCACCATGATCCAGATGGTGCTGGACCACCCCTCCTATGCCGCCGAACGGCTGGCGTCGTTGGAAACCCTTGGGTATGGCGCCTCGCCGATGTCCACCGCCCTACTCGAACGGGTGATGGCCATTTCGCCCGACATCAAGGTGATCCAGGCCTACGGCATGACCGAGAACTTCGGCATCCTCACCATGCTGATGCCTGAGGACCACCGCAAGGGCGGGTCCTTGCTCCGATCGGCCGGCCGGCCGGTCATCGGCTCCACGGTCACCATCCAGGATCCCGACGGCAACATCGTCCCCGCCGGCCAGAACGGCGAGGTGTGCGCCCGGGGCGGCAACTACATGCGGGAGTACTGGAATCGGCCCGAGCAGACCGAGGCGGCATTCGCCAACGGCTGGTACCACACCGGCGACGCCGGCTACCTCGACGAGCACGGCTACCTGTTCCTCGTCGACCGCGTCAAGGACATGATCGTGAGCGGGGGGGAGAACGTGTACTCGGCCGAGGTCGAGAACGCCATCGCCAGCTACGCCGGCGTCGCCCAGGTGGCCGTCATCGGCATCCCCTCGGAGAAGTGGGGCGAAGCGGTGCACGCCATCATCGTGATGGCCGCCGGTGCCACCGCGTCGGTGGAGGACATCAAGGCGTGGTGCCGTGACCGCATCGCGGCGTACAAGGTGCCCAAGTCGGTGGAGTTCCGGACCGAGCCGCTGCCGCTCTCAGGCGCCTTGAAGGTCCTGAAGCGCGACCTTCGGGCCCCGTTCTGGGAGGGGAAAGGCCGCTCCGTCGGCTAGCCAGTCCGTCGGCTAGCCGCTCCGTCGGCCAGCCGGTTCGCCCGCAGCCCCGAAACGCGCCGCAGCTCACCATCCCATGGGCAGCCGCGGCGCCATTCGAACGCGATCGGCGAAAGCATTCTTGCCACTCGACGTATCTATTTCATCGGTTTGTGGCAACAATGAAACCCAGCCGCCTTAGCTGCCGCTGCCGCTGCCGCTGCCGCTAGCTGTAGAACCCGCGGCCCGTCTTGCGGCCGAGGAGGCCGGCCGACACCATTCGCGAGAGGAGCGGCGGGGGGGCGAACAGCGGCTCCTTGAACTCCTCGTACAGAGAGATGGCGACCGCCATCGTCGTATCGAGGCCGATGAGATCGGTCAAGGCGAGGGGACCCATCGGGTGGGCGCACCCCTCGACCATCCCGGTGTCGATGTCGGCCGCGGTCGCGAAGCCTGATTCCAGCATCCGGATGGCGGACAGCAGGTAGGGGATCAGCAGTGAGTTGACGATGAACCCGGCCCGATCCTGGGACCGGATGACGTGCTTGCCCAGCTGTTCGGACGCAAAGGTCTCGGCGGCATCGACGACAGACGGATCGCTCAGAAGCGACGTGACCACCTCGACGAGTTGCAACACCGGAACGGGATTGAAGAAGTGGATCCCCACCACCTGCGCCGGGCGCCTCGTTGCCATCGCCAGCTGCATGATGGGGATGGAGCTGGTGTTCGACGCCAAGATGGCGTTGGGATCTTCGACGACCTGATCGAGGCGTTCGAAGACCGCCACCTTGGCCGGCTCGGACTCCACCACCGCCTCGACAACCAGCTGGCGGTCCGCCAGCTGGCGGTAATCGGTCGTGAAGGTCATGCGACTCTGTGCCGCGGCCTGCTCGTCAGTGGAGAGCTTCCCCTTGCGGACCGCCCGCGCGAGGGACGACTCGACCCGTTTGCGGCCCTCGGCGAGCGTCGTGTCCGTCGCTTCCACGATGACCACGTCGAGCTGGGCACGGGCGGTGACCTCGGCGATGCCCGACCCCATCAGCCCGCAGCCGACGACGCCCACCCGATGAATGTGTTCGCTCGTGTCGCTCATGTGCCTGGAGACGTTAGGCCCGACGCGCCGTGTCGAAGCGATCGCCCAACCGGGGGCCTACGGTTGGACGCCGTGAGTACCTGGCAACGGTCGCGCCATTGGTCGAGTCCCGCCAAGTCGGGCCCTCCGCTCGAGCCCCCGCACCGGCCGCCGCCCCCGCCACCGCCGCGTTGGCGGATCTGGCTGCTCCTGGTGGGCACCGTCCTGACGCTGTTCCTCTTCCTTCGGCCCGCAGCGAGTACCTCCAAGAACCACAGTTTCACCTACAGCGACTTCGTGGCCCAGGTCGGCACCGACAAGGTGAAGACGGCCACCATCGATCAGAACGGCAAGGTCAATGGCAAGCTGGTCAACGGCGACAGCTACACCAGCCAGGTTCCGACCGCCATTCGCGACGATTCGTTGGCGCCCCTGCTGGCCCAACACCACGTCCAGGTCAAGGCGACCACGACGAGCAGTTCGACCTTCCTCGCGATCATCTTCAACCTGCTGCCGTTCGTCCTGTTCCTCGGCTTCTTCATCTGGATGGGCCGGCGGACCAGCAAACAGTTGTCGGGCGGCCTGGGCGGGATCATGGGCGTCGGCCGCAGCAAGGCCAAGGTGTACGACCTCGACGATCGGCCCGCGACTCGTTTCGCGGACGTCGCGGGCTATGACGGGGTCAAGCAGGAGATCTCCGAGGTGGTCGATTTCCTGAAGCACCCCGACAAGTACCAGGCGGCGGGGGCGGTGGGACCGAAGGGCGTTCTGATGGTCGGGCCCCCGGGTACCGGCAAGACGCTCATGGCCCGGGCGGTCGCAGGGGAGGCCGAGGTGCCGTTCTTCTCCCTGACCGGTTCGAGCTTCGTGGAGATGTTCGTCGGCGTCGGGGCGTCGCGGGTGCGGGATCTGTTCAGCGACGCCCGCAAGAAGGCGCCCTCGATCATCTTCATCGACGAGGTCGACGCGATCGGCGCCCGTCGTGGTGTCGGTGTGTACGCCACGAACGACGAGCGCGAACAGACCCTCAACCAGCTGCTGGCCGAGATGGACGGCTTCGACCCGGCCAAGGGAGTCGTGGTGCTGGCTGCCACCAACCGACCGGAGAGCCTCGACCCCGCGCTGCTGCGCCCGGGACGCTTCGACCGCCGGGTGGAGTTCCCCCTGCCCAACCAGCGCGAACGCGAGGCCATCCTCGCCGTGCATGGCACGGGCAAGCACCTGGCACCCGATGTCAGCCTCAACGTGGTCGCCCGGGCCACCCCGGGCTTCTCCGGCGCCGACCTGGCCAACCTGGTCAACGAGGCGGCCATCTTCGCCGTACGCGGCGGGCGCGACACGATCACCGCCGCCGACTTCATGGCCGCCCGCGACCGGGTGTTGCTCGGGCACCGTGAAACGACGAATGCGCTTCTGCCCGAAGAGAAGTTCGCCGTGGCGGTGCACGAAGGTGGCCATGCCCTGGTGGCGGCGTTGTCTGAGCACGCCGATCCGGTGGCGAAGGTGACGATCCTCCCGGCTGGCCAGGCCCTCGGCGTGACCGAGCAGCTGCCAGAAGCGGAGCGGCACCTCTACCCCGAGAGCTATCTGTACGACTCGCTCAACGTACGCCTCGGTGGACGTGCCGGCGAGCTGTTGGTGCTCGGTCAGGGATCGACCGGAGCCGCCAACGACCTGGCGGGGGCGACGGAGCTGGCGACGCGGATGGTGCGGGATTGGGGCATGAGCAAGCGCCTGGGACCGATCGGGTTCAGCTCCGAGGGGCCGAACTACCTCGGAGGCCACGACGACGGACGGCGGCCCTATGCCGAAGCCACCCAACAGGTCGTCGACGAGGAGGTGTCACGGATGCTGCGACAGGCCGAAGAACGGGCATTGGCGCTGCTGTCGGCCCACCGCCCCGAACTCGACCGGCTGGTCGAGTTGTTGTTGGAAAAGGAGGTCATCGACGGCAGCGAGGTCTACGCCCTGATTGGCCGCTCTCTGTCACCGAGCCAGGTCGGGGCGGCGGCTCTCGCCGTCAACGCCGTTCGACCGGCGGTGCCGCCAGGACTACCGCCTACGGCAGGGCCAGGGCCGGGGCCAGGGCCGGGGCCGGGGCCGGGTGCGACGCCTGCCTAGTTCTCGCCAAGTGGTGCCCCGGTAGGCTGCGCCGTGTGCCCGGACTACTAGACGGGAAACGCCTGCTCATCACCGGCGTCCTCACCGATGACTCCCTCGCCTTTGGCGTCGCCCAGCTGGCCCAGCAACAAGGGGCTCAGATCGTGCTCACCGGCGCGGGCCGGGGGCTGAGCCTCACGAAGCGGGTGGCGAGGAAGCTGCCCGATCCGCCCGACGTCCTCGAACTCGACGTGACCGTCGAGGACCACTTCGCCGACGTGGCCGCCGACCTCGAAGGGCGATGGGGCGCCCTCGACGGGGTTCTGCACTCCATTGGCTTCGCGCCCGCCAGCTGTCTGGGCGGCGGTTTCCTCGACGCCCCGTGGCAGGACGTGAGCGTCGCGCTGCATATCTCGACCTACTCGCTCAAAGCGCTGACCGCCGCCATGCTGCCATTGCTGCGGGCCGCGGGTGGGGGCTCGGTCGTCGGGCTCGACTTCGACGCCACCAGAGCATGGCCGTCCTACGACTGGATGGGCGTCGCCAAGGCGGGTTTGGAGTCGACGGCGCGCTACCTGGCCAAGGAAGTCGGCCCGGACAAGGTCCGTGTCAACCTGGTGGCGGCGGGGCCCATGCGGACCATCGCGGCCAAGTCGATCCAGGGTTTCGCGGCCTTCGAGGACGCCTGGGTCGAGCGGGCACCGCTCGGCTGGGACATCACGGACTCCTCCGCCGTGGCCAAGGCGTGCACGGTGCTACTCAGCGACTGGTTCCCGATGACCACGGGCGAGATCATCCATGTCGACGGCGGTTACCACGCCATGGGGGTGTGATGGCCGACACCGCCGAGGCCGAAGTCCGCGGCCGGGTCGTGCTCGTCACGGGGGGCAACCGCGGCATCGGACTGTCGATCGCCCAGGCCTTCGCAGCCTTGGGCGACCGCGTCGCGGTCACCCACCGCAAGGAACCGGTGGACGGCTTCCTCTCGGTTCGTTGCGACGTCACCTCGACCACCGACGTGGACGCCGCCTTCGCCGAAGTCGAAGCCACGCTGGGGCCGGTCGAAGTTCTCGTCGCCAACGCCGGCATCACTCGCGACGGCCTCTTGATGCAGATGAGTGAGGATGCCTTCGCCAGCGTCATCGACACCAATCTCATCGGCACGTACCGCGTGGCCAAGCGGGCCGTCCCGAAGATGATCCGGTCTCGACGGGGGCGGATCATTCTCATCTCGTCGGTCGTGGGCCTGACCGGTTCGGGCGGCCAGACGAACTATGCCGCCTCGAAGGCCGGCCTGGTCGGATTCGCCCGCTCCCTGGCCCGTGAGATCGGCAGCCGCAAGGTCACCGTCAACGTGGTCGCGCCCGGCTTCGTCGAGACCGACATGACGGCCGTGCTCCCGGAGGCTCGGCGCAAGGACATCGTCGCCCAGATCCCACTCCAGCGCATGGCCGATCCCGCCGAGGTGGCCGGTGTCGTCACCTGGCTGGCATCGGATGCCGCGGCCTATGTGACCGGGGCGGTCATCCCCGTCGACGGTGGCCTCGGAATGGGCCACTGATGACCGACCCGGACAGCCCCCAAGGTTGGGCCGCGTGGCGGCCCGAGGACCTGATCCCGCAGCGCCCACCATTCCTCTTCGTCGACACGATCGTCGAGGTCGTCCCCGCCGTGTCCGCCCACGGGCTCTGGCACCTAAGCGGCGACGAGCCGTTCTTCGCGGGCCATTTCCCGGGCCGTCCCACCCTGCCCGGCGTGCTCATGCTCGAAGCCATGGCCCAGCTGGGCGGGATCTGCCTGCTCGCTCACCCCGAGTACCGGGACAAGCTGCCGCTGTTCGGCGGGATCGACAAGGCCCGGTTCCGCCGCCAGGTCGTCCCCGGTGACACGCTCGAGATGAAGGTGCAGGTCGACCATCTGGGGGGTGGAGCGGGCAAGAGCTCGGGTAGCGCCTATGTCGGCGGCAAGGTGGCGTGCCAGAGCAAGATGATCTTCATCATCGCCTCGAAGTAGTCACGCGGCACTGACCCCCGCTCGGCGAACCAGCGCCTGGACATGCGATGCCACTTCGGCCACCGGCGGGTTGGCGAGATACCCGTCGGCGCCGGCGTCCAGATGGGTGACGGCGTCGATCGGGCGATGCCCGTACCCCCGCCGGTCGACCACCAGGAGCACCACCCCTGGATGGCTGATCCGGAGGAAACGCACACCCGTGGCCCCGACCGCGCCCACAAGCATGACCCCGCTCCACCCGAGGCCCTCGGTCTCGACGGAGAACCCTGGCCCCAACGCCTGCGACAATGGGGCAGCCAGATCGACCAGACCAGGCGAGAGCAGGACCGGCACACCGCCGGCCTGATGCGGCACGGCTGGCGGGGCTTCGTCGATGGGCGGATCGGCTGTCCGCCGGTCGTGCCGGCGAAGAATCGGCATACGACGAGTGTCCCCGTCCAAGGGTGGAAATTCCTGAAGACCGGCTGGGAGTTTCGTGAGAATCCCGGGGGAGCGCCAGGTACCGTGTCGGAGTCTGGCGGAGGCGAGCCAGCCCTCGTAGCTCAGGGGATAGAGCGTCGGTTTCCTAAACCGTGCGTCGCAGGTTCGAATCCTGCCGAGGGCGCAAGCGCAAGCAGTTGCATGCTGACCACCATGAATGACCAGGGCCACCCACGTTGGACGCCGGCCACGCAGTAGCGGCCGTCAGTAGGGCCCGGAACTCAGCGGCCGCCGCTGACGTCGAGTAGGGCACCGGTCACATAGGACGCATCGTCGGAGCAGAGCCACGCGATGGCGTGGGCCACCTCGGCCGGCTCACCGCCGCGCTGCATCGGGATCACGGCTGACAGTCGCCGAACCCGGTCGGGCTGGCCGCCGCTGGCATGGATCTCGGTATTGATCAATCCGGGCCGGACGGCATTCACCCGGATCCCCTCCGCCGCCACCTCTCGTGCCAGGCCGATCGTCATGGTGTCGATCGCGCCCTTGGACGCCGCGTAGTCCACGTATTCGCCCGGGCTACCGAGGCGCGAGGCCGCCGACGACAGGTTGACGATTGTGCCGCCTACGCCGCCATGGCTGGTCGACATGCGCCGCACCGCCTCGCGGGCACACAGGAACGAGCCGATCACGTTCACCGCGAACATTCGCTCCAGGCGATCAAACGCCATGTCCTCGACCCGGGCCTGTTGGTCGACGATCCCAGCCGCGTTGACCAGCGCCCCGAGCCGCCCGAGCAACCCGTCGATGGTCTCGAACAGCGACACCACGTCGGCGTCGCGGCTCACGTCCGCCGCCACCGTGATGGCGTGGCGTCCTGCCGCCCGACAGGCCTCGGCCACCTTTTCGGCGGCCGCGCCATCGCCTCGATACCCGACGCACACGTCCCAACCTCGGGCCGCCATCAGGGTCGCGGTGGCGGCGCCGATCCCGCGGCTGGCGCCGGTCACCACCGCCACGCGGGCCACGGCGGGAGCGCTCACCACGTCAAAATGTCGAGTCGCAACGGCGGGAACAGCGCCGCCATCAAGGGCTGGAATGGACCCAGGTACACATCAGGATCGTCCTCGAGGGCCGCCACACCCCCCTCGCCAAACAGCAGGAGGGGAACCTGCTCGGGCGGTATACCGACCGCACCGTCCTCGTCGGGCTCGTGGACGCCACGCCCCGCGGAGACCTCGACCACCCGACCGCGTTCGATGACCAGCCGGACGCTCGAGCGGTAGAGCGAGATGGTGAGTTCGATGCTCTGGTCGGCGTAGGCGGAACGACCAAGGCGCTCGTCGAGCACCGGTTTCAGCGTTGCGAGGACTCGCTGCCAACGACGGCACCCGGACATAGACCCATCGGCGATGGGCCTCGATTGCCGACGACGGCGCGACCACCGCCCGGGTCGCCGAACCAGCTCCGGTCGGCCACGACCAACGTGGCGCCCGGATGGCGAGCCCGAGCCCCGGCCAGTACCGCCTGGACACCCTTCACCGCCGCAGCCGGCGACGCCGCCATGGCCTGGACGTACACCGGACGACACGGCACACGATCGGGATCGAGACGGAGCCGGGCGAAGGCCTCGATGCCGGCCATCGCACATCCCGACCAACAGCGGCGCCGCCGCCATCTCGAGAAACGCCGGCCACAGATTGTCGGCGAACGGTAGCGCCAAGTCGGCCCCTGACTGCGCCGACGTCTGCAGCGCCCGGATGCGCTCGACGTCGGCCGCTACGGCGCCTCGGACCTCCCACCCCGGAGGCATTTCCATGTCCTGCTCGGGCGCAACGACGATCTCGGGGGCGCGGACAAGTCCGTACGAGTACCCGAACTGGCGGTAGAAGTACCGGATGCCGGTGATGACCTGCACCAAGTCGCCCCGCTCCTCGGACCACCCGTGAACCATTCGCAGCAGCCCGCCCGCCAAACCCCGGCCCTGGAAGTCGGGGGCGGTGGCGACATACTCGGGCTGGCCGACCGGCAGGACGACCGATCCCAGCCTCAGCTGGGTCGCCAGCAGGCCCACGGTTGCCACAACCTGGTCGTCCGGCGACCGCGACGGCGTAGTCCGAAGGGTTCATCGCACCGAAACGAAACGCGACGTCCATTTCGACTTCGATGTCCTCGCCATTGCCGACCCGGTTCAGCCCAAGAATCGACGGAAGGTCACCTTCGGTCGCTCGTCGCAGCCCCGCGTCGCTCATGAGTGGTCCATGTGGAAGGTGAACATCCGTTCCGCGTCGATCCGGGCGTAACAGACGCCAGCCGCGAGGAAATCCTCCCACTCGGGGCCATACCGGGGTACATAGATATCGAGCAACGCCCTGCGAAACCCCGCCTGACCCTCGTCGGCGACATCAATGGGCACGGCGCGGCCGTGCACGGTGACGGCCAGTTCCTCGCCCGGCAGGTGGGTGGCACTCACGTGAGGTCGGAGGCGGATATGGCGGAACCGGATCGACTCGGGCGACGACCCGAAATAGAACGCCCCGCGGTAGAAGATCCCGTCGACCGGCCCGACCAACGGCCGGCCATCGGCCGTCACCGTGGCGAGCGCCAGTAGGCGCATCCCGACCAGCCGATCGGCAAGATCGTCCGCGCGCAACCGGCGTTCCTCGGTGATGATGCTGCGCAGGTGGGCACCGCCGAGCGCGGCGCTGCGATCGAGAAGAGTCTGCAACGACTCGAGGTCGTCCCGGGTTTCATGCATCTGCGTTCCCACCTTTCTGGAATGGCGCCAACACCGCGCCGACATCCGACGAAATCCACCTGCCGAGGGCCCCCCGTCCGCCGACCGCCCAGGCGATGAGCGAGCCGTTGTACGTGGTGTACACAATCCGGGCCAGCCGCGCTGGGTCCCCAACCAATTCGCCCGCCGCGACCGCCAGCGCCAGGCCGGTTTCGATCTCGTGGGTCAACGCCGCGGCGTGGGCCGCGGCCAGCTCCCGCAGCTCCGGATCGCCCAGATCCATGGCGAGGAATGCCAGGTGATGACCAAGGCTCGCAGGCGTGTCAATCCCCTTCACCAAACGCCGCAACCCGGCGATGACTGCTGCCAATCCTGGCCGGTGGCGCTGGCGGCTCAAGGCGAACACCTCAGGCACTCGCTCGACACCTCGAGCCGATATGGCCCGCAGGAGGTCGTGCTTCGAACCGAACCGTTGGATCATGCTGGGCGCCTGCAACCCGACTTGCGAGGCCACCGCCCCAAGCGTCATGCCCTGAGGCCCGACCCTCGCCAGAACCGCCACCGCGCCGTCGAGGATCTCGTCGTCGCTGACTGTTCGGGGCCGGCCCACCATCCGACCACGTTACTGTATTTCTTTATGTCTGTTCATTAACTATCGACCGAGGCTGGTGCAGCGCTTTCAGTCCGCTGGGCGGAGGCAGAGTCCACCTTCAGTCGATACTTCCGGGCGGTACGACCCATTGGCATCTCTGGCCGGTCACGTTGGCGATGAGCTCGAAGTCGTTGTCATAGTGCAGGAGTGTGAGCTCGGCTTCTTCGGCGGCGGCGGCGATTAGCAGATCCGGGACCTTGCGCCCTCGTTGACTGCGCGACGCCAGCAGACGCTGCACCTGCCGGGCCCGCCGCAGGTGGTCGGCCGTGGTTTCGATCACTTGGAACACGGATAGATCGGCCATGTCCTGATCCCACTCCTGCGCGTTTCGGCTCCCGTAGCCGACCTCGAGGTCGGTGATACCAGCTCGGCCGATTCGGCCGGCGTGGGTCAGCGGGTCGATGATGGCGCGGACCTCTGGCCTTCCCAGGCGGCTGACGACGCTCGTATCCAGGAGATGGGTTAGCGCCACGCTTCCTCGCGTGGGGGAAGGCCACGCCGGGCGAGGCGGTCGAGTGCGGTGTCGACACGGGCACTACGCCGAGCGCTTGCTCGTCGAAGGGCTTCGTTCACGGTGTCCTTCATCGTGGTCGTTCCTAGCTCAGCTTGAGCGGCCGTGAGCGCGGCCTCGTCGATGTCGACCAGATGTTTTGCCATACCCGCAGTATATACCGACCGCTCAGCGTATAGACCACAGGCGAGGTCGAGCCTGAGCAGACCGACCCGATGTGGCGCTCGACACCACCTGGCTCGGCGATGCGTACGGACGGCGGTGGGGTGCGGACGGCGCCGCATGCCTGTCACAGAGTTCTGGCTGGCAGGTCGCGGCATCCTCGCTGCCGTGTTCCTCAGTTCAGTTGGCGCGTCGTGTCACCCACCAGTAGCAGCCGACGACAGCGACGAGCGCGAGCGCGACGTAGATTGCGGCTTCCAGCCATTGGAACGTCCAGTAGCGTCCGGCGGGCTGGTAGGTAACGGCGAGGTGGAACACATTTGCAGCCTGTTGGCGGCAGGTTTCGAACGTGCCGGGGTCCCCAGCGAACTTGCCACTCTGGCCGGGCAGCGCCGGGTGCGCGATCGTCGGGCAGTACTGGCCGACGAACGCGGCGCGTTGGGCGGCGCTCGCGGCGTGGCCGGAACTGGTCACGATCTGGCTGGATTGCACCCAAGCGTTGGGGATGTCGGCGCCGCGGGCCACGACGTCGACGGTCCCACGATCGACGGTAAAGCCGAAGCCTCCGGCGGAGAGCAGTGACATCGACTTGTGGACTGGGGCAAGGAGGTGTGGTCGGACCCACGCGGTGACGGCGATACGGGTGAAGGCAAAGACGCCGAGCGTGGCCGCCATGGCGGGCAGCGTCCGGCGGATCACCGCTCCGAGGACCGCGCCGAGCGCGAACGCGAACAACGCGTACGCCACCGGTGCCAGGTTCCGCCTATCGAACAGGGCGTACTGGTTGCCGCCGGCCATGTCCCCGGCTCGGAACCACCAAGTGGTGGCGAAGGTCAACACGGCGGCGGCAGCGACCGCGCTGGCGCCGACGACGAGCAGCTTCGTGGTCAACCATCGGGAGCGGGTGACCCCTTGGGTCCAGGCGAGGCGATAGGTGCCGGTTTCCAGTTCTCGGGCGAGGAGCGGGGCGCCCCAGAAGATGCCGATGATGGCGGGTGCCAAGCGAAGGATGAGCTCGAAACCGTTCTGGAGCCAGGAGTAGTAGGCCGAGAACTGTTCGGTGGCGAGCCCACAGTCACCCGCGGCGCACGACGCGGCGAGGCGGTCGTAGAGATGCGAGAGGCGAATGCCGGTGATGGCCGTGACGATGGCCAGCGCCGCGAGGACGGCGAGGACGGCGAGGGTTTGGGTTCGGGATTGCATCCAGGCGAAGCGGGTCATCGTGCGACCGCCAGTGCGGGGTCGGAGGGTGCGTTGCCGTCTCGGGCTTGGCGCATGTAGGCGAGGAGGATGTCGTCGAGGCTGACGGGCGTGACCGACCAGGCCGGATCAACTACCGGCTCGTCGGTACGGACCAGCAGGGTGCTCTGCTTGTCGAGGTGACTTGCCTCGATCACCGTCTGACTCGCCGGGAGAGTGCAACGATCCCGGCGGGGCCCGGTGAGGCGACGGTGTGATGCCAGCAGTTCGTCGACGTCGCCGGTGAGGGCCACGCGGCCGGTGGCCAGCACGACGAGGTAGTCACAGACCCGCTCGAGGTCGGCGATCTGATGGGAAGACAGCACGACGCTGACGCCGTGGGCGGCGACGACCTCCATCAAGCCTTGGAGGAATTCCCGCGTTGCCAGCGGGTCGAGGCTGGCGACGGGTTCGTCCAGCAGGAGCAGCTCGGGTCGCTTCGCAACGGCGAGCGTGAGCGCGAGCTGAGCCCGCTGCCCGCCGGAGAGGGTGCCGGCCCGCTGCCGCAGATCGAGCCCGAGTGCCGCGACACGCTCGCCCGCAAACGTGGCATCCCAGCCGGGGTTGAGCCACTCGCCCATCCGCAGGTGCTGTGCCACGGTCAACCGGGCGTACGTCGGGTTGTCCTGGGCGAGGAACCCCACCCGCCCCAGGGCCGCCGGCCCCGAGCACGGGCGGTCGCCGAGCACGGCGATGGTCCCGGCACTCGGTCTCAACAGTCCCACGGCGAGGTGCAGCAGGGTGGTCTTGCCGGCACCGTTCGGCCCGACGAGGCCGACGACCTTCCCCGCTGGGACCGACAGCGTGCAGTCCGACAACGCCCACCGGCGGCCGTAGCGCCTACCCAGACCGACCGTCTCCAACATGGCCGTCATGCCGCACCTTCGGCGAAGGAGTCACGCACCGCGGTCCGGTAGATCGCCTCGATCTCATCGGCGGTGAGGCCGGCAGTCCGCGCGGAGCGCAACCACGCCGCCATCGACCGACGGAACTTCGCCTGCGCCTCGGGGTCGGTCCGCGGCAGCGTCGCGACGACGAAGGTGCCCATGCCGGGCCGGGCCCGCACCAGACCTGCCCGCTCGAGATCGCGATACGCCTTCAACACGGTGTTCGGGTTGATGGCGAGCGACGCCACGACCTGCTGCGCGGTCGGCAGCCGGTCGCCGGGCTCCAACAGGCCGAGCTGGAGCGCTTGATTCACCTGCTGCACCAGCTGCATATACGTCGCCACACCCGACGAGGGGTCCAGATGGAACTCGATCACTCCCACCCTTTCACTAACAGATTAGTGAAAGTGTGCTACGTCCGCACTGCAATGTCAACAGTGCGACCCGTCCCGTGGCAGACGTCTATGGGGTACGGCCGATGAAGGCCAGGAGTTTGGTCTGGACGTCGGCGTCATCGGGGACCTGGACGCGGGGCCCGTACTGGCCGCTCTGGCGTAGCACCTCGTCCATCGGAAGCATGCCTTCGAGCATCACGGCGCACTTGTCGGGGTCCAGCGTCTCGTCCTGGCCGGTGGCTCGGGCGAGATCCCAGCGGTGCAGGAACACGTCGCTGATGTAGATCATGTCGACTGCTTGGCCGAGCGGCATGCGACCGATGTACGGGAGGTCGTGCTCGCGGTCGGCGGTGTCGGCGTCGTCGAGGAGCGCCTGGACGGCGTCGGTGTGGGTGCGCCAGGCGCCGACGGGGTCGTCGTCGACCGAGGGACCCTTCGGCAGCGTGATCCCCGCGGCTCCCTGGAGGAAGGCAGGGAGCCACTCGACCAGGTGGTGGACGACGTCGCGGGCGACCCAGCCTTCTGGCGGCGCCGCGTTGTCCCACGACTCCGGCGCAACGCCCTCCACGGTCGTGGTGAACGCGGCGGCGATGCGCCGGTGCTCGTCGGCAGGGCTGCTCATCGGAGCTCGGCGAGGAGCGCGTCGAGCTTGGCGTAACCCTGGTCCACACCGGTCTCCATGCCGCTGGCCAGCCACTGGTCGCGGTGCTCGAAGCTGTCCACGAGCGACTGCGCGTGCAGCCGGGTGCGGCCGTCGCCGATGTCCTCGAACCGCAGCGTCTGGAGGGCGACGCCGTCAGGCTGGCCGTCGAAGGTGAAGGTCTGCACGATGCGGTCCTCGCCGACCTCGTGGAAGCACCCATGAAAGCCGTACTCCTCACCGCCTCGCCCGGCGACGTAGCGCCAGCGGCCGCCTGTGGTGGCGTCCCAGTCGACGATCTTGGTGTCCATCCCGTTCGGCCCGACCCAGCGGGCGAACAGCTCGGGATCGGTGTGCGCCCGCATCAACTGCGCCGGCGTGGCGTCGAAGTCGCGGGTGATGCGGATGATCGGCAGGGTGGGGTCGGCCTCGATCGAGACCTGGTAGCGATTGGTCGTGGAGTTCATGATGCTGCTCCTTGCTCAGGGTGTCGGTAGTTGGTGGTTTGTTCGTCGCCGCGCATCTCGGCCAGGACGGCGTCGAGGCGGTCGTAGCGCTCCTGGGCCTGTTGGCGGTACCGCTCGATCCATTTCGTCATCAGGTCGAAGATCTCCGCTTCGAGGTGGCACGGCCGCCGCTGGGCGTCCTTGGTCTGGCTGACCAGGCCGGCGTCGGTCAGAACCTTGATGTGCTTGGACACGGCCTGGATCGAAACGTCGTAGGGATCGGCTAGCTGTCCCACGGTGGCGTCGCCCACGGCGAGGCGGGCCACCATGTCGCGCCTCGTCGGGTCGGCGAGCGCGGAGAAGACTCGGGACAACTGGTCGTCGGCCACAGACGACCTCCTTATTCAACTGAACGGTTTAAGACAACCTACGCGATGAGCGCACCCTTGTCAACCATTTAGTTGAAGAGGTCAGCGCTGCACCGGGTAGCGCAAGTGGAGCGCTCGGGTGCCCTGGACCACGACAGGGTCATCGAGCATGACGTGACCGCCTACGAGCTCACCGAAATAGCGGATGCCGGTGCCGAACAGCACTGGCACCTGGCTGATGCAGAGCTCGTCGACGAGGCCGAGGTTCAGGGCCTGCTGGATGATGTCGGCGCTGGCGATCGTGACGAACTTGTCCCCGGCGATCTCCTTCGCCGTCGCGATCGCCTCCTCGACGCTGCCGACGAAGGTCGTTCGTGGAAACCGCTCGGCGGCGTCGTCGGGCGGCGGTCGGTGGGTGACGACGACCACGGGCGCTCCGGCGGGGTGGTTGTCGCCCCATCCGTCGGTTTGGTCGAATAGCCGGCGGCCGGCGATCAGGGCACCGCAGCCCGACGTGAGTTCTCGAAGCATCGGGGCGCTCGTTGCATCGACCGAGAAGCTCATGGTCTCCTGGGCGCTCGGCACCACGACGTCGCCGCTCCAGTACCAGTCGAATAGCTCCGCTGGGTTGTCGTCGCGCTGGGCGACGAACCCGTCCAGCGACATGCACATGTGGGTCAGAACCTTGGCCATGCCTGTACGACTCGCCTGCCGCCGCCAACTCATCGGTCGACGATGGTACGTCGAGAACGCTCCAGAGCGCGCGACTATGCATTCCCGCCAAGGAGTGCCATCGTGTTCGGTGGAGGCATCCGATCGGGGGAGGGCCGATGCCAAGCGGCGATGAGATCAGAGATGTTCAGTGACCCGGACGGACCGAATATGTTCCGGTGCGCCGCCCCGAGATATGTCAGCGCGCTGTACGAGGGCGCGGGGCTGCGCGACGTTGCCGAGTGGGACGTCGACGTCGAACTCGTGACGCAAACGTCAGTGCAGTATTGGGAGATGATCAGCGAGCACGTCTCGCTCGTCGTTGCGGCGCTCCAGCGGGTCGACGAACCGGCGCGGGAACGGATTCAGGCAATCACGATTGCGAAGGTGAGCGCGTTCGAGAAGGACGGCAAGGTAAGGATTCCGGGCGTGGCCCGCTGCATCGTCGGCACGAAGTAGGGACGCCCGAACGGACGTGAACCACAAGTCATAACGCGCCCTCGGGCCTGGCTCGTGAATGCGATAGTGGCGCCGTGATACGTCTCCGGCGTCCCTCCGACGACCTCCTCCAGCGTGTGCTCGACGACGAGCGGGCGAAGCCATTCTCCTACCCGTCGGTCGGCGCGACGAGAGACGGTAAGGCGCCTGCGGGCTACCGGTTCGACCGTTTCGACACCGATCTCGGTGCCGATGAGGGCGACCGCTTCGACCGGGCCGGACAAGCGCTGCTTCAGTGGGCGCCCCAGCGAGGGACGGGCATCCGCGTGTTCCCCGATCAACCGGTGGCCGCGAACCAGGCATTCGTCCTCGCCCTGCCGCTGCCTGGGGCCGGGTGGGCCGTGGCGCCCGCTCGCGTCGCCTACCTGCTCGACGAACCGGAACGATTCGGCTACGCCTACGGGACCCTTCCCGGCCACCCCGCCCAGGGCGAGGAGGCGTTCGTCGTCACTCGGCGCGGCGGACGGGTCCGCTTCGAGGTCGTCGCCTTCTCCCGCCCTCGGGACCCGATCGCCCGGCTGGGCAAGCCCGTGACCCGCCTGTTGCAGGTCCGCACCATCCGGGGCTACCTCCGCGCCATGGAGGCGGCCAGCGCCTAGCTATCGGACGGCGATCCGTTCGAGCGGCGGCCGGGGGCCGTCCTCGGCCGCAGACCACCAGCCAGCCGCCACCCCTGCGTACAGCGCGGCCCCCCGGGCCACCGCCTCCGTGGCGCCGGACCGCCACACCTCCACGTCGGGGCGAGCCGACGCCTTGGCCTCCAACCACGGCCGGCTGCGACTGCCTCCACCGAAGACCACCAGCCGCCGACCGGCCACGCCCGCCACCGGCCCACCCGCGCCCGCGCCCGACCCCAGCCCGGCCGCCCACCGACGCCCGCGACGTCTCGCAGGCGGTCCACCGCGTCCCAGGCCCGCAGGGCTAGGCCGTCGAGCAACCCATTCCAGATCGCTCCCGGGAGGCCGGCGGGCAGGTCAGCGCCGAAAGGGTCCCCCGCCGCGGCAGCCGTGATCAACTCATCACTCACGGTCCCCCGAGCGGCTCCCGAGGCCGCGCGGTCCAAGTCGGCCAGCGAGGCGCCCAACGCGCCAGCCACCGCGGCCAGCACGATCCCCGATCGGGCGCCACTCGCGAGCAGCGCCCACCGGGCACCACCAGGCATCAACGTGACGGCGACCCGAGATGCCAGGGCGCGATCGACATCGGGCAGCGTCGCCATCGTGAGGACGACGGTCTCGGCGGTACCGACCGAGTTGGCGAAGTCGCCGAGCGAGGCGCCCGAACCCACCAGGCCCGCCAGGTGGTCGTGGCCGGCGACGGTCACCGGTATCCCCGGCGCCAGGCCGGACCAAGCCGCGCCGGGCCCCGAGATGCGCCCCATGACCGCACCCGCGGGCGCCACCGGCGCGAACACCTCCGCGGACCGCGCGACCGCCTGAGCCACGGCGGGCAGGTAACAACGGGCCCCCACGTCGTAGGCCCCGGTTCGCGCCGCCAGCGAGAACTCCGTCGCCTGGCTCCCGGTCAGCGCGTGGAGCACCAGTTCCGGGACGCCCAGCCAGCGGTCGACCGGCCCCACACCCTGGTCGACCAGCCAGCCCAACTTGGCGACGCTCGATACGGTGCGCAGCCGCTGCCCGATCGACCGCTCCAGGTCTGGTCCGAATCGCCGCAGCAGGCGGTCGACGACCTCGGCGCCCCGCGGGTCATTCCAGGCGATGATCGGCGCCATTGGGCGGCCCCGTCGGTCGAGTGGGGCGCCGCTCTCCGCCATCCCGGCGATGCCGACCGCCGCTACCGGCGCCAGATCCCCCGTCGGGCCCAGTTCACCGATCACCTGGCCGACCGCTTCGACCAACGCCGCTACGGACATCTCGCCCGCGTCGAATGGGGTGGCGACGGCTGCCGATCGGTGCACCCGCCCGTCGGCGTCCATCAGCAGCGCTTTGATGCGGCTGGTGCCGAGATCGAGCCCCAGCAGCAACCGACGTCAGACCCGGTCGGCTTTGATGGCGTCGGCCTCGCCGGTCGTAAGGCAGCGACCGGTCGGCAGGTCGAACTGCCAGCCGTGCAGCTTGCAGGTCAGCACCTCGCCCTCGATCGAGCCGAAGCGGGCCAGGTCGCCCTGCAAATGCGGGCACCGCCGCTGCATCGTCCAGCCGTCGATCTGGCACCACTCCTCTTCGTCGCGAACCCGTCGGTGGGCCCGAACGACGGCGGCCGGTGCCCCCGGGGCGGCGCCCATCGTGTCGGCTGCGGCCCACGACTCGGCATATCGGAGTCGCTCCTCGGACAGGCACTTGAACCACGTATAGATGTGCTCGTTGTACGACCCGTCGCGGCCCGCCTCGAAGCGCAACGACAGGAACAAGCCGTTGACCCAGTCGGCGGCGCGCTCGCGGATACAGGCCTCCATCACCCCGGGCTCGACCCGGAATCGATACGGGCAGTGCTCGCCCGCGTGGCGGCGCACCTGGCGGCCGGGGAAGTCGATCACCACGCCCACGTCGCCCGTTTCGAGCAGCACGGGCGCCCCGATATTGGCGCACAGCCGGTCGGCCTGGGCCAGGAGCGGCTCCCACCACCGCCGCAACTCCTCCACGATGTCGATGTCGCCGGGACGGGGCCACGCCGACCGGGCCGCCTCGATGGCGGGGCGCGCCCGGGCCCGGTAGGCCTCGAGATACGCCCGCTTGTCCCGGAAGGGAACCATGGCGCCCTCTGGCTGGACGACCTGGCATTGTCCGTTTGCCAGTGTCACAACGGTCCCGGGGACGACCAAGTGGGCGTTGGTGTGGCCCTGCTGCTTCAAATAGTCGAGGAATACCATCTGATCGGGAAAAGGGTTCGTCTCGTCCGCGTCCAGGTCGTTGTGACCAAAGAGGCCGTCGTCCAGGAAGCACGGTGGCCCGGCGCAGGGGAACAGGGAAACGGCGTGTACCTCGTGTGCGAACAGGCGGGCCCGGTCCATCCCCCGGATTCGCTTCTGCCGCCCCGCTTCTGCCTTGGCCTCGGCCGCCATGTCATAGACGACCGGGTACCAGATCGCCCCGGAGAACTGCAGGAAGTGGGCGTCGTACGGCCCGAAGCGCCCGATCGCTTCGAGGTCCCGAGGGCGGGCGTCGTTCTGGTCGAGCAGTCGGGCGGTGCCGTCGTCGACCGCCAACGCCGAGTCGCCGAAGGGGCCGTCGGACGGCCCGGCGGCTGTAGCCGCCATGACCTGCAACCCGTCCAGGTCCACCGTCACGCCATTGGGCAGCGTCTCGAAACGTGAGAAGCCGAGGTTCGTGAGTTCGCGGCGCAGTTCGTCGAGGGGAAAGTCGGGCAGCAGCACCGTCGCCGCCCGTGATACCCGCTCCGCGAGGAAGTCCGGATCGAAGTGGTCGTGGTGCAGGTGCGACACGTACAAGTAGTCCGGCGATGCGATGGCATCGACATCGAGATACTCGTTGGTCGGAAACGGGAACCACGACGCGAAGTACGCCGGGTTGAACCAGGGGTCGCACAGGATGCTCCCGCCTGCCGTTTCGATGTACAGCCCGGCGTGACCGATGAAGGTCACCTTCATGGCGTTTCGCCCGCCATCAGCACGATCTTGCCCAGCTTGGCTCCTTCGGCGAAGCGAGCGTAGGCCGCGGCCGCGTCGTCGAGCGGGTAGGTGGCGGCAACGGGAACCCGGATCAGGCGTTGGGCCACCAGGGGCAGGACCTGCGATTCGACCCGGCGGGCGGCGTCGGCCTTCTGCTCCAGGGGCCGGCTACGCAGCGTCGACGCCATGATCCGGCCTCGGACGGACATGAGGGCGTGCAGGTTGATCTGAGCCTCGGCGCCGCCGCCCACGCCAATGACGACGATGCGGCCGCCCGGGGCCAGTGAGGACAGGTCGGCCTTGATATTGGGGGCGCCGATGAGCTCCAGCACCACGTCGAAGGGGCCGCAGGCGTCGAAGCCGTCCGGGTCGACCGCGGTGACGCCGGGGGCGAGCTGCTCGACCGCCGGGCGCTGGGTCGGGTTGCGGACCGTCGCCACGATGTGGGCATGGACGGCGCCTGCCAACTGGACGCCCGCACTTCCGACGCCGCCTGCGGCGCCGTGGATGCACACCCGGGCCCCGGGTCCGAGTTCGCCCTGGGTGAACAAGGCGTCGTGGGCGGTGGTGAACGCCTCGGGAAAACCGCCCGCCTCAGCCCACGACAATCCTTCGGGAACGGGCATGGCCAGCCGCTCGTGGACTACCGCCAAGGTCGCGTGGGCACCCCCGCCGACCACCGCCATGACCCGGTCGCCTCGTTGGAAGCGGCTGGCGCCGGGCCCGTTGGCCACGACTTCGCCGGCCAACTCGAGTCCCAGTATGTCCGGAGGTGAGCCGGGTGGCGCCGGGTAGAGACCTCGGACCTGGAGGAGGTCGGCGTTGTTGACCCCTGCGGCGCGGACGCGGACCAGGATCTCGCCCACCCCCGGGGTCGGGTCGGGCCGATCCTCCACCGCCGGAATGCCGTCGTTGGCCCCGGTCGTGACGACGGCCTTCATCTGAGCCAAGCTACCGCAGCGCCGATCTCCCGCCGGTGGCGGCCGCGGCCGGGGCGACATGCCCGGGCGACGGGTTCGGGGGCTTCCCCGGTTCTGGAGGATTGCGGCAGCCCGCGCCGGGGTGGCGCTCGTCCCCCCGCCGGCTGGGGGATCAGCCGGCGGGGACTTTTCCCCAGATTGCCTGTTACGAGGTGGCCAGCCTCTGGGCCATGGTGATGAGTGTCTGGGCCTGAATGGTCTGTGACAGCGCGATCCCAAAGGAGATCGGCGTGCCGTTGAACTCGGCGGCGTTCAGTTCGTTCTTGATGGCGGTTGCCAGGGTGTCGCGCCGCTGTCCGAGGCCGAGCAGCTGCTGCTCGATGACCGTGTAGTGCGAGTCGGCGGGGCTGGCGCTGGCCAAGGCGTGGGTGGAGGCCATCAAGGTGGCCGTCCCGAAGAGCCCGACGCTGGCGTTGAGCTGCTTGTACACCTGGGAGAGCGACTGGACGGCGGGCAGGCTCAGCGCCGCGGGCACCGAGGTCAGGTCTTCGGTGATCACCCGGCCGTCTTGGATGTAGTCGTCCTTCAGGCCGACGAGGTGCAAGAGCGTGGGCCGGATGTCGGTGTGGTCGGTCCAGGTGCCGGTCGTGCCGCTCCCGGGGATGGTCACGTTGCCGCTGTTGGGTCCCGCCGAGCTCGGTCCCTGGGACGGGCCCAGACCGTCGACGCCCTTGTTGGCTACCCCCGGGCCGGCCAGGCCCAGCCAGGTGGTGTCGATCTCGGCCGCATAGTCACCGTGGTTGTAAGCGAATCCGGTGTTGATGGAGACACAGGCGGCGGTGCAGTTCGGGGCGCCGTTGAAGAGGAAGTAGTCCGGTTTGGCGAACATCGTGAACGTCGGCGTCCTCGCCGGGTCGGCGTTGACGATGTGCAGGATCGACTCCTCGACGGGGTCGGCGAGGTAGTTGGCGATCGTCTCGTTGGGGTTGCCCGAGTATGGGTTGGCGGCCGTCAACCCGGCCGAGTCGCGTTCCAGCTGGCGGACCGCGGGGTTGGTCCGAGGCGGCTGGCCGGTGACGTAGAACTGCGGGGCGGAGTCCGCTTCGAGGCTGAAGGGGGTGGTGTTGTTCTTCTGGGTGACCAGGAGGCCCTTGACGTTGGTGTTGAGCTCGCCGAAGGTCCCGGCCGGGTACGTGCAGGCGACGTCGGGTGTGACGGTCGTACCGGTCACGACGGCGCCGTCGCAGTTGGGCGGCGTGGGCTCGATGGCCCGGCCCACGTTGGCGCCGGCCTCGTGGTCGCCCTCGTCCGCCGTCACGACGAACTCGGTGTTGCTGGTGTTGATGCCGTCCGCGGCCAGGCGCTGGAAGAAGGTGGCGAACGCCGCGTCGTATGCCTGGGCCTGGGCGATGTAGCACGGGTCACCCGAGCCGAGCGCTGCGGGCGCGTGGGCGCAGGCGGCGATGCTGCGGTCGTTGTTGCCGTGGATGTCGGCGATGTAGGCCTGGACGACCGGCACGCCGGACTCCTGCATGTCGGCGGCGTAGGCCAGCGACTGGGCGGCGTTGATCGGCCCGAAGCCGGGGAAGCCGGGGTGGTTGGTCAGGAAGGCGCCGTTGATCTGGTTGCCCGCCAGGTCGACCAGATTGCCGGCGGCATTGGTGACGGGGAAGCCGTTGTGCGTCAGGTTGGGCGTGCCGGCGCCCAGTTGCGGGGCGACGTAGCGATGGCCGAACAGCGCCTCGAACCCGTTGTAGCCACCGGGTTCGGTCGGCAACGCGTCGGGAACCGCGGTCGCCGTCGGCGTGCTCTGACCGAACTTCACGGCGCTGGCGGAGCCACAGAAGCTGTTGCCCTGGGCGCAATGGACGCCGATACCGAGATAGTCAGCCACCTCGGGATCCTTGAACGGGTCAGAGTCGGCCGCCAGTTGCGCGCTCTCGGCGGACGACGGCCCGAAGACCTTGGGGATGTCGACGGCGGCGTTTTCCAGGACCATGTTGGCGGTGGACACGTTGCCGACGTCACAGCCGGCGCGGGTGTACGGCACCCACGGCGCCGGGGTGATGGTGTTCGGTGCCACCGCCGGCTTGGCGAAACCGGGCGGGACCGGTGAGTACACCATCGACGGATTGGTGTCGTGGCCGGGGTTGTTCGGCGAGGAGACGTCGAAGATGGGATCGGTCCAGTAGGCGAACGAGACGCCCTTGTCGGTCGTCCCGTCGGCGTTGTAGGCCTGGAAGGTGTTGCTGATCGGCATGCCGTGGCGGTCGCCGTACAGACCGGTGTAGTTGGTGAGGCTGTCGTTGGCCGTGTGGGCGATCAGCGGTGTGTGGTTGTTGGAGAGCATGGTGCCGTTGTGCTCGACGAAGTTGAGCAGGTGGGGCATGAGTTCGAGGTCGGAGGGGACGTTCGGGTTGTCCCGGAAGAAGTGCACGTTGTCGAAGGTGATCTCGATGACGTGGGAGACGCCGTTGCCCAGCTGGCAGCCACTGGGGGCGACCGAGGCCGCGCTCGTGTACGCGGGTGCGGGTGCGGGCGCGGCCGCCACCGCTGAGAGGCCGAGAGCCGATGTCGCCACCGCGACCGAAATCGCAGACATCCGTCCGAACCGCCGGAACACCTGCATGCCGTCCTCCAATCGCTGGGACCAGGGTGAGGAGATCAAGATCTCGATCGGCCGGCACCCAGGAGTCGCCTGGGTCGAGCGCCGCCGTTGTCGAAGCTACGCGTATAGCAGCGGGCGTCAAACAGATGGTCCGGCCTCATTCGGCAGCCTCGGTCGGCAACGACCACCCGTGGGCGACGGCCTGGCGGCGCAGGCCGGACCACGATGCCTGGGCGGTGGCCCTGGCGGCGGTGGTGGCGCTGGCTCGGTTTGACGCGGCCGCCGGGGCGGGGACGGGGACACTGGACCCCGGTCCGAGGGGTTGGGTACCGGCCAGGAGGCAGGGAAGGACGAACTGCGAGTCGACCCTCCATTGCGGCGCCACCAGCTGAGGGTGGACTTGCGAAGTCGAGGACCTCGGCCAGGTTGTTGGCCGCGCCGTCGTGCGCCGTGAGTGGCGCCAGGCCCCACCGCCACTCGATGAGCTTCAGTATCGACGTGTGGTCGAACAGGCCGTGGGCGACTGCGCCGCGCGTCGCCAGGGGCGAGATGACCAGGCAGGGGACACGGAAGCCCCGGAGTCCGGTCAAGGCGGGATTGGTGTCGGCAGCGGTGGTGGGTGCCACGTGATCGAAGAAGCCGCCCCATTCGTCGAAGGTGATCACCAACACCGTCCGATGCCAGT
The DNA here is from genome assembly GCA_963733505.1 of uncultured Actinomycetota bacterium. GTDB lineage: Bacteria > Actinomycetota > Acidimicrobiia > Acidimicrobiales > Palsa-688 > JALYXV01. The sequence goes on along the minus strand of CAVTDW010000028.1, from coordinate 204,841 downwards.
TCGGGCTGGTCGTAACCGCCTGATAGACGAGGTTCATGAAGGCCTCGCCGTTGCGGATGTCGCCGTGGGGGTGATCATCGCTGGTCAGGCCATCGACCAGTTCGAGGCCGAGCGTCGGGTCGACGTAGGACACCGCGGGGAGCGTTCCCAACGCCGCCGCCAGCTTGAACTGCAAGAAGGTCTGGCTGATGCCGAGGTACTTGGCTCCCCAGAGGGCGAGAAACGGAAGGTCGTTGAAGTAGTAGTTGGCCGAAACCCCCGCCGCCATCAGGCGGTCCCAGATCGTCGGCAAGGCGGTCAGGGTGAAGGTGTCGCTGGTCCTATCCGTTCGAGCCGAGTGCAGGTACTGCCGGTTGGGGAATGTCGGGCCAAGGGTCGCGGCGAAGTAGTTGTCGCATACCGTCCAGGCGGGCGCCGCCTGGCCCAGGAACGGCAAGTCGGGCTGGGTGTAGTAACCGATGGAGAAGGCATCGTTGACCTTGAGCCAGCCGTCGCAGGCACCGCCGTCGTACTCCGTCCGGGCGCCGCCATACGAATGGTTCGGGTCCTGGTGGCCGCAACCCTGGAATGTGTTCAAGCGGTACGTGGGATGGAGGACGCCCGCCCGGTCGGGGTAGTTGAGGCCACTCTGGCGTCCATTGGCGCCGGGCATCCAGCCCAGCAGGTGATCGAAGGACCGGTTCTCCATGCACAGCACCACGACGTGGTCGAAGCCGGCCTGCGAGGGCGGTGGCAGGGTCGCAGTCGTTGCCGCTGATGGCGCTGATGCCGCTGATGCGGAGGGCCGGGCGGCGGAGAGCGGGGCGACCTTGGCGAGTGCCGACGCCGCGGGAGTCAGCGCCGCCATGCCACCGAGGGCACCAGCTCCGGCGAGAAACTGCCGCCGAGACAAGACCATGACGGGAGTATGTCGCGTCGGTCGTGGAGCCGAAAGGGCCGGCACCGAGATGTCAGCGACCGTTCAACGTGGCGCTACCCAGGCTGCGTGACGCGACTCCATCCGATCGAGAAGCGTTTGAGGCACACTTGTCGAATGCTCGACCGCCACGATCCCGGCGGGCAATCTCCCGAGGTGCCAGCGGATTCGGCTTCGGTCCCGGTACTCCGCGTCCGGGGGTTGCAGAAGCGATTCGGGCGTCTCGACGTGCTACGGGGCATCGACTTCGATCTGCGCAGGGGCGAGATCCTGGCCCTGGTCGGTGAGAACGGGGCCGGCAAATCGACGGTCGTGCGGTGCCTGGCCCGCACCGATTCGATCGACGCCGGCAGCGTCGAGCTCGGGGGCCGCCCCTTGGCCGCCGACCCCATCGGCGCCCGCGATCAGGGACTCGCCGTCGTCTGGCAGGACCTGGTGCTATGCGACAACCTCACCGTCGTCGCCAACCTGTTCCTCGGTGACGAGCGGGTGGACCGCTTCCTACTCAGTGACGTGGCCATGCTGAAGATGGCCTCGGCGTTGTTCCGCCGGTTGAACCTCCCGGCCACCGACCTCCAGCGTCCCGTCGGACTCCTCTCGGGCGGGCAGCGCCAGCTGGTCGCCATTGCGTGCGCAGTCCGGCTCAATCCCACGGTTCTCGCCCTCGACGAGCCCACGGCGTCACTCGGTGTGAACGAAACCGCCGTCGTGGACCGGTTGCTGGCCAAGCTGCGCGACGCCGGCACCGCCATTTTGCTGGTGTCGCACCGGCTGGAGCAGGTGTTCGCCTTGGCTGACCGCATTGCCATCCTTCGTGACGGCCGGATTGGGGCCGTGGTATCGCCGCTCGAGGTCCACCCCGACGACGTGGTCGCCATGATCTCGGGGATCACCACCGAGTCCACCGCTCGGCGCCAGCTGCAGCGGCTGCGCAGCTTGGTGGAACAGCTGGGCGATGTCGACCCAGGGGCCAGCCTGCCGCTGATCGTGTCGGCGATGGTCGAAGCCCTGGCGGTGGAACAGCTGTGTGTTCACCTGCTGGACCAGGGCGACGATGTGCTCACCCGCCGTGGCTCAAGCCGTCTCGAGGCGCCGGTCGACGCACCCGAGGCACCCGCGGCACCTGCCGCACCCGGGTTGGCAGCGGCACGGGTCCGGCTTCGACGTTCGGCCGCGATGGGCCTTTCGCCCGCGCTGATGCAAGCGGTCGAATCGCTGCCCGTTGCCGCCGACGGTGGGCCGCCGGGGCTGGCCGCGGCAACAGGGACCGCGGTCGTGGTCGAGGACATGCGCAGCGACCCGCTGTGCGCCCGCTTCCGGTCGGGCGAACCGAGCGAACCCCGTAGTTCCTGGTCGGTGCCCATCGTCGGTGCGGACGGCGTACTCGGGACGATCACCGTCTTCGCCGATACGGTCGGCCGGCCAAGGCCCGATCAGCTGGAGCTGGTGGGCCTCTATGCCAGCCATGCCGCGGCCGCCATCGAGCGCGAGCGTCTGCTCGCCGATGCCACCCGCCGCAACCTGATCCTCGAAACACTGCGGGACGTGCTCGACCGCCTCGCCGGACCGCAGCCGACCGAAGGCGGATTGGCGCTGGCATTGCTCGCCCTCTGCCGAGGGCTTGGTGCCGACGCCATCGCACTCCACCCTCCCGATGGGCAGGCGTCCCACCTGGCCCCCACCCCACTCGGACAGGCTGCCGCGGCCCGCTCGGCCGACCAGCAGGACCGGGCTGCGGCGCTCGTGCTTGCGACCAGCCGGCTCAATCGAGCTCGACCGGTCGGCCCCGACGTGATCGCGGTGCCGATCGCGGCGCCCGGCGGCCGGACGGTCGTCACGGTCTGGTGGGCCGACAGCAGTCGGTTGTCAGACGAGGCGCTCGACTTGCTCGATGATGCCGCACGATCGCTGCGCCTGGCGTTGGAACGAGAGGCGCTCGAACGGGGGCACGCCGAAGCAGAGTCCTTGCGACGATCGCAGCAGATGCAACGCGATTTCCTTTCCCGGCTGAACCACGAGCTGCGAACCCCGCTGACCGCCATCCAGGGCTACGCCTCGACGCTGCGTCAGCAGGATGTCAGCTGGGACGTCTCGTCGCAGGAACGGTTTCTCGACTCGATCGCGTCGGAGTCGGCCCGGATGGGGCGCCTGGTCGGCGACCTGCTCGACTTCAGTGCGATCGACTCGGGAACGCTGCGGCTGGTTCCGGATTGGTGTGACCTCGGCCTGGTGCTGCAGGCGGCGTGCCGCTGCGTGCAGGAAGGCCCCGGTTCATCCATCGAACTGGTCGAGAGCTTCGCCCTGCCACCCGTCTGGGCTGACCATGACCGTCTCGAGCAGGTGTTCGTGAACCTGGTCGACAACGCCCTGCGGCACGGTTCCGGCCTGACCAAGGTGCGGGTGAGCACTCAGGTCAGCGCCGGCGGCGACCGGGTCACGGTGCGGGTAATCGACGACGGTCCTGGCATCCCCCAGGACCTGGCGGAGCGGGTCTTCCTGCCTCACGAGCGTGGCGTGACCTCGGCACCCGGTGCGGGGTTGGGGCTGGCGATCGCCCGGGGCATCGTCGATGCCCACGGCGGCACGATCACCTTGGAGCCCGTCGCGGGCGGGACGAGCGTCGCCGTCATCCTCCCCGTCGAACCCGCCGAGCCCGTCGAACTCGTCGAACCCGCCGAGCCGCGTCGAGCCCCTCGTAGCCGTCGATTCCGGCCAGCTCACCGACTCCGTGCTGACCGATATCGCCACCGTCCCGGGAGCAGACGCGGCTCCGGCGGCGCCGCAGCCGCAGCCGCAGCCGGCGCTCGGCTAGAGCTTCGATGGCGCCGGACTCGACGCTCGTCCTGGTGGTGGAGGACGACCGCAACATCATCGATCTCGTCCGGTCCAACCTCCTGGTGCGGGGGTTCAGCGTGATCGTTTCTCGCAGCGGTGACGACGTGCTCGACCTTGTCCGGCACAGCCATCCGGCGGTTGTGCTGCTCGATCTCATGCTGCCCGGGATCGACGGTTTCGACCTGTGCCGCGATCTACGGGCGGGTTCGTCGGTCGGGATCATCGTCGTGTCGGCCCGGCGAGGTGAGCAGGACAAGGTGCGCGCCCTCAACCTGGGGGCTGACGACTACCTCACGAAACCCTTCGGCGTCGACGAGCTCCTGGCTCGCATCACCGCCCTCCTGCGCCGCAGCCGGGTCAACGCCGCGCCCGCGGCCGCCGCCCACGGACCGCTGCGATTCGGCAATGTCACCATCGATCTCGACGCCCAACTCGTCACCAAGGCCGGCGAGGCGGTCCACCTGACTCCGACAGAGTTTGCGCTGCTCCGCGAACTCGCCCTCGCCCCCGGCAAGCTGCTCAGCCACGCCGTGCTGCTGCGCAACGTATGGGGGCCGGGGTACGAGACCGAGACCGAGTACACCCGCGTCTACGTCCGGCGGTTGCGGGCCAAGCTCGAGGACCCCGACGGTCCACCGTTGATCGTCACCGAGCCCCGAGCGGGCTATCGGATGCCCGGAACGGCCGACCGGAGCGACTGAACCGAGCCCACAGCCCGCGGCAGGCCCGACCCTGGTCGACTAGCGCCCGACGCGTCCCCGGCGGGCCAACGAGTCGATGGTCACCGCGGCCAGGAGCACCATCGCCGTGACGACATACTGCGCCGCGGCGCTGTAGCCCTGCAGGCCCATCCCGTTGTCGATGGCGGCGATGACGAGGCCGCCCAACACGGCGTGCATGGCCTTGCCCCGTCCCCCGAAGAGGCTGGTCCCGCCGATCACGGCGGCTGCCACGGCGTACAGCACCAGCCGGCCTCCGTCGACCGCGGTGGACACCGACCGCAGGCGCGAGGCGTAGATGATCCCCGCGATACCGGCGGTGAACGACGCCAGCATGAAGGCGGTGGTCCGGATGAGGGCCAGGTTGACACCGGCCCGGCGGGCGGCCTCGGCGTTGCCGCCAATTGCGTACATGTAGCGCCCGAACTTGGTCCGTCCGAGCAGCACCGTCCACATGGCCAGCACGCCGAGCACGATCAGCACCACCCACGGCAAACCGCGGATGACCACGAAGCCCCGGCCCCGGTTGGTGTTGGCGATGAGCACCACGATGATCCCGGCCACGAAGGCGCCCGCGATCTTGAGGATGGTCAGGCTGGCCGGGGGGGCGACCAGACCACTGGCGCGACGCCTCGATTCTCGCAACCAGGTCCGCAACCCGAACGCGGCCACGATGAGCAGCATCACGATCCAGCTGGCGGTCGCGGTGAGGTTGCCGCTCGCCAGGTCGTTGATCACGTTGTTGTTGATGGGCAGCGAACCGCCCTTGCCCAATATCAACAGCATCACGCCCTGCCAACCCAGCAGTCCGGCCAGGGTGACGACGAACGACGGCAAGCCGATCTTGGTGATGATGAGGCCGTGAACGGCGCCGATCACGGCGCAGGCCAACAGGCCCGCGATGATGGCCGCCCACCACGGCCAGCCGTTGGACTGCTTGACCAGCTCGGCGGTGACCACGCCGCCGATTCCGCTGACGAATCCGATGGACAGGTCGATCTCGCCGAGCAGCAGGGCGTAGACCTCACCCATGGCGAGCAACATGTAGACCGCGCCTTGGACGATGAGGTTGATCAGGTTGCCGGCGGTCAAGAAATGCGAGTTGAGCGACTGGAAGAGGATGGAGATCAGCAGCAGGCCGCCAACGACGGGCAGCACCCCGCTGTCACCACCTTTGACCCGAGCCACCGTCGCCCGGAGGTAGTCAGGAAGGGACGTGGCAACCAGCTCGGGAGCCATTGCCATATCGGCGGCCGCCGATGCGACCGGCGTCTGGTCGTCAGCCCGCTCGGTGGGTTCTTTGATGTCGGTCATCTCAGGCCTCGCCTGTTTGGGGTTCGTGCGCCGGCCGCATCCGGCTCGACACTCCAGTGGTCATGAGATCGACGACGATCTGGCGGTCCATGTCGGCCGACGGGCGCACAGCCACCATCCGTCCGAGGCGTAGCACGGCGACGCGATCAGCGACCTGGAACACGTCGTTCATGTTGTGCGACACGAGGAGCACGGCGAGACCCCGGTCCGCCAGGCGCCGGACCAGGTCGAGCACCATGGTGGTCTGAGCCACGCCGAGCGCCGCGGTCGGTTCGTCCATGATGACCAACTTGGAGTTCCACAGAACGGCCTTGGCAATGGCCACGGACTGTCGTTGCCCGCCCGACAGCGAGGCCACCGGCTGGCGGATGGATCGGACGGTGGTGACCGCCAGGCTCTTCAGCGTGGCGCTGGCCGACTTCTCCATGTCCTCCTCTTCGAGCAGGAGGTGACTCACACGCTCTCGGCCGAGAAACATGTTCTGGACGATGTCGAGGTTGTCGCACAACGCCAGGTCCTGATGGACGGTTTCAATGCCGAGCGCCGACGCGTCGCGAGGTGTGCGGATGTGGACCGGCTGGCCCGTCCAGAGAACCTGGCCGCCATCGGGAGTGTGAATCCCCGCGATGCACTTGATGAGCACGGACTTGCCGGCGCCGTTGTCGCCCGCCAGGGCCGTCACCGCGCCCGCCGGTATGTCGAGATCCACCTCGGTCAGCGCCTGTACCGCTCCGAAGTGCTTGTTGATCCCTCGCAGGCTCAGCAACGGCTCGCCCGCCTCCGCCGGCGGGCCACCTTCAGGCCGCTTGGCCGGTTCGGACTTCGCCGGTACAACGTCGATGGTCACGGTGCTTCCCTTCCCGCCGTGGCGGCGCTCCACGCGTGTCAAACATCTTGCGTCCGCGACAGCCGGGCCACAACGCCCCCTTGGTGTGGCCCGGCTGCCGCCTGTTGGTGGGAACTAGCTGATGCCGTTGGCGGTGCAGGCGCTCGCTACTGCCGCCACGCACAGGTCGGACGCCTTCACGGCGCCGTCCTTGATGACCGTGGACTGCAGGTTCGAAGCGGTCACCCATTGCGGCGTGAGGAGCACGGACGAGATGTCGGTGCTGCCATCTTTCGTGGTGCCGTTGGCCAGGCCGCTCGGCGGGGTCTTACCCGCCCGGAGGTACAGCGCTACCGCAGCCGCGCCTTGGGCCTCGAGGTAGATCGGCTTGTACACCGTGCCGCACTGAAAGCCCTTCAAGATGTTCTGAAGGCCCGACAGCGACGCGTCCTGGCCGGTGGTCGGGAACTTCTTGGCCGGGATGCTGTTCTTCTGCAGGGCCGCGATCACGGCATTGGCGTTGTCGTCGTTCGGGGTCACGACCGCGTTGATGTTGGGATGGGCCGAGAACTGCTGCTCGAATGTGGTCTGGGCAACCGATGGAGTCCAGGTGCCCGCGGGCTCGCCGACCTTGACATAGCTGCCGTCGTCGAACTTGGACTTGAGAACCCCGTTGTAGCCCTGGGCGAACAGAAGTGCGTTGTTGTCAGTGGGGTCGCCGTCCATGATCAAGATGTTGGGCTTGGTCACATTCCACGCCGCAATACAGTCGATCTCGCCTTGGCCGATCAGCTGGCCCACCTTCACGTTGTCGAAGCTGACGTAGGTTCGGCCCGACGCCCCACCTTTGACCAAGCGGTCGTAGTCGACCACCTTGACGCCCTTGGACGTGGCATTGGCCTCGATGGCCGCGCCGCTCCCCGAATCGATCGGGTCGATCAGGAGCACCGTCGCCCCTTGGGTGATGTCGGCCTCCGCCTGCGTCTGCATGGTGGCCGCGCTGTTCTGGGCGTTGTCGATCTTGATATCGCTGGTCGACAACCCGGCCGCCTGGAATGCCTTCATCAGATACGGCCGGTCGAAGGTTTCGTAACGAGCCGAGGTCGTGGTATCGGGAAGCAACACGCCGATGAGGCCCTTGCCCGCGGACGCCACGGACTTCAGTTGCGCCATGGCCGAGAAGTCAGCGGTAAAAGACGACGCCGAGACAGCGGTCGCCGTCGTGGTCGAAGTCCCGCTTGCTGCAGTGGTCGCCGTCGTGTTGGTGGTCGACTTGCTGCTGCAGCCCACCATCCCGATGACCGTTGTGGCCGCGACGGCTACGAGAGCCGCTCGTGATAACGAATGGTGCATGCTTTCGCTCCCCTGATCATTTGGCTGTAAGACAGCGGGAACGCTAACGAAACAGGCATCAACGAGGCATAGAAGTAACGTGAAAGAAACGTGAACGACGCCGCCAAGCCAGAGCGACCCCGAGTGGGCCGATCAGGTCACCACGAGCGGGCGGCAACGGGCACGAGCCTGGGCGACCGCAGGCGGGGTACCCCCGGCGACGCGCATGACATTGAGTAGGGCGTTGGCCGCAATGCGACTGGTCGCCAGTTCGAGCAGCGGCTCGGCGTTGAGCCCGAGCAGGTCGCGTGACCAGTCGGGAAGCAGACCGATGGCGGCCTGCATGATCACCTGGTAGGCGACCTGCAGCGTGCGGTCGTGAAATGGCGGGACGCGTAGGTACTGCACCGTTTCCAGCGCCTGGCTCCCGGCCACCAACTCCGGGCGCACGGAATCGAAGTAGGCCGCCACCTCGGTCCGGCTGCGTGGCAGGTCCGTTGCACCAAGCTTTTCGGCGACGACTCGAACCTCGTCGAAGTACCGGTCCTGGTCGGCTGGGGCCACGGGAAGCAAGCTGTAGCGCCGGTGGGCATTCAAGAAGCTCGACACCTCGGCCACATGGATCCAGCGCAGCAACGCCGGATCGTCGGCTCGGTACGGCCGTCCATCGGGCGCGAAGCCCACGACGCGGGTGTGCACCGCCCGCACCACCGCGATGATGCCCTCGGCGACCGGTGTCGAGCCGTACGTCGTGGCGGTCACGAACGACGAGGTCCGCGACAGTCGTTGGAAGGGCCGCTGGCGCCACTCGGAATGCTCGGCCACGCCGGCCATGGCCAGGGGATGCAGCGTCTGGAGGATGACGGCGCTGACCCCGCCGATCAGCATGGCGGCGTCGGCATGGATGCGCCAGGTAACGCTGTCGGGACCGAAGAGCCCGGGATCGCCAACCGGGAGGGTGTACTGCTCCTCCGGGAAGCGGTCGACGCCGAAGGCGGCCCGGACCGGGCGCAGGACCGCCCGGCGCAGCGGAGCGATGGGATCGAGGAGGGTCAGGCCGAGGCGCACCAGAGGCCAAGGTACCGGCACCTTGCACCATGGGGTGGCCGCCCGATCAGCTCGGCCTCGCCGAGGGCCGGGTCAGAAGTGCCAGGGATACGTCGACCAATCCGGCGGCCGCTTCTCGAGGAAGGCGTCGCGTCCCTCCGCCGCCTCGTCGGTCATGTACGCCAGGCGGGTCGCCTCCCCGGCGAAGAGCTGCTGGCCGACGAGGCCGTCGTCGATCAGGTTGAAGGCGAACTTCAGCATCCGCTGCGAGGTCGGGCTCTTCCCGTTGATCAGGCGACCCCAGTCGAGCGCCACCTTCTCCAAGTCGGCGTGGGGCACCACGGCGTTGACCATCCCCATCTGGTACGCCTCGGCGGCGCTGTAGGTCAGGCCGAGAAAGAAGATCTCCCGGGCCCGCTTCTGGCCGACCTGGCGGGCCAGATAGGCCGAGCCAAAGCCGCCGTCGAAGCTGGCCACGTCCGCGTCGGTCTGCTTGAACTTGGCCTGCTCGGCGCTGGCCAGGGTGAGGTCGCACACCACGTGCAGGCTGTGGCCACCGCCGACCGCCCAGCCCGGAACGACGCAGACGACCACCTTGGGCATGAAGCGGATGAGCCGCTGCACCTCGAGGATGTGCAGACGACCGGTGCGACCAGGGTCGATCGTCACGGCCGTCTCACCCTCGGCGTAGCGGTAGCCGTCGCGGCCCCGTATGCGCTGATCGCCGCCGGAGCAGAACGCCCATCCGCCGTCGCGGGGCGACGGCCCGTTGCCCGTCAGGAGCACGCACCCCACGTCGGGTGTCATGCGGGCGTGGTCGAGGGCCCGGTACAGCTCGTCGACGGTCTGCGGCCGGAAGGCGTTGCGAACCTCGGGCCGGTTGAACGCCACCCGAACGGTCGGCTGCGACAACGCCCGGTGGTACGTGATGTCCTGGAAGTCGAACCCCTCTACCGGGCGCCAGGCGTCGACGTCGAACAGCTCCGAGATGACGGCCATGGACCCAATGTCTACCGCCTCACCGCCCCCGCCTCCGGACCAACAGGAGGCGACCTGCGGCTACCTACCTCGAGGGCCGTAGGTGCAGCTGCCGCGACTCGACACCTGGTCGGGCGGCAGGACCGCACCGCTGGCGCGGGGGGTGTTGGGTGCCGCACGCCGCGGGCGGACTGGAATCGTCGCACGTTCCATCCGGGCCAGGGCGACCATCGCCATGCCCAGGACCACGGCGGTCGCCAGGCACACGACAAAGAACAATCCAAGCGATTGGGCGACACCGATGAGATGCACGAAACCAGATCCCTTCTCCGGGGGCTGGTACCACTATCGGCGCGATTCCTCAGATTCCGAAGTGAAACAGCTGTGTAGGGCCTGAGAGAGAGCCAATCAGCCAATTTTTTCCGGTTGGGGCGTTCCGTCAGCACCCGGAGTTGCGATGTTCACAGGGCGTTCTCGGTCCAGAGGTGGTTTCGAGGTGAGCCGCCATTACCATTCGAACATGTCAACGCGGTACCGAGTCCGCATCGAGTTGCCCGATCGGCCCGGGGCGCTGGCCAAGGCGGCGGCCGCCATCGCCACCGCCGGCGGCAACGTGATGTCGGTCGACATCCACGAAATCGACGGTGAGCGCAGCGTCGACGAGATCCTCATCGACCTGCCGGACAGCTGCGAGCCGACCAAGCTGTCGTCGGTCCTGGCGGCCGCCGACGCCGGTGTGGTCCTGTCCGCACGGGTCGACTCGGCCATTGTCGACCCGATCGTCCGAGCACTGCACTGGGTCGGATTCGCGCTGGAGGCCGAGCCTCAGGATTGCGACCTGGCTCTGGCGCAGTCCTTGGCCGAGATCTGCACGACCGACATGGCGTGGGTCTGGTCGCCGGTCGAGGCCGAGCAGCTGCTGGCGGGTCGCCGGGCATTGGCGCTGGGCAGCGCGGTCGTAACTCGCGAAGCGGAGCTGCCGCCCCAGGTCCGCGGTGAGCAGCCAGGGCCCAGCTGGGTGATGGCGGTTCCCGACGATCAGCTCAACCCGAGTCGGGTGGGCTTCGCCGCCCGAGCATCATCGGTCCGCTTCACGGCCTCGGAGGTGGCGCGGGCCGAGGCGCTCATGGCGGTGTGTTACCGCCTCACCGTCTGCCGACCCTAAGCCTCGGGTTCGGTCGTTCGCCTCGGGTTCGATCGCCCCCGCTGTGATCGTCCGGGTCACCTGCTCGATGATGTCGCTGCCTCCAGCGAGATCCCAGAGCTTTTTCGCCGAACCGGCAAGCTCACCGATCGCCCCCGCGATCTCGGGACCGAACACCTCGCTCAGGTCCACCGCGCCCAGCGCGCCGAGGCCGGCCACCACTTCGAACAGTGGCTCGGTCACGGACTCCAATCCGCCCGCATCCTCGACGACTTCCTTGAGTATTTCGGGAATGGTCATTCCGAGAACGTCGGGCCCCGCGGCCTGGCGAAGTTGGTTGAGCTGGCCCAAAATGGTGAAGAGATCGCCGCTCTCAGGCACCGCGCCACGGTACCGCACGTCACGGCCGCGATGGGTCTAACGTCGCCGATGTGGCAGCAACCAAGCGGACCACCAAGCCCACCGTGAGCGCCCAGATTCCGACAGAAGGCCCCGAGACCCAGGCCCCCGAGACCCAGGCCCCCGAGACCAAAGCGCCGGAGACTGACGGGCCGGACACGCTGGCCATCGACGTCGGCGGCACCGGTATCAAGGCGTCGGTACTTGACCCGACGGGCCACATGGAACACGAGCGCGTCCGGGTCGAGACCCCGTATCCCCTGAGTCCCCAGGTCCTGATCTCCACCATCGACGACCTGATCCGGTCGTTGCCGGCGTTCGACCGCGTGTCGCTCGGGTTCCCTGGGATGGTACGCGGCGGCACGATCCTCACCGCCCCCCATTTCCTGAGCGCCGAGGGTGCCGACGGAAAGGCCGACCCGAAACTGGTCACGGCGTGGAACGGGTTCGACCTGCAGAGCGCCCTCGTGACGGCCTATGGAAAGCCGGCCAAGGTGGCCAACGACGCCGACCTCCAAGGGGCGGCGGTGATAACAGGCGATGGGCTCGAACTCGTGGTCACCCTGGGCACCGGCGTGGGAACGGGCCTGTTCTACCGGGGCCGGCTGTGCCCGCACCTGGAGCTGGCGCAGCATCCCTTCCGGGGCAAGAAGACCTACAACGAGGTGTTGGGCGACGTGGCCCGGAAGAAGGCGGGTTCCAGCAAGTGGAACAAGCGGGTGGGCGAGATGATCTCCGTCCTCCACACACTCTTCTTCTGGGACCACCTGTACCTCGGGGGCGGCAACGCCGCCAAGGTCACCGGCGACCTTCCCGCCGGGGTCTCCGTGATCGACAACGCGGCCGGGATCCTGGGCGGCATCCGGCTGTGGGACCAGGACGAGCTGTAGCCCGAACCACAAGGGCCATCACTGTGCGACCGTGATCAGGTAGACCTCGCCGTCCGCCACCGCGGGCAGGGCCAAGCTCAGATGCCCCGCGGCCACCGGGACCGCGCCGTGGAAGATCGTCGGCAGCGTGGGAACCGGGTCCCAGGTGGGCGAGACCCGGGCGATGGACACCTCGGCCGTCGCCGTGGCCCACGGGACGCGAACGTCGACCGCGACGGGGACCGGCGCCACCGTCACGGCGTCGGGCCGGGTGCAGCTCGGGTTGCTCGACGGCAAGCAGCTGACGTGGCGCCCGACCATGGCCTGCACCCGCTCTGACCCATCGTCTCTCGCGGCCAGCACCGAGATGGCGGCGTCGCTCGATCCGCTCGCCACGAGGCGACCCACCATGGCGGCATAGGAGGCATACACCCAGTAGTTCGCCCGCGGCGTCGAGCCATCCATCGAGAGCACGCCGTCGAGCGTCGGGGTCGCGCAGTCGTTCGAGAGGGCACCGCCGGGCGCCTGTTCCGGCCAGCAGGAGCGGCCGGCCCGGTCTACCGCGGCCGCCTCGATGGCCGCGATGTCGCCGAGGGTCCAGCCGGGAATGGCGTAGTCGATGTGCTGGCCGTACTCGTTGACCCACACCGCGGGGACCCCCAGGGCGGGCCGCTCGGTGATGAGGCGGCGGGCTTCGGCCACATGGTCCCCGATGATCTCCGGCTGGGTGTTGTAGTCGCGCGGGTTGGGACCAAGGTCGTCATCGATCTCGTGCCAGGTCACCGCCGCCAGCTTCAGGCCATTGCGGGCCGCGAAGTCCAAGAAGGTCACCAGGTCAGGCTCGTTCGCCGTGTATTCGCCCGGGTAGTCGGCGAAGTGCGAGAGGCTGGGGCCGACAATGCGGGCTGTGGGGTCGACTTCCTTGATGGCGCCATAGGCGACGCGGAACTGTTCGAGGTACTCAGCCACGGTCATTGCCGCCGAGTCCGCGGCAGTGAAGTAGCCCGGGGCGCCGGGCTCGTTCTGGATCTCCCAGTAGGTGACCCGGTGGCCCGACGCCCTGATGGCGCTGACGGTCGCGTCGACCCAGCGGGCGTAGGCGTCCCAGTTGGCCCAGGGGGTTCGGGCACCGGCGCCGGTCGTGGTCTCGGAATGCCACAGGCTGGACAGCAGCAACGTCGTCTCGGCGCCGGTCGCCACGGCGGCATCCCATGACGACCAGTCGAGGCTGCCGGTGGCGGGTTGGTAGGTCGGGGCGCCCCGCCACGATTGCGGTTTCAGCTGCCGCACCCGCGCCACCATGTCGCCGGTCGGGTAGATCGAGTTGAGGAAGCCCTGAGCACGATGGCGGGCCGCCCCGGTGGCAGTGGTGGCATCGACGGTGACGCAGGACGGCACCGCAGGACACGGGCTGCGGAGATCGACCGGGTTCGAGGCGGTCGCCGGCCCCGGGCCTGTTGCGTTGGTCGGGACGACCCCGACGGTGTACCGCGAGGCATAGGCGAGGCCGCGGAAGGCGGCGGTCGTGCACTGCGCCTGGCACCGCACATACCCCTTGTAGCCGGCTGCGTCGTACAACTGCACGATGGCCCCCGTCGCCGTGACACCGGAGGTGGCCGGCGTCCAGTGCACCTCGAGGCCGTTGCTTGCGGGCAGCGCGGTGACGATCACCTGAGCGGGAGGGTCCGGGGCGTGGTCGGCCAGTACAACGACCGGCGACGATGCGGTCGACGCCAAGGGCGCGGCGCGGGCCCCGACGACGGGCGCGACGACGAGCCGATAACGCCCGCCGACGGCGAGGCCGCTGACGACCACTGACCGTGACCACGTTTCGGTGGTGGCGACGGTCCGGCCGTCGCCCACGCTGACGACGCCGACCTGGTAGCTGGTCGCCTTCGGCCCCGACGCGGCCGCGTCCCAATGGCCGGAGATGGCGCCGCCGACCGCGGCCTGGACCCGCAGTCCCCGAGGCGCCTGGCCGGGCCCCAAGTTGGCCCGGGAGGAATCGCGTGCTCCCGAGCCCGGGCTCACCACCTGCCCGGCGGCGCTCCACCACAACGCTGACGCCACGACCGCAGCCAAGACCAGCACCACCATGCGCAGCGGTCGTGGCCGCCGGGATCGAGGCGGCCGCCGGGCCGGCGTGGCCTCATTCATGGTTGGGTTTCTACGCCAGAACGTCCTTGGTGGTAAAGCGGGCCCAGGCGGCGGCGCCGAAGACGGCCATGTACGCCAGCTGCAGTGCCAGGTCATGGCCGATCGCGGTCCACTGGATGGGATCACGCAGCAGGTCCCCGAAGGCGAACCACCCTCTGGTGAACAGCCACGGATGGATGGCCTGCACCTGGGAGACGCCACCGAGCACGGCGCTCAGCACGGCCAAGCCGACGGTGGCGGCCATGGCGCCCACCGGGACGTCGGTCAGCGTCGAGATGAACAGCCCGATGGCCGCCATCCCGAACAGCGACGCCCCGACGACCAGCGCCGCGAGGAGCGTTCGCTCGATCCCCGCACCGAGCGAGAGCGTGGTGGCCGACAACGTAGTGACCCGGCCAACGGGGAAAAGGATCACGCCCGCGATCAGGCCGCCGGCCGCCACCGCCAGCGCCGCCGCGAGGCAGTAGGCCCCGATGGTGACGGCCTTGATCAACAACAGTCGAGATCGACCCGCCGGGCGCACCAGCAGATAGCGCAACGTGCCGAGACTGGCTTCGCCCGCGATGCTGTCGCCCGCCACGACGGCGACCGTCAGTGGGAGAAAGAACGGAACGGTTACCGTCAGGCCGGCCAACGCCGCGAACACCCCGTTGCGGGTCACCTCGTCGAGGAAGGTCGGTCCTTGCCCGTTCGACGGTCCGCCGGAGAGGTAGACCAACACCGCCAACAGGGCCGGCACCGCGGCCAGCACCAGGAGCAACGCCTTTACCCGGCGGCGCCGAAACTGACTGATGAGCTCAGCGCGCCACATCGAAACCCTCCCCCGTCAGGGCGACAAAGGTGTCCTCCAGCGTGGGCCGGACCGTGGTGAGGCTGCGCACTCCTACGCCGGCGTCGACCAGCGCCCGGCAGCAGTCCTCGGGCTGCTGGCCGTCGAGGCGGGCCGAGATGGCGTCGCCGTCGATCGTCAGGTCGGTCAAGCCCAACCGCTCGAGCACCGTTGCCGCCACGCTCACCTGTACCGTCTCCACGGCCAGCCGCCGGGCACCCGTCGCCTGCAAGTCGGCGATCGTGGATTGGGCGAGGATTTTTCCCAACGACATCACCGCGACATGCGTGCACACCTGCTCGACCTCAGACAGCAGGTGGCTGGAGAGGAAGATCGTCGTCCCGTCCGCGGCCAGTTCCTGAATGAGGTGGCGGATCTCGCGGGTGCCCTGGGGGTCCATGCCGTTGGTCGGCTCGTCGAGCACCAGGAGATCCCGGGGGCGCAGGAGGGCCGATGCCAGGCCCAGGCGCTGGCGCATCCCGAGCGAGTAGGCCTTGTACTTCTTGCCTGCGGCGGCGGTGAGCCCGACACGAGCCAGGGCGAGATCGATCCGGGCTCGGCGCGTCGGCCGATCACCGTCGGGGCCGGCGGCGTCGAAGCGGGCCAGGTTCTGGGCGCCGCTCAGCCAGGGGTAGAAGGCCGGACCCTCGATCAGGGCGCCCACCGTGGGCAGGATTTGCATCGAGGCCTGGGGCATCGGGCGGCCGAAAAGCTTCCAGGTACCGGCGGTCGGGTTGAGCAGGCCGAGCAACACCCGGATCGTCGTGGTCTTGCCCGATCCGTTCGGACCGAGGAACCCGAACACCGATCCGACCGGGACATGCAGATCGATGCCATCGACGGCCGGTACCTTGCCGAAGTGCTTGCTCAGGCCGGTGGTTTCGATCGCGGGGGCCGAGTTGGGCGCGGGGGTTCCGGCGGCGCCAGCGGAGCCGTCCACGCGGTTAGGGGGCGGCCGCGACGGCTGCTTCCAGGGCGGAAGCGCTGACCGCACCGACCGCGACCCGCCCGTCGTCCATGACGAGGACGTTGACGAGCGAGGACTCGAGCAGCCGCCCCTGGCCGAACGATCCGCTCACGGGCGTGGCGGCCTTGAGGAAGTCGTTCAGTTGCCGGGGGATCTGGACTCCATTGATGATCTCGACCGTGGTCCAGTCCTGGCCCACCGTGGCCGGCTGGTTCGCGGTTTCCTTCGGAGCGTTGCCCTGCGCAACGCTGCCCTTCGGCGTTGCCGCGTCAGCGGGCGCCGCGTGCGAGCCGCCCAGGGACTTAGTGGTAACGGTCGAGCCCGGCGGTGGCGTGAACGCGAACCGCGACGCGGCGGGCGTCGAGTAGTGCACAGAGCTGAAGCCGAGGCTGAGCGCCGCCTTCTTCTGGCCCTTGGCGAACACCTGGACTTGCAGAGGCACGCTGGTGACACTGTCGACCGCGATCACGACGTGGTCGACGGTCGATGCGGCCGCGTGCGGGGCCAGGACGAGTTGGTACGCCTTCTGGCCGGCGACGGAGATGGGGGCGCCCATGGAAACCGCGGTGGACGGGGTGAGGTTGGCCAGGAACTCGTCCGCCAACTGCTGCGGCGTCTTGACTGGTTCGGCTGGGTCGGTGGTTGCGTGGGCGGGCTTGGTCCCAACGGCGGGCTTCGTGCCTGCGGCGATCGTGTAGTGGACCACCTTCTTGGTGCCGCTGTCCCATGTCCAGATGTTGTCGCCGTTGTGGACCACGTCGGTTTCCGCCATGTCGAGCAGCAGTGCGACCCGCGTCTTGTCGGGGCCCGCCAGCCAGACCGCCGCCTTGTGCGACCCGCTCAGCAGGTCGGTCGGGCTGAAGGCGGCGCGACCACGGCCTCCGCCACCGGCGGCGTCGGTCAGCGCGCTCAGGTTGGGGATGCCCAGGTTGGTGCTCATGTCGATCGTGCCTGACAGGTCGACGGGCTTGGCCTGCTGCACCTTGGCGAGAAGTTGCTGAGCCGAGAGGGCGGGCAACGAGGGGGAGTCGGCGGCCGACAGTCCGGGAATGGCGACGATCAGAGCGATGACGACTGCGGCGGCGAAGGGAGCGGACCACCGCAGCTTGCGGCTGCGGGCAGAGGATGCCATGGACCCCAGGCTACGACCACCAATCTAAGACCGGGCTGAGAACGGCCTGAAATCACCTGTTGGGCCGTCAGTTGTCGGGCCGGGCGCGGTGGATGATCCCGAGGGGCCGATCAGCGGGCCATTCCGCCCGGGCCGCGGCGTGATGGGTCCGGATCGCCTCGATGGTCGGGCGATGCACGATGGCGCCCCCCCGGACCACAGGTACCTGGAGGGGGCGCGACTTCCCATCTGGTGGCTTGGGATCGAGGGACACCTCCTCACCCGCGTCGGCGGTGCCGTCAAGCAGTCGCCAGGACCATTTCCTGCCCGCCACGCCTTCCTTTCCCGGTGATCGCTTGGCCACTGGACGCAGGTCGGCGCCCGCGTCGCCGGCCGCCACCAGCTTGTAGACGAAGCCCGCGGTGGGCCGCTCCCCACCCATCACCACTGCCGTGCCGACGCCATAGCCGTCGACAGGAGCGTCGGCGAGCGCCGCGAGCGCGTATTCGTCGAGGTCTCCCGTGACGATCACTCTCGTGTTCGTCGCCCCCAGCTCGTCGAGCTGCGCCCTGGCCCGCCGCGCCTCGCCAACCAGGTCACCGGAGTCGATCCTGATGGCACCGAGGGCGGGGCCAGCGACGGCCACCGCGTTGCGAATGCCCTCGTTGGTGTCGTACGTGTCGACCAGCAGGGTGGTTCCGGGGCCGAGCGCCGCCACCTGTGCGGCGAAGGCGTCCCGCTCGGTTGGGTACGCCAGCGTGAAAGCATGGGCCGCGGTGCCGGCGGTCGGAACGCGGTAGCGCCGCCCTGCCTCCAGATTCGACGTGCTGGCGAAGCCGACGATGTAGGCGGCCCGCGCCGCCGCGACGGCGGCCTCGGGGTCGGTTCGCCGGCTGCCCATCTCGATCAGGGGACGGCCGTGGGCTGCGGCGACGATTCGCGACCCTTCCGCAGCGACGGCCGAATCGTGGTTGAACGTCGACAGAATGAGCGTCTCGAGGAGGACCGCCTCGCCGAAGGTGCCATCCACGGTGAGGACCGGCGAGCCGGCGCCGTACAGCTCACCTTCCCGGTAGGCGTCGATGTCTCCCGAAAACCGGTAGCCCGCCAACCAGTGCAGGGTGTCGGAGCTCACGATGCCGGCGCCGTCCAGCCAGTCGAGTTCGTCGAGGCCGAACCGGAACCGCTCAAGGGCGTCGAGGAGCCGGCCAAGTCCGCAGAAGACTCCGTAGCCGGCGCCCGCCGGTAGGTGACGGGTGAAGACCTCGAAAATGGCCCGGTGGTCGGCCGTGCCGTCCTTCAGGGCGGCGTCGAGCATGGTCAGCTCGTACTGGTCGGTGTGAAGGGCGGTTGACTCCGACGTCATCAGACTCGTGGCCGACTCCGGACCCACCTGGTCAAACCCGGCGGCAGGACCCACCGGCGCTTCCGACCCGATGCCTGCCCTTTGGCAGCTTCGAGCCGTTCGGCTCGAAGCGCCTCGCTCTCGGTGTCGTCGAGGGGCGACAAGGGGCCGGTGATCAGGCCGAGCAGGAGGTCGGCGAAGGCTGGATTGCGGGCCAGGACAGGACCGTGCATGTACGTACCCCACACCCGGCCGTTGACGACGCCGTCGGCCAGGCGGGCCGGCTGGTCGATGTCGTACCCGGGTCGACCATCTCGACCGGCGTCGTGTCCGGGGCCACGTCCGGCGTCTTGTCCGTTGCCGACGCCACTTCGCACCAGGCCCAACGGTCGGGCGTCGGGGCCGAGGATGGTCACGCCGCCGTGGTTTTCGTAGCCGGTCATCACGGGCAATCCCTGCTCCGCGGCTGGCTCGACCACCAACTCGCCCACTGCCCGGCGACCACGGCCCCGTACGGTGACACAGTCGAACAGGTCCAAACCGGGTTGTTCTACGCCGTCGGGCCCGACGAAGGTCCGACCCAAGATCTGCAATCCGGCACATACGGCCAGGACCGCGGCGCCCCGGTCGACGGCGCGGTGCAGGGAGCGTTGGATGTTGAGGTCCCGAGCGGCGAGCGACTGCGGCTGGTCCTCGCCGCCTCCGATGACGTAGAGATCGCAGGAGTCGGGGACAACCCCACCGGCGTTGATCTCGACGACCTCCGCCCCATGGCCGCGCCAGCGCAAGCGTTGGGCGAGGATGACCGCGTTGCCGGAATCACCGTAGGTGCCGAGGAGGTCTGGAAACACCAGGGCCACCCGGACCGCTGACGGGCCGGCCGGAGAATCAGGCGCCATCGGCGAGGCGACGATTGAACGCTTGGAAGGACGTGTAGTTGGCGACGACATCGACCCGCGAGGCGCCCGCATCCTCGATCGCTTGAAACAGGTCGGGCTGGCGGCGGTGGTCCACGTCGGCGTAACGCAGCCGGACGGCGAGATCGGCGCTTCGCTCCCCCGTTGCCACGACCAGTCGGCCCTGCAGTCGCTCGAAGGGAACGTCCCACAACCACGACGGATCCTTACCGTCTGCGATCCGGGCGTTGATCGCCACGACCACCGGCGCCGGTGCTGGCGAAAGAAGGTCGAACGTCTCCAACCAACCGGCCGGATTCTTTGCGAGCAGGAGCCGGGCGGAGACGTCGCCGACCCTCACGGTTCGGTACCGCCCTTCGACCTCGGATGTGGCCGCCATCGCCGCCGCGGCCTCGTTCCGATCGACGCCGAACCTGGTGGCGGCCGCCATGGCCATCGCGGCGTTGGCCCGGTTGATCCGACCGGGCAACTGCAGCCGGACGGTTATTCGGGCGCCGTCACGGAATACGACCTCCTCGTCCTCCAGCCACACGTCGAGGGCCGGACGTCGAAAGTGGCAACCGGAGCAGGCCCAAGCGCCGCCGAGCTCGTCTGGGAACTGGATGCGTCCACCGCAGTTCGGGCACCCTGCGGCGTCGGCGGTCCAACGCTGGCCGGCGCCTACCCAGGTGACGGACGCTGTTGCCGTTTCGGGGGTCTCCGGGGCGAGCGCCGCCTGCGCCCCCTGCTCCACCTGCGCCGCCTGCGCCGCCCAAGCGACGAGGGGGTCGTCGGCGTTGGCGACGACATGGGGGGCTGTGCCCAGGGCCATGCGATGAGCGATCAGATCGCGCCATGACGTCGACAAGCGCCGAACCTCGTTGTTGCGGTCGAGCTGATCGCGGCTGAGGTTGAGCAACACCACGACCTCGGGATCGGTTGCCGTCACCACTTGGCCGAGCCACGCCTCGTCGACCTCGAGAGCCGCCAGCAGGGCCCCGGCGGGGGCCGCCGCCAAGGCCGCGGTCACGCCGGGCGGAAGGTTGGCACCGAGGGTGTTCGACACCACCGCGCCGCGCTGGGACAAGGCGGCGCGGAGGAGGCTGGTGGTCGTCGTCTTGCCATTGGTTCCGCTCACCACCGCGATGCGCCGGCCGTGGGAGAGCCGCCGCAGTGCGGACGGGTCGATGGCCAAGATGGCACGCCCGCCGATGACAGATCCGGTTCCGCGACCGAGGCGCCGCGACAAGCCCCCCACCGTGCTCCCCACCCAGGCGGCCAACCGGGTCCGGGTCGGCAGGCGATCGACGCCGGCGGTGGTATCCAGGCTGTTGACCACGGGGACGACCCCAAACTAGCCCAAACCGACAGCTCGCCCTTTCGGCCTGGCAAGCTGGGGCCGAAGAGGAGGAGTCATGGACGCGGACCATGCACCGCAGCGGGTTGGTCGGGCAATCGACACAGACGAAGACGCCACGACTGGCGTGCCCGTCGCCGCTGCCGCCGGCCCCGACGTTCCCGACCTCGGGGCCAGTCCCGACCTCGCCAACGTCGCCGAGGGCGCCAACGGCGGCGACGGCACCGCCGATCCCCAACTTCCCGACACTCCCCGACCGGCAGGCTGCCCATCGCCACGATGCCCCGAATGGCAACGCAGGCGATCGCCCGGTCTCCGACGAAGACGCCGGAGCTGGCGAAGAGCCGGAGTGGGAAGTGCCCGGCCGCCCGGTGGCGGACCTGGACGCGGTCGCGACCGCCACGATCACGGACGCAGAGACCAATCACGTCACCCCGGCCGCGCCAGAGCCGGCCGCGCCGAGACGCCGGCCGGCGCCCATCCCGCCGGGAGGTTCTCACCGAGCTCTCCGCCCCTGGCGGAGGTGCCTTCACCTCCGTCAGCGCGCTCTGCCCTCACGGCGCCGGTCGGAAACGAGCCCTCGGCGGCCGCGGCCCAGGTCGCGGACCAGGAGCAAGACGAGCGCCATCACGAAGAGGTTCCCTGGCTTGTCATCTGGAGCGCGATTGGCGTCGTGTTGGGCGCAGTGGTCGCCATCGAGTTGATCCTGGCCCTGCGGACGGTGATCGAACTCTTGGTGATCTCCACCTTCTTCGCTGTGGTGTTGAGTCCGGCGGTGAGCGGCCTGGTCAGGCTGCGGATCCGCCGAGGCCTGGCGACCGCGATCGTCTTCTTCCTCGGCATGGCCTTGTTTGGCGGCCTCGGGTACCTGTTTATCCACCCGCTGTACCAGCAGGCGATCCATTTCGCCAACGACCTGCCGGGCACATTGGCCCGGGTGCAAGCCGGTAAGGGTCGCATCGGCAGCATCGTCGCCCGCTACCACCTGCAGAAAGATGCCGCGACCTACATCCCGAAGATCAGGGACTACTTGAGCCACCTCGGCGGCCCGGCCCTGGGCATTGCCAAAACCGTCCTGTCCGGTCTCGGCGGCCTGGTCCTCCTGTCGATCATGACCTTCCTGATGCTGCTCGAAGGACCGTCGATCGTGAACGGAACACTCCGCATCCTGTCGCCGCAGCACGCACGACGGGTCCGCCGAATCCTCGACGATGTCGCAAAGTCGGTCACGGGCTACGTCATTGGCAACTTCACCACCTCCGTCATCGCAGGCGTGGTGTGCACCGTCACCCTGCTCGTCCTCGGGGTGCCATTCGCCGTGGTATTCGGTGTCTGGGTTGCCCTGGTGGACTTCATTCCGCTGGTCGGGGGCTTGCTGGCGGGCGTCCCCACGGTTGCCTTTGCCTTCCTGCACTCCCCCATCGCGGGGATCGTCACCCTCATCGTGTTTCTGGTGTACCAGCAGCTCGAGAACCACGTGCTCAACCCCTTGATCATGAGCAAGACCGTGAACCTGAGCGCGTTGTGGGTCCTGCTTTCGGTCCTCGCGGGGGCGGAGCTGGCCGGGTTCGTGGGCGCCCTGCTGGCGATCCCGGCCGCGGGCACCATCCACGTGATCGCACGCGACATCTGGGACGAGCGCCGAGGACGGTTGAAGACGACACCGACGGTGGGGCCCGACCAGGAACCCCTGCCCTGAGGATCCGGCCCGGCCATGCCTACCGACGGGTGGGACCCCGTGCAGTACGACCGATTTCACCAGGAGCGCCAACAGCCCTTCTTCGACCTTCTCGCACTCCTGCATCCCGCGCCGGGGTGCCGGGCGATCGATCTGGGATGTGGGACCGGGGAACTAACCGTCGCCCTGCACAAGCACCTGGGGGCAGGCGAGACGATCGGCATCGACCGCTCGGCCGCCATGCTCGACGACAGCGACCGCTGGGCCGTCGAAGGCGTGTGGTTCGGCCAGCGCGACATCGCGTCGTTTCCCGACCCCGACGGTTCGGATGGAAACTTCGACGTGATCGCCGCCAATGCGTCGCTGCAATGGGTCCACGACCACCACCGCGTGCTGGACGCGCTGACCACCGCGTTGCGCCCACACGGCCAGCTGGCGTTTCAAGTGCCCGCCAACTTCGATCACCCCTCGCACACGGTCGCCAAGGAGGTGGCGGCCGAGGCCCCCTTTGCCGGCGCCTTGGCCAACGCCGGGGATACATGGCCGATAGCAGTGCTCGCGCCCGAGGAGTACGCCATCGCCCTCGATCGGATGGGCTACGCCGACCAAGTCGTCCGCCTGCAGGTCTACGGCCACCTCCTGGCGTCGACCGAGGACGTCGTCGAGTGGGTCAAGGGCACGCTCCTGACCCCGTACCGCGAACGATTGGATCCGGCCACCTACGCGGCGTTCGTCGAGCGTTACCGCAGCCGCCTACTGGACATCCTCGGCGACCAGCGGCCGTACTTCTACCCGTTCAAACGGATCCTGTGCTGGGCTCGGCGACCGTAGCGCGCCGCCGGAGTTCGGCGTCGCGATACCAGGGTCGCAGGACCAGTCTCGCGGGCGGGAGATGGCCGTAGATGAGTACACCATGGCCGGGCGGGATCCTTCGCACCTCGTCGGCCGGGACCAGCCGCCGGTAGGTGATGGATGACGACGTTGACCGGCGGCCGTCGCGGAGGTCGGCCGTCAGCGTCTGTTCCCGAACCGCCTGTTCGCCGGCCAGCCCCGACACCGTGTCGAGGGTGCCGACGTCGGCGATACCCGACAGCGCCACCTTGGCCCGGTGGTTGTTGGCGATGGAGCGCGCCCGATCGGGCCCGTAGCGCGCCGACAGTTGGGCCAGGTCCTGGCAGACCGTGACCAGCTGGATGCCCATCCCCGCACCGGTGGATGCCAGGCGGTCCAGGTCCTGGATCGGCGCGATATTGGCGGCTTCATCGAGCACGACGAGTAGCGGCGGGTCGAGTGGGCCCTCCCGTTCGTAGCGGTTGACGGCAGCTTGGACGACCGCCCCGACGAGGGCGCTGAACACTCCTTGGACCCGCGCCTGCTCGTGGGCCGGCCCGCAGAGGTACAAGGTGTTGGCTCCCTGGAGCAGGGCCACGGGGTCGATGTCGGAGTGCTGCGACGAATCCGCCACGACGGGGTCCTCGTAGGGGGCGAGAACCGTCTCCAATGTGGTGTAGATCGAACTTCGGATTCGCTCGTCGCGAGCGATCCCCGCCACGAGCGCCTGCACGGCCTCGCCCTCCCCGGCCATTTCGAGCAGCAACCGGACCTCGTCGGTCTCTTGGAGGTTCGTCCAGCGGACCACCTCGCCGATGGACCGGCCGCCCCGCTGGGCTGCCAGAAGGAGGGGAGCGAGCAACTTGGCCGAGGCGGAGAACCAGAACGCGCTGTCGCTCAAGCCGGTTTGCGCCGGTGTTGCGCCGACCAGCGCCTGGGCGACTCGCTGGGCACCACTCCACGTCGACGCCTCGGTCACGGGCGACCATCTCGAGCGCCGGCCGCCATGCCCTGATCCGGTCGGATCGAACACCCAGATCCGCCCGAGTGTGGCCCGGTACCCGCTGGTATGGGCGACGAGGTCGTCCTTCACCGAGGTGGCGATCACCGGACCGGTCCATTCGAGGAGAGCCGGGATGGCCAGCGCCGAGGTCTTGCCCGACTGAGTCGGCCCGAGGACCAGCACCGAATGCCGCGCCTCGGTCGCCACCGGAGTGCGCCCGACCCGACCGAGGACGAGACGACCCGCACCGGCCCGGCCCACCCGGAGCGACCCCAGGTCCCGTGGGGCCGCCCAATGGGCACCGCCGACCCAATGGCGCCCGCCACTACCGAGCCATCCGCCTCCGTTGGCGAACCCGCCGGCGCCCCACCCCCGGTCACCCATCGATTGGCGCTCCCGTCTGATGTCTCGACCCGGTGCTCGACCGAACGGCGAATGCTGTTGTCGGCCGGCCGCCCAGCGCGACCCCACGCCCCCGGTCGACCCTCCGACTGGACGCCTCTGACGGGGACCTACCGATCTGGCTGTTCCCGTGCCCGCTCGCCCGACGAAGCGGGTCGTGACCGCGAGCACCGCGACCACCCCGAGCACCGCGCTGAACGAGACGGTGGCGCCGAGGGCATACCACCAGGGCTCGGTCGGCAGTTGTGCCCGCATCCCCGGCGGCCAGGCCTCAGCCGGCTTCCCAAGCGTGAACGGCAGCCGGGCGAGGATCGTTCCGACCGCCCCGGGCGACAGGTCGAGCCAACGGCCACCATGGAGAAGGGCCACCATTTCCCCGGTCAACCAGACCACCAATCCACCCAGCCCCGCCAGCCCGAGTCCCGCGAGCAGGACGACGTCGAAGCGATCCGACCGCGGCCTCAACGCAGCGAACTCATCCGGCGATCGGTGTCAACCAGGCGCGCCTCCTGGCGCCCGAGACGGTGTTCGACGAGGAACGCTCGCTGCCCCACCTTCCACAACGCCACCCCTCGGGGGAGGCGGGGCAGCAGGTCAGCCTCGGTGCTGGTCAACCCGAGCAGGTCGGTCGCCGACTCGACCTCCGACGGCGGCTGCCCGAAGATGACCCGCGTTTCGGAGTCGGCCAGCAGGCCCTCCGCCAGGCGCTGCTGCTCGGATCCCTCGGCGCCCGCCGCCCGAAGGTCGGACAGCCGGTGGACCACGGCCACGTTGGCAACCCCGAAGGCGCGGGCCAACTTGAACCCGGCCTGGAGCCAGCGGGCGATGGCGAGGTTCGCGAGGACCGCCCACGATTCGTCGATGACGACCAGTCGGTGAATGCCGTCGTCGTGCTGCAGCTCCGCTTGCAACCACGCCGTGGCGCACGTCATGAGCAGACCAAGGGCGGGCGAGGCGTACAAGGCCGACAGGTCGATGACCACGAGGTGGCTGCCGAGGTCGATGCCCGGAGTGGTCGGCCCGTCGAACATGCCGGCCAAGTCGCCACGCACCAGGCGGCGCAGTTCGAGCGCCACCTCCCGGCCGTCGACCGCCAGTGTCGCCACGTCGGTATGCACCGAGGCGGCGGCGTCGGGGTGCGGAACGAGCAGCGCGTCGACCACCGCGGGCAGGGTGGGGTCGGGGCTGCGGGCGGCCACGGTGCTCATTGCCAGCTCGGCCGCGGTGCGCTCGTGGGGCGAGAGCGGCCGACCGAGCGACCCTGCCGCCAGCGAACAAAGCAACTCGGATTGGCGCCGCCGGGCGTCGCTCGCGCTCGAGCCCGGCGTTTGCAGCGGATTGAGGCGCACCGAACCGCCGGGAGAGATTCGCAGCGTCGTGGCGCCCGATGCCTCGGCGAGCGGCCCATATTCGCCCTTCGGGTCGACGACCCATGCCTGGCGACCAAAGACCTGCTGGCGCCACACCAGCGCCTTGACGAAGCTCGACTTTCCCCGCCCAATCTGGCCCAACACGATCATGTTGGGGTTGGTGAGTACCCCGGCGCGGTACAGCTCCCACGCGTCGTATACGAACGCCCCACCGAAGAGATCCCGCCCGATGTACACCCCGCGCTCGCCTAGGCCGCCCTCGGCCACGAACGGGTAGGCCGCCTGGAGATGCGCCGTCGTCGCCCGGTGCGCCGGCGGCGGTCTCATGTCGGCGCCGCCCGCCGAGGTCGCCGGAGAACAGTTCCAAGCCGCTGGTGCGCTCGCGCGCCGCCTCCGGGCCGGCCCGTCACCGCAGGCCTCTGGCCAGCGGCAGGGTCCAGGTGAATGCTTCCGCCTGCTGGCCGTACAGGCGCCGCAGCTCCAGATTGGATTGCCGGGCGGCCTGCTCGATCTCGGCGCAGGCCACGTCGAGTTCGTCCTGGTTCACCGCACTGACGCCTACGTAGCCCGAGAAGCGAAACTCGGCATGGCCGTCGGCCAGCTCCGATTCTCGACGTATGACCCCCTCCGCCTCGCGCTGGCGGCGCGCCGTGGTGAGAAATCCCGCCTTTTGACGAAGCTGTTCGTCGGCCAGGTCCGCAGTCCGAGCCGCTTCCACCTCGCGGGCGGCGCGAGCGGGCGGGATCGGTGCCATGACGACCGACGTGACCCGACAACCCGACGTCGCCAGCAGCAACGGGCTCAGGAAGTCGGGACCCACCTCGATGCGTGGCCACTCGGCGATCCAGTACGTGGCGTGCCACGACCCGTCGGCATGCCACGTGGCCCAGGTTTCCTCGTTCGCCATGGGCCACACCGCACCGGGCGCACCGCCAGGCGCACCGCCGGCCGCTCCGCCAGGCGCACCGCCGGCGATTCGCCCCGTGGGGGTCACATGCCCGGCGAAAGCCGGCCGCTACCTCACCCTCGGTCAAGACCCGGTCGACCACCAGTTCGACCTGGCGCAGCTGTCCCTGAAGCAACCGAAGTTCCCGGCGCAGCACCCCGCAGGCTGCGGCGTGCCCCCGGCCGAACGCTCGCGACGCCCGGGCCGCCTTGCGGAGATTGATGGCGACCACGACGAGCGACAGGTGCGTGTGGCCGACCGGCCCGGCGCCACTGATCAACTCGGCGTAGCTCTCTCTCGCCCCCTCTCCTGCCCCCGAAACCGGCCGGCCGGACTCGTCGAGATACCGCCGCAGGCCGTCTCGATCGCCGGGCGTGGCCCGCTCGATCCACTGGATGCGGTGCACGGGGCTCCCATCGCGGCACAACCCGGCCAACACGGCGCCCCAAGCATCGAGCCGTCGCTGCTTCTCGGTGGGGTCGAGCAGGGAAAATGACCTCCCGTGTACCGCGAGCATCGCGGCGAGGGTTCCGGACTTGGCATCTCGGACCACGCCGATCGGGGGCGAGCCAGGAACCTCAGGAGCGGCTGAAATGTGCACCCCCGCCAGAACCGCAGGCGGCGCCGCCCGGGCTGCGCCGGCGAGCGTCGTTCCCACCTGCGCTACGTCGGATCGTTCCGGCTGAGCCGCCCGCCTTCGGAGCCACGCGGCGGCAATCGGCGCCCACCCACCCGGGGTGCGACCGGCGACATTCCAACAGGCGCAGGCGCCCGTGGCGGCGACCACCGACAGCGCCAACAGTGGCCCCACCGCCCCGGGAGCGAGCCGCAAGACCGCCAGTGCGACCAGGCAACCACCAGCTGCGACTGCCAGTTGGGTCCCGCTGATTCCCGCGATCAGGCCGCGCCGCTCGAGGGGCGGAAATCGGT
The DNA here is from genome assembly GCA_963733505.1 of uncultured Actinomycetota bacterium. Taxonomy (GTDB): domain Bacteria; phylum Actinomycetota; class Acidimicrobiia; order Acidimicrobiales; family Palsa-688; genus JALYXV01. The sequence goes on along the minus strand of CAVTDW010000028.1, from coordinate 176,640 downwards.
AGCGTCCGCTCTCAGTTGTCACCCGCCGCCTCCGGGCCGGGCTGCGGTGGAGCGATCATCGGGGCCGACGATCCGTTCGATGCCCCACGCGAAGCACTGCCGACCGGCAGGCCGTCAACTTCGGACCCCGACGAGGCCGACCAGTTGTCAGGGAGACGAACGGCGTTCAACTGGCCGCCCTCCTCCCGCTTCCCGACCGCCGATGACGTGGTCTCGCCCCCGTTGCCCGCCATCATCTGGCTGGCAACGGCGCCCTCGACCCCACCGACCACCTGACGGGCCACACCAGCGGCGGCCCGGGTCCCCACCGCGATCGGTCGGCGCTCCATACGTTCGAGGTGGCCGATCACTCCGGCCTCGACCATGGGGACCATGCGCAAGAGGGCGAAGGGCGCACACGCGGCCAGCAACAGAAGCGTGGCGCCTTGCATGATCGTCCCGATGCCGTCGCCCGCGGTGATCATGCCCGCGGCCAGGTCGATGACGACGACGATCACGAACTTGCTCAGGAGCAACGCGACGAGGACCTCGATCATGCGCCGGGTCCAGTTGACCGTGCCCTTCCACACCAAACCGCTCATGGCGATCGGGAGGAACAGCACCACCACGTAGATGGCACCAGTCCGCAGCAGCAACTCGATCCAGATGAGCAACGCTCCCGCCATCAGGAGGAGCAGGACGATGATGGTGAGGAACGTTCCGACCCCCGGCGCCCCGGCCGAACTGACCGTCGCCACGGCCTCGCCGAGCGCCCCGAGGGCGCGATTGGTGCTGCCGTTGAGGTCACCGGTCACGAATGCAGTGGCCCAATCGGTGACCTCGAGGGCTCGCTCGGTCAGCACGACCGAGACCACCCCACCGACAATCGCCACCGGGACGTACACCCCGCCGGCGCGCAACAGCTGGCCGGCATCGCGGTGGATCACGGCGCTGATCAAGCCCACCAGCATCAAAGGCAGCAGGATCAGCACCGCCAAGCTCCGCATGACGTCGAGGTGCTGCTGAAACCACTGCTGGTCCAACTTGACCTGTGTGGTCTTGGCGATCGCGACCGAGATCTGGTCGAGCACCGTGCGCACGCCGTCGGCGACGAAATTACCGAAGGTCCCGAAGATCGCCCGGGCCATCGTCTGGGCGGCTTCCTGGCCGATACCGCCAAGTGGGTCGCATCCCAATGCCGGGAGGCACGGAAGCCGGCCGAGGTCCGAGGGCGCAGCGGTCGGCGCGGGGCGTACCGGCACGACCAGCGCCGACGGTGCTGCCGACGCCCGCGACACACCGAGTACCAACACCGCGCCGGCCACGAGCGCCGCGCAAGCCCATCGGGTCCCGGGCGTCACCTGACTGAGTTGCCGACGTGCGTAAAGAAGTTGATCACGGGGGAGGCCGCGCCGATGAGCAGGGCGGCTGCGGCGGAGATGATGACGCCTTTCCGGCCGCTGTAGGCCTGGTGGTAGTTCTGCGAGTGCTGCCCGAACGCCCAGGCCACGGCGCCGACCACCATCCCGACCATTGCCGCGATGAGCGCCCAGCCTCCTATTCCGTTGGTGAGCTGTTGCAGGACTGCGGATCCCGGGAGCTGCTGGGCGCTGGGATCCAGGGTCACATCGGCGAACAGGTGGAACACGGTTATTCACCCTCCTTCTTCGGTTACGACGTTAAGTCTTTCATATCTTTTCATGCTGTGCTAGTCATTTCTCGTGCCAATCGGAACGAGAGCGTGACGACGTCGTGCTCGTCCTTCGTCCCATCACCAGCGGCCAGGCCCGCTACTACCTGGAGGGCCCGGCTCCCGGGCGCTGGATCGGGGCGGGCAGTGCGGAACTCGGACTACGGGGCCCCGTCGATGCCGCGCCGCTCCATGCCGTCCTTGACGGCCACCATCCCGGTGGTGACCAGCTGCTGGCCCGAATCCCCGCCACGAGGCGCAGCGGCTTCGACCTCATCCTTGCGGCGCCCAAGTCGGTCTCGCTGCTGGCGGCGCTGAGTGACGACGACCACCGCGGCCAGTTCCTGCAGTGCTCATGACCAGGCCGTCGGCTCGGCCCTCGGCTATCTCGAACGCGAAGCGGCGTGGACCCGGCGCAGCTCGGCCCAGATACCCACATCGGGACTGGTCGGAGCGGCCTTTCCCCACGCCATGAGCGCCGCCCTCGACCCCCACCTGCACACGCATCTGGTCGTCGCCAACCTCGTCCACGGCGAAGACGGTCGGTGGTCGACCCTCGACAGCCGGGCATTGTTCCGCCACGCGGGAGCGGCGGGCGCAGTGTTCCAAGCGGGCCTCCGATTCCACCTGGCCGAGCAGGGCCTTCATTTCGACTGGACGATCGATCGTCACGGCTTGGGAGACGTCGTCGGTGTGTCCCGAGGCGCCATCGAGGCCGCCTCACTGCGCCAACGCGAGGTGCAGAACGCGATCGAGTCCGGACTGGCCGGGCGGGTCGGACGGGCGACCGCGGCCGGCCGCACCCGGGGGGCGCACCACGGCGGACCAAGCGACGGCGGACCAAGCGAGGGCGGACCAGGCGGCACCGGCGGTTCCAATGCACCATGGTCCGAGCGGGTGGCGGCCGCGGGCCTCGATCGCCGAAGCGCCGAGCGGTTGCTCGCGATGGCCGAACGTCGCCGGCCCCGAAGCCACGACGCCGAGCTGTATGGGCCTGGCAACGCGTCGCTGACGCGGTTGTTGAGCGAGCGTCACTCTCGCTTCCGCCGGCCCGACGTGGTCCGGGCGGCCGCCACCTTGTCGGTCGCGGGGGCACCCGCCGCCACGCTCGAACGAGTGGCCCACGACTTCCTGCAAACCGCGTTGCCCGCGGGCGGCGACACGTGGACGACTCCCGGCCTGCGCCACCTCGAGGAGCGGATCGCGGCCACGGCGGCGGCCCCGAGCAGGGCCGCAGGCCTCGTCACTACCGGCACGACGCAGGCGCGCGGCTTGAGCGACGCCGGACGGCAGGCGGTCGAGCGTCTGACGCAAGGTGGCGCGCCCGTCGACGTCTTGACCGGGGGGCTGATCAGCCAGGCCCGGGTGCTCGATGCCGCCCGTGACGCGTGGGAGCGCAACGGCCACCGGGTGGCGATGGTGAGCCAGACCGAGCGCGGGCAAGCGAGGTGGCGCAGCCTCGCGGCATTGGAGCCGCCGTCACATTCCCCGACCCATCCGACCGTCGTCGTCGTCGACAATGCCGAGCGATGGTCGACCAACGACCTGTACCAGGTAACGGCTGACGCCGCGGCCCGAAAAGCCAAGGTGGTGCTGCTGGACGGGGGAAGCGCGCCCCGCCGGGGTCGGGCCGAAAGCCCGGCCATGGAGACATTGCGGGTGAACCTGACGGCGATCGACGCCGGTCCCGAGCCCCTGGACATCCCCGATCTGACCCGCAGGGCGCTCCAACCGACCGTTCAGGCCGGCCTCGACGGGGCCGTGTCCCTGGCGCCGACCGGGCAAGCGGCGATGGACCAGTTGATCCGCGACTGGCGCCGAGGCTGGACCGCCGGTGACCGACCGACCATGGTGGCCCTGGGTCCGGAGGAAGCCGAATACTTGAACGGCATGGCCCGTGCCATCCGGGCGCAGGCGGGCGAGTTGCGGGGCCCATCGGTCGTGCTCGGCGGGCGGTCGTTTCAGGCCGGCGACGACGTGTTGGCACTCCGCCGAGACGCATCGCTCGGCTCGGTGCGGGGCGCCACCCGGGGCCGGGTGACCGCGGTCGATGCCGACGACAAGTCGGTCACCGTCCAGTGGCAGGGACTGGAGGAGCCGAGGACGATCACCAGTGGCCAGTCCGGAACCCGCGCACCCCCACTCGCCCACAGCTATGCGACCACGCCCCCCTATCTCCGCGATGGCCACGACGGCCCCATCTTGAGCCTTGGCAACGTCGAGGCGGTGGCGCCGCGCCTGCACCCCGACCGGGTCTACGACGTGGTGACGCCATCCACCCTCGACCGCACCCTCGACCGCACCCGGGATCGAGCCGCGGGCAGCACCCAAACCAGGCACATGACGGCGCTCCTGGCCGAGCTTCCGAACGGCGACGACCACCGAACCGCACGAGAACTCGCCGCCGACGCCAGCCGGCCGCTCAGCGAGCTGGAACCCGAACGGGACCGCCTGGCCGACTACCTGAACGCCACGGCGCCCCCCGACGCCCGACCGGCCCTGCGACGCCTGAGCGAGGAACGGGACTGGCTGGTCTCGATTCCCGACCGCCTTCGCCGGCCCGAGCACACCGCCGCTCTGGCCGATCTCGATCGACAGGGCGCGGCATTGAACGGGGCCACCCACGACCGAGCCCTGTGGCTCGAAGGCCACCGTGACCAACTCGAGCGGTGGGCCGATCTTTCTCAGGCCGCCGCGTGGCGGGAAGAGGCGCTCGGTCGGGCGGCCGAAATCCGGCCCGGCGTCGCCGTCGTGTCGGCCATCGGGCTGCCGCCCCGCGCGACCGACCACACCCATGAGGCCCATCAGTCCGCTTGGCGCCGGGCGGCGGGGGCTATCGAAGCCCATCGCGAGCGTTGGGGCCTTCCCGATCGCCCGCTCGAGTTGCACCACGGCCGGGTTCCGCAGACCGGACTCACCCGACGAGCCGGTGAGCTCCGAGTGCTGGCAGCAGCCGACGAGTTGCAGCGAAACCGCGGCGCCGACCGGTCACTTGGCCCCCCGGGGCTCTGAGGAGTGCGATCATCGTCGCATCGCCTCGCCGGACCCGCCCGACCCAGCCGTAGGGACACGCAGCCGGCGAAGGTCCCGATGGCGGATCGTGCGGCTGCTGATCAGCGTCGCCCTAGCCGCCTTGGCACTGCATGTCGTGTACGGCCAGCGTGACGAGCTGGTCGGTGCGACGAGCTATCTGGACCACATCCGGTGGCAATGGCTCCTCGCCGCCGGGGTGGTCGAACTGGCGTCCATCGTCGCCTTCGCCGCCCTCCAGCGTCGCTTGTTCCGGGCGGGGCACGTATCGATCCCGCTCTCGACACTCACCGCCATCACGTTCGCGGGCAACGCCATCCAGAACTCCCTTCCGGGCGGCCCGGTATTCAGCAATGTCTTCGCCTTCCGGCAGTTTCGACGCCGGGGGGCCGACGAGGTGCTCTCCGGGTGGATCCTCGTGGCGACGGCGGCGCTGGCCCAGATCTCGTTGGTGATCCTGGCGGTGGTGGGGCTGGCCGCAGCCAGTGGTACCGGGAGCGAACTCGACCTGGTGACGGTGATCCTCAGCCTCCTCGTCCTGGCTGCCGTCATCGTGTTCATCTGGAGCCGGCGACGCTGGATCGCCCGGCATATGGTGCGCCCACTCCACGTGGCGCAGCGAATCTTCAAGCGCCCGACCGGCGACCCGCGGCAACTGATCGAAGACCTCCTCCACCAGATGGACGTCATCTCGCCTTCGAGGCTCGACTGGGTCGTGGCGCTCGGTTACGCCGTGGCCAACTGGGCCCTCGACATCGGCTGCCTGATCGCGGCATTCACGGCCGTGGGTGCGCCGGTCCCCTGGCGGGCCCTCCTCCTGGCGTACGCCGCGGCCCAGCTCGCCACCAATCTCCCGATCACGCCCGGCGGGCTCGGTGTGGTGGAGGGCAGCCTCATCATCGGTCTGGTCGCCTACGGGGGTGGCCAGGAGAGCACCGTCGCCGCCGTTCTGCTGTACCGGTTGCTCAGCTTCTGGTCCCTCCTGCTCATCGGCTGGGTCGCGTGGGCGTATGCCAGCTGGGACCTGCGCCGCCAGGAGGATCGCGACCCGAACGCAACGGCGCCCGACGCGCTGGCACCATGGAACGCGAAAGGGGCCACGTGACGACTCCCGGCAGTGGACTGCGGCGTGACCGCCTTGTTGGCCTGTTGGTCGCCAAATCCGCCCCCGTGGCCCCGCTCTCGAGGCGGACCCCCGATGAGAAGGAACCGGTGGGCCACACTCGGGCTGTTCCTCGCCTTGGCGGGGGCAACGACCGCCTGCTCGGGCCGGATATCGCTCGGCACCGAGGCCAGCGCCTGTTTCCGTGACCTTCCCACGGCTCGCCAAGCGGTGCACGACAAGGGCAAGCTGGTGGGCGTGCGCCGAGTCAGCGCCGAGACGTTGCGCGACCGCCTCCCCGCCGATGCGACGCTGGCAACTCTGCCCAACCAGGACCTCTGCGTCTTCGCCTTCAGCGGGACCTACGATCCCGGGAGCGTCGCAGGTGCCGACGCCAGCACCACCGGTCACTTCGCCATCGTGGCCGTGAGCACCAAGCACGTCGAGGTGGTGGCGGCGGTCGTCGTCGACGAGCTGCCAACCCGATTCCGGCACTCACACTGACGAGATTTGTTCGTAAGGGTTGACAACCACTGTTAGGTTCACCTAACAATAGTCCCCGACCGCGGATGCCGCCGCGACAGAACTCGACGGAAGGGCCTTCATGTCCTCTGGGAACATCCTGATCCTTGGCGCCATCGCCGGGCTGACCATCTTTCTCGGGCTTCCCGTCGGCCGGATCCGCAAACCCGCCCCGCGGCTGCAGGCGTTCCTGAATGCCACCGCCATCGGCGTGCTGCTCTTCCTGCTGTGGGATGTGCTCAGCGCCGGCTGGGAGCCGGTCGAGAGCGCCCTCCTGACGGCGCAGAGCGGCAAGGAGACCTGGCTGCACTTCGCGGGTTTGGCCGCGATCTTCGCCGCGGGGCTCACCGATCGGCCTGGTGGCCCTGGTGTACTACGACCGCTACATGGCCGCGAACGCCAAGCGTCCGGCACCGGTCGCACCGAGCCTGGATCCGGCGACGGCGACGGCGGCATCGGCGCCGAGGATGGGGCCCGGCGCGGCCTCGGCCAAGGAACTCGCCCCGTCCATAGGAGCCGGCGCGCTCGCCCGCTTCCGGGTAGGTGCCCTGACGCCGGCGGAGCGCCTGGCATTCTTCATCGCCGTCGGCATCGGGCTGCACAACTTCTCCGAAGGCTTGGCGATCGGGCAGTCGGCGGCCAAGGGTGAGGTCAGCCTGGCGCTGATGCTCATCATCGGGTTCGGCCTGCACAATGCCACCGAGGGTTTCGGCATCGTCGCCCCCATGACGGGCGAGTCCACCCGGCCGAGCTGGGGATTCCTGGCGGTCATGGGCCTGATCGGTGGCGGCCCCACCTTTTTCGGCACCCTCGTCGGACAGTCGTTCGTCAACAACGCCATCTTCATCGCCTTCCTCGCCCTCGCCGCCGGCTCCATCCTCTTCGTGATCATCCAGCTGCTCAACGTGGCGGCCAAGCTGCGCCAAAAGGAGATGCTGATGTGGGGCATCCTGGCGGGGATGTTCGCCGGTTTCGCAACCGACCTGGTGTTGAAGGCGGCCGGCGCCTAAGTCGGCGCATCACACCACCCACGCGCTCGGCAGCGTCACACTCTCAGGAGTGATCAAGTACCTCGGGTCGAAACGGCGCCTCGTCCCGGTCCTCGGCGACCTCTTGACCAGAGCGGGGGCGCACACGGCGCTCGACCTGTTCACCGGCACGACCCGGGTGGCGCAGGAGTGGAAACGCCGTCGCGCCGAGGTCTGGGCCGTTGACCTGGCCCGTTACGCCGAGGTGCTGGGCGGTTGCTACATCGCGACCGACGCCGACCACGTCGATCGAGGCGCGCTCGGCGAGGCCATTTCCCATCTCGACAACCTCCCCGGCACGGATGGCTATGTGACGGCCACGTTCAGCCGGGACGCCCGGTTCTTCCAGCCCCACAATGCCCAGCGCATCGACGCCATCCGCGACGAAATCCAGCGCCAGTGGGCCGGTGACCCACTCGAGTCGGTGCTGCTGACCTCGCTGCTCGAAGCGGCCGACCGGGTCGACTCCACGACCGGCCTGCAGATGGCGTACCTCAAGCAGTGGGCGCCCCGGTCGTACCAGCGCCTCACCCTGCGGGTCCCGGTCCTGCTCCCGGGGCCCGGCCACGCCGTCGGCGGCGACGCCACTGTGGTGGCCCCCGCGCTCCCCGAGGTCGATTTGGCCTACCTCGACCCGCCGTACAACCAGCACCGCTACTTTACGAACTACCACGTGTGGGAGACGCTCGTCGCCTGGGACGCCCCCGAGCACTACGGCGTGGCCTGCAAGCGCCTCGACGCCCGCGAGGCGTCGACCAAGAGCGTGTTCAACGACCGCCGCCACGCACCCGACGCCCTGGCGCAACTGATCGCTGGTGTGCGGGCCGCCACGGTTGTCATCTCGGGCAGCAACGAGGGCTGGGTCGGCGTCGACGACCTGGTCGACATGGCGGCCGTCCGGGGCCACGTCGAGGTGCTGGCGTTCGATTCGCGGCGCTACATCGGCGCCCAGATCGGTATTCACAACCCACGCGGGGAAAAGGTGGGCGCCGTGTCGCACACGCGCAACGTGGAGTACCTGATCTGTGCGGGGGACCCCGACGTCGTGCGCCGCCTACTTCTCCCGAGTGTTACGCCCGCCGCCGGACCCGCCGCCACCGTTGTTGCCACAAACCGATGAAATAGATACGTCGAGTGACAAGAATGGCTCCGGAGCGGCCTCAGCCGGCCAGGAAGCTGAGCCGCACCCGGCGAGTCGGATTGTCGGCGTTGAGGTCGACCAGGACGATCGACTGCCAGGTTCCCAGCTGAGCCCGACCGCCGACGACGGGGATCACGAGTGACGGGCTGACCAACGCCGGCAGGACATGGTCGGCTCCGTGACCGGGCGAGCCGTGGCGATGGCGGTACCGGTCGTCGCGTGGCAGCAACCGGGCCAACAACTCCAAGAGGTCGGGTTCAGAACCCGAACCCAGTTCCATGACCGCCAGGCCCGCCGTGGCGTGGGGGGCGAAGATGGACAAGAGGCCGTCGCCCCGACCGTGACAGAAGTCGGCGACGTCCTGGCTCAGGTCGGCGATCTGGCGCTGCCGGGTATCGACGGTGATCTCGGCGGTATCCACCGGTCAGCAACGACGGCTCAGCCGGTGAGCAGCTCTCTCGCACCCCGGTCGGTCGAGGGGTGGCGCAACTTGGACATGGCCCGGGCCTCGATCTGGCGGATGCGCTCCCGAGTCAGGCTGAAGTGCTCGCCCACCTCGTCGAGTGTGCGGGGCTCGCCCCGGTCAAGCCCGAAACGAAGCCGCAGGATCTCTCGCTCGCGCTCGTCGAGGGCAACCAGCATCTTGGCGACCTCGCCCGACAGCAGCGAGGCCGCAGCGGCGTCGAACGGTGAAACCGCGGAGCGGTCCTCGACGACATCGCCCAACTCGGCGTCGCCATCCTCCCGCAACGGTTCCGACAGCGACAGCGGCTCGGCCGCGTGGCGCAGGATCTCGGTGACCTTCTCCTCTTCGAGTTCCAGGTCTGCCGCCAGCTCCCCGACCGTCGGGCGCCGGCCGAGCTGACCTTCGAGGCGGCCGCGTGCCTTGGTCACCCGGGTCAGCAGATCCCCGGCATGAACTGGAAGCCGAACGGTGCGGCCGGTGTTGGCGATCCCCCGGGTGATGGCCTGGCGGATCCACCAGGTGGCATAGGTCGAGAACTTGAAGCCCTTGCGCCAGTCGAACTTCTCGACGGCGTGCATGAGACCGAGGTTGCCCTCTTGCACGAGGTCGAGCAGGGGGAGCTCCGCCGCCTGGTACTTCTTGGCGATGGAGACGACCAACCGGAGGTTGGCCTTCACGAAGGTCTCGGCTGCGTCGTCGCCGCCTCGGATCAAGCGGCGCAACTCTCGCTTGCGCGCCGCGGTAACGGTCTTGGCGGCGGCCAGCTCCACTCGCGCTTCGCGACCGGCTTCGATGGCTTGGGCCAGACGCGCTTCGTCGTCCTTCGTCAGCAGCGCGTGCTTGCCGATGTCATTGAGGTAGAGGCGTACCAAATCCTCTTCGGGCTGCGCCGCGTGATTGGTGGGCACCTTCGCAGTATCGTCCTTCCCATGCGCCGGCCCGCCGGCGTCGCGGTGTTTCCGCCGCCGAACGCGAACGCGCTCGCCCGGCACTTGAAAAAGCTGAGTCTACCGGAACCCGGGCCCGCTGTATAGATAGCAATGGCCTGACCAGCCCACACGCACGCAACGCCGTTCCCGAGGAGGGATCCGTGCCGGATCACGAAGAACGAGTGTCCGAGACCGAAGCCGAGGTCGAGCGCCAAGCCGCCAAGGTCGACGAGGACGACATCACGTCGCGCGAGGACCTCGAGCAGGAGCTCATGGACGAAGGGCGCAGCGACCTCGGCGAGCAGATCCCCTGACGGACCGGTGACGGCTCCCCCGATGCACCTCTGAGCCGTTCGATCCTCCGCGCTGGGGTCGAACGAACAGGTGTGAAAGATGATTCATCCGTTCGGACATAGCTGGGTATCAAACCTCGAACCGTCTCCGCGTCTCCAGTTATGGTCTCGGACGTGGCCGGTCAACGGGGGTCGCCGCCGCCGCCAAGGACCGCCGCTGATGCCTCCGAGCACCGGTTCTCCGACGACGAACAAGAGGTCTGGCGGATCATGGTGGCGGTGCATGCCCGGCTGGTGGCGCGCCTCGATACCGACCTCCAGGCGGCGCACAAGATCTCGTTGCGGGACTACGAGGTACTGGTTCAGCTCTCCGAGGCAGACGACGCCGCGCTCCGAATGGCTGAGCTGGCCGACCGGCTGTTCGTCTCGCCCAGCGGGTTGACCCGGCGCCTCGACGGACTGGTCCGCGACGGCTACGTAAAGCGCCAGGCCTGCCTCTCCGACCGACGGGGCACCCTGGCTGTTCTCAGCCCGGCCGGCTGGGAAATCCTCAGGCGGGCGGAGCCCACCCACGTGGCTGGCGTGCGGCGATACGTGTTCGATCCCGTCGAGCACAAGCAGCTGTACCAGCTGTCAACCAGCCTGCGCTCGATCAATAGCGCCCTCGATACCTCCAACCGGCAGAGCTCTCGAAGCGCCCAGGGTTAGCCGCCGTCGCCTGGCGGCCTACTCGGGCGACGGGCCCGTGACGACCGGCCGGCCCTGCTCGATCCAGCCTTTGGTTCCCCCCGCCACGGAGACCGCGTTGTACCCGGCGCCCACCATGGCCTTGGTGGCTTGGAGGCTCCGGCCGCCCATGGCGCAGATCACGTACACCGGGTCGCCGTCGGGGATGTCGTCCTGGCGGTCCCCAAGTTCTCCCAGTGGAACGAGGACCGCCCCGCTCACATGGCCCTCCTCGTACTCGTCGGGGTTGCGGACGTCGAGCACCACCGCCCCCGCAGCGTGGGCGGTCGCGAAGGTCTGGAGGTCCACTTCAAGGGAGTCGGCCATGGCTCCTTTCTACCCCTACGGCGCCAAACGCTCAACGGTCCAGCCGGCGCCATCGACCATTCCGGCGTTACGCCGGTAGCGCAGCCGGTCGTGCAAGCGGCTGGCCCGCCCCTGCCAGAACTCCACGGTCTCGGGCACCACCCGGATCCCGCCCCACCACGGCGGCCGCGGAATGGACCCTGTAGCGAACCGCTCGGTGACCTCGGCGACAAGGTGCTCGAGCTCGTCGCGTCCCGACAGGACCTGGCTCTGCGGCGACGCCCAGGCGCCGATCTGCGCCCCCCGGGGCCGGGTGGCGAAGTAGGCATCTGATTCGGCCGCGCTCACCACTTCGGCGGAACCGGTCACTCGCACCTGGCGCTCGAGAGGAAACCAGCGCCACACCAGTCCCGCCCGGGGGTCGGCGTCGAGCTCCTCACCCTTGCGGCTGCGGTAGTTGGTGTAGAAGACGAACCCACGACGGTCCACCTGTTTCAACAGGACCATGCGCGCCGAAGGGGTTCCATCGGCCGCGACCGTGGCCACGCACATGGCTTCGGGTTCGGGGACCGCCGCCGCTACCGCATCGTCGAACCACCGCTGGAACTGCACCGTCGGGTCGGCATCGAGGTCGGCAATATCGAGGGCCCGTTCACCGGTCACGGCCCCATCGTGGCCGGAGCACGGAGAATCCGCCACCATGCATAGGGTTGGAGCGATGCCCGACCTGATCATGCCCGCCGAGATCGTCCCCGCCGAGATCGTCCCCGCCGAGATCGTCAGGGACCTGCGGAGGGCGTACGACAGTGGCCTGACCCGACCGCACGACTGGCGCCGTTCACAACTCCGGCAAATGCAGCGGATGCTGAAGGAGAACGAAGCGGCGTGGCTGGCCGCACTGGCGGCCGATCTCCGCAAGCCCGCGACCGAAGGTTGGGCCACCGACATCGGGACCATCGAAGGCGAAATCGAAGCGCTGCACCGCAACCTGGGCCGATGGGCCGAGCCCCGGCGGTTGCCGATCCCTGTCCGGCTGGGTGTCGGCCGCGCCCGGGTCGTACCCGAGCCGCTCGGGGTGGTCCTGGTGATCGCCCCGTGGAACTACCCGATCCACCTCCTGCTGCTCCCGATGGCCTTCGCACTGGGGGCGGGCAACGCGGTGGTGGGCAAACCATCGGAGCTGGCCCCAGCGACGTCGACCCTGATGGCCCAGCTAGTCCCCCGCTACCTGGACGAGCGGGCGGTGGCGATCGTCGAAGGCGGCGTCGACGAGACGACCGGCCTCCTGGCCGAACGCTGGGATCACATCTTCTACACCGGCAACGGGCGGGTGGGACAGATCGTGATGGAAGCCGCGGCCAAACACCTGACGCCGGTGACGCTGGAACTGGGTGGCAAGAGCCCCGCGATCGTGGACCGGGACACCGACCTCGACGCCACCGCCCGGCGCATCACGTGGGGAAAGTTCTTGAACGCCGGCCAGAGCTGCCTGGCGCCCGACTACCTCCTCGTCCACAAGGATGCCGAAGAGGCCCTCCTCGCCCGGCTCACCAAGGCGGTCCGCGACTTCTACGGCAGCGATCCCCGCCGAAGCCCGGACTACGCCCGAATCGTCAACGACCGCCATCTGACCCGCCTCCAGGGTCTGCTGGCCGACGTGGACCCGGAGCGCATCGTGATCGGTGGCCAGTTCGACACCGCCGACCGCTACCTCGCTCCTACCATCGTGCGAAACGCCTCGTGGGACGAAGCGATGATGGCCGACGAGATCTTCGGGCCCATCCTGCCCGTGATCTCGGTCGACGATGTCGACGACGCCATCGAGGTCGTCAACGCCCGCCCGAAGCCGCTGGCGGTGTACATCTTCACCTCCCGGGCCGGCGTGGCCGACCGCGTGATCGAGCGGACCTCGTCGGGCGGGGTCTGCGTCAACGGGACGGTCCTGCAGATCGCCACCCCGGGGCTTCCCTTCGGCGGCGTCGGCAGCAGCGGCATGGGGGCGTATCACGGGCAGTACGGATTCGAGACCTTCAGCCACCTGAAAGGGGTACTCGAGCGGGCCACCTGGTTCGACCCATGGTTCACCTACCCGCCCTATGACCGCTTGAAGACCCGGATCCTGCGCCGCCTCTTCTGAGCCCACCGCCGGCCCGACCCCTCGCAGCCACCGTCAGTCCACCGTTCGCCGCCGGAACCTTGATCAGGGGGTCAGGGACTCGGGGAGGGGCTCGCTGTGCACGATCGAGAGCCGGCGCGTGGCGCGGGTGAGGGCGACATACAGGGCACGCAGGCCCTGGGCCGACTCGGCCACGATCCGCGACGGTTCCACCACGACGACGGAGTCGAACTCGAGCCCCTTGACGCTCCCCACCGCCACGAGGGTCACCGTGTCGTCGAGCGCGCCCGCCTCCAGACTGCCGAAGCCCACCCCCGCCTCCACGAGCGCCATGCCGGCCGCCGCGACCATCGACGGCGGGCAGATGACTCCGACGGTGCCGCTCTGAGCCGATTCGCCCAGCACCGCCGCAGATTCCTCGGCCACGACCATCGCCACCGTTTCCGGCCACGACTCGGGCTCGGCAGCCAGGATGCGCGGCAGTACTCCCGTGGTGCGCACCGATTGGGGCGCCTCCATTCCCGGCGCCGCCGCCTCGAGGACGAGGCTGGCCAGGTCCATGATCTCGCTCGGAGTCCGGTAGTTGACGGTGAGCTCGACGACCCGGGAGCCACGCGTGGTCGGGAGGTGCTCCAGGGCGTCTGCCCACGACCCTGGGGCCCACGAACCGGTGGCCTGGGCGATGTCGCCGACGATCGTCATGGACGACGAAAGGCTTCGCCGGCCCAGCATTCGCCACTGCATGGGGGACAAATCCTGAGCCTCGTCGACGACGATATGGCCGTACGCCCGGGGGGCGTCGTCGTCGGTTCCGCTCTCGGAATCCCGTTGGCGGTCGCCGGGTCGCCTGCCGGGCGCGCCCAGCACCGCCCGGGCCTGGTCGAGCAACGCCAGGTCGGCCTCGGTCCAAGCGACCGCGTCGGCCGACTCCGAGCGTGGCCGGGACAACCTGCGCTGCTCCTCGTCGGAGAGCAGGCCGCCGCCCGGCCAACTCCACCAGGGGAGGGGCACCGAATAGGTCGTGCAGCAGCTCTTGCGGGGACAAAACAGGCCACATCCGATCGAGCGCCTCGACGACCACCGGCAGGCGTCGCAGGTCGGTCCCCAACTCGGCGGCAGTGACCTCGGTGCGCTCCGGTAGCGCCCGATCGATGTCCATGTCGTCAGAATCGTCGTCGTCGTCGCTCTCGGACGATGTCGCAGTCAGAGACGACCAACGGTTCGACGCAGAGGTGGCGCCGGTGGCAAGCTCACGTTCCCGGCGCGCCCTGGCCTCGAGCAGCCGGACGTGGAGGTGGCGCCACAGCAGCTGCTCGACCAGCCGACGCCGGGCGTTGTGCGTTCCCGACCGTCGCCTGGCCGCGCTGACGATCTCGGCCGTCGCGCCGGCCGTCAGTGTCAACACGACCGGCCCATAGGGGATCTCGACGGGCCGGCGCAACGGGCGCTCCCGCGTCGTCACCGCGCGAGAGACAAACGCCGCCATGCGGGCGTCGCCTTTGAGCATGGCGGTGGCTCGGTCGTCTACCCCGGTGGCGGATACCGGCCCGTACAACCTGCCGACCGTTGACATCTCGACGCCGGTCTCGCCCAACGAAGGCAGAACGTGCTCGATGTACCGGAGGAACAATGGGTTTGGCCCGACTACCAGCACGCCCTGGCTCTCGAGGGGAAAGCGATAGGTGTACAGCAGGTATGCCGCCCGGTGCAGCGCGACCGCCGTCTTGCCGGTACCCGGGCCGCCTTGCACAACAAGAACGCCACTGAGCGGGCTGCGAATGATCTCGTCCTGTTCCCGCTGGACGGTGGCGACGATGTCGCGCATACGCCCCGTTCGGGATCGGGCCAACGCCGAGAGAAGAGTCGCGGAGCCCGAGAGGCCCGCTCCGAGCCCGATCACCCCGAGTTGCTCGGTGGCGTCGCCGGTGGCTCTGCCGTCGGCGGGGTAGCTGAACAGCTCGTCTTCGAGATCGAGAACCCGGCGGCCCTCGGTGAGGAAGTGACGCCTCCGGGTGAGGCCCATCGGCTGCGCGCCGGTGGCACGGTAAAAGGGCTCGGCCACCGGCGCCCGCCAGTCGACGACCAGCGGTTCCTGGTCGTTGTCGGCCACAGCAAGCCGGCCGATGTGGAACGCCTCGGCCACTGGAACCGACTTGCTGTTGGCGGCCGACGCCGAGACGCCGGTAGCAGAGCCAGGGGCCGCGACCGCGAGACCCGGGACGGGCTCCGCCGTCACCGGCTTGCCGTCCACCGTCAGGCGGTCTATGCGACCGAACACCAGTGACTCCCGGCCCAGCTGAAGCTGCTCCAACCGGTTGAGGCTGGTCCGGACACGGATATCGCGCTCGGTGATGGCCTGGAAGGTGCCGCCGCGCTCGCCAAACGCAGCGCGCAACATCGCCAGGGCCTTGGCTCTCATCGCCTCTAACTGCTCGTAGGCGTGGTCGAGGTGGGCCTGTTCAGCCGCCAGATCCGGATGGGACATACAGGGAACGTTGACTATGCGCCACGTCCACCACGCGGCGCAAGACCACTGAGCATATGGGGCTCGGCGCCGCCTCGGGGCAGGTGGACGGGGGGCCCGGGCTATCATCCTTCAGTGGCTACGGACCTCCCTGCCGGCGACAACCTCGAGGGGTCACCTGTGATTCCTGCCGAAACGGTGGCGGCGCCGGTGGCTAAGGCGACGCTGAGGGCGACGGCCGCCTCGACCGAGGAATCGCTCGGAGCCGGGCTTCCGGCCCAAAGTCCCCCGGCGCAGGATCTTCCAGGGCGTAATGGCGTTGCCGTATCACCCGCCACAGACAGACCGGGGCCGGATGCTACTGCACGGCAGCTCTACCTGGATCTGTTGAAGCGCTGCCTGACACGCTTCGACTTCGACGAGGACCTAGCCCCCGTGGTCTCGGGAACTCCGCTAAAGCGTCAGATGTGGGGCCAGCTGACAAAGCTGCTCGACCGTCGCGACATCGTCGCCTACCGACGCGCCCCGTTCGAACCTTGGAAGCGCGAGTACGGCCGGGACTGGCCCATTCGGGCCGAGACCATGATCGGGCTGCTCCGGCTCGACAACGTGCAGGCGTGCATCGAGACCGTCGTCGCCGATGGCATTCCAGGCGACGTGCTCGAGGCTGGTGTGTGGCGGGGTGGAGCGACGATCCTGATGCGAGCCGTTCTGGCATCGCTCAACGAGCACCGGACGGTCTGGGTGGCCGACTCGTTCCAGGGGTTGCCCAAACCACGGGCCGAGCACCCCGCCGACCGTGACGACGAGCATTGGACGCAGCCATTCCTCGCCGTTTCGCAGGACGAGGTCAAGCGGAACTTCGCCCGCTACAACATGTTGGACAACGACGTTCGCTTCCTCGAGGGGTGGTTCAGCGACACGCTCCGGGACGCCCCCATCGAACGCTTGGCCGTCCTCCGGGTCGATTGCGACATGTATGGATCCACCACCGACGTACTCGAAGCCCTGTATCCCAAAGTCCAAATCGGTGGATTCACGATCATCGACGATTACGGGGAGATCCCGACCTGCCGGGCCGCAGTCGACGACTTCCGGGGAAAGAACGAAATCACCGAGCCGATCCAATGGATCGACAAGTCCGGTGTCTTCTGGCGCCGTCAACGCTGAGCTGAACCTCGCCGCCGGAGACACCGCCAGTTCAGGGGTGAGGGCGTGACGGTCGACCTTGCGACCGCAGAATCCCGGCAAGGTAACTCGTGAACTGAGCCGTTCCCGCGGCGTTTAGATGGATGGGGTCAGCGAACAATGAGGTGGGCCAGATGCCCGGCTGCTCGAAGGCGATACCGCTGCGGGCGGCAATGGCCGCGAAGCTGTCCATCGCCGTCTGGTAGTCCTCCATCCCGCGGGGGTGAAACGACACTGCCACCGGGGTAATCGGCATGGCGAGAAGCACCACCTGGATGCCCCGGTGGCGCAATGAGTCGATCATGGTCTGCAGGATCGCGATGTTGACCGCGCCGACAGAGAAGCCCTGATAGGCGGCCTTGACCCCGGCCAGGACCAACTGTGCGCCGGCCGAACCACCCTTTTGCAGGTACGCCTCGTCGGCGAAGGCGAGGTCGCGACCGGCCGCAGTCAATTCAGGATCGAAGATGACGTTCTTCGAGGTGTCCTTGGCGAACGGGTCGCGAAGCACCGTGCGAAACCGGTACAGCACTGACCACTGCCTCAACCAGGCGTCGGCTCGGTCGACTGGGTTGGAGGTCCCGGCGGCGGCCTGTACGACACGGGAACGGTTGTAGGCCGCCGTCGATCCAGCCCCGAAAATGTGAGGGTTTAGCTCGTTGCTCGACAGCCCGATGACGACCACTTTCGGCCGGAGACGGGGAACGACGATACTGTTGGTCCAGTCGTCGATCTCTGGGAGAACCGCCCCGGCCACGGCGGCGTTGTAGACGCTCGTGCCAGTAACAAGCGCCATCAGGCCATCGGCATCGCCCCCGGCATCCATTCCTGAATCACCGACGAGCACGACGTCGGGAGGATGCCGATGCTTCAGAGCGGCAATTTGGGCGTACTTCTTCTGGAGCTCCGGCTGAGGCCACACATTCGGTACCGCCAGCGCCGGTTGTATGAGACGGACGGTGAGCTCTGCCAGCAGCACCACCACGGCCGCCACGACGACGATGGGCCAGAATGCTCCACGGCTGACATCGGCCAGGGCTGGCTCCGAACCCGATCCATCAACCGGTACTGGGCTCGCCGTGGTCACGGCCGACATTGTGTCATCGGATCACCTCTGCCCGGCCTCGGCGAGCAAGACCCCGGCCAGCAAGACCCCGGCGAGCAAGACCCCGGCGTGCTCAGAAGTGGAAGTAGATGAACGGTGTCGGTGCCCCGCCGCTGAACAGCACGATGGCCACCACCGCCACGCCGATGGTCACTCCTGCGGGGACCGTTGCCAAACCGAAGATCGGCGATTCCTCGATCGCCTCTTCTCGGGTGGGCACACCCCCGTAGGTCGCCCGCACTCGTAGGGATTCGATCGTCGCGATGCGCGCCCGGCGTTCGGCCAGGTCGATGCCGAACACAACGGCCAGCATGATCGGGACCAGAACGCCCGTGCTGGGGCCCGCGGCGCCCGGCCGTAACGTCAGCAAGTGCCGGATGACGCTGAGGGCGTCATGCGCCGATGGAGCTCGGAAGAACACCACGCCCAGGCAGAACAAGGCGAACGTGAATGCGATGCCCGGCGCCTCCCGAAGTCGGACCTTCATCGGATGGCGGCCTTCGGGTACCGGAAAGAACAGCCGCCAGATGACGACCAGGATGCCGTTGAGCACGCCCCAGAGGACGAAATGCAAGGACGGGCCGTGCCACAGGCCGATGAGGGTGAAGATCACCAAAACCGTCGCCACGGTACGGAATCGGGTCCTGCTCTTTCCCTGCAGCGGTTGGCCCACGAACTCGACGAACCACGACGTCAGCGAGGTGTGCCACCGCTGCCAGAACTCCCGGATGTCACGGCTGAGAAACGGCTGCTCGAAGTTTCTCCTCAGCTCGACGCCGAGCAGTCGAGACGACCCTCGGGCGATGTCGGTGTACCCGGAAAAGTCGCCATAGACCTGTACCGCGAACCCGACCGTTGCCAGGGCTAGGGCTTGCCAGCCGAATGCGCCGGCACGGTTGTACACCGTCGTCACGTAGCCCGCGACCGAGTCGGCCACGACCACCTTCTTGACCAACCCGCGAACAATCAACAGGAGGCCGGATTCGAGCGAGGCGCGATCGGGGACATCGCGGCGGCGTTTGATCTGAGGCAGCAGGCTGGTGGCCCGCTCGATTGGCCCGGCAACAAGCTGGGGGAACCACGACACGAACGTGGCAAACGTGAGCAGGTTGCGCTCAGGCGCGATCTGACGACGGTGCACCGCGAAGACATAGGCGAGCGTTTGGAAGGTGTAGAACGAGATCCCGACGGGCAAGGCGATGTTGAGGACCGGCGGGCTCACGTGGACTCCGACGCGAGCCAGCACGCGGGCGGCGTCGTGGGTGAAGAATCCCCAATACTTGAAGAAGCCCAGGATCCCCAACTGGGCCGTCAAGCTGACCGCAAGCAGCCGTTTGCGCGAGCGGGCGTTGTCGGTGCCCCCGAGGCAGCGTCCAACGCTGTAGTCGATCAGGGTCGAGGCGTACAGCAGACCCAGGAAGCGCCAGTTGAATGACCCGTAGAAGACCGCCCCGGCCAGTACCATCAGGCGGTTCTGTCCCTTGACACCCAACAGGTAATAGAGCAGAACGACTACAGCCAGGAACAAGAAATACTGGAGGGAGTTGAAGGTCATCGTGTCATCGGCCGGCGCTACTCGATGAGCGACACCCCGGACGTCACGTACGACCCGGCCAGCCACTATGACCGTATCACCGGCGCCTGGGGCCTACTGCTAGGCGATGAACTCCACTATGGGGTGTTCGAGACCGGTGACGAGGAGCTCGCAGTGGCCACTGCGGCCCTGACGCAGCGAATGATCACGGCGTGCAAGGTGGAGCCCGGACTGGCCGTGCTCGACGTCGGGTGCGGGACCGGCGCCCCGGCCTGCGCATTGGCGCGCGACCACGGTGTCCATGTCACCGGCATCACGACCAGCGTCGTTGGTGTCGAGGCAGCCAGTGCCCGCGCCGCCAGCGCCCAGCTCAGTGAGCGAGTCGAGTTCAAGGTGGCCGACGGCGCCGACAACGGCTTTGCCGACGCCACCTTCGACCGCGTATGGGTCCTCGAGTCGTCGCATCTCATAGCCGACCGGGAGCGCCTGGTCGCCGAATGCGTGCGTGTGTTGCGCCCCGGGGGACGATTGGCGCTATGCGACGTGATGCTGCGGCGGGCCCTGCCGTTTCTCGAAATCCGCCGGTTGCGCCGCGAGCTCTCCTTGCTGCGCGAGGTGTTCGGCGACGCCCACCTTCAGCCACTCGAGCGTTATGGGGAACTTGCTACCGAGCACGGGTTGGTTGTTGATGAGGTCACGGACCTGACGGCGGCGACACGGCCGACCTTCGCCCGCTGGCGGGACAATGCGCTGCACTACCAGCGCCAGGTGGTTGCGCAGCTGGGCGAGGCCGACTGGGCTCGCTTCGTCGAGTCGTGCACCATCCTCGAAGGTCTGTGGGATGACGGCACCATGGGCTACGGCCTCTTGTCGGCATCAGCCTGACCGCCGAGCGGTGCTGCGATCAGGCGGTGAGGCCCCCGTCGACGACCAGGACGTGGCCCGTGACGAAGGCCGCTTCCGGCCCGGCCAAGAAACGAACGGCAGCCACTACATCACTCGGCTCGCCCAGTCGACCGACCGGTGTGCGCCGGGCGATCTGCTCGAGTTGCTCCTCCCCCAAGCCATGGGTCATCTCGGTGCGTAGGTAGCCCGGCGCGACCGAGTTGACGGTGATCCCCCGGGACCCGAGCTCGCGGGCCAGCCCCCGGGTGAACCCGTCGAGACCGGCCTTGGTCGCCCCGTAAACCGACAGGCCCCGGTAGCCGGACAGACCGACGACCGACGAGATGTTGATGATCCGGCCCGATCCTTGGCCAAGCATGCGCCGCACCACCAGCTTGGTCACATGAATGGTGGCCTTGAGGTTCAAGTCGATGACCTCGTCGAGATCGTCGTCGCTGAACAACCCGAGGATGCCCTGGCGAGCCAGCCCGGCGTTGTTGACCAGCACGTGAACGGCGCCATAGCGTTCCGCCACGCTTCGGACGAACGAGGCGGCGGCGGCCCGGTCACTCACATCGAGGCTCTGGTGGTAGAAGCGTTGGGCGAGGTCGGGTGACGACGACCAGGTCTTGGTCTGGGGCGACTCGCCGCGGCTGCACGTGGCAACGCGGTCACCGGCATCCAGAAATCCTTGAACCAGCGCCGCCCCGAGGCCCCGGCTGCCACCGGTAATCAGCACGGCCCGCCCACCGGGCGGCGCCGGGGGCGCAGCCCCGGTCCCGGGCACCGAAGACGACGAAAGTGAAGTCGAAGAGTCAGGCACCGGTAGTGCTCCTTCGAGAGATCTTGTTCTCGGTGACACCGATCTGGTCGACGAAATGGATCCGCCGGGGCCGCGCCGCCGGGGGCAGCGCTTCACAGACCTCCCGTATGGCGTCTCTGAGGTCCTCGTGGTCGGACCCTGGCCGAGCCACGACGTCGACCGCCACGATCTGACCGGTGACAGCATTGCTACGGCCGTAGGCGCGGGCCAGTTCCACACCCGCGAGCAGCGCTCACCAGCTCCTCGACGGGGAGCGGATGGACCTTGACGCCCCCGACATTGATGATGTCGCTGCTGCGGCCGACGAAGTAGATGCGGTCGCCTCGAAGCTCCACCAGGTCCCCGGTGGGACGCCACCTGGTGTCGTCGATATCGGCCTCGCCGTAGTAGCCGAGCATCCCCACACGGGACCGGGCGAACAGCTCGCCATCGACGACCTTCATCTGCACTGGGGCGGTGTCGTCGCGCTCCAGCACCGATGCCGGAAGGCCATTTCGGCCGTCGCGCACCGACACGCTGCTCCCGAACTCGCTGGCCGCATAGACCTGCGAGATCTTGGCGGCAGGGAACAGTCGGCGAAGGTCGGTCAGCAAATGCTCCGGAATCGCCTCGCCACCAAGGGTGATCTGCTGCAGCGGCAGGCGGGCGGCAGCATTCTCGTCGAGCAGGCCGGTCACGACCCGCCAGAACGTCGGTGTGGCGCTGGCGTGGGTCACGTCATGGAGCATCATGGCCCGCACCGAGTCCCGTGGTCGGCCGGAGGACGTGATTAATGTCGCCTTGGTGGCAAGGACGTGCAGCAGCATCTGGATGCCCGCGAACTGGTTCAGGTTGTACGCGAGCAGCCAGCGAACCCCCGGACGCTCGTCCCGGCGAGACGCCCTCGCCAGGCGAACCCAGTCGTGGCGGACCCCCTTCGGCACCCCGGTGGTACCGGTAGTCAGGATCAACGTAGGCATGCGGTCGGGAAGGGGAGGAAGCGGAGAAAGCGGGCCCGCCGCGGTGATGGCATCGATCGGCACGGCTTCGGCGGCGTCGAGCGCCAACTCCCGGTCGGTGACGACGATCTTATGGTCGAAGCGGTCGGCCAGCTCGTCGATTCGGACTGCTTCGGCGCACTGCGGGTAGACGCACGCCTCGGCGCCGACTGCTGTCGAAGCACACAACAACGCCAGCAGATCGGCGCGGTCGCTGACTTGGCACGCGAAACGGTTCCACGACCGCTCCCATAACCCCCGCGCCAGGTCCTCGCTGCGAGCGAGACAGGAGGCATAGCTGACCGAACGGTCAGGCGTCACGACGAGTGGCTGGTCGGGCACCGCTTGGGCGCCGTCCCGGAGCAACTCGATCAGCACCGCCGCGACGCCGCGGGCCCCGTCACCTCACTTGTCGTAGAAGTCGACGACCTCGCCGACAGTGCGTGGCACGATCCCCTCGCTGTAGGGGTCCCGGCCCAGGTCGTCCTCAAGGGTGGCCGACAGCTCCGCGACGTCGAGCGAATCCAGCGAGAGGTCGTCGTAGAGGCCCGAGTCGCGGTGTACCTCCGCCGTTGCCCCCTTGCGCCGCCGGAGCAGCGATCGGATCGCACCAACCACAACCTTCTCCGCCTCGGGCACGTTCTCTGTGGTCTCCTGCGACTGGACGACGATTCGGGCTGTCAAGGCCGATAGGCCGGCGTGGAAAACAGGGCGCACTATACCGCGACACGTCCGGCGAACCGGGCCCCAGCCGTCGCCGACGCCCTCCCCACGCCAAGGTCGGGCGGTACCTTGGCGTCGTGACCGCGCCGGCTTCGCCGAGGAATATCCATGCCAACGCGGCCTTCCTGGACGCGTGCTGGGGGCGCCCGAGCGCCCACCGCCCGGTCTGGTTTATGCGCCAGGCGGGCCGATCGCTCCCCGAATACCGGGCGCTGCGAGGCGACGGAAGCATCCTTGATGCGCTGCACCAGCCGGAGCTGGCCACCGAGATCACCCTTCAACCGGTGCGCCGCTATGGCGTCGATGCCGCCATCTTGTTCTCCGACATCGTGGTCCCGGTTGCGGCCATCGGCTTCGGCGTCGAGGTGCAGGCGGGCCGCGGCCCGGTCATCGAGCATCCCTTCCGCGGCGCCGATGACCTCCGCCGCCTCCGGCCCCTCGAGCCCGAGCTGGACATCCCCTGGGTTCTGGAGACCGTTCGGATGGTGGTCAAAGATCTCGACATCCCGCTCATTGGCTTCGCCGGGGCCCCATTTACCGTCGCCAGCTACCTGATAGAGGGTGGGGCGTCCCGGGACTACGCCAAGACAAAGCTCCTCATGCACCGCGAGCCCGCCACCTGGGCCGCCCTGGTCGACCGCTTGGCGGACCTGGCGCTGATGGCATTGCGGGCCCAGGTCGAGGCTGGGGCGGCCGCCGTCCAGCTGTTCGACAGCTGGGCCGGTGTGCTCTCACCCGCCGACTACCGGCGCTACGTGCTGCCCGCCACCACCAAGGTGCTGTCGGGTCTGGCCGACCTGGACGTGCCTCGTATCCACTTCGGCGTGGGAACGGGCGAGCTCCTGGGGCTCATGGCGGAGGCGGGCGCGGACGTCGTCGGCGTGGACTGGCGGGTTCCGCTCGATGAGGCTCGGCAGCGCGTCGGCCCCAATCGGGCCATCCAAGGCAACCTCGACCCCGTCATCTGCCTGGCGCCATGGGAGGTCGTCGCCGACGCCGCCAGGAGCGTGCTGACCCAGGCGGGACCGGGACCGGGACACATCTTTAACCTGGGCCATGGGGTGCTTCCCGCCACCAACCCCGACATCCTGTCCCGGCTGGTCGACCTGGTTCACACCGAGACACCACCTTGAGAGTCGCGGTCGTCGGTGGCGGCATCGCCGGACTCGCCGCGGCATGGGAGCTGACCTCGGGGCCCGAGCCGGCCGCGGTCACCGTCTTCGAGCCCGGTCGCCTCGGCGGCCGCATCCACACGGCGCCGTTCCTCGGCCACCGCGTCGACACCGGAGCCGACGCCTTCATCGCCCGAGTGCCCGACGGGCTGCAGTTGGCCCGGGAACTCGGCATCGAAGACGAGCTGGTCTCCCCGGTCGCCCGAAAGGCGCTCCTCTTGATCCGAGGCCGGCTGCGCCCGATCCCCGAAGGCCTGGTGCTCGGCGCCCCGGCCTATCTCCGACCCCTGCTCGCCTCGGGCATTCTCAGCGCGACGGGGGTACTGCGGGCCGGCCTCGACTTGGTCCTCCCCCGAACCAACTGGCCCGACGACGTCTCGGTGGCGCAACTAGTCGGGCGCAGGTTCGGCTCGCAGGTGGCGCAGCGCTTGGTGGATCCGCTGATCGGCGGCATCCACGCCGGCCGGACCGAGGAACTCTCGGCGCTGTCCACGGCGCCACAACTGGCGAGCGCAGCCCGCAGCCACCGCAGCCTCCTTCTCGGGCTGCGAGCCCTCCCGCCGCCGCCTGCTGGCCCGCTGTTCCTGGCTCCCAAGGCGGGGATGGGGCGGCTGGTCGAACGCCTGGTGGCAGCGCTGGCCACGCGTGACGTGCGATTCGAGCAGATTCCCGTTTCCGGAGTTTGGGGGGAAAAGGGCGGCCGGGTTGCGATCGAGCCGGCTGGTGCCTTTGACGCCGCGGTGGTCGCCACGCCGGCCCATGTGACGGCCGGTCTGATCAACGACTCCGCCCCCCGGGTTGCCGCCGAACTGCGGGCCATCCGCTCATCGTCGGTGGTGCTGTCGACCCTCGCCTACCGCCGGGCCGACTTGGCGGTGCCCGATGGGGCCAGCGGATGGCTGGTAGCCCGTGGCGAAGGCCGGTTGATGACCGCCTGCTCCTTCGGGTCCGCCAAGTGGCCCCACTGGTCGGACTCCGGCACCATGGTGCTGCGAGTCTCAGCTGGGCGGACGGGTGACAATCGGGCCTTGGATCTGTCCGACGATGACTTGATTGACCGGCTCCAGCGCGAGGTGGCCGGGGCACTGGGCACGACGGCCACCCCCCTCGAATGGCGGGTGAGCCGATGGCGCGAGGCTTTTCCCCAGTATGAAGTTGGTCACGGCTCGAGGGTCGTGCGGATCGAGGCGGCGCTGCGCCGCGATCTTCCCGGCGTCGCCTTGGCGGGGGCCAGCCTGCGCGGCTCGGGCATCCCGGCGTGTGTGGCGTCGGGACGGAAGGCGGCGAGGGACCTTAGGAAGGCCGGCTCTACAGGACCAGAGTCCGGTACGTGACCGCGGCGCGGGCGCGGCCCAACGCCCGGGCGTTCGACGGCCAGGTACGCGCAGCCGTGGCCACGAGGTCGGGTTGGTCCAACAAAGCGATTTCGGGGTGTGCGCGGCCCGCCGGAAGACTGGCTGGCGACCGTCCGGTACCATCACCCGACCGCATGTGCACCCTTCTGCAATGGTGAAACGGGTCGCCCGCCTGCGGGTAGGTGTCCCCGGGTCGTACCGGAGTATTCCCCGATCTTCGGGCTGGGGCCGGATGTGGCAGAGCGTTCTCCCCGAACTGAGTGCCCTCGTGTCGGTGGGCTTCTGGGACAACCCCCGGCAGTCCCGGTTTCGCCAGCCGCCCGACGTGTGGCTGCACGACGGGCATCAAGGCCTACTTGGCGTTCCCGAACCGTCCGTCGTCCACCTTCAGGAGGCGAGCTGGAACCATCCGAGTACCCGGCCGCTGTACACCGCCGAATTCTTAACTCACTACGAGAAGGCCAGCCGGGCGGCGGCCGAACACGCCCTCCGGGTCATTACCCCCTCAGAAACGTCGCGCCAGCAGGTAATTGACGAGTACGACCTGGATCCAGCCCACGTCGTCGCCGTGCCGTTCGGGGTCGATCTGGCGATGTTTCGTCCTGCCCGACCGGGAGCCGCCGCCGTCATCTTCCGAGCGGGAGGTGATCCCTACCGGCCCTACGTGCTGTTCGTGTCGACAGTGCACCCGCGAAAGAACCTGCCCGCGTTGCAGGCCGCCATGGCCGGACTGGCGCGACGAGGTCTGCCCCATGGCCTGGTGGTCGTCGGCGCGGCCCCGCCCGATCGCGCCGACGCCACGTCGTTGTTCGACGAGGCCGCAGCCGAACTGGCTGGGGCTCCGGGGCGCGTCGTATTCCTTCGAGACCTGACCGACGTCGAGTTGGCGGCCGTCATGTCCGGGGCGACCGTCTTCTGCCTTCCCAGCCTCTGGGAAGGCTTCGGGCTGCCGGTGCTCGAAGCCATGGCCTGCGGAGTGCCGGTCGTGGTCGCCAACAGGGGATCGCTACCGGAGGTCGTCGGGAGGTCGGGTGTTTTGTGCGAGCCTGACGCTGACGCCGTGGAGGAGGCGCTGTACTGCCTGCTGACCGATCCCGTGCGGATCGCGGCGCTCAGCCGTGAGGGGCTGGAGCGCAGCCTTAGCTTCACCTGGCAGACCACGGCACGAGGGTGGTTCGAGGTACTGCGCCAGGCGGTTCCCGAACCTCGGCTGGACATGCTCGAGCGTTTGGCACCGGAGTCAGCACTGATCGACCAGATCCTCGACTACGGCGTCAGAGTCCCGGTTCGGCGGCGCCGGTCGGTCCGACACGACCGCTGAGCGGTGCGCCGTGGCGTGCGATCGACGCGTGCTAGGCGGTCGCCTGTCGTCGGTCGAGCAACACGGCGGTGTTCCATGAGGCGATTTCAACCCGAACCACGCTTTGCTGGGCCGCCGCCGTCTGGCGCACCGCGCGCGCTGGCATTGGGCGCCGCCCCTGCACCTCGTTGGTGCTCATCGCGATCTGGTGGCCGCCGGTGGCGACACTGACACCCGCCGCGCCTGCGGCCTGGCCGCGCCAGCCGTCACTAAGCTTGCGGCGCCGTGAGACAAACCAAGGGTGGAGAGGTCCCCCGGGTTCTGATCATCAGCAGGGTCATCCCGGGGGCTGACAGTTCGGCGGGTGAGCGGCGACTGCTGCGGGTGGCAGGCATGCTCGCCGAGCGCGCCACCGTCAATCTGGTCGCAGCGGGAACGGATCGGCCCGCCGACGAGACGGTCCGGATCGAAGCCTTGCGCGGTCGCGGCGTCGCAGTCCCGTATGGGGGCGGACCCGTCCACCTGGTCCGCTTGCTGATGGGCGGACGGTACGCCTTGATCCTGGCCGAGTCCTGGGACGTGGCCGAGCTGGCCCTTCCCCACGCCCGTCGCTACCAACCGCAAGCGGCGTTCGCCGTCGACACCATCGACCTGCACTTTCTCCGCGACACCCGGGCCGGCGACCTCGTCGGTGCGCAGGATCCGGGCCAGGTCCGGAGCATGGCACGTGAACTCAGCACCTACCAGCGCGCGGATATCCGCGTGTTCATCACCGAAGTCGAACGGGAACTCTACGAAGGCTTCCCCGACAGCCGCAGAGATCACAACGCGGTCGTACCCATCGTGGTGGAGGCGGCTTCGCTGCCACGGCGTCCACGTCGGGGCGACGTTGTCTTTGTCGGCGGGCTCTGGCACCCGCCGAACATGGACGGCGTGTTCTGGTTTTGCTCCGAGGTCTGGCCGCGAGTCCGGGCGTGCGTGCCGGAGGCCCGATTTCGAGTGATCGGATCGAATGCGTGGAACTTACCGATTGACACCAGCGCACTCGCGGACCGCCCCGGGGTGGTCGTCGAGGGGTTTCTCGCCGATCTCGACACCGTCTACGCCGAGGCCAGCGCCGTAGTCGCACCGCTGCGATTCGGGGCCGGCATGAAGGGAAAGGTGTGCGAAGCCATGGCAGCGGGGGTCCCGGTGGTCACGACGACCATCGGAGCCGAAGGAATTCAGGCGCTCGTGGGCCGTGACCTGCTGGTGGCCGATGACCCTGAAGCAATCGCCGCGGCTGTTGTCTCGCTACTGGCCGACGACAGGTTGGCCGCATCAGTGGGCGCCGCCGGAGCTGAAGCCATTCGCGCCCAATGCAGCGCCGAGATTGTGAGACCTGTCGTTCACGACCTACTGCTCGGGCTGGATTCGTCCAATGGGCCCGAAGATGCGCGTCGATCGGTCCGCCAGATCCCGCGGGCGGCCGCCGCGGCAAGCTGGCGGTTCAACCGCCGTCTGCAGGCACGGTTCCAGCAACGCGCGACCTAGATGGTGACGTATCGAGGACCGTTCGTGATCGCTCCTGCCTACTGTGGCGGCCACCGGGCCGTACAGTACGGCGTGCGGGTGCTGTTCGCTGCAATCCGACGACGAGTCGCACGACGCCGAGATGCGGACCCTGCACCAGGAAGTGCTGCACGCCGACGCGACGCCCGCCGATAACGTCGAGCAAGGCCAGCCAACTCCGGCCAGTCCCTCCCACTGGCGGGTGAACCGGTGGCGCGAGGCTTTTCCCCAATACGAAGTCGGCCACCGAGCGAGGGTGGAACGGATCGAGGCGGCGCTGCGCCGCGACCTTCCGGGCGTGGCCCTGGCGGGGGCCAGCCTGCGGGGCTCGGGCATCCCGGCGTGCGTGGCCTCGGGCCGCCAGGCGGCCCGTGCGCTCAGAGGACGAACGTCCGGTACTTGACGGCGGCGCTCAGGCGCCCCGCCGCCCGGGCGGCGTCGACCGCGACGTAGCCGAGGCAGGTGGGCACGAAGTTGGGCTTGCGGATCGAGGGGCGGCGCCACCACAGGTAGGGGGCCACGGCCACGGCCGCGGGGCGCCAGCGGATGGCCGCCAGGAGTCCAGCCACGGCGAGGACGAAGGCGGCATCCTCCCGCCGGTAGGCCCATGGGCGCCAGAACGCCTCGCGGCGGTATCCCGGGTGGGCCACGGCCAGGGCGACGATCACCCGGTCCAGGTAGCCGTACTTCACATGCCAGCGCAGTCCCCGTTGCTCGACGGGGTGGACGACGACGGCGTCGGCGACGAAGCCTCGGGCCCACCCGTCGTCGACCACCGCCCAGGCCGCGGCGGTGTCCTCGCCCCAGGCGACCGGGGTCGCGCCGGGCCAGCCGAAACTGGGCCACCATCCGATCTCGTCGTCGAAGCCGCCGCTGCGCTCGAGGGCCTGGCGGCGGTAGAAGACGTTGCACGCGTCGAAGTACGGGGTCGCCTCGGGGACGACACGCCACACATACCAGCCCTGGAGTTGGCGGACGTCGACGCCGTCGGGGGCGCGGGTCTGGCCCTGGGCCACGCCGACGTCGGGATGGGCTCGGAGGTGTTTCAGGGCCGCTTCCAGCCAACCCGGCTCGGGGAGGCAGTCGTCGTCGGTGAAGGCGACGAAGGGGGCGGTGGTGGCCCGCCAGCCCAGGTTTCGGGCGTGGCCCGGTCCCCGGTTGGACGTGGTCCGCAGGAGCTGGAGGCGGTAGGGCAGCGTGGGTTTCGAGGGCCTCGAGGGCACCGATCGTGTCCTCGGTCGAGCAGTCGTCGACCACGACCACCTCGAAGTCGGCGGGAGGAAGGGTCTGGCAGGCCAGGGCGGCCAGCGCCTCGGCACAGCGCCCCGGGCGGTTGAACGTGGGGATCACGACCGCAATCTCGGGGTTCGTCGCCGGGACTTCGGGCTGCTCGGGCTTCACGGGCTCTCGGCTCTTCGGGCTTCACGGGCTTCTTCGGGCTGCTCGGGCTTCACGGTCGGGAGGGCCACGGCGGCGTCACGGTAGCCCGACGCCTGCCGCGCCCGGGTGTCGGTCAGCGACGGCGGGCGAGCGGTCCGGGGGGAGCGGGTTGCCTGTGGGCGGGTTACCCGTGGGCGGGTTGCCTGTGGGCGGGCCGCCCGGGGGCGGCGGTCCGTGACGGACGATCCCGGCGTGGTAGCGGGCCGCTTGGCGCCGGTTGGCGATGTGGTCGGCGGGGCGGTGCGCCAGCCGGCCGACGGCCGCCCGGGAGGCGGCGTTGAGGGCGTTCAGGGCGGCGACCGCCCGCACTGGTCGAGCGCCGACGTCGCGCTGGTACCAGTCGTAGATGGCGTCGAAACACCGCCGGTCGTAGTCGTCGCCCCATGCCTGGCCGCCGGCGGCGTTGCCGACATGGGGAATGGTGATGTCCACCTCCAACCGCCGCCGCCAGCCTCGCTCGGCCAACCACCAGCACAGCTCGATGTCCTCGACGTACATGAACCAACGCTCGTCATAGGGCGTGCGGCCCCGCAGCGCCGATGCCCGGATCACGTGTACCGCGCCGATGGCCCAGTCGACGTCGGCGGGCTGCGCCGGCTGCGCCGCCTGTTCCAACAGCAGGCGCCGCCCCAGGGCTCCGCCATGCCACCGCACGGGTAGGAAACAGGACGCCGCGGCCACGCCGAGCGACGGAAAGGATCGTCCTGTGTACTGGGGGCTACCGTCGCCGTTCACCAGCTGCGGCGCAACCAGGCCCAGCCCGGGATCGGCCAGCAGCCGGGCGACCAGCCGTTCCAGCGACTTCGGTGGCGGTTCGGTGTCGGGGTTCAAGGCAACCAGCACCGGGGCGTCGCTGCCCGCAAGCGCCTGGTTCATCGCCCGTCCGTAGCCGATGTTGGTGTCGTTTCGCAGGACCGTGACGCCGTCGTGCGCCGCCGCCGCCTCGGCGCTGCCGTCGCGAGATGCGTTGTCGACGACCACCACCTCGGCAGTCGTGTCCGCTAACGCCGCGGGCAGGGCTTCGAGGCAGCGGTCGAGCAGGGCCGCAGTATTCCAGGACACGATCCCGACCCTCACCGCGGCGCCCACAGGGACTCTTGTAGCAGAGTCACTCGACGAAGTCCGACGGCGGGACCGGAGGCGGCCCAGCCGACGCCTCCGGGACGACCGGAATGTCCTGCTGGCCTACAGTACGCGGCTGTGAGGGTGCTGCCAATCCTGGCCGCCGACGCGGTCGACGAGGTCATCCATTGGGTGGCCTTGCGCCTGCGATCGCAGCGTTGGATCTGGCTGCTGCCCCTCGCGGTGCTCTACGCCATGATGCACTGGCCCTACGGGCGGATCGTGCACGTCATCGCGGGAGTGGTCGCCGCCGGTGTGCTGGCGTGGGCGATCAAACGGCCCGGGAACGCGCTCATCGTCCTGGTGTGCTTCCTGCCCCTTCAGGCGATCGGATTCGGGTTCCTGCTCCGGCTCCATGTGCCCGTCCAGATCCTGCGACCGGCAGGCGGGATCAAGGACGTGCTGGGGGCGGGCATCCTCCTGTCGGCCTTGCATTCCCTCCATGTCGGGCGCACCCGGCTGGGGAAAGAGTCCCAACTCGATGCCATCGACAAGGTGTTGCTGCTCTACGTGGCGGTCGTCACGCTCTACCTGATCTTCCCGCACTTGTTCACGCTGTTCCCGGTCACCAACCGATGGAGCATTCGGCTCCTGGCGTGGCGGACCGACTGCGGCTACGTCTTGCTGTTCTTCGGGGTCCGCCACGCGCCGATCCCGGCCAGCGCCAGGCGGAGGTTCATCCAGGTCCTGATCGCTTTGACCGGACTCACGGTGATCCTCGGCTTCTACCAATGGATTCGCCCGCACTCGTGGTCCAACCTGGTCTTGATGAGCGGGCGCCAGGTGCAGTACCAGCTCGACGTGCTGAACATCGACCCGGCGACGGTCGGCCGCAACCTGGGCTACCTGACCAACTTGAGCCTGCTGCGCGTGGCCTCGGTATTTATCAGCCCCTTCGACATGGCGGACTTCCTCCTCATCCCGCTGGCGATCGCCGTCGAGCGCATCGCCCGCGACTATCGGTCGCGGGGGAGCTACGTACTTGGTGCCGGCATCCTGGCGGTACTGTTCGCGTCCCGGGTGCGCGCCGACGCCCTGGCCGCGGTCATCATCGCGGTGGTCGCCATGTTGCCCACGCCGAACCGCCCCGTCGCAGCCCGGTTGCGACTGCTGGCGGCCATCCTCGTGGCCACCGCCATCATCGTGCCGTCGCTCGGCGGAACCCGGTTCGTCAACGCCGAAGGGGGCGCCAAGTCCAACCAGGGCCACATCAGCGAGATCGCGGGCGGCCTGAAGCAAATGGCGCGCAATCCCCTGGGGCTCGGTATCGGCAACGTCGCGGGTGTCGGCGATCGATTCGTCCTGGCGGCCAACCGCCAAGGAGGGTTCACCGTCGACAACGCCGTCCTCCAGGTCGGAAACGAACTGGGATTCCAGGCCATGCTGCCGTGGCTGTTGATGGTGTTCCTGATCTGGCGGGCTCTCGGGCGCGCCGCCCGTCGACCGGACCCCTTCGCGGGAGGGATCCGTCTCGCCTTCCTCGCCATCTTCGTGGCGGGGATGTACCACCATGTCTTCTTGAGCTTCGCGGTGGCGTGGATCCTCTGGTCGGCGGTGGGGCTGGCGCTGCACGTCGACAGCAGTCCGGGTGTACCGGAATCGGATACCTCCGCCGGTAACATCGATGAACTGAACGCCCTGGCGGCCGATAGGAACTGACGGACACATGGAACTTCGACGCTACCTATTGCTGCTCCGCCAACGGCTCGTGCTCGTGCTCGTCACCGTTCTCGCCGGGATCGCCGGCGGCTACCTGGTCACCAGCCACATCCCGATCTATCGGGCGCAGACCTCGATCTACGTCGGTTCACGCCAGCCCAGCAACCAGTCGGGCACAGACATCATCCAGCTGGACCGGATCATCGCCACCTACGCCGCCATGGTGAAGAGCACACCAGTCGCCCAGGGCGCCATCGCGGCCTCCCACGCCCCCCGCACGCCGGGGCAGGTCACCGCCGAGACCACGTCGGTCGTCCTACCCAACACCAATCTGATCGCGGTGTCCGTCGCCGACAGTGATCCCGCGGTGGCCCAATCCCTGGCCAACGGCGTGGTCGCCAGCTTCATCGCCCAGGTACAGAACCTGAGTGCCTCGACCGGAGCCGGGACGTCGAGCACACCGTCGGTTTCGGTATTTCAGCAGGCCGGCCTGCCGGGGACGGCGCTGCCAACCCCGCTGAAGCGCGACCTGGCCCTCGGTGCACTGTTCGGCCTCATCGTCTCGGTCGGGGTCGTCTTCGTCGTCGACTACCTCGACATAAGCATCAAGAGCGCCGAGGACCTGGAACACCACAGCGACTTCCCGGTCCTCGGGACGATTCCACTCGGCCGTCCCGGGTCGGCGGGACCACTACCGATGACGCCGTGACCCGCCCTCGGCCATCATCGGACGGCCCGAGGCGTTCCCGCCTCCGTCGCCACGGAGGAGAATCAGGCTTCGACGACGCGGCGCGCTTCGAGGAGGCGTACCGCGTCGTGCGGTCCAACCTGCTGGTGAGCCTGGCCGACTTCAAGCGGCCCCGGGTCATCATCACCAGCGCCAACGCCGGCGAAGGCAAGACCGTGACCTGTGCCAATCTGGCGGTGTCGTTCGCCCGGGCGGGCCAGCGCGTGGTGCTCGTCGACCTCGATCTACGCCACCCCGACGCCCACCGTTTGGTCGGCGCCCACAACCGCTATGGGGTGTGTGACCTGCTGAGCGGCCGGCGGAACCTCGAAGACTGTCTCCAGTACCTGCAGCTCCCGGACCACGACGCCCAGTCGGCGCAGGGGGTGTACTTCATCGGTACCGGTCCCCCCGTCCGCAACCCCACCGAGCTGCTGGGCACGAGCCGCACCGCCATGATGCTCGACGAGTTGGGCAAGCAAGCCGATCTCATCCTCATCGATGCGCCCCCGGTCCTGCCCGTCGCCGACATGCTGGTCATCGGCCGCATGGTCACCGGTGTGATCCTGGTCGTGGAAGCCCGCCGGACGACGGTCACCGACATCAGTAAGACCAAGGATCTGCTGATCCGCAACCAGACACGTGTCCTCGGGGTGGTGCTCAACAAGATGCGGCAGCGAGATGGCAGCTACGGCGACGCCTATGGCTACGGGACTCCCTATTCTGCCGGCGAAGGGTCGTTGCAGGCGGCCAGCCCGGCGTCGAAGAACGGCAAAGCGGCCAACGGGGCGGGGCGGCGGCCCGCCAAGACCGAGGCTTCAGAGCAATAGGGTGCGGTAGCGAGCCGACGCCCTGAGCATCACCAGTGCGGCGTAGCCGTCCGCCACCAACCCGAGGGCGATCGATTGGACCTTCGGCCCGACGCCTGCGGGCTTGGGCCGCTCGCGGATGATCCGGAGATACCACCCGAGTCCGATCAGCGACAGCACCGCGCCCGCCGGGCGCAGGCGCCGTACCCCGAGCGCCGCCCCACCGGCGAAGAACGCGCCCGCGGCGACATCCTCGGTGCGGTACACCAGGCCCTTCCCGAAGTGCTGTCGCAGCTGGGGATGCTTCTTGATCAGCAGGACCAGCCCCGCGAGGCGCGGGACGCTGTGCAGATGGGCCCGGTAGTCGGACGGAAACACCTCGTGCTCCACCAACGCCTCGTCCGCCACGGCCGCCTGGTAGCCCGCTTCGATCGCCCGCCAGGCCAGGTCGGTGTCCTCGCCATTGATGCAGCGCCTCGCCCGGGCGCCGGGGCGCCGGTAGCTGAAGCCCGCCTCGTCAAATCCGCCGACCGCGTCGAGGACCGTCCTTCGGTACGCCACGTTGCACGTGGAGAAGTAGCCGCTGCGACCGTCGTCCTCCATCCAGTACGACCAGGGCCCTCGTTGTTCGTACGCCCCAGGCGGCGACGTGGTGCGACCAGAGACCACGTCTGCGCGGTCGAGCCCGGCCACCAGTGCCGCCAGCCAGCCCGGCGCCGGAATGCAGTCGTCGTCGGTGAACGCCACGATCGGGCTGCTCGCCACCCGCCACCCCCGATTGCGGGCCAGCGCCGGCCCCCGGTTGGGGTCCAGCCGCAGCACACGAACCGGAAACGGCAGCGACGGCGCCTCCCGCCCGATGGCATCGAAGGTGCCGTCGGACGACCCGTCGTCGACGACCACCACCTCGAAGCCGTCGACGCCGATCTGGCCCGCCAAGGCCCGCAGCAGTCGCAGCACGCGGTCGCGTCGTTCGTAGGTGGCGACGACCACCGACGCGGCGTAGGGCACGGAGCGCAACCTACGCGCTCGGATCATCGTCCTCACGCCCCCGGCGTCGACCCGCCGGGCGCGCTCACCTACGATCGCTCCCCGCCCCATGACTCGACTCCCCGGCCAGCCTTCGGTCCTCATCGACGCCAGCGCCCTCTCCTCGGTGGCCGCCACCAGCGGGATCGGTACCTACGTGCGCAACCTGCTGGCCGCTCTGGCGGCTGACCCCAGTCACGGCCTCACGATCAACGCGCTGGTCACCCCAGAGGTGACCCTCGACGCTCGCATCGGCCGGCGGACCATCCATCGGCGGATCAAGACCCGGGCCCGGGCCGAGGTAATCGAGCACGCCGTCAAAGTGCCCGTCGACGCCCGGCGTTGGCGCCGCAACGGTGAGGTGTTCCACACGCCGGGCTTCCATGCTCCGTGGGGGATCCAGAGCCCGTCGGTGCAGACGCTGCTCGATCTGATTCCGTTGGCCGTCGACGAACCGGACCTGGTGCACCTCCGCAGGCGCTGGCAGCGCTTCGGTCCCCGCTACCGCAACGCCGACGCCGTGATCGCCATCTCTCGCCACGCCGCCGACGAGGGCATCCGGCTGCTCGGCTTGGACCCCGCTCGCGTCCATGTAGTCCACCTCGGCGTCGACCCGATGTTCACCACCCGTGCGCCGAGCCCGGGGGCTGACACCCCAGATCAGCGGCCCTACCTGTTGATGGTGGCCGCCTACAGTCGCCGCAAGGGTTTCGCCGAGGCGTTCGCGGTGGTGAGCGCCCTCGCCGATGCCGGCTACCCCCATACCCTGAAGGTCGTGGGGCAGGTCCACGACTTCGCCCGCCCCGAACTCGATCGGCTGTCGAACGGCGCCGGACGGCCCGACCGCATCGAACTCCTGGGTTACGTCGCCGACCTACCGGCGCTGTACCGGCAGGCCGACGTCGTGGTGGTGAGTAGCCGCTACGAGGGCTTCGGATTGCCGGCGGTCGAAGCCATGGCCTGTGGTGCGCCCGTGGTCGCCTTTGCCAACAGCGCCATCTCCGAGGTCGTGACCGGCGGCGGCGTGCTGGTCGACGACGGCGACGTGGGCGCCATGGTCAAGGCCGTCCGCACCGTGCTGGACAGCGCCGATGCCGCCGAGCACTGGCGGCACAAGGGCCTCGAGCGCGCCGCGCAGTTCACCTGGTCGGAGTCGGCGGCGCGCCATGCCGACGTCTATCGCGCCGTCGCGGGTGGCGGGGGCCGTGCGCGTGGCGGCAGGGGCAGTGCGCGTGGCGGCATTGGTGTTGGCAGCGGCGCAGGTGCTGGTGGCGGCGCAGGTGCTGGTGGCGGCCGCTGGCGGCGGCCGCCGAGCGGAGGCGGGTGACCCTTCTGGCTCCGACCCGCCTCAGCGTCCCGGTGGCCATCGATGGGCGCCGGCTCCAGGAACGCCCGTTGAGCGGCGTTGGTCGCTGGTTGGCCAACCTGCTCCCGCTGCTGGCCGCCGAGGCCGACATCGTGCTCTTGACCGACGCCGGACGCCGGCCGGCAGCCTTCTTCCTGCCCGGAACGGGGATGCTGGCCGAGGCACCGCTGTGGCTTCCTGCTCGGGCACCGGAACTGGTCTGGATCCAGTTCAGCGTGCCTCGTTGGCTGCGGGGGTGGCGCGGTGTCTTCCACGGGACGTTCAACCAACTTCCTGCGGCTTGGACGGGGCCCGAGGTGGTGACGTTTCACGACTTGGCAACGCGCGACCACCCCGAGGACTTCACCGGTCAGCCGCTGAAGCGGATGATCTGGAACGCCCAGTTTCGCCAGGCCGCCCACCAGGCGTCGGCTATCCAGACCGACTCGGCGTACATCCGCCGGGCCGTTCTCGCCTCCTACCGCGTCGAACCCGAGCGCGTCGTCGTGGCCGCGCCATCGGTGGACCCGGTGTTCCGACCCGACCGGCGCGCCCACGGCCACGCTTTGGCCGCGTCCCTCGGGGTCTCGGGCGGCTACATCGTGGCGGTCGGCGGAGCCCGGCGCCGTGGCCTCCCCGTCGCCGTGGAAGCATGGGCCGCGGCCCGGGCGCGCGGTGCGACCGAGGAACTCGTCGTGGTGGGAGACGAGAGCCCGGCGCGCCGCCCGGGATTGTTCGTCGCGGGGCGCCTTCCCGACGAATCGTGGGCCGACCTATTGGCCGGGGCGACGGCCCTTTGCTATCCGACCAGGTATGAGGGATTCGGGATGCCGGCCCTGGAGGCGGCGGCGAGTGGCGTGCCGGTCGTCTGCGCCCGGGTTGGACCCCTTCCTGAGGTGCTGGGCGATGCCCCTGAATGGTGCGAGGGGACCAGCGTGACCGCGATCGCCGCCGGCCTGGAACGGCTGCTGTCCGACCCCGTCCGCCAAGAGCAGCGGCGCCAAAGCGGACTGGCCCGAGCGGCGTCGAGGCCCACCTGGGCCGACGCCGCCCGTGTCTTGCTCGAAACCTACGCCCAGGTCGCGGCGTGAGCGACCGTGCGGCACCGGTCGCCGTCTCGGTCATCATCGTCAACTGGAACGCACGCGAGGTCCTCGGCGGTTGCCTGGCGTCGCTAGGCGACCACCCGCCCCCCGAACCATGGGAGGTGATCGTGGTGGACAACGGGTCGGTCGACGGGAGCGTCGAGTGGCTCCGCGCCCACGCGCCCGGTGTCCGGCTGATCGCCAATCCGGACAACCGGGGACTTCCCGCGGCCAACAATCAGGGCATCGCCGCGTCGACGGGTCGGGCGGTTCTGATCTGCAATCCCGACGTCGTGTTTCGGCCCGGCGCGGCGACTGCCATGGTGGACCTGCTGGACCGGCGACCTCGAGCAGGCATCGTGGTGCCCCGGTTGCTGTACCCCGACGGTGGATTGCAAACCAGCGCCGGGGATCTCCCCACCCTGGCCAGCGCCCTCAAAGGTCGCCAGGCGCAACGCCACCGGATGGCGGCTGGTCGTCCTGAAGGTCTGTGGTGGGACGGGTGGCCCCATACCGAGGAGCGTGTCATCGGTCGCGGCCATGAGGCCGCCTATGTCGTGCGCCGGGCGGCGGTCGCCGAGGTGGGGGTACAAGACGAGCGCTTCCGACTCGACTGGGAGGGCTTCGACTGGACCGCTCGGTTCCGCGACGCCGGCTGGGAGACGTGGCTGTGCCCCGCCGCCGAGGTGGTCCACCTCGGCGGCGCCAGCATCCGCCAGGTGCCCTTTCGCTGGGTGGTGTCGTCCCATCGGGGTATGTACCGCTACTTCGCCAAGCGCCGTCCTGCCTACTGGCGACCGGCGCTCGCCGCCCTGTTCGGCGCTCGAGCGGCGGTCAAGCTGGCGGCGACGGCCGCTGGTGTCGCCATGTATGAGCGGGCCCACCGAGAACAGGGCGACCCGGACGAGGGCCCGGACGGCGACAGCGGCGGGCCGCCGCCCACATCGAGTCAGCCGGGCCCACTCCCGCCGAGATAGCACGCCATGACCGCCACGGGGCACCTACTGCTATGAAGGCGCCGGATCGGGTGCCGGATCAGACGCCACCGGGTCGGGCACCGGGCCGGCGGGCACCGACCCACGGGTCACGGCGCCGGGAACCCACGGGTTAGGGCCGGCCGGTCAGACCGGGCTGTTCGACCTCGGGGAGGTCCATCACCCCGGGAAGTGTGTCGCCACGGAACAGTCCGGCCGCGGCACCCTCGCCATAGAGCGCGTGGTCCGCCAGTAGCACGGCGGCGCCGGTGTAGGTGCTGCGCTCCCCGCCCGGAAAACGCACGCATTGCGGATGCACGCAGCCGGTCCAGTAGCCGCCGTCGGGATCTCGGAAATGGCGGGTCAACTCCAGCAGAGTCTCGGCCTCGCGCCGGAGGCCGCAGGCGTCGAGGGCCATCACGCACTCGGCCGTCTCCGCAGCCGTCACCCACGGCTGGTCGGACACGCAGCGGACGCCGACGCCGTCGAGGACGAAGATTTCGCACCGCTCAAGCAAGCGCGCCCGTGCCGCCGCCCCGGACAGCGCCCCGCACAACACCGGGTAGTACCAGTCCATGGCCCAGCGGCCCTTCGGTTCGAAGCAGTCCTCCCGATGGATGATGGCGTGGGCGACGCGGCCCGCGGCCAACTCCCACTCGGGCCGTTCGTGACCCAAGGCGGCGGCGATGGCGACCGCGCTGCGCAAGCTGTGGTGCACCGACGAAGAACCGGTCAGCAGGGCGAACCGGGCGGGCGTGCCGTCCGGCTCCATCGACCACAAGAACTCGCCACCGGGCTGCTGCAGGCGAAGGACGAATCGCATGGCTCGGTCGACGACCGGCCACATACGTTCGAGCATCCGCCGGTCGCCGGTGACGAGGTGGTGATACCACGTCCCTGCCGCCACGTAGGCACAGACGTTGACATCGCGGCGCGGGTCTTCGACGCCGCCGGCCACGTAGTACCGGCACCACGATCCGTCACGGTGCTGGGTGGACGCGAGCCACAGGAGGGCCCGTTCCGCCTCAGCCCAGCGCCCCGCAACGGCGAGGGCCATGGTCGCCTCGACGTGGTTCCAGGGGTCGGCGTGGCCACCGGGAAACCACGGGATCATCCCGTCGTCGAGCTGCCATCTCGAGATCCAGGCGCCGGTCGCGGCGACCTCGGCCGGAGTCAGGCGCATGATCGCCCCACAGCTGCAGCACCCGGCGCACCCGGCGCAACCGGCGCACCCGGCGAAGCGCCTGACCGGACCGCGGCGACAGCATCGGCGGGCTTCTGCAGGTAGACGACGAGGGACTTGCCGATGATCGGGTTGAGCAGCCGGTCGGGAACCCGGGTCAGCGGACTGGCCGCAGTGATGTCCCAGACCAGCAGGCGGTGGTAGCCCTGAACCAACCGGTTCTCGTCGTCGGCCACGCCGACCAGGCATTTGAGCCACCAATAGGGCGCGTGCAGGGCGTGGGCGTGATGGCTGGCATAGGGCCGCAGGCCCGCCGCCTGCAACCGGGAGGTCAGCGTGCCCCGGCGGTAGATGCGGATGTGACCGCCCGGAACCAGGTGGTACTCGTCGGAAAGCGCCCAACAGATCAGCTCGGGAAACCAGCGGGGCACCGTCACCGCCATCGTCCCGCCTGGCCGCAGGACCCGCACCAGTTCGGCGATGGCCCGCCGGTCCTCGGGCACATGTTCGAGCACCTCGGCCGCGATCACCCGGTCGAAGCTGGCGTCGGGAAACGGGAGTGCCAAGGCGTCGCCGACCGCCGTGACACCGAGGCCCCCGCGGCCGCTCACGGCCTGATCCCCGTGCCACGGCGTCATCCTCGGCCTGCAAGGCGGCCATCATGGCCGCGCAGTCCTTGGCTGCGGCATCGTCGGCGTCCACCGCTACCACCGAAGCGCCCCGCCGCATCGCCTCGAACGCATGGCGACCGGCGCCGGCGCCGAGGTCGAGGAGCCGGTCGCCCCGACCGACGCCCAGCCGCTCGTAATCGACCGTCAGCACGCCCCGCGACCCACCCGGCTCTCAACCCTCGACCCGACCCGGCCGGCTCGGAACGACGCGGCCTGCTCGAGAACCCAGCGATAATGCTCGACCGTCGCCTCTGCGCACGCCCGCCACGTGAAGTGCTTGAGCACCCGTTCCCGACCGGCGCCCGACAATCGGGCTGCCAGCGCCGGGTCGTCCAGCACCCGGCCCAGGGCAGCAGCCAGCGCACCGGGATCACCGGGCGGCACGAGCAGGCCCGTCTCGCCGTCTCGGCCCACCACCTCGGGCAGCGCCCCACCGGTGGTCGCGACCAGCGGTACCCCACACGCCATGGCTTCGATGGCAGGGAGGGAGAAACCCTCGTAGAGCGACGGAACAACCGCCACCGATGCCTCGGCGTACAGCTCGACGATGCGCTCGTCGCTGACGCCCGATACGAAGCTGACCGCACCGGCGAGATCGAGCCGCTCGATCGTGTCCTCGACCCGGCTTTCGGGGCGCGGCTTGCCGATGACCACGAGGTCGGCATTGCGCTCGGTGCGCACCTTGGCCAGCGCCTCTAGGAGAGGAACGAGGCCCTTCATGGGCACGTCCGCGCTGGCGGTCGTCATGATCCGCCCCGGAATGCGAGCCACCGAAGGCAGCGGCCGGAACCGGGTGTGGTCGACGCCGACGGGCACTACCGCCAGCTGCGATGCGCCGATCCCCATCTGGGCCACGATGTCGCGCTTGGACGACTCCGAGACCGTGATGATGCGCGGCACCTTCAGGGCGACCTCCATCTGCATCCCGAGGAACCCGTACCAACGGCGCAGCGACAGGCGCCGCCCCCAGGTGGCGGCGTGGGACAAGTCCAGCGATCGGTCGACGGTGATGGGGTGATGCAGCGTCGCGACGAGTGGCCAGCCGTCGGCCATGAGCCCGAGCAGGCCCCGCCCGAAGCACTGGTTGTCATGGATCAAGTCGAAGTCGGCCCGGCGGCCCGCCAACTCGCGACGCACCCGCAGGCTGAAGGTCAGGGGCTCGGGGAACGCCGCGGTGCACATGAGTCCGAACTCCAGTGCGTCGATCCACGACCGGAATTCCCGAGCCCGGGGCACCCGGAAAGGGTCGGGTTCGCGGTACAGGTCGAGGCTGGGCACCGGTACCCATCCGACTGCCGGGATCGAGATCCGGCCATGGTTGGCCGGCAAACACCGTGACCTGGTGGCCCAGTTCGACCAGCTCCCGCGACAGATACCGGGTGTAGACGCCCTGGCCGCCGGAGTGTGGGTTGCCCCGGTACACGAGCAACGCGACCCGCAGGTGCTCGGGGCTCTGGCGGGCCATAGAAGAGGGCAGCCTAGCGGCTGTCCAGGCCGTCCCGACCGGCTCAGACCAGGGCCGCCAGGCGGGTCATGAGGTCGTCGAGCAACACCTTGGTGCGCTTGTACACCGCGGCTGATTGCCCGACCGGGTCGGCGACATCGTCGCGAAGGCTGGCGGCCAAGACGCCCGAAGGGGACCGTCCCTCACCGAGCGAGCGCCAGCCAGTCGGCGAACGACTGCTCCTCCGGCCGCCGGCCCGCTTCCTCGCCCCGCCGGACCAGGTCGACCGCCTGGAACATGCGGGGCCACGCGTCGGGTGCCATGAGCGTCATCTCGATCAGGTGCTGGCGCGCCATCGCCACGACCAGATCGGCCTCGGCAATGAGCTCGGGCGTCACCTGCCGGCTGCGGTGTCCCGAGATGTCCAGCCCCTCGGCGGCCATGGCCTCGACCGCCGCTTCGGTGGCCGGGGCGCCCCCCCGCAGCAACCCCGCCGAGGTGACCACGGCGTCGATCCCACGCTCGTCCAGCCGACGGCGGAGCAATGCCTCGCCCATCGGCGAGCGGCATTGGTTGGCGGTGCAGACGAGGAGGATGCGGACAGGGATGGGAAAAGACGCTACCTGGGGCGCGGGCCGAGCCGGATCGCAGCGACGAGGCCGAGCAGTGCCAGGACGAGGACCGGGAGGTCGCCCAGGCGCACGAAC
Source organism: uncultured Actinomycetota bacterium (assembly GCA_963733505.1). Taxonomy (GTDB): domain Bacteria; phylum Actinomycetota; class Acidimicrobiia; order Acidimicrobiales; family Palsa-688; genus JALYXV01. The sequence continues at coordinate 134,040 of CAVTDW010000028.1, read as the reverse complement.
AACGTTCGGCCGTGGCGCAGGGTCAGCACTCCCGAGATCGCCTGCTGGCGGCCCAGCGTGCTGCGAGCAAGAACCCGACCGTCGTGGTCTATCAGGGCGCTGTATCCCGTCGGCGCCGCCTGGACGGTGTCGCGGCCCGTCTCCCACGCCCGGAGTTGGGCCGCCGCCACCTCTTGTGACGGCACCTGGCTGGTCCGGTAGGAGGAGGCATTGGTCGGCACCACCAGCAGTTCACCGCCTGCATGGACGGCGGAACGAGCCCGATCCTCGAAGAACACCTCGTAGGAGATAACCGTCCCAAGCGGCCCGGCGGGCGTGCTCAACACCCCGGGACCACGGCCCGCGATGGCGTCGCGAGGCACGAGGTCCAGGTTGGCCACGTGACGGAACAGACCCCGACCGGGGATGTACTCGCCGAACGGCACCCGATGGACCTTGTCGTAGCGCGCCACGATCACCCCCGCGGGCGACCAGGCGACGGCGGCGTTTCGGAACCGGTCGGTTCCCACGTCCTCGACGACGCCCGCCACCACGGTCGCCCCCAGACGGGTGGCCAGGCGGCCCACCTCGGCCCCTTCGGGCGTCGATGCGATAGGCGCATCGACCCGGATGACGTCCTCGGGCCACACCACCAGGTCGAGCGGTCCACGAAGGGTGCCCGACAGGTCGACCTGGCGGCGGAAGACCACCTCGGGGTCCACGTCGCCAGCGTGCAACCCCCGGACACCCCCGCCCTGAACGGTGGCCACCGAGATGGCGCGATGGACGCCAGTGCCCGCCCCGTCGGGGCCGAGGCGTCCTGCGGCAACGAGGAGCACAACCACGCCCAGCGCCATGGCGCCCGCGACTGCCTGGCGGCCGAAGACTCCACGACCGCGACCGGACGGCCGGTCGTCGGCATTGGCGCCGCCGCCCGAACCCGGTTGGCGGCCCGCGCTTCGGACGCCCGCGACGATCGTCGCCAGTCCCGCCCCGGCGGCGGCGGTCACGCCGGTGACGAGCAGCGGGCCGCCCAACCGGGCCACCGGGACGAGGGGTCCGGCCGCCTGCCCCAATGCCAGGCCGCCCAAGGGAAGGCCGCCGAAGGGGAAGTGGCCGCGGGCCCAGTCGCTCGCCATGAGCGCCGCGGGCAGCCCGACCAGCACCCCGGTGCGCCGCCGCGAGCCGACCGCCACGCCAGCCGCCGCCGTAAACGCCATCGACAGCACCAGAAGGGCCACGTACCCGCCCACGTTGAACTCCGTTACCCACCACAGTCCGATGGCGTACTGGCCGAGTCCGACCGCCGCTCCCAGCGTCGCCCGGCGGGCCGGCGGCCGCTGATAGAGCACCGCGGCCAAGGCTCCGAGCCCCATGACGGCGAGGGGCCACCAGCCGAACGGCGGCAGGGACAAGGCGATCGCCACGCCACTGCCCAGGGCAATCCCGACGGCCACCGGGAAACGTGACTGGTCGGAGGCGGCGATGAGCGTCATGTTGTCGGTTGACGGCGCCGTGAACCAATCGGTGCGGTTGGCCGCTACCGTGGACACATGAGGGCGGCTCTGCCGATCGACGTTTCTTGGTTGGGGTAGTGCTCTCGGTCGTCGTGCCGGCTCACAACGAGCAGGACTATCTCGAAGCAGCAGTGGTCGATCTGGTCAAGGGTCTCCGTGCCCGTGAGCGGCCGTTCGAGGTCATCGTCTGCGAAAACGGGTCGAGCGATGCGACCGGTGCCTTGGCCAACGATCTGTCATCGCAGTTCGAAGAAGTGAGGACGCTCTCCGCCGATCGCGCCGACTACGGACGAGCGCTGCGCGCCGGGTTCCTCGCGGCTCTCGGCGAGGTCGTCGCCAACTTCGACGTCGACTACATCGATCTGTCGTTCCTCGACGCAGCCCTCGACCTGGTGGAGGCGGCGGGCGGCCCGGCGGCGGTGGTTGCCAGCAAGCGCAGCGCCAGCGCCGACGACACCCGGCCCCTTGGGCGTCGCGTCGTGACCGCGGCGTTCTCGTTGGTGCTGCGCCTGGGTTTTGGCCTGCGGGTGAGCGACACCCACGGCATGAAGGTGTTGCGGCGCGCGGTGCTGGCTCCCATTGTCACCGAATGCAAGTTCGGTGACGATCTGTTCGACACCGAACTGATCCTCCGGACCGAGCGGGCGGGTCACCACGTTGCCGAACTCGGCGTGACGGTCCGCGACACCCGCCCACCGCGAACCCCGATCATGAAGCGCATTCCCCGGTCGCTCGCCGGTTTGGCCAAACTCAGGATCGTTCTCTGGCGGGAAAGCCTCACCCAGTTGCGCCCCCGCCGCTGAGCTTGTCAGGCGCCGGCCCGCTACGACAGGGTCCGAGCCCGCGGGTCGCTCCCCGTCGACGCCGTGATGGCCGCCGCGCTCGCGACACCGCTGCACAAGCCTCGATCAGGCGATGGCCGGGGCGCGGACGGCTGTCGCGTCCCGCGTGGCGATCGTGACGGCCCGCCGGGTGGCGCGGGCAGTGGCATCGGCCTGATCCTCACGCCGGAGGTGGCCCATCAACACGACAAAGCCGCCGAACGTGACGCCGCCGAACATGGCCGGGATCACCGCAATGGCCAACGCGTTGCCGACGCCGACGCCGGAGAGGTACGAGATCAGTACCGCGACGACGAAGAGGATGGGGGTGCCAACGATCATCCCGGCCGCAATCAGTTTGTAGAGGCCGTCATCGGACAGAAGATCGCGGGCCTCGTGGGCGGCGTTCGTCGACGTACCGTCAAGAGCAGGGGACACAGACAGCCTCTCGTTTGAAGAGGTGTCGTGCCTTCGGGCACCACGGGTCCTCTGGGGAAGCCGCAGACTACCAGTGGCACCGCTCGCGCACGGGGCGCAACCCCCGGCGGACTGATCTGGCTTCGGTGACATCGTTGTTGGCGAACTCGGCAACGAGCAGCGGTTGGACCCAGGCCAGGGTCAGCTTGGGAGGGTTGACGAAGGGTGACTCGGGAATCCTGAGCTGCGCGAAGAGGCGGGTCAGTTGGCGGATCATGTCCTCGTTGAGGCCCGACCCTGCCTGGCCGAGGTAGAGCAGCCGAGGCGAGGCGCCGCGGCGCTCGGCGTCGTCGGCCGCCACGGTCACGCCGGTCGGCTCGACGATGACGAGAATCCTTTGGCCGTCCTTATCCGCACAGTCGGGCGGTTCACACTCGATCATGTGTCACGGCTCGGCGCTGGGTCGGTGCCCTCACGTTCTTGCCCCGGGCGTTCGATACCTAGGTGTGGGACAGTCGCGGCGTCTGATCGGGCTGGCGATTGTCGCCCTGGTGTTTCTCGCCGCGATCGCTGCCGCCGCGTACCCCTTCTACGTCCAAACCGGCGTCGGTGCCGTCACGTCCAGTACGTGCCTCCCCGTGCTTCAGGCGTGGAAGAGCGCTCCTCCCACGCCAAGCGCAGCCGACATGGCCGTCTTCACGAAGGGCGGACTCCCGACCCCTGCGCAGGTGCACGACCCCGCATACAGGGCAACGATCGCGGCGAATGTGAAGTCGCCCGCCTATCTGCGCGTGACCCGCTGGCTTGACTGGACTACTGGCCAGGGCGCCTGCGTGCCTCGAAGCCGTGGCCGCATGCACCTCAGTGAGGGCCTGATCTTTGCAGGAGGCCTCCTCGCCCTCGGGCTGCTTCTCGTCGACCGGCGCTCGAGACGCACCGCCCTAGCATGACGTTGTAGACAGACAACCGCCGTCGCGATTTCCTTTGTTGACAGGAGTCACGAGGTTCGGGTCCTGGTAGTGCTTTTAGGTCTCGCCGAAGCGTTCGGCGAGCTCCTCGTCCCAGGTCACTTCGCTTGCGATGACATCGGTGCGCAGCCCTTTGATGGACGGCTGGCGCAGTGTTCCAGCCTCGGTGACTTCGGTGTAGGCCACCTCGACGACGAGGAGCGGTTGGACCCAGTGCAGGGCCAGCCTGGGAGGGTGCACGAATGGTGGCTCCGGCACCTCGATCTGGGCGAAGAGCCGGGAGAGTTGGCGGATCATGTCCTCGGTGAGCCCTGACCCCGCCTGGCCTACGTAGAGCAGCCTCTGCGGGCGGCCCTGGCGCTCGGCCTCGTCGGGCGTTAGGTCGTAGCAGCCAAGGGCGAGGGATCCGATGCTGGTCTGGCGGGATCCGTGGCCGGTCGACCAGCCGCCGACGACGAACTCGCGCCGCCGGCCGCACTTGATCTTGGACCAGGCCGGTGTTCGTTTGCCTGGCTCGTAGGGCGCGTCGAGCCTCTTCGCCATGAAGCCCTCCAGGCCGAGGTCGCGGCACGCCTCGACCAGCTCGGCGGGGGTGGCGTCAAGGATGGGTGCCGTCTGCCACGCCGGGCCCTTCAGACCGAGGGTGTGGAGGATCCGGGTCCGCTCATGCTGGGGGCAACCGATGAGCCACTCGTCGTCGAGCCACAAGATGTCGAAGGCGACGAACACCGCCGGCACCTCAGCCAAGAGCTCAGCCGTCGGCTGCGCGACGTGCATTCGGCGCTGGAGGCGCTGGAAGCTCGTCTGGCCTTTCTCGTTGAAGGTGACGACTTCGCCGTCAAGAACCGCTGCATGCAGCGCCAGCGCGTCGGACAGGCCGGCCAGTTCCGGATAGCTGCTGATCTCGCCCCCCCGCCGGTTGGTCACGGTCACGCCGGTCGGCTCGACGCTGACGAGGATTCTCTGGCCGTCGAGCTTGGGCTCTAGCTGGTAAGCGTCGGGGTTGGCCGGGATTCCGTTGCCGCCAGCGAGCATCGGAAGCAGACGTGGGGGTGCCGTCACTGCACCAGTGTGGGGCCTGGCTTGCCGCCTCGCAGTGGCACCACCGTCGAGTCTTTGGTCTCTAGGGCCTTCCTGAGCCGCTCATTGCCCAAAGTGAGGATCTGGACATGCTGGGCGAGGATGTCGATGGAACCTTCCAGGACCTTGATTGTCGTGTTGTTGGCCCGCTTGGTGGCGCCGTCGCTGCGTGTCGTTGTGCCCTCGTCCAGGCGTGTCGTCGGAATCGTCTCGCCTCCAACTTCGACCACCTCTATTGGTCGGAGGTCACACGCCCAGCCTCAGCAGGTAGTGCTCACGCCCGAACCGATCGCAGCCGCCTGGCAACCCTCCGTGCGGGCTGTCGCGACGTTGTTGTCGCCCTGACCCGCGACGGCAGAGCTGAGGCGCGCGATCGCGCTGGCGATGTTGTGATCGCCCGGCCCGGCTTGCGCTTGACTGAGTTCACCGCTGGTCTTCGCCTGGTTGTCGTTGCCGCTAGCCGCAGCGGAAGACAGGTCACCGTCGGCTAGGACCGTGTTCCCATTTCCGCTGGAAACACCGGCGGAACTGGCGAAGCCACCGGCGGTTACGATGTTGTGATCGCCACCCGTGGCCCCCGCCAAAGTCTGCTTGCCCCTCGCAGTTACGACGTTGTGGTTCCCCTGCGCCGCGAAGGCGCTGCTCAGTTCGCCGCTCGAGATCGCCGTGTTGCCGGTGCCGAGTGCCACGGATGCCGCGCTTAGGGCGCCGCTGGCGATCGCAGTGTTGCCGCTTCCGCCGTGGACGATGGCGGCGCTGAACTGGCCGCTGGCCGTAGCGGTGTTGCCCGTTCCGTCCACAGCGATCGCCCGGCTGCCAGACCCCGTGGCGTAGGCGTGGTTGTTCGCACCCGTCGCAGTGGCAGAGCTGTCGGCTCCCATCGCGACCGCCACCGACCCTGCGCCGACCGCGCTGCAGGTCGCGCTTCCTCTCTGGACCAGCACCCGACCGTTGTTGGCTTGGCACAGGTTTGCCGGCGACGGCGCCGCGTTTGCCGGCGCTGCACCGATGGCCAGGACGACCGCAGGCACCACCATCAGCGCCATCACGCGCGCCAACGAGCGCGTCCTCGAACCGCGTCCCCGCATCTCCGACATGCAGACCCCCCGTCCCGCGTCCCTGCCGGCCACGTGAGGGTGAGTGTCCCACGGTCATCGACGCGCCCGCAAGCGGCAACGTTCCGGTTCGAGTAGGCAGCTTAGGACGCCCTGGCACATCCTTGGCGCCCGTATCGCGCACCGCGTGTGGGTCCTGGCGGGCCATCAGGGAGCGCTTCGTAGGTGCCGCGGCCGACTCACTTCCCCCAATGTCGGTTGTGGCACGACCAATTTCGATACCCTTCGCCTCAGGATGGACGCTGACGACGAACCCCCCGATGACCTACGGGTCCGGCTTACTTGGCCCCAACCGTCGCCGACCGAGAACAGCCCGTTCGACTACACCGGCGACGATGGGCCGAAGGATGAACCGCAAAACAACGACTACACCCCGCCGGTAGGGAACCCGGCCATACCCCAACCGATGCGGCCGCCCGTCGGCCGCACGACGCCGGGCCGCTCGGACCACGACGGAGGCGACGAAGGATCCCAGGGCCGTCGCCCGATCAGCCGCTGGGCGGCCAGCAAACGCGCCGCCGCGCAACGGGCGGCCGACGCCCGCGAACAGGCCGCGCGAGCCGCGGCCGAGCGGGCCGCAGCGCAGCGAGCGGCAGCGCAGCGCGCCGACACCCAGCGCGCCGTGAGCCAGCAAGCGGCCGCGGCCGAACGGGCCGCCGCCGAACGGGCCGCCGCCGAACGCGCCGCCGTCCAGCGGCCCGCGGTCGACCAGGGAGCACCGCAGCCCGTTGCCGAACCGCAGGCCCCGGTGCAGCGATTCGAAACCGCGCCGAGCGAGCGTCGTGAAGCTGGGGTCGACCGCGCCGCCGCCCAGCGTGAGGCCGACCGGCGAGCGGCCCAGGAACATGCGGTACGGGTAGCGGCAGAACGCGCTGAAGCCCAGCGTGACGCCTTACGGGCCGAGGCCCAGCGGGCGTCCGCCGAACGGGCCGATGCCCAGCGGTCCGCCCAGGCGGCGGCCGAACGAGCCGCCTCGCAGCGGGCAGACGCCCAGCGGGCGGCCGCCGAACGGGCGGTGGCGGAGCGGGCGGCCGAACAAGCCGCGGCCGAGGCAGCCGCCCAGCGCGCTGCGGCTGAGCGAGCCGCGACCGAACGTGCGGCCGCGGAGCGAGCGGCGGCCGAGGCAGCCGCCCAGCGCGCCGTCGCCGAGCAGGCCATCAAGCGGGCAGAAGCCGAGGCAGCAGCGCAGCGAGCGGCGGCCGAGCGAGCGGTCGCCGAGGCCGACGCCCAGGCCCGTCGCCGGCCGCTGCTGACCGTCGAAGCCGAGGAAGATGAAGACGAGGACGACGAACCCCAGGTCGGATCTCGGCCGACGGTCACCACCCAGGAACTGATTCTCGCCGGGCGGTCCGACTCGCTCCAGGCTGCGCTGGCGTCGATTGCACTGCGCATCGACGCCCTGACCAGCACCACCTCCACGTTCCGCAACCTGGTCAGCGATCGCATCACGGACTACGCCGAACAGGTAGGCCGCCTGGCAGCCAGCGCGGCCGGGGACCTGGACGACTACCGCCACCTGCACGAGCGGGCGCTCGAGCAGATCCGGCGCTCGGTGGGCGACGCCGAGGACAATGTGCGCCGCCTGAGCCGGTCGGTGGGTGACCTCGATTCCAAGGTTGGCGCCCTGGTGGCCGCGGTCCGCGAGAGCGGCGATGCCGTCGATCAGATGACCAGCGAGCGCGATCAGGTCTCCGACACGCTGCTTCGCGGCCTGGAGCGAGTCGAGGACGCACTGTCGGAACTGACCGAAGGCAAGGGGGCGACCAGCTTCGCCCGCCTCGGCGAGATGACCGCGGCGTTGACCAGTGAGCGTGACCGGCAGAACGCCGTATGGTCCCAGCTGGAAGAAGCGGTCGTGGCCCTGGCCGACGATCGCGAGCACGGGGCGGACGTGCTGGTCCGCCTCGAACGCGGTATCGCCGAGATGACCACGGGCCGTGAGCGAGGGCTGGCCAAGGCCCTGTCGCGGCTCGAAGCGCGTATCGACGAGGTTGCGACCGCAATGACCGGCCTGTCGGGCGACGAGCTGACATCGACGCTCAGTCGCCTCGACACCCGTTTGAAGGAGATGTCGACCGATCTGGTCGTCGGCCGAGACCGCGAAACCGCTCGGGCGTTGGCGCAACTGTCCGCCCAGGTCGACGAGATAGCCGGCCTGGTGGCTGAAGGTCGCACCGACCTGTCACCGATCGAGGCCCGCCTGAACCGCATGAGCCGCACGGCGGCGCAGGCGCCACCGATCGATCTGGCCGAGCTCTACGGCCGCCTCGACGAACTGGCGGAGGCGGTGTCCCAGCACGCCCCGGCCGACACCTCCCCCGACCCGACCTGGTCGACCGCGCTCCAACGCCTCGAGCGTTTGCTCCCGGCGCTCGAAGGCCTGCGCGCCGGCGGACCGGTCCGAGGAGAACCGCCCGGGTCGCTCCAGGATCGTCGCGAGCTGGTAGAGCGCTTCGACCAGTTGGGCCAGCAGTTAGGGGAGCAACTCGAAGCCCTGAGACGGCGTATTGCGCTTCGGGCGCGTCCCGCCGGACAAGGCCTCGATGACGAGACGATCGCGGCGATCGCCGACGCCGTCGTCGCCCGGCTCAACGAAGCCACACCGCGTCGGGCGAGCATGCTGCCTGCGTCCTCGGCACCGGCACTGCCCCGCCCGGGCCCCGCCGCAGTAGCGGACATTGCGCCCGAACGGCCCATCCGGGCCCGGGATAGCTGGCGCAACACTTGACCTGACGGCCCGAGGTCGGCAGGATTGTGCGATCAGTGTCGACAAACTGCCGTCGAATATCCTCACGCGCCACGACATCGTGGCTGACGTTGCGCCGGTGACCGTGTGACCTCAGGCAGGCCCGACATTCCCGTGGAGCAACGGTCGACGGCCAGGACGGAGGCGGGTACCGTCGAGCTGCCGCCGACGGTCGTTGGCCGGCCCGCTCCTGGTTGGCTGACCGCCACCGAGCTGTGCCACTCCGCGGCCGCCCATCCGGCCGTGCTCCTCATCGACGGCCTGATCGTCGCCAGCGCGTTCCGCTACATGGGAACCACCCGCGGCATCGCGTTGCTGGGCGGGGCCATTTTCGCGTTGATCAGCCCCCTCTGCGGCTTGTCGGCGCACCGCACCAGCGTGCAAGCCCAAGGGATCCGCTGGTACATGAAGCCGCTGGCCGTTACGTGCGCGGCCATGGTGGCCTTCGTCGTGCTGTTCGGGCCGATGGGACTCACCGGGATCCGCACCGTCGCCGCCCTGCTCCGATCGGCCGTGCTACTCATCTCCTTCCGGTGGTTCCTGTGGGGGATCATCGTCATCGCGCGCCGCCGGGAGCTGGGTCTGCGTCCGACGCTCGTGATCGGCACCAATGCTCGGGTCAACGAACTGGCGGCGGAGCTGGCCGCCAACAAGAAGGTCGGACTGCGTTTCGCCGCTGGCTACACCCCGACGCTTCCTGACAGCCAGGCCGTCAAGGACGGCCACGCGCAAGCGTTCAGCCTGCTGGACCGCAACGAGATCGACCACGTCCTTCTGATCAACGACGGGATCGACGAGTCGGTGTTCCGGGAGTTCGTCACCTGGGCCGACGACCGGAGGGGCTACACGCTGGTGCTGCCGTTGGCCGACATCGTCCGCCATGGGAGCCGGTACCACGTCGGTCGCTTCCCAGTGGTGCCTCTGCCGATCGGGTTGAGCCGCAACGGCCTGATCGCCAAACGGTGCCTCGACGTAGCCGTTGCTTCGACGCTCCTCGTCCTCACCGCTCCACTGATGCTGGTGATCGCCGCGGCAATCCGTTTCAGGGACCACAACCGGGTCTTCTTCCGGCAGGATCGCGTGGGGAAGCACGGCGAGGCCTTTTCCCTGCTGAAGTTTCGAACGATGTTCGGCTCCCCCGACGAGTACGGCGAGGCCGACGCCCATTGGGCGGTCGACAGCCTGGGTGAAGGGGGGGCCGTCGAGCCGGCCCTCGACCGCCAGACCGCGCTCGGACGCGTCCTGCGGCGGTGGGACCTCGACGAGTTGCCGCAGCTGTTCAACGTCGTTCGCGGGGACATGTCACTCGTGGGCCCACGCCCCGAACGGGTCGGCTACGTGGCCCGCTTCGCAGCTGCCATCGACGGCTACGACGACCGCCACCGGGTGCGGCCGGGAATGACCGGTTGGGCCCAGATCAACGGCCTGCGGGGGCAGACGCCGCTCGGGCTGCGCACCACGTTCGACAACGACTATGTCGATCACTGGAGTTTCGGGCTGGACATCCGCATCCTGGCCAGCACGCTGCCGGCCATCGTGAAGCTGCCTCCGCCGAACCTCGACCGCATGCTGTCACGGCGGGCCCAACCGGGACCGCCGGCGCCCGACCACACCGGTCGGCGGGCGCAGCGCCCCTGACCCAACCTGCGTCGACGAGGGTCCTGCACGTCCTGGAGGCGGTACGTGGCGGGACGGCGCGCTACGTGCTCGACGCCGTGTCGTCCACGCCGGGCGTCGAGCACCACATCGCCCTGGCGCAGCACGAGGGCGTCGCGGGCCGCTCGGGAGCGCTGGCAGACACGACTGCCGCGGGCCGCCTTCAGGCGGCGGGCGCCACCCTCCACGTCGTCGACATGCGCCGCAACCCCCTTCATCCAACCAACGCGAGCGCCGTTGGTGCCGTCGGACGGGTGATCTCGGAGGTGCGACCCGAGGTGCTCCACGGCCATAGTTCGGTGGGAGGGGCCGTGGCCCGGCTGGCCGCTCGGGGCGCCGGGCTGCCGTGCGTGTACACCCCGAACGGCCTGATGACGTCGGTACCGGCCGTGGCGTTCGAGCGGGGACTTGGTCGCCTGACGGCGCGATTCGTGGCCGTGTCGCCCACGGAGGGGGCGCGCGTGGTTGCCCTGAAGTTGGTGCCCGAGGCGCGGGTGGTGGTCATCCCCAACGGCATCGAACTCGAAGCGCCGCCGGCCCGAGATGGCGATTGGGACGACCTGCGAGGCCGCCTGGGCTTGCCGCCCGCCACTCCGCTGGTCGCCACGGTGGCCCGGGTGGCGGCCCAGAAGGCGCCCGAGCAGTTTGTCCGGGCCTGTGCCGCCGTGGCCCGCCGACGGCCTGGGGTGCACTTCCTCCTGGTGGGGCTCGGACCGCAGCAGAAGCTGGTCGACCGCGCCGTTGCAGCCGCAGGACTGGCGGGGCGGTTCCACCAGATCCGCCATGTTCCCAACGCCGCAGACTTGATGGCGCAGTTCGACGTCTTCGTGCTGCTGTCACGCTACGAGGGCGGCCCGTACGTGCCACTCGAAGCGATGCGGGCGGGAGTTCCCGTTGTCCTGTCCGACGTGGTCGGAAACCACGACACGGTCGTCCAGGGCGTCACCGGGTTCCTCGTCCCGTTCGGCGATGCGGCGGCGGCGGCCACGGCGGTCGTCAGGTTGCTCGACGATGACGACGTGCGAGCGTCGGTCATCGCGGGCGCCACGGCCCGGCTGAGGCAGGAGTTCGACGTGCGGTTGATGGGCGAGCGCCTGACGGCGCTCTACGCCGAACTGGCCTGAGGCACCTCGGGCTCGGGTTCGGCCGCCCGGCGTAGGACACGGAGGCTGCCGCAGCCCAGCTCCGGGCACGCCTCGAAGCGGCCTGACGCCAGCGCCGCGCAGAACAGCTCATACGGCGGGCGGCCACCGTCGGCCGGATCGGCGAAGACGTCGTGAATGGCCAGGAGGCCGCCGGGCGCCACCTTGGGTGCCCACCCCCGGTAGTCCGCCCACGCGACCTCGCGTCCGTGGCCGCCGTCGATGAACAGCAACGCCAACGGGGTCGTCCACTGCGCCGCCACGACGGTCGAGGGGCCGACGACCAGGATGACCGACTCCTCCAAGGCGGCTCGCTCGACCGTGCGACGGGCCCACGGAAGGGTGTCCATGCGGCCGCTGGCCGGGTCGACGAGCGCGGGATCGTGGTGTTCCCAGCCCGCTTGGTTCTCCTCCGAACCGCGGTGGTGGTCGACGGAGAACAGCACGGTGCCCGTTTCCTCGGCCGCCGCCCCGAGATAGACAGCAGACTTCCCGCAGTACGTGCCGATCTCGAGAAACGGCCTCGATGGGCTTACGCCGTGCGCGGCGACCAGCCCGGCCTGATACAGCGCCACACCCTCGTCGTCGGGCATAAAGCCCTTGGCCGAGCGAGCCAGCGCCAACCAGTCGTCGGTTCGCGGTCGCACGGTTCGTCCCCTCCGGGGCGGCTAGTGGGCGGCTAGGGGGCGGCTAGCCCGGGATGCCGGAGCGTCCGTCGAGCGCCGGGGTGAGGTCCTGGGGATGGTGCGCGAACAGGATCTTGTTGAAGATGATGAACTTGCCCACCCAGAGCACTCCGAAGGCTCCGATGAACGCACCGTCGACGACGATGGTGTGCAGGAGGTGCGGGAAGTGGTGGTGTTTGGCGATCGACTCTGCCTCCACTGATGCCCACGTGGAAAAGGCCAGGCCGATGAAGGCCAGCGTCCAGAACGGGACGACCTCACGCCACAGGTGCCCCTTGCCGCTCTTCCCCCACGCCCACTTGCGATTCAGCTCATAGGACGGCACGGTCGAGATCGTGGTGGCCGTCAAACTGGCACCGAAGGCGCCCCAGCGAAGGACGCCGACGAGAAACGTCAGGATTACCGTGCTGATGACCACGCAGATCATCGACGTGGCGCTGTAGCGAATCAGCTTCTTCCCCTGAGGAGTGCGGGTTAACGCCAGCAGGCCAGAAGGGGAGAGACGCACCGCGCCAGGGTACTGGGCGCAGGCTGGGAGCTAGGTGCGGGCGTCGATCGGCACGTACGGCCGCACGTCGGCACCGGTCCACAGCTGCCGTGGCCGGTAGATCTTCTGGTCCTGGACCATCAGCTCCTCGTAGTGCGACAGCCAGCCGGTGGTCCGGGGGATGGCGAACAGCACGGTGAACATCTCGATCGGGAAGCCCATGGCCTGGTAGATGAGCCCGGAGTAGAAGTCGACGTTGGGATAGAGCTTGCGGGAGATGAAGTACTCGTCGGAGAGCGCCACCTCCTCCAGCTTGAGGGCGATGTCGAGCAGCGGGTTCTTTCCCGTTACCTGGAACACGTCGTCCGCGATGCCCTTGATGATCTGGGCCCGGGGGTCGTAGTTCTTGTACACCCGGTGGCCGAAGCCCTGGAGCCGGCCGTGACCCTCCTTGACCGCCTTGATGAAGTCCGGGACAGCGTCGATGGTGCCGATCTCGGTCAGCATCTTGATGACTGCCTCGTTGGCACCACCGTGGCGGGGGCCGTAGAGGGCGGCGCAGGCGGCGGCGCAGGCCGAATAGGGGTCGGCGTGGGCCGAGCCGACGGTGCGCAACGCCAGGGTGCCGCAGTTCTGTTCGTGATCGGCGTGGAGGATGAACAGCACGTCGAGGGCGTGGGTCAAGACGGGGTCGGCGGCGTAGTGGGGCTCGGCGACCTTCCACATCATGGAGAGGAAGTTCTCCACGAACGACATCGAGTTGTCGGGGTACACGAAGGGCATGCCCACGCTGAAGCGGTGACAGGCGGCGGCCAGGGTGGGCATCTTGGCGATCAGCCGGGTGATCTGCTTGGCCCGGACGGTGGGGTCGTCCACCCCCTTGGCCTCGAGATAGAACGTCGACAGCGCGCCCATGGCCGAGACGAGCATGCCCATTGGGTGGGCGTCGTAGTGGAAGCCCTCCAGGAAGCGCTTCCGGACGTTCTCGTGGATGAAGGTGTGGTAGGTGATGTCGTGCAGCCACTGGTCGTACTGGGCCTGCGTGGGCAGCTCCCCGTGGATCAGCAGGTAGGAAACCTCAAGGTAGGTCGAGCTCTGGGCCAGCTGCTCGATCGGGTACCCCCGGTAGCGCAGGATCCCTTCCTCGCCGTCGAGGTAGGTGATGGCGCTCGTGCCGAGCGCGGTCGTGGTGAAACCGGGATCGGAGAACCAGACACCCGGCAGCAGCTTTCGCCACGGATCGGCGGAAACCCCACCGTCGACAATCGGGATCTCCACCGATGAACCAGTGCGGTTGTCGGTGATGGTGATCGATTCGGGCATGGGTCCTCCTTGAGGCCGGACGAGGCATGCCGGCGCGCCAGTGCGCGGCGCTTCGGATGCTACCGCCCTCCGCCCGACTCGCCGTCCGCGACCGGGCGTGGGCTTTCGTAGCGGTAGACGTTGGTCTCGCGGGGCTGGAATCCCAGTCGCCGGTACAGGCGGTTGGCAGCCTGGCGCGACGGCCGCGACGTCAGCTCCACGGTCCTGGCGCCGCATTCGGCCGCCAGGTCGAGGGCGTGACGCGAGAGCGCTGCGCCGACACCGCCTCCCCGGGCCGACTCGTCGACCACGACGTCCTCGATCCACGCCCGCACCCCCGTGGGGATGCGGAAGACGACCAGTGTCAGCATGCCCACTATTGCGGGCCCTTCGCCTGCGACGAGCAGCATGGTGGTAGGCGACGCCACGATCGCCTCGAGCTCGGCAGTCGTGGGCGGTGGCGACGAGGAAGAGAGTTGACGGACCAGCCGGCCGACTGCCTCCACGAGGTCGTCACCGACCTCGGTGACCTCGGCGATTCGGAGCGGCGTGGACACCGGACAAGACTAGGGGGACTCGCCGGGCGGGGGATATTCACGGTGGATTAACAAAAAATGGGGTGTAAACCGGACCCGCGGTGGCTAGGGTAGATTTCCAGTGGGAGGGAAGCGGCCGGTTGACTCCCCCCCTGTCCACCGGCCCCCCTCCCCTCTCTTCTGCCGGTAGCGTGAGGTCGTCATGGGCCTCGACGCTGCTTCGGTTGTGCGCTGGGAGCACCGCCCTCAGCTGAGGCAGCCCATCATGATCGTGGCGTTCGAGGGGTGGAGCGATGCCGGCGAGGCCGCGTCGATGGCCGCCCGGTATCTCGCCGAGAGCTGGCCGGTACGCCGGTTCGCGACCATCGACCCGGAAGAATTCTTCGACTTCACCGCCGCCCGGCCCACCATCCGCATGACCGACGGTGGCGCGATCCGCCAGATCGACTGGCCCGAGACGCTGCTGCTGGCCGGTCCCATCCCGGGGGCGGGACGAGACGTGGTGATCTTGCGAGGCGTCGAACCGCAACTGCGGTGGCGGGGATTCTGCGAGAGCGTCCTGGCGGTCGCCAAGGCGGTCGGCGCACAGATGATCTTGACGCTCGGCGCGCTGCTCGCCGATGTCCCCCATACCCGGCCTGTTCCCGTGGCGGGGGCGGCGTACGAGCCGTCGCTGGCGAGCCGATTCGGGCTCGAAATCTCGCATTACGAGGGCGAGACGGGCATCGTCGGCGTGCTGCATGACGCCTGCATTCGAGCCGGCCTGCCGTCGGTCGGCCTGTGGGCGTCGATCCCGCACTACGTCCACCAGGTGACCTCGCCCAAGGCGGCCCTGGCGCTGGTCGAGCGAACGGCCACGCTGGTGGGCACCCGACTCGATCCCGTCGAGCTGCGGGCCGCCAGCCAGGTGTACGTGCAGCAGGTCGACGAGCGCGTGGCGGACGACGACGACGCGGCGGCGTACGTGGCCCAACTCGAGGAGGCCTCGGACCGGCTGGCCGCCGAGGGCCCGACCGCCGATGTCGTCCTGCCGACCGCCGACAGTCTGGCCGCGGAAGCCGAGCGCTTCCTCCGGGAGCACGGCCGCGACTGACTCCCCGATGCTGATGGTGCCCCGACGGCCATGACACCTACGTGCATTTGGCGGGTCTCGCGGGCGCTGATCATCGCCTTGGACAACCGCTTCGGCGAACCGGTCGACGCCTACGTGAACGGCTCGCAGGTTTGGCTGCGCCCCGACGGCCCCAACGGCATCACGATCGAGTGGCGGCTGCACCCGGTGGCGGGCTACCGGCGACCACCTGGGGTTGGTACCAGCGAGGTGTTCGAGCAGGTCGCCTTCGCCCTGGCCTCCGGGGATGACCCGGCGGCGCCCCTGGACCAGCTCTGGGACGGCCTTGAGGCGTTCCCGGCATATGGCGACGAGATCGAGCCCGCGCCGTTGACGGCCGCGGCGACCGCGGCGCTCGGGTTGGCGCCCGACGCGGCGGGCCTCGTCGATCACGAACCGATCGGTGACACCTGGGAACGCAGCCAGGGGGGGATCTCGATCATCGAAGAGGTGCTCCGCCAGCTCCAGCCCTAAGGGCGGTCCGGCGGCTGGCTGGGGGCTGACGCAGGCTGGCTGGGGGCTGACGCAGGCTCAGACGCCGCGGGCCGACCCGGTCACTCCTCGCGCCACGGAGGTTTGCGGGGCCGGTCGAATACCACGTCGATGGGCTCCCCCCGGATGGCGGCGAAGGCTGCGGGGCGCCAACGGTCCGCCCCGGCGAGCGGTGAGGGCATCTCGTCCTCGGAGAACCAACCCACATCTCGGGTCTCGAGCGGGTGGCGTTCGAGCGAGCCACCGACGGCCCGGCAGTGGAACACCAGCGAGTACAGCGGGACGGACGTGAAGCCCAGGCGCAGCCCGTCGAGCACCGCGATCAGTCGCAGCGGCTCCACCTCGATACCGGTCTCCTCGAACACCTCTTTGGCCGCCACCTCGGAGGCCGAGTAGCCGACGTCGGCCCAGCCCGTCGGGTACAGCCACACGCCTGAGTCCGCCCGTTGGATCAGCAGGATCTGCCCCTCGTCGTTGCCGACGACGGCACCGACCGCGACTTTCGGCGTCACGTAACCGGGAACGCCGCGACCGACCGTCCGCAGCCACTCCTCGACCAGCACCTCGGCCTCCAACTCCATGCCCGCTGCCACCCGGATGTCGGCCGCGACCTTCAGGACCTCCTCGAAGCGTTCCCGCTCGTACAGGTTGTCGCTGAACCCGAGGCCGGTGCGGGCAATTCCGGACAGGGCTTCGCTCCACCGCAAGAGATCGTGGGCGTCGGCCGGCCTGCTCGCCATTACGTCGGAGGCTATCCCGCCTCCTGCATGCTGAGCGCCCGCCGGGCGGCCTGCTGGACGGGATCCCACAACGGTGAGAACGGCGGCGCGTAGGACAGGTCGAGATACACCAGATCCTCGGCCGTCATCCCGGCGGTGATGGCCGTCGCCAGCACGTCGATGCGCTTGGCTGTCCCCTCGTTGCCGACCACTTGGCCCCCGAGTATCCGGCCCGTGACCCGCTCGGCCAGCAGCTTCACCTTGATCGTCCCGGCGCCGGGGTAATAGCCGGCCCGCGTCGTGCTTTCGATCTTGGCCACGACGTACTCGAAGCCCGCGGCCTTGGCCTCGCGCTCGTTGACCCCGGTCCGGCCCACCTCGAGGGAGCACAGCTTGGTGATGGCGGTGCCCACGACCCCCGGGAAGGTGGCGTACCCGCCCGCGATATTGATCCCCGCCACCCGCGCCTGCTTGTTGGCCACCGTTCCGAGCGCCACGTAGATCGGCTGGCCGGTGACGATCGACCGGGACTGGCAACAGTCTCCCGCAGCCCAGATGCCCTCGACCGAGGTGCGCTGGCGACGATCGACGGCGATGGCGTTGCGAACCCCGATGTCGATGCCCGCGTCGGCGGCCAGGTCGGAGTTGGGCTCGACCCCCAGGCCGAGGATGACCAGGTCGGTGGGCACGGTGCGCTGGCTGGTGGTCACCGCGCCGGGCTCGATGGCGGTCACCTTTTCGCCGGTGTGCAGGGTGATCCCGTGTTGGCGCATGGCGACTGCCACGTCGGCTCCCATGTCGGGGTCGAGGGTGCCCATGACCTCCTCGGACTGCTCGACCACCGTGACCGATGCCTGGCGCTTCACGAACGCCTCGGCCAGCTCAAGGCCGATGTACCCCCCGCCGATGACCACGACCTGTTCGCACTCCCCTGCCTTGACTGCCTCCAGCAGGTGGGCCGCGTCCCCGAGGGTTTGCACCCCGTACACGTTGGGGCCGTCGATGCCCGGAATGGGCGGCCGGCGCGGCCGGGCGCCGGTCGCGATGTGCAACAGGTCGAAGCCCAGCGTGTAGGTGCGCTCCTGGGCCAGATTTCGCACCTCGACGGTCCGGCGGTCGAGGTCGATTGCCATGGCCCGGTGGCCGGTGCGAACGTCGATTCGCAGCTGGTCGCGAAACTGCTGCGGGGTGCGCACGATCAGCTCGTCGAGCGCCCACACGTCGCCGCTGATCACGTACGGAATCCCACACGCCGAGTAGCTGGTGTGCGGGCCCTGCTCCAGGGCCACGATTTCGAAGTCGGCCCCCCGGCGGCGGGCCGTCGAGGCCGCCGCCATGCCACCCGCGTCGCCGCCGATGACGAGCAGCCGATGCGACATAAACGCAGCCTAGGTGGCATGGACTGACGAAGGTTGGGACCCCCGCAGCGGTCGCCCGGATGGAGGCCACGCCGCCCACTCTGGGGACACCTGAGCGCTTTGGGCGCACTTATCGTCGCTGGAGCGCACTAACCGGGCCCAAAGCGATAGGTACCACCCAGAACGCGGCCTCCCCCGGGAAACCACGGTCAGGCCCGGCTGGAGGCCAGGGAGCATGCGATGATGGAGCCATGGCCGTCCGTGACGACTGTCGGCACTACCTGAAGCGCAGCACCCCCACGGGCGAAGCGGTCGAGCGGTGCCGCATCAACGCCAACGAGGAGAACCCCTTCGCCTGCCCGGAAGGATGCCTGTTCTTCGAGAAGCGCAACGTATCGTCGGCCGGCTGGACCCAGGCACCGGACGAACCGTTGAGCAACACCGGCCACGGCCTCCTGGCACTGCCCGATCCCCCCTCGAAGCGCAGCCGGCGAGGGAAGAAGAAGGGCCGCTAGTAAGCGGAAGCTAGGCCGCGGGCGCAGGCGGCGCCAGGAGTTGCGCCACCTGGCTGAAGAAGGCGCTACGGGCCAGCACCCGGTCGCACCCCGCGGCGGTGGCCGCCGCCAGCCGCTCCCGGTCGTCGTGGCGACCGAAGCCGATGGTCGGCGCCGCGATCGACGCCAGCACCTCGAGCACGCCCGGCCGGCTGAGGTCGACGACGACCAGCGCCGCGCCCTCGGCGGCCGCCGGGAGGTCGGCGGGGCGGGCCACGAAGGTGACCGGGCCCACCGAGGCGACCTTGGAGCGGTCCATCAGGTCGGGCACGTAGGCCACGGTTCCGGTCATCGGGTTCCTCTCGCGGTCTTCGGTTGATGACGTTGTTTGTGCTCGAAGGCCTTGGCCGCCCCCCAGTACAGCCCGAGGTCGGCCAGGTCGGGGGCGATGTCGGCGAACGACGCCGGGACCAGGTCGTACACGTCCTCGGGGAACAGCTCCTCGGACGCCTGGTCCCGCACCACCGGCGCGACGCCGGCCGCTCGGAGAACCTCGGTCGGGTAGCGCAGCGCCGCCGAGCGGACGATGGCGAGGGGCGTGGTGCGCTGCTCGTCGATGTCGGCCTCCAGCAGCGCCCGCACCCGGGGCGCCACCGTCGTCGCCGCCTCCCGACCCGCAGCCTGGGCCGCCGAAGCCACGTCGGGCGGGACCGACCCGGTCCACGCCGTCATGATCTCGCCCACGACCCGCTCCACCCAGCCGGGGAGCGCCGCCTCGATCCCATCGGCCAGCGCGGCGGCGTACGTCGCCACATCGACAGAGTCGGTGCTCACGGGCCCCCCAGCACCCGGTCGAGATTGCTCCGGGTCCCCCAGCGCCTGGTCGACGTTGCCCGGGTCCCCCAGCGCCTGGTTGAGGTTGCCCGAGCGGAACCCCTCCAGGTCGAGGGTCACGTACCGGTAACCGGCCTCCCGGACGGCGGCAACCACGTCGTCCCGGCGGGCCACGGCGGCCGCCAGGTCGCACCCCGGGAGCTCGATGCGGGCCAGGTCGCCGTAGTGGCGCACCCGGAGCTGGCTGAATCCCAACCGCCGCAACCCCTCCTCGGCGACCGCGACCGCCGAGAGCCGGCCGACCGTCACGGGCGTGCCGTAGGGAAGCCGCGACGCCAGGCAGGCTCCGGCGGGCTTGTCCCACGTCCGAATGCCCAGTTGGCGCGACGCCTCGCGTACGTCGGACTTGGTAAAGCCGCTCTCGACCAGCGGGAATCGGGCGCCCCGCTCGGCCGCCGCGGTCTGACCGGGCCGGTGGTCGCCGAGGTCATCCAGGTTGACGCCGAGTACCACCGTCGCGCCTCGGTCGGCGGCCAGGGGCGCCAGGGCGTCGAGCAGCTCGGCCTTGCAGTGGTAACACCGGTCGCCGCCGTTGGCGACATATTCGGGCCGGTCCAGCTCGTGGGTGACCAGGGGCAGCCACGGCATCCCCCACTCGCCCGCCAGCGCTTCGCAGTCGGCCAGCTCGCTCGGCGCCAGCGACGGCGACACCGCGGTGGCTGCGACCACCCGGTCACGACCCAGGGTGTCGGCGGCCACCCACGCCAGGAACGCGGAATCAGCACCGCCGCTGAAGGCCACCACCACCTGGTCCAACTCCCGAAGGGTGGCTCGCAGCCCCGCCAGGTCGCCCATCAGCCCGATGCCAGACCGACCTGGGCCAGCACCTCTTCGATGGGCCCCACGATGCCGCTGTAGAACGGGCCGAACTCGGCGTAGTGCGCCGACGCCGCGTCGAAGCGCATGGTGTACACCACGTCCTTCAGGTCGTCGGGCCCGATGGCGAACAGCGACACGCCCCACTCGTAGTCGTCGAGCCCCGTGGAGCCCGTGATGAGTTGCACCACCCGGCCCGCGAAGGTCCGGCCGACCTTGCCGTGGCCGAGCATTAGGTCTTTGCGCTCGTCGAAGGGCAGGGCGAACCAGTTGTGCCCTTCGCCCCGCCGTTTCGACATGGGGTAGAAGCAGAACGCCCGCTTCCCCTCCGGCGGGAGCAACGGGTACAGGCGGGTGCGCAGGAGCTCGTCGGGCATGCCCTTGGCGTATTCCGATACCTCGGTGAGTGACACATAGGAATGGACGACCTCGAGCCCGGCGCCCGACACCGCCGCCTGTAACAGGCGCAGGGTGACCCAGTCCGGGCCCAGCGCCATGAGGCCCAGGTCCGCCTTGTGGCCGAAAACCGAGAAGGCCACGACCTGATGGTCGGATGCCTGCGCCGATTTCACCGCCGCCGCGATGGCGTCGGCATCGGCGGCCGGGCCCACCTTGCAGAACAGGTGCAGGACTCCCCAGCCCTCACTCGGCATCAACGGCGTGCTCACGACGGACGATTCTACGGAGCCCGGACCTGTAGCCGGATATGACGAAGGGGCGCCCGGAACGGGCGCCCCTTCTTCAACGACCTCTCGGTGAGGTCTAGTAATCCTCCATGCCTCCGGGGGAGATCCCCGAGGCGCCCTCAGAGGGCTTCTCGACAATGACCGCCTCGGTGGTGAGGAACAGCGCCGCGATCGACGCCGCGTTCTGCAGGGCCGAGCGGGTGACCTTGGCGGCGTCGATGACGCCGGCCTTGAACAGGTCCTCGTAGTCGCCGGTGGCGGCGTTCAGACCGAAGGCACCTTCGAGGTTGCGCACCTTCTCGACCACGACACCGCCTTCCATGCCGGCGTTGACCGCGATCTGCTTCAGCGGCTCCTCGACCGCCTTGGCCACGATGCGGGCACCGGTGGCCTCGTCACCGTCAAGCTTCTCGGCCCGGTCCATGATGCGAGCCTGGGCTCGCAGCAGGGCCACGCCGCCGCCGGGGACGACACCCTCTTCGACCGCCGCCTTGGTGGTGGACACGGCGTCCTCGATGCGGTGCTTCTTCTCCTTCAGCTCGACCTCGGTGGCCGCGCCGACCTTGATCACCGCGACGCCGCCCGACAGCTTGGCCAGGCGCTCCTGCAGCTTCTCCAGGTCGTAGTCGGAGTCGGTATGGTCCATCTCGGCCTTGATCTGGTTGACCCGGCCCTTGATGTCGTCTTCCGCGCCGCCGCCTTCGATGATGGTGGTCTCGTCCTTGGTCACCACGACCTTGCGGGCCCGACCGAGCAGGTCGAGCGTGACGTTCTCCAGCTTGAGGCCGACCTCTTCGCTGATGACCTGTCCGCCGGTCAGGATCGCCATGTCGGTGAGCATGGCCTTGCGGCGCTCACCGAAGCCCGGCGCCTTGACCGCGGCACTCTTGAAGGTGCCCCGGATCTTGTTGACGACCAGCGTCGCCAGGGCCTCGCCCTCGATGTCCTCGGCGATGATGAACAACGGCCGGGCGCTCTGCATGACCTTCTCCAGGATCGGGAGCAGGTCCCGGACGGCGGAGATCTTGGAGGAGACGAACAGGATGTACGGGTCGTCGAGGACCGCTTCCATCCGGTCGGCGTCGGTCACGAAGTAGGGGGAAATGTAGCCCTTGTCGAAGCGCATACCCTCGACCAGTTCCATCTCCATGCCGAAGGTCTGCGACTCCTCGACGGTGATGACGCCGTCCTTGCCGACCTTGTCGATGGCCTCGGAGATCATGCCGCCGATCTCCTCGTCAGCCGCCGAGATGGAGGCGACCTGGGCGATCTGCTCCTTGGTCTCGGTCTCGCGGGAGATGTCCTTCAGGCTGGCAACCGCGGCCTCGACGGCCTCTTCGATGCCCCGCTTCAAGGACATGGGGTTGGCCCCGGCGGCCACGTTGCGCAGGCCCTCGCGGACCATGGCCCAGGCCAGCACGGTGGCGGTGGTGGTGCCGTCGCCCGCGACGTCGTCAGTCTTCTTGGCGACTTCCTTGACCAGCTCGGCGCCGATCTTCTCGTACGGATCCTCGAGCTCGATCTCCTTGGCGATGGACACACCGTCGTTGGTGATCGTGGGGGACCCCCACTTGCGCTCGAGCACCACGTTGCGGCCCTTGGGGCCGAGGGTTACTCGAACCGCGTCCGCGAGCTGGTTCATCCCACGCTCGAGGGCCCGGCGGGCGGTCTCGTCATATGCAATCAGCTTGGCCATGCTGTCTTGTTCCCTCCGTTGGCGAACGGTTAGCACTCTCGATGTCTGAGTGCTAACAGTTAACCGCCTCAGGCGGCTGAATGCAACCAGGCCCCGTCGGGCTACCCCCCGGCGACGGCGGGGACGATCGAGACCGTCGTTCCCGCGGACACGGGAGTGGCCAGGCCCTGCAGGAACCGCACGTCCTCGTCGGCGACGAACACGTTCACGAAGCGCCGCAGCGCCCCGGAGTCGTCGAAGAGGCGGTCGCGGAAACCGGGGTGCGCCGACTCGAGCGCCGCCAAGACGTCGGCCACGGTGCCCGCCTCCACACCGACCTCACTGGCGCCGGCCGACAAGGGCCGCAGCTGGGTGGGGATCCGAATTTTGACGGTCATTGGTCAAGACCTTTCAGACCAGCGGCCACGAAGGCTTCCATGGTGGGGGGAATCGTGATGGTGGGGCCGCAACCGGGCGCCACGGCATCGAGGGTCTTCAGGCCGTTGCCGGTCACGTACGCCACGACCTGCTCGTCGGGCCGGATGGCACCCGATGCGGCCAGTTTGGCCAGCACCGCGATGGTTGCGCCGGCCGCGGTCTCGGCGAAGATTCCCTCGGTGCGGGCCAGCAGATGGATCGCCTCGACGATCTCGGCGTCGCTGGCCGACGACACGGTCCCTCCCGACTCGCGGACCACGTCGAGGGCATAGATGCCGTCGGCCGGGTTGCCGATCGCGATCGACTTGGCGATGGTCGAGGGCTTGACGGGCCGGACATGGTCGGCACCGGCGGCGAACGCGGTTGCAACGGGCGAGCAGCCGTCGGCTTGCGCCCCCGAGACCCGCACCCGGCCCGCCCCGCCCGGACCACCGCCCGCCGGGATGAGCCCCACTTTCTCCAACTCTTCGAAGCCTTTGGCGATCTTGCACAGCTGGCTTCCCGAACCGACGGGGACGACGACGTGGTCGGGGGCGTGCCAGCCCAGTTGCTCCGCCACCTCGTAGGCCAGGGTCTTGGAGCCCTCGGCGTAGTACGTCCGGATGTTGATGTTGACGAACGCCCAGTCTTGGTAGTCGCCCGCCAGCTCGGCGCACAGCCGGTTGACGTCGTCGTAGCTGCCGTCGACTGCGACCACCTGGCCCCCGAAGACCGAGGTCATGACCACCTTGGCCGGCTCCAGGTCGGAGGGGATGAACACCACCGACTGCATCCCGGCGCGGGCCGCGTGGGCCGCCACCGAGTTGGCCAGGTTGCCGGTCGAGGCGCACGACGCCACCTTGAAGCCCAACTCCCGGGCCTTGGTCAGCGCAATCGACACCACCCGGTCCTTGAACGAACCGGTGGGGTTGACGGTGTCGTTCTTGATCCACAGCTCACCGAGGCCCAGCTCGGCCGCCAGGCGGTCGGCGCGCACCAGGGGCGTGAAACCGGCGCCCAGGTCGACCGCCCCAAGCGGTGAGGCGGGCAACAGGTCGGCGTAGCGCCAGATGGTCTGGGGGCCGGCGGCGATGCGTTGCGGAGTGATCACCGCCGCGATGGCGTCGTAGTCATAGACGACTTCGAGGGGGCCGAAGCACCACTCGCACACGTGTAGCGCCTCTGCCGGATACGGGCGCGAGCACTCCCGACAACGAAGTCCTTGAACGAATGACAACGGTCCTCCTCATCGAACCGGGCATTGGCACCTGGACACCGGCGACTTGCCCGTGCTGGTTGCCGCGGCGTCGTCGGGCCCGAACCCTCGACCGCTCTGGATGATGGCAACTCCTATCGTGGCTCATAACCGCCACTCACGTCAACGCACAGTGTTGCTCGCCCTACCCGCTTCGGGTTTCTCCGGGGACGTGGCAAGCTGCGACCGGTGCTTCGTTCCTTCGATCATCGTGAGTTTGCGCTGGCCCGCCTGGTCGAGGCCAAACGGGGCCGGACGATCTCGGTATGCCTTCCGGCCCGTAACGAGGAGGCGACGGTCGGCCAGGTTGTCAAGGCCATTCGCACCACCTTGATGGCGCAGGCGCCGCTGGTCGACGAACTGATCGTGGTCGACGACGGCTCGACCGATCGCACCGCGACGGTCGCCCGGGCGGCGGGGGCCGAGGTGGTGGCGACGTCGGCGATTGACCCGGCCGGTGACGGCGGCGGTGTCGGCGGCGGTGACGGCGGCGCCGGCGGCGCTGGCGGACCGAGCGGCGGTAAGGGGCAGGCGATGTGGAAGGCGGTGTACGTCTCGAACGGCGATCTCGTCGTGTTCTGCGACGCCGACATCCGCCAGTTCGCCCCGCACTTCGTCACTGGCTTGCTGGGGCCGCTGCTGCTCCGCGACGACGTGGTGTTCGTCAAGGGCTTCTAC
Source organism: uncultured Actinomycetota bacterium (assembly GCA_963733505.1). Lineage (GTDB taxonomy): Bacteria > Actinomycetota > Acidimicrobiia > Acidimicrobiales > Palsa-688 > JALYXV01. The sequence goes on along the minus strand of CAVTDW010000028.1, from coordinate 108,993 downwards.
GACCGCCCGCTCGACGGCCGCCCCGCCGAGGGCGGCCGGGTGACCGAGCTGGTGGCCCGGCCGCTGATCGCCGCCTTGTTGCCCCATCTGGCCGCCATGAACCAGCCCCTGGCGGGCGAGTGCGCCGCCCGGCGCCAGGTGTTCGAAGCGGTTCCGTTCGTCGACGGCTACGGCGTCGACCTGGGACTGGTAATCGACGTGGCCGAGCGCTTTGGCGTGGCCGCTATGGCCGAGTGTGATCTGGGCGAGCGGATCCACCGCAACCGCCCGCTGTCCGACCTCGGCCCCCAGGCCCTGGCCGTCGTCCAGGTGGCGCTCAGCCGGGCCGGCATGGCATCGGAGTGGGAGTCCCGCTTGGTCCGCCCGGGCGAGGAACCGGTCACCATCACGCTCTCGGAGCGTCCTCCCCTGATATCGCTGGCGGCCGACGCCGGGGAGCGCAAGACGGCTTAGGCGCTTAGGCGCTTAGGCGCTTGCGCGAGCCAGGAACTCTCCGACCACCTCGCCCACGCACCCCACCGTGTCTTCCGTCGCCCGCGACCGGCCGAAGCGTTCGACAAGCGAAACGCACGGCGCCGCCACCTCGCCCACCCCCTCCCAGTCGATGTCGCCCGCCACCACAAGGACCGGCACCCCAAGTTCACGGGCCAGGTCGAGCACGCCGCCCACCGCCTTGCCCTGGAACGACTGCTCGTCGAGCAGCCCCTCGCCGGTCACGACGAGGTCGGCGCCCTCCATGCGCTCGGCCAGGTCGACCGCGTCGGCGACCACGTCGAACCCGGGCACCAGCTCGGCTCCGATCGCCGCCAGGCCGCCTGCCAGCCCGCCGGCCGCGCCGCCGCCGGGCAGCGGCCGGACATCCACGCCGTACTGCTCCTGGTAGAGCAGGGCCAGGCGTTCGAGGCGCCGGGCCAGCAGTTCGACCTGCGTGGGCGTGGCGCCTTTTTGGGGGAAAAGGTGGCCGCAGCGTCGAGAAAGCGTGTCTGCACATCGCAGGCCACGACCAGGTGGACGCCATGCAGCCGGCTGTGCGGCTCCAGGGCGCGCAATGCCGCCAGGCCTCCATCGGTCGTCGCCGAACCGCCCATGCCCACCACGACCCGCTTGGCACCCTCCTTCACCGCGGCCGCGATGAGCTGGCCGGTGCCCGCGGTGTCGGCCGTCACGGGATCGTTGCCCTCGGCGCCGCCCACGAGGATCAACCCCGAGGCCTGGGCCATCTCGACGACCGCAGTCGTGCCGTCGATCTTCCACGGCGCGCTCACGATGCGGCCGAGCGGATCGCGCACGTCGGCCCGGCGCATCCGGCCCGCCATCACGTCGAGCAGCCCCTCACCGCCGTCGGCGATCGGAGCCTGGTCGCAACTCCACCCTGCCGCCTGGGCGGCGCCGGCAACGGCAGCCGCGACCTGGCGGGCAGTCGCGGTGCCCCGGAACTTGTCGGGGGCGGCGACGACATGGGGCATCGCCTCAATGGTGCCCCGCCCGTCGCGTGGTCGCACACCCGCACGGACACCACGTCGATCGCCGGCACCTGGTCGGCGCCGCCTTTGTTCGCACTACATGACCGCTGGGGGTCATGTGGTGCTATGGAAGCAGCAGGAGAACGGTTGAGGGCGGGCAGCCACGTCGCGGCGGCCTCGCGCAGGGCGACCGGGGGCGTCCGCCCGGTCGAGGCTCGACGTCCGAAGGCGGCGAAGTGTGGGCCCGTCCCCTCCTTCGACCGCCGTCACGAGGGCATCGGAGGGCTGGGTATGGTTCTCGTTGGCGATGCCTGGTTCCGGAGCAACCCAACTGGCAGTTGTGTCCAATCGCGGCCCGGTTTCCTTCGCCTTCGATCAGGAAGGGAACCTGCAGGCCAAGCGGGCCAGCGGGGGCATGGTGGCGGTACTCGGCCCTGGGGTGATCGAACACGACGCGTTGTGGCTGGCCACCGCATTGAGCGAGGCCGACCGGGCGGCGACGGGCACGGGCGAGGTCGTCATCGAGGGCTACCGGCTCCGTACGCTCAGGATCGACCCCGCACCGTTCCGCCAGTACTACGACGTGATCGCCAATCAGACGCTCTGGTTCCTGCTGCATGGGATGTGGGACCTGCCGCGCCGGCCCCGCTTCGACCGCTACTGGTGGGACGCGTGGCGGGCGTTTGTGACGGTCAACCGGCTCTTCGCCGAAGCGGCGGCCGCCGAGCTGGCCCCCGGCGCCACCGTGTTGATCAACGACTATCAGTTGGCGCTGGTCGGGGCCGAGTTGGGGCGACTCCGGCCCGACGTGCGCAGCAGCATCTTCATCCACACACCGTTCTGCCACCCGAGCGAGCTGGACGTGCTGCCGGGCGCTGTGGCTGACACGTTGCTCACCGGTCTGGGCGGTGCGGGCGCATGCGGATTTCACTCATACCGTTGGGCCGCGGCGTTCGAGGCGTGTTGCCGGCACCGCCGCCTCCCCATCCCCGAGGTGTTCGTCTCACCGGCAGCCGCTGATGCCGTGGGGTTGACCGAGGTGGCGGCCTCGGCCGAGTGCCAGGCCGAGTTCGACCTGCTCGGGGGCCTGATCGGTGATCGGCGTTTCATCGTGCGGGCCGATCGCATCGAGCTGTCGAAGAACCTGCTGCGCGGTTTCCACGCCTTTGACGACCTGCTGGCCACCCAGCCCGAATGGCGAGGGCGAGTGATCTTCGGAGCCTTCGTCTACCCGTCGCGCGAGACCCTGGCCGACTACCTCGGCTACCGCCAGGAGCTCGAGGCCGTCGTACAGGCCGTCAATGCCAAATGGGCGACGAGCGACTGGACTCCGATCCTGCTGGACTTGGCGGACAACTACCCGCGGTCGGTGGCCGCCCTGCGGCGTTACGACGTTCTCGTGGTCAACCCCATACGTGACGGCCTCAACCTGGTGGCCAAGGAAGGCCCGCTGGTCAACGAGCGCAACGGCGTGCTGGTGCTGTCCGCCGGCGCAGGGGCGTGGGACGAGCTGAACTCGTACGCCGTGGAAACACATCCCTTCGACGTGGCGGGCACGGCCGAGGCGTTGGTGACCGCCTTGACGATGCCGGCCGACGAGCGGGCGACCCGGGCGCAGGCCCTCAAGAAGATTGCGAGCGCCCGGACCCCGAGTGATTGGTTCACCGACCAGCTGGGCCGGGCCCGACTGCCTGAGGACGAAACCGCCCCTCCTCCTTCGCCGTAAGCCTTAGCGCGCCAACCGCTGCAAGAATGCCAAGGCACCGTCGGTCCCGTCGACGACGAGGTCGGCCTGGGCGACGAGTTCTGGCGGTGCCTCCCCGCTGCGGACGGCCACCGCCAGCGTGGCGACACCCCCTCGGCGCAGACGGGCCAGGGCGGCGAACGCCGGCAGGTCCCCGACGTCGTCGCCGACGTAGCAGACCGCGTCCAGTCCTTCGGCCAGGGCCGCCACGACCCGACCCTTGTCGGTCGGCACCGGGGGCACCAACTCCAACGACATCTTTCCGTGGTGGACGACCAGACCGCTTCGACGGGCCTGTTGGTCGGCCCATGCCTGAACCCAGTGCGCGTGCTCCGGTGCCTGGCGAAAATGCAGCCCGACGGCGAGGCCCTTTCGCTCCACGTAGACACCCGCGGGAGCCTGCGTTTCCGAGGCTGCAGCCACGTCGTCGACGCACTGGCGCCACCCCTGTACTTCCGGGAGGGCGACGATCGCGCCCCGCTCCCTTTTCTCCAGTCCATACAGGCCGACCATCGTGACATCCGGAAGGGGGCCCAACTGGTCGAGCAGGTAGGCGACGGGTCGGCCCGACACGACCGCCACGGTGCGGTAGCGCGCCGCCAGGCGGGCGAGGACGTCGACCGCACCGGGTAGGGGCTGGGCCGCCTCGGGGTTGTCGACGATCGGCGAAAGGGTGCCGTCGAAATCGGTCAGGACCCCCGCCCGGTCAGGGGCGGCCCGCCACGGGGCCAGCCGCTCGTCCTCGCCCGTCACGAGGAGGCGGCTAGGTAGAGGACGTGGTGTTGGCCACGTTGGCCAGGTCGGGGCCCACGGTGATGAGGATGTTGGCCCCGTTGAGGTTGGCCACCGGCGGCGGCTGCGGCATGGCCTGGACTGCGGTGCCCGGAAGATTCAGCTTTCCCGCCAACGCGGCCGCGTCGGCGCTGTAGCTGGGCTGGAAGAAGACGATCGAGGCGGCCGGCTTCTGGGTGGAGTTGGTGCTGGCGAGGGTGTTGTAGCCCTTGGCGTGCACGACGTTGCTCACCTTGCCGGCCAGGCCGGGCGTGCTCGTGCCGTTGGCCACGAGCACCTTGATGTCCTGGGGGGCCCGAAGGGTGCCGATCGTGGTCCCCGTGGTGGGCTTGGCGGTGGTACCGGGGCCGGTGCCGCGAGCGGTCGTGGGACTGGTCTGGTCGGTTGACGCCGAGGTCGTGGTGTCGACCGACACCGCCGTTCCCCCGCCCCCACCAGGGGTGCGGTGCAGCAGGAGCACCCCGATAAGGATGGCGACGCCAATGAGGAGTGCGGCACGTCCGGCTTGGATTCCGGCCGACCGCTGGAAGGAACGGTCGTCGGCCGCGTGGGACCCAGGGCTCACCGGACCGGTGGCTCGCCGGCCGAGCGCCCCTCGTAGCGCGCCCGGCGGCGGCGGTCCCTGAGGCGACGCAGGCGTCGCACGACCAGCGGGTCGTAGTCAGCGGCGTCAGTCGAGTCGATCAGCGCCCCGAGGAGCTGGTAGTAGCGGGTCGCCGAGAAATCGAAGCGGGTCCGGATCGCGACCTCCTTGGGACCGGCCTCGGTCCACCAGCTGCGCTCGAAGTCGATGATGGCGCGTTCACGCTCGGACAATCCCACTGAGTCACCCTGCCACCCTGCGGCGGCCGGATCAAGCATCCTCGCTTCCCCGGGCGGGCGGCTCGATCTTCCACGCCGTTGGGGCCGGCGACCAGATGTGCTCGCGGGGGCGAACGCTGGGCGCTACTTGGGCGCCGGGCAGTGCGCTCGCGGGGGACCGGAAAATACCATTGCGGCGGCATGGTCGCCTGTTCCGCCCGGCGGCTTGGTCGCCGGGCGGGTGCCGGTCATGGCGGGTCGGGGTCGCCGGGGGGGCGGTCGTTGGGGTTGACCCATATCCAGTGGCCGGGGCCGCCTGTTAGTTGGTAGCCGCAGTAGGTGATGAGGTGGTGGTCCCATTGGCATACCCGGGCGCAGGTGGCCAGGCTGGCCGGGGTTCCTTGGGCGAAGGGGGTGAGGTGGTGGATCTCCAGGCCGTGGCTGGCGGGGCAGCCGGGCCGGCAGCATTGGCGGTCTCGTTCCTCGAGGGCGCTGCGCAGGTGGGCGGGGATGGTGCGCCCGCCATGCGCCACGGCTTGGATGTCGACGCCGTCGGTCAGGAGAATCTTCAAGATTGAGTCTTGGGCCAGGTCTTGGGCGGTGGCGGCGGGGATGGGGCCGATGCCGGGGATCTCGCACGTCTCTCCGTGTTGGATGTAGCCCCGTTGGAGCACGTCGTAGTCGACTCGGACATGCACCATGGCCCGCGGTCCCGTTGGTTCCCGGCCCGAGCCGCTGCTACCGGCGCCGACGAGGGCGGACAGGGCGTCGGCGCCGTAGGCTTCGGGCGGCTCCCGGCGCCCCTGGCGGCGGGCGTCTTGGAAGATCTGGTTGGCCACCGCTTCGATCTGGGCGTGCATGTGGGCGCCGTTAGGACGTGGGCCGAGCAGCGGCTGCGGGATTCGCATGACTACTGGCTGGCGAGCGTCCGGCCCGACGGGCCGCCCTCTAGCCGCGAGCTTCTCGATCCCGCGGTGAACTCGTCGTTCCCGATCGTCCTGCGGTCGGCGTTCGGGCTGATCACGGATGCTTTCACGGGCTCGCTGACTCGGTGGACCTTCACAACAACTTGACCGGCGGCCCTGGCTGAACGCCTAGGGGGTTGCCGCCTTTGTCGTCGTGGTCAGCCGCTTCGTCGTTGTCGTGTGGAAAATGGTCGTGGGCAGCCGGTTTGCGGTGGTCGACGTCTTCGGCCGGGTCGTCGTGGTCCGCCGCGACGCGGTTGTCGATGTAGTGGCCTGCGCAATGGTCGTACTGGGCACGAGCAACTCGGCCGGAAGACTCGTCGGCGAGCTCAATTGCGAGATCGCTAGGCGAACCAGCGTGTCCGCCGCCGATTCTCGGCCAGCATCGGCGACGAAGCGGGCGACAACCCCCTGAATCTCGCCCGTGGCTCCCTTCATTGTGTTCAGGTCGTCGACCACGGTGTTCAGGGAGTTCATGACATCGACAATGTCGCGACGAAGTGGTGTCGGCGCCCCGATGCCTTGCAGGCGACGGGCCGCACTCTTGAGGCTGGCCACAGTCGCCGGTACCGCCGAATTGAGCTGGGCGGACGACCCACCGCCGTACGCGAGCGCTTGTTTCAACATCCCCGCGAGAGCGAGGTTGGCGGGGTCCACGGCGGCTTGGTAGCGCCGGCCGATGGTTGCGATGGTTGCCGTACCCGGTCCCGTGTTCGAGCTGGCCCCGCTGCAGTCCGCAAGCGCCGCCGTGGCCACCACAGCGACCGCGACCAGCACGAGTGGCCGCGCTCGGCCCATCATCGGAAGTGCCGGCGCCACGGCGCCAAGGTGGCTGTTCCCCGTGCAGTCACGAGGGTAAGACTAGACGCCTTGATGCCGCGGGCCCCAAGTTGGGTCCCTCGGTCCGAGGAACCTCCGTTATCTTGTCAGGACGCTGCACCCCGGCCTTCGTCCTCGTGGACGGCGAACTCTCGAGAAGTGGGGGCAGCGCAGTTCCGCCCGAGTAGCTCAGTTCGGCCAGAGCAGGCGCCTTGTAAGCGTCAGGTCGTGGGTTCGAGTCCCACCTCGGGCTCGTCGTCGTCGTCCGTCGTGGCCAAGTAGTCCGGGAAACGCTCTGCCGGTCGGGGCTCGCTCCGTTCGCTCCGAGGTAGCCACGATCGGACCGACAGGGACGGTAGCCTGTCGGGATGCAAATCGTGCGGCACACGAAGGAACGCTTTCTCGACAAGCTGGCGACGACGATCGTCCGCCGAGGCGCACCTCAGATGGCGAGTGCGCTGCTCTTCCAGCCTCGTATCTTCGGCCCTCCGGAACGCCTCCATGTGGCGAAGACAGCAGTGGTGAACAATGCCTTTTTCAATACGAACTCAGGCGACATTACGGTTGGCGAGTGGGGAATGGTTTCGCATGATGTTTCCCTCTTGACTGGTTATCACGACATCACCAAATTGAGCTACGAACGACAGATCACGGCACCTCAATTCGGCTGCGACATCACCATCTGTGAGGGGGCGTGGCTCGCGACCAATGTCATCGTGTTGGGGCCATGCACCATCGGCGCCCATGCCGTTGTTGCAGCCGGAACCCTGGTACGCCATGATGTGGCCCCGTACGCAATCGTGGCCGGGACGCAGGCGAGAGTAATCGGCGAGGTCCCCCACTGATCGCGGTACGGCTCTGGAAGTCCCGCTGGCTCTTCGTCCGGTGGGTGCAGCGAGACTTCATCGTGCGCTATCGGCAGAGCGCGCTCGGGCTGGCCTGGGCACTCGTGCAGCCGGCGTTGCTGCTGCTGGTCTACGGCCTGGTCTTCACGAAGGTGCTTCACATCCAAACGCCTCGTGGAAGCTATCTGGTATTCGCGTACTGCGGATTGGCCCCTTGGACCTTCATATCGAATACAGTTACGTGGGGCATACAGTCGCTCGTCACGAACAGTTCGGTCATAAAGCAAGTCTACTTCCCCCGAGCGGTGATCCCGCTGGCGGCTGGAGGCGTTATCGTCCTCGACCTTCTGATAGGGACCGGTGTCCTGCTGGCGCTTCAGCTGATCACAGCCGGAACCATTCACCTCTCGACGCTCGCCTTGATCCCGATTTACTTCGGGCTGATCCTCCTAGTCGAGGGACTGGTCGTGTTCGCGGGAATCCTCGGGTCGCTCGTTCGCGATATCCGCTTCGTCGTGCCGCTGGTGCTGCAGGTCTGTTTCATTGCGACGCCGATCATGTACCCCCAAAGCCAAGTGCAGGGGCGGCTCGCCAAGTTGCTGTTCTCTCTCAACCCTCTGGCGCGCGTAATTGAAGCCATTCGTCAAGCGGTGATCGACGGGCGATGGCCCTCGGTCCCCCTGTTGGGCGGCTTGATCGCCACGGGCTTCGTCGTGCTGTGGCTCGCAGTGACGTACTCAAACGCTGTCGAGGACAGGCTCCCGGACCTCCTATGAGTGCGATGGTGACATTTCGACAAGTGAGCAAGCAGTACCGGCGAGGTCGTGAGCGCACCAACATCCGCTCGATAATCCCCGGTCGATTCGGCGAACTGCGCCGAGGGGAGTTCCACTGGGCGCTTCATGACGTCAGCTTCGAGTTGCAAAGCGGCCGGAGCCTCGGGTTCGTCGGTCCGAATGGTGCCGGGAAGTCGACCGCCCTGAAGCTGGTCGCCGGAGTGACGGCCGCGACGAGTGGTGAGGTCGTCGTCGGAGGCCGCTCTGCCTCCCTGATCGAGCTTGGCGCCGGCTTCCATCCCGACATGACGGGACGAGAAAACGTGTACTTCAGCGCGTCCGTACTCGGGATGAGCCCTTCTGAGATCAAACGGCGTTTCGATCAGATTGTCGACTTTGCCGGTATTGGCAACTTCCTTGACACCCCGGTCAAGCGGTACAGCTCCGGCATGATGGCCCGACTCGGATTCGCCATTGCGTCCCATCTGGACGTCGAAATCGTTGTCCTCGACGAGGTGCTCGCCGTCGGCGACGCCGCCTTCCAGCGCAAGTGTCACGACCGGATTGCGTCGCTCCGCAAGGAAGGAGCCGCGCTGATGTACGTCACCCACGCGCTGTGGACACTGCCGCTGCTATGTGACGAGGCGATACTTCTCGTCGCCGGAAACGTCGCAGGCCAGGGCAGCCCGGTTGAGGTCATTCGGGAATACGAGCGCTACAACCCACAGGCCGAGGCCGAGGCGTCGGGTACCGTCATGTTTCGGTCGGTGACGAGCTCCGCAGCAGTCGTCGACCCCGGTGGCTCGGTGCGGGTCCAGATGGAGATGGACATCCAGCAGCCGTATCCGTTTGGCCAGATCATGCTCGGCGTACGAGGCGCCGACGATACGAACATTGGGGTTGTGGCGTCACCGGCTGGCGACGTGACCTTCGATCATGTCGGACCCATCGTCGTCGAGTGCGAGCTGACTTCCCTACCCCTTCATCCAGGCCCGTACAGCATCGTTGTCGGCTTCTGCGCCGATACTCGACTGCCGGTGGTGGACGACATTCGGAAGCTGGGGATCGACGTTCGAGGCGAGGAAAACTCGAACTTCGGCTTCACCAGTTTCCCGGCCCAGTGGCGTCAGAAATCCGAACCCGCAGAGATCGCCGACGGTCGACAGGGCATGGTCACGGGAGAAGGATGAGGTCGGTGTACCAGTGAACGCCTTGGTGCGACATTTTCACGACCTCGTCGGAAGCCAGGACCACCGGTTTGCCGGCCGCCATTGACCCACGGATGTCGACCGCGCCGGAGAAATGCTCGGCGATGAGGCCGTGGAGACGGTCCAAGCCTCCAGCGCGAGTCAAGGCGTAGGGCCAGTATTCGATGACCCAGGGGACCTTGCCGCCAAGGAGCGACGATGCCCCAGCAAGCACGTGCGCCTCGTGGCCCTGAACGTCGACCCACACCAAAGAGACATCGGCGGCGGGAGCGCTCAGGGCGGTGTCGAGACGGAGTGCCTCCACCTTGACGGTGGGTCGCTGCGACTCCGACATTTCCTCCCATCGAGTGTCAACGGCCTGTATGCGGTGGTCCCCCGTGTTGTAGTCGCATAGCTCAAGCCTAAGATCGGAGTCCTGGTCCGAGATGGCAACCTGCTTGACCGACGCACATGTGTCGAGCTCATTGAGAATGAGGTTGCACCGCAGCAGTTTGAAGTTCAATGGGGCCGGCTCGAAGGCTTCCACCGACGCCGCGCCGTACCGAGTCAGCAGCGAGATCGTTGTCGTGCCGACGTTGGCGCCCACGTCCAGCACTAGGCCCCCCCGTTGGGGATTTCCGAGGTAGTCGAGTGCCCAGGACAGCTCGTCTGGGTCGTAGGCGCCGCTCGCGTAGATGTACGGACCCATCTCGAGGTCGTGGGTGCTGAACAAGAACTTCGGTTGTCCGTGATTGGCCGCGATGGGTGTCAGCGCCGCGAGGCGGTCGAACGGTCTGGTATTCGCCAAGACAAGTCGGTCGGCGCTGGCCACGGCTCGACGCTTTGATCGTTTCAGCTGGTTTTTCACCAGGGAACTCAGGTTCATAGACGCGCCTCGGTCTTGGAAGATTATGCAGGCAGGGAAAAACTGGCCACCGTCGACTCGCCGGTTCGCTTGAGCCGTCTGGTCTCCACGAGTGCCCAGGAGGGTACCCTACGAGGCCTGATGCCCCGAGGCTCGTCGCGGGTGGCGGGATGGGGGATCGGCGGAGACCGGGATCGGGGAGGCCGCCGGGCCCGTTAAGCGTCGCACCCAGCCCTTCGGGGCCGACGCTCCTGTGTTCGGAGTCGTCGTTCCGTTAGAGTCGGATCATGCAGTTCCGAGCGGGTGCACTCCCCGCTCACGTCCGATCCGCTGTCTTGGGAGCGGCATTCCCCGGCCGGTCTGCGTCGATGCGGTCCACGATGTGGCCCTGAGCAGTCGACTTGGGTTGGGGGTTCGGTTGGGGTTTGGACCGGGCCGGCCGGTTACGCGCACCGCGGACTTTATGTACAGCTCATGAGTGCCCTGAGTGTTGCGTGGTCGCTCCTTGGCGGAAGTGTCTTTTTGGCCGCCGGGCTGATGGTGTCCGTCACCCTAAGACGACTGTTCTTTCCTGGATGGCGCGGGACCCTGGCGGTCACCACCGTGGCGTTGCTCTGGCTTTGCTGGGCGCTGGCACTCGGTCAGCTCTTGGGGGCGGTTGGCCTGCTCCGTCAGATGGCGTTGCTGGGCAGCGCCGTTCTAAGTGCGGCGGCAACGATGGCGCTGGCACGGGCGTTTGCTTCGCACGACCGCGAGCACACAACGGTCCAGTCATCTGATGTCACTGTCACGAGCCCAGGAGAGGAGCCAGCTGCCGAGCGTGCGATCGCGGGGACTCGGGGAGAGCTTGCGCTCACCGTCGGCACCGTGCTGCTGGCGCTGTTGGTGGCGGCCATCTGGATCGCCCGCACGGTCATCGCCCTCCACCGGGGCATGAATGACCCCGATTCGCTGGCGTATCACCTGCCTTTCGCAGTCACGTTCAGCCAGAGCGGGTACGCCGATCAACACCGTCTCCTGGTCCCGTTGCTACCCGTGCAGTTCTTTCCTGCGCACGACGAACTGCTTTCGGCAATCGCCCTCACACTCACTCACTCCGTGGCCTTCGCAGCGGTCAAGAACCTGGTCTACGGCGGTCTTGTGGTGGTGGCCGCGCACGCCCTGGGCAAAGCGTTCGGGGCGGCTCGGCTGAACGTCTGCGCGAGCGCAGTCGTATTGGGATTCCCCGTGGTTGCGTTCTCCCAGCCCGGCGAGGCAGTGAATGACACTTTGCTGCTGCTGGTGCTGGTCGGAGCCTTGGCCGTGCTGGCTCACGCGCGGGACCGGCCGGCGCCGTATGTATTGGCGCTGGCGTGCGCCGGTTTGGCGCTCGGGGTGAAGTTCTCGGGAGTCGTGCCCGGCACGATCATTGCCGTACTCGCGCTCACATTGCTCTTGGCCCGGGTGCCAAGCCATCGATGGCGCTGGGCTGGCGTCGGGCTCTTGACCAGCGCCGCCATGGGCGGTTCCTGGTACGTCCGCAATGCCGTCCGCTACGGCAACCCCGTCCCTCCCGTCCAACTGTCGTTGGGCCCGATCCACTTGCACAAGATCCACGGGCTGGCCACCGACCTTTCGTTCTCGGTGGCTCACTACGCGGCGCACGGACGTCTCCTCGGCATATTCGCCCGAGGTCTCGTCCGTGGCCTTGGCCCGCTCGTGGCAGTGATCGCTGCACTGTGTCTATTGGGGGTGGGAGGCGGTCTGCGCTCGGGCGATGGATTTCGTCGGGGGCTCAGCATTGTGGCGGCGGTGGCGCTCGTCGGCTATCTCGTCACGCCCGCGAGCGCCTACGGCCCGGTCGCCCAGGTTGCGGAGTCGTTCGTGATCAACCTGCACTATGCTGCTCCTCCACTGCTGTTCGGCATGCTGGCGGCCGCGGTTGCGCTGGCCCGATGGCGGGGGGCGTGGACGATTCCGGTCGTCGGCATCGTCGCCGTCGCCACCGGCATCGGCCGAGGTCGGGGAATTGCCTACTGGTCACCCGAGGTCGGCGGACTCGGACTCGCACTGCTGCTAGGGGCGGCCGTGGTGGGCGCTGCGGTCTGTGTGGCGCGTTTGCGGCCTTCGCTGCGGGTTTTCGCATGGCCCGGAACGGTCTTGGCGGCGGTCATCGCGGTCGCGGCGGTGGCGGTCATTGTCTCTCGCTATCCGGCCCGGCGAACAACCGACCCGGTCTTGCGCTGGGCGGCGACCACGCATAAAGCGCGGATTGTCCTCTGGGTCGGGGATGTTCCCGATCTCATCAATCTCGGCAATCTCTATGGACCCCAAGCCCGCAACCGGGTTGTGGACATGAATCGGCTCGTCGACGGGGCGGCGGTACCCATCGATTCGTGCGTCGGATTGAAGCAGGCGGTGCGTGATGGCCACTTCGAGTACACGGCGGTCACTTCGGGCACCCCGGGATTCGGTTGGCTGCAAGCCGATCCGGCGTTTCGGATTGTCGCCGATGAAACGGTCGGCGCTTCGGTGTCCGATCTCCGCTACTTGCGCCGCTACCGCGCGGTCGTGTTTCAAATCGTCGGCCCACCTGACCTCAACTGTCCCGGCCAGGCCGTCTCCAATGCCGGATAAGTGGTGGGGCCTCGGCGGTGTGTTCTGCTCGGCTGCCCGCGACCGAGACGCCGAGCGATGCGGGGGCGAGGCCTACGACCTCGGCCGCCGAGGCGGCACGAGGCCGGTCCGATCGTGGCCGGCCACTAGGGTGGCCGCTCGATGAGCACCGACGCCGCCTCCCCCTATGCCGAGTCTCGTCTGGTGACGAGCGTCGAGGAGTGCGCGTTCTATCACACCATGGACCTGCCCGGGGTGGGCCGGGTGGAGGGTCCGTGGGATCTCACCGGGGCACCGGGGGAGTATCTCGGCAACCTGGACTTCCGCGGGAAGCGGGCACTCGACATCGGAACCGCCAGCGGGTTCTTGTGCTTCGAGATGGAGCGCCGGGGAGCGGCCGTGGTCGCCTACGATCTCAGCGAGCAGGTCGAGAGCTGGGACATCGTGCCCTTCGGCGGACAGCCCGATCACGGGTTGGCCACAGAGCGGACGGCGGGGATGCGCCTCATCAACAACAGTTTCTGGCTGGCCCATGCAGCGCTGGGCTCGCAGGCCAAGGTGGCGTACGGATCCGTGTACGAGATGCCGAGCGCCATCGGCCCGGTCGATATCGCGGTCTTCGGGGCCATCCTGCTTCACCTGCGCGACCCCTTTCGGGCCCTTGAGCGCGCCCTTTCTTTGACGACCGAGTCCGTTGTGGTGACCGAGCCTGCCGGTCGCTCGGCCACGGCGTTCGCTCGCTTACCCCGCTGGGCACGGGACCGAATTGCGACGCACGCCCGGATGCCCGCCAATGCCGGCTTCCTGCCCGACCCAGCCATCGGTCTGCCGTATGAGACCTGGTGGCGGCTGCCACCGTGGACGGTAGCGCGAATGGTGCGGGTCCTCGGCTTCGAGGTAACCGGGATCATGTTCCACAGCCAGGTTTACTTGGGTGAGCCGTGTGCCATGTACACCGTGGTCGGTCGCCGAACTTCCCTCACAGCTTCGCCCCGTCCGGGCGTGAGCGCCATCGGCTGAACCTGCTCGGCGCGATCAGGCCCGACAGGGCCGCGGTAACCTGCCCGGCCGATGCATCGGAACGTGACGGCAGTTGTCGAGGCGGGGCGCATCATCGGCATCGACGTCCAGCCGAGGGAGTTCACCGAGAGCACTCGCACCGCAGCCGAAGCGGCGGAGGCCATCGGTGTGCACCTCGGACAGATCGTCAAGTCGCTGGTCTTCACCGTCGACGACCGCCCAGTCGTTGCCCTCGTCGGTGGTGACCGCCAGCTCGACGAGAAGAAGCTGGCCGCGGCCGCTGGTGGAAGCGTGTCTCGTCGTGCCGATGCCGACCTGGTCCGGGCGGCAACCGGATTTCCCGTCGGTGGCGTGCCGCCGTTTGGTCACTCGACCCGGTTGCCCATGTTCGTCGACCTTGGCCTGCTCGACTACGACGAGGTCTGGGCGGCGGCCGGTACGCCGCACGTCAATTTCCCCGTCGATCCGCGCCGGCTGGCCGAGGCGACCGCCGGCATGATCACCGATGTGGCACGCGATCGCTGAACGACTCCATCAGCGACGGTAGGCGGCCGCCAGGTCCTCACACACGACGCAGACGGGGAGCTTGCTTGGATCGGCGTGTGGCCGGAAGAGCGTGCCGCACAGCGCCTTGACGGCTCGGCCCTCACGGCGCGCCGCCGCCAACTCGTCGTTGCGGGCATAGTGCGCCATGTCCGAGGGATCGGCCTCGTCGAACTCCGGGCGTTGAACGGTCGGCGCAGGGTCAGCCATCGACAAGGCGGACTAGCCGACGAGGAGGCTTCGCGCCAGTGGCCGGTCGGCGGTGAGATGCGGATCGAGTTTGCGTTTGATTCGCTGGAGGGCGTTGTCGATCGACTTGACGTGGCGACCCAGGCGGTTACCGATCTCCTGGTACGACTTGCCCTCGACATACAGGCGCAGCACGTCGACTTCGAGCCCCGAGAGGGTGTCTGCCACCGACTGACGCACGTCGTTCATCCGTTCGCGCGAGACGATCGTGTCCGCGGGATCCGAGGCTCGACGGTGGTCCAGCAGATCCTCCGACCGGTCGCCGGTGTCGCCACTCTTCAAGGCGGAGATGGAGACGTACTGGTTCAGAGGCCGATGCTTCTGGCGGGTGGCGGCCTTGACGGCCGAGATGACCTGACGCGTGACGCACAGTTCGGCGAACGCCCGGAACGAGGTGTGGCGGTCCGGGAGGTAGTCCCGCGCCGCCTTGTACAGCCCGATCATTCCCTCTTGTTCGATGTCGTCGGAGTCGGCCCCGACCAGGAAATAGATGCGCCCTTTCGAGCGGGCAAAGCGCCGATAACGTCCAATCAACACATTGAGGGCATCCAAGTCGCCTTGCTGGAATCGGGCCGCCAAGTCCTCGTCCGCGAGATCCGCAAGCAAGGAACTCTCTGTCCGAGAAGGCATAAAGACCCCTAGAAGGCGATGGCGTATGGTGTGCAGGCCCGATATGACGCGAAGAACTGCTTACTTTTAGCCGGGACCAGACAGGGTGTCAACAGCCACTTCAGCCCTCGGGCCGGGCCCGGCTGACCTCGAAACAGGCCAGCGCGCCGGCCGCTGCCACGTTGAGCGACGCAATCGGGTCGGCCTGGGGAATGGAAACGAGGAGTTGACAGCGGGCCTTCGCCAGGCGTGAAAGTCCGGCTCCTTCGGCCCCGAGTACGAGGGCGATCGGCTCGGTAGCGACCGCCAGGCCCCACAACGGCGTGGGCGCGGCGGCATCGAGGCCGACGGTCCAGACGCCGGCGTCGGCGAGTCGGGCCAGCGCCGACGCGACGCCGGGCACCACCGCCATCGGTAGGTATTCGACGGCGCCGGCTGCCGCCTTGGCCACCGTCGCGGTGACGTGGGCCGAGCGGTGTCGAGGCAGGACGGCCCCTGTCGCCCCGGCGCATTGAGCCGTGCGCAAGAGGGCGCCCAAGTTGTGGGGGTCGGTCAGCCCGTCGACCACGATGAGAAATGGGGCCCGGCCGCCGGGACGGTCGATCGCCAAGTCGTCCAGGTCAGCGGAGGGCAGGGCAGCGGCGAACGCCAGTACCCCTTGGGGCGCTTCAGTGGTGGCAACTTGGCGCAAGCGGACGTTGTTGACCGTCCGCACAGGCACCGATGCCGCCGAGGCCAGAGCGGCGATGTCATCGAGTATGGGCGCCGGGTCGAGACCGTCGGCAATCCACACCTCGCGAACGGGGCGGCGGCGGGCCGCCAGGAGTGCCCGGACGGCTTGGCGGCCCTCTACCTGCTCGCCACCGAGTTCGGGGGTCTCCGAACGACCATGGCGCCGCTCAGCCGCGCGAGGCGCGTGGGCGGCACCGGGAGTGGGTTCGCGCTGGCGTCGCGCCTGGCCACCTTGGCCTCGTCCATCGCCGGATCGCGCCCGCGGGCTTGGCTGGGCACGCGCCGAGGCGCCCTTGGGACTGGCGGCGGCCCGGCGACGACCGCCGCCCGCGCCACCCGAACCACCTGCACCAGGTGCGCCGCGCGTCATGGCGTAGCGCCGTTCGGTGACTTAGGGCAGGGCGTCGTTGAGCTTCTTTTCGGCCTCGGCTTCGCTCACGCCGATGGCGAAGGTCAGCTCGGACACCAGGATCTGGCGAGCCCGGTTGAGCATGCGCTTCTCGCCCGCCGACAGACCCTTGTCCTTGTCCCGGATGGACAGGTTCCGGACGACCTCGGCAACCTGGTAGATGTCGCCCGACTTGAGCTTCTCGACGTGGTTCTTGTAACGCCGGGACCAGTTGGTCGGCATCCGAGCCTCCTTCTTGCGAAGGACGGCAAAGACCTCCTCGACCTCTTCGTCGTTGATCACCTCGCGCAACCCGACTTCGTCGGTGTTGTCGGTCGGCACCATCAAGGTAAGGTCGCCGTAGGCGAGCCGGAGGACCAGGTACTCCCGGGTCTCCCCGAAGACTTCCTTCAGCTCCCGGCGCTCCACCACGGCCGCCCCATGGTGGGGGTAGACAACCTTGTCACCGACGTCGAATGGCATAGAGCTCCCAGGAACGGTACGAGCGGGGGTGCCTCCCAGGGTACGGGTAAAACACCTCGCGGGCCAACCCCAACGCGGCCTCCCGCGACAGGAGCCGTGACGCTGGTCGAAACACGGATTTCATGGGGAAGTAGCCTGCCGCCTGCATGGACAACACGGCGCTGTTGGCCCAGTCCGAGTTGTTCGGGTTCCTCGAGACTGACGAGCTCACACGCATCGTGGCCGACGCGCACCTCGTGCAACTGAGCCGCAACGAAGTGCTCTTCGATCAGGGCGATCCGGCCGAGGCGCTGTACGGGGTGCTCTCCGGGCGAGTAGCGATCACCCTCCGATCGCCCGACGGGAGGGAGTCGGTACTGGCGCTCATGGAGTCGGGCGATCTGTTCGGCGACATGCCGTTGTTCGACGGTGAATCCCGTTCGGCGCAGGCCCGGGCGCTGGAAAGCTCGGACCTGCTGTACATCCCCTACCCCGCGGTCAGAGCGGTCCTCGAAGAACGCCCGGCCTTGCTCTGGGCGGTCGTCGCCACGTTGTCGCGCCGGCTCCGGTCGACCGACGCCGCCCTGGCGGACTCGGTGTTCCTGGACGTGACCGGACGGACGGCCAAGCGGCTGCTCGAACTGGCGGGCGATGCCGACACCTTTGCGCTTCCGATTACCCAGGAGGAGCTGGCCGGACTCGTTGGCGCCTCACGGGAGCGGGTCAACAAGGCGATTTCGGCCTTCATCCGCCTGGGCTGGCTGGACCAGGTCGACCGCCTCTACCGCATCGCCGATCGAGCCCAACTGTCGCGCCGAGCCCGCTGACCCCCGGCCGCCGACTCCCCGCCTCGATCGGCATTTCTGCCCTCGCCCCAGCGACAACAATTTCGCGACGGCGGCGGACCTACGACAAGAAGGCTATGGCCTTGGACCATGCGTCTGCGGCGTCATCGGCTCGGTGCGTGGGCCGGCTCGGATCATGGACGAAACCGTGTTCGGCCTCGGGATAGAACGCGATCTCGACCCGGTCGCCGAGGGCCCGAAGGGCGGCGACATCGTCGGGCGGGGTCATGGCGTCGCGGCCGCCGACAATCGCCAGGACCTTCGTGGGCGATGGCTTCGACAACGCCGCCAGGGGCTCGCCGTGGCCCTCACCCTTCCACTGCTCGGGCACGGTGATCATGCCGTAGAACGCCACGGCGCGGTCGAAACGGCCCGTCGCGGCCGCCTTCAAGGTGTACATGGCACCCATGCAGAACCCGAGCACGCCGATCCGCTCGACACCTGGTTGGCCGTCAAGCACGTCGGCACTGGCGAGGATGTCACCCAGACGCTGGTCGTCGGTCACCTGCGGCATATGGTCGAACCGCTGGTCGAGGGTGAAGGTCTCATGGCCGGGGAACGGCTCGGGGGCGCAGACCGCCCATCCCTGCTCGGCCGCCAGTCGTGCGCACAGGTCGTCGAACAGCGGCCGAAGGCCCATCACATCGGGGACAAGCACCACACCCCGGCTCGGGGAGCCCGAGGGAATGGCAAGCTCGGCTGGGGTACCCGAAGGCAGCGTGATCCGCATGGCTCAGCTGTAGCGATCGAGGACCGTGGTCTCGACCAGACGGGCCAAGCCCTGTCGGATCGCCGTGGCCCGCGTCGCCCCCACTCCTTCGACGTCGTCGAGATCCTCCAGGGTGGCGCCCATGATCTTGTGCAGGCTTCCGAAGTGCTCCACGATGTGGGTCAACACGCTCTCGGGCAGGCGGGGGATCCGGGAGAGGAGCCGGTACCCCCTCGGCTGCACTCCGGCGTCGAGCTCCCCGTTGGTGCCAGGCGGGTCCAAGATGGCGGCGACCTCCTCGAGGTCGAGCAGCCGCTCGGTCGACAGGCGAGCCAGACGAGCGATGGCTTCGTCGGCGTTGGCCCCCGTCGGTACCCGGCCGTAGTCACGGAACAGGTGGCGTCGGTCGTCGTCCACGCCCGCCATGACCTCCTCGAGTTGCAGGATGATCAGCCGACCGTCGACCCCGAGCTCGACGACGTAGCCCTCGATCTCCTCGGCGATGCGGCGGACCATCTCGGCGCGTTGAAGCAGCGTGGCAACGTCGCGGACGGTAACCAGGTCCTCGACCTCCAGGGCCGACAGCGTCGTCGCAACGGTGTCCATTCGAAGCTTGTAGCGCTCGAGGGTCTGCAAGGCAGAGTTGGCCCGGGCGACCAGGCGCGGCACCGGGTCCAGCATGTACTTCTCGTTGTTGCGGTAGACGGCGATGACCGCCCGGTCCTCCGAGACGGAAAGGACGGTGACGTCGATCGAGCGCGCCACCCGCTCCGCAGTGCGGTGCCGGGTGCCAGTCTCCGATGTCGGCACATGGGGGTCGGGCACCAGGTGGACGTTGGCCCGGGCGATGCGATTGGCGTTGGCCGACAGGATGATGGCGCCATCCATCTTGGCCAGCTCCGACAGCCGCTGGGGGCTGAACTCGGCATCGAGCAGGAACCCGCCCGAACAGATGTTGAGCACCTCCGGTCCGTCACCGACCACGATGAGCGCGCCCATGCTGGCCTGAAGGATTCGATCGACCCCCTCCCGGAGCGGTCGACCGGGCGCCACCGTGGAGAGCGCCTCGATCATGGCAGCGCTGGGCCGGTTAAGCATCGGAGCAATCGTACTGGCCGTCACCCAAATTGCCCGGTCGAGGTGCCCGCATTAGCCGAATCGGCGGTCACTCCGCAGTCGCAGTGGCGATACGTCCTGCCTCGATCGGCGCGCCCGTGCGTGGCCACTCAGCCGGTGCCGGCGGGCGGGCGCCGGACTCGCCGGACGCGCCGGGAGCGCCGGGGGCGCCATTCCGGTGTCGCCGCAGCTGGAGCAGGCCGACGGCTTCGAGGAGGGTACCGGCGCGCACGACCTCGAGCGGGCCACTCGGAGCCTCAGCCGACGCCGGTACCAACGCCCGGCGAAAGCCGAGCCTCGCCGCTTCCGCCAGCCGGCGCGGGGTGTGCGATACCTGGCGAAGCTCACCCGCCAACCCGATCTCGCCACACGCCACCAGATCCGTCGGCAGCGCGACGCTGACGGCGGCGGACGCGAGCGCCAACGCCGTGGCCAGGTCAGCCCCGGGTTCGTAGACGCGCACGCCGCCTACGACTGAGACATAAACATCACGCCCCGACAGGTCGACCCCGGCTCGTTCGTCCAACACGGCGACCAGCAGGGCCAGACGACCACCATCGAGGCCCGAGGCCGAGCGCCGGGGCATGGCCAGGTTGGAACCCGCGACCAGGGCCTGGATCTCGGTAAGCAAGGGCCGCTGACCCTCCATCGCGGGGAAGACCGCCGACCCCGCCGCACCATGGCGGCGGTCACCGAGGAAGAGCCCGCTCGGATCGGGTACCCCCCGAAGTCCGCCGTCGGTCATCTCGAACAACCCCAGTTCGCCGGTCGCGCCGAATCGGTGCTTGGTGGCGCGTAGGAGACGAAGGGCGTGGTGCCGTTCGCCCTCGAAGGTCAAGACCGTGTCGACCATGTGCTCGAGCACACGAGGACCGGCCAGCGTGCCCTCTTTGGTTACGTGCCCAACGAGGATCGTGGCCAGGCGCTGCGACTTGGACACCCGTACCAGGCTCAAGGCGCACGCCCGCACCTGGGTGACCGAGCCCGGCCCCGAGTCGACCTCGGGGTCGAACACCGTCTGGATGGAATCGACGACCAGGACGTCGGGCGCCACCTCGTCCACCGCCGCCAGTACGCCGGCAAGCGACGTCTCGGCGACCACCCATACCCCTGCCGGGAGCGGCCCGAGCCGCGCCGCCCGTCGCTTCACCTGCTGGGCTGACTCCTCGGCACACACGAGGAGGCAACGCAGACCGAGACCAGCCATCGCGATGATTGCCTGGAGCAGCAGCGTGGATTTACCGATGCCGGGCTCGCCGCCGACCAGCGTGACCGACCCGGGGACCAAGCCTCCGCCGAGTACCCGATCGAACTCCCCGACGCCGGTCGGGCGAGGTGTTGCGGCATCGCCATCCACCTCGGCCAAGGGAACGGCCCGCTGCGTCGTGACCGGGTACGCCACCGCAGCGGCCAGTTCGGCCTCCTCGGCCAGGGTGTTCCATTGGCCGCAGGTCGAGCATCGACCCGCCCACCGGGGCGCGGTCGCCCCACACTCGGAACACCGGAAAATGGAGCGGGTTCGGGTCACCGCGATGACACTACGGAGGCAGTGTGACGGCCAGGTGCACCGGGGTTAGTGGTCATGAGGCCTTGTGCGCCGGCCGGTGGCGCCCGCGGTGCCGGTGCCGAAGCTTCAACCCGCCCAGCACGACTCCGGTGAGCAACAAGACGCCGACGGCGACGACCAGCCCGATGTGGCCGACGTTCCACGCCTGGGACCTCGCCGAGAGAACCGCCTTTTGGCCCAGGCTGGCTTTCCAGAGGGCGCCGTTGCCGGCCTGAGTGGGCGCGTTGGAAGCCTGGAGCGCCCCCGGGAGCCGGGCTGCCACCTCGAACTGGAACAGGCGGTCCACGATGATGCCCGCATCGGCCTGCAGCTTCGACGGGTCGATCCCCAGGTCAGGCGCCCCGCCCAGAGCTTGCTGCAGTTGTGGATCGGAGAAGCAGTTGAGCCCGCACGTCAGGTCGACGGTGCCCTGGAAGGTCGTGGAAGTCCGGAAGAACGACTGGTGGCGGGCGATGGAAAGGTCGCGGAACGGTCCGGTCGGCCCCGACAGTTCCGACACGACGGCCTTTGCTTGGGCGGGATTGGCGAAGGACTTGGTGGCGGTGAAGTCGACCCCGCCATTGGCGACCGGCGTCGGGCCCACGACCGTCCAACCACTCTTGACCAGGTCGGAGGTGCGCACCGACGAGGCGAACGACGCCGCGTCACGGTCGAGATGGGCGGTCACGGTGACCGAGCCACTGCCGTTCTGTTTGACGTCGACGCCTACCCGCACGGTCGCCTGACACGCTGAAAGGCAGGACGCGAGCACGAGCAACAGCGCCCACCACGCGCGGATGCGGCCCCGACCGGGGCGGCGGAACCGGCCCGCGCACTACGGCCGGCGACGGGGCTGGGGACCCCGTCGTCCGGAGGAGGTCGGGGATGGGGCCCCGACCGGGGCGGCGAAACCGGCCCGCGCCAACTACGGCCGGCGATGGGGCTGGGGACCCCAACGTCCGGAGGAGGTCGGGGATGGGGCCCCGACCGGGGCGGCGAAGCCGCCAGCTACACAGTGCGGACGATGAGGACCGCAACGGGGGCGTGATGGCTGACTTTGTTGGGGACTGAGCCGAGGAGGAACCGGCTCGCTCCGGTCATCCCCTTATTGCCGAGGACCAAGAGGTCGATATCGCCCTGTTCGGCCCGATCGACCAGCGCCGACGAGGGATCGCCCGTGGCGGTCTCGGTGCGGATGTCGACGCCGGCACCGGCGTGGCGGGCCGCTTCCTTGGTGACGACCGCCGCCGCCCGCGTCGGTGTCCCGACGCAGAACATGGTCAGCGTCGAACCGAGCGCACGCGCAACCTCGACGGCCCGGTCAACGGCGAGCGCCGCGGTGTCCGACCCGTCGGTGCCCACCAAGATGCGCTCGTACACTCCCCGCCACGCTAGCGGGCGGCGGTCAAACGAAGGTATCCCCCTGGAACCGGAGACGGCCGGCGGGCACCGGACCGAATTGAAAAAGGGCCGGCCGGCGTGAGTCGCCGACCGGCCCCTTTTCCCCGATAGTTAGTCGCCTGATCCCGCTCCGGCCAGTTCGACCGGCGGAGGCTCGAGGCCCTGAATGGCCCGGAACACGATCTCGCCTTCCTCAACGTCGACGATGATCGTCTCGCCCGCCCGGAACTCCTTCCACAGGATCTTCTCGGACAGGGGATCCTCGACCATGCGCTGGATGGCACGGCGCAGTGGCCGGGCACCGAGGGCGGGGTCGTGACCCTTGTCGACCAGGAGGAACTTGGCTTCCTGGGTCAACTCGAGGCCCAGTCCCTGGCTCTCCAACTGGGTGCGGACCCGCTTCATCATGAGATCGACGATCTCGGTGACCTCGTCGCGGCTGAGTTCGTGGAAGACGATGACTTCGTCGATCCGGTTCAGGAACTCGGGCCGGAAGTGGGCCTTCAGTGCGTCGTGGACCTTTTCCTTCATCTTCTCGTAGGTCACGGCCTCGCTGGTCTTGGCGAAGCCGACCGAGGTCTTGCGCAGGTCGGCGGTGCCCAGGTTGGAGGTCATGATGATCACGCAGTTCTTGAAGTCGACGGTGCGGCCCTGGCTGTCGGTCAGGCGCCCGTCCTCGAGGATCTGCAGGAGCGTGTTGAAGACGTCGGGGTGGGCCTTCTCGATCTCGTCGAACAGCACGACGGAGAACGGCTTGCGGCGCACTGCTTCGGTGAGCTGGCCGCCCTCTTCGTAGCCGACATAGCCCGGAGGCGAGCCCACCAACCGCGAAACGGTGTGCTTCTCCATGTACTCGGACATGTCGAGCTGGATCAGCGAGCTTTCGTCGCCGAAGAGGAACTCGGCGAGGGTCTTGGCGGTTTCGGTCTTGCCGACGCCCGAGGGGCCGAGGAAGATGAACGAGCCGCTGGGGCGCTTGGGGTCCTTCAGACCGGCCCGGGTGCGGCGGATGGCCTGGGAGACCGACTTGATGGCGTTCTCCTGGCCGATGACCCGCTTGTGCAGCTCGTCTTCCATCCGGAGCAGCTTGGCGGTCTCTTCCTCGGTCAGCTTGTAGACCGGGATGCCGGTCCAGTTGGCCAAGACCTCGGCGATGACCTCTTCGTCGACCACGTCGAACAGGTCGATGCCCTCGGCCCGCCACTCGGCTTCCTTGGCCGTCTTGCGGCCCAGCAGGCTTTCCTCCTGCTCACGCAGGCGCTTGGCGGCTTCGAAGTTCTGCTTTTCGATGGCCAGCTCTTTGTCGGCCCGGACCTTGACGAGCTCGTCCTCGATCGCCTTGTAGTCGGGCGGGGTGGCCATGCGCCGGATGCGCAGGCGGCTGCCGGCCTCGTCGATGAGGTCGATGGCCTTGTCGGGGAGGAAACGGTCGGCGATGTAGCGGTCGGCCAGGTTGGCCGCGGCCACGACCGCCTGATCGGTGATCGTGACGCCATGGTGCGCCTCGTACCGGTCACGCAGGCCCTTCAGGATCTCGATGGTGTGGCTGAGCGAGGGCTCTTCGACCTTGATGGGCTGGAACCGCCGCTCGAGCGCCGCATCCTTCTCCAGGTGCTTGCGGTACTCGTCGAGTGTGGTGGCGCCGATGGTCTGGAGCTCGCCGCGGGCCAGCATGGGCTTGAGGATGCTGGCGGCATCGATCGCCCCTTCGGCGGCGCCCGCACCCACCAGGGTGTGGAGCTCGTCGATGAACAAGATGATGTCGCCGCGGGTGCGGATCTCCTTCAGCACCTTCTTGAGGCGCTCCTCGAAGTCTCCCCGGTAGCGGGAGCCGGCCACCAAGGCGCCCAGGTCAAGGGTGTAGAGCTGCTTGCCCCGCAGGGTCTCGGGGACGTCGTTGGCCACGATGCGCTGGGACAGGCCCTCGACGATGGCGGTCTTGCCCACGCCCGGCTCGCCGATCAGCACCGGGTTGTTCTTGGTCCGGCGGGACAGGACCTGCATGACCCGCTCGATCTCGCGCTCGCGGCCGATCACCGGGTCGAGCTTGCGCTCACGGGCCAACTGGGTCAGGTTGCGCCCGAACTGGTCCAGCACCGGGGAGCCGGTCGGCGCTTCCTGGCTGCTCGGGCCGCTGCCCGAGGGCGCGCCCTCCTTGGGGTTGTTGTACCCCGACAGCAGCTGAATGACCTGCTGGCGGACCCGCGACAGGTCGGCGCCCAGGTTGACCAGCACCTGCGCGGCCACGCCTTCGCCCTCACGGACGAGGCCCAGCAGCATGTGCTCGGTGCCGATGTAGTTGTGCCCGAGCTGCAGTGCTTCGCGAAGTGAGAGCTCCAGCACCTTCTTGGCTCGGGGCGTGAACGGCGGCGATCCCGCGGTGGAGGAACCGGCGGGGCCGATGGTCTCCTCGACCTTCTCCCGCACGGCTTCGAGGCTGATGCCGAGCGACTCGAGTGCTTTGGCCGCGACCCCTTCACCCTCGTGGATCAATCCCAGAAGGATGTGTTCAGTGCCGATGAAGTTGTGGTTCAGCAGGCGAGCCTCTTCCTGGGCCAGGACCAGGACTCGTCGTGCTCGGTCTGTAAAACGTTCGAACAAGTTGCCGCCTCCTAAGCGGTATCCCAGGGCAAGTCTACCTGGGGGCCCCGCGTTTGCTGCATCCCCCGGTGGGAGATGGTGTGTTCGTATTCCTGTGAGAGGCCGCCGCGAGTCCGGAAACTTCAGGTATTGGCCCTCGTTGTCGTATCGTCCTGCGGTAGATGAACCTCTTCCAGCACCCGAGTCTTCCCGGCCTCGACGAACATCTCGCCCGGGTAGAGGTCGCGCTGCGAGAGTCGGTCGGCTCCGAGGACCAGTTGCTCGGTGATATTGCGGCCCACTTGATCGAGGCGGGCGGCAAGAGGCTGCGACCCAGCCTCACCGTGATGTCGGCCATGGCAGCCGGCGTCGAGGTCACCGATGACCTGGTACGCGGGGCAGTTTCGGTGGAACTGGTCCACCTCGGCTCCCTGTACCACGATGATGTCATCGACGAGGCGCCGACCCGCCGGGGGGTGGAATCGGTGAACGCCCGCTGGGGCAACCTGATGGCCATCGTCGCCGGCGACTTTTTGCTGGCGCGGGCGTCGGAGATCGCGGCGTCGCTCGGCACGGAAGTGTCGGGCCTGCTGGCCCACACCATCGGGCGGCTGTGCGAGGGCGAGGTCGGCGAGATCCAGTTCGGGTACAACTCGGCCCGCACCGAAGCGGCGTACCTCTCTGCCATTGCCGGGAAGACCGCTTCGTTGATGTCGACATCATGCCGGATCGGGGGCCTGGTGGCGAACGCTCCCCGGGACCAGGTCGAAGCGCTGACCGAGTTCGGGCGGGCATTCGGCATGGCGTTCCAGATCTGTGACGACATCTTGGATGTAATCGGCATCGAGCAGTCCCTGGGCAAGCCCGCCGGCCACGATCTGGTCGAAGGGGTGTACACCTTGCCGGTGATCCGCGCCCTAGCGGTCCCTTCGATCGGCGACGAGCTGCGCGATCTTCTCGGCGCCTGGCTCGATACGCCCGCTCGGGACAAGGCCCGAGACATGATCCGGGAAACCGACGCCTTGGTCGCATCGGTCGAGGTGGCCCGGCGCTACGCCGATCAGGCATCGGAGTCGCTCGGGCCGTTGGGCGACACGCCGTGCGTGCGATCGCTGGCCGGGCTCGGGCACCGCCTGGTCGACACCCTCGAACTGGCCTAGGTCCCGCTCTGCGGCGTTGCGCCGTTCCGGCGCTTGCGGCGCTTGCGGCGCTTGCGGCGCTTGCGGCGCTTGCGGCGCTAACGCTGTCAACGTCTCGTATGGGTTTGTGGCTCTTGGCGTACTTATCACCCCGCAGCGGTAACAACCCCGCCCAGAGCCACAAAGCCGCACAAGATCGCTAGCCCTCCTCGCAGCGCTCACCCGCCTCCTCGCGACCACCCGCCTCGGAGCGCCCACCCGGCTCGGGGTGCTCGGGGCGCAGGGTCGGAAACAGGATCACGTCCCGGATGGCCTCGTTGCCCGTCAGCAGCATGGCGAGGCGGTCGATGCCGATCCCGAGGCCCGCGGTCGGCGGCAATCCGTACTCGAGGGCCCGCAGGTAGTCCTCGTCGACCGACATGGCCTCGTCGTCGCCCGCGGTCCGGGCGCGGGCCTGGTCCTCGAACCGGGCCCGCTGCTCCACCGGGTCGACCAGCTCGCTGAAGGCGTTGCCCAGCTCCCGTCCCGCCACGATCGCCTCGAAACGCTCGACGAGTCCCGGGTCACGACGGTGGTCGCGCGCCAGCGGCGACACCTCCTTGGGGTAGTCGATGGCGAAGACCGGCTCCCACAGGTTGGCCTCGGTGGTCTTCTCGTAGATCTCCAGGATCACCTTGCCCGCACCCCACCCGTCCTCGATCGGCACGCCAAGCCCGGCGGCCACCTCGCGCAGCGCCGGCAGAGGCATCGACACATCGACGTCGACGCCGGCGTGCTCCCGGATCAGCTCCGTCAGGGTGGCCCGCCGCCACGGCGGCGCCAGCGACAGCGGCCGCCCGCCGTACGTAAGCGAAGTAGTGCCTACCAGCGCCATCGCCAGCCACGACACCAACTCCTCGGTCAGCGCCATCAAGTCCTCGTAGTCGGCGTAGGCCTGGTAGAGCTCCAGCATCGTGAACTCCGGGTTGTGCCGCGTCGACAACCCCTCGTTGCGGAACACCCGGCCGATCTCGTAGACCCGCTCGAAACCCCCGACAACGAGCCGCTTCAGGTACAGCTCGGGCGCCACCCGCAAGAACAGGTCCATGTCCAACGAGTTGTGATGGGTCACGAACGGCTTGGCCAGGGCCCCACCGGCGATGGCGTGGAAGATCGGCGTCTCGACCTCGACGAAGCCCCGCTCCTCCAACCACCGCCGAATCAACGAGATCATGCGGCTGCGCAGCAGCAGCGCCGCACGCGAGGACGGGTTGGCCCACAGGTCCACATAGCGTTGGCGGTAGCGGATGTCGACGTCGGTGATGCCCTTCCACTTGTCGCCGAATCCCCGCTCGGTCTCCGCCAGCAGCGTCCACGACCGCACCTTGACCGAAAGCTCACCGGTCCGGGTCGTCACCACGGTGCCGCACGCCCCGATCCAGTCGCCCAGCGCCAGCTTCTTGAAGCCCTCGAAGTCCTCCGTCCAATCCACGCCGCAGAACAGTTGGATGGTTCCCGTCCAGTCGGTCAGCTGCCCGAATGCCAACTTGCCCTGCCCCCGCCGGAGCATGAGGCGGCCGGCCACCGTGACCGAGTCCCCCGTCTCGGTCTCGGCCGCCAGGCCGTCGTACGAGGACCGCACCTCGGCGATGGAGTGGGTCGGCTCGAAGCGGTACGGAACGGAGGCCACGCCCGCCATCCTCGCAGTCCAGTCGTCAGCCGTTGACGTTGCGCTGGAAGATGATTCGCAGGCCGTTCAGGGTCAGCCACGGTTCGTGATGGTCGATGCTCTCGGTCAGCGGGGCAATGAGCCCGGCGAGGCCGCCCGTCGCCACCACGGTGCACTCCCCCAGCTCCGCCTCGAAGCGGGCCGTCAGTCCGTCCACCTGGGCGGCGAAACCATAGATGGCACCCGATTGGATGGCCTCGATCGTGTTCTTTCCGATCACGTTGCGGGGCTCGACCAGCTCCACCCGGCGTAGCGCCGCCGCCCGGCCGAACAGGGCGTCGAGCGAGATCTCGATGCCCGGCATGATCGCCCCGCCCAGGTACTCGCCCCGAGCCGAGATCGCCTCGACCGTCGTCGCGGTACCGAAGTCGACCACGATCGTCGGCCCCCCGTACAGGTCGTAGGCCGCGACGGCGTCGGCGATGCGGTCGGCGCCCACCTCTTTCGGGTTGTCGTAGAGGATCGGCATCCCGGTCCGCACGCCGGGTTCGACGATCACGGTCGTGACGGGGAACCACTTCTCGCTCATCTCCCGCAAGGCCGCCGTTGTCCGGGGCACGACCGAGGCGACCGCGATCCCGTCGACCACGTCGGCGTCGAGGCCCTGCAGTTCCAGGAGCTGGGAGATGATCATCGCCATCTCGTCGGCGGTGCGCTCGGCGTGGCTGGAGATCCGCCACTGGTGCACCAGCGACGACCCTGAGCCGTTGGCAAACATCCCGATCACCGTCTGGGTGTTGCCCACGTCGATGGCGAGCAGCATGTCGCCTCAGCCGTCGACCAGGTCGAGGCCGATGTCGAGCACCGGGGCCGAGTGGGTGAGCGCCCCGACCGAGATGAACGCCGCGCCCGCGGCCGCGTAGGCGGCCACACGGTCCAAGGTCACGCCTCCCGACACCTCGATCGGGCAGCGCCCGGCGACCAAGGCGGCGGCGGCCGCCACCTCCTCGGGGCCCATGTTGTCGAGCAGGACCATGTCGGCGCCCGCGTCGAGCGCCTCGGCCAACTGCTCGGAGGTGTCGCACTCGACCTCCACCAGTTGGCCCGGCCAACGCCGCCGAGCCCGGCGGACCGCCTGGGTGATCGTCATCCCCGCCAGGTGGTTGTCCTTGATCAAGATGCCGTCCGACAGCGAGCCGCGGTGGTTGGCACCGCCCCCGGCCCGCACCGCCGCCTTCTCCAGGGCCCGCAACCCGGGCGTGGTCTTGCGAGTGTCGCGGATGCGGGCGTTGCCCTGGGCGGCGCGCACGTAGGCCCGGGTCAAGGTGGCGATGCCCGACAGGCGCCCGAGCAGGTTGAGGGCGGTGCGCTCGGCCGTGAGGATGCTCGCCAACGGGCCTTCCACCACGCCGATCACCTCGCCCGGGCGCACCTCCAGCCCGTCGGGCAGCCGCCATTCGACGGCCACTGCGGGGTCGACGGCGGCGAAGGTGGCCAGCACGCACAGCCGTCCCGCGACCACGCCGTCGCCGCGGGCCACGAACTCCGCCCGGGCGATGGCGTCGTCCGGCACGAGGGCGGCGGTCAGGTCGCCCAGCGGGCCGAGGTCCTCGGCCAGCGCCCGGGCCACGACGTCGCGCACGGCTGCCACCGGCGGGTCGATCCAGGTCATCGCATCCGCAGGACGAAACGGTGGGAAAAGGGGGACCGGGTCTCAGGAAAGTCGGAGCGCACATGGCACCCCCGGCTCTCCTCACGGGCGGCGGCCGCGGTGAGGAGGGCCCGGGCAACGACGAGCAGGTTTCGCAGCTCGGGGGGCGCCAGCGGCCCCGCCGCAGTGGCGACGCTCACGACGCTGCGGTCGGTTTCGGCCAGCGACTGGGCGCTGCGCAACCCACCCGCCCCGGCCGTCATGGCCCGCTGCAGCTGGTCACGGAGCTTGGTGTGGTCGGCGGCCGGTTGCGGGGCCGAGGCGAAGGGCGGTCGATCCACGTTGAGGGAGCTGGCCCAGATGACGCCGGGGCGGGGCGCGCCGCTGAGGAGGGGACGCATCGCTCCGGTGGCGTCGGGCCCCCTTTTTCCCGCTCGATCGCTTCGACCACCCGGGGCGCCCAGACCATGCCTTCGAGCAGCGAGTTCGAGGCCAGGCGATTGGCGCCGTGGACGCCGGTGCACGCCACTTCACCGCAGGCCCAGAGGCCGGGCAGGGCGGTGGCGCCGTCGAGGTCGGTAACGATGCCACCTGACAGGTAGTGGGCCGCCGGGGCAATCGGGAGCCACTCGCTGGTCGGGTCGAGCCCGGCGGCGCGCACGCTGGCGGCGATGGTCGGAAAGCGGTCGTCGAAGGAGTCGAGGCCGGTGGCATCGAGCCAGAGGTGTTCGACCCCCTGTTCGAGCATGCGGGCGGTCATGGCCCGGCTCACCAGGTCACGGGGCAGGAGTTCGTCGATGAAGCGGTCGCCGGCGGCGTCGCGGATGAGGGCGCCGTGACCGCGCAGGGCCTCGGACAGCAGGGGGCGGGGCATGGCCGGGTGGTGCAGCGCCGTGGGGTGGAACTGCATGAACTCGACGTCGGCGACCGCCACCCCGCCCAGCAGCGCCATGGCCAGGCCGTCGCCGGTCGACTGGCTGGGATTGGTGGTCACGCTGAACAACTGGCCCGCGCCACCCGTCGCCAGCAGCGTGTGCTCGGCCCGGACCTCGTTGACGGTTCCGTCGGGCGCCAGGGCCCGGACGCCCCGGCAGCGGCCGCCCTCGGTGATCAACTCGAGGGCGAACCAGCCTTCGAGCACTGCGGCCGCGGTGCGCCGGACGGCATCGACCAGGGCCCGTTCGATCTCGGCGCCGGTCGCCGCGCCCCCGGCGTGTACGACCCGCGCCATGGAGTGACCGCCCTCACGGGCCAGCAGCAACGTGCCGCCGTCGTCGCGGTCGAACACCGCCCCGAGGGCGATGAGCTCGTTGACCCGGCCCGGACCTTCCTCGACCAGGACCCGGACGGCGTCGCGGTCGCAGAGTCCCGGCGCCGGCCCGCAACGTGTCGGCCATGTGGAGGTCGGTCGAGTCCTCGTCGCCGTCCAGGACCGCGGCGACGCCGCCTTGGGCCCAGCGGGTGGCGGTCTGCACCAGCTCCGCCTTGGAGAGCACGCCGACGCGCATGCCTTGGTTGACCGGGCTGGCCGCGGCCCGGATGGCGGCGGACAGGCCGGCGACACCACTCCCGCAGATCAGCAGGTCGAGGGGCGCAACGGTCGTCAACGGCGTACGGCCAGGTTGTCGATCAGCCGGGTGCGACCGAGGCGGGCGGCGATGAGGAGGCGGGCGTCGCGGTCAAGGGTCGTGAGGGGCGAAAGGTCGGCGGCGTCGGCCACCTCGGCGTACTGGAGTTGCAGCGCAGGCTGGGCCGCGACCGTGGCGGACATGAGGGCGCGA
This sequence comes from uncultured Actinomycetota bacterium, assembly GCA_963733505.1. Classification (GTDB taxonomy): domain Bacteria; phylum Actinomycetota; class Acidimicrobiia; order Acidimicrobiales; family Palsa-688; genus JALYXV01. The sequence continues at coordinate 77,722 of CAVTDW010000028.1, read as the reverse complement.
AGCTCGTCGGCGTCGCTTGTGTCTGTCGCCGCCGCAGCGGCGCAGCTGGAGGGCCCGGTACAGCGTGGGGGCGACGGCCCGTTCCTCAGGGGTCAGGTAGGCGTTGCGGCTCGACAAGGCGAGACCGTCGGACGCCCGCACCGTCGGACAACCGACGATCTCGGCGGCCAACGACAGGTCGGCGGTCAGGCGGCGAACGATCGCCAGCTGCTGGTAGTCCTTCTCGCCGAAGTAGGCCCGGCACGCGCCGGCGAGCGACAGCAGCTTGGTCACGATCGTCGCCACACCGTCGAAGTGGCCGGGGCGGATCGCCCCTTCCAGGACGTCGGCCAGCGATACGACGCTGACCACGGTGGCCGGCTCGTCGGGGAACATCTCGGCCTGGGTGGGCGCGAACAGGTAGGCCACCCCCGCGGCCTCGGCCATGGCACGATCGCGGTCGGCGATCGCGCGGGTAGGTCGACAGGTCCTCCGTCGGCCCGAACTGCAGCGGGTTCACAAACAGCGTGGCCACCACGACATCGCACTCCGACGCCGCACGTTGCATCAGCGAGGTGTGACCGGCGTGGAGCGATCCCATGGTCGGGACCAGGCCGATGCGGCGACCGGACGCCCGTTCGGCGTCGAGCGCCTTGCGAAAGGCGTCGCGGCGGTCGAGGACGGCGAGGGTCATGTGTTCGGAACCACGCCGGCTCGAGGCCCCCTGCGAATCCTCGGCAACGCTCCACCTCTCTGACGTTCCGGCCCCACTGGAGATGGGTGCCGTTCGTGCGGCCTAGAGGATACCGGCCCAGCGGACACCGGATGCCTCCGGGTCGGGCCGTCGGTCCCCAACCAGATCAGGCGCCAGATCGGCGAGGGGGATGATGACGAAGGGCCGGTCCCAGAGGCGGGGATGGGGCACCGTCAGGTCGGCGTCGTTCACGAACTCGTCGCCCACGATCAGCACGTCGACATCGAGGGTGCGAGGCCCCCAACGGACGGTGCGGACCCGACCCGCGGCTTCCTCGGCGGCCTTCGCCGTGGCCAGCAGCTGGCGCGGCGACCGATCGGTCGACAGCTCGACGACGCAGTTGAGGTAGGGGCCCTGTCCGGGCGGCCCGACCGGGTCGGTCTCGTAGACAGGCGAGATCCGGATCAGGTCGGGAAAGTTGGCGGTGGCCGTGCGGAGGTGCTGCCATCGATCGCCGAGATTTGAGCCCAGCCCCAAGAAGGCCCGTACGGTCATGTTCACCTTTTCTTTGAGCGAAGTATCCACCACCGCAGGGCAGGTCACCAAAAGTCGTCGAGGTGTTACGGGCGCGTCACGCGCACGCCGGCCGAGGCCAGGTCGACCGCTACTGGGGGGCGCAGCTTGTGCACGGTCACGGTGACCGAAGTCGCTCGACCTCCGGCGACGGTGAGGACGCGGGTGGCGATGCGTTCTGCCAGCCGTTCGAGGAGGGCGGCCGATGGGCCCGCCACCTCCGCCACGACGGCGTCGGCGACGTCTCCGTAGTGGATGGTGTCGGACAGGTCGTCGCTGGCGCCCGCCGCCCGGAGATCGACCGTGAGGTCGAGATCGATGGCGAAGGGCTGGGCCCGTTGTTGTTCCTCGGGCAACACGCCGTGGACCCCGAGGGCGCGGATGCCCCGGAGTTCGATGCGGTCAGCCGGGCGCTCGCTCACCGTCTCCAACGGCGCCCGCATGGACGTCAACCGCGACTGACATCGATCTCGTCAGCGGCGTCGACCTGGGTGTCGCCGTCGGGGTCAACGGGGTCGGGGTCGGGCCGTGGTCGGGGTCAAGGGCTCGGGTCGGCGTGGCCGTGGTCGGGGTCAACGGGTCGGGTCCGTGGGCGGGCTGGGGCTCGGGTGCAGGGTCGGCGACCGGCCCGGGCCCTGGGTCGGGCTCGGGCCCTGGGTCGGGCTCGGGTCCTGGGTCCGGCTCGGGCCCTGGGTCGGGCTCGGGTGCTGGGTCGGCCTCGGCAACGGGCCCGGGCCCGGCCGGGTGCGTCGGCAGTAGTGGCATCCGGGGGCGATTCGACTTCGGCATCGACGCGGGCTGCGTCGGCGTCCGGGTCCGGGCCGGGGTCAGCCCTGAGCCCGTCAGCGGCTTCGGGGCGGTCCACGTCCGCCGCCGCCGGGGCGCTCGCGGAGTTCCGTGTTCGCGGTGGCTCGTCCTCGCTCATCCGGGCCCGGACCGTGGCGGGACCGCCGCCGCAGCGCCCGGCACCAGAGAGCTGCGGTGCCATGGCCACCAGCACCCGACCGTCGGGACCCATCTGACGATGCATGATTCGCTCGACCACCGTGATTGCCTGCGGACCGTCGGGTACCAATCCCGACCACCGCAGATACCCCGCCACCACGCCCATCAGCCGGTCGCTCAGTTCCTCCTGATGGAGCAGCAGCCGCTCCCCCGACCCCATCCAGTCGCGGAGCTGGGCGTACAGATCGGGCAGGACCAACGACGGATCGTCCTGGGGGCCGAACGGCACCTGCGCCCACGCCATGTTGAGCTCGTCGTAGGCATGCAGGTTGTGGGGCGACGTGAGCAGCGATACCACTCGGGTGAACCCCTCGCCCCGCAGCCACAAGATCTCCTCCTGGCGGCGCACCCGGCGATGGTTGCGGGCATACCCTCCCGGGCGCTCGCTCACTGCAAGCTGATCCTTGATGATCCAAGCGAAGAACCGCGGGGCGATGCCCTTGGCCCACTTCCCTTTCACGCCGCCGCCAACTCGGGGTCGAGGGTCATCAGGCGCACGGCCTCCACGGTCTCGGCCACGTCGTGGACCCGGACCATCGCAGCCCCGTGGGCGACCGCCCACACGGCGGTGGCGAGCGAACCCGCCAGCCGCTCCTCAATCGGTGCCGCCGGCTCACCGGGTCCCGCCGCCAGGCGGCCGATGAAGGCCTTCCGGCTGGTGGCGACCAGCACCGGGCGCCCCAGGGCGACCAACCGATCGAGGTGGTGCAACAACTGCAGGTTGTGATTCATCGTCTTGCCGAACCCGATGCCCGGATCGACCCAAATCTCTTCGACGCCTTCGGCCTCGGCGGCGCGGACGCGCTCGGCCAGGAAGTCGCACACCTCAGTCACGACATCGTCGTAGTGCGGGGCGTCTTGCATGGTCCTCGGCTCGCCCAGCATGTGCATCGCGATCCACCCGACTCGGGCGCGGGCGGCCACGGGCCACAGCATCGACGAGACGTCATTGATGAGCGTCGCCCCGGCTTCGATGGCCGCCTCGGCCACCGACGCCTTGCGGGTGTCGACCGAGACCCGCACGACCGGTGCCAGCGCCGCCACGACCGGCAGGATCCGGCGCCGCTCCTCCGCCTTCGCTCACTTCTCCGGCGCCGGGCCGCGTGGACTCGCCTCCGACATCGACCACGTCGGCTCCCTGAGCGACCATCTCGAGCCCGCGGGCGACCGCCGCGTCGTGGTCGAACCACCTGCCGCCATCGGAGAACGAGTCGGGCGTGACGTTGAGCACGCCCATTACCAGGGTCATTGCGCGTCAGGCTACTTGGGGCGGCGATGGCACTGCGGGGTCAGAGGGGGGAAAACCGCAGCTTGGGGCGGGAATCGCGCCGGTGGGCGGGGAGGAGCGGTTAGCGAGGCCGGCGGGCGAAGATGAGACTCATGGCCTCGAGCCGCGTGGGCTCGTTGTCACGGAACAAACCCCGCACCGCGGAGGTGACCGTGGTGCTTCCGGGCTTGCGAACGCCGCGCATCGACATGCACAGATGCTCTGCCTCCACCACCACCAGGACTCCCCGAGGCTCCAGCACCCGCTCGATCGTGTCGGCGATCTGCGTCGTGAGGCGCTCTTGGACCTGCGGGCGGTGGGAGTACCCGTCGACCAATCGGGCCAGCTTCGAAAGGCCGGTGATCCGGCCGTCGACGTTCGGGATGTAGGCGACGTGGGCGGCGCCGATCCAGGGGATCAGGTGGTGCTCGCAGATGCTGTACAAGGTGATGTCCTTCACCATCACCATCTCGTCGTGCCCCGCCTCGAAGGTGACGTTGAGGTGGCGGCCGGGATCCTCACGCAACCCGGAGAAGATCTCGGCGTACATGTTGGCGATCCGTTCGGGGGTGCCGACCAGCCCGTCGCGATCGGGGTCCTCGCCGATGGCTTCGAGGATCTCGCGCACCGCCCGCTGGATTCGTTTGAGGTCGACCGCGGGCGGTTCCATGTGACCGTTGCCGGCCACCGACTGCCGCGACGGGCCGGTGTCGCTCATTCGTCCCCGTGCACTGGCTTGGCCTCGCGCAGGTGTGCCGCCCCGCTCACCGGGGAGGACCCGTTGGTCGTTGCCCCACCGTTCAGCGGGCGGACGTCGGGGGGCCATGTGGGCAGCGGTCCGATGATCGCGTTGAGGTCCTCACCATCGAGGGTCTCCTTTTCCACCAATGCCGCGGCGAGCGCGTCGAGGGTGGAACGGTGCAGGGTGAGGATGCTGCGAGCCCGGTCGTGGGAGTCGTCGATAAGGCGGCGGACCTCGGCGTCGATGCTGGCTGCCACTTGCTCGGAGTAGTTGGGTTGGTGTCCGAGGTCGCGGCCGAGGAAGACCTCACCGCTCTTCTGGCCGAGTTGCTGGGGGCCAAGCAGGTCGCTCATCCCGTACTCGGTCACCATGGCCCGGGCGATAGCGGTGGCCTTCTCGATGTCGTTCTCGGCCCCCGTCGTCGGCTCCTCGAAGATGAGCTCTTCGGCGGTGCGACCTCCGAGGCACATGGCCATGGCGTCGCGCAGTTCGCTGCGGGAGTGGTTGTACTTGTCCTCGGGCAGCGTGAAGGTCAGTCCGAGCGATCGGCTGCGGGCCACGATCGACACCTTGTGGATGGGGTCGGCGTGGGTCAGCACATGGCCCACGATCACGTGCCCGCTCTCGTGGTAGGCGGTGACCAGCTTGTCCTTCTCGCTCATGATCAGGCTCTTGCGCTCCGGGCCGGCGATGACCCGGTCGATGGCGTTTTCCAGCTCCGTCATCCCGATCTGGGTGAGGTTGTGGCGGGCCGCGAGGAGCGCCGCCTCGTTGAGCAGGTTGGCCAGGTCGGCGCCGGTGAACCCGGGCGTGCGCTTGGCCAGCGTGTCCAGGCTGACCTCGGGCACGAGCGGCTTGCCCTTGGCGTGGACCTGAAGGATGGCCTTGCGGCCGCTCACGTCGGGGCGGTCGACGACGATCTGGCGGTCGAAGCGGCCCGGGCGCAGCAGCGCCGGGTCCAAGATGTCGGGCCGGTTGGTGGCCGCGATCAGGATGATCCCGCCCTTGACATCGAAGCCGTCCATCTCGACCAGCAACTGGTTGAGCGTCTGCTCCCGCTCGTCGTGGCCCCCGCCGAGGCCCGCCCCGCGGTGGCGGCCCACGGCGTCGATCTCGTCCATGAAGATGATGGCAGGCGCGCTGGCCTTGGCCTGCTCGAAGAGGTCCCGGACCCGGCTGGCGCCGACGCCGACGAACATCTCGACGAAATCCGAGCCCGAGATCGAGAAGAACGGGACGCCGGCCTCGCCCGCCACGGCCCGAGCCAACAGCGTCTTGCCGGTGCCCGGCGGCCCGAAGAGCAGCACACCCTTGGGGACCTTGGCGCCCATGGCCAGGAACTTGGCCGGCGCCTGGAGGAAATCCTTGATCTCCTCCAGTTCGGCCACTGCTTCGTCGGCGCCCGCGACGTCGGCGAAGGTGACCTTGGGTTGGTCTTTGGACACCGTTCGGGCTTTGGCCTTGCCGAACTGCATCACCTTGCCCCCGCCGCCCTGCATGGAATTGAGGATGAAGATGAACCCGCCGAACAGCAGCAGAATCGGCGCGAAGTTCAACAGCAGGCTCATCCAGATGGAGCTCTTGGTGTGCTTGGCGGACACCTCCGAGACACCCTTGTCGAGCAGCAACTGGGTCAGCTGACCGGTGTAGCGGTCCGGATAGCTCGCGTCGTACTGGTCGCCCACGAGACCGCCGCCGGTGGCCTTGAGCCGGCCCGTGACCTTGTTGGACCCGTCGTGCAGGGTGGCCGAGTCCACCTGGTTGCTGGTGACCTTCTGCTCGAACTCGTTGAGGCTGAAGTGCTGGACCTTGGTGTGGGGACGGAACACCAGCACGCCGACCAAGACGAGCACTCCGGCCAGCAACACGTAGAGAAGTGGGTTCCGGAGCGCCTTCTTCATGATCAAGCAAGGCTACAGGCGACGGCCGCCTTGTCCGAGGGCGCGAGGGCGGGTGTTTCCGGCGCTTCCGCGGGCGTCGCGACGCGCCGTCAGCTACTGGCGGGGCCTTCGTAGACGCAGATGTAGGGCAGGTTGCGGTAGCGCTCCGCGGCATCCAATCCGTAACCCACGACGAAGTCGGGCGGGATGCGAAATCCGGTGTAGGCCAGGTCCGATTCGACTCGTTGCGTTCCCTCCTTGACCAGCAGGGCGCACACTTCGAGGCTGACCGGGTTGCGGGCCAGGAGGTTCTTCCGGAGATACGACAAGGTGAGTCCGGAGTCGACGATGTCCTCGACCACGAGTACGGAACGGTCGGTCAGATCGAGATCCAGGTCTTTCACGATGCGCACCACGCCGCTGGTGCGCGTCGCCCGGCCGTAGGACGCCACGGCCATGAAGTCGAACTCGACGGGCAGGTCGATCGCCCGAGCCAGGTCGCTCATGAAGACGAAGGCGCCTTTGAGGACCCCGACGAGCAGCGGTACCCGTCCTTCGTAGTCCTTGGTGATCTGCTGGCCCAGTTCCCGGATGCGGGCTTGCAGGGTGGCTTCGTCGATGATGACTCGCCCGAGGGCGGGGTCGTGTCGCGCCGGTTCCGCTTGTTCTGGCTGGGACTCAACCATGCTTGCGTCAAGGTAGCCGTCTCGGCGGGGTCCTAAACGCTCGCTCCTCGCCTGCCGCTGTCGTCCGGTGCCGTCGTATCGTGTGCTTGTGATGCCTGCCGCGCGGGAAGAGGAGACGCAGCTATGAGTGAGCAAGGGGGGTCGACGGCGGTGACGGGGGCGGAGGTGGGCGCGGCGACGGACGCGTCGGTGGAGGTGGAGATGGCTTGCTCCGACCTCGCTGAGGGCGTTGTCCCGGGTCCGATGTGGGTGCGGCCGCTACCGCCCGATGACATGTACGTCTCGCTGACTGAGCAGCTGGACAACGTGCGGCGGTGGAACTCCGAACGTGGGTGGGGCTTTGGTCGTGGCGACTTCGACGGCATCGACCTGACGCCCACTCGCCATGATGACCCCTTTGTGGTTGACGTTCTCGCGGTGTATCTACCCGGCGACGACGAGCTCGACGACGTGCGCCGCACGTGCGACGAGCTCTGGGACGTGATTTCCGCCCAGCACCCCAACGCCTGGTGCTGGGACGAGAAGGCCTGGGATCTGTCGCTGGTGGGGCGCAAGCAGGTCCGGCTCCTGCACGGGATCGTCCACCAGCGGGGCATCCGACGGGTCACACTCGATCTCGGGGCCCACTGGCAGCCGCTCAAGCCGGTCCGCTCGATCGACATCCGCTCGCGGGAATCCGCGGCGGCCGAGGTTTTGGCGGCCGCCGCCCACTTCCCCCGATGGGTCCGGGCGATGGACGGGATCACGGTTCCGTTCGCGCTGCTGTCGGGTTACCAGGTCACGCTGGTGGAGCCCGAGTCCTGGCGCCGGCTGCCTTGTCTCAGCTGGAACGAATCCCGCGAGACGGTCAGCCTCACGGCCCACTGGGCGGACATCTACGCGCCACGCTGGTCATCGCCGGTATGCCTGGCCGGAGCTAGCGTGCTCACGCTCGACAGGTCCGGATCCTTGACGTGGGCAGAACCCACTTCGGCGGCGCCGACCTCGGCAGCGGCGACCTCGGCAGCGGCGACCTCGGCAGCGCGCGACCTCGGCAGCGGCGACCTCGGCGGCCGCGCCTTCAGCGGAACCCAAGTCGGCGTCGGCGACTTCGACTCCCGGCCACACGAACGCAACATGAGGAGTCCGACATGAGCAGATACACGGTGATCTATCGAGACGAGGGCACGTTCGTAGATCGCGACGCTCGCTGGTTCAAGGTGACCGTGCTCAAAGACCACGATTCCCTGGGTATCGCACTGGGCATCGTCGACGGTCCCGGCTGGGACCGCGAGCTCCCCGGCGGCGGCGACGGACCACCGATCCTCGCCAATGCCGCGGTCAGGCTCCTCGCCATAAAGATCCAGGAGGCCATCGAGGCGGGCAACTTCCGCGAGAAATGGGAGGAACACGCGGCGGAATTCGCGCTCGATGCTCGCGACGCTCGCCATCTCGTGAATACCGGTGTCGCCGAACCTCGCGTCTACGCAGCTGATAGCGCGGTCGCGTTCCTCACGCACTGACAGCTGATCCGACTAGTCGGCTACCTCTGGCTCGGGCGCCGCGAAGCGCCACACCTGGTTGCGGAGCTTGGTATCTGCCTTCGTCAAGTCATCGGCCACGAAGCGGCCCATGATGGCGTCCATGACATCGCGGTCGACTCGGGGTTTCATGTTGAAGAACCGCTCTTCGAAGATGAGGGTCCGATCGACGCCGAGGCTGCACAGCGCCAATTCCATCTCCTCGACCATGGCACCGTTGCCGCTGAGGTAGTAGCGCTTTCCCCCCAGTCGTTCGAGGAGCGGGGGGACCGACTCGGTGACTCGGCCTTTGAGATGGGGCCAGTCGGGAGGCGGCTGGGAGAGGGAAATCTCGTAGGTAAAGTTCGCCAGGCCGTCGGCCAGCTCGTTGAGCTCGTCCAGCAGGCAGATGTCGTCGGTGAGGCGGAGTCCCCAATAGAGACGGATCCGCCGCTCGTCGCCCTCCGACAACAGGTGTCGGCACAACGAGTACAACGGGGCGACGCCGACCCCAGTCCCGAGCAGGACCAGCTCGGTGTCGGACGCCTTGGGCAGCATCGACTTGCCGCGGGGGCCGCGAAACCGCATCGTGTAACCCGGCGGCAGGGCGGTCATGTGTTTCGACAGCGGCCCGTTCTCAAGAACCCGGATCAAAAGCTCGAAGGTTCCATCCCCGCGGGGAGGCGAGAACATGCAGTACGAGCTTCGCCGTAGCCCGGCGCCGGGGACTTCTTCCTCCAATCCGATCCACTGGCCAGGGGAGAAGTCGAACGGCTGCTCGTCGGCCACCCGGAACGAGATCCGCACCGTGCCGGTATCGGTCAGCCAATCCGTGGCCACGATGTCGGCGCGGCGGTCGTAGCGGGAGACCTTGCCCCAGGTGAGCTCGGAGTCCATGTCGCCCGGCCTGCCGCGTAGGTAGAACCGAGAGTATTTGGGTTGGTACTCGCCGCGTTCTTCAGCCATCGTCGCCGTCCTTCCTGAGCATCCACGCTACCCGTGCAGCGTCAGATGGCCTTTGGAACGCTGGACCCGGCGGTGGCCGCTGAGCTCACAGGCGACGGCGTTCCCGCGGACAACTTCGAGGACCCGCTCGACCTCGGCCCCCGTCGGTGGGTGGTGCTCGGCCTCGGTGGTCCGCAGCCACGACCGAATCGCTCGCCGGGCGAGTACTTCTGGGGCGGCCGACATGGCACGGGCGTCGGTCGGATCCAGCGCGGCCGCCAGTTGATCCAGCAGATTCGCCTCGGCGCCGAGAAGCTGCGACTGGCGGACCAGGATCGGGACCGGATCCCGGGTCGCGATGTCCTCCAGCAGCGGGAGCAGCTCGTGGCGAACGCGGTTTCGGGTGAACCGGGTGTCGTGGTTGCTCGGGTCGTCGATGGGCGTGAGTCCGACGTCGGCGCAGAGTGCCCGCGTCTCGCTGCGCCGCAACCCGAGCAGGGGCCTGCTCACCCGTCGAGTCGGGCGCATCGGGGCGAGCCCATCGAGCCCGGCGCCGCGCAGGAGGTTGACAAGCATGGTCTCGGCCAGGTCGTCGGCCGTATGCCCGGTCAACACGCCTTCGGGTAGGGCGGCGTAGCGCTCGCTGCGAGCGCGGGCCTCCAGGTTGGGACCGGGCTCGACGGTCACCGTTCGGGCCTCGAACCCCGCGCCCAACTGGCCGGCCGCGTCCTTGACCACCAACGCCTCGTCGGCCGAGCCCACCCTCAGGCCATGGTCGACGTGGAGCGCGGTCGCCTGCAGCCCCGCCGCCACGGCCAGGATCAGCAAGGCCAGCGAGTCGGCCCCGCCGGAAACGGCGCACGCCACCGGCGTTCCAGGAGGCGGGAAGTCGCAGCGCGCCAGCAGCACGTGTGCGAGGGAGTCGGCCACCGTCCCCCTTTCTAGCCCCGCCGCGCCGCTTCGCTGCCGCGCCGCTTCGCTGCTGCAAGTTCACGGACACCGGCCCGGGACCGGCGGGGTGGGCGGGTGGCGCCCGCCGAGGCGGGCTTCATAGCACTACATGACCGCCACAGGTCATGTACTGCTAACAAGCCGGCGGTGTCGGCACTGGGCGGCGCCCGCGTCCGGGAGGGCTTCATAGCACGACATGACCGCCACAAGGCATGTACTGCTAACAAGCCGCGGTGCCGACCACTGGCGGCGCTCGTCGGGGCGAGCTTCATAGCACTACATGACCGCCACGGGTCATGTACTGCAAACAAAGCCTCCGGAGGCGGCGGGTGACCCGGCCCCGAAGGGCGCGCGTTAGCGGGCGGCGGCGGGGGTGGGGCGGCGTGGGTCGCCCGACTGAACCCGGTCGACCCAACGGCTGGGCTCGCGGATCTCGGCCAGGTCGGGCAGCCACTCAGGGCCCCGCCACACGTTGGCCAGGAACTCCTTGCCCATGTCGGCTTCGATCGTCTCGATGAACTGCTCGCCCTGCTCGTACTGCCGCATCTTGGCGTCGAGGCCCACCAGGGTGCTGATCAGCTTCATCGGGCCCTTCTGCTCCCGCCGCTGGCGAAGCACCCGGCTGAACCGCTCAGCGCTCGGAATGCGGTCGGCGCCCGCCCGGTCCATGGTGACGTCGCCATGACCCTCGAGCAGGCTCATCAGCCCACCGATCTGCTGGATGGCTTCGTATTGCTCCGGGCCTGCGAGGAGCGTGATGAGACCGCCATCGTCAAGGGGGTTCTTTCCCGAGCGCACCGCTTCGGTGGCCCGGCGCAACGCTTCGATGAACCGGCGCGGGTCGGGTTCGACACCTGCCAGCGTCGACTCGATGAGCGACAGGAAGTAGGGCCGCATCCACTCGATCCCGGTGAACTGCATCCGGTGCGTGACTTCGTGCAGCGCCAGCCACAGCCGGAACTCGCGGGGCGGGAAGGCGAAGCGCTTCTCGAGCGCCAGGACGTTGGGACCGACGTAATAGACGATGTCTTGCTCTTCGGGCTTGTCGTCCTCGATCAGCAACTGGTCGTACTGACCGAGCACCCGCGTGCTCATCCAGCCGAGCAACAACCCGACCTGGGTGCCGGCGACGCTACGTCCGACCTTGGCCACCGGGATAGGCACGGGGCCGATGTTGGTGGGCTGGTCCATGGCGGCGGCCAGCTTGTCGGTTACGGGCCGAAGGAGCCGCTGGAACGAGGCGATGTTGGCGTGCACCCACCCGGCGCGATCGGTCACCCGAGCCCGAGCGGGACCGGCCGACGATGTCAGGCCGGTTTCTTTCTCGACCAACTCCTCGGCTTCGGCCGTGAGCTCGCAGAAGTCAGGTTCGAGGGTGCGGTACAGGTACGAATCTTCTAAGGGCTCATGCCCGGCGACTCGGACCGCGACCCGCTCGGCCAGATCCCATGCAACCGGCTCCGTCACGGGGCTACTGCTTCGGGTACTTCAGGCTGACCACCTTGACCAGGTACGCCACACCTAGACCGAGGCACATCAGCACGGTAAGAGCGATGATGAAGAAGGAGATCCAATAGGTCCACACCTCTGCAGCGAAGATCTGCACGTCGACGATGGTAGTCACTCACGTACCCCTACTCGGCTTCACACATGCCAAATGGCGGAAGCGGCCGGGGTCGTCAAACCGCCCGTAGGGTCAGGCGATCTTGCGACCGCGTGTCCTCGGCACTGCCATGGGTTCGTGCTGGTAGCAGTATTTGCCGTTGTTGTAGATCGATAGGCGGGTTGTGCAATTCGGCTCACGACATACACGGTTCTTTGCGAAAGACCGTGACGGCCGTTCGTTGCCGACGAGGGCGTGTCCCCCGAGAGATCGGTCGCTCATGTAGATCCTTAACGCTCCTTACGCCGGGCTCATTCCCACCTGTGTTCGCTGCCAGGTGGCATACCGGATGCCTCCTTCAACGCCCGGTACACCCGCTCCCGAAGCGCGTCTGGAACCTGGTCCCGACACTTGCGGGCAATGACCAGCTTCAGCTCCGCCTCGAAGTCGAACGCGTCCAAGCAGGGGCTGCATTCGTGCAGGTGGAGGGCAATCTCCTCGCGCCGCTGGATCGTCAGCTCACCATCGAGGAAGTGGTACAGGGTGTGGATCGCCTCCTGGCACTCCGACTTCCCGAAGAGTGACTTCCCGAGTCCCGACTCCCCGAAGAGTGACTTCCCGGACAAGGGACTGCCCCCGCCACAACCGGTCTGATGATCGTCCTGCTCATCCATGAGGTCTCAACCTTGGCTCTCCGGCACCGGCGCTACAAGGCCCCGTTGCATACCAAAGTCGAACAACGCCTTCTGGAGCGCCTTTCTTCCACGGTGCAGGCGGCTCATCACGGTTCCGATCGGAATGTCCAGAATGTCGGCGATCTCCTTGTACGAGAATCCTTCGACATCGGCCAGCAGGACGGCCATGCGGAACTGCTCGGGAAGCGACTCCACGGCGTCCTTGACGTCGGACTCGGTGAAGTGCTCCAAGACCTCTTCTTCGGCGCTGCGACCGGCCGCCACCGCCTCCAGCCCGCCCATCCGGCGATACAGGTAGAGATCCTCGACGTCATCGAGTTCGGTCTGCTCGGGACGGCGCTTGCGGGAGCGGTACGAGTTGATGAAGGTGTTGGTCAGGATCTTGTAGAGCCACGCCTTCAGGTTGGTCCCCTCCTGAAAGGTGCCGAACGCCCGGTAGGCCTTCAGATAGGTCTCCTGGACCAAGTCTTCGGCGTCGGAGGGGTTGCGCGTCATGCGCAGCGCCGCGGTGTACAGCGAGCCCATGTGTTGCATGGCAAGCTCAGCGAAAGTCGCTTGATCAGCCATACACAAGATCTTACTGTCGAGTAGGCACGGCGGATTCAGCTTTTGCCGGCCGCGACCTCGTCGTAGATCGCCACATGCTGGCGGGCCGACGCTGGCCACGTGAATCGATCCACGACCTGGCGACCGCCCTGGCGGAGCCGGGCTCGTAGCTGGCCATCGATCACGAGTTCCTCCATGGCGCACGCCAGGCTGGCCGCGTCCTCCACGGGCACCAGCAGCGAGTCCTCGCCGTGGGTCAGGTATTCCCGGAAGACGGGCATGTCGGTGGCGACAACGGGCAGGTCAGCGCTCATCGCTTCCAGGACGACGAGCCCCCAACCCTCCTTCAGCGACGGGAACGCCAAGGCATCGGCCGCCCGGTACCAGCCCGATAGTTCGGCATCACAGACCGTGCCGAGCATCACCACGTCGGTGCCAAGCCGGAGGTCCCACTCGGCAAGGCGCGCCAGAGCAGCATCGCGGTAGGCGGCGTAGTCCTGGAACGAGTGACCCCCGACCACGGCCAGGACCGGACTCGGCTCGACCCGCCCCTTCAGCAAGCCCATCGCCTCCAGGAGATAGACGCTTCCCTTGCGAGGTTCGATGCCGCCCACCGCCAAGAACAGGAAACGGCCGGTGACGCCAGCCCGCTCCCGGAACATCGACCGCCGCTCGGGCGAGATCGGGGCGAAACGGGACTGGTCGACCCCGTTGTGGACGACCGTGGAGTCGACGCCGTACTCGCAGCGAAGCAGCTGGCGCCAGTGCTCGCTCACCACGAGCAGGCGGTCCGGTTCGAGAATCGCCTGCCGTTGGCAATCGATCAGCGCCTGGGTCGTGAAGTCATCCACATGATGGACGGTCCGGACGACCGTGACGTCGGCCCCGGCCTGACGCACCCGCATGGCGGCCCGAGCTGAAATGCAGTCCTGCGTGTGCAGGATGTCGAAATCCTCCGACACCGACGCCAGGCCGTCGGCCAACGCGTCCACCGACGAGAACACCCGCTCGTCGAGCGTGGACCGGGGCGCGGGGGCAGGAAAGAGCGTGTGCGGAACGGCGACGGGCCGGTAGAAACCGTTGTCGTTGGCACGGTCACCAAGCGCGATAACCGTGACGTCCTGGCCCAATCCGACCAGCGCTTCGGCGAGCGCCAGGGTATGCACCACCCCGCCGCGCGGCTTGGTCGAGTAGGTGACGAGCGCCACCCGGGGGGTCACTGCTGCGTCACGACGGCATCAGGGCAGCGAGCGCACGAGTTCGGGTTTGCGGACCGCCACCGCCGCCGCGGCCAGGGCGGCGCGAGCCGCAGTGGCGGGCACGATGCAGCCGGCGTCGCGCAGCTTGCGGCGCTGATCGTCCAACCCTTGGGGATCGCCTTCGGTGCCGAGTACGTAGGCCACGACCTGCGGTCCGGAGCCGCCGGCCATGATCTCCTGGGCGACGGGCGCGAGGAGACCGGCCGGATCGGGGTGGGACCCATAACCCAGCACGACGTCGAGCAGGATCACCGCCACGCTCGGATCGTCGCCCGCTTGGCGCATCAACTCGATGCGAGCTTCGGGATCGATCATGGGGTGGGGGCGCCCCTTGGTGTACTCCTCCTCGCCGAGGTCGAGGCACGTGTGGGTCCCGGACGGCGCGGGCAGGCCCCACCGCTTGTCGATAGGAGTATTGGAGTAGACGGCGCCGACCAGCTCGGGGAGCAGGGAAAGCGCCTCGTAGCAAAGGGTGCCGCCCGAGAACAGGCCACGGATCAGCGTGCGCTCGCCCGAAGTCGACAATCGCTCGCATGCGGCGGTGACCGGCTCCTCCAAGCCCGTGGCCGGATCGGGGCTCTCGAGGCCGACCGAATGCAGGGCGGCGGCGACACCCTGCTCAAGCGTCGCAGCAGATCTCACGTTCCCAGCAGGCCCTCCATCCAGAATCCCGGAGAATCCGATGAGCGCCGCGACCAGTGGTTTGTCGCCCGCCACCGAGGTGACTGCCCGGGCGACATCGGGAGCCGGCGGCTTCGACACCAACAAGATGGCGTCGGTGTCGGCGTCAGCCTGCAGGGCTTCGATGGCCGAGATGGCCATGCGACCCGCCACTGCTTCGGACAAGTCCCGACCGCCGAGGCCGATCACGTGGGACACGCCGGCACCCCACTGGTCCAAGAGGCTCATGGCCTCCTGGGCGCCGGTGCCCGCGGCCGCCACCACGCCCACCCGACCGCCACGCCTGGTAGCGGCACCACCGCCCTCGCCGGGCGGAGCGCCGCCCGCTCGGCGCTCGCCGAGCGGCTTGACGACGTTGGCGAATCCGAGTCCCGTCCCACCGAGCATGGCGGTACCTGCGCCGGGGCCCATGACCAGCAGACCCAACTCCCGGGCCCGGTCCTTGAGTTCGATCTCCTCGTCGAGAGGGACGTTGTCGCTGAACAGCAGCACGTGCAACCCCGCCGTCAGGGCCTTGTGGGCCTCGATGGCGGCGTACGGGCCAGGGACGGACACGATGGCCACATTGCCCCCACCGTCCAACTGGTCCTGCGCCTCGGCCAGGCTCCGCGCCCGCCGAGCCGTGTCCGCCGAGGCCGAGCCCGGGCCCGAGCCCGAGGTCGAACCGCCGAGCCACGACCCAGACCCAGACCCGGACCGGGACCCAGACCCGGACCCGGTCGGCTTGAACAATGCCGCCTCGCCCTCCTCGATCGCCGCCGCGGCCATCTCGTCGGTGTCCGCAAGCACGGCGAGGAACAGGTCGTTTGCCCGGGCGCCCTGCAACTCCGGTCCCTCGATGCCCAAATCGCGCAACGTCTCGAGGTTGGCCGCCGTCGCCATAGCCGCCGACGCCCATTTCACACCCTCTGCCTGGGTCATGGCCCGGGTCCCGGAGAGCTGCACTACCGAGTCCAGGTAGGTGTCCTTGTGCAGCGTGACCGCCGAGCTCACCGGTGCGCTCCGACGGTTGGCCGGACCCGGACGATCCTGGTGCCGACCGTGCCCTCCAGCTGTGAGACCGTCCCTTCGAGGGACGCGTACACCAGCTCGGGGCTGGTGATGACCGCCACCTCGCCGCCGTAGCGCAGGAAGCGCACCGCGGCCCGCACCTTGGGTCCCATGCTGCCCTCGGGGAACTGGCCCTCGGCCAAGTAGCGCTCCGCCTCGGCACGGGCCATTTCCTCGATGGGCCGCTGTTGCGGGGTGCCATAGTCGAGGAGGACCGACTCGACGCCGGTGACGAGCACCAGCGCTTCGGCGGCCAGCGAGGTCGCCAGTTGTTGGGCGGAGTAGTCCTTGTCGATCACCGCGTCGACACCCGCGTAGCCCGTGGCGGTGCGCACGATCGGGACGCCGCCCCCACCTGCGGCGACGACCACCTGGCCGGCCTCGAGGAGGGTGCGGATGGCTGAGGTCTCGACGATGCCGACCGGCTCAGGTGACGCCACGACCCGGCGGTACCCGCGACCCGAGTCCTCCTTGACAACCCAACCGCGAGCCGCGCTCAGCGATGCCGCCTCCTCGGCGGTGAAGAACGGTCCGATGGGCTTGGTCGGGTTGGCGAACGCCGGATCGTCGGCCGCGACCGCCACGTGGGTCACCACGGACACCGCGCCGATCAACCACGGGTCACCGACGCGATGCAGCGCCAGGCAGATCAGGCTGCCGAGCTGGCCTTGGGTCATGGAGCCCAGGGCGAACAACGGCTGGGCGGGCACGAGGGCCGCACCCTCTTCCTGCTGTATCGCCAGGTTGCCGACCTGTGGACCGTTGCCATGGACCAGCACCACCCGCCATCCGGTGCGCAGGAGCGAGCACACCGACTTGGCCATGGCGGTGGCGTTGGCCTCCTGCTCCTGGTAGGTGCCGGACTGCCCTTCTCGGATCAGTGCATTGCCGCCCAAGGCGACGACAGCGGTCTTGGCCATCGGTCGACGGCTCCCAGTGAGAGGTGACGGTAAACAATAGGAGACAGCGTTTACGATAGTATATGAATCCGGGTGCGGCAAGGGAGGCGAAAGATTTGAGTGGGGATCCCGAAGCGGCCGGATTGCCGGACTCGGAGGCCGCGCCGAGCGCCGTTCCGGCGGCGTTGCTCGCCGAATGGCGCGCCGCCGAGGATCGCCTCTACCCCATGATCATGGTCAGGCCTGAAAGCTACGAACGGGTCGTGCGCCTGGTCGGCGAAACGACCGTCGAGCTGCAGTTGGCCTGCCTTGACCTGCCCTCGCTGGTCGACGAAGCACCCCGGATGGCTGAGCGCGTCCGCCGCCTGGCCGACGAGAGCGCCCTCGGGGGCCAGCTCGACTTCGCCTTGATCGGCGCCGCGGCCTGCCTCATGCGCTACCGCCAGTTGGAGGCGGAAATGCACCGCGAGCAGCGGATACGCCAGATCAGGGCCGCAGTGGCGGCTGGCGCGACCTGGGTCGTGCTCGAACGAGGAACCCCTCCCACGACCTGGCCGCCCATGCCGACGACGACCCTTGAGATGCACGTGGCGAGCGGCCGGGCGCTGGAGCAGACGATCAATATCGACGGGGCGACAGGTGCCCCCCAGTTCGTCCTGATCGAGGTCGAGCTCGACCCCGCGACCGGCGAGCGTCGGCCCGGTGACGTCGTGGAGGAGGAGTTCGACGACCTCAACCGGTGGCGCTCGGCAATCGCAGATCGGCGCCACAAGATCGAGTCCGACCATTGACTTCCGCTCCCCGACGCGATTTCCTATAGTAAACGCTTCCTATCGTGAACGTTCGTCTCCGAAAGTAGGATCCGGGTGTCTGGAACGTCCTCCTCGGACAACGTAGAGCCGCCGGGCCTCGCAACTCGGGCCCCGCCTCGGGTCTCGACTCGGGCCCCGCCTCGGGCCCCGCCTCGGGCCTCGACTCGGACCCCGACCGTGGCCTGGACCTTGCGAGCCTGATCACCGATCTCCAGAGCCGTGGTATCCGGGTCGAGGCCGCGGTCGAGAGCCGCAAGGGAGGAGCCGGCCCCTCGGACTCGGGCATGCTGTGGATCGAGGGAGTTCCGGTCACCCTGCCCACCGCGGCCGGTTACGCCACTCCCTACGTGCTGCGCCGCGAGGATGACGGCTTGGCGGTCTACGCCGACGGCCGGCGCGTCGCCGGAGCGTCCAGCGCCGGGCGGCCCCGCTACTACGACCTCACCACCGCCGACGGGATCCCGTACTGGAAGATCGCCCTGCTCCACCTCGACTCGCTGGCCAGCACGGTCCTGCAGACCTGCGCCTATTGGGGCAACCACGATCAGTGCCAGTTCTGCGGAATCGGCTTGTCCCTCGCCAGCGGGCGCACCATCGCCAAGAAGCGCCCCGAACAGCTCGCCGAGGTGGCGGTGGCGGCCAAGGAACTCGACGGCGCGGTCGACGCCACGCTCACCACGGGCAGCACCTATGGACGCGACCGCGGCGCCCTCTATGTCGCATCGTGCGGCCGGGCGGTCAAGGAGGCCGCCGGGCTTCCAGTCGAAGTCCAGTTCGAGCCGCCCGAGGACCTCGACGTCATCAATCGCGTCCACGGCGAGGGCATCGACTCGGTTGGAATCCATGTCGAATCCTTCGACCCCGACGTCCTGGCCCGGGTGGCCCCCGCCAAGGCCCGCACCGGGATCGAGGGCTACTTCGGCGCCTGGGAGCGCGCCGTCAGCCTGTTCGGCGTGGGCCAGGTCTCGACGTACGTCATCCTCGGGATGGGCGAGGACCCCGATCTGACGGTGGCGGGGTGCAAACGAGCCATCGACATGGGCGTCTACCCCTTCGTCGTGCCCCTGCGCCCCATCGCCGGCAGCCTGATGGAGGACTGCCTCCCGCCCGATGCGGCATACACCGAGGGGATCTATCACCAGGTCGTCCCCTACCTGCTGGCCCGAGGCCTGGACAGCTCGGGCGTGGCGGCGGGCTGTGCCCGTTGCCAGGCCTGCTCCGCGATGGCGTCGGTCGAGCGCTCCATCAAGCTGACGGCCAGCCGGACCGGGTAGGGCACGGTGGCGCCGGTCGTACCCGTCGTGCGGCGGTCCGTCGAGTGCGTGCCCGCCACCGACGCCGCCCAGCTCGATTTCCACCACCGCATCCGCCACCAGATCTTCGTCGAGGAGCAGGGCCTGTTCCACCCGTCGGACCTCGACCACCACGACGGGGAGCCCGGTGTCGTGCGGGTGCTGGGCCTGTGCGACTCGGTCCCGGCGGGGACGGTCCGGCTGTTTCCGCTCGACCCGGACGGGGGTGTGTGGCAAGGCGACCGCCTGGCGGTGCTCCCCGAGTTCCGGGCCCTCGGCCTCGGCAAGCCCCTCGTTCGCTTCGCCGTGGCCACCGCGGGATCGCTTGGGGGTGGGGAAATGGTGGCCCATATCCAGTTGGCCAATGTCGCCTTCTTCGAGCGTCTCGGCTGGAGCAGGAACGGCGACGTGGAGGAGTACGTCGGAATTCCCCACCAGCCGATGTCGATAGGGCTCAGCCGGACCTGAGCCCCGTCACGCTCTCGGCTCGGAGGTCGAACACCGTCGCCGTTTCGTCCTCGGGCTCCTGCTGGAGCCGGAGGCGGACCAGGCCCGAGTCGTCGATCGATCCCACGACTGCCGCCTCGAGGCCCCGTTGATGGAACGGTCTCATGCAGGCGTCTTCGCGGCCGGGGGGGCTGCACAGAAGAAAGCCGAAGCACGGAAACGTCGTCAACCATGCGCCCATGTCGACGTCGCTCGGTCGAGGCAGGGCTCCCAGATCGACCGTCGCCCCCAACTGATGGAACTCCAGCAGCATGGCCAGTGAACCAACCAGGCCCGCCATGCTGATGTCCTTGGCCGCCACGCACGAACCGTCGGCGGCCACCGCCGGAAGGACGCGGATATCGCCACCCAGCCGTGTGCCGCGCGCGTCGAAGGACCCGAAGAAGTTGAAGTCGGCCCGCATGCTGCCCTCGACGCAGCACGCCACGATCAGGGAGTGTCCCGGGGCAGCGTGGCGCACCGACAGGACCCGGTCGGCGTCCGCGGCCCGTCCGACTCCGAACGCCGAAATCGCGGGTGGCCCGTCGCTGATCGTGAGATGTCCGCCCACGATCGGCACCTGGTAGAGGCCCGACGCGTAGTGCATCCCCTCGAGCGCGCTGCGGGCCAGGGTTTCGGGTCCGACAACCGTGTCGACGATCGCCAACGGGCGGGCCCCCATGGCGGCCAGGTCGTTGACGTTGGCCAGCACCGCCGCCAGTCCCGCCCCGAACGGGTCGGCCTGGACGAACGGCGGCCACAGGGCCTCGCCGCCGACCACCATCGTCACGTCGCCGTCTTCGACGACGGCACCGTCGTCCCCCGGTCCGCCGAAGGAGTCCGATGGTCCGAAGACGTCAGACACCAGGGCGATCGGCGCCTTGTTGCGCACGCCCGGGTGGGATCGGACGGCTGCCACGAGTTGGCTCAGTTCGCTCACCGTCTGCCGTCCCACGCCATCTTTCTCCAACTAAAGTAACCCGCCGTTTACTATAATGAACGTCGTGCAGCCGTCCTTCCTCGACCTGCCGGCTCGACCGCCCAAGCCTCGGATCGCCGGGCTCACGCACGTGCTCGACAAGGGCCTGCCGGCGGCTGATCTGACGGCGCGGCTGGACACATCGGGGCAGTTCATCGACGTGTGGAAGTTCGGATGGGGCACGGCCTACCTCGATCCGGGCGTCGAAGCCAAACTGGCGATCCTGGCCCAACACGGCATTCGGTCCTGCGTGGGGGGAACCCTGCTGGAGGTGGCGTGGTCGCAGGACAAGGTGGCGGAGTTCCTGGCCTGGGCAGAGGCACTGGGGTTTGCCTGCATCGAGGTCTCTCGGGGCGCGGTGGCCATGCCGTTGGACGAAAAACGTGACCTCATCGCTCTGGCTCGCCACGCGGGGCGCGCTGGCTTCACCGTCTTGTCGGAGGTGGGCGCCAAGGACCCGGCAGCATCGGCGCTGCCGTCGGAATGGGCCGACGAGGTATCCGGCGACCTGGCCGCCGGTGCTGCCCTGGTGCTGACCGAGGGTCGGGAGAGCGGGACGGTCGGCATGTTTCGCGGTGATGGCTCGGTGCGATCTGACCTGGTGGAGGCGCTCGTCCAGTCGGTCGGCCTCGCCCAGCTGGTGTTCGAGGCCCCGCGCAAGGACCAGCAGGCGTGGTTCATCAACCGGTTCGGACCCGAGGTCAACCTGGCCAATGTCGCCATCGACGAGACGCTGGGGCTGGAGGCGCTACGCCTCGGCCTGCGGGCCGACACCCTCGGCCCCATCGCCCGCCTCCCTCGTCTCCCGGGTCTCGGGCGGCTGACGTCGAGCGAGCAGCCGTGACCGCGCCACGCCAATCCGTCGGGCAGGCCCAACCGATGTCACCGATGCCGTGACGAACCTGGTGCCGAAGCAATACCGGGAGGTCGCAGTTACCTCGGTGGACTTCCCGCTTTCGGCCGATCATTTGTCGGACTTTCTCTTGGGCCGAGAGGTCTACAAACGAACGCGCTACGTCGTGGTGCGCCATGGAGTCGACACCGCGATCGTCGAGGTCGAAAAGGCGCCAGGCGACCAGATCATGGCGGCCGTCACCTCACTCTCAGTACTGGCGTTGCCGCCCGAGTGCACCTTCGTAACCGCGCTGGAAGTCGATACGGGCGTCCCGAGTTCACTGGCGCGTACCGCCCGTGAGGACGCGCCCAATGCCCGGGCGGTCGTCGTGGAAGGCCGCTACCACCACGTCAACTTCATCTTGGATCCCTCGCCATTGGTCGTGCGGGTCGTCGACGTGGTGCCTCCGGGGCCTCCCAAGCTGTTCGATCAGGCGTCCCGGCTGCTCGAGGTGTCGGAGGACCTGCCGCCGATCGAGTTGGTCCCCGAGGTGCTGGACTTGGCCGACCTGGCCCGATCCCATCCCGCCGCGACCTACCTGCTTCCGTGCCGCGGTTCGGGCTTTGTCGCCGACGGGGCAAGTGGGGTGGCATTCCTGGACGAGCGGCCACCCCGCCAAGATTGGACGCTCATCGGTTGTGCCCGGTCGCGAGAGCTTCACGAGTGGTTTTACGGGGATCTCCCCGAGACGGTGGACATGTGCCCTCGGGTCCTCGCCGGGGCGGGCCGGGTGGCCGGCGCCACGTTGACCAAGTGCTGCCTGTTGGAGGACCGGATCGACTGCGCCGGCAACACGGTCGTGGTCCCCTGGGGAGCGTCCCTCGAGCAGGTGCGTCAGGGCCTGGCGGCGGCCGCTGCGGCCGCTGCGGTCGGCCGCGGCCGCCGGGGAGGCCGCGGGGTTGGAGGCGTCGTGGTCTCCCGCATAGCCGACTCCGAGATGTACGCCCATCTTTGGGGGACCGAAGAACTGCGGGCCATCTTCGACGAGAAGGCCCGTCTTCAGTCGTGGCTCGACATCCTGGTGGCGCTGGCGCGAGCGCAGGCACAGCTCGACTTGATACCGGCCGGGTCCGCCGACGCCATCGCCGACGCGGCGCACGTCGAGCGGCTCGACCTCGCCTTCGCCGCAGCCGAGACCCGGTCGACGTCGCACTCGACGCTCGGGCTCATCCATGCATTCCAGCGAATCCTGCCTGAATCGGCCCGGGAACACGTGTACCTCGGCGTCACGGTCCAGGACATCACCGACACCTGGACGGCACTGGCGCTGCGCCGGGTCGGGTCGATCGTCTGGCGCGACCTGCGGATCATCGAGTCCCTGTTACTCGACCTGGCCCAGCAACACCGCGCCACGGTGATGGTCGGCCGGACGCACGGCCAGCCCGGCGCGCCCATCACCTTCGGCTTCAAGGCAGCTTCGTGGGCCGACGAGATCCGGCGCCACCTGGACCGACTGCGCGAGGGCCAGGGCCGATGGCTGGTCGGACAGTTGGCCGGTTCTGTGGGCGGATTGGGATTCTTCGGCGACCAAGGCGTGGCGCTGCGTCGCGAGTTCTGTTCCCGTGTGGGGCTGGCGGATCCGGGGATTTCGTGGCTGACGGCACGCGACCGGCTGGTCGAGTTCACCCAGGTCCTGGCGACCGTCAGCGGCACCTTGGCCCGGATCGGCGGCGAGGTCTACGAGCTGCAGCGCCCCGAGATCGGTGAACTCCGGGAGCCCGCCCAGCTGGGCGCCGTGAGCAGCATCACCATGCCGCACAAGCGCAATCCCGAGCGCAGCGAGCACTTGGACACCTTGGCCCGGCTGGTGCGGGCCAACGCGGGCGCGGTGCTCGAAGCCATGGTCCAGCAACACGAGCGCGATGGGCGGGGGTGGAAGACCGAATGGGTCGCCCTCCCTGAGGTCTGCCTGCTCACCGCCGCCGCCCTCCAGTTCACCATCGAGATCGTTTCGGGCTTGGAGGTGGACACCGATCGGATGGCGGCCAACGTCGCGGTGCAGTCCGGATTCATCAACTCCGAGCAGGTGCTGGCCGCCCTGACTCCCCATCTGGGCAAGCACCGGGCCCAGGAGCTCATGCACGACGCGTTGCAACCGGCTGGCGCGGCACCCCGTCAGGTCATCGCGGCCCTGGCAGGCGCCGGTATCAATGGGCTGGCGGTGGCGGAGCCTTCGGGCGCGGCGGCGCCGGTCGCGCCGCCGCCCGCGGCGCTCACCATGGTGGACGAGGTCGTCCGCCGGGCTCGATCCGCTCGAGCGACCGAGTCGGAGACGTGGCCGCTATGACGCAACCAGCGGGAAAATCTGTTCCCAGGCCGACATGTTCTCTCCGCGGTAGGCAGCGCCCAGTCCGATGACAGGGCGCAATGGCCAGCCGCTGCCAAGGTTCAACCTGGCGGCGCTCCCGACGCCCCTCCTGCCCGCCCACCGGCTGCAATCGGCGATCGGTGGCCCCCTGATCTGGGTCAAACGCGATGACCTGACGGGCTTCGCAACCGCGGGCAACAAGGCCCGAACCCTGGAGTTCCTCATCGGCGACGCGCTCGATCAGGGCTGTGACGTGCTGGTCACCGGTGGCGGCCCAAGTTCCAACTTCTGTGCCGCCGCGGCCGCTGCGGCGCGCGCCGCGGGCCTCGACTGCGACCTCGTGCTGTACGGCGGGCCGCCAGATCCAGACCAGCCCCCCCACCCCAATCTGGGCGCGGCGCTCGAATCCGGCGCCCACGTCGAGTTCACCGGGCGGCCCGATCGCGACGAGGTCGACCGTGCCATCCCGGCACGGGCCGCGGCACTCGCAGCCGAAGGGCGGCGCCCCTATGTCATGCCCCGTGGCGGGGCTACCGCGGTCGGCGCTACCGGGTTCGCGCGGGCGAGAGCGGAGCTGGCCGCGCAACTCGACGCCGCCGCGCTCGTCCCCGGCATCGTCGTGGTGGCGACCGGGTCGGGCGCCACGCAGGCAGGGCTGGTTGCCGGCCGAGCACCGGGCAGCGCGCCGCAACCCCGGATCCTCGGCGCCACCGTCAGCCGGCCGCCCGCCCAGATCCGCGAGACAGTCGCCGATCTCGCAAACCGATGCGCAACCCTGCTCGGCCGGCCCCTCCCGAAAACCGACGATGTCGAGATCGTCGATGCCCGCGGCAGCGGCGGCTTCGGCGTGGCGTCCGACGCCGGTGAACGGGCCCGTCTCCTCGCCCACATGACCGAAGGCCTGATCCTCGACCCGGTCTACTCGGCCAAGGCGTTCGCGGTCGTGCTCGACCTCATCGCCGGCGGCTTCAGCCAACCGATCGTCTTCTGGCACACCGGCGGGCTACCAGCGGCCATCCACCACCTGACCACCTCCGAACGGAGCGCGCGTTGTCCTACGTAGCCTCAGAGCGGGGCCCCTCGACAGAGAAGCCCGCAGCCGAGCTGGTCGAGTCCGGCTTCGCCCTTGAGAATGCCGACGCCCCGCTCCTGCACCGAGGGCTCAACTTGGCCGACATGGCCCATGTCATCGATCTCCGGGACCAGCAGATCATCCCCGAGGAGGCGGCCCGCCAGCTACTCAGCCTGCTGCTCGACGTGCACCAGATCGCGGCCGAGGATTTCCCGTACGACCCGAACTTCGGCGAGCCGTACAACTCCCGGGAGCACTACTTCGTGGACCGCCTGGGCGACGTGGCGGGCTGGCTCCACGCCGGCCGCCCCCGGCGGGAGGCGGCGCGGATCGCCCTACGTCTGCACCTGCGCCGTCAGCTCATCGACGTGGTGGACGACGCGACGACCTTCGTCGACCGGCTGACCGGTCTTTCGGCCCTGCACCTGGAAACGCTCATGCCCGACCAGACCTATCTCCAGCAAGCTCAGCCGTCGACGTTCGGGCACTACGCCCTCTCGTTCGCCTACCCCACTCTGCGCGACATCCACCGGCTGCTCGACTGCCTGGCCTGGGTCAACAGCAGCCCCGGTGGCGCCGGCTGCGTCAACGGCAGCCGCCTGCTTGGCGACCGCGCCCTGGTCGCCGACCTGCTCGGGTTCAGCCGGGTGATCGAGCACACGCGCGACGCCATGTGGCAGGTCGACGGCCTGATCAGCATCCTCTCCACCGCGGCCAGCCTCCTGTCCAACCAGAGCAAGTTGGCCGAGGACCTGGAGATCTGGTCCAGCGCCGAGTTCGACTACGTGGACCTGGCCGGGCCCTATACCCGCTCGAGCATCTTGATGCCCCAGAAGCGCAATCCCTACTCGCTGTCGATCGTCCGGGGCGCTTCGGGAATCCTCATCGGCCGGCTCTCGGGCTTCCTGGCCGTCGTCAAAAGCCCGTCGGCCCGCAGCGACAACCTGATCTTCGCCTATGGCGAGGTGCCGAGATCGCTCGACCTGGCGCTGCGCGTCACCCGCCTGATGACCGGTGTCGTGAGCACCCTGCGAGTCAACAAGGAACGCATGGCCGCCGAGCTGAACAAGGGATTCAGCCAGGCAACCGACCTGGCCGAGTTCGTGGTTCAGCGCTGCGGCATCGACTACCGCACGGCCTACGTCGTCGTCGGCGAGACGGTGCGAACGGCCAGCCGAGGTGGGCTGCGGGGTGTCGACATCACCGGTGAGATGCTCGACGCTGCCGCGGTCGAGTACCGCGGGCACACCCTCGGGCTGGCGGGCATCGATCTGACGGCCGTTCTCGACCCCCGCCAGATCGTGTTAACCCGGACCGCTCAAGGCGGCGCCGCCCCCGCCGCGGTCGAAGCCATGATCGCATCGCTCCGGGCGCAGATCGCCGACCTGCGGGTAGCCACCACCACCTGGCGTTCGTCGATCGACGGCGCCGAGACCGAACTGCTGGCCCAAGCGACCAAAGGAGCGCGTCGATGACCGCCATCAACCTCCCCCGCGAGATCTCCGTCGTCAACATCGGCCTGCCCCTCTTCGCCGACGCCGTCCGCGACCAGGGACGGCCCGTCGCCCAGGTGGAGTGGCGCATCCCGGCCGAAGGCGACCCCGAGGCCGTGGCCGCCCTCCGCCGCGCCTACGGCACCCGTTCCGCCGCCATCGACAAGGCCAATGCCGAGGTGGTCCGCCGCCTCGACGAGGGTGTCCCGAAGCTGATGGGCATCGAGGCCGCGGCATCGGTCGTGCCCGACATCGACGACCGGACGATCCTGCACAGCGGACCTCCGATTGCCTGGCCGGACATCTGCGACCCGCTGCGGCGCTCGATCCGAGCGGCGGTCATGGCCGAGGGATGGGCGAGCACGCCGGAGGAGGCGACGACCCTCGTCGAGATGGGATCGGTCCGCCTCGAAGCGGCCAACCATCACGACACCGTCGTCCCCATGGCCAGCGCCATCGGCCCGAGCGCACCGGTGTACGTCGTCGACAACGCCGCGGGCGGGACCAGGGCCTACTCGCCCATCAATCAGGGACCGGGCCAGGTGGCGTGGTTCGGCATGGAAACGGCGCCGGCCGTGGAACGGCTGGTCTTCCTCCGCCAGGTCGCCGGTCCCCTGCTGGCCCGAGCCATCGAGGAGTCGGGTCCGATCGACATCTTCAGCCTGGTGGCGCAGGGGGTGCAGATGGGCGACGACGTCCACATGCGCACCCAGGCGACCAACAACCTGCTCATCCGCCATCTGCTCCCCCAGTTGATGTCGTTCGGCGGCTCCGACGCCCAAGCGTTGGCAAGATTCCTGGCGGGAAATCACCTCTTCTTCCTCAACATCGCCATGGCGGGGGCGAAGGCGCTGACCTTGTGGGCCGAGCAGGTCGACGGGTCGAGCGTGGTAACGAGCATGGCCCGAAACGGCACGACGTTCGGAATACGCCTTGCCGGCTCACACGCCCAGACGCAGCAGTGGTTCATCACCGACTCCCCGCCCATCGGCCGGGCGCTCTACCAGTCGGGCTTCGGTCCTGACGACGCGGCGCCCGACATCGGTGACAGCGCCGTCCTCGAACTTGTGGGCCTCGGTGGTCCCGCCGCCGCCGCCTCCCCGGCGGTCGCCGGGTTCCTCGGCGGCTCCATGGCCGACGCGGTGGCGGCCACCGAGGACATGGAGCGCATCTGTGCTGGTCGCAGCACCCGTTTCAAGCTGCCCATCCTCGGCTTCCGGGGCACCCCGGTCGGCGTCGACGTGCGCAAGGTGGTCGAGACCGGTATCACGCCCCGCATCAACACCGGCATCCTCCATGCCTCGGCGGGGACCGGCCAGATCGGCGCCGGCGTGGCCGAAGCGCCCGTGGCGTGCTTTCGCGAGGCCCTGCTGGCACTCTCCAACCACGCCCCCGCCGGGTAGAAGGGCGGGCGACCATCACCCGAGGGCAGGTCACGATGGGGCTCGGAGCGGCGGAAGCGATCGCTTCCTCGGAGGCAGGCTCGGTCATCGCTCGCTTCGACAAGGCGGCCTATGTCAGGTTCCCCGGCGGCATCGTGGCCCTGACCTCACCGTCGGTCCCGCTCGGTCCGCTCCACCTCAGATCCTGGTTCGACTTCTCACGTCTGGCCGCAGGCGATCGGTTGGTGGTGCCGGACCACTGGCGCCAGGCGGCGGCCATCTGGCAGCCAGAGCTCCCCGATCGCCGCCTCGTCCAGCCCCGCCTGCTGGCGGCCGCGGCATCGCCCTCGGCGCTCCTGACCGAGGCGCTGGTCGACCGCTGGCAGGTCGCGGCGCGCCAGACCAGCCTCGAAGCCGCGTGCCGGGTACTCGGCGGGCTCGGACCGGGGTTGACGCCGAGTGGAGACGACGCCTTGGCGGGGATGTTGCTCGCCGCTCGCGTGCGCTGGCCGGACGCGCAGGCGCGCCTGGTGGCACTGGCAGGTGGAGTGGACACCCACGAGATCGCCCGGGCGTTTCTGCTCTGGGCGGCACGGGGGCAAAGCGTCGAGCCCGTGCACCGGCTGCTGGCCGGCGACCCCACGGCCGTCGCCGACCTGATGATGTTCGGTCACACCTCGGGCGCCGACCTCGCCCTCGGTCTGTGGCACGGCTTCACGAGCGTCAACCTCGCCGAGCCGCCAGGATCTGGCCGGGTGGCACCTGCTGCACCCTTTGTTAGCAGTACATGACCTCTGGCGGTCATGTACTGCTAGCGAAGCCGTGCTGCCTGCCGCTCAAAGGACCTTGGCGAGGAAGGCCCGGGTCCGCTCCTCGCGGGGATTGCTGAGCACCTCGCGGGGCCGGCCTCGCTCGACCACGACACCTTCGTCCATGAACGCCAGGGTGTCGCCGACCTCCCGGGCAAAACCCATTTCGTGGGTCACGACCACCATCGTCATCCCGTCGTCCGCCAGTCCCCGGATGACGTCGAGCACCTCGCCCACCAGCTCCGGGTCGAGGGCCGATGTGGGCTCGTCGAACAACATCAGCTTGGGCTGCATGGCGAGGGCCCGGGCGATCGCCACCCGCTGTTGCTGGCCGCCCGAGAGCTGGTTGGGGTAGGCATCCATCTTGGTCCCGAGTCCGACCCGGTCGAGGAGCGTCCGCGCCCGCGGCTCGACCGCCGCTTTCGTCTCACCCTTGACGACGACCGGCGCCATCGTCACGTTGGCCAGCGCCGTCAGGTGGGGAAACAGGTTGAAGCGCTGGAACACCATCCCGATCTCGGCCCGCTTGGCGCACACCTCCTTGTCACGTAACTCGTGCAGCTGGCCGCCGTGCTCGCGGTAGCCGACCAGCTCCCCGTCGACCGAGAGCCGCCCGGCGTCGATCTTCTCCAGGTGATTGATGCAGCGCAGGAACGTGGTCTTGCCTGACCCGGAGGGCCCGACGAGACAACACACCTCACCGGCCGCCACCTCCAGATCGATCCCGCGCAGTGCCTCGAGGTGGCCGTAGCTCTTTCGCACCCCCTCGGACTCGACCATCAACGCAGCCACGGCGCGCCTCAGCGGCCCGGCCCGGGCCCACCGGGCACGACAGGCAAGCCGGGCACGCTGGGCTGGCTCGGTACGGGAGGCGTAGGCCCGGCGCAGCGATCGCCGGATGCGCTCGATGGGGGTGGGCGGGGGCTGGCGCAGCGCACCTCGGGCGAAACGGCGTTCGAGGTAGTACTGCCCCACCGTGAGGACCGACGTCATCGCCAGGTACCAGAAACTGGCGACCATCAAGAGGGGAACGGTCTGGAACGTGCGGCTGTAGATGTTCTGGGCCGAGCGCAGCAGCTCGACCACGGTGATGGTGCTGGCCAGCGACGAGGTCTTCAGCATGGAGATGGTCTCGTTGCCCATCGGCGGGATGATCACGCGCATGGCCTGGGGCAACACGATGCGGCGCATGGTGCCCAGCCGGGTCAGGCCGAGCGCCTTGGCGGCGTCGGTCTGCCCCTCGTCGACCGACAGGATCCCCGCCCGCACGATCTCAGCCATGTAGGCCCCTTCGTTGAGCCCGAGCCCGAACAGCGCAGCCGCGAACGGTGTGACCACGGTATTGGCGTTCAGATGGAGGAACGCGGGGCCGAAGGGGATCCCCAGCGACAGCGCGGGGTACAGGTAGCTGAGGTCGTACCAGAAGAGCAGCTGCACCAGCACGGGCGTGCCCCGGAAGAACCAGATGTACAGCCAGCTGGCACTGGACACGATCGGGTTGGGCGACAGGCGCATGACCGCCAGCACGATTCCAAGGACGACGCCGATTGCCATGGCGATGGCCGTCAGCTCGACGGTGATGATCACACCGTCGAGGACCGGCCGGGACCACAGATAGCGGCGAATCACCTCCCACTCGAAGCGGGGCTGGCGCTGCCCCCCGCGCACGACCCGGGAGGCGAGGAGCGTGTGGACGAACATGACACCCAGCACCAGCACGACGGCAGTGGCGACCCAGCGTCCCGGGTGGCGAACCGGGACCGCCCGGATCGCCGGGCGCTGCGAACTGTCAGGAGGCCTGGTGGGCGCAGCCATGTTCAGTGATGCCGCCGTCGAACTAGCTGATGGCTCCGTTGACCACGGGAGTGGTGATGGCACCCGATTGCACGTTCCAGGTCTTGAGGATGCTGCTGTACCGGCCACTCGCCATCAGGTCCTTGACGGCCGCCAGGACGGCGGGGGCCATCGCGTTCTTCGGCAGCGCCAGGCCGTACGGCGCGGTGGCGAAGGGCTGGCCGCTCACCTTGAACTGGCCTTTGGACTGCTGGACGATGTAGGCCGCCACCTGGGAGTCCACGAAACCCACCTCGGCCCGGCCGCTCGACACGGCCAGGTTGGCGCCGTTTTGATCTTGGAAGACCAGCACGTTGTCAGCCGGCTTGGCGGCCGACTGGCACGTCTTCACCAGGCCGTCGGCGTCGCTCTGCTCGGTGGTGCCGCTCTCGACGGCCACGTTGTGTCCACACAGCGAGTCGAGTCCGTCGAAACTCACCTTGGATGTCGCCGCGGTGTAGAAGCCTTCGCCGGAGGTGAAGTAGGTCACGAAGTCCACCTGCTTCTCCCGCTCCTTGGTATCGGTGAACGACGAGGCGCCCATGTCGAACTTGCCCGACAGAAGCCCAGGGATGATGGTGTCGAAGGTGGCGTTCTGCAGGCTGACGGTGAGCCCGAGCACTTGGCCGATGCCTTTGGCCAGGTCAGCGTCCATGCCGATGACGGTGTGGCCGTCCGCGGCGAGGAACTCGTCGGGTGCGTACGTCGCATCCAGCGCCACGGTGATGGCGCCCTTGCTGCGGACGGCCGCGGGCACCAGCGCGGACGCGGCGGCATCCTTCGTCGCGGTGGGGAGCGTCGTCACCGCCGACTTGGCACCGCTGCTGGCACACCCGGCGGCAAGGAGTCCCAGTACCACCAACCCTGCGAAGCGTCGCATCGGTCCCGTCCTTCCATGGCCCGGATGGAATCGTGGCATATCCTGGACACCACACAAGCGACGCCTAGCTCCGAGGTGCGAGCACCACCTCGACATCGTCGACGACGCGGAGCGTGTTGGACACGTAACACACGGCGGCGGCGCGGGCGAGGAGCGGTTGGAGCTGCTCGGCCGGCAGCGTCGAGGACACCTCGAGGCGCAGGGTCACGAACTTGGGCCCGTCATACTCACCGACCGCCCGCACCGACAGATCGGGCAACGTCAGGTCGCGTTTGCGGGCCACGTGGTGCACCGCCAAGGTGAAACACGACGCCAGCGAGGCCAGGAACACCTCGGTCGGCTGGGGCCCGGCCCCCCCGCCACCGGCGCTCACCGGCTCGTCGATGATCAGTTCGGTGGTCCCGGTCACCACCCGGCAGCGATAGTTGCCCTCCCAGGTGGCCTCGACCGACAGCGTTTTGGCCAACTCAGTGGTCGTGGCGATGGTGATGGTGGTGCTCGTGGTCGTGCCCCGGCGCCCGGGCCGCCAGCTGCTCGGATCGCCGGTCCACATCGTCGTCGCCGATCACGCCCTGGTAGCGCAACAGCTGCTCCAGGGCGTCCTGCCAGCATCGCCAGTAACTCCACGACTCGTCGTCGGGAGTATGCGACGCCTCCCAAACCCCGATCGTGGCGATCAGCTGCTGGCGGAACGCCTCCCACTCGATTACGCCCGAGGCGTCGAGCGCCACCGCCAAGCCGAACGCCCGACTCTCCCAAGGCTCGGAAAACGCCAACTCGCCGTTGCGCCGGGGCGGCGCCGCGGGGCCCTCGATGTCGAGTTGCGGCGTCGTCACGACGGACTGGCCACCGTGGCGATGCCCACCATGGCGTCGCGGGTGACCAGCGCCGCCAGCTCCTCCTCGCTCAGGTCCTCGGTGCCGGCCGGCCGCTGCGGCAGGATCATGTAGCGGCACTCCGAGACGCTGTCGGCCACCCGGATCTCCACGTCGGCGCCCAGGTCGAGGCCGAACTCATGCAGCACCGCTCGGGGCTCACGCACGATGCGAGACCGGTAGGCGGGGTCCTTGTACCAGCTCGGTGGCAGTCCGAGGACCGCCCACGGGTAGCACGAGCACAGGGTGCAGACGACCACGTGGTGAACCTCGCCGGTGTTTTCCAGCACCTCCAGATGCTCGGTCTGCGGACCCTTGAACCCCAGCTCGGCCACCGCGGCGGTCCCGTCGGCCAACAACCGCTCCCGGAACTCCGGGTCGACCCACGCCTTCGCCACCACCTTGGCGCCGTTGAGCGGGCCCACATCAGATTCGTACATCTTGATGTAGGCGTCCATTACCTTGGGGTCGACCAAGCTGCGCTCGACCAGAATCGACTCCAAGGCCTCGGTACGCATTGAAATAGGCAAACGCTCTGAGATGCTCATGCCACCGGCTCCAAATAGCTGTCGTACAGATCGATATTCAATACAAACTCCTCGGCTTCGGTTCCCCATAGATCGCGGGACGCGAAATCGACAGAGTAGACGTGTTGGATATTTTCACCCTCAAAATGGGCGTGGGTATCAGGAAGGACAGCCGCCGGCTGCACCCGCCGGACCGTGCCCGTCCGACCGCGGACATACTGCGGCAACCTGGTGTGACCCGAGGGGTGTAGGTCTTTGGCCCGAACAGCATCACCTGGGGAAAAACGGGGCTCAGCGTCAAGCGGCCGCAGTGAACCGCCTGCAGTCGGCTTGTAGTCGGGCCGATGGGGCTCCGGCTCAGGCGGCTCAACAACATCGTCGCCCAGTTGCTTGCGGGTCCGAGCGTCTACCGCTCCCGGTGCGATGATTCCGCTATCGGTGAGGAGATTTTCGGCACCCCGAAGCCAGCGGCCGTAATACCCGTCGGCGAGATAGTCGAGCGGCTGCAACCGGTTCATGGAATGTCGAAACGCGTCCAGGTTGGTCCCCGAGACCCGCATCGACAGCAGGGCAAGCGCGAAGGCGCGCTTTTCCCAGTCCTCGGCGAACGGTCGCTCTTCGGGGTCCGGAGGCTTGACCGATCCCCAGTCCTGCATCCCGCCCATGTCATGGATGCCGTCCAACTAACCGCCTCCCATCAGTCGTTCGCCAACAGATCCTGCCCTCCCGGGCGCGGCGCCACAACGCGCCACGGGAGGCATTTTCCCAACGTGATTTTCTAGACGGTCCAGGTGTTGATCTGGAATGCGCCCTCACGCCACGCGGTCAGCGCCGCATCGAGCACGTCCAACGGATTGAAGGCCTTGACGCCCGGAATGAGGTCGTCCTCGCGGAAGCCGTACAAGGCGCCCATCGCAAAGCGGCAGGCGTAGATCGTGGCGCCCTCTTTCAGAAGGGTCTTGATCTGGTTGTTGATCGCCATGTGGCCTGGGAAGGCTTCCTTACCAACCGAGGGATAACCCCGAGTCCCCGAGGCCAGAAGGACGCCCGGCCCGTAGAGGACGATATTGACGTCGAAACCCTTGCGGACCAGTCGGGTCGACGTGAGCAGGTTGACCAAGGCGACAGAGCCCTCATAAGGAACGCTGTGGATGAAGACGAACGCCTTCTCGCCCGGGTTGGCCTTGATGTCGGGAAAAACCTTCTCCTCGGCATCGAACAGCGTTTCGCCTTCAGCGGGAATAGGATTGTTCACTGTCTTGGGCATGCAGCCTCCTTGATATTGTCGTTTGGGGACTTAGACGGCAGGGTTGTGACGGGACGGTGGAGCGCTCCATTCCTGGCGGTGGCTGCCCGGCATCACGCCGATGGTGAAGCGGCGAACCGGCCAGGGAAGCCGGCGATAGACAGGGACAAATGCCATTCGCCAGAAGAATTCGCGGGTCCTGCGAGGCGGCGGCGGCTTGGGCAAACCGTGCTTCACGGCCGCGTGGGCTTGGGCATCGAGCAAGAGGTAGTGCTCAGAGTTCGACCGGAGCCACCGCGCAAAGGACATCGTTCAGGACTTGAGAGAGTTGAGGGCGTTTTGGGCTGCCACTGCGATCGGTTCGTTCAACGCACCGATGGGCGGCGAATAGACATTCTCCATCCAGGCCAAGTCCTCCAGTGTCACACCCGTCTTGACGGCCATAGCGAGAAAGTCGGCGCGTTCCTTTATGCCTTCGCCGCCGACCATCTGGGCGCCGATCAGCCGGTGCGTTCCAGGCTCGGCCAGCAGCTTGACGATCACCTTCTTGACGCCCGGATAATAGCGGGCCCGGGAAATGCCGGTGGCCTTGCCGACGATATAGGGCATCCCGAGGGCGTCGGCGAGGGTCTCGCCGAAGGAAACGCCGCCGATCATCCACTTACCCGCCACCATCCCCCACGGCACGTAGACGGCCTGGTATTTCCGAGAACCGCCTCCCGCGTTGGTTCCAGCCACTTTGCCCTGGGCATAGGCGTGGCTGCCCGAGAGGCCCTGAATCGGAATATTGGTCACGCCATGGGGTACCTCGGCGCAGTCGCCGGCGGCGTAGACGCCAGGAACGGACGTCTCCATCCGCTCGTTGACCACGATGCCACCCGTGGATCCGATGCTGAGCCCGGCCGCTTCGGCCAACGCCGTGTTGGGTTCCTTCTTGGTGCACACCACGACGAGGTCGGCGGCCAGTTCACCTGCGGACAGGCCCGTCATGCGCACCGCTCGGACCTGACCGTTTTCGTCACCGAGAAAGGCGTCGATATCGGTGGTGAAATGCATCTTGACGCCCATCTCGGTCCAGGAATCCTCGACCGGTGCCGCAATATCGGGATCGGCCACCTCCGCCAGGGCCCAGGGTTGTGGGTCGACCAGGTGGGTTTCGATCCCGCGATGGGCGAGCGCCGTCACCATCTCGAGCCCGAGTGGGGACGCCTCATAGACAACGGCGGTCTTCACGTCGTCGAGGATCTTGTCCCATTCCATCGCCTGGCGGATGTTCTTCACGTAGTAGAGACCGCCGAGGTCACTGCCGGGGATTCCCGGATCGGCGTAGTTGAAACCGGTGGCAACGACCAGGGTGTCCCAGTGGACCGGATCCTGGCCCTCGATGGTGACGGTGCGAGCGGAGGTGTCGATCGCCGTGACCTTCGTCTGATAGTGGATGTCGATTCCCGCGTCGACGTAGGCCTGCTTGGTGGCGAGGAAGAGCGACTCGAAGTCGGGGATCTCCTTGCCGTGGACGTAGGGGATGCCGCAGGGGCTGTACGCCGCGTCCTCGTACTCGGTGAATGCCAGGACCTCGTTGGCCTTGTCGACCGCCTTCACGGCCCCGGCCGCGCCGATACCGCCCGCGCCGCCTCCCACTACCACAGTCCGTCGGGCCATCGGCTAGTGCTCCATATTCACCATACGCAACCTGTGTTGACTATACTGGATGTCACCGATCGGTTGTCAACGGGAAAAAAGCTTCCCAAGGAGCACGTCTTATGCCGGTACGTTCGGCCCGTTCCGTCCGTCCGACGGCGAACCCGTCCCCAGCCGACGGTGACGCAGCCGTGCTGGCTGTAGGCCCGGTCGAGGCCGCGACCGGCGGTACCAACGGCAAGGCATCCAACGCGTCCAATGGCAAGGCGCCCCTCGGCGGCAGTGCTTCGGACGACCTCCACCACATCGTCAGCTCGATCGGCCCCAAGTTGCGGGAGTTGCGCCTGCAGCAACGGCTGTCGATGCAGCAACTGGCCGAACGCGCCGACGTCTCGGCCGCCGCGATCCACAAGATCGAGCGCAGCGGGATGGTGCCGACGATCACCACGTTGCTCAAGCTGGCGGGGGCCCTCGACCGTCCCGTCTCGTACTTCGTCGAGGAGGACGCCGAGGAATCAGGGCCGGTCGTGTTCACCCCCGCCTCCGACCGTGGCAGCGTGTACACGTCGCACAAGGGGATCGACCTGAGCGGCATATCGGGGCCGTACGGCCGGTTCTTCGTCGCCGGTGCCATCGCGACCGTCGATGCGGGCGCCGACAGCGGACCCAACCCCATGGAGCACCCGGGGGAGGAGCTGGTCTTCGTTCTCGACGGCTCGTTAGAGTTCACGGTCGAGGAGCAGCCATTCCGCCTGCAAAAAGGCGACGCAATTCATTTTCGGACAGATCGCCGGCACCAATGGCGCAATCCCGGCAATAAGGACGCCAAGGCGGTCTGGATGGCGCTGCGGCCCGGCTAACTGTTTGCCTCCCCTAGCCGTCGGGTACGTGTTGGCTTAACGAAGCGAACACGTGACCCATGGAGGTCAGCACACAATGGGTATTGGCACTGGCATTTTCCTACTCGCCGTCGGCGCGATTTTGCGCTACGCGGTCACCGTCACGACGCAGGGCGTCAACCTGCATGTCGTCGGCGACATCTTGATGGTCGTCGGCGTTATCGGCATCTTGCTGTCCCTGGTGTTCTGGGGATCTTGGGGCGGCTTCGGCGGCCTCGGCGGCCGGCGCCGCGACACGTTGGTCGACCGCCGCACCGTCGTCGACCGTGAGCCCACCTACCGTCGCACCGTCGTCGAGCAGCACGACGCGGACGTCTATTGATCTGATCGTTTTAGCGGACCGGATGCGGCGCCAGCTCATGCTGGCGCCGCATCGTCGCGATACCGGCCACACCCATCGCGCTCGCCGCCGCGATCTCGAGGAGCACGACGAACCATGAAATCGCGCTGACCCCGGTGTGGTGCGCGCCAGGGAACGCGTCGCTGAAGGAACTCCACGTCGGCAGGAGGTGTACCGCCGCCACCCCGAGCGCTGTCGGTATACCGAGGGCGGCGGCGGCCAGCGGTGCCCATCGGTGGCGCATGAACACCAGCGCGACCGTCACGAGGCCCGCCGCGGTCGAGACGTTGCCCAACCACAGCACTTGGGCGGTCAGGAGACTGACGCCACGGTGCAGGTGGTCGGCGGTGTGCAATGCCAGGGCCACGGCGTAGGCCGCGGTGGCATATCGGAGGAACTGCTCGTTACGCACCTCGGTCGTCCGCATGGCACTCCTTCAACGCCTTGAGGCCCCTACAGGCCGTCGCCCCGACTAGATAGAACGATCTAGTGGGGAGCGTAGCTACCATGGGCGACCCATGGCAAAAGCCGACACCAAGGAGCGGATCCTGGAGGTGACGGCAGAGCTGTTCCAGCGCTACGGCTACAACGGGTCGGGCCTGAAGCAGATCGTCACCAACGCCAACGCCACCTTCGGGTCGGTGTACCACTTCTTTCCCGGGGGCAAGGAACAGCTCGGCGTCGAGGTGCTGCGGCGCTCGGGCGAGATGTATCTGGAACTGGCCGAGACCATCGTTGGCGGGGCGCCGGACGTGGCGACCGGAGTTCGTCACTTTTTCCTCGGAGCAGCCGAAGTGCTGCGCCAGACGGACTACATGGATGCCTGCCCCATCGAAACCGTAGCCCTGGAGGTTGCGAGCACCAACGAAGCCCTGCGCCAAGCGACGGCCGACGTGTTCGAGAGCTGGATCACCGGCATCGGCGCGCTGTTGACGGCGGCGGGCATCGGCGAGGAGAAGGCCCGTGATCTGGCCATCGTCGTGATCACGGCCATCGAGGGGGCATTCGTGCTCAGCCGGGCAGCACGCACGACCGAGGCGGTGGAGCGGGCCGGGTCCTTCGCCGCGGCGATCGTCCAAGCGGCGCTCGACGAGATCGAGCCGTGAGTGCAACTGCTGAGGGCCGACGGTGTTCTAGTAGGTGTGGTTGCCACCATCGCCCTGCCTGACGAGTCGCTCACCTGGCGCCTCAGCCGCGACCTCGACGCCGAGTTCGCCGAGGTGGTGTCGAGCTTCGAGGCCGCGGTGTACACCACCGCCTTGCGGATGTCGGGACGGGCCGACGACGCCGAGGACCTGGCGGCGGAGACCTTCCTGCGGGCATACACCGCGCTTCGGCATTACGAGCCGGCGAGGATCGTCGAGCTCCAGCTGCGGCCATGGTTGATCACGATCTGCCTCAACGCATGGCGCAATCAGCTCCGAACGGCAGCTCGCCGACCGGCGCGTGACCCCCGAACCGCCGTCGCGGAGCCGGCGGCAACGGGCGAGTCGCCCGAAGAGGCCGCGGAACGCAACGACGACGCCGGCCAGCTCGCGGGCTTGCTGCAGCGGCTGGCGGAAAACCAGCGCACCGCGATCGTGTTGCGCCATGTAGTCGGCCTGCCCTACGCCGAGGTGGCGCTCGTCCTGCGGTGTCCCGAAGGCACCGCCAAGTCCCATGTCTCTCGAGGACTCACCCAGCTTCGTGCCCTGATGTCCGACGACCCGGAGGTGCTCCGATGACGATGTCACCCGACCTGCTGTTCGACCAGTTGCGCGGCCTCGCCGCAACTCCGCCGGCGCCGCTCACCGAGCGCCTCTACACCTCGATCGTCGGGGTCGAGGGCCCGTCGTCGGTGGGTGCCCTGTTGATCGCCTTCACCGATCAGGGCATCAGCTATGTCCAACCCGGTGCCGACGCCGACCAGTTCGCCGACGAGGTCCGGGACCGCTTCGGAAGACCGATCCGCCTGGTCAAGCGGCCGCCGAGCGGCGTGATCGAGGCCCTGCGCAGTGGCCGGGCTCGTCAGCTGGACTACGACCTGCGAGGGCTGACCGACTTCGAGCAGGCGGTGCTACGCAAGACGCTCGAGATCCCCCGGGGCGAGACCCGGCCGTACGGGTGGGTGGCCGCCGAGATCGGCCGGGGCCGGGCCGTGCGGGCGGTGGGAACGGCGCTGGGACACAATCCCGTGCCGTTCCTGATTCCGTGCCATCGGGTGGTGCGCAGCGACGGGACCGAGGGCCAGTACGGGTTCGGCACTGCGATGAAGCGGGACCTCCTGGCGGCCGAGCAGGTCAACCTGGACGAGATCCACGACCTGGCGGCCCGTGGTGTCCTCTACCTCGGCAGCGACACCACCAACATCGTGTGCTACCCGTCGTGTCACCAGGCCCGCCGGATCTCGCCGGTGCATCGGGTGGGGTTCCGCTCGGTCGCGGCCGCGGTAGCGGCGGGCTATCGCCCGTGCGGCCACTGCCGGCCGGCCGCGTTGGCGGCATCGGCCTGATCCCGGGAGTCCAACTGGCTTCGGCCGTCCTTCCTTCCACGCTTCGCCGAGGGACCCGCACTCGGGCCTGCTTCGCGAGCCAGGATGTAGCTATGGCGAAGACGTTCGTGGTCGCCCGCAACCCGGATCCCGAATCGACGCTTCCCTACCTCTTGCAGCTTCCCGTGTCGGGTCGCCAGCTCATCCTCAAATCGCGCGACACGTGGCCGCGGACGAACAAGATCTACTGCCACCGGGCCGACGAGTGGCCCGACTCGGCGCAGATCATCGAGGAGGTTCCGATCCGGTCGTGCGTGCGCCGGGGGGTGGCCATCGACCTGGTCCTCGATCGGGCCCGGGAGAATCGTTCGCAGTTTGTGTTCACCACCATTCAGGGTGGTCGTGAGGGCATTTTCTGGCAGTCGCCGCGCACGACTCGCAAGGCCCGGCCGGGCATCCGGGTCCCGACCCGCCGCGCCGGCGGCCTGACCGACCTGGTCATCCTGATCGACACCCGGGAGCGCTACCCCTACCGCTTCGCCAAGCAGCAGACCGAGACCAGCCGCCGGGCCCTGCCGTCGGGCGACTACGGCGTGGAGTTGGACGGCGAGATCGTGGCGACTGTGGAGCGCAAGTCGGTCGCCGACCTGGCTGGACGGCTGGTCGACGGGAGCTTTACCTACGCCATGGCGGAGTTGGCGACGTTGCCCCGGTCCGCCGTGGTGGTCGAGGACCGTTATTCGGACCTGTTCAAGAACCAGCACGTGGCGGCCGGCTTTCTGGCCGATCTGCTGGCTGCGGTCCAGGTGCGGTACCCGTCGGTTCCCATCGTGTTCTGCGAAACCCGGCCCTTGGCCGAGGAGTGGACCTTCCGCTTCCTCGCGGCTGCGCTGAAGTTCTCCGAAGCCGAAGCGGATGCAGATGCCGAGGCCGGGAGCGTGGGCGCAGGTTGGGTCGGCCCGGAGGAGGAAGGCGCGGATGTTGCGCCGCCGGGCACGCCTCGGGCCAAACGCCACTCCCGGGCACCGCGTTGAGCGACCAGCTTCGCCTGTCGCCCACGGCGATGGTCGCGGGCGGATCGGCGCTGGCTCGAGACGAGACCGGCCGGGTGGTTTTTGTCGAGGGCGCGTTGCCTGGCGAGGTTGTGACGGCCCAGCTCACCGAGACTCGGGGCGACTTCGCCCGGGCCACAGCCGTCGAGATACTCGAGCCGTCACCGGATCGGGTTTTTCCCCCGTGCCCTGCTTTGGCGGCGGGCTGCGGCGGCTGCTCATGGCAGCACATCGCTCCCGCGGCCCAGGTGCGGTTGAAGGCGAGCATCGTGGTTGACGCCCTGCGACGGATCGGTCACCTCTGGGAGCCGCCGGAGCCGGTGGTCGTGGCGCTCGACGGGCCGGCGCTACGCACGACCGCTCGACTGGCGGTCTCGCCGAGCGGGCGGGCCGGATACCGCCCCCGGGGGGCGCCGGGCCAGGCGGTGGAAACCGACTCCTGCCTGGCCGCCCACCCCTTGGTCGAGGAGTTGATCGTGGCGGGCCGCTACCCCGGTGGGGTCGAGGTGTTGCTCCGGGCGGGCGTGGCGTCAGGTGAGCGGTTGGTGCGGGTCAGCCCCGCGGCCATCGTGGATCGGGTCCAGGTGCCGGCCGGGGTCGTCGTGATCGGCGAAGGTGCCCGGGGGGCGTCGGTGCAGGAGAGTGTCGCGGGGAGGTCGTTCCGGGTCAGCGCCGACTCGTTCTTCCAGTCGGGGCCGGTGGCGGCGGAGGGGCTGGTGGCCTCGGTGGTGGCCGCCCTTGGCGACCATGTGCCGGCCGGCGGCCACGTGGTGGATGCGTATGCGGGAGTGGGGTTGTTTGCCTCGGTGATCGGCGCACGGCTCACGGTGCGCGTGACCGCGATCGAAACGAGCCGCTCGGCGGTGGCCGACGCCCGGGTCAACCTGGCCGATGTCGACGCCCGGGTGCTCTCGCTGGATTTCGCCCGATGGCGGCCCCGGCGCAGTGACCATCCCGTCGATGCGGTGATCGCCGACCCGCCCCGTTCGGGGCTCGGGCGGTCGGGCTCAGCGGCGGTCGTGGGAGCGCGGGCTGGTCGGATCGTGCTCGTGAGTTGCGACCCGGCGTCGCTCGGGCGTGACACCGCCCTGCTGCGCCGGGCCGGGTACTACCTGGCGTCGGTTGCGGTGATCGACGCCTTCCCGCACACGCCGCACGTCGAGACCGTGAGCCGCTTCGAGCGCGGATCGGAGGAGCGCATCGCCGGCGGGTAACGGCTCACTCGTCCTTGCGGCGACCCCATCGCCGGCGGGGCTTGGGGGCAATGATGTCGCCGAACAGGGTCAGGTCCCTGGAGGGGGACGCGGCCGCTTCGTCATCGAGTTGCTGGGGCCCGTCGGCCGGCGCGGCCGGCGCGGCGACGTCCTCAGTCGCTGGCTTGGCGGACGGCCCGGACCCTCGCCGCGGCACCGAGGTCTCGGTGAGGTCGGCGCGCGGTTTCGACGCTGCCCGCGACGCCCCACCACCAGGTGTTGGCACGGTTGGTCCCGCCCGAGCGCCCGGGGCCGGTTTGGCAGTGGGGCTGGCCATTTGCTTCACGACACGACCGGTGGCCGGCTTGCCGGTGGGGCTCGCGACCGGCTTCACGACCCGACCGGTCGCCGGACGGGCAGCGGGCCGGGGGGTCAGCCGGGGTGGCCTCGGGCTCGGGCCGGCGCGGCCGGCGGTCGCCGGGCCGGTGCGCCGGTCGCGGGCGCAGTGGCTGCGTTCGGTTCTGCTTGGGCTCCTGCTTCTGCCTCGATCGCGGCCTGGCGAGCTCGCCAACGGCTCGTCCATTCGCCGAGCGGCGCCGACTCGGCGGCATCGTGGCCCGAGGGCCATTGCGGCGACCATATTTCCACGCCGTCGCCATCGACCGAATCGCTGCTCGCCTGCGCGACCGCGACCAGTTCGCGCTTCCATTGTGGATCCAAGGTCGCGTCAGGGTCAGGGTCAGGGTCGTCCTGGCGTGCTGGCGACAACAGCGCCGGCGACGGCCAATCAGGCTCGGCGAACTGCGCCGCCAACTGGGCCGCAGCGTCGGCCAAGCCCGCCTCGTTCAACAGATGGACGGCATCGGCGGCGTACCCGCGGCGCTCGGCCTTGCCGGTGCAGGTCCGGGCGGCACCGGCCAGACTCCATGCGGCCGAGGAGGTGCGGCCCAGCGACCGGTACAGCCGGGCGGCGTCACCGAACAACGCCATGGCCTGCGAGCGCCTGCCCTGGGCCTCGCGCAGCATGGCTTCGAGGTGGCGGCTGTTGGCCGACCCCATCTGGTCGCCGATCTCGTCATAGGCCCCTTGGGCGGCGCGCAACTGCTGATCTGCTTCCTCCAGTTCGCCCTGCCCGAGGTGCACCTGGCCGAGCAGCAGCGACGCGTTGGCCAGGCCGATTCGGTCACCAAGGTGCTGGTACGCGGCCAGAGCCTGGTGCAGCCGTTGCGCCGCCTGCTCCGGGCGGCCCCGGACCACGTCGATCTGGCCCATCTGGAGACAGCCATTTGCCACGCCGACCTTGTCACCGACCTGCTCGTAGCCCGCCAGGGCACCGCCGAATCGGCGCTCCGCCCCGTCCAGATGGCCCCGAGCCAGCTCCACCTGGCCCAACTGCAAGCAGGCGTTGGCGAAACCGACCTTGTCCCCGGCCTGTTCGTAACCGTCCAGCGCGCCGCCGAATCGGCGCTCCGCCCCGTCCAGATGGCCCCGAGCCAGCTCCACTTGGCCCAACTGCAAGCAGGCGTTGGCAAAGCCCAGCCGGTCGCCTGCCTCTTCGTAGCGGTCGAGCGCGTCGCCCAACCGGCGTTCGGCGCTGTCCGGCCGGCCTCGTGCGAGGTCGACTCGAACCAGTTCGAGGTTGGTGTTGGCTTCCCCAACCGGCCTCCCGTTGGCCGCGAAGAGCGTCAACGCTTCGCCCAGGTGTACTTCGGCGTCGTCGAGCAGGCCCAGGTCCAGATCCACCTGGCCCAGCTCGAACAGCGCGCTGCCCTGACCCACGCCGTCGTTCAGCTTCTCGAAGTGCTGGTGCGCTTCGGAGATGTGAACCTCGGCATCCTGATACCGCCCGAGGAATCGCTCGCACCGTCCCATCTGACACAGCGCCTCGGCCTCGCCTTTGATACGCCCGGCTCGGCGTTCGCCGTCGGCCACGACGGCGGTGACGAGCACCGCGGTCCCGAAGCGGCGCTGGTCTTCCAGCTCGGCTGCGATGCGCACGGCGAGGTCCATCGGCTCACTGCGTCGAGCAGGGACGCCATCCACCGGGTCCGAAGGCTGTGCCGGTGCGCCCGTGTCGGCGGCGATCAGGCGAACCAGAACCTGGTCCGCTGCATCGGCAACGAGACCGGACCGATGAGCGAGGAGGCCGGTACAACCAAAGTCGAGCGCGCCATCCGGCACCGATGGCTGCGATGCCAGCCGCCGCAGGTTCGGAACCTGGCGAACCAGCCACGCGTTCACGGCTGTCGTGTTC
Source organism: uncultured Actinomycetota bacterium (assembly GCA_963733505.1). Taxonomy (GTDB): domain Bacteria; phylum Actinomycetota; class Acidimicrobiia; order Acidimicrobiales; family Palsa-688; genus JALYXV01. Next base: position 34,030 of record CAVTDW010000028.1, on the reverse strand, counting down.
GTCCGGTCGGGTTGCGGCGCACGACCGGTTCGGCCGGCTCGGTCCCTGGCGCGCAGGGACGCCGTTGTGCTGCTGTCGGTGCCGGTGCGACCACCAGGAACGGTCGCCCAGTCGGGGACCGGGCCGACGACTGCTCGCGCCCGGCGGAGATAGTTGCGCCACAGCTCCGAAATGGCGACGTCGTCAAGGTTGGCGGCCGAGCCCGACAGCCGCAGCGGCGAGGGGATGCGCACGCCGGCCTCGCATCGGCGCGCCACCCCTCCCTCGAACAGCTTGATGGTCCGCTCGCGAGCGTTGGGTGCGGCGGCGAAGACCTCCGAGATGTCGTCACTGCTGAGTCCCGCAGGAAGCAGGGAGAGGGAGCCCCAGAGCTGTCGGTCTTCGGGATCGAGCATCGCCGCGGCCACATCGACGGCGAAGTCCAGACCGCCGACACCTTCGGCATTCGGACCGACACGCAGGCGAGCGAGTTCCAGGTCGGCGCCCGCAGCCATCTTGCCGAGCAGGCTGACGGCGAGCGGTAGTCGGTCACACGCGGCCACGACGTCTCCGACGCGGAGGTCGGAAGCGTGGCGCGGGGCCAATTGGTCGAACAACTCCCTCGCCTCGCCGTCGCCAGCAAATCCCGACACCTCGATGACGTCCGACCAAGGCCGTCCAACGTCGAGTCCGGCGAGGCTCCGCCGGGTGATGACAATGCTGGCGCCGCGCTCGACACACCCAACGAGGCGGGCCAGGGTGTCGTTTTGGTCTACCTGACCTTTGACCTGGCCTTCGACCTGGCCTTCGACCTGGCCTTCGACCTGGCCTTTGACCTGGCCTTCGACCTCGCCGAAGGCCAGGTCGGCGTTGTCGAGAATAAGCAGGCTCGGTTTCCCGCTGCCCAGGCGAGCCAAGGCTTCGTCGAAGGTGGGGCGCCCGAGCGCGTGGGCGACGTGTTGCTCAGTGTCTGCGCCGGGCAATGCGTCCTCGAGATCGACCCAGAAGCGGCGGTGATGGGGATGGCCATCCTCGTCGTGGAGGAACCATTGCCGAGCCCACCTCGAGTTGGCCGCCCGGCGGCAAACCGTGCTCTTGCCCGAACCGGTCCGGCCGACGACTGCGACCAGGCACCGGGCGCTCAACTGCTCCTGAACGGCGGCGGACGCGATCAGGTGCTGCGCCCCGATGAAGGGACGAGGGTCCCCGGGGAGCCCTTCGCGCGGCTCGGGGAACTTGCGTTCCTCGACGTGCTCCTTGCGCCGGGCCTTTAACATAACCACACGACAGTAGGGCGAGAAGCCCCGAGGCGAGTACGGCCGAGCCTCGTCGAGGACCGTCTGCATGGGTCTCGGTGGCTGGTCGGAAGGGCGGACCCGGACCGGATCAGCACGGAAACGGCAAGCGGAGCATGATGGATGTTGTGCCTGCCGACCACCCTGACCGCACCTCGCACCGGCCCGACCTGCCGGCCTTCCTCCACCCCTTCGCCCGTCCGGCGGCAGGACGGGGAGCATTCCTCGAGATCGTCTCTGCGTCGGGTGCTGAAGTCGTCGACGCGGGCGGCCGTCGCTACATCGATGCGCTGGCGAGCCTGTGGTACTGCAACGTGGGGCACGGCCGAGCCGAGATCGCCGACGCGGTGGCGGCACAGATGCGCCGGCTCGACACATTCCATACCTTCGACCGCTTCACCAATCCCGTCGCTGACGCCCTTTCCGAACGGCTGACCGCGCTGGCGCCTATGCCCGACTCCCGGGTCTTCCTGACGTCGGGCGGCTCGGAAGCAGTCGAGACGGCGGTGAAGCTGGCCCGGCTTGCGCAGTTCCGCGCCGGCCATCCCGAGCGGGCCGTCATCGTAAGCCGGCGGCCCTCGTATCACGGCGTGACGTATGCCGCCATGACGGCGACGGGCCTCCCCGCGAACCGGGAGGGCTTCGGCCCGCTCGTGCCCGAAGTCGTGCAGGTGCCATTCGATGACCTGGCGGCGCTCGATGCGCTCCCTGAGGCGGCCGAGGGCCGTATCGCAGCGGTCATCGCGGAGCCCGTGATCGCGGCGGGCGGGGTGCATCCTGCGCCGCCGGGGTACCTCGCCGGACTGCGCGAGCGCTGCGATGCGTGGGGCGCGTACCTGATCCTCGACGAGGTGGTATGTGCGTTCGGCCGACTGGGCGAGTGGTGGGGCGCGACCCATTTCGGCGTGCGCCCCGACCTCGTTACCTTCGCCAAAGGCGTGACGTCGGGTTATCTCCCACTGGGCGGAGTGCTCGTCGGCCCCGCGGTGCGGGCGCCCCTCGAAGCAGACGACGCCTTCGTCTTACGTCACGGGTACACCTTCAGTGGGCATCCGGTGACCGCGGCTGCGGCATTGGCGAACATCGACGTGTTGGAGCGCGAGAGCCTGGCGCGGCGCGCCGCGGTCATCGCGGAGCACCTTGGCGAGGGACTGAAGGGGCTGGTTGACGGCGATGCCGTCATCGATGCTCGCGGCACGATGGGGATCTGGGCGCTGGGCTTGGGTGCAGATGTCGACGCCGTGGCCGTTCGTGACGCCCTGGTCGAACGCGGTGTCATCGCCCGCCCCCTTGGTCCTTCCAGCCTGGCCTTCTGCCCGCCCCTCGTCATCACCGAGGAGCAGATGGAGATGTGCGTGAACTGTGCCGGCGCGGCGGTCAACGAGGTCGCGGGACGCCGTTGAGGATCTTCGGGCCCTGATGACTCGGGTTGCCGTTGTCGGGTTCGACCGTGACCCCGAGGTGCGGGAACCGGCCGAGGTCGGCGGCCGTCGTCCAATGGACATGGACACTCGCGCCCCGAACAACGAATGAGCCGACGGAAACCCGGTCGGGATGGGCCAGAGTGTCGTCGTCGGCGACCAGCCAACAGGTGTAGATCTTGCCCGCCGGCGTGGGGGCCAGCCCAGCGGCGGTCATGTCGATCGTGAGGCCCGCTTCCGTCGTGCGAATGGTCGCATTTCCCTCGGCTGCGCCCCCGTCGGCGGAGATAAGCCGGATGGTCGCCAGAGGAGCTGGGTTGCTCGTGCGCAAGGCGCCCACGGTGGCGACACCGGCGATGACGACGGCAGCAGCGGCGGCGACGGCGATCAACAGTCTCGGAGGCCGACGACGCACGCGGGTCCTGTCGCGGGTGCGCTCAGGGGCGGCCGTGATGGCGGTGATGTTGGTCGGCGCTGATTCGTGGCCCGCCTCGGAGAGTATGGGCTCCCGCTGCGCAACCGCGGCGACGGCATCGAAGGTTCGCTTCTCCAGTTCGGCGGGCAACGACAACGAGTTCGGCCCCTCGGTGAGCAGGTCGGTAAGCAGCTCGGGCAGGTCGGCCAGCTCATCGAGTTCGCGCCGGCACGCCTCGCACCCATCCAGGTGATTAAGAAAGGCGCGGGCTTCGTCATCCTGGAGAGTGCCCAGCAGATAGCCGGCAACATCAGGATGAGGCTCAGGATGGGCTTCGCGGTGGGGAGGGAGTTCAGCCATGGATATCCCGCCGTTGCAGTTCCGATTTCAGGAGTCGCAGCGCGTGGTGGCTGCGCGTTTTCACGGTACCGAGGGGTATGCCCAACCGCTCGGCGATCTCGGTCTGCTTGAGCTGGTCGCGGTACGACAATTCCAGGACTTGGCGGTGAGCGGACGAGAGCGAGTCAAGGGCATCACGGACACCAAGGCGTGTGACCAGGCGGTCGATCTGATCATCGGTGGGGAGGGCCTGGTGGTCCGGATCGGGCGTTCGAGATGACGGCCTGCGCCAGAGGTCGATGGCCAATCGGCGGGCGATGGTGAAGATGAACGTGGCCGGTGAGCCGCGCGACGCATCGTAGAGGCCGGCGGAGCGCCACAGTCGAACGAAGGTCTCCTGAACCAGTTCCTCGGCCAAGCCACGATCGGACAGCAGTTGCACGCCCAGGCCGTACACCCGGCCGGCGTAACGCTGGTACAGCTCCCGTAGCGGCGCATCCCGGTCTCCGGCGGCGACGGCCGCCAGCAGTTCGGCGTCGCTCGTCGACCCGGCGACGCCGTGAACCAGGCGCACCGGATCATCGGTCACTGGATCTTCGGTCACTACGTCGAGCATCGCGCACGCGCTCATCTGGCCACCGAAGCGTTACGGAGCGGACCGACGGAACGTTCATTGGTCGAGGTCCGGGTCCAGCGGCGCCGCGTCCGCGCGGCGCGCCCATCCGAACACACCCGGACACATCCGGACGCACAAATCTTTTCGACGCCTTGAACCGCCGACTGCGGCCAACCCGTATGTGGCGATGCTTCGAGCAACTTCGCTCAAGCCAACGCTCTGGAGGAATGATCATGATGCGAATCAGCGCCCGTCGATGGGCCGGGATGGCAACCGCCGCGTTGGTCGCGGCACTCCTTGCGGTGGCCATCGGCCCCTTCAGCCAAGCGGGCGCCGCCGCCAGCTCGGCCAGCTTCGACCTGTTCCCGAACGCCAAGTTCGTTCCGTGCATGGCCGCACCCGGGCAGACGCCGAAGGCCCATGTCCGGGTGATCAAAAGCGAACCCAATGACACGCTCGTACTGTCGACCAGCGGATTCAAATCCGGACTCCGGTTTGACGTTTTCACCGTCCAACGCAGTAACCAGCAGGTCGACGGAACTCCCGTGGCCGGGTTCCCGGGCTTCGGACTGGCCTGGTACCAGTCAGACCTCCAAGGCAACAGCTCGGCCGTCATCAAGACGATCCTGGTCAACCAGATCTTCGGTTTCGATCCCGATGTGAGTCTCGCTCCGACGAACACCTTCCACCTTGGGTTCTGGTTCAACAACCCGGCCGACGCCGCGCCGTGTGGGTTCACCGGGACCACGCCATTCAACGGTGACCACGCTGCCGGGCCGTTGGCCTTCATCAGCCGGCCAGGAGCGGTGTCGACCCTCGGCCCCCTGTGCCTCGACCCCGACACCTCAACTCCGGGGCGCTGCAACCCGTAGTCGCTACAGCGTCGTAGCCGCGCACTGCGGGGACGGTGGAGCGCATCGCTCCCGGTTCCCCGCAGTGGCGCGCCAGCGCGCCGGCTTGATCGGTCGAATGGCAAGGCCGCAGCAGCGAGGTCTCGCACGCTCCGCACCCGTGACCCCCGAATCCCCGAACCCGCACCGGTGCCGGGTAGCAGGCAGTAACGGCTCTAGTAGCAGTACATGACCGCCAGAGGTCATGTACTGCTAACAAGCATCGGGGTCGGCCAGAAGGGCGCTTGCCTGATAGCAGTACATGACCGCCAGAGGTCATGTACTGCTATCAGAGCGATGCCGCCAGGGGCTGACCCGGCCCCGACGGCCGGCGCCAGCGGCCGGTTAAGGGGAAATGGTCGTCGTGGTTGGGCAGGCAAGAGAGCCGCCGGCCGCGTGCCGGAGCGCCTGCAGGCCGCTGGGGTCGCTTCCCTGGAGCTCCTGCGCCAACGAAGGCGAAACCACCGTGCCCCCAGAAGTCCCGGCGGCGTCGCCAGCCGACGCCGTGGCCTGCTGGTTGGCGCAGAGGCCGGCAAGGCCGTTTCGGGCCACGTTGAGCGGGTTGGTTGGTGAGGTGGCCGACGAGGCCGTGCAGGACCGAGCCCCGAGCACCGTCAAGATGAGCATCACGACGACAGAGATCAGCGTCATCACCAGGTTGGCTCGCACACAACCGACGTCGGCAGAGCACCGTGCGGGTTTGAGCGCGCACGCGCACCATTTCCGGCCCTGCCGAGATTTCGCCACGCTCTGCTGGCTCGCCCGCGTCTTTCGTGGGCGCCAAGCGCTTGGCCCGACGACTACGGGATCGCCTGTTGACTCGATGCGTTGCCCGGTGCTACCTGTAGAAGAGCCCGCTTGAATCAGTTCCCGGGCCGGCCCAGGCGACGGCGGAAACACGCGGCCGGCGACCAGCGTTGTCTCGACGTGAGCGAAGTAGCCAGACGAAGGCGGTTTGACATCATGGAATTCGGCGTGGCGGTGGATCGGGCCGGTGAAGAGGCACGGGTGTCCGTGAGCGGTGAACTCGACATGTTCACCTCTTCCTCTCTGCGCAGGGAATTGGCCGATCTGATCGCCGATGGCGCGAGGGACATCACCGTGGACCTCGCGAACGTCGAGTTTGTGGATTCGACGGCCCTCGGCGTGCTGGTGGGAGCGTTCAAACGGCTACGCGCACTCGATGGTGACCTGACACTCGCGAATCCCAGTCAGGGAACGAAGAACGTGCTGGATATCACCGGCATCAACAGGATTCTCGACGTGGTGTCGGATCGTGACGACGTTGGTGTCGACCGTCGTTCGCCGGACGCTCGGTCCGCTGCGGGACCCGATCAGGCTACGTCTGCCTAGCGCGCCCCGCAGTGGCGCAGCCGTCCAGGCGCGGAAGCCAGAGGACGGCGGGATACCGTGAACGACGATGCCGTACTCCCCCGAACCCTCGTTCTGGGAGAGCCGCGAGAGCCTCGCCGCATCCCTGGCAGTGGCGCGCTGGTCGGCCAGCGCCGATCGATTCGTCCGCCAATACCAGCGTTACCAGCGGCTATCAGACCGCTTGAAGGCCGAAATGTTCCGCCGACAGGAGCACATCGATGAGTCCTGCGTGACGAGACGGCGACGAGCGGGACGACCGGCACCGGGCGTCCAAGCCGGCGGCGGGGGCGGAGATGGCCGGGGCGAGCCGGGCGATCGTTCCGATGCTGCGCCTCTCCAGCCTGGTGGCGGTGGCCGGCGAAAGCCTCACGGCCAGCGTGCATGTCGCCACCAATGGCCTCGCACTGGACGACGTCGACGTGCAGGTTCGATTCGGTTCTCACCACGCTCCCGGCAAGGCCCCAACCCGGTGCGACGAGTCGATCGGGACAATGCACGTCGACCACCTCGGCGCCGACGCGGCCCATCATCTCGGAACGGTCGTGATCGCCGCGCCGACTGTCGTCGGCTCGCACGACCTTGTCATCAGGCTGTACGCCCGAAGCAAGCTGGTAGCCGCCAACGACTACCCAATACATGTCGTCCCTCGACCGCGGGCGGCATTTCCGGTGCAGGTGCTCGGCGACGCCCCGAGCTTGGTTGACGCCCTCGACTGGGTGCACGCCCACATTGCCGAGCCCTGCAGCCGCGTGGACGCCACCGCGACTGCCGCCGCCACGATCGTCCCCGAGGACGGGCTCGACCTGTCAACGGGTGTAGCGGTCCGGCGGCTTCTGGCGGCGGGTGAGGTGGTGGTCGTCCTGGCGCAGCCCGAATCGGCAGCGCAGCACTATCCGATATCGGTCCACCTCGATGCGGTCGAGACCCGGGTGGGGCTCGTCGGTGTTCCAGTTCACAACCGGCCACGGCGCCCTGCCGTCGTTCCCCCGCCGCAGCATCTTGGTGGCCGAGGACGCCACAATCCAAGCTCGCAGCGTGGTGACGCGAATCGGCGGCGAGGCCTTCCCGGACACGCCACTCGTTGTCGCCTACAAGCCGGCGCCCGAGCCGCACCCGGGCCAGCACCCGCACCGACCAGCACCCGCACGCACCCGCACCCGAACCAGCACCCGCAGCCGGACCAGGACCCGCACGCCCGCACCGGGCACCGTGCTCGGCACCGTGGTGGGGAGCCACCCGGTAGGTCCCGGCCGGTTGGTGTTCTGCCAGTACCGACTGTGCGCGGCGGCGGCCAAGGGTGACGTGGCCGCCCGCGCCATGTTGGCCGACCTGATCCGCTGGGCCAGCCAACCCCGTCCGACATTGATCGCCGAAGCGACACATCTCGGCGACGGACGGCAGGTGGCGCGCTACTCACACACCGCGACCGTCGCCCGGTGACGACCGAGCGCCGGCGCGACCCGCTGACGGGTGAATGGCGGACGATCGCGACCCACCGCCAGGCGCGGACGTTCCTGCCCCCGGCGTCGAGCTGCCCGCTTTGTCCGACCCGCGACCCGGCCCATCCGACCGAAGTGCCGTGGCCCGAGTTCGAAATCGCGGTGTTCGACAACCGTTTCCCATCACTGGTCGCGGACCCGCCACCCCCGCCACCCCCGACATCCTCGGCGGATCCGCTGTACCAGGTGGCGCCGTCGTCGGGTGCGACCGAGGTGATCGTGTACTCCGACGACCACGATGCCGCCCTCACCTCCCTCGGGATCGACCGCCTGCACCTGCTCGTCGACGTGTGGGCGCAGCGCTACGCCGCGCTCGGTCGCCGAGACGACGTCGCCTACGTGTTCGTGTTCGAGAACCGCGGCGAAGCGGTCGGCGTCACCCTCCATCACCCCCACGGCCAGGTGTACGCCTACCCCGACGTGCCGCCGCTGCCGGCCCGGGAGCTGACGGTCGCCCGATCGCACCTGGCCGAGCGCGGCACATGCCTGCTGTGCGACGTGGCACAGGCCGAGCAGAGCGCGGCGGTGCGCCTGATCGCGCACAACGACGCCTTCGTCGCCTTCGTGCCCTTCGCGGCTCGCTTCCCCTACGAGATCCACCTACTGGCGAAACGCCATGCGCCCTCGCTGCTCGACCTGAGTGACCCGGAACGCCGGGCCTTGGCGGCCATGCTGGACGAGGTCGTGGCCGGATACGACCAACTGTTCGGATTTCGCCTTCCCTATGTCATGTCCATGCACCAGGCGCCTACCTGCGACGGCGACTGGGACGCCATCAGCCACCTCCACATCGAGTTCACGCCCGTGCACCGCAGCGCCGATCGGCTGAAGTATCTGGCCGGTTCAGAGCTCGGGGCGGGCGCCTTTCTCAACGACGTCGTGCCGGAGCAGGCGGCCGCCGAGCTGCGGGCCGCGTGGGCCGCGGCCACCAAGCCACGGCCTGCACCTGCACCTGCACCTCCCAGGACCTAGGCAATGGAAGCCTTTGCCCCCGGGCGGGTCAACCTCATGGGCGACCACACCGACTACACCGGTGGCCTGGTCCTGCCGATGGCGATCGACCGGGGGACGACGGTGATCGGCACCCGGGCCGCCAACGGCGACATTCGGTTGCGCTCGGCGGAGCTCCCAGGCGAGGCCGTCGTGCCCCTCGATGTGGGCGATCCCGAACGCATCGAACCGCCGTGGGCTCGCTACGTCGCGGGCGTCGTGGCGGCAATCAAGCCTTCCCATGGCTTCGTCGGACACGTGTCGACCACGCTCCCCGTCGGCGCCGGCCTGTCGTCGAGCGCGGCCCTGGAACTGGCCGTCGCCTTGGCACTCGGCTTCGAAGGGTCCGCGCTGGAGCTGGCGCAGGCCTGCCAGCGGGCCGAACAGGCCGCCAGCGGCGTGCCGTGCGGGGTCATGGATCAACTGGCGTCCGCCGCCGGCGTCGAGGGCCACGCCCTGCTGATCGACTGCGCCGCTCTCACCGTCACGCCCGTCCGATTGCCCGACGAGGTCGAGGTGGTGGTCGTCCACTCCGGCGAGGTCCGCCGGCTGGCCGATTCCGCCTACGCCGAACGCCGCCGGAGTTGCGAGGCGGCCGAGGCGGAGATCGGACCCCTCCCCCGGGCGGACCTGGCGGCCGTGGCCCGGATCACCGACGCCGAGGTGCGGGCCCGGGCTCGCCACGTGGTGACCGAGAACGAGCGGGTCGGGGCGTTTGCGGAGGCGTTGCAGGCCGGCGATCTGGTCCGCTGCGGCGACCTCATGGCGGCCAGCCACGAGAGCCTGCGAACCGACTTCGACGTGTCCACCGCCCGTCTCGACGAACTGGCCGCCGAACTCCGCTCCACGGCGGGCGTCTTCGGTGCCCGCCTGACCGGGGCGGGATTCGGGGGCTGCGTGGTGGCCTTGACCCGGCCGCACGCACTGCACGTCGGCTGGAGTGTCCATGCGGTCAACGGTGCGCGCGTGGTGACGGACCGAAAAGGCTGAATATCGGGGAAAAGGGAGCGCCGTTCTGCAGCGGTCGTCGCGGTCAGCGTGGCATTCCTGCGACGAGGCAATGCCCTGTTGATTGACGGGCCCCGCAAACGGCGGAACAGTCCTCTGCGCTGCCATTGACCGAGGAAAACCGGCCCGATAGCTTCGAGCTCGGGCTCGGGCTAGGGTGGGTCGGCTCGATCGACGCCTGCAGCAACTTGCTCGAGACCGGCGACCCGCTCGAGGAGACGCCCTTCGCGGTGACCGTGCATGGCACGACCTACCACCTCCAAGACGAGGCCTTCTTCTCGTACTTCGCCCGCCAGAGCCCCTCCATCGGCTACCAAGGCCGGTACTCCTTCCTGGGAACGCTCACCAGCTTCTCGCCTCCCTGCCCTACGGCTGGACGCCGGCTCGGTTTCATTGTTGCCACAAACCGATGAAATAGATACATCGAGTGGCAAGAATGGTTCGCCGGTCGCTCAGGCGTGAATCGAACCGGGTGGGAGTCTCCGCCCGCACATGAACAGCGCCAGGTCCTGGGCCGAACCGCTCACCAGGGCGCCCGAGCCGAACGTCCAATCGATGTCGGTCGCACGGAGGCACTTGCCGTCGAGATCGAACCCGAAGTGTTTGTGCGTGCCGCCATGGGTGAGGTCATCGAGGACGGCACGGATCGTGTCGTCTGACGATCGGCGCGCCGCTCCAAGCGGGACGGTGATGTCGAGACCGTGTATCACGACGTGGTTGAGGGCGCCTGAATAGCCACCCCCGGGCGGGGTCCACTGGTGCATCGCCTCCTCGCGCATGTTGTCCACCAGGGCCTGGCGGGAGAGCCCGGCGTCGCTGGCCGCGATGCGGTTGGAGAGGTGGGTGAAGTCGCCGTTGGAGGCCTGGAGCTCGGCATAGAACTCCGCCGCGGAGTAGCGGGCGGCCATGGTCATGTGCGCAACGACCTCCCGGACCCGCCAGCCGTCGCAGAGCGACGGGGTATCCCATCGCGCCTCGGGAAGTGTCTCGAGCAGGTCGGCAAGCGCGAGGAATTCCTCGGCCACGGCGCGTTGCAGATCCAATTCGGTCGGTGTCGTCATGGGGTAGTCATCAGCCTTTCTGATCGATGAAGCGACACGGCCGTCGAGGCCGCGCGCTTCATCGGCTTCGCTTCGTTCGTACCCATCAGACTGCAGGCGCCGCCGCAACTCATCGGTCGCCACGGCATGCTCCCTGAGGGCGTAGGGTCAGATCCGCGTCGGGGTCAACGACACGGTGATCCTGGCCGGGGCGACGAGTTCGATCGTGTCGACGCCGGAGACCATCGGAACGCCGATGAAACACGTCTCGACGGTGCTGGCGCTTGGAACGGTGCACGGCTCCACCGTGAACGCGTGGGTAAATCCGCCCGCTCCGTTGGTCGTGACGTCAATCCCGTTGGCGGCGACGCACGGGTTCTGGGTGACAGTCCAGCTCGTTTGCGAGCACTCGGCCACGCGGTAGGTGGCGTTGGGCGCGAACCCCGACCCGGTCAGGGTGGTCGTCGTCCCTGCGGGAATGTTTCGCGAGGGGTTGGCCGCAATCTGAGGGGACACGAAGGTGATCGAGACGGAAGCGTCAACGGCCTTGGCGCCGCCGTTGATCGGGCTGAAGACGGCGCTGGCCGTGCCTTGGCAGGGAAGCGTCAGGTACGGAGAGATGAACAACGGAGTCTGGTACGCGCTGAGGTCGCCGAGGTGGACGATCCTGATGAGGGGAAGCATCGGGTCTGACGCAGGTATATAGAGGTCGACGCTGATCTGATGGGCCCGCCCGGTGAACCCGGGTCGAATCGCGGTCGATGCCGCCAGCTGGAGCACCTTGGCGCTCTGGCCGGCGATGGGATGCCCGTCTCCGGCCGCGGTCGAACAACCGGTGACGCTGATCAACGAAGAGACCGACCGACCGTTGACGGCCCCGACGAAGGATTGGCGAGGCTGAATAGGTGGTGCGCCAGCGGCAGCCGCCGCGGTGCCGGCGCCGACCGCGAGCGCCAGCGCCGCAGCCATGGCCCCAATGACGAGACGTTTCATTTGCTCACCCTTTCGCCGGTTGACACCCTTCTTGACGCCTCAGCGGCGGAATAGGTTGCCTCGGCGAACGTCCCCGTATCGTGGCCGGCGTGACCTCGCCCCCGCGCCACGATCCGATCGCCGCCTTGAATCAGGTACTGAGCGAGGTCATCGACGTCGTGCAGGACGTGAAGCAGGCCCACCGGAAGGTCCCTGAGACACACGCCCTTCACGCCATCCTCGACCAGCTCTTCGAGGACCTGGGGACGTGGGCCAGGCTGCTCATGGACCGCGACGTTGCCCTCGGCGTCTCGCCGCTCGGGCTGATGCCGAGCGTCGCCGGTCGGACGCCACCGAACCTGTGGCCCCGGGCTGCCGGCGACGGCGACGTCCGGCGAGTCATCGGCGAGCATCTCGACCGGCTCGAGCAGCACGTGGCTGCGGCCCTGGCCGAGCAGGACGACGACGGGTCACGGACGGTTCTCGAAGGCGTGCGGCAGGGACTTCTCACCCATGAGCAGGCGCTGAGCCAGCTGTGAAGTTGACGGTGTTCGCCGCACCCGGCTCGGCGTGATCCGCGGCACCCATCAGCGTCAGATGGCGCTCAGGTGGCGCCGCGGCCACCCTTTTCCCCAGGTTGCCTAGCCGTTGACCTCAGCCAATGCGGTGGGAAGGCCCCGGGTGTTGGTCTGGGCGTTGTACCGGGTGCTGTCGCCTACCGCGATGCAGAGGCGCGGGGTGGGGCAGGCCACGCTGCGCAGTTCGCTGTAGAAGGCGCCGACGGGGCTGGCCGCCGGTTGGACCGACCAGCGGGTCCCGTTCCAGCCCTCGGCCAGGGGCACGAAGTCGCCGTTGGCGTTGCCGCTGTCGTAGTTGCCGACTGCGGTGCAGTTGCTGGTGGTCGGACACGCCACGCCGGCGAATGGCGCATTGTGGGTGCCGTCGACGGCGTCCACGGCCGGCGGGTTCGGGGTCGCCTGGACGACCCAGGCGGTGCCGTTCCAGTGCTCGGCCAGCGTGACGCCGGGGTGGGGGGCCGGCGAAGGCGTCCACTGCCCGACCGCGGTACAGGCGTCGGGCGCCGGGCAGGAGACGCCGCCCTCCAGGGTGCCGTTCGGGCCGTCGGTGCCGGTCGGGTTCGGTGTCGACTGCACCTCCCAGGTCGTGGCGTTCCAGTGCTCGGCGAAGGTCAGGAAGTTGAAGTTGCTGTCGACGAGGAGGCCGACGGCGGTGCAGGAGCGCGCACTCGGGCAGTCGATTCCGCTGAAGGCGACGTAGAGGGCGCCGCTCGGACTCGGCGTCGACTGGATCTCCCAGGTGGTGCCGTTCCACCGCTCGACCAGCGTCTTGACGGCGCCGGCGTTGTCGAAATACCCGCCCGCCGCCGTGCACGTGGTCCTGGTCACGCACGACACGCTGGTGAGGAAGCTGCCTGTGGAACTCGGGGCTGTGGCCGATGGCTGCACGCTCCAGGTGCTGCCGTTCCAGTGCTCGGCCAGCGGGGAAACGAACCCGGTGTTGTCGGTGACCGCGCCGACTGCGACGCACTCGCGCGGGGAGGTGCACGAGATCGACCCGAAGGCGGCGTCAGCGGCGTTCGAAAGTCTGGCCGTGGACTGGACGGTCCAGGCGGAGCCGTCCCACGCCTCAGCCAGGGCGAGCCTCGTCCCGATGGCGTCGAAGTAGTAACCGACCGCCATGCATTCCCGGGCGGACCCGCACGACACGCCCGTGAGCGCGTAGGCAGTGGCGCCGGAGGGGTTGGAACTCCGGGCGAGGGCCCACTGGTCACCGTTCCATTGCTCGGCCACGGTCAGGTTGGTGCCGTTTCCTCGGGTGTAGAGGGCGGAGCCGATCGCCAAGCACACGGTCTGCGAGGGGCACGAGATACCGACCAGATCGGTCTGTTGGGCGCCGTCGGGGCTCGGCACCGTCTGCGCCGCCCAGCTCGTGCCGTCCCAACGGTCTGCAATCGGTTCCGAGAATCCCGTTTGGCCGACGGCGGTGCAGCTCGTCGGCGTGGTGCACGCCACGGCATTGAGGAAGTCGAGCGTCGTGCCCGCCGTTGGTTCGACGATCCACGTTGTGCCATTCCATTGCTCGGCCAGCGCCCCACCGGCTTTGGTCGACTTCGCAGTGAAGTTGCCGACCCCGGTGCAACTAGTGGCGCTGGTGCACGACACCGCGGTGAGGGTGGCGCCCGAGGAGTCAACCGGAATGGCAGCCGCCTGAATCTGCCAGGTCGTGCCGTTCCACCGCTCGATGAGCGCTTGGGGCAAGAAGTTGGCAGTCGCCGTTCCGACCGCGGTGCACGCGGTGGCGGCCGTGCAGGACACGCCCTTCAGCACACTGGCCGCGGGGCTAGGAGCGTTGGGTGTCGATTGGATCTGCCACGTCCCACCACTCCATCGCTCGGCGAGCGTCATGTTGTGGTGGCCGCCATCTTGGGAGTACCCGACGGCGGTGCAGTCCGTCGGCGAGGCGCACGACACCGCACTGAGGAAGCTGTCCACGGCGCCGCCGGGATTTGGTGTCGCCTGGATCTGCCACTCCCGGCCGTTCCATCGCTCGGCCAGGGTCACGTGCGCACCTGAGGCGGCCTGCAGATTGCCGACGGCGGTGCAGGCGTTGAACGCGGTGCAGGACACACCGGCGAGAAACGTGCCCACCGCGCCCGCAGGTCGGGGAAGGGATTGGCTGGTGGAACGGGTGCCGTTCCAGCTCTCGACCAGCGCCGTGTCCCGGCCCGTGCTGTCTTGGGCGACACCCACCGCGAAGCATTCGGTGGCGGACGGGCAGGACGTGGCAGTGAGCTGGCCATTCGGGGCGACTGCCGCCGCGGGCACCGCTTGAATGGACCAGGTCGCGTCGGCCGTTGCCGCCGACGACGGGGCGGCTCCCACCACGCAGGACGCGAGGAACACCAGCGCCAGCGCCCCGCCACCGAGTCGGCGGCGCGCGCCGTGTCGTTGTCGTTGTCGTTGTACCGCGATGGTGTCGAGCGCGTTGTTGTTCATCAGTTGTCGCTTCCTTTGTCAGGCGTGGCGTGCGACGGCGGCGTCAAGGCCGATCGCGGGAACGATCCGATCGAGCCCGAAGTGCGCCGCCTCGTTGACGGCCCGCACGGACTGCGCTGAGGTGGCCTCGAACACGCAGAAACAGGTGTCCTCGGCCGGGACGAACGTCGAGTGCACGTAGCGAACGCCGGCCTGCCCGTCGGCGCAGGCCACGCCCACGCGAGCTACCGCCGCCGCCAGTGCATCCAGATCGGTGACCGGCAAATAGCGCTCGACAAGAAAGATGTTCGTGCCGGGCTCGTCGTGGATCACATCAGTCGACGGTACCGACGGTCCCCCGTCGTGGCATCGGTGGTACTACGCAATCATGGTGGCGCGGGGAGGGCGCGGGCGAGTTCAGTCCGGGAACGGACACCGAGTTTGCGGTAGATGCGACCGAGGTGGCTTTCGACGGTCCGCACGCTGACGAACAGGGCCTTGGCCACTTCGACGTTGGTGTGGCCCGCGCCCACCAGATCAGCCACCCGCATTTCGGTCATGGTGAGCGTGAACTGCCCGGCGACCCTGCCACCCAGCCGGCGCAGCTCGGCGCGGGCCCGGTCGGCATACAGCGGTGTGCCCAACTCGACGAACATCGCGGCCGCACGATCCAGGGCCTGGCGGGCCTCGCTGCGGCGGCCGGCCCGACGCAACACCTGGCCCATCCAGAGCCGGGTGCGGGCTTCTTCGAACGGCATCCCGACGGCCCCATGCTCCTCAAGGGCCGCCGTGAGGGCCGCGATGGCGCCTGGCAGCTCGCCGGCTGCGGCCAGGAGCAGTCCGCGGCAACGTCCGGCCATGGCCCTCGCCCACGCGGGCTGGGCGCCCGTGCTTGTGGCGAGCTCGTCGGTGAGCCGACTCGCCTCGGCCAGGCGGCCCAGGCCGATCAGGCTCTCGACCGCGTCGGCGTGGATGCGCAGGATCGCGGGCTCGATTGACCCCGAGTTCCTTGGAGATGGACATGGCGCGCAGGAAATGCTCGGCGGCCGAGGAGAAATCGTCGACTGACAGCTCGACGAAACCGAGACTTCGCAGGTCGCAGGCCACATCCGCCAAGTCATGTTGTGCTTCGTCATGGGCCAAGGCGACGGTGGCGATGTGGCGCGCCTCGTCGATGTGGCCGACGAGCGCCTCGGCGAGGGCGTGAGCCGCCGTCACCGACGGCGAGCCGATCCCGGTCCGCACCGCCAGGTCGACCCCTTCGGCCACGTAACCCAACGCCTTCGGATAGTCACCCGCCCAGCACTCCAGTAGCGCCAGGTGCCCGAGAATGTTGGGCAACGCGCCGTCGTCGCCTTCGTCCTCGGCGCTCTTGCGCATCTCGAGCAGCCAACGCCGGGCCTCGGCGAACTGCCCGGCGAAGCGCAGCAGCATGCCCAGGCACATGCCGACCCGGTCGATCACGGGAACCGGTTCGCTCTCGGCCTCGGCGAGCGCGGCCCGCTCCAACAAGGGCCGCGACAGGCCCTGACCCAGGCGCAGTTCGTGGTAGGCCACGTTCTTGAGCGCGCTGGCGAGGATGTCGGCCGGGGGGTCGTCGACCTGTTGCATCAGTTCCACGGCCATCCGGGCGTGGTCGAGCAGGCGGGGTGCGTCGTAGGGAGCCAGATCGGCGAGCGCCGCGTGACAGCGAGCCAGGAGCAACCGGTCGGCGCCCGCCTCGCGCATCGCCTGCTCACACCACCCGGCAGTGACCACGCTGCCGCCGGTCCAATACTCGATGGTGGCCAGCAACAGCAACGCCGGGACGCGCGCTGATCCGGGCGTCGAGTTGTCCAGTGCAGCCGTCGCCATCGACCGCGCCCGGTCGGGAAAGCCGATATGGAACAGGTATTCGGCGGCGGCCACCTGGCGCCGGCGCAGGTCGCCGTGCGCGCCCGGGCGGCGTGCGCCTGATCGCCAGCTCGGCCAGCTCCGCCGCGGTGTCCCGGCGGCCCCTGGCGCGCGGCATGGCGCGCCGCCAGTTCCAGCGCGTCGGCGACGTCGGCATCGGGGCCGGTGTTGCCCAGCGCAAGGTGGCGGGCCCGTTCCTCTGGATCGGCGGTCACCGCAGCCAGCCGCCGGTGCAGCGCCTGGCGATCCGCGGCGTCAAGCTCCCCGTAGGCAACCGACGCGACCAGCGGGTGCGTGAAGCGGAGGCGACTCCCCTCGTTGACCTCCATCATCCCCATCTCGACCACCTCTGCCAGCGACTGCGACGCACCCCGCGGGTCCCGCAGGGCAGCGGACGCCGTGTGCACCGTCGGCAGCGCCAGCGCCGAACAGACCACCAACAGGTCACGCGCCCCGTCCGACAGGCGATCCAGGCGATCGGCGACGAGCAGCCGCACGTCGTTGGGAACTGGAAGCGGCTCGTCCACCACCAGCTCTCCGCCGCGCCGCTCCAAGGCGTGGCCCATCTCCAGCGACGCCATCGGGTTTCCCCCCGTTGCGTGATGCAGGCGGGTCAAGATCGGGCGAGAAAGTGTCATCGACAGGCGGCTGCGCACGATCTTCTGAAGCGCGCCCACGCTGACCGGGCCGATCGCCAGCCGTTCCCCGGGCACGCCCAGGCACGACTCGGCGGCCGAGTACCACCGGGACTTCTGGGTCGCCTGTCCGGCGCGATGCCAGAACCCGTACGCCTTCGTCATCGAGGCGGCGCAGGGCGTAGGTCAAGACGGTGCGCGAGGCGCTGTCCAACCACTGGACATCGTCGATGGCCAGGACCAGCGGCGCGGTGCGCGCCACTGTCCGCAGTACGCCGAGCACGGCGACCGCCACGACGCGATCGCCCGGGGAAACAGTGGTCGTGCTGTCGAGCAGCAGCGCCGCCGACAGGGCTTGACGCTGGACGTTGGGCAGCTCGGTGAGGGCGGACTCGGGGATCTCCTCCAGCAGATCGCCCAGACCCGAGAATGCCCACACCGCGTCGGCGGCGGCGCAGCGGCAGATCCGCACGACGATCCCATCACGGCGGGCCCGCGCGACCGCCTCCGCCCAGATGGTCGTCTTGCCGATGCCCGCAGGTCCCTCGAGGACCAAGGAGGCCGACGCACCGCCAGGGGCGGCGCGCCGGCCGCGGCGGGGCCCATGCCGAGGAAGCCTTCGACGACTGCAAGCTCGTGCTCGCGTCCAAAAACCGCTGTGGTCGGACGGGGCGTGACTCCCCCTCGAGGGCATCGCGGCGGCCACGTCTGCGAGCGTGGTCGCGGTCAGGACGTTCCCGGCGGGCCGTGGATCACGCTAGTGCCGATCCAGCAGGAAGCTCGCAGCCACGCCGATCGTGTGTTGAAGGGTGTTCGCCGCGCCCCCGTCGGCGTTAACCGCAGCAACCGTGACGGCGCGACTGGCGCTCGCTGCCGCTTGGCCACCCTTTTCCCCAATTGTTTTGAGCCCCGCAACTCGGATTTCGGGCCAAAACGGTGGGTCGAAATCGGGGTCATTTCGTCCCATTTATGGCGACTTCGCCTGAGGCGAGAACCTCTATGGCGGATTGCTTTTGGCGATTCGCGGGTATGCCTGGCACACACCTGACGGAACTCCCGTCGGAAAGACCAGGGCGATCCGTGACTGCAACCCAGGACCAAAGAGGGGCAAGCCGACCGCTACCGAAGGGCGGCGGGAACCACTTCGAACCCGCGGTGGCTCGACATGAGGCGGATGCCGCGCCACTGCCACGGTCTCGCCTGGCCAACCGGCACCCGGCTGTCGCCATGGTCGCCGTCGTCGTCGGCTGCTATGTGCTCTTGGCCGCCACATTGATCGGCACGGGCCTGGCATTCACCCATTTCGTCAGTCACAGTGCCGTGGGGCACTGGGACGAGCATGTCAACGATTGGTTCGCCGCCCATCGGACCAGTACGTGGAACAGGGTCAGCGCCGGTTTCAGCGCCCTGGCAGACACACTCGGCATTGTCGCGGTCACCGCTTTGGTCACCGTCGTGCTGCTGGCACGTCGTTGGGGAAAGGTGGCGCTCCTGCTCGTCATCGGGCTGGCGGTGGAATTGTCGGTGTTTCTTTCGACGACGTATCTGGTGGCCCGTCCGCGTCCGACCGCACCGCATCTGGGTTCCACGCCATCGACGTTCAGCTGGCCTTCGGGCCATACGGCCGCCACGCTGGTCCTGTACGGGGGAATCGCCTTGTTGGTCATGGCTGCCACGCCGCGGCGATTCCCGCGGGTGATCGCCTGGGTGATCGCCGTGGCGCTGACCGCTGGTGTGGCGCTGTCACGGGTCTACCGGGGCGAGCATCATCCGATCGACACCATGGCCGGAGTGGCGTTGGGTATCGGCGCCCTCTGGGCCGCGGTTTCGGCCATCCGAGCCGGAGGGCGTCCTCTGCTGGAGCGGGCCCCGCGGGGCCACCCGACTTCGGATGCAGCGGTTCCGGTTCCGCAGGCGCCGACTGGGGCGGCGCGGCAGGCGCAGCCACCACCAACGGGCGAGCGGCTGCCGGCTCCCCCGCCAGCTCGGGCCACAGAGCCGGCTTCCGCATCGGGGAGGACCCGGTCATGACTTCCATAGCGGTGATCGCCCACCAGAACAAGAGCCTCGGCGGCGGACTGCCCGAACTCCGGCAACTGCTGACCGACCGGGGGTTCAGCCAACCCATCTGGTACGAGGTGCCGAAGAGCCGCAAGGCCCCGGCCATGGCCCGCAAGGCGGTCGAAAAGGGCGCCGACCTGCTGCTGCTGTGGGGCGGCGACGGCACCGTGCAGCGCTGCATCGACGAGGTCGCGGGCGAAGACGTCGTCGTGGCCATCATCCCCGCAGGAACGGCCAACCTGCTCGCCACCAACCTCGGGGTGCCCCACGACCTGCCGGCCGCGGTCGACATCGCCTTGTTCGGCGCTCGCCGCCGCCTCGACGTGGGCGTGGTCAACGGTGAGCGTTTCGCCGTCATGGCCGGTGCCGGGTTCGACGCCATCATGATGCAAGAGGCCGACGGCGGCCTGAAGGACCGCTTCGGGCGGCTGGCCTACGTGTGGACCGGCGCCCGGGCGACGCAGGCGGATCCGGTGAAGATGTCCATCAAGGTCGACGGCACGCCCTGGTTCAAGGACAAGGCGACGTGCCTGCTCCTCGGCAACATGGGCACCCTTTCCGGTGGCCTGACCGCCTTCCCCCAAGCCCGGCCCGACGACGGCCAGCTCGAGATCGGCGTGGTGACCGCGGAAGGTCCGGTCGAATGGGCCCGAGTTCTTACCCGTCTGGCCACCGGGCATGCCGAGCGATCCAAGCTGGTCCGCACCACCCGCGGCCGCAAGGTCGACGTCAAACTCGGCCGGCCCATGCCCTACGAGCTCGACGGCGGAGCCCGACCGTCCAAGAAGCGGCTGCAGGCCAAGATCAAGCCCGGGGCGATCACCGTCTGCGTACCGGAAGCGAATAGCCGGTGAGTACCGCCACGCTGGTGCCCGAAACACGGGGCCTGTCGGGCGACGACGCCTGGGCCGTTCTCCAGCGCACCGGTCGCACCCGACTGCTGAAGGATGCCTTCCAGCGCATGCGGGTGGCGGACGGATTCAGCCACGCCCGCTCGTTCGCCTTCATGACTGCCCTCGTCGCGATTCAGGGCGTCATCGGCCTGGTGGGCCTTGCCAGCGTCCTCAACAAAGGCGGTGTCAGCGACATCATCGTGGCCACGGTCCGGCGCGCCGTTCCCGGCCCGGCCGGTCAGGTGTTGACGACCGCGGTGGCCCAGGCCCACTCGACCGCGGCCGAACATCAATACGGCGCGGTCATCGTGGGCCTGCTCGGCTGCCTCGTCACGGGGACGACCGCTTTGGGTCAGCTCGAGCGAGGGCTCAACCGCATCTACGGCGTCGAGCAGGACCGCCCCTTCGTCCACAAGTACGGGCGGGCCTTCGTCTTCACGGTGATCGTCGGCACCCTCGCCTCGTTTGCCTTTGGCTGCCTGGCGTTCGGTCGGGAGCTGTTCCGCTCGGGTAGCTCGAATGGGCTCAGCACCGCCTGGTCGATCGGGCGATGGCCGCTCGGTCTGGCGTTGATCGCGGCGGCCATCACGTTGCTCTTCCGCTGGTCGCCCCGGCGTTGCCAGCCCCGTCTGTCGTGGCTGGCATTCGGTGCCGGCATCTCCGTCGTGCTGTGGACACTGGCGACCGTGGGCCTGGGTTACTTCTATCGAATCAGCTCGTCGTTCGGCCAGACCTACGGGCCGCTGGCGGGCATGATCGCCCTGCTGGCGTGGTGCCTCCTGTCGAGCATCGCCTTGTTCTTCGGGGCGGCGGTCGCGGCCCAGCTCGAAGCGGTCCGGGCGGGCGCAACCGCGCCCCAGGACGCCGAGAAGGTGGCCGAGTCCGAACCCGGGGTGGGGCGGCGCTCGCCGGTAGGCGTGGCATCGTGAGCATCGCCGAACTGGATCCCCCGGCGCTGGCTGGCGCCCAGGAGGACGGCGCGTGTGAGGCCCCCGAACCGGGCGGTCGCAGCGGCGTGGGCGAGGCCCCCGAACCCGCACCAGCCACGAGAGCCCGTCGCACCCTCGAGGGAGTGCTCGGGATCCCCGCCACCGAAGGCAATCGCATCCACGTGCTGCGAAACGGCGACGAGATCTTCCCCTCCATGCTCGACGCCATCGAGGGGGCCGAGCACACCATCGACTTTCTGACCTTTGTCTACTGGAAAGGCGAGGTGGGGACCCGTTTCGCCGAGGCCCTGTGCGCCCGCGCCAAGGGCGGCGTGCGGGTGCGCATCCTCCTCGACGGTTGGGGCGCCCATCCGATCGAGATGAGCCTCATCGACGACATGGAAAACGCCGGCGTCCACGTCCGCTGGTTCCGCCCTCTGCGCCGATTCCGCCCTGGCGAGGTCAACCATCGCACCCACCGCAAGGTCCTGATCGTCGACGAAACGATCGGGTTCACCGGCGGCGTCGGCATCTCCGACCTGTGGCAGGGAGACGCTCGCAACCCCGACGAGTGGCGTGACAGCCACTTCCGGGTCGCAGGCCCCTGCGTCGACGGCCTCCGGGCCGCCTTCCTCGACAACTGGATCGAAACCGACTCGCTGCTGTTCGACGGCGCCCACGACCGCTTCCCCGATCAGCCGAAAGCGGGTGACTCCCTTGTCCAGTGCGTCCGGGGCGCATCGGAAACGGGGCGTAGCGACGTCTCCACGCTGTTCCGCACCCTCCTGCAGATAGCGGAACGGCAGGTACGAATCACCACCGCCTATTTCGTCCCCGACGACGACCTCGTCACCCGCCTCGGCGACGCCGTCGACCGAGGCGTCAGCGTGCAGATCCTCCTACCGGGCCCCAACGCCGACAAGCGCTTCGTCCAACTGGCCGGCGAGGCCGACTACGCCCAGCTGCTCGCCCGAGGGATCGAGCTGTGGAACTTCCAGCCCTCGATGCTCCACGCCAAGATCATGACCGTCGACGGGCTCGTCGCCAACATCGGCTCGGCCAACCTCAACACCCGCTCGCTCCACGCCGACGAGGAGATCAACCTCGTCGCCATGGACCCGCAGGTCGTCGCGATCCTCGACCGTCATTTCGAGCAGGATCTCGAGCAGAGCGTGCGAATCAGCGCCGGCCGGTGGCGCAAGCGCTCGTTCGTCCAGCGGACCGCGGAACGGGTCACCACACCCCTGCGTCGACTGTCGTGAACCGACCACGAAGGACCGTCGCATGTTGATCCTGGCAGTCATGGTGGCACTGATGTTCGCCGCGGGATTGCTGGTGTGGTTTATCGGGCTGCGCTGGCCGACAATCCTGGCGCCGCAAGTCTCCTCCCGGCGCATCTGGTCCGCGGTCCGTCGTCATCCCCGTCTTGCCGACGCTGCGGACTCTTCGGTCGCCCCGACGGTCACGACCGGCGTGGCCCTCACGGCTGCCTCCGCGATCGTCGTCGGTGGCATTGTGGGCGTCGGATTGCTCCTCCTGATGGTCCGCACCAACCTTGGCTTTGCCCGCTTCGACCAGTCGGCGGCTCGTTTCGCGGCCCGCCACGCCAGCACGTTGTCAACCACCGTGCTCCGGGACTTCACCCAGTTCGGCGGCGCCGTCGTGATCGTCCCGCTCGCCGTCGTGGTCGCGATCATCGCGGTGTGGCACTTCCGCTCGGCGGCCGTCGTCGGCTTTCTTTTCTTTGTGGTCGCGGGACAATTCGCGGTCGCTGATTTGATCAAGTGGATCGTCGGGCGGACCCGGCCCAACATCGATCGCCTGACCGGGTTCGCGGGACCGTCATTTCCGTCAGGCCATGCCACGACCGCCGCCGCGGTCTTTGCCGCATTCGCACTCCTTGCCGGAGTGGGCCGCTCGTCGCGCACCAAAGCCGCCCTCGCCGCCGTCGCCGTGGCGCTGGCCGTGGGCATCGCATCCACCCGGGTCTTTCTCGGGGTTCACTGGCTGACCGATGTCCTGGCCGGCCTGGCGCTCGGGTGGGCCTGGTTCGCCCTCTCCTCACTCGCTTTCGGCGGCCGCCTCATGCACTTCGGCGCACCGGTGAAGCAAGCCCAGGAAGCGGCCCAGGTCTCAGATGGCGGAGCGTCCAAAAGCAATGGAACTGGGGAAAAGAGACCGCGGGTGAATGTGCCCGTCGACGGCTGACTCACGCCCGGCCGGCTGGACCGGTAGCGATGCGGCTGCAGTCGCCGCAATGCCAGGTACACGGGGTATGCGCTCGACGTTAGGTCTTGGCCGTGCTGGGCGTTTGCAGGGCGCTGGCGCCTTCCCGTAAGAGGCGTTCGACTCGGGGGGTGAGCCGGCCGGCGGCGGCGAGCGCCTCGATAAGCAACGGTATTGTCGCTCCGACGGTAGATGGCGCCAGGTTGCGGCTGGTCAGAATTCCAGACAGCCACACGAGGAACTCGACGAATATCCGATCGTCGTCGACGAGCAACGACACCGCCAGGAACTCGAAGATAAAGGAGAGGTCTTCGCGGGTGCGGGTCAACTGTCGGTCGTCGAGGTCGCTCATCGGCGGCCAGGATTCGGTAAGTAGCGCCATGGTGTGCTCGACCAGTTCGGGGCGGGCGAGCTCGATCGCCGACCAGGCCTCGGTGTCGGCAAACGGCGTGGCGTACACGCCGGGACGGCTGCGGGACCACGTGGCCAGCTGGCGCTTCGCCGCCGTCATGTTTCGGGCCCAGGCGTCGGCGCCCACCCGAACCGCAGCATGGTCGTCGTGGCCGAACCCTCGGCCGCCGGCCAGGACTGGGATCCCGGCCCGGTGGGCCGCTTCGACCGACCGCAGGGCACCGGGCAAATACAGCGGCAGGGAGCAGCTGAGGCACACCGCCGCCGGTTGCAACTCCGCCAGGTAGCGCTCCAGGTGGTCGGCGGGTAGGGAGCCTCCGAGGAAGCGGACGCGGTAGCCCTCGGTCCGCAACAGCTCGGCCGCCATTCGGGCCGGCACGATGTGCCAGTCGCCTTCGACGCAGGACACGGCGAAGGTGGCGTCGCTGGTCGGCGGTGCCACCGCGGCGCCGACCTGCGCCAGCACCGCGTCGGTGATCGAGGTCGCCACGTGTTCGTCGGCCACGCTGCACTGATTGGTCTCCCAGCGCCGGCCGATCTCGGCTTGGGCGGGGGCGAGAATGTCGATGATGATCTGCCGCGGTGAGCGGTGGGTGAGGAGTGCGTCGATCTGGCGTCGAGCACCGTCGAGGTCGCCCGACAACAGGCGCTCGACGTAGGCCTGGCCGTCCTCGTCGGTCACGGCGTTCACGGCGTTCACGGCGGTGCGTTGCGGTACGTGGTCGATCGACGCATACTCGTCGCCCCAAAGTACTCGGGTGACAATGGGGCCGAAAAAGCCTCCTTCCCTCACTTTGGGGCTTTCCTCCATGTCGGCTTGGGCTCGGGCTCGGGCTCGTGCTCGGCCGAGCCCGGCTACGACGACACCAGCTCCGCCAGCCTCGGTGCCGCCCGCAGTGTCGCCAGTCCGTGGCGGATGCGGCTCTTCACCGTGCCCGCCGGTTGGCCGAGGAGCTCAGCGACCTCGACATAGGTGTGCTGCCCGAAGTAGGCCAGATCGATCGCCAAGCGCTCGTTGGTCGGGAGGTCGTCGAGCGATGCGCGTACGAAGGCCGCCTGGTCGGCGGCGACGACGGCGTCGTCAACGCCCGATCGGACCTCCGGTGTCGAGCCGGCTTGGTCTTGACGACGGCGCCGTGCCTGCTCGGAGCGGTACCAATCGATCGAGCGGTTCTGGACCATGGTCAGCAGGTAGGTGCGAAGCGACCCCCGGGAAGGGTCGTAGCGCGACGGGTTACACCACAAGGTAAGGAACACCTCCTGGGCGACGTCCTCGGCGGCGTCGGGCTGGCCGAAACGCCGGGCGTGGGTGACCACGGCGGCGCCATGTCGCCGGTAAACCTCGGCCAGCGCGGCGGGCGACTGCTCCCGGAGTCGAAGTGCAAGAACGGTGTCACTGTCGTCGAGGTGGTCGTTGGAAGTTGTCGGGCAGCGAACTGGTTCAATGGCCACATCCCCATTGGTACGCTTATGTAGAGCTTTTGTCAAGCTCTCGTCTAGGCTATAGTGAGAGTTGTGGAACGAACCCAGGGGGCGCTGCGCATCGGGGAGTTGTCCAACCGCACCGGCGTGGGTGTGCCGACGCTGCGCGCCTGGGAGAGCCGGTACCGGCTGCTTCGTCCGTCGCGCACCTCCGGGGGGCAACGGCTGTACAGCGCCGAGGACGAGGCTCGCGTCCGCGAGGTCCAGCGGCTGGTCTCCGAGGGCGTGGCGGTGGGCGCCGCGGCCCGCTGGGTCGCCGACAGCGAGCGATCAATCGCATCAACCGAAGCCGTGCTTGGCGGCCCCGGCCAGGCGGCGGGCGGCGTGGGCGCCCAGGCCGGGGCCGGAGGTCAGTCGTCGGTCGCCACGGTCGGGCAGGCGACCGTCGGGCAGTCGACCGTCGCCACGATGCCGAGGACGGCACGCCTGTCCTCGGAATCGGGCGAGGCCGAGTTCCTGGCGCTCATCCATGACACGACCAGGGCGATCATCCACGCGGCGACGCCGGCCGACGTCGTGTCCGTGCTCACCGGGTTCGTCCGCCGCGCCGGGGGCAGCATGGTGGACGCCCAGATCGACGACGCCGTGTTGCCCGTCGACCTTTCCTTTGGCGAGGGACCGCCCATGCTGCCGAGAGCGGAGCCGATGAGCGTCGCCCGCATGGCGCTCGAGCACGCCCTGCCGGCTCTGGTGGAAGATGCCCGTCGCTTGATCGACCTGCTCAGGCGAAGCGAGCCCCGCGATCGGACTCTGTGAGCATTGGCAACTCATTCTCCCCCCGTCGGCCTGCCTCGCCATCCGGCAAGCGCAACAGCTTCAGCCCAGGCCAAGCGTTTCGTTGCCGGCCTCGGAGCGGCGTATCAGAAACATGACGCTGTCGGGACGCAACCAGTCCTTGCCGAGAAGGTCGTCCAGCGAGGAGACCAGCGCCCCGATGAACGATCGGTCCTGGGGGAAGGTCTTGGTTGAAACCAAGACGAGCCCGCCATGGACTCTCCCAGACTCCTTGTAGCGCTGATCGAGCGGCACAAAGTCACGAATGTTGCCCGTCACGAGCGCCCGTCCCTCGATCGTCGCCTCAGCCAGTATCTCGTCGTCGGAGAGGCCGATCAGAGCCGTGTCCTCAACCACCGCCGCCACATCGTGGCCGCGCGCTCGCAACTGGACGGCGATGGTGCCGCTCAGCATCTCGTCCAACAACAGCGGCGAACCCACCAGCTACTGGGCGAAAAGATCGCGTTCGCGTCGCCAAGCCACCTCGGCAACCGTCTCGGCCTCCTGCGCCGCCGCGATCCAAGCCTCGATCTCCGGCGGATAGCTCGCCCAGTAACGCACCGCGGTGCGCACCTTGGCCAGCGCCAGCCCACCGTTGTCTGACACCAGTGTCAGCAGTTCGTCCTCGTCCAGCTCCGGCTCAGCATTGCGCGCCGACTTCACCGCTCGTATGACCTCCCAGACATCTGGCCCCCCAGCCAGCCCGGCCCGGCGGCCCGCCGGCCCGTCGCGGAACACGACACCGGGATACTCAGCCGTTCTCAGCCCCTCATCGACGAGGAGGTTGGCCGCCGCCGACAGCGACAAGCCCGGATGGGACGCAACGAAGGATGCGAGGCGCTTCGCCACCGCATCCTCGAACCTCACCGGAGTCGGCGTTCGCTTCGTCATCGACTACATCGTAGTTGGTGTTGGATGTTCCCGGCCATCGTCTCCCTCCAGGTTGTTGCCCAACTGATTGCACCACGACTACCTGATGGGTGTGACGACCACCGGACATGGCCTTTGAGCAGCCACTTCTTGGAGCCCGAGAGCGGAATCGAACCGCTGACCTGCGCATTACGAGGCCGGACAAAGCCATTCCTCTCCGACCCGACTTGACCCAACGGCTCCCCCGCCCGTCCCGGTATCTGCAGAGCTTTCTTGGAATCAGGTGAGCCCCAGCGTGCCGGACCGCGACCCTCCGGAACGAGGCGTGTTGGACTCAATGTTGGACTCACTGGGCCGATCTTGGACCGACACAGTGTCGTGCGCCAGTTCGACCACACGCTTAGGGCGTCGGGCTTTGACGATCGCCCGAGCGGGGACGGCGCGGCGCATTGCAGGCGCGCCAGGTCGTGGGGCCCACCCGGAGCGCCCAGTCCAATGTTGGGGCCCAACACGGGGGCCCGGGCAACATCCAGGACCGCGCAGTTCACCCAGTCCATCGGCCGCCCGAGAACAACGCCGCGGCGGGCCGCCTGGGGGCTCCGATCGCCCAGCTTGGCCGCTGGCGGTCGGCCCGCGGCGTTGGCGGACCTGTCCTTGATGTTGGCGTCGCGTGGCCTTCCCCACAACTTGAACTCTTCGGCCGGAGAATCCTGTCCCAGACGTGCGGGTGCCCAGCCTGCGGTGAACGCCGCCCTACAACCGGCAAAATCAGGCCGGTCGGGAACGCATAATACGTGGGTGATCGTGGGGCCTTGTTGTAGGGTTTGGTTTGGGTGGAGCTCGGGAGTTAGGAGCCCGACTGTGCCCGCGTTGAAGGTGGTTCGTTCGGTCGCCGCGAATGGCGTTGTGAGTGTCCGTGTCGGTCTCCGGCAGGTGGACGAGTACCTGGAGTTCGTGGCTGCCAGAGCCCGCCATGAGACGTTATTAGCGACCGCGTTCGACTTGAAAGTGTTCTTCTCGTGGACCGGGAAACGACCCTCGGCCGTGACGACCAAAGACATCATCGAGTTTGTTGTCGATCAGCGTCGCGGCCATTCGAAGATAGCGTCCATTTCGGATCGCGGGTCCGGATTATCGGCCCGGACAGTGGCTCGGCGGTTGTCTAGCCTTTCCGGCTTCTACGCTTTTCTGTTGGCCCGTGGCGATGCCGGCGTGAAATCGAACCCGGTCCCTCGTGGGTTGGCGACCCGGCGGGCCCGACGGTCGGGGGCGGAGGCGCCGCTGGTTCGCACCCCCAGGACCCTGCCGCGGATTCTGTCGCCGGGCGAGGTCGACGCGTTGGTGGCGGCGTTGCGCACCGAACGAGACCGGGCCATGGTCGAGGCGATGGTGTTGGGCGGGCTGCGCCGAGGCGAGGTGCTGGGGTTGCGGTTTGGTGACCTGCACGCGGCCGAGCGTCGGGTGTTCGTGGCCGACGGCAAGGGGGGTCGGCAGCGGATGATCCCGATGGCGGGACGGTTCTTCGCCACCGTGGCCGCATACCTTGATCGGCGAACGGCCGGCTGAGGCGGCGACGGATCGGGTGTTCGTGGTGTTGAAAGGACCGCGTCGCGGGGAGCCGTTGAGCGCCTATGGCCTCGACGAGATCCTGGATGGCGCCCGCGGCCGGGCCGGGTTGGCCCACGGGAGTTGCCACCAGTTGCGGCACACCTGTTTCACCCGGCTGCGGGAGGCGGGCATGGCGTTGGAGGCGGTCCAAGCCCAGGCCGGTCACGCCTCCATCGAGACGACCCGGGTGTACCTGCATCTGGGTGACCGGTGGCTGGCCGACGAGTACCGCCGGGCCGCGGAGGCGATCGACGCCCAGTTCCTGGCCGAAACGGTAGCGGGACGATGACGGCCCGCAACCTGACCAAGACGGCGGTTGCGCCGAGGGTGTTGGGCGAGACGATCGACGCCTACTTGGAGCAGATCTCGGTGTCGCTGCGGCCCTCCACGGTGGCCTCGGCGGCGGGGATCTTGAGGCGCTTCGAGCGGTTCATGGCCGACTTCGACCCGGCCGTGGTGTCGGCCACGGATCTCCGTCGCCGTCACGTGGAGGGGTATAAGTCCTGGTTGGCGGCCCAGCCGGCCCGCAAGGCGACCTCGGGGCGCAAGACGACGGCGGCGCCGGCGACGGTGCGTCAACGCTTGACGATGCTGCGCATGTTCTTCGAGCGGATCATCGAGTGGGACTGGGACGACTCGCCGCCCCGTCAGCTGGTCTTCGCGGGCGACATCCCCAAACGCGACGAGGCGCTGCCCAAGTTCTTGGACGACCCCACCTTCGCGGCGTTCATGCGCGCCGCGCGCGCCGAGACCCGGCCGTTGACCCGCCTGGTGGTCGAGTTGTTGGCCCGCACCGGGATGCGCGTCGGCGAGCTGTGCACCCTCGAGGCCGACGCCGTGGTCATCATCGGCTCGACGCATTGGCTGCGCATCCCCCTCGGCAAGCTCCACAACGACCGCTACATCCCCCTTCACCCCCACCTGGTGGCGATGCTGGACGAATGGCACGACACCACCCCAGCGGGCGACACAGGGCTGCTGTGGTCAACGAATGGGGCCGGCCGCTCAACCGTCACGCCGTGGCGCGCATGATGGACCGCATCGCCAAAGCGGCGGGCATCGAACACGTGAACCCGCATCGGATGCGCCACACCCTGGCCACCCAGGCCATCAACCGGGGCATGAGCCTCGAAGCCATCGCGGCGCTGCTCGGGCATCGCTCCATGGACATGACCCAGACGTACGCCAAGATCGCCAACCGCACCGTGGCCGATGAGTACTTCGCCGTGTCCGCCCGCGTCGAGGCCCTCTACGACCAGCCCCGCCACCTCCCCGCCGACGCCGAGGGCCCCGCCATGGCCCGCCTCCGCCGGGAGAACCACAAAATGTTGGGCAACGGCTACTGCGCACGGCCGCCCGAACTCGACTGCGCATTCGAATCGATCTGCGAATCCTGCACCTATTTCGAAACCGGCCTCGAATTCCACCCCATCCTCCTGCGCCAACGTGACGACGCCGCCGCCAAAGGACAAGTGGGACGCCAGCAACTCTTCGACAAACTCCTCACAGCTTCACCGACCCCGACACCAACAACGAAGAAGACCGGCAAAGCCAACGGGGGTTCACGGGGTCCGCTGTGACGGGCGGGGCCCCGCTCGCGGGGTGCCCAGAACAGCGGACCCCGTGAACCCCGCGCCCACCCCCGACGACCAACAAGCCAGCCCCCCATGACCTTCAGATCCGACCTCACAAACCGACGACCATGAGAGACCCGAAAATAATCCCCCCTACCCTCTTGACAGCGATCACCCACGTAACGCCAGATACCGGACGGTTCCCAAGAAGGTCAACGCCTCTAACGAACCGAAGAACAGTGAGTAATCACCTCAACACCTATTCTGTGGCGTCTGCCGGTGTCTCGCCTGACTGGCTTTCCGCAAGCTCAAGTTCCGACGCCTCTTCCGATGCCGGTCGTCGGATCGCACGAAGGCGCATCAGTTGCTCGCGGCCCGCCTGTGTCAGCGACCAGTAAGTATTGCTGTCAGATACGGCCCGGCGCCGCTTGCTCTGATCGATTAGACCCAATGCGAAGAGCTGGATCTTAATGTCATGAAGTTGTCCCGAAGGTGTCTCGGCGGAGCGGTAGCGCCCAAAATCCGGCGGCTTTGGGTGATCCTGGCGCCGCCATACTCTATTCACCAGGTCGTCGAGTTCGGCCTCCATTTGTTCCTCGGAAGCTTCATCAATCATTACTGGGCCCAACTTGGCAAGGATATCATTCCAAGAACCAGACCACTCAGAGGTGAAGGCCTTTGTTGGCAGAACGCGACTCGGGCGACCAGTCCTAAGTGCGTCGTCCGAGATATATGTTACTCGGGCTGGTCCCGTGAACAGGTCGTCGCCTTGCGAGAGGGCCGAGGACTGAATCGAGAAGCTCGATTTCTTATCGAGTTCCGTGGTCAACTCGGCGACCTTGGTCCGAAGTTCTGCTATTTCTTGCTGAATCTCTGGAGTAAGCGGTTCACGGTGCGATCCAGCCCTCGGCTGGGTGGGTCTTTCGGATTTGAATCAAACTCTTAGCTACTTGTCCACCTAGCTCAGCAGATGACGTCCAATACTTCACGATCCTAGACTCGACCTTCGCTCTAAAAGCGTCTAAACGAAGCCTAGCTTCCGGATCCAATTCGACCTTGTCCTGTGAAATCTGACCAGGGGCGCCGTGCAAGAAGCCCATGATGGGCTTCTTTCTGGACGCTGCGTAGTCAAACTCCATCTCGGTATAGCTGACTCCCTGGTCCGGATCGATGGAGCCATATCGCCCACCAACTACAACGACATAGTAATCGCAGTCATCGATAACCCGCTTTATTAGCGTCCACCTATCATCGTCACTGGCAGGAAACAGTTCCATGCCAGACGGGATACAGTCCGCCTCCAAAAGGGTCTGTATGACTTCTTGTCTCTCCAGAGTGAGGTCAACATACGTTGAACTCACAAATACTTGCTCTCGCCGTTCGATCGCCACGACCAAGATTCTACCAGCGTGCGGCGGCTTGTGCCATGGTGCACCGCGCTGAACCCAGTGGACAGAGTGACCAAGAGTCTTCGACTGTTCACCACCGGGTTGCCCAAAGCGTTGCTACACGTCAGGACGCCCAAAGCAATATGGCCAGGTCATGGCGAAGCGCGGTTCCAAAGGGCCTGACGACGCGGACCTTGAGCAAAATGAGCGAAGAGTCGATCAGACAAGCGGCATCGAATCAATCGTCACAGTTGGACCGTCGGGGCAGCCTCCACCTCCATGGTCGGTGACTTCACGGGTTTTCAATGGACACAAGCGTCGGCATCGGACAAGGGACTTTGCATGCGTAGCGCGTACGAACCAGAGCTCCTGATATCCGTCGGTTCTGCAATGGATGCCGGAAATGCCGGTGAGGGCATCCCGATTCCGTCGGGAGCAGACCATCCGCTATCGCCCGAATCGGATCCGTCCCAGACCCGGCGATCGGAGTCATCGGGTGGCGGGGATGACGACACACTGTCGTCGTTCGAAGGTGAGCGGGCCGTCTTCTCTCCCGACCGCGATCCGGTTCAACGAAATAGGATAAAGCCACCCGGACGTGGGAGTTCAGACGGCTTCCAGTAAGATCCTCAGCCATGCCTGACCAACGATACGAGGCCCACAGACAAACCGTGGGGACCCCTTCTCGCTACAACAAGCCCCGCCATCGTCGTCCCGGAGTGGCAGCGATCGTATTCATGGAAGACCGAAGAAGTCAGAGAATTCTGGCAGGACCTCACAGCCTTCGACGAACAATATCAAGGCGACACTATTGAAGGCGAGGAGTACTTTCTCGGGTCTATTGTCCTCGTAACTGCCGAATCCTCTCATCTACTCCTTGACGGACAGCAACGATTGGCCACAGCCACAATACTGCTATCTGTCCTGCGTGACGCAAGACGTGCCTATAGCGCAAATGCGGCCACGCGGGTGCAGACCAAGTATATTTCCGATTTCGACGACGCAACCAGAGTCACGAAGTACATGCTTACGATGAATGTATACGATCGCGAGTTTTTTCGGGCAGAGGTACAGGATGACCCGCGCCGTGAGTCGCAGGCGAAACTGCGCTCTCATGGACTGATCCGAAAAGCACGAAGGTATTTTGAGGAAAGAGTTGAGGATGAGAGCGAACGTCTCGGTCGAGGCCGGGTCGCGTTCGACCGAAATGTGCGGATCCAGCGAGTGCTTTGTGACCATATGTCGGTCGTTTCTGTCACGTCGACCGACGAAGATAACGCCGCCGCCGCGTTCGAGACACTTAATGATCGTGGTATAGGTCTTTCGACTCCGGATCTTCTACGGAACTTTCTGCTTAGGCGGGCGCCCGACGACGTTACGCGGTCGCGGATCGTTGAGGCTTGGCAGACGGTCCTTGATATGGGAGATGAAGCAAACATTGACGAGTTCATCCGCCACTATTGGGTGAGTGTTCGAGGAGACGTTAAGGCCAGAAAGCTGTACCGCGAAATGAAGGCCGTCATTCTTGCGGAGAACATCGAGTCATTGAAGCTCTCGTTGGATCTCGCAGAGGCGGCGTCCCTGTACCGGGACATTGTGCGAGCGCGCGAGAACGACGCCGACCTTCGTCGCCGACTAGAGGGGGTCCGTGCTCTGGGTGCAAAATCGCTCTATCCTCTGTTGCTCTCTGGGTATGTTGCCGAGGATAGTGACGGCCCCAAATCCTGGGTCTCCGTCAGCTTGTAAATCGCTGACAGCACTTTTCGTCAGGTACAGCGTGATTGGCGGTCGGGACACATCGCTTCTCGAAAGCACGGTATTTGCCACGGCGGCTGAACTACGTAAGTCTCACGACTTCGAGAAAGCGATCGGCTCTCTTGCGGCGCTGTCTCCGACAGTGGACGAGTTCGTGGGTCGCTTCAAGCGTGCGTCGGTGAGTCGCATTGAAACGGCACGCTATCTTCTACGAGAAATCGAGCACGCCAAGCGCTTGACACAAGAGGTGGCCGTTGAGGGAACTGATCGTGTCCATGTTGAGCACATCTACCCGCAGACACCTGCCGAGAATAGATGGCCGAATCATGCCCAGGTCATAAACCGTCTCGGCAACCTGACGCTTCTTGGAAACGGATGAATTTCGCAATAAAAAATGCCGGGTTCCCCACAAAGAAGGAGAGGGGATACAAGGGCTCGGATATACTGATGACACGTGAACTCTCGAAATATGATGTCTGGGATACCGCTGCAATCGATGCGCGGCAGGTGGAACTAAGTCAATGGATCTTCGATCTGTGGAAGTTCCCGAAGGAAGTGCCTCCTTTGCATGTCGTCGTGGCCGAGGACGCCGACGGAGATGTCGCAGTGCTTGACCAACTCCCAGAGGTTCCCACCTGAAATGTTCATTTAGTTTAGTCGGTCTCGGGGTTCCCAGTCGAGCAGCGGTCCGGGTACC
>CAVTDW010000027.1:0-203151 GCA_963733505.1 uncultured Actinomycetota bacterium | reverse complement strand
GAGGTGGACCTTTGCCGCCGTCGAGGAGTTGGTGCGGGTCGCAGCTGCGGGCCCAGGATGGGTGCCAGCATCATCTCGAAAGTGTTTCTCAGGCGGTCGTGAAGCTTTCGAGTGTTTTTGGGTGTTCCGGTCACATGGGCGAGGTATAATCGAACGTATGTTCGGATCGGTGATCGAGATGGTCGGCCCATTGCAGCAGGAAGTCTCGGCCCTGGAGCCGGGATGTTTGACCGGCGACGACGCCGCCGCGCTCCTCCAGGCGTTCACCACCATCGAGCGCCTGGCGGCCGCGGGACGCACCAAGCTGTCCCGGCGCATCGAGCAATCCAACGTCTGGCGGCGCGACGGGCACAAGACGGCTGCCTCGTATCTGGCCCAGCAGACCGGTGAGTCGCTGGGCCACGCCCTGGCCACCTTGGCTACCGCCGAACAACTCGACTCGCTGCCCGCCACCGCCGAGGCGTTCACCGCCGGCCGGCTGTCCATGAGCCAGGCCCGGGAGATCGCGGCCGCCGGGACCGCCAACCCCAACGCCGAGCGCCGCCTCCTCGACGACGCCCCCCGCCAGCCCCTGGCGGGACTCAAAGCGGCGTGTCGGGCCGCCAAGGCGGCGACCGCCGACCGGGACGACGATCAGGCCCGGTACCGCCGCATCCACGAGAACCGCTACTGGCGGAAATGGACCGACGCCGACGGGGCGGTGTGCGGCCACTACCGCCTCGCCCCCGACATCGGCGCCCACATGCACGCCGAGATCGAAGCGGTCGCCAACCAGATCTTCCAAGACGCCCGCCGCGATGGGCGCCGGGAGCCGCCCGAAGCCTACGGCGCCGACGCCCTTTCCGCCCTCGTCGGCGCCGGTGGCAGCGGCTCGGGCCGGGAACCATCTGGACCGCGGGCCACGGTGCATGTCCGAGTCGACTACAGCGTGCTCAAACGGGGCTACATCCAAGACGGAGAGACCTGCGAGATCCCCGGCATCGGCCCTATCCCCGCCTCCACCGCCCAGGATCTGGCCCGTGACTCAGTCTTGAAGATTCTCCTGACCGACGGCGTCGATGTCCGAGCCGTGGCCCACGCCGGCCGTACCATCCCCGCCCATCTGCGCAGTGCCCTCGAGGAGACGAGACCGCCAATGCTGCCGGCCCGGCTGCCCCGCCAGCCACGGCCTGGAGATCCACCACCTCACCCCCTTCGCCGAAGGAACGCCGGCCAGCCTGGCCACCTGCGCCCGGGTATGCCAATGGGACCACCACCTCATCACCTACTGCGGCTACCAACTAAAAGGCGGCCCCGGCCACTGGATATGGGTCAACCCCAACGACCGCCCCCCCGGCGACCCCGACCCGCCATGACCGGCACCCGCCCGACGACCAACCGTCGGGCGATCAGGCGACTTGGGCCATAGCGGACTCAGCGAACCCAGCTACCGCGCCCGTGCACAGGTCGAAGCCCGCCGCGCATGCGGCTCCGTTGTTGCCCGACGTGACGTCACGGTCCGTGGCGGAACGGGCAGGCCCACGGTCAGAACGTTCTGGGACCCGGTTACGGCGACATGCCTTCGAGTGGCGCCGACGGCCTTAGATGACGATTGACACGAGCGAAGCGAGACAGCGGGCGGCGATGTCGAATCGCGGCAGCGCGCGCGAACGCGGGCGCTTGGTTGTCCGCGCCCGCGTTCGCTCTGTTCGCCCGCCAGGGATTTTCTTTACTCGGTGGGGAGCGTGACGTCGAATTCGACGCCGACGGAATCCTTGACCTTGAGCGCGCCCATCATTGCCGAAAACGGCTTGATCCCGAACTGGGATTGGATGATCGTCGTCTTGCCCGAGGCGTGGCCGTCGTCGCCGACGGTGAGGTCCAACGTGACGGGCTTCGCCGTGCCGGAGATGGTGAGATTCCCCTTGAGGGAGATGCGGGGAGCGGTCCCCGAAACATCCGTGCTCTCAAAGGTAATGTCCGAATTACCAAGCGTCTTGGTGATGTTCTTGGCAATATCGGAGCGGTCCTTGTCGCTCAGCGGCTTGGCGCCGCCTTCGGCGTTGACGATCTCGAGCGAGGACGGATCGATGGTTACCTGGACGCTCGAAGCGCCCGGATTGTCCGTGTCGACCGTGATCTTGCCGCTCCAGTCGGAGGCCTCAAACGTCAGGTCGTGGCCCATCTTGGCAGCCATTCCCTCCTTGTAGACCTTGACCGTCAGTGTCCCGTTCCCAGGCTCGATGCTGTGAGTTCCGTTTGCGAATGTCATGTAGTGACTAGGGAAGGTGTGCCGCACAGCGGTCTTGTTTCCCCATTCTCCTTTCAATTGAGAAATGGACTCTGCGAATACGGGCGGCGGAACCTGCAAATGCCGAACGTGTCCCTGGAATGAGACTTGGCACCTCTGCGCCGATGTCTACGCTGGCGGAACGACTGTCCGAATCTTCAGCTCTGACACCTAACGCGAGTACTATCCCACTACACGAACCTTACTCCAAGTAGCAGAAGAGTTCAAATCGACGGGTATGGTGATCGCGAAAATAGGTCTCTGCACAGAAGCGATCCGCAGGGGGCCAACCAACCTTCGCTCTTTCTTTCCTGCGTAAATCCTGAAGCCGGCGACCCCACCCGGCGACGACCAGCCGAGCGCAGTCTGCCGAGCGCAGCCGGCCGAGGTGGCCTGCATGGTGGGCGGGGGGACCGCGGCCATTGGACGCCGCAACTGCGTTGACAGCCGGCGCAATTTGGAGCACTCTTGTCGCAGGTCACCTGTTCTTCGGGCCAAGTGCCAACTGTCCCGGACCCCGGCAGCGTCAGCGATCCAAGACGTCGTCAGCGGAGGAACGGGAAAATGACCGTCCAGCGAAGAGCCGTGAATGTCGACAGGACTTGGCGGGACCATGCCGCATGCCGATTCGCTGACGTGGAAATATTCTTCCCTGCTGGCGCGACCGGCGTCTCACTGAACGACGTCCAAGCGGCCAAGGCGGTGTGTGACGGCTGCCAGGTCACCGAGGCCTGTCTGCAGTTCGCGCTCGAGACCAACCAGCAAGACGGTATCTGGGGCGGCACCACCGAGGCCGAACGACGCCGAGTGCGCCGCGCGTGGCTCGCCGATCTCCGCCGCCAGGCGAGAGCGATCAGCTGAGCTGACCGCCACGTTCCCGTGCCGCCCGCCCCCCGCGAGGCTGGCGCGGTGCCGCCGACCCCATGCCCAGCCGCCCTCGGGCTTGGGGTCGGCGGCCGCTTCCAGATGCTGTTCCGCCGCCCCTTCGCAGGAGCGTTCAGCCGCCGATCGCCTTGGAGGCGGAGACGACGGCCAGGATCAGTAGCACGATCGCAGTGGCTATCCGGGCGATTCTGACCGATACCAACTGGAGCAGTCCCTGGCCGCCGACGACGGCCAGGGCCGCCACGGTCCACAGCGCCAGCGTGGCCGCGACGCCGACGGTCCACGGTTGGTGGTAGCGCGCCGCCAAGTTGGCGGTCAGGACCTGCGTCAAGTCACCCCACTCGGCGATGAAGATGACGGCAAAGGAGGTTGCCAGCGTGGCCATCGACGACTTCGCCTCCGCCTCCCCTCGCTCTTTTTCGACCTGGTCGCGAATGAGGAAGGCGTAGCCAGCTCCGGCGGCGAAGAGCACCGCCACCAAGGCGTCGACCGCCCGGTGGGGGAGGACGTTGAAGAGCGCCACCCCGATGGAAACCGCGATCGCCACATGGGCCGCAAACGCCGCCGCCGCCCCCAACCAGACCGCCAGCGGCCGGCCCCGCGATGCCAGGGCCATGGAGGCGAACATCGACTTGTCGGGCAGTTCGCCCAGGAAGATCAGCGGGAAAACGGCGGCAAAGACTGCCAGGTCCACCGGCCCTTCATACGCCTTTCCGACCGTCAGGCGCCGGTTCGGGCCTTCAGGGCGTCCAGCGCCTTGTCCGCATGCACCGACATGCGCACTTCGCTCTTGATGACATCGAGTACTCGGCTGTCGGTGCCGATCACGAAGGTGGAGCGTTTGGTCGGCAAGGGCCCGCCCCGGTGGACCCCGAACAGTTTGGCCACCGTGTTGTCTGCATCGGAAAGGAGCGCGTAGTCGAAGCCGTATTTGTCGGCGAACTTCTTCTGCTTGCCGACGGTGTCGTGGCTGATACCGACGCGTCGGGCGCCCAACGCTTCGAACTCCGACTTCATGTCGCGGAAGTGGCAACTCTCGATGGTGCAGCCCGACGTCATGGCCCCCGGGTAGAAGAACAAGACCACGGGCCCGTCGTTCAGGTAGCCGCTCAAACGCTGGGGCGTGCCGTCCTGATCGGGCAGCTCGAAGTCGGGGACCGTATCGCCAATGTGCACGCCAGCGATCGTAGGCACCGCCCCGCCGCTACTGGGAGTCGGACGGAGGTAGGCGCCGTTGGCCCCTGGCTAGAGGAGGCGTTGCATCAGCACCACGTCGAGCCATCGGCTGAACTTGCGGCCCACCTGGCGTTCCACACCGACCAACTCGAATCCACACGACCGGTGCAGGGCGATGGACGCCGCATGGCCCTCCACGATTCGGGCCATGACCGCGTGGAACCCGTGGGCGGCCGACAGCGTGAGGAGATCGGCCAGCAACAGCTTTCCGATGCCTTGGCCTCGGCAGTCCGTCTGGACGTACACCGAGTCCTCGACGGTCGTCGAGTACGCCGGCCGGCTGCGGTACGGCGAAACCGACGCGAAGCCGGCAACCACGCCAGCGTCGGTCACCGCCACGATCGCCGGATGCGGTCCGCGGTGTTCCGCCAACCACGCCAGCTGTTCGTCGGGCGCGCGGGGCACCATGTCGAAGGTCACCGTCGAGCCGATCACCTCGGCGTTGTAGATGAGCCGGATGGCCTCGGCGTCGTCGATGGTCGCCAGCCGGGTGCGCAGCATCCCGACGGCACGCTACCGAAACCAGGCAACCGCCCCCGTTCGCCCAGCCCCGTTCGCCCAGGCCCCCGTTCGCCCAGGCCCTCGGCCTCTGCCCGGCGGCGGCGCCGTCCCGGCGCGTACGAAGGCCCGAGCCAACCCCGTCGCTCGACTACCATGGCCGAGCTACCCCGGCAGGGGTCTGCCCCCTTAGCTCAGTCGGCAGAGCACAGCCATGGTAAGGCTGGTGTCGTCGGTTCGATTCCGACAGGGGGCTCAGCCCTTCGGGAACGTTCCACCACAGGGCGGCGTAGCTCAGTAGGCAGAGCAAACGGCTCATAATCGTTAGGTCGTCGGTTCAAGTCCGACCGCCGCTACAGACCAGCCACACCAGCCACACCAGCAGGATCGAGCACCAGCACCAGCACCAAGCACAGGGACAAGTGAAGGAGTCATAGCGTGGCGAAGAACGAGAAGCGGGTGAAGGTCACCTTGGCCTGCGACGTCTGCAAACGGCGCAACTACATCACCATGAAGAACAAGCAGAACGACCGCGAGCGCATCGAGCTGAAGAAGTACTGCCGGTGGGATCGCCAGCACACGACCCACAAAGAGACCCGCTGAGCTCAGGGGCGAATACCGAGTAACCCGTGCCGTCTTTCCCGAGTCCTATCCAGTGATGTCGCCGGATCTCACCGGTCTGGTCACCGCGGCCAGAGCAGGCGATCGTTCGGCGTTCGACGAACTGGTCAAAGCCACCTATACCGACATGTACACGCTGGCCTACAGGCTCACGGGAAACGAAGAGGACGCACGGGACGTGGTGCAAGACGCCTATCTCCGGGCTTATCGAGGACTGAAGCGTTTTCGCGGCGACGCCCGCTTCACCACGTGGATGTACCGGATTACGGCCAACTGCGCCTCGACCACCCTCGCCAAGCGCTCCCGCACCCGCCACGACGAACTCGACGAGGAGTTCGACCTCGTCGACACCAACCCCGACCATGACCCGGAGCGCCAGGCCGAACTGGCCTTCGAACGCGACGGGATCGCCCGGGCGCTCCAAGAGTTGCCCCCTCGCCTCCGCGCCGTCATCGTCCTGCGCGATGTCTACGACCTGCCTCATGAGTCGATCGCCGTCGAACTCGGGATCACCGAAGCGGCAGCCAAGGTCCGACTCCACCGGGCTCGGCGCAAGCTCCGCGAGCGTCTGTTCCCCCAGCGCTCCGAACTACCCCTGATCGAGGGAGGTGACGCCCATGCAGTCTGAGCAACAGGACCACCGCCGCCCGACGCGGCGTCTCACATGCGACGAGGTGGCTGCCGCCCTGCCGGCCATCGCCGACGGCACCGAGCGGGCCGACCGGCGGATCCAGAACCACGTTGGGACCTGCCTGCGATGCCAGGCGGAGCTGGTGCACTACCGCAAACTGCTGCGGGCCCTTCGCCAGCTGCGCACCGAGTACCTCGAACCGGCCCCCGGCGTCCTGAGCGGCATCCTGGCCAACCTCGAAGAGGCGGGCGAGCGTGGCGCCATCCGTTCGTTGCTCTCCGGCAAGCGGGCCGCCTACATCGGCGGGGTAGCCGTCGCCGCCACCGCGGCCGGCGCCGCCGGGACACTCGTCCTCGTCTCCCGGGCCTCCAACAAGCGCAAAGGTATGCGCCTCGCCGGTTAGCTTCGGGGACTGGGAAAATGCCCCGCGTTCGCGACCCAGGCGTGGTGGAGGGTGTGGGCGGGGCTGCGGCGTGGCCCGACCGCGGCCAGCTGCCCGCCGGGACGCGGAGAGTGGGTGCTATCCTCGCTGTCTGGGACTCCCCTCCGCTATAGGGCAGTAGCTCAATTGGTAGAGCACCGGTCTCCAAAACCGGCGGTTGGGGGTTCGAGTCCCTCCTGCCCTGCTCCACCTGATCCACACCCTTCGAGAAGGTCATCGCAACGTGAGCATGAACCGAGAACAAAAGCGGTTGCTCCAGCGCCAGGGCCAACTGGGCGCTGACGGGGAACCCGCGGCGCGAACGCGGGAGAAGACCCGTCCTACCGCCCCGTCGCAGGCTGCGCAACGTAGTCGGACCACGCCCCGTGAGTTCCTCCACGAGGTCGGCGTCGAGTTGCGCAAGGTGGCCTGGCCCTCCCGGGCCGAGACCATCAATTACTCCACCGTCGTGCTGATGACCCTTGTCATCGTGATCGCCCTGATCTTCACCCTCGATTACGGTTTCTCGTTCGTCGCACGCTTCCTGTTCAAGTAGATGAGTGAAATAGACCAGAACCCAACCAATGTCATGACCGACGCGCCCGTTGTGGCCGACGTAGCCGACGACTCGGTGCTGAGCGAGGACGAAGTCCTCGGTATCGCCGAGGAGGAGGTCGTCGACGCCCCGCCCGTCATCGAGAGCGCCTTCGACCGGCCCGGCCAGTGGTACGTCGTCCATACCTACGCCGGCTACGAGAACAAGGTGAAGTCCAACCTCGAGAGCCGCATTGCCTCCATGAACATGGAGGAGCGGATCTTCGAGGTCGTCATCCCGGTCGAGGACGTCATCGAGTTCAAGAACGGTAAGAAGCAAGTGGTGTCGAAGAAGGTCTTCCCCGGCTACCTGCTGGTGCGCATGGACCTGGACGACGACTCCTGGTACGTGGTTCGCAACACTCCGGGTGTCACTGGCTTCGTCGGCTTGGGCGCACGCCCCACTCCGCTGTCGCGCAAAGAGGTCGAGGGCATCCTCCAGGTCAAGGTCGACGGCCAGGAGATCACCAAGAAGGGCCGGCCCCGGTTGGAGTACGAGGTGGGCGAGTCGGTGCGTGTGAAGGAAGGCCCGTTTGCCGACTTCACCGGTACCATCGCCGAAATCAATGAGGATCAGCTCAAGCTGAAGGTCCTCGTCAACATCTTTGGCCGTGAGACGCCGGTCGAGCTCGAGTTCGCGCAAGTCGCGAAGCTGTAAGGAGTCCTTTCATGGCCAAGCGCCGCGTCACGGCGATCGTTCGAATCCAGCTGCCCGCGGGCAAGGCCACGCCTGCCCCGCCGGTTGGCACCGCCCTCGGGCCCCATGGCGTCCAGACCATGGAGTTCTGCCGCCAGTACAACGCCGCGACCGAGGACAAGGCGGGCCAGGTAATCCCCGTCGAGATCACGATCTTCGAGGATCGGTCCTTCACCTTCATCCTCAAGACCCCGCCGACCCCGGTGCTGCTGCGCCAGGCGGCAGGCGTCGACAAGGGCTCGGTCACACCGGGCCGCGCCGTCGCAGGCGTGGTGTCGGACAGCCAGGTCGCCGACATCGCCCGGATCAAGATGCCCGACCTCAACGCCAACGACCTCGAAGCGGCCAAGCTCCAGGTTCGGGGAACCGCCCGCTCGATGGGCATCCGGGTCGAGGGATAAACACAATCACACTCCGGCGCTGAGGAAGACCTCGCCTCAGGCCGGCAACAGAGAGGGAGGCAGCATGCCGAAACACGGAAAGAAGTATGTCGATGCCAAGCGAGGCTTCGACCCCCAACAGTCCTACTCGCCTGTCGAGGCGATCGACCTGGTCAAGAGCCTGGCGCACGCCAGCTTTGACGAATCGGTCGAACTCGCGGTGCGCCTGGGTGTCGACCCACGTCGCGCCGACCAGGTTGTGCGCGGCACCGTCTCGTTGCCCGCAGGTACCGGTAAGCCGGTACGGGTTGCGGTGTTCGCCGCCGGCGATGCCGCGGAAGCGGCTCGGACCGCAGGCGCCGACATCGTGGGATCTGACGACCTGATCGCGAGGGTCGACGGCGGGTTCATGGACTTCGACGTGGCTATCGCAACCCCGGACCTGATGGGCCAGGTCGGGAAGCTGGGCCGC
Source organism: uncultured Actinomycetota bacterium (assembly GCA_963733505.1). Lineage (GTDB taxonomy): Bacteria > Actinomycetota > Acidimicrobiia > Acidimicrobiales > Palsa-688 > JALYXV01. The sequence goes on along the minus strand of CAVTDW010000027.1, from coordinate 194,447 downwards.
AAGCTCGGGCCCCGAGGGCTGATGCCCAACCCCAAGACGGGGACGGTCACGACCGATGTGGCCCGCGCCGTTGCCGAGTTCAAGGGCGGCAAGGTCGAGTACCGGGCCGACACCCGGTCGCGGGGCGTGGTGCAGGTCCCGATCGGCAAGGTCAGCTTCCACAAAGACAAGATCCTGGTCAACTTCCGCGCCGTCGTCGACGAACTCAACCGGGCCAAGCCCGCCGCGGCCAAGGGCCGTTACATGAAGTCGGTCGCCGTCTCGTCGACGATGGGACCCGGCATCGATATCGACGTCAACCGCCTGCGGGTGACCGACGAGGAACTGGCGGCGACCGCCGCAGCCGAGGCAGCTGCCACATCCGCCTAGGCCGAAACCCAGTCCCGGGGACGGCTGGCACCCGATTCCAGTTAAACTCCGTCCCCACAGCTCCATAATCCGCCGAAGACATCCGGTGCGCCCAAAGGCGCATAAATCCTGACGAGGCGAACAGGTCACCCTCCGGGTCCTCGTTCGTGCGTCGCCCGAACTTGAGAGGAGGTGACCGATGGACAACCCGAGGGCCGAGAAGGTCGCAGTGGTCACCGAAGTGCGTGAGCACTTCGAACGATCCAACGCCGCCATCCTCACCGAGTACCGCGGTCTCACCGTGAAGGACCTGGCAGGACTTCGTCGGACCCTTCGCGAGGCCGGCAGCGAGTACAAGATCTACAAGAACACCCTCGTTCGCTTCGCCGCCAACGACCTCGGCCTCAACGAACTCGAAGCGCTCTTGGTAGGACCCACAGCGATCGCCTTCGTCGATGGCGACGCCGCCGCGGTTGCCAAGGCACTGCGCGACTACGCCCGGACCAACCCCAAGCTCACGGTCAAGGGCGGGGTGCTCGGCAACAAGATCATGTCAGTGGCCGATGCCACGGCATTGGCCGATCTGCCGCCCCGGGAGGTAGTCCTGGCCCGTCTGGCCGGTGCGCTGGCATCGCCGATGCAGACCTTTGCAGGACTTCTCCAGGCAGTGCCTCGCGGCTTCGCCTACGGCCTCAAAGCCCTCATCGAAAAGCGAGGCGGTGTTCCCGAGGCCGCCGAAACCGCTGCGGCGGACGTCGAGGCATCGGTCAGCGATGCGCTCAGTGGCGCCGGCAAGCCCGGGCCGGGCAACGGCCAAGACGCCGAGTTAGTCGAACTGGCGGATGCCGCCGCCTCCGCTACTCCGTCGGAACCGGCCGAATCGGCCGTGTCTGCGACCACATCGGAGCCACCGGCATCTGCGACGGCCGTGTCCGAGCCGGCCGAGTCCGCCGTCTCCGCCAGCTCCGAGCCTGCAGACGGTTGAGGCAGAGGTTTCGGAGGATGCCGTTGCGGACTCGGTGTCCGCCGCCGTCGCCGAGCCGCCGTTGACGGAATCGCCTCCGGAAGGAGACCAGCCCGCGTCTGCGCTCGTCGCCGACACCGAGCCCACCGACACCGCACCGGCCGAACCACCCGCGCCCGAGCCCACCGCGGCTACCGAAGCGGAGCCCGCCAGCCGAGCCGGAGCCCGCCGCGGCCACCGCGCCTGAGCCCGCCGCGGCCACCGAGCCGGAGCCGCGCCGCTGCGCCTGAGCCCGCCGCGGCCACCGAGCCGGAGCCGGCCGCCGCCGAGCCGGAGCCCGCCGCGGCCACCGAGCCGGAGCCGGCCGCCGCGCCTGAGCCCGCCGCGGCCACCGAGCCCGAGCCGGCCCCCGCTGCGGCCGCCGCGGCCGAGCCCGAACCGGCTGCGGAAGCGGTTGAGCCGCCTGAGCTCGAAGATGCGGCCGAGGCGGCGCAAACGCCGGCCCTGGTCGATGAACCGGTCGAGGTCGAGCCGCTCGCGGCCCATGGCATCCCGGCCGAGGTCGAACCCAAGATCCTCTCCGTCGCGCCCTCGCCGGAAACAGAACCCACCACCGACGCTCCCGCCCTTGACGGCGAGAGCGACGTCCCGCCGCCGGCCGCAGCCACTGCGCCCGACGTTGCCACCCCGCCCGCCAACTGACCTGCCCACCATTTTCCCCCGTAAGGAGCACTGACAACCATGGCCACCAAGTCTGAGATCCTCGACTCCATCGCAAACATGACCGTTCTCGAGCTGTCCGAACTGCTGAAGGAGTTCGAGGAGAAGTTCGGCGTCACCGCCGCCGCCCCGGTGGCCACCGCCGCCGCCGGCGCGACCGGTGGAGGCGACGCCGCCCCCGAGGTCGAGGAGCAGGACGAGTTCGACGTCATCATCACCGGTGCCGGCGAAAAGAAGATCCAGGTCATCAAGGAGGTCCGTTCGCTCACCAGCCTCGGCCTCAAGGAAGCCAAGGACCTGGTCGACAGCGCCCCCAAGGCGGTCCTCGAAAAGGTCACCAAGGAAGAGGCCAACAAGGCTAAGGCGCAGCTCGAGGCGGCTGGCGCCACCGTCGAGCTCAAGTAGTTCGGAAGGCTTTAGCGGCAAACCCTTGACCGGGGCGTGTCGCTGGCCTACCCTTCCCCCTGCAGAAGCGCCCGAAAGCGGTTGCTTTTCTTCGCGCGCTGACTTACACTGGTCAGTTGCCGTGCTCGCCTGTCATGCGCACCCCCGGGCTTTCCCTGTGGGTGCTGCGCGCCCTTACGGCTCCCGATCTGCCTTCCACGTCTCATTCTGAGGAGTAGGCCTTTGCCGTCACGTCCGCTCACCCGGGAGCGTTTTTCCTTCGCCAACCTCGACGAAGTCCTACCGCTTCCGGACCTGATCTCAATCCAGCGCGATTCATTCAAGTGGTTCCTCGAGAAGGGCTTGGCCGAAACCTTTCACGACATCAGCCCGATCGAAGATTTCTCGGGCTCGCTGAAGCTGATCCTGGACTTCGATCCTGACGATCAGGATCTGCGCCCGCCGCCGAAGTTCTCGGTGGAGGAGTGCAAAGAGAAGGACATGACGTACGCGGCCCCGATCTTCGTGCGGGCCCAGTTCCAAAACGCCAACACGGGCGAGATCAAGGAACAGACCGTCTTCATGGGCGACTTCCCCATGATGACCGACAAGGGCACGTTCATCATCAACGGCACCGAGCGCGTCGTCGTATCGCAGCTCGTGCGTTCGCCGGGCGTCATCTTCCAACCCGGCCGCGACGTCAAGACCATCGTGACGGGAACCATCCACCCCTACCGCGGGGAGTGGATCGAGTTCGACGTCGAGGCCAAGCCGGGCAAGGACATCACCGCCGGCTCCCGCGTGGCCCGCAAGCGCCGCCTGTCTCTGTTCGTGTTGCTACGGGCCATGGGCTACACCGACGAGGCGTTCCTCGACCGGTTCGTGCGCCACTTCGACTTCCTCGAGGGCCAATGGGAGAAGGAGCGCGACTTGGCGCCCACCCAGGAAGAGGCCCTGCTCGAGATCTACAAGCGGGCCCGCCCAGGCGAGCCCCCGAGCGTCGAGTCGGCCCGGGCGTACTTCGAGAACGCCTTCTTCAACCCCAAGCGCTACGACCTGACGCGAGTCGGCCGCTACAAGCTGGACCGCAAGCTGGGACCGGAGATCCAGAAGGCCTCGGACCTGTTCGACATCGACCTGGAGCGCCCCGAGAAGGGCCAGGGCGTCCTGTCGCGCAGCGAGATCGTGGCCGCGTGCTGCTACCTCTTGCACCTGGCCAAGGGCGAACCGGGCTACCGGCTCGACGATCAGGACCACTTCGCCAACCGGCGTATCCGCTCGGTGGGCGAACTGATCCAGAACCAGGTGCGCGTCGGCCTCTCCCGTATGGAGCGCGTCGTCCGGGAGCGGATGACCACCCAGGACGTCGAGGCGATCACCCCCCAGACCCTGATCAACATCCGGCCGGTCGTGGCGGCCATCAAGGAGTTCTTCGGGACCAGCCAGCTGTCGCAGTTCATGGACCAGACCAACCCGCTGTCGGGCCTCACCCACAAGCGGCGCCTGTCGGCCATGGGCCCCGGCGGCCTCTCCCGTGAGCGGGCCGGCTTCGAAGTGCGAGACGTGCACACCTCGCACTACGGCCGGATGTGTCCTATCGAGACCCCCGAAGGCCCCAACATCGGCCTGATCGGCCACCTGGCCAGCTACGGCCGGATCAACAACTACGGCTTCATCGAAACGCCGTACCGCAAGGTCGTCGAAGGCGTGGTCACCAAGGAGATCACGTACCTGGCCGCCGACGAGGAAGAGGAATACGTCATCGCCCAGGCCAACGCCAAGTTGGCCGACGACGGGACCCTCACCGACGCCCGGGTCCTGGTGCGCCGCGCCCCGCAGGGGCCCGGCGTACGGGTGAGCGCCGCGGGTGGGACCTCCTACGGCACCACCAGCGAGGTCGATTTCGTGCCCCCGGCCGAAGTGGATCTGATGGACGTGTCACCGAAGCAGATTGTTTCCATCTCCACCGCGCTCATCCCCTTCATCGAGCACGACGACGCCAACCGGGCCCTGATGGGCGCCAACATGCAAAAGCAGGCCGTCCCGCTGGTCAAGCCCGAGGCCCCGTTCATCGGGACCGGGGTCGAGGCCCGGGCGGCACGCGACGCGGGCGACGTCTTGTTGTCCGAGGGCGACGGCACGGTGGTCGAGGTGGGCGGCGAGCACGTGACCGTGGATTATGTCCCCGGCCAGTTCGACCGGCTCAACAACCCGCTCGGCCGCAAGGTGTACCGACTGGCCAAGTTCCGCCGGTCCAACCAGAACACCTGCCTCAACCAGCGCATCGTGGTCGAAGAGGGCACGCCGGTGGTCAAGGGCGACGTCCTGGCCGACGGCCCCTCGACCGATCACGGGGAACTGGGCCTGGGCAAGAACCTTCTGGTCGCCTTCATGCCCTGGGAGGGCTACAACTACGAGGACGCCATCATCCTCTCCGAGCGCCTGGTCCGCGACGACGTCCTGACCTCGATCCACATCGAGGAGCACGAGGTCGACGCACGAGACACCAAGCTCGGTGCCGAGGAGATCACGCGGGACATCCCCAACCTCTCCGAGGAGATCCTGAAGGACCTCGACGAGCGGGGCATCATCCGCATCGGCGCCGAGGTCGGCCCGGGCGACGTCCTGGTCGGCAAGGTCACCCCGAAGGGCGAGACCGAGCTGACGCCTGAGGAGCGGCTGCTGCGAGCCATCTTCGGTGAGAAGGCCCGGGAGGTCCGGGACACCTCGCTGAAGGTGCCCCACGGCGAGTCCGGCAAGGTCATCGACGTGCGGGTGTTCTCCCGTGAGGACGCCCACGAGCTGCCGCCCGGGGTCAACCAGCTGGTCCGGGTGTACGTCGCCCAGAAGCGCAAGATCTCCGAGGGCGACAAGCTCGCCGGGCGCCACGGCAACAAGGGCGTCATCTCCAAGATCCTGCCGCTCGAGGACATGCCGTACCTCGCCGATGGCACGCCGGTCGACATCATCTTGAACCCCCTCGGCGTCCCCTCCCGGATGAACGTGGGCCAGGTGCTCGAAAGCCACCTGGGCTACGCCGCCCGCTGGGGCTGGGAGGGCAACGAGCTGGCGACGGTCGCCGTTCGCGGCACCGAGCGCAAGACCCGCCCGATCACCCAGCCGTCGGTTTGGGTGTCGACGCCGGTGTTCGACGGCGCCCACTGGGACGAGGAGGACGACGCCGGTCGCCACCCAACCATCAGGAAGATCTTCGATCGCCTGCAGCCCGAGGCGCCCGGGACCTCCTATGGCAACGAGGGGCACTTGCTGGGCAACAACGGCAAGGCCACCTTGTACAACGGCCGCACCGGTGAGCCCTACGACAACCAGATCAGCGTCGGCTACGTCTACATCTTGAAGCTCGCCCACCTCGTGGACGACAAGATCCACGCCCGTTCGACCGGCCCGTACTCGATGATCACCCAGCAGCCTCTCGGCGGCAAGGCCCAGTTCGGTGGCCAGCGCTTCGGCGAGATGGAGGTCTGGGCGCTCGAGGCGTACGGGGCGGCGTACGCCCTGCAGGAACTGCTCACCATCAAGTCAGACGACGTCCTCGGCCGCGTCAAGGTCTACGAGGCGATCGTGAAGGGGGAAAACATCCCCGAGCCGGGCATCCCCGAGAGCTTCAAGGTGCTCATCAAGGAGATGCAGAGCCTGTGCCTCAACGTCGAGGTGCTGTCCAACACCGGCGAGGAAATCGAAATGAGAGAGCTCGACGAGGACGTGTTCCGCACGGCCGAAGAGCTCGGGATTGACATCAGCCGCCCCGAACGGGGCTCTGACGAGGAAGACGCCCGTCGCGCCAGCGAGAGAGGGTTTTAACGCATGCTGGATGTGAACAACTTTGAGCAGCTCCGAATTGGTTTGGCCACCGCGGACGCGATCCGCGCCTGGTCCAACGGCGAGGTAAAGAAGCCTGAGACGATCAACTACCGGACCCTGCGTCCGGAAAAGGACGGGCTGTTCTGCGAGAAGATTTTCGGTCCCACCAAGGACTGGGAGTGCTACTGCGGTAAGTACAAGCGCGTCCGCTTTCGCGGCATCATCTGCGAGCGCTGCGGCGTCGAGGTCACGCGGTCCAAGGTCCGGCGCGAGCGCATGGGCCACATCGAGCTGGCCGCACCGGTCGTGCACATCTGGTACCTGCGGGGCACCCGGTCGTGGCTGGCCTACCTGCTCATGGGCACCGAGGCCCGTGAGGAGCTGAAGGCCAAGCAACTCGAGAAGGTCATCTACTTCGCGGCCAACTTGGTCACCTTTGTGGACGAGGACAAGCGCCACCAGGATCTGCCCTCGCTGGAATCGGAGCTGATCGAGGAGCTGTCCGAGATCGAGCGCCAGCGCGATCTCGACGTCGACCGGCGTTTCAAGACGTTGGAAGACGACATCGCCCGGATGGAGTCCGAGGGCGCCAAGGATTCGGAGATCAAGGCTCGCCAGAAGGCGGGCGAGAAGGAGATCACCGCCATCCGCGAGCGGGCCGAGGCCGACCTCGAGCTGGTCCGGCGTTCGTTCGACGAGTTCCGGGAGCTGCACTCCCGCAAGATCATCGAGGACGAGCTGCTGTGGCGCGAGCTCAAGGACCGCTACGGGGACTACTTCCGCGGCGGCATGGGCGCCGAAGCCATCGCCCAGCTGATCCACGAGATCGACCTCGACGACGAGGAGATCAAGCTCCGCAACAACATCGACCCGACCGACGGGCGCCGCCCGCTGTCGGTGCAGCGCAAGCAGAAGGCGATCAAGCGGCTGAAGATCGTCTCGGCCTTCAACCGCCGCGACGAGCACGGCCGGCGGATCAACGACCCCCGGGCCATGATCCTCGACGCCGTGCCGGTCATCCCGCCCGAGCTGCGCCCCATGGTCCAGCTCGACGGTGGCCGCTTCGCCACGTCGGACCTCAACGACTTGTACCGCCGGGTGATCAACCGCAACAACCGGCTCAAGCGGCTGCTCGACCTGGGCGCGCCCGAGATCATCGTCAACAACGAGAAGCGGATGCTCCAGGAGGCCGTCGACGCCCTGTTCGACAACGGCCGCCGGGGGCGCCCCGTGACCGGGCCGGGCAACCGCCCGCTCAAGAGCCTGTCGGACATGTTGAAGGGCAAGCAGGGCCGGTTCCGCCAGAACCTGCTCGGCAAGCGCGTCGACTACTCGGGCCGTTCGGTCATCGTGGTCGGCCCGCTGCTCAAGCTGCACCAGTGCGGCCTGCCCAAGCAGATGGCGTTGGAGCTGTTCAAGCCCTTCGTCATGAAGCGCCTCGTCGACTTGGAGCTGGCGCAGAACATCAAGTCGGCCAAGCGCATGGTCGAGCGGCGCCGGGCGCCGGTCTGGGACGTGCTCGAGGAGGTCATCAAGGAGCACCCGGTGTTCCTGAACCGGGCCCCCACGCTGCACCGCCTGGGCATCCAGGCCTTCGAGCCGGTCCTGGTCGAGGGCAAGGCCATCCAGATCCACCCGCTGGTGTGCACCGCCTTCAACGCCGACTTCGACGGCGACCAGATGGCCGTCCACCTGCCGCTGTCGGCCGAGGCCCAGGCCGAAGCCCGGGTGCTCATGCTGTCGGCCAACAACATCTTGTCCCCGGCCACCGGTCGTCCGATCGTGACGCCGACCCAGGACATGGTGTTCGGCGCCTACTACCTGACCGTCCAGCGCGACGGGCGCGCGGCGAAGGCCGGGTGTTCCGCAACCTGTTCGAGGTGGAGCACGCCTACGAGGCGGGCGACATCGAGTTGCAGGCCAAGGTGAAGTGGCGTCTGCCCCTCGCCAAGGCCGGCGACCTGGTGCCGACCGCGGCGGGCGCCGCGGGCGCGGCCGACGACGAGACCTGGGGCGACGGTGGGGCCCACGACTACGTGGAGATCGACACGTCCCCGGGGCGGATCATCTTCAACACGTCGCTGCCCGACGACTTCGAGTTCGTCAACGACATCGTCGGCAAGCGCAACCGCAGCCTGAGCCAGATCGTCGAGGCGTTGGCCGACCGGTACTCCCGGGTCATCGTGGCCACCAGCCTGGACAAGATCAAGGACCTCTGTTTCCGCTACGCCACCCAGTCGGGCCTCACCATCTCCATCGACGACGTGAAGACCCCGCCCCGCAAGGCGGAGATCATCGCCAAGTTCGAGGCCGAGGCCCAGAAGGCCGAGAGCCAGTTCAAGCGGGGCATCATCACCGACGACGAGCGTCGCCAGAAGGAGATCGAGATCTGGACCTCGGCCAACTCCGAGGTTGGCAAGGCCATGGAGGAAACCCTCCGCCAGATCGCCTTCAACCCGCTCGACATGATGGTGGACTCCGGCGCCCGGGGTAACCCCCAGCAGGTCCGCCAGATCGCGGGCATGAAGGGCCTGGTGTCGAACCCTCGCGGCGAGATGATCCCCCGGCCCATCCTGTCCTCGTTCCGTGAGGGCCTGTCGGTTCTGGAGTACTTCATCTCCACCCACGGCGCCCGCAAGGGCCTGGCCGACACCGCCCTGCGGACCGCCGACTCGGGCTATCTGACGCGGCGCTTGGTCGACGTGGCCCAGGAACTGATCATCCGCGAGGACGACTGTGGCTCGACGCGTGGCCTGTGGGTCCGCGACGTCCGGCCCGACGACGAGAAGGTTCGTTCCTACCTGGAGACCCGCCTCGACGGTCGGGTCCTGGCCCGGGACGTGACCCTGAGCGACGGCACCGTGATGCCGGCCGGGCTTTCGGTCAGCCCGCTCGACATGATCACCTTGCGGGACGACCCGGCGGTCGAAGAGATCCTCGTCCGCTCGGTCTTGACCTGTGAGGCCGAGCAGGGGATCTGCGCCGCGTGTTACGGGCGATCGCTGGCCACCAACAAGTCCATCGAACTGGGCGAGGCCGTCGGTGTCATCGCGGCCCAGTCCATCGGTGAGCCCGGCACCCAGCTCACGATGCGTACCTTCCACACCGGCGGTATCGCCGGTGAGGACATCACCCACGGCTTGCCCCGAGTGGTCGAGCTGTTCGAGGCCCGCACGCCGAAGGGTGCCGCGGTCCTGGCCCGCACGTCGGGTGTGGTCCGCATCACCGAAGAGGACAACATCCGCAAGATCACCATCGTCTCCGACGAGGGCACGGAGGACATCTACAACGTGTCCACCCGGGCCAAGTTGGTCGACGGGTTGCGCGACGGCGTCGAGGTCTCGGCCGGGGATTCCCTGGTGGACGGGCCCAAGGACCCGAAGCAGCTGCTGGAGATCAAGGGCATCCGCGAGACCCAGCTGTACCTGGTGGCCGAAGTCCAGCAGGTGTACCGCGACCAAGGCGTGTCGATCCACGACAAGCACATCGAGCTCATCGTGCGTCAGATGCTGCGGCGGGTGTTGGTGGCCGAACAGGGCGAATCGCCGTTCCTTCCTGGTGAGCGGGTCGACTCCCGGATCTACGCCGAGGTCAACCGGCGCATCCTGCAGGAAGGCAAGCGTCCCGCCGAGGGCCGCCCCGAGCTCATGGGTATCACCAAGGCATCGCTCGCCACCGATTCGTGGCTGTCGGCGGCGTCGTTCCAGGAGACCACCCGGGTGCTCACCGAGGCGGCGATCGAGGGCAAGTCCGACCAGCTGTACGGGCTCAAGGAGAACATCATCATCGGCAAGCTGATCCCGGCGGGAACGGGGATGCCCCGTTACCGGGAGATGGTGATGGACGCCCCCGATGCCGAGCGCATGCCGTTCTGGAGCTCCGACGAGGACACCGGTCCCGAGGATCTGGCCGCCTGGCTGGCCAGCATCGGCAACGGGGCCGAGGCCACCGCCGGCGCCGGCGGGGTGCTCGACGAGGGTTTCCTGGGCGGAGGCGCTGAGGTCTCCTAGCGCAGTCGAGAACGTTGCAGTTGCAAGACAGGAAAGGCCCGGCTCGTGGGAGCCGGGCCTTTCGTTGTGATCGTTGTGAGCGCGCCGGTCGGGCGCCCTCGAGTCGAACTAGAGGACTAGGCGACCGCCTGGCGGCCGAGGTCGGTGTCGTACTGGCGGGCGACGGAGTCACGCTGCGCCTTGGCACTCTCGGTGGTGCCCGTGATGCGCTTGTCGCTCGGGGTCACGTTCACAACCGAAATCGGCCCGTTGGGGTCGAAGTTCCCGCTGGAGTGGTAGTTGTACGACCTGGGGCCCTGGGGATCCTGGGCCTTGTTGATGGTTGCCATGGAGACAACCTCCTCTTTTATCTATTGGTGTGACCCCATGGTAACCACTTGTGAAGATTTTCACAAACTGACGCCTGTCTGACGCGATCTGCCAACCTGGCCTGGTGACGCGACGGGTCGGAGTCGACACCGGAGGGACCTACACCGACATCGTGTCGGCCGACGGCTCGGTCCTGAAGGTCCTGTCGAGTCCCGACGACCCGGCGCGGGCGGTGCTCGAGGGGGTAGCCGCGGCCGCCGGGAGTGCCGGCGCGGCGGTGGTGGCCCACGGAACGACGGTGGCGACCAACGCCTCTGTTGGAGCGCCGGGGCGCCCGGGTGGCGCTGTACTCGACCGAGGGCCACGCCGACATCATCGAGATCGCCCGCCAGGTGCGGCCGTCGCTGTACGACCCCTTCGTCGACCGGCCCCCGCCGCTTGTGCCTCGCGACCTGCGCTTCGAGGTCCGGGGTCGCCTCGACGGCGCCGGCAACGAGATCGAAGCAGTGCAGCTCACGGCCCTGCCGATCCCCGACGGCATCGACGCGGCCGCCGTCGTCCTGCTCCACGCCGACCGCAATGGGGCCCACGAGGCCGCCCTGGCGGCCCACCTTCGGGCCGCGGGCCTCGACGTCACCGCCTCGTCGGACCTGTCGCCGGAGTTCCGGGAGTACGAGCGCACCGTGACGACCGTCGCCAACGCCTACCTCCGCCCGCCCTGCCGTGCCTACCTCCTCGGCCTTGCCGGCGCCGCCGACCAGGTGCTGGTCATGACCTCCGCGGGCGGCCTCGTCCCGCTGGCGGAGGCCGCCGAACGCCCCGTCGCCCTCCTCCTCTCGGGCCCCGCCGGCGGCGTGCTGGCCGCGTCGAGCGCGGCCGTGGCCGCGGGCTACCCCGACGCCGTCACCTTGGACATGGGCGGGACCAGCACCGACGTCTGCCTGATCCGCGGTGGGCGGGCCGAGCCCGCGGCCGAGCGCCAGGTGGCCGGCCTCCCCATCCGGATGCCGTCGCTCGACGTGCATACCATCGGCGCCGGCGGAGGGTCGATCGCCCGGATGGATCCCGGCGGCGCCCTGGTCGTCGGCCCCGAGAGCGCGGGCGCCGACCCCGGTCCCGCCTGCTACGGCCGCGGCGGCGAGCGCCCCACCGTCACCGACGCCAATGTGGTGGCGGGCCGGCTGCCCGAAGCGGTGGAGTTTCCCGGGCTCGGCCGTCTCGACGCGGACGCGGCACGGCGGGCACTGGGAAAAGGGGAGGTCAGCGCGGCGGGCGTCCTCGCGGTCGTGAACGCCAGCATGGTGCGAGCGATTCGCCGGGTGTCGGTCGAGCGGGGAATCGACCCTCGCGGTTTGGCGCTGGTGGCGTTCGGGGGCGCGGGCCCGTTGCACGCCTGCGCCCTGGCCGACGCGCTGGGCATGCCCGCGGTGGTGGTGCCACCGCGGGCGGGCGTACTGTCGGCCGCCGGCTTGTTGGCCGCCCCGCGACAGGTCGACCTGGTCAAGAGCTGGGGCGATCCCCGGGATCACGAGGCGGCGGTGGCGGCGCTCGCCCAACTGGCGCAGGCGGCCGCGGCGCACCTTGGCCCCGCAGACCCTGGCCCCGCCGGCCCCCTCGGTGAAGGGGACACAACCGCCGCGATCGAGGTCGAAACCTTGTTCGACTGCCGCTACGCCGGCCAGGGCCATGAGCTGTCAGTGCCCTCCATCGAAGGCTTCGGGGCCGAGCACCAGCGGCGCAACGGCTTCGCCCGGCCGGAGGCGCCCGTCGAAGTGGTGGCCCTGCGGGCGTCGGCTCGACTCCCGAGCCCGGTCCAGCTCGGCGACCTGCCCGACCCAGGCGGTCGGTCGGGTGTGGTGGCCGGCCCGGCGGTGATCGCCGAGGCGGACTGCACGATCTGGGTTGGCGAGGGATGGAAGGCATCGGTCGGCGGGGGAGGCGCATGGGTGTTGACCCGCTAGATCCGGCCGCCCTCCAGGTCCTGATCTCGCAGCTGACCGGGGTGGCAGAGGAGATGGGTGCCGTGCTGCGCCGGGCCTCCTTTTCCCCGAACATCAAGGAGCGGGCCGATTGCTCGGCGGCGCTGTTTACCCGAGATGGGCAGTTGTTGGTCCAGGCCGAGCACATCCCGGTCCACCTGGGGTCGATGCCCGCGTCGGTCGCCGCCGCCATCGGCGCCGGCCTCGATCCGGCACCGGGCGACCAGATCATGCTCAACGATCCCTTCGCGGGCGGCACCCACCTGAACGACGTCACCCTGGTGGCGCCGTGCTTCGTCGAGGGCCGAATCGTGGGGTGGGCGGCCAACCGGGCCCATCACGCCGACGTCGGAGGCATGACGCCCGGTTCCATCCCGCCCGAGGCGACCGAGATCCAGCAAGAGGGACTGCGCATCCCGCCCGTTCTGCTCGGCCCCGCCGTGGTGGCGATCTTCCTGGCCAACTCCCGGACGCCCGAGGAGCGCCGGGGCGACCTCGACGCCCAGGTCGGGGCCAACGCCATCGGCATCGAACGGCTGGCGGGCATCGTGGCGAGCGGGGCGCCGGTCGAGCAGGTGCTGGCGTACGGGGAGCGGCGGATGCGGGCCGCGCTGGCGGCACTGGCCGACGGGACCTGGCAGGTCGACGACGTGATGGATTCGGTCGGGCCGCGGCCGTCGCAGCAGCAACCGGTGACGATCCGGCTGCGGTTGACCAAGGAGGGGGAGGGGGTGCGGTTCGACTTCACCGGCTCCGCCGCCCAGCAGCCGGGCAACGTGAACGCCGTCGAGGCCGTGACGTACAGCGCCGTCGCCTTCGCGCTGCGCAGCGCCACGGACCCGACGATTCCCGCCAACGGCGGCGCCTTGGCGCCCATCACCGTGGTGGCGCCCGCGGGGACGATCGTGGCCGCGTCGCCGCCCTCGGCGGTCGGGGCGGGCAACGTCGAGGTCTCACAGCGAATTGCCGATGTGTGCCTGCGTGCCTTGGCGCAGGCCGCCCCGGGGCGGGTGGGCGCCGGTGGGCAGGGGACCATGAACAACCTCATCCTGAGCGGCGCATCGGGGTGGGTGTACTACGAGACCATCGGTGGCGGCCAGGGGGGCCGGCCCGGTCCTCGGCCGGGGATGAACGGGGTGCACACCGCCATGACCAACACCATGGACACCCCGACCGAGGCGTTGGAGCGGACGATTCCGGTGCGGGTGCTGCGTTACCGGCTCCGGAAGGGCAGCGGTGGAGGGGGGCGGGCGGCGGGAGGCGACGGGATCGAGCGGGTGATCCAGGTCCTGGAACCGTCGACCGCGTCGCTCATCACCGAACGGCGGGCCAGCCAGCCCTGGGGGCTCGAGGGTGGGGAGCCGGGAGCGAGCGGTGAGAACTGGCTGTGGCCGGGGGGCGACGAGTCGGCCCGGCAGCCCTTGCTGGACAAGGTGACGGTGACGCTGGCCGCGGGTGACGCCATCGCGCTGCTCACCCCCGGCGGCGGGGGGTGGGGCACCGTCGACGCCGACGTGTGACGGGCGCGCCCTGCTATCGGTCCTTGCTGTCGGGGCTGAGCACCGGCTTGACATCGACGATCGGCGTTCCGTCCAGCGCCTCCAAGTTGCGCACCTCGACGCGCTGACCGTGGATCGCCAGGATCTGGACCCGGTGCAGCCCGACGGGGTTGGGCCGATCGGGTGATCGAGTGCTGAACACCCCCCGCTCAGGATTCGTCGGGTCGCCCCGGGGATGCACCGACAGCACGTCCCGGCGGGCCCGGTCCAGCCAGGTCAGCACCAGGATCTCGCTTCCGACGACGAGGTCACGGATCGCCTCGGCCACGCCGGGGTGGAACACGAGCACCGCGTTGGGCGCCCCCTCGTCGCCCTGGCAGGGGGCCGCGGCCCGATCCAGCAGCGGCGACTCGACCCACCCGATCGGGTGTATCTCGTAGGAGGACATGGAGTCAGCGCTAACGCGCCCGAGGGTGCCGAGGGAGCCGAGGGGAGAGCATTTCGCCTGCCAGGGTGACACAATGGCGCCGTACGGTCGCCACGACGCCGCGGCAAGCGCCAGTACAGCACCGGGCGAGGCCGCGCTACAATGGTTGACGGCTGCACGGCTGGTGTTTCTTCGCGCGTCCCGCGTCCAGGAGGCACCGGCTCCCGTAGAGGAGAGGTTTTCTTGCCCACCATCGCGCAACTGGTCCGGACGGGCCGCGAGCACAAGTCGGATAAGACCAAGACCCCAGCCCTGAAGGGCGCGCCCCAGCGGCGAGGCGTCTGCACCCGGGTGTACACGACCACACCCAAGAAGCCCAACTCGGCCCTGCGCAAGGTGGCCCGAGTCCGGCTGACCAGCGGCGTCGAGGTCACCGCCTACATCCCCGGCGTGGGCCACAACCTGCAAGAACACTCGATCGTCCTGGTTCGCGGCGGGCGAGTCAAGGATCTCCCCGGCGTTCGTTACAAGATCATCCGCGGCACCCTTGACACCTCCGGCGTCCGGGACCGCAAGCAGGCCCGTAGCCGTTACGGCGCCAAGAAGGACTGAGGGACCACCAGACATGCCCCGCAAAGGACCCGCCCCCCGACGTGATCTCATGCCCGACCCGATCTACCGGTCGGTCCTGGTCACCCAGCTGGTCAACAAGATCCTCTCCCGCGGCAAGCGGAGCCTCTCCGAGCGGATCGTGTACAACGCACTCGACATCGTGAAGGACAAGTCCGGTGCGGAGCCGGTCGCCACCTTGAAGCGGGCGGTCGAGAACACCAAACCCCAGCTCGAGGTCAAGAGCCGTCGCGTCGGTGGCGCCACCTACCAGGTGCCCGTCGAGGTGCGCCCCCGCCGGGCCACCACGCTGTCGATCCGGTGGCTGGTCGGTTACTCCCGGCAGCGCCGGGAGAAGACCATGGCCGAGCGGCTGGCCAACGAGCTGCTCGACGCTTCCAACGGCACCGGAGCGGCCGTCAAGCGCCGTGAGGACATGCACAAGATGGCCGAGTCCAACAAGGCGTTCGCCCACTACCGCTGGTAACGGCGGCACAATTTACGAGGGCGCCCCGGCGCGCCCGTGGGTCCCGGTGCCACGCCTGCCGACAAGCCCGACGCACCGCGACCCGCTGCGCTGGCCGAGCTGAACCCCCCACGACATAGCCGCACCACCACCGCATCGCCCCACCCTCGAGCCCTGAGCGCTCGAGAGCATCGAGAGCATCGAGAGCATCGAGAGAACGCCATGGCTGAAGCCCCACCCATCATCCGAGAATTCCCCCTCGCCAGGACCCGCAACATCGGGATCATGGCGCACATCGACGCGGGCAAAACCACCACGACGGAGCGGATTCTCTACTACACCGGCAAGAACTACAAGATGGGCGAGGTCCACGAGGGCGCAGCCACGATGGACTGGATGATCCAGGAGCAGGAACGCGGCATCACCATCACCAGCGCCGCCACGACCTGCAAGTGGAAGGACACCTGGATCAACATCATCGACACGCCGGGCCACGTCGACTTCACCGTCGAGGTGGAGCGCAGCCTGCGCGTCCTCGACGGCGCCGTGGCGGTGTTCGACGCGGTCGCGGGCGTCGAGCCCCAGACCGAGACGGTGTGGCGCCAGGCCAACAAGTACGGCGTCCCCCGCATCTGCTTCGTCAACAAGATGGACCGCATCGGCGCCGACTTCTTTCGCTCGATCGACATGATCCGGGATCGGCTGGCTGCCACCACGGCGGTCATTCAGATCCCGATCGGTGCCGAGGCCGACTTCCGCGGCGTCGTCGACCTCATCGGTATGAAGGCCCTGGTCTGGGATGACCACTCGGAAAAGGGCGAGTCCTGGTCCGTACGCGAGATCCCCGAGACCCTGGCGGGCGACGCCGAGATCTGGCACACCGCCCTCGTCGACACGCTGTCCAACTTCGACGACACCATCACCGAGAAGTTCCTGGGCGACGAGGAGATCACCGCCGAGGACCTCCGCCGCGCCCTTCGAGCCGCGACCCTCGCCAATCAGGTCGTTCCCGTCCTGTGCGGCTCGGCGTTCAAGAACAAGGGCGTCCAGCCCATGCTCGACGCCGTCATCGACTTCCTCCCGAGCCCCCTCGACATTCCGCCGACGCGGGGCATGGACCTGAAGGGCATCGAGGACCTGGAGCGCATGCCCGACGACAGCGAACCGTTCGCGGCCCTGGCGTTCAAGATCGCCACCGACCCGCACAAGGGGAAGCTGACCTACGTCCGGGTCTACTCGGGCAAGATCGTCAAGGGCTCCGCGGTGCTCAACTCGATCAAGGACCGCAAGGAGCGAGTCGGGCGCATCTTGCAGATGCACGCCAACCACGAAGAGGACCGGGCGGCCGCCTTTGCGGGCGACATCGTGGCCCTGGTCGGCATGAAGGACACCACGACCGGCGACACCTTGTGCGACCCCAACGCGCCGATCGTGCTCGAGGCGTTGGTGTTCCCCGAGCCCGTGATCCACGTGGCCGTCGAGCCCAAGACCAAGAACGACCAGGACCGGCTGTCCAAGGCGCTGCAATCTCTGAGCGACGAGGACCCGACGTTCCAGGTGCACTCTGACGAGGACACCGGCCAGACGATCATCGGCGGCATGGGCGAACTGCACCTCGAGGTGCTGGTCGACCGGATGCTGCGCGAGTTCCGGGTGGACGCCAACGTGGGCAAGCCCCAGGTGGCGTACCGGGAGACGGTCAAGAACGGGGTCGTCAAGATCGAGGAGCGCTACATCCGCCAGACCGGCGGCCGGGGCCAGTACGGCCACGTGGTCATCAGCCTCGAGCCGACCGGCCCCGGCGGTGGCTACGAGTTCATCGACAAGATCGTCGGCGGCATCATCCCCAAGGAGTACATCTCCTCGGTCGACGCCGGCATCCAGGACGCCATGCAATCGGGCGTGCTGGCCGGCTACCCCGTCGTCGACGTCCGGGCCACGCTGACCTACGGCTCGTACCACGACGTCGACTCCTCGGAGATGGCGTTCAAGATCGCCGGTTCCATGTGCTTCAAGAAGGCCGCCCGGGCCGCGCACCCGGTGCTGCTCGAGCCCATCATGTCGGTCGAGGTGGTCACACCCGACGACTACATGGGCGACGTCATCGGCGATCTGAACTCCCGCCGGGGCCGCATGGAGGGCATGGAACAGCGGGGCAACGCCCAGACCATCCGGGCCCAGGTGCCTCTCGCCGAGATGTTTGGCTACGCTACCGATTTGCGCTCGCGCACCCAGGGGCGCGCGACCTACACGATGCAGTTCAACTCGTACCAGGAAGTACCCGAGTCGGTGTCGCGCGACATCGTCACTCGGGTCCGCGGCGAGTAGCGACGCCCGGTCTCACTACCCTTCACAAAGACACTCGTAGACGAAGAACGAAAGTTACAGGAGCGATTTCCTTCCATGGGCAAGCAGAAGTTTGAGCGGTCGAAGCCTCACCTGAACATCGGGACGATGGGCCACATCGACCACGGCAAGACCACCCTGACCGCGGCCATCACCAAGGTCATGGCGGCACAGGACCCGACGCACAACTCCTTCACCGCCTTCGACCAGATCGACAAGGCGCCCGAGGAGAAGGCGCGGGGCATCACGATCAACATCGCCCACGTCGAGTACCAGACGCCCAACCGGCATTACGCCCACGTGGACATGCCCGGACACGCCGACTACATCAAGAACATGATCACCGGCGCCGCCCAGGTCGACGGTGCCATCTTGGTCGTGTCGGCGGCCGACGGCCCCATGCCCCAGACCCGGGAGCACGTGCTGCTGGCCCGCCAGGTCGGCGTGCCCTCGATCGTCGTGGCCCTCAACAAGGCCGACGCGGTCGACGACGAGGAGCTGCTGGACCTCGTCGAGCTCGAGGTTCGGGAACTGCTCGACGAGTACGAGTTCCCCGGCGACGACACCCCGGTCATCCGGGTGTCCGCGCTGAAGGCGCTCGAAGGCGACGAAGAGTGGACCAAGTCGATCGTCGAGCTCATGAACGCGGTCGACTCGTTCGTGCCCGAGCCGGTCCGCGAGACCGACAAGCCGTTCCTCATGCCGATCGAGGATGTGTTCACCATCCAGGGCCGGGGCACCGTCGTGACCGGCAAGGTGGAGCAGGGCAAGGTCAAGATTGGTGACGAGGTCGAGATCGTGGGCCTGCGCCCGACCGCCAAGACCATCTGCACCGGCGTCGAGATGTTCCGCAAGCTGCTCGACTCGGGCATGGCGGGCGACAACATCGGCGCCTTGCTGCGCGGTACCAAGAAGGACGAGGTCGAGCGGGGCCAGGTGCTGTGCAAGCCGGGCTCGATCACTCCCCACGCCAACTTCGAGGCCAACGTCTACATCCTGACCAAGAACGAGGGTGGGCGCCACAAGCCGTTCTTCAACAACTACCGGCCCCAGTTCTACTTCCGCACCACCGATGTGACCGGATCGATCACCCTCGAAGAGGGCACCGAGATGGTGATGCCGGGCGACAACACGGTCATGACCGTCGAACTGCAAAAGCCCATCGCCATGGACGAAGGCCTTCGCTTCGCCATCCGTGAAGGTGGCCGTACCGTGGGCGCCGGCCGCGTCACCAAGATCCTCAAGTAAGGGAACCAATGGCTGACGCCCCGCGACAGAAGATCCGCATCCGCCTCAAGGCGTATGACCACGAGATCATCGACCAGTCGACCAAGAAGATCGTCGAGACGGTGCTGCGGACCAATGCCAAGGTACGGGGCCCGGTCCCGTTGCCCACCGAGAAGCACCGCTACACGGTGATCCGCTCGCCCCATAAGTACAAGGACAGCCGCGAGCACTTCGAGATGCGGATCCACAAGCGCCTGCTCGACATCGTCGAGCACTCGCCGAAGACGGTGGACTCGCTGCAGCGGCTCGACCTCCCTGCTGGGGTTGACATCGAGATCAAGATCCAAAACGCGTAGGTCGCGCGAGACGGGAGCAGCGCGCCGCCAGCCCGGGGAACGGGCTGGCTCTGCGCTACTCCCGTCGCTCCTGCCCGTGGACGTAGCGCTGGAACAGGGCGCTCACCCCTGCTGCTCGCTTGCTCAGGTGGTGCTCCAGGTCTGCTGTTGTCACGAAGCCCCCTGCGTGCTGCTGGTACCACTCGGCCATCGCCTGTCTTAGTTGGGGTGCGCCTCCCAACAGGTGGGCGATGCCTGCGAATAGTCTTGAGCCCTCTTTGTAGGACTCGATCGGGGTGTGTCGGCTCCACTCGCTCGGTGGGTAGAGCAGGACCGGCGGCTCCTCCAGGCTCAGTTCCTCGACTGCGAAGCGGCCCAGTTCCCGGCGGCGGCTGTTGGTGGCCCAGGAGGTCCAGGCCTCGTCGATCCAGCCGTCGCTGGCTCGTGCGGGCTTCACTCCCCGCCCGAACCAGCTGTGGAACACCTCGTGCTCGACCGCTCCCACCGCCGCGGTGGTGGCGCCGTCGTACTCCATCCCCCTCCCGGGTCCCCACAGGACGCAGGTGAACCGGTCGCCGTGCACCCACCTGCCGTATCGCGCCTCGTTGTAGGCCAGCCACGCCGTGATGTCGGCTTCGTTGGCCTCCAGGTCCGCATCCGACTCGGCCACCTTCGCCGTCACCAGGCCGGGGCGGCGCCGCACTTCGATCTCCTCGGCCGGCCGAAGGACCAGCATCGGCGACAGCGACGTGAACACCGCCGGATAGTCGACCCACCACTCGTTCTCGCTGCGCTGGTACTCGGCTGCCATTGCTGAGCAGCACGTGCGGGCCGCCACCAACGACGGCCACCTCCAACTTGAGCTGGAAACGGTCGTGGCACAGGTTCGCGGGCAACCACATCTCCAGGTACCGCCCCGGGTGCAGATCCGACATCCAGAAGTCCCACCGCACGCCCCCGCCCGCCACCCACCCAATGGGCTGCGACCCCTCGGCCGCCGGCGTATCCAACCGGTACCGCAACTCCAGCCGGTGCCGGCTTCCCCCAGCGAGCGCGGTGTCGATCACGCGCATCTCCGCCCCCGGGCCGCCTCCAAGGTCTTCTGGGGAAAATGCCTCGCCGGGGAATTGCCGGCCGTCGAGCAGGAACGAGTCCAGCGGCTGGCGAAGGTCCAGCGCCGGGAACCCGTCGTATCCCTGGAGCGCGAATTCCACCGTCGCCTCCACGGCCGCCACCTGGGCGGCGACGTCAAAGGTGACCCGAGCCTCCACCCGCTCGACGTCGACGGGCACGGCAAGGCGCGAGTCGAGCGCGACCGGGGGTGGGGGTGCGACGCTTTCCATGGGTCCAGTCTGGTGGAACCTTCCGGGCCGCTGAGGTGTCGATGAGAAATGTGACCACAAGTGCGGCGACCGACGAAGGCATCACGGCGATCGGACCATGGGCCGACCGGCCGCCCGCGAGAGTCGATGGGCGAGGCGGATTCGACGAGTTCTTCCGGGAGGCCTGGCCGGGGGCGGTGCGCCTGGCGGCGTTCTTGACCCAGGACCGCACGGCCGCCGAGGAGATCGCCCAGGACGCCCTGGCGCAGATGTATTCCACTTGGGGTGAGGCGCAACGGCCCCACGCCTACCTGCGCACCACCATCGTCAACCGGTGCCACAACTGGCGCCGCCACGCCGGGGTTCACCAGGCCAAGCTCCCCCTCCTCGCCACACCCGCGAGCGCCGACCTCGTGGTCGACGACCTGGCGGACGCGGTGGCGGCCCTCCCGTTCCGCCAGCGGGCGGTGGTCGTGCTCCGATACCACGGCGGACTCTCGGAGACCGAGATCGCCGAGGCCCTCGGCTGCCGGCCGGGCACCGTCAAGTCATTGGCCTCACGAGCCCTGAAGCGCCTCGAAAAGGAGATCACCCGATGAGTCAGACCACCGACGACCTGGAGTCCCGGCTCCGCGCCATGTTCGAGTCCCAGGACGAGGCGATGGCGGTGCCCGACCGCGAGTGGTCCGATGGGCACGACCTGTGGCCGCTGCGGGACCGCCGCCGGCCCCGGCGGCCGTATATCGCGGTCGGCATCGCGGCTGGCATCATCATCCTCCTGGCGGCGGTTCCGCTGATCAACCGGTCGTCGACGCCGGTGAAGACCGGCCAAGGAGGACCGGCTGGTCAAACCCCGGCCCCCTCCGGGGCGGGATTCGAGGCCGGGACGCCGCAGGTCTCGCTGGCGGCCGACGCGGTGCGGATCGATGTGGGCGGCACCACGTTCACGACCACCAGCGCGCTCCAGGTTCACAGCGATCCCGGCATCTGGCAGGGCTACACGACCCTCGAGCTCACCTGGCTGGAACACGGCGTCGAAATGCGCCTGTCGATCTACTTCACCTCTGACGGGCACCAGTGGTGGTCAGACGAGATCCGGACCTACGACGGGCGCAAGGAGGGCAAGTGGATCTTCTACCACGGTGACTTCTTCCGCAGCCCGCTCGGCACGCCGTTCGTCGGGAACCTCGATGTCACCGGTTCGGACCACGGCGTCTCCGGCCACCTCCAGCTGTCAGGCCTGCGCCTCGAGGCGTTCCTGCGCCCGACCGCGTGCCGGGCGCCGACCGCGCCGTATGCGCTCGACCTCGGGTACCCCACGATCGACATGCAGCTGCTTCCCGGAAGCGGCTTCGGCGTCAACGCCACACTGCTTCAGACCGCGGGCTGCACGCCGGTCACGCCCGACGGCTTCGCCTTCGCGTGGAGCGTCGCCTCGCCCGGCGTTGCGGCGGTCAGCGGAGACGGCCTACGGGGTGATCTCGTGCCCAAGGCGGCGGGAACGACCTCGCTCCATATCACTGCGACCGACAAGACCTCGGGGAAGGTCGTGGCTGCGAGCGATGTCCCGGTGAACGTCACCAGGTAGGGCTCGCCTGGACGGCTTGGCCGGACGTGGGCCGGCTGCGGTTATACTGACCCGTCTACCAATCGATGTCTGCGGGTGTCCGACTGCCGGAGACCCCGCAGCACAACTGAACGAGCGCTCCGCTCGGGTACTGCCCGAGCGGAGCGTCCGCGTGTGGGGCCAGCGATGTCCCCCTCCACGACCGAGAAAGAGCCAGCCGTGCCAACCACAGCGATCGTCGGCGAAAAAGTCGGCATGACCCAAATCTGGGATGACAACAACCGAGCCATCGCGGTCACCGTCGTCCGGGTCAGCCCGGCGCGCGTCGTCCAGCTCAAGACACCGGACAACGACGGCTACTCCGCCGTCCAGGTGACCTACGGGGCCCGGCAGGCCCGGACCCTGACCAAGCCCGAGGCCGGCCATTTCGCCAAGGCCCAGGTCGATCCCGGGCGTCACCTGGTCGAGCTTCGTATCGACGACTCCAGCAAGTACGCCGTCGGCCAGGAAATTGCCGTCGACATCTTCACCCCCGGCGACCGGGTCGACGTGACGGCGGTCAGCAAGGGCAAGGGCTTCGCGGGAGTGATGAAGCGCCACAACTTCAAGGGCCAAGGCGCCAGCCACGGCAACCACAAGCATCATCGGGCGCCAGGCTCGATCGGTGCCTGCGCCACGCCCGCCCGGGTGTTCAAGGGCACCAAGATGGCCGGCCAGATGGGCTCGCAGAAGGTGACGACGCTCAATCTCGAGGTGGTCCAATCGGACCCGGAGCGCGAGTTGCTGCTCGTGAAGGGTGCCATTCCCGGCGCCCGGGGCAGCGTCGTGCTCATCCGGGGCAGCGTGAAGAGGAAGGCCCGATAATGCCGCGCAGCGTGGATGTCCGGACCGTCGACGGGTCGGTAACCGGCTCGGTGACCCTGGACGACGCCATATTCGGCATCACGCCCAATATCGCGGTGATGCACCAGGTGGTGACGGCCCAGTTGGCCGCGGCCCGCTCGGGTACCCAGAGCACCAAGACCCGCGCCGAGGTTTCCGGCGGCGGCAAGAAGCCCTTCCGCCAGAAGGGGACGGGCCGGGCTCGCCAGGGGTCGACGCGTGCGCCGCACTGGACCGGCGGCGGCGTGGCCCTCGGGCCCAAGCCCCGCTCGTATCGCCAGCGGACCCCCCGCAAGATGATCGCGCTCGCCCTGCGTTCGGCCCTGTCGGACCGGGCATCGGAAGAGCGGGTCATGGTCCTCGCCGAATGGCCGTGGACCGAGCCCAAGACGTCGGTGGCCCGAGCAGCAATCGAGGCCCTCGGCCTCGACGGCCGGATCCTCGTCGTCCTCGACCGCAACGATGACGAATCGGCCTACAAGTCCTTCCGCAACCTTCCCCTGATCCAGGTCATCCTCACCGGCGAGCTCAACGCCTACGACGTGCTGTGCAACGACTGGATCGTGTTCACCAAGGCGACCCTGCCCGGCGCCAAGGCGGACGAGGGCACCGACAGCGTCGAGCAGCCCGAGGCGCAAGGCGCCGACAAGGTCGAAACGGCCCCCGGCCCCACGCCGGAACCGGCCGTCGATCCGGAGCCGCGCGATCCCGAACCAGCGCCAGCGGCTGAGGCCCCGCCGCGGCTGTCGGCCAATGCGCTGCCGCCCGCGGCCAATGCACTGCGCCGGCGGCCAAGGCTGCAGAGCTGAGGCAGCCGCAGAGGCTCCGAGGCAGGCCGCTGAGCCTGAGGCAGCCGCTGAGCCTGAGGCAGCCGCCGCCGATCCCGAATCCGAAGCCGCCGCCGACGCAGAGGAACCCAAGTCATGAGTGACCCCCGCGACGTCATCCTTCGCCCCGTGGTCTCGGAGAAGTCCTACGCCCTGCTCGATCAGGGCGTCTACACCTTCGTGGTCCGGCCCGATGCCAACAAGATCGAAATCCGCCAAGCCATCGAGAAGATCTTCAATGTCACCGTGGTCAAGGTCAATACCTTGAATCGCAAGGGCAAGGTGAAGCGTCACCGCCGCCAGCCCAAGCTGGGGAAGCGGCCGGATACCAAGCGGGCGATCGTGACCCTGGCCGAAGGCCAGAAGATCCCGTTGTTCGAGAGTTGAGGTCGTAGCTGATGCCCCTTCGCAAACGAAAGCCGACCAGTCCCGGTCGCCGGTTCCAGACGGTCTCGGACTTCTCCGAGATCACCAAGGACCGGCCGGAACGAACGCTGGTCCGCCCCAAGCCCAGTACCGGCGGCCGTAACAGCTATGGCCGCAAGACGGCCCGCCATCAAGGCGGCGCCCACAAGCGCCAGTTCCGCGTGGTCGACTTCAAGCGGGACAAGGACGGCGTTCCCGCAACTGTGGCCGCGATCGAGTACGACCCCAACCGCAACGCTCGCATCGCCCTCCTCCACTACCACGACGGCGAGAAGCGTTACATCCTGGCGCCCCAGCGCGTGGCGGTCGGCGACAAGCTGCAGAGTGGCCAGGGTTCGGACATCCGCCCCGGCAATGCCCTTCCGCTGCGCTACATCCCGGTCGGCTCGGTCGTGCACAACGTCGAGTTGAAGCCCGGCGGTGGGGGCAAGATGGGCCGCGCCGCAGGCACCAGTGTCCAGCTGGTCGCCAAGGAAGGCGACTACGCCACCCTTCGGCTGCCCTCCACCGAGATGCGCCGGGTCCCGATCGACTGCCGGGCCACGCTCGGCCAGATTGGCAACGCCGAGGCCGAGCTCATCACCATCGGCAAGGCGGGCCGTAATCGCTGGAAGGGCGTCCGGCCCCAGACCCGCGGCGTGGCCATGAACCCCGTCGACCACCCCCTCGGCGGTGGCGAAGGCAAGAGCTCAGGTGGCCGCCACCCGACCTCGCCGTGGGGCAAGCCCGAGGGCCGTACCCGCGACACCAACAAACCATCGCAGAAACTCATCGTTCGCCGCCGGCGCACCCGCGGCGCCCGGAGGTAACGCAGTATGCCCCGTAGCCTGAAAAAGGGTCCGTTCGTCGACGACCATCTCTTGAAGAAGGTCGACGACCTCAACAGCCGCAACGAGAAGCGGGTGATCAAGACCTGGTCCCGCCGCAGCACGATCATCCCCGACATGGTGGGCCACACCATCGCGGTCCACGACGGCCGCAAGCACGT
Organism: uncultured Actinomycetota bacterium; assembly: GCA_963733505.1. Taxonomy (GTDB): domain Bacteria; phylum Actinomycetota; class Acidimicrobiia; order Acidimicrobiales; family Palsa-688; genus JALYXV01. The sequence goes on along the minus strand of CAVTDW010000027.1, from coordinate 168,990 downwards.
GCCGGTGTACATCACCGAGTCCATGGTCGGCCACAAGCTGGGCGAGTTCGCGCCCACCCGGACCTTCCGCTTCCATGCCGGCCAGGAACGCCAGGGACGCCGCTGATGCCGGGCCCCAAGACCAACGAACGTGAAGGTACCCGCGCCGTGCTGCGTCACGCCCGGGTGTCGGCCTACAAGGTGCGCGAGGTGCTCGACCTGGTCCGCAACAAGCCGGTCGCCGAAGCGCAGGACATCCTTCGTTTCACCGAGCGCGACGCGGGGATCCTGGTCGGCAAGTTGCTGCACTCGGCGGTCGCCAATGCGTCGCACAACGACCAGCAGGACCCCGAAGAACTCTATGTGTCGGCCTGCTTCGCCGACGAGGGCACCACGATCAAGCGGTGGCGCCCCCGGGCCCGGGGCCGCGCCACCCGAATTCGCAAGCGGACCTGCCATATCACGGTGATCGTGAGTCGCATGCCCGACGCGGCATTGGTCCGGCTGCACGCCCGCCGAGAGGCGGAGCAGGCGGCCCGTCGCTCCCGCCGGGTCGCTGGTGCCCGCAAGGCCGACGCGGCAACGGGGGCGCCGAGCGGTGGCGGTCGAGGCCTGCGAACCCGGGTGCGCCCCCAACGGGGACGCCCCGAAGCACAGCAGGACCACGATCACGATCACGATCACGATCACGACGACGCGGAGGCGATGGTCACCTCGGTGACGCCCGCCATCACCGCGCCGTCGAAAGCGGCGACCGCAGAGCCCGAGCCGCAGGCGGAAACGCCCGCCGCGGCCGAGGCCGAGGTGGCCCCCGATGAGAACGAGAAGGGTGAGTAGCTAGATGGGTCAGAAGGTCAACCCCTACGGGTTCCGTCTGGGCGTCACCACCGACTGGAAGTCGCGGTGGTTCAACGACCGGGAATACCAGGACTACCTCATCGAGGACTGGAAAATCCGCGACTACCTCATCCGCGAGCTCGAGCGCGCCGCGGTGAGCCGAGTGGAGATCGAGCGCACCCGGGACCGGTTGCGCATCGACGTCCATACCGCCCGGCCGGGCATCGTGATCGGCCGCCGTGGTGCCGAGGCGGACCGCCTGCGCACCAAGTTGGCCGAGATCACCAAGAACCCCAAGGTGCAGCTCAACATCCAGGAGATCAAGCAGCCCGAACTCGACGCCGCCCTGATCGCCCAGGGGATCGCCGACCAGCTGCAGGGCCGGGTCAGTTTCCGCCGGGCCATGAAGCGGGCCGTCCAGACCGTGCAGAAGGCGGGCGCCCACGGCATCCGCGTCCAGTGCGCCGGTCGCCTCGGCGGCTCGGAAATGTCCCGCCGGGAGTTCTACCGTGAAGGTCGGGTGCCGTTGCACACGCTGCGGGCCGACATCGACTACGGCTTCCGGGAGGCCCGCACCACCTTCGGGCGCATCGGCGTGAAGGTCTGGATCTACAAGGGCGACATCCTGCCCTACAAGACCTCGGCCGAGGAGAAGATCAGCCGCGAGGCCGCCATGGCAGTCGGCGAGACCTCCGGCCAGGCCCGGCCCCGACGGGTCGTGTCCGCGGGTGGCGGTCGCCGCCGACCCGACCTGGGCGAACCTGGCACCGCGATCGCCACCGCCGAGCCGGGCGAGGCGGGCGAGAGCACGGCGGCCGAAGAGGCAGCCGAGGCCCGGCCCATCGTCACTGTCGACCCGGAGCTGGAGCGCCTCCTCGCCGAAGAGGAAGAAATCGAGCGGCGCACCCGGGGCGAGCACCACGAAACTCCCCATTTTCCCAAGGATGGCTAGCACCACATGTTGATGCCGAGGAAGGTCAAGCACCGCAAGATGCAGCGGGGCCGGTTGTCTGGCAAGGCGACCGGCGGCACCATGGTCAACTTCGGTGACTATGGAATTCAGGCGCTCGAGCCCGGGTGGATCACCGCCCGCCAGATCGAAGCGGCCCGTATCGCCATGACCCGCCACGTCAAGCGCGGCGGCAAGGTTTGGATCCGTATCTTCCCCGACAAGCCCGTCACCCAGAAGCCGGCCGAGACCCGGATGGGTTCGGGAAAAGGGAATCCCGAGTACTGGGTCGCCGTGGTGAAGCCCGGTCGTATCATGTTCGAGTTGGGCGGGGTCAACGAGGCGCTGGGTCGCGCAGCTATGGAGCGCGCCATCCAGAAGCTGCCGATCAAGGCCCGGTTCGTTATTCGGGCCCAGCAGGAGGAGGTCGACTTCTGATGGCCAAGCGCACGGATCTCGCCGAGATGGGTGCCGACGAGCTGGAAACCGCATTGGCGGAAGCCAAGGCGGAGTTGTTCAACCTCCGTTTCCAGCATGTCACCGGCAAGCTTGACAATTACGCCCGCATCGGGCAGGTCCGCAAGGACGTGGCCCGGTTCAACACGCTCCTTCGGGCGCGTGAGATAGAAGCAGCTGAAGCTGAGGAGAGGTCGTATGAGTGACACGCCTGTAGCGCCGGTGGCGACGCCCACATCGGCTCCGGTCGACGTAGAAACGTCGACCTCCACCGATGCGGACGTCGCCGCTCCCTTGCGGCCGAACCGTCGAAAGGTTAGAGAAGGTTTGATCGTGTCGGCCTCTATGACGAACACCGTGGTTGTCGCGGTTATCGAGCGGGTTCGGCATCCTCGGTATGCGAAGACGGTTCAGCGGACCAAGCGGTTTTATGCCGACGATCCATCGAACGAGTTGCGTGTGGGGGATCGAGTTCGGTTGCAGGAGACTCGGCCGATCTCGAAGCTCAAGCGGTGGCGGGTCATCGAAGTGCTGGAGCGGGCGAAGTGATCCAACAGGAAAGCCGACTTCGAGTGGCCGACAACTCGGGGGCCAAAGAGGTGCTCTGCATCAAGGTGCTGGGCGGGTCTCGCCGGCGCTACGCCACCATCGGTGACATTTTCGTCGCCACCGTCAAGGACGCCATTCCCGGCGCCAACGTCAAGAAGGGCGATGTCGTGAAGTGCGTCGTCGTCCGCACCAAGAAGGAAAAGCGCCGCCCCGACGGCAGCTACATCCGTTTCGACGACAACGCGGCCGTGCTGATCAACGAGCAGCAACTACCCCGTGGAACCCGCATCTTCGGCCCTGTCGGGCGGGAACTGCGGGACAAGAAGTTCATGAAGATTATTTCGTTGGCACCGGAGGTGCTCTGACGATGCCGGTAAAACTGAGACTGCACAAAGGCGACCGGGTCCGAGTCCTGCGGGGCAAGGACCGCGGCCAGACCGGGGAGATCATTCGGGTCATCCCCAAAGAGGGACGCGTCATCGTCGACGGCGTCAATCGGGCCAAGAAGCACCAGAAGGCCACCCGGGCCACCATGCAGGGCGGGATCATCGACAAGGAGATGCCGATGTCGGCCTCCGCGGTCGCCCTGATCTGCGGCGATTGCGGTCCCACGCGGATCGGCTACCGCTTCGACGACCATGGCACCAAGATCCGAATCTGCAAGAAATGCGAGCGGGACCTCTAATGGCAGCCGCGTCCACCAGCACCGCGAGCGGGACCGCCACCGCACCGGCGCGACCTCGGCTCAAGGTTCGCTACGACGCCGAGCTGCGCACCCAGCTGCAGGAGCGCCTCGGGCTGTCCAACATCATGATGGTGCCCCGGTTGGAGAAGATCGTCGTCAACATGGGCGTGGGCCGCGCGACCCAGCAGCAGTCGCTGCTCGACGGCGCGCTGCGCGACCTCACCATCATCACCGGGCAGAAGCCGCTGGTCACCAAGGCCAAGAAGTCCATCGCGGGCTTCAAGCTGCGGGAGGGCAACAGCATCGGCGCCAAGGTCACCTTGCGGGGTGACCGGATGTGGGAGTTCTTCGACCGGCTCATCAGCCTGGCGATCCCTCGAATCCGGGACTTCCGGGGTCTCAACCCGGACAGCTTCGACGGGCGGGGCAACTACACCTTCGGCGTGGTTGAGCAGCTCATCTTTCCCGAGATCGATTACGACAAGGTCGACCAACCCCGTGGGATGGACATCACCATCGTGACGACCGGCCGTACCAATGCCGAGGGCCGAGCACTGCTCGACGCCTTCGGCTTTCCATTCCGACGCGAAGGGCAGGGTCAGTAACAACATGGCCAAGAAGGCGCTGATCATCAAGCAGCAACGCAAGCCGAAGTTCAAGGTGCGGGCGTACACCCGTTGCCGTCGTTGTGGACGGCCGCGTGCCGTCTTCAAGAAGTTCGGGCTCTGCCGTATCTGCTTGCGAGAGTTGGCCCACGCCGGCGAAGTGCCCGGCGTCACCAAGGCCAGCTGGTAAAGGGGAGGTTCTTCTCTATGACGATGACCGACCCGATCGCGGACATGCTTACGCGCATTCGCAACGCCAACGTTGCCATGCACGACCAGGTCCCCATGCCGTCGTCCAAGCTCAAGGAGTCGTTGGCGGCCATCCTCCAGCGCGAGGGCTACATCAACGGCTACGAGGTTCATGACTCGGTCGGACGACCGGGCAAGACCTTGGAAATCAAGATGAAGTACTCACCTGACCGAGCTCGGACCATCTCCGGGATCCGCCGGGTGTCCAAACCAGGACTGCGGGTATACACCGCAGCCGACAAGTTGCCGCGCGTGCTCGGCGGCCTCGGTGTCGCGGTGCTGTCGACCAGCCACGGACTCATGACCGACCGCGAAGCGCGCAAGCGCCAAGTCGGCGGCGAAGTCCTCTGTTACGTGTGGTGAGGGGGTAATCCATGTCACGTATTGGCCGATCGCCCATCCCGCTCCCTTCAGGAGTCGAGGTCAAGCTCTCCAATCGCCACGTCACCGTCAGCGGCCCGCGGGGCACCCTGCAGCGCGACCTCCCCGGTGAGATCACGGCCCGTCAGGAGGACTCGACGCTTCTGGTCGAGCGCCCCGATGACGAGCGGGGCAACCGGGCCCTGCACGGGTTGACCCGTAGCCTGCTCAACAACATGGTCCTCGGGGTGACCAACGGGTTCACCAAGGACCTTGAGATCGTCGGCGTCGGGTACCGGGCCATCGCCCGGGGCCCGGGCAACCTCGAGCTGGCCCTCGGGTTCAGCCATCCGGTGCTGGTCGAGGCGCCCGAAGGGATCACCTTCGAGGTCCCCGCGCCGACCCGCATCAGCGTGAAGGGGATCGACAAGGAACTGGTCGGGCAGGTGGCGGCCAACATCCGCAAGATCCGCAAGCCCGAGCCCTACAAGGGCAAGGGCGTCCGCTACGCCGGCGAACGAGTAGTACGCAAGGCCGGCAAGGCCGCAAAGTGACCGCCGGAAAGGCAGCCCAGTCATGAGTGTTTCCACCAAGGACAAGCAGGTCGCCCGAGCCCGGCGGCACTACCGCGTCCGCAAGAAGATCTCAGGATCGACCGCCCGGCCCCGCTTGGCGGTCTTCCGGTCCAACAAGCACATCACGGCCCAGGTGATCGACGACACCACGGGGCGCACCATCGCGGCCGCCTCGTCGGTCGAGAAGGACCTACGCTCGAGCCTGAGCCACACCGGCAACAAGGAGGCCTCGACTGCGGTCGGGCGCCTGGTGGCCGAGCGGGCCAAGGCGGTCGGCGTGACCAAGGTGACCTTCGACCGGGGCGGTTTCTTGTACCACGGACGGGTCGCGGCGGTCGCCGATGCGGCCCGCGAAGCCGGCCTCGAGCTGTAACAGGACTGGAGAGCAGATGGCAGAACAGCAGTACGAAGATCGCACGATCAAGGTCAACCGAGTCGCCAAGGTCGTCAAGGGCGGCCGCCGGTTCTCCTTTGCCGCCCTCATGGTGATCGGCGACGGCAATGGAACCGTCGGCCTCGGGTACGGCAAGGCCAAGGAAGCGGGCCTCGCAGTCCAAAAGGGCATCGAGGAAGCAAAGAAGAACCTGTTCAAGGTTCCGCTGGCCGGAAGCACCATCACCCATCCGGTGATGGGTGAGGCGGGCGCGGGCCGGGTGCTGTTGAAGCCCGCCGCCCCCGGTACCGGCGTCATTGCGGGCGGAGCGGCCCGGGCCATCCTGGAGATGGCCGGCATCCACGACATCTTGGCCAAGTCGCTGGGTTCGTCCAATGGCATCAACGTGGCCCAGGCGACGATCGCGGGGTTGCGCAGCCTCAAGCGCCCCGACGAGGTCGCCCGCCTGCGGGGCAAGACGCCCGAGGAAGTGGCGCCTGCGGGCATGCTCAAGGCCTATCAGGAGACCCAACGCGGTCCCCATGCGCCGCCCGTCGAGGTGGCCTGATGGCTGAGCGCCGGGTCACGGTGACCCAGGTCCGTTCCTACATCGGGACCAAGCCCAAGCACCGGGCGACGCTGCGGGCCCTCGGCCTGCGCGGCATCGGCCAGACCAACACCCTTCCCGACCGGCCCGAAATCCGCGGCATGATCGCCCGCGTCCCCCACCTGGTCCGGGTGACCGTTCCCGACGGCGACCGGACGACCGACGACGCAGCAGGAGATACCAATGAAGGTTCATGATCTTCAGCCGCCGGTTGGCAGCACCCACCCCCGGCGCCGCGTCGGTCGCGGCATCGCGGGCAAGGGTGGCAAGACCGCCGGTCGAGGCACCAAGGGCCAGAAGGCCCGCGGCAGCATCAAGCCCGGTTTCGAGGGCGGCCAGCTGCCCCTGAAGCAGCGCATCCCCAAGCTCAAGGGCTTCAAGAACCCCTTCCGGGTGGAGTACGTGGTCGTCAACCTCGATACCCTCGAGGAATTCGACAATCCGGTCGTTTCCCCCGACACGCTGCGCGCCGCGGGCCTGGTCCACAAGCACGGCATGGTGAAGGTGTTGGGACGCGGCGAACTGACCCGTCCTCTCCTCGTCTCTGCCCATGGGTTTTCCAAGTCGGCCGTTGCTGCCATCGAAGGAGCTGGAGGCACCGTTACCGTGCTCGACCCGCCCTTCGGTCGGGGCCGCCCGCCGGCCAAGGGCAATGCCCTCACCAACCGTTAGCCGTACCCGGGGAGGTTTTTCCCCGACTGCCTCCCAGGAACTCGCCGTGAACGGTAGCTTGACGGCAGCCGCGCCAGGAGCCTTCGCATGAAGACCACGCTGTCCAGCCTGAAGAATATGTTCAAGGTTCCGGACCTCCGGAACAAGATCATCTTCACGGTCGTCATCATCATGGTGTACCGGCTGGGGTCCTGGGTGCCCCTGCCCGGCATCGACTTCAAGGCGCTGCAGTCGCTCGAGGCGGCGTCGCGCAAGGGCGGCGTCCTCAGCTTCCTCAGCCTGTTCTCGGGTGGGGCGCTCACCCGCTTCGCCGTGTTCGGGCTCGGGATCATGCCCTACATCACCGCTGAGATCATCATCCAGCTGCTGGTCGTGGTCGTGCCCAAGTTCGAGCAATGGCGCGAGGAGGGAGCCACCGGTCAGAAAAAGCTGACCCAGACGGCCCGCTACCTCACCATCGCGCTGGCGATCATGCAGGCCACGGGGCTGGCCTTCGTGTTCCACAACGGTGGCGGCGGGTTCCTCGGTGCCGGTACCGGCCTCAACATCGACCTGATCCCCAACTTCACGATCCCTCGCGTGTTGCTGATCGTGCTCACCATGACCGCGGGCACCGCCTTCGTCATGTGGTTGGGCGAGCTCATCACCCAGCGCGGCATCGGCCAGGGAATGTCGATCCTGATCTTCACCAACGTGGTGGCGGGCATGCCCGCCGGTGGCGCCGCCATCCGGGCCCAGGGCGGTGACGTCAAGTTCGGCATCATCATCGTCCTGACCATCGCCTTGCTCGTGGCCATCGTGTTCGTCGAGCAGGGCCAGCGGCGGGTCCCGGTCACCTTCGCCAAACGGGTGGTGGGCCGGCGGATGTACGGCGGCCAGAGCACCTACATACCGATGAAGGTCAACACTGGCGGTGTCATCCCGATCATCTTCGCCAGTTCGGTGCTGTACTTTCCGGTCCTCTTGTCCAATGTCCTGCCCTCGCACGGTTGGGGTAAGACGACCCAGAGCTTCATCAACAACCACCTTGTACAGCCGGACAATTGGGTCTATATCGCCCTCTATGGGTTGTTGATCGTGGGGTTTGCCTACTTCTATGCCGCGATCACCTTTGACCCCCATCAGCAGGCGGAGATCATCCGCAAGCAGGGCGGGTACATCCCAGGCATCAGACCGGGCCTACCGACGGAACGACACCTGCAGGGGATCCTCAATCGGATCACGTTGCCAGGGTCGTTGTTTCTGGCGTTCATCGCGCTGCTGCCGTCGTTATTCCTGGCATTTTGGAACATCAACCGGTATCCTTTTGCGGGTACTACGTTGCTCATCGCCGTCGGTGTGGCTTTGGAAACCATGAAGCAGATCGATAGCCAGCTGATGATGCGGAACTATGAGGGTTTCCTGAAGTAGTGGTTCCTGGCACAAGGCTCGTCATGCTCGGCAAGCAGGGGGCCGGGAAAGGCACCCAGTGCATTCGCTTGTCGCGCCATTACGTCGTGCCCCACATCTCGACCGGCGACATGTTCCGGGGTGCTGTTCGGTCGCGGTCCGAGGCGGGGCTGCAGGCCAAGAGGTACATGGATGCGGGGGACCTGGTCCCCGACTCGGTCGTGATCGGGCTGGTGGCGGAGCGGCTGGCGCACACCGACACCTCCAATCGCGGGTTCATCCTGGACGGGTTCCCCCGGAACGTGGCCCAGGCCGAGGCGCTGGCCGAACTGCTGGCGCCGCGGGAACTCGACGTGGTCATCGACCTTCAGGTCGAGACCGAGATCGTGCTCAAGCGTTTGGCCAGCCGGCGGGTGTGCACGGACTGCGGGGCCAACTACTCGTCCAAGCAACCGCCGAAGGTAGACGGAGTGTGCGACGTGTGCGGCGGCGAGGTGGTGCAGCGCGAGGACGACACCGAGGCGGCGATCCGGCGGCGGCTGGAGTTGTACGAACGCGAGACCGCGCCACTGATCGCCTGGTACGCCGCCCAGGGAATTCTGACCGCGATCGACGGGCTGGGTCCACCCGACGAGGTGGCGGCCCGGTTGGTCCGGGTGGTCGAGGACTCCCGCCACCGCAGCTTGATCGACGCGGCCCGGCGCCCGTCGGCACCCCCGGTTTCGTCGCCGCAGTCGTCGTCGTCGGCCGCGGCGGCCGCGGGCGGCCGGGGCGGCCGGGGCGGCCGGGGCGGCCGGCGCCTCGGGCTCGGACGGATCCCGGCCAGCCGGCGCGGCCGCGGCCTCGCTTCGGACGGGACTTCGGCAGCCTCGGCTTCCTCGGACGGGTCTCGGGCGGCCGGGCGGTCGGTGCCCTTCGAGTCCTTGGAGCAACCTGGGTTGGCGGATTCCGACGGCGATGGGGCCGCTCGGTCAGAGCCCGGGCCCGGGCCCGGGCCCGGACCAAAGGCTTCGCTTGGTTCGGGTTCGGTGGCGCGTGATGGGTGACAGGTCGCAAGTGACGCTGGAGGAGGCAGAGCGAGCATGGTGTTGATGAGGGAAGTCGTGCCGGTGAGGCGCAGCGCCGACGAACTGGCAAAGATGCGTCGGGCAGGCCGCGTGGTGGCGGAGATGCACGAGGTCACGCGTGCCGCCGCCAAGCCCGGCGTCACCACGCTCGACATCGACCGGGCCGCGCGCGGCGTGCTGGAACGGCGGGGAGCCAAGTCGAACTTTCTCAACTACCACGGCTTCCCGGCGGTGATCTGCACCTCGCCCAACAACGTGATCGTGCACGGCATACCGGGTGGCTACCGGCTGGAGGAAGGCGACATCCTCTCCATCGACTGCGGCGCCATCGTCGAGGGCTACCACGGCGACGCCGCCTTCACGATGGCGATCGGCGAGGTCAGCGCCGAGGCCGAGAAGCTCATCCGGGTCACCGACGAGTCGTTGTGGGCCGGCATCGCGGCCATGGTCGAGGGCAACCGGCTCCACGACATCGGCCTGGCGGTGCAGACGGTGGCCGAAGGGGCCGGCTACACCGTCGTCCGGGAGTACGTGGGCCATGGCATCGGTACGAAGATGCACGAGGAGCCGGCGGTTCCCAACTACTGGCCGGGCACGCCCGGACCGAAGCTCAAGGCGGGGATGGTCTTCGCGGTCGAGCCCATGGTCAACATGGGCAGCGCCGCCACCAAGGTGCTCGACGACCAGTGGAGCGTCGTGACCGCCGACGGCAAGCTGTCGGCCCACGCCGAGCACACCATCGCCGTGACCGAGGACGGACCAGAGGTCTTCACGGTCGGCGGCTAAGCCCTGCCCCCCGGCTGCTGAGCGCCCCGGCCGACGCTCGCCGCTCCCAAGTCGGCTTGCCGAATACCCTCTTTCCTGCGCTATCCTGTTTCTTCGGTCCCTGTGCGGTTTGGCGCGCTTCCCCGCAGCCATCCGGTCGAACCGGGATTGCCGTTGATCGCCACCTAAATTTTCCTCGGGAGGACACCTGCCTGCTCCGAAGCCCCAGCCAAAGGAAGACGCCATCGTGCTCGAAGGCACGGTCGTCGAGCCGCTACCCAACGCCATGTTCAAGGTCGAACTTGAAAACGGCCACCAGGTACTGGCCCACAGCTCCGGGAAGATGAGGATGCACCGCATCCGCATCCTTCCCGGCGACAGGGTGCAGGTAGAGATCACCCCGTACGACCTGAAGCGAGGGCGGATCACCTACCGGTACAAGTAACCGGTACACGATCCAAGCCCCGCAAAGACCAACCAGAAAGGAAGGTCGGACCGTGAAGGTTCGCCCCTCAGTGAAAGCGATTTGCGAACACTGCAAGGTCATCCGTCGGCATGGCCGGGTGAGGGTGATCTGCACCAACCCTCGGCACAAGCAGCGCCAAGGCTAAGGCCGAAGGTCCCAGAATTGTCCCAGGAGAGTCACTGATCCATGGCACGTATCGCCGGCGTCGACATCCCCCGCGAAAAGCGGTTGGAGATCGCCCTCACCTACATCTACGGCCTCGGCCGCACCCGGACCAAGCAGATCTGCGAGGCCACCGGGATCGATTGCAGCACCCGTGTCCGCGACCTCACCGACGAGGAGGTGGCCCGGCTCCGCAACTACATCGACGCCAACTTCAAGGTCGAGGGTGACCTGCGCCGGGACGTGGCGCAGGACATCAAGCGCAAGATGGAGATCGGCTCCTACCAGGGCATCCGCCATCGCCGGGGCCTTCCCGTCCGGGGCCAGCGCACCCACACCAACGCCCGCACCCGCAAGGGACCCAAGAAGACCGTCGCCGGAAAGAAGAAGGTACGTAAGTAACCCATGGCCAAGCCCAAGCCTGGCGGGCGTCGTCCCCGCCGTCGTGAACGCAAGAACGTCGCCTTCGGCGTCGCGCACATCAAGAGTTCGTTCAACAACACTGTCGTGTCCATCACCGATCCCGAGGGCAACGTGCTGGCCTGGGCATCGGCCGGCAACGTGGGCTTCAAGGGCTCGCGCAAGTCGACCCCCTTCGCGGCCCAACTGGCTGCCGAGGCCTGCGCCAGAAGGGCCATGGAGCACGGCGTCCGCAAGGTCGAGGTCCTGGTCAAGGGCCCCGGCTCGGGCCGGGAGACCGCCATCCGCAGCCTCATGAACACCGGTATCGAAGTCGCCGGCATCAAGGACGTCACCCCCATCCCGCACAACGGCTGCCGCCCCAAGAAGCGGCGCCGGGTCTAGGAGGGAGAGACCAATGGCGAGATACACAGGCCCCGTGTGCCGGCTCTGCCGCCGGGAGAAGATGAAGCTGTACCTGAAGGGCCCGAAGTGCGACTCGATGAAGTGCCCGATCGAGAAGCGGCCCTACCCACCCGGCGAACACGGCCGGGACCGGATGCGCCAGGGGTCGGAATACCTGACCCAGCTCCGGGAGAAGCAGAAGGCCCGCCGCATCTACGGCGTGCTGGAGAAGCAGTTCCACAACATGTACCAAGAGGCCAACCACCAGGCCGGCATCACGGGCGAGAACCTCCTCAGGATGCTCGAACTGCGCCTGGACAACATCGCCTTCCGGGCGGGCTGGGGTTCCAGCCGCAGCCAGGCCCGCCAGTTCGTCCGCCACGGCCACGTGCTGGTCAACGGCAAGCGGGTCACGATCCCCAGCTACCGCGTCCGCAAGGCCGACGTGATCTCGCTTCGCGAGAAGTCCAAGAACCTGATCGTCATCCGCCACAACCTCGACACCTTGGATCGGCGCATGCCGGCATGGATGGAACAGGGCGCCGACCAGACCGAGGTCCGTGTCATCGAGGTCCCCCTGCGCGAGCAGATCGACACCGGGGTCCGAGAGTCCCTCATCGTCGAGCTGTACTCGAAGTAATCGCTGCCCCACCAAAGCCAGCCCAAGCAAGGAAAGACGCACCCATATGCTCATCATCCAACGACCCAGTGTCGAGGCCCTCGGGGAGGAGGAAGCCGACCGCCAGCGTTTCGCCATTGGCCCGCTGGAGCCCGGCTTCGGCTACACCCTGGGCAACTCCCTCCGCCGCACCCTGCTCTCGTCGATCCCCGGCGCCGCCGTCACCCAGGTCCGCTTCGATGACGCGCTGCACGAGTTCACGACCCTGCCCGGCGTGAAGGAGGATGTCACCGACATCGTCCTCAACCTGAAGGACATCGTGCTGCAGATGACGACCGACGATCCGGTGACGCTGCGCCTCGACGTGCGGGGCCCGGCGACGGTCACGGCCGGCGACATCCAGCAGACCAGCGACGTGGAGATCTTGAACCCCGAGCTGGTCATCGCCGGCCTCAACGGCAAGGGACGCCTGGCCGTCGATATCGCGGTCGAGCGGGGTCGGGGCTACGTCTCGGCCGACCGCAACAAGCGGTCCTCGACGATCGGCGTGATCCCGGTCGACTCGATCTTCTCGCCGGTGCGAAGGGTCGCCTTCACCGTCGAGCCCACCCGAGTCGAGCAGTCGACCAACTTCGACCGCCTGGTTCTCGACATCGAGACCGACGGTTCGATCTCGCCTCGCGAGGCGCTGGCCAGCGCCGGCGACACGCTGCGCTCCCTCGTCGGCCTGGTAGCTGACATGAGCGACCTGCCCCAGGGCCTCGAGTTGGGCGATGTCGGGATCGCGGGCAGCGGCTCGCCCGACCTCGACCTGCCGATCGAGGAGCTGGACCTCTCCGAGCGGCCCCGCAACTGCCTGAAGCGGGCGCAGATCAACACCGTCGGCGAACTGGTCACCAAGACCGAGGACGACCTGCTGGCCATCACCAACTTCGGCCAGAAGTCGCTCGACGAGGTGCTCCAGAAGCTGGACGAACGAGGCCTCGCCCTCCGAAACAAGGAGTCCTAGACCGTGGCGACCCTTCCCGGCCGGCCCAAGAAGGGCCGGCGCTTCGGGGGCTCCTCGGCCCACCAGAAGGCCATGTTCGGCAACCTGGTGGCCTCGCTCATCGCGGCCGAGGGCATCATCACGACCGAGGCCAAGGCCAAGGCGCTGCGCCCGATCGTCGAGAAGTGCATCACCAAGGCCAAGAAGGGCGGGATCCACAACCACCGCCTGGTCGTCGCCCTCATCCGGGACAAGGACATGGCCCACAAGCTGTTCGACGAAATCGGGCCCCGTTACTCCGACCGGCCGGGCGGCTACACCCGGATCCTGAAGCTGGGCCCCCGCCACGGCGACGACGCGCCTATGGCCCGCATCGAGCTCGTCTAGCGCTCGCCTCGAGCTGACCCTCTTCGGCGACCAAGCGGCGGCGCGTCCCCCAGCCGTCATCGACGGCCCGACCGTTCGGGTCCGCCTCGACGTCGCCTACCTCGGGACCGGGTTCCACGGTTTCGCGGTGCAGCCCGGGATCCGCACCGTCGGCGGCACGCTCGTCGCCGCCCTCGAACGCAACCTGCGCCACACCGTCGAGATCGTCTGCGCCGGCCGGACCGACGCCGGTGTCCACGCCTGGGGTCAAGTCGTGAGCTTCGACGCCCGAGCCGACGTCGACCCCGTCGCCCTCCAACGGGCCCTCAACAAGACGCTCCGACCGGCCATCGTCATCCGCGCCGCCGCCCACGCGAGCCGACGGCTTCGACGCCCGGCACTGGGCGAGCGGACGCACCTACCGCTACACGATCCTCAACCGACCCCAGCCCGACCCGTTCCTGGCCGCCACCACCTGGCACGTCGAGCGACCCCTCGACCTCGCCTCGCTGCGGCTGGCCTGCGACCCGCTGTACGGGGAGCACGACTTCGGGTCGTTCTGCCGCCGGCCTCCCGAGGGCTCGCTGGTGCGACTGGTCCGCCGAGCCGTCGTGGGCCGATCTCGGCGACGGGGTGCTGCGCTTCGAGATCGAGGCGTCGTCGTTCTGCCAGCAGATGGTGCGGGCGGTGGTGGGCACCATGGTGGATATGGGCCTGGGGAAAATGCGCAGCGGGGAGATGGCGTACATCCTGCGGGCGAAGAATCGCTCCGTGGCCGGCCAGTTGGCCCCGCCCCATGGTCTTTGCCTTTGGGAAGTCGGCTATGACCGGGGTGCCTGACCGCCCGTCGGGCCTCGGCCGGACCATTCTCGTCACGGGATGTATCTATTTCATCGGTTTGTGGCAACAATGACCACGCGCTCGTGACCCGGGGCCGCTGGATCGCCCTGATCGTCGCCATCGTCCTGGTTGCCGGGGCGGGGACGGGTTCGGCCGTCTGGGTGACCCGCTCGAAGTCCGCTTCCCCGGTCCAGCCGTCATTGCCCGGGTCCATGGCGTCGGCGGGCGACTCGATCACCCGGGCGTTCGACCTCGACGGGCGGCATTTTCTCCAGGACAGCCCGGAGGAGTCGTGGGCCAGTGGGACCGATCCCGCCGTGAACTCGCACTACGGCCGGCTCCTGGCCGCCAACGCCTCCATCGCGGGCAGGGTGTACAACGACGCCCGGGTCGGGGCCAAGATGGAGGCCCTGCGAGGCCAGCTGGCGATGGCGGCGGCCCAACAGGTCGACTACCTGACAATCCTGATGGGCGCCAACGACCTGTGCACCACGTCGGTCGCGGCCATGACGCCGACCGCGACGTTCGAGGCCCAGTTCGACCAGGCCCTGGCGGGTTTCTTCGGCGCCGACCACCGCGCCCATGTGTTCGTGTCGTCCATCCCCGATGTGTTCCGACTCTGGGACGCGCTGCGTACCAACCCGCTGGCCCAGATCACGTGGAATCTGGTCCATATCTGCCCGTCGATGCTGTCGGCCGGCGCAACCGACGCCGATCGTCAGCACGTGGTCGCCCAAGAACAGGCGGACAACGCCGCCTTGGCGTCGGTGTGCCGCCGGTACGACCGCTGCCGCTTCGACGGCAACGCCGTGTTCAACGTCAGCTTCGCCGCCGCGGACGTGAGTTCGGTCGACTACTTCCACCCGAGCCTGTCGGGCCAGAAAAACCTGGCCGCGGTCACCTGGGCCGCCGGCTACTGGCCCGCCAGCCCCCACTCGGTGCCGAACCCGTAAATCGTCTGGGCGAGTCGGTCAGCCGACTGGTTCGACGCGGTACCCGGCATCCTTCAGGGCGTCGACCACGGCGCCGCGGTGCTCAGGCCCTCGGGTCTCGACGGTCATCTGGACGTCGACTTCGTGGATGCCGAGCTCCAGGCCCGAGCGGTGGTGCGCCACCTGCAGCACGTTGAGACCCATACTCGCGAGCGTCGCCGTGAGGCCGGCCAGGGCGCCCGGCCGATCGTCCAAGACGGCCCGAAACACCAGGTAGCGACCGGCTGCCGACAGGCCGTGGTCGATCATCTTGATGAGCAGGAGCGGGTCGACGTTGCCGCCCGAGAGCACCGCCACCGCCGGGCCGTCGCCGCCCACTTTGCCCGCAAGGATGGCGGCCAGGCCCACCGCTCCGGCCGGTTCGACGACCGCCTTGCCTCGCTCAAGCAGCAGGAGCACGGCCCGGGCAATCTCCTCCTCGTCGACGGTGACGACGTCGTCCACGTAGTGGGTGACGTGTTGGAGCACCAGGTCGGAGGTCGATTTCACCGCGATGCCGTCGGCCATGGTGTGGATGTGGTCCAAGGTGACGGCGCGCCCGGCGGCCAGCGAGGCGCTGACGCACGCCGCCCCGGCCGGCTCGACGCCGACGACCCTGATGCCGGCCCGGCGCGCCGCGCCCGCCTGAGCCAGGGCGGCCGAGACGCCGGAGATGAGGCCGCCGCCGCCGACGGGTACCACGACGACCTCGGCTTCGGGCACCTCGTCGAGCAGTTCGAGTCCGACGGTGCCCTGCCCGGCCATGATCAGGGGGTGGTCGAAGGGCGGGACGTACTGGGCGCCCGTATCGGCGGCGTAGAGCTGGGCCAGGGCGAAGCAGTCGTCGACCACCTTGCCCTCGAGGCGGACCAGGGCGCCGTAGCTGCGGGTCGCCTCGACCTTGGGGAGCGACGCCCCTTCGGGCATGAAGATCGTGGCCTTCATGCCTGCGCCGGTGGCCGCGAAGGCCACGCCCTGGGCATGGTTGCCCGCCGAGGCGGCGACGACCTCGCTTCCGGGCGGGAGGTGCGAGATCAGGTTGTAGGCCCCCCGAACCTTGAACGACCCGGTGCGTTGCAGGTACTCCGGTTTCAGGATGACCCGCCGCCCGGCCAGGGCGCTCAGGCTGTCGCTGCGCCGCGCCGGGGTGGGGCGCAGGACCTTGGCCGCCGCCAGTCGGTCCCGCGCCGCCTCGATGTCGGCCAGGCCGATGAGGCCGTCCCGCTCGTCCTTCATGGCACCGGGAGGGTGTCGACCGCGGCCGCCAGCCGGCGGTCCTGGCGGATGGCCTCGCGTTCTTCGGCCGTCATCCACTGGGCGGCCACGATCATCATGGCGATCAGCCCCAGCAGCTCACCGGCGGTCCACAAGATGGCGGCACCGGTCTGCTGATCTGACAGCGTCAGCCCTGGTGCGATGAGTTTGGTCTGGGTCACCAGTGCGACGCCGAGGATGGTGTGGAACGGTAGCGCCACCAGCACATACAGCATCCGGCCCCCGTAGGGCAGCCGGTGGGGGATGGGATCGAGGCTCACGATCGGCCAGAAAAACAGGCACCCCGACAAGGCGAAAACCAGGTGCGTCAGGTCGTGGGCGGCCGTCGACCGCAAGGTGGCGGCGTACAGGCCGGTGAAGTACAGGGCGAACATCGAGCCGCCGAACGCCGCCCACGCCGTGACCGGATGGGTGAGGGTGCGAACCGGGGCGCTGTGCAAGATCTTGATCAGGCGGCTGCGGAGTTCCCGGTTGCTGCTCTGCAGGGCGAGCGTCAGCGGGGCGCCCAGCGCCAGCAGGACCGGCGCCGCCATCCCGAGTAGCAGGTGCTGGATCACATGGGCGGTGAACGAGGTGGTGTCCGACGTCGCCAGCCCGCTCTGGGTCGCCACGACCAGTACCAGCAGGCCCGCCAGGTACGGCACGCTCCGGCGCCGCGGCCAGCGGCGCCCCCGGTCGGCGAGGCGGCGAGCCGCGGCCAGGTACCACCATCCGGCCAGTGCGATCACGGCGGCCGCGGCCGGTTCGAGCTGGCTTCGGGCCACCAAGTCGCCCGAGTGGAAGGCGGCGGCGTGGATCACTCCGCCAAACGCTAGTGGTTGGCAGGGCCGCGCCGGCCGTCCGTTATGCGTAGAAACGGCCGCGCTCGCCGCTTCGGTGGAAGTCGGGTAGAAAGTGTGATGGTGACGTCCACCGCTGCCCTCACGGCTGCCAAGACGAGTCGGCGCCCCGAGCTCCTGACCGTCGGAACTGTCGTCTGGCTGGCATCGGAGCTGATGTTCTTCTCCGGTCTGTTCGCGGCCTATTTCACCCTGCGGGCCCAGAGCCCCGCCTGGCCGCCGCCGGGCGTCGAACTCGACACCGTCGCCGCCACACTGGCCACGATCCTCCTCGTGGCGTCCAGCGGCACCATGCAGCTCGGGGTGAAGGCGGTGGCGCGCGGCGACCGGACGGCCTACCTGCGCTGGCTGGCGGTGACGTTCGTGTTGGGCGCGGTGTTCGTCGGGGCCCAGGCCCGGGACTGGTCCCGGCTCAAGTTCTCGATCGGGTCGCACGCCTACGGGTCGGCGTTTTACCTGATGACGGGGTTTCACGGCCTCCATGTCATCGGCGGGCTCCTGGCCATGATGGTCATGGGGGGCCGAGCGGCGTCGCCGCGCTTCGGCGCTGACGACCTCCCGTCGGCCGAGATGCTCTCCTACTACTGGCACTTCGTCGATGCCGTGTGGATCGGACTATGGGCGACGATTTTCTTCATCCGATAGAGCCACCGGCCATAACCGGTTCTCGGCTGGTGATGCTGGCCGGCCTGGCCGGCTTCGCGCTGCTGCTCCTGGCCTTCTCCACGGGCAGGCATGCCGCGGCGGCCGCCCAGCCTGCGGCTGCGGGGGCGGGTGCTGTCCCGGCTGCTGTCCCGGCCTCGGCGCTGGCAGGGGGTGTCGCAACAGGCCGATCCCGCCCAGGTGGCCGATGGGCGCAGCCTGTACGTCACCCATTGCTCCAGCTGCCACGGCTTCGAGGCGACCGGGACGCGCAATGGGCCGTCGCTCGTGCACGCCGGCGCCGCGTCCGCCGACTTCTACCTGCGCACCGGCCGGATGCCGCTCAACGACCCAGGCCAGCAGCCGGTGCGCCACCGTCCGGCGTTTCCACCCGATCAGATCTCGGCCTTGGTGGCGTACGTGGCGTCGTTGGACGCCGGCCCGGCCATTCCGACGGTGCAGCCAGGCAACCTGGCCGACGGCAACGAGTTGTTCTCCATCAACTGCGCCCAGTGCCACAACGACGCCGGGGCGGGCGGGGCGCTGGGCTACGGGGACATCGTGCCGTCCTTGCGCAATTCGAGTTTGATCGACGTCGTCGAAGCGGCACGCATCGGCCCGAAGCCCATGCCGGTGTTCGGCCCCCAGACGCTGAGCGATCAGCAGGTCTCCGACATCGCCGCCTATGTGCAGTACCTGCACCACCCTGAGGACCGGGGGGGACTCGGGCTCGGCCATCTGGGGCCCATCCCCGAGGGTTTCGTCGGCTGGGTGGTGGGGTTGGGCGCCCTGCTGCTCGTGTGCCGACTGATCGGAACCCGCGGATGACCGACAGCCACGACTACGACTACGACCAGCCCGAGGACGCCTACCGGCTGGAGGATCGGCCCGCAGCCGCCCGAGCGGTCGAGCACCGCATCGCCGTGTACTGGGGCATCACCACAATCGCGGCGCTCAGCCTGGCCGGGGTGTACCTGGCCGGCGGCCAGCCCCAACTCGAAGGGCTGCTCCTCATGATCGCCCTGGGCTCGCTCGGCCTCGGCCTGGTCGTCTTCGCCCGTGACCTCCTGCCAGGCAGCGAACAGACCGGCCCGCGCCACCAGATGGCCTCCTCCGAAGAGGAGCGTGAAGCCACCGACGAGGCGTTCGAGCGGGGCGAGATGCCCTTCGTCCGGCGCTCGTTCCTCCTGCGGATGCTCGCCTTGGCCGGCGGCGCCCTCGGGTTCGCGGCCGTCTTCCCGATCAACTCCCTTGGCCCCCATCCCGGTGACACGCTGGCCCGGACCAGTTGGAAGAAGGGGTCGCGCCTGGTCACCATCGACGGGAAACCGGTCCACGTCGGCGACTTGTCGCTCGACGGCGTGCTGACGGTGTTTCCCGAGGGCGCGACCGACGACGCCGACGCCCAGACCATCCTCATCAATGTCGGTGACGCCCCCCAGAAGGTCCGCGCGGGCCGGGACACCTGGTCGGTCCAGGGGCATGTGGCCTTCTCCAAGGTGTGCACCCACGCCGGCTGCCCCGTCGGGTTGTACCGCTCGACCAGCCATCAGCTGCTGTGCCCGTGCCACCAGTCGACCTTCGACGTGCTCGACGAGTGCCGGCCGGTGTTCGGTCCTGCTGCCCGCTCGCTGCCCCAACTGGCGCTCGAGGTGCGCGAGGACGGCTTCCTCGTGGCCCAGCACGATTACACCGAGCCCGTCGGTCCCGGCTACTGGAACCGGCCTTGATCAAACTCGGCCGGCGGAAGGCGGGCCCCGAGAGCGAACCGGGTCAGCCGGGTCAGCCGGCGGAGGCCGGCACCGGGGACGGTTCGCCCATCGAGCGGGTGGGCCACTGGGTGGACGACCGCCTCGGCGTGTCGAAGTTCACCCGCAGCGCCCTCGACAAGATCTTCCCCGACCACTGGTCGTTCATGATCGGCGAGATCGCCCTGTATTGCTTCGTGATCCTCCTTGCGACCGGGTCGTATCTGACGTTCTTCTTCAGCGCCAGCGAGAAGCAGGTCGTCTACCACGGGTCGTACAAGCCGTTGCAGGGCGTGGCGATGTCCGACGCCTACCGCTCCGTCGTCGACCTCAGTTTCAAGGTCCGGTCGGGTCTGGTCATGCGCCAGATCCACCACTGGGCGGCGATCGTGTTCCTGGCCGCCATCGTCGTCCACCTGGCGCGGGTGTTCTTTACCGGCGCCTTCCGCCGACCCCGAGAGATCAACTGGATCATCGGCGTCACCCTGCTGCTGCTGGCGATGGCCAACGGCTTCACCGGGTATTCGCTCCCCGACGACCTGCTCTCGGGCACCGGCCTGCGCATCGCCTACTCGATCGTGTTGTCCGTCCCCTTCGTCGGCTCGTGGCTGGGCTACCTGCTTTTCGGCGGGCGCTTTCCCGGGACCTCGATCATCGAGCGGTTGTTCATCATCCACGTGCTGTTCATCCCTGCCCTGATCGCAGTCACCCTGACCGCCCACATGGCGATCCTGTGGCACCAGAAACACACCGACTTCGCGGGCCCCGGGAAGTCGGAAGACACCATTCACGGCAGCCGGTTGTGGCCCCAGTACGCCGCCAAGAGCGGCGCCTTGTTCTGTTTCGTCGCGGCCGTGCTGGCGGGCCTCGGGGGTCTGGCCCAGATCAACCCCATCTGGATCTACGGGCCGTACCGGGCGGCGGCGGTGAGCGCCGGCTCCCAGCCCGACTGGTACATCGGCTGGTTGGACGGCGCGCTGCGGGTCATGCCGCCCCTTGAGATCCGACTGTTCCACCACACGATCGCCAACCCGTTCTTCCCTGGGGTGGTGATGCCCGGCATCACCTTCGCGCTCCTCTACGCATGGCCGTTCCTGGAGCAGCGATTCAGCAAGGACAAGGCGCCCCACAACCTGCTCGATCGGCCCCGCGACCGGCCGTTGCGCACCGCATTCGGCGTCTCCACCCTCACGTTCTACTTCGTGCTGTTCATGGCGGCGGGAACCGACGTGCTGGCCGCCACGTTCGGGCTGTCGTTCCAGAGCCTGCTCGTCGTGTTCCAGCTTTCCTTGATCATCGCGCCACCCCTGTTCGGCTGGCTGACCTGGCGACTGTTGAAGGAGCTGTCAACCCAGCGGGCCCACCCGATCCAGCAGCCGGTCGGCGGCCGCATCGTCCGCACCGCGAGCGGAGGTTACGAGGTCGTCGGCGGCGAGGCCGACGCCGACGGCGACGGACCAGCGGGTGGGTCCGCCCCGGGGCCGGCCGGTCCCGCCCGGGGCCCAGGCGGTCCTGCGCCGGACCTAGATCCCAATCCGACGCCGGAGCGCGGCGGCCGCCGCCGGCGGGCGCCGCGACCGACGCGGCCGGCGCGGCGGAGCCGGAGCCCGAGCCGGCGGGCGCCGCGACCGACGCGGCCGACGCCGAGCGCGCCGCCGCCGAGCCGGCGGGCGCCGCCGCCGACCGAACGCCCGGGACCCCCTGATCGCCGCCTCGTCGTGTTGACAACCGAGGTGCTGAACCGCCGGCTGGCCTGGGCGGTCGCGGCGCTGATCGCCAGCGCGGCGTTCATGGCCTGGTGGCTGCACTGGTTCGACCTGGTCGACCTCGAGGTCTACCGGGCCGGCGCCACCGCCTTCCTGCACGGCCGCGACATCTACCTCGCCCGCCCCCGCGTCATTCCGCTGCCGTTCACGTACCCGCCGTTCGCCGCCATCTTCTTCGTGCCCATCGGCCTGTTGCCCGACCTGGCGGCCCGAATCGCCATGTCACTCCTGTCTGGGGCCGCCCTGGTGTTTGCCGGCCTCGCGACCCTGCGCTTGGCCGCACCCCACTGGTCGCTTCGGTCGCGCTGGACCGTCGCCCTCGGCATCGCCGCTGCGACGCCGTTGATCGAGCCGATCCGTGACACGTTTCGCCTGGGCCAGGTCAACCTCGTGCTGATGGCGTTGGTTCTGGCCGACCTGACCGCCATCGTGGCGACCGACCGCCTGGTCGCGCATCCCGCTCCGGGTGGACGGCGTCTCCCCCGCGGGGTGCTTCTCGGCCTGGCCACCGCGGTCAAGCTGACCCCGGGCATCTTCATCCTGTATCTGCTGGCGATACGGCGCACCCGAGAGGCGGCCACCGCAACGGCGGCCGCCGCGGCCGCGACCGTCATCGCGGCGGTGCTCATGCCGTCGGAGTCCGCCCATTTCTGGCGCCACCTCGTTTTCGACGACCGGCGCATCGGCAGCGCCGGCTCCGTCTGGAACCAGTCCCTCCGCGGCGCCATCGCTCGCCTCTCCGGATCGCCCGACCGGGCGCACCTGTTGTGGCTCGGCTTGGCGCTGGTTGTCGTCGTCACCGGTCTCGGCCTCGCAGCCCGACTACACGCCGGCGTCCGCCTGGACGGCAGCGCCCGACCGCGCAGCGCAGCCGGGCTAGACGGGGCTGCCCACGTGGACGGCGCCGGCCAGCCGCTCCTCGCGCTCGGGGTCGCGGCCCTCACGGGCCTGCTCGTCTCGCCGATCTCGTGGAACCACCATTGGGTCTGGTTTCTCCCGCTGGCGATTGCCTTGGTCGCCCGGGCGGTGGAGACACGTCGCCGCATCGACTGCGTGGTCGCGGGCGCCTGGGTCGCCACGTTCTGCCTGGCGTCGGTCTCGTGGTGGCCTTTTGCGGGACAAGACGACTACCGCCTGGGCGTCGTGAACACCATCGCCGCCGACTGCTACGTCCTTGCGGCCCTACTGGCAGTCGGCTTCATCGCGTGGGCGCAGCGAAGCCCGGCGGATGTCCGTGAGCTGCCTCACGAACATCCGCCGGGCCACTCGATCAGGTGGTTCCGCCCGAGCCCACCGTGAGGGTCGTGCTGGCGGTGACCCCGCCCGGGCTGAACTTGATGGTGGTCGATCCGTCGTTCACTGCGGTGGCCAAACCGCTACGTCGGCCGATGGTCGCGACCTTCTTGTTGGACGAGGCCCAGGTGCCCTTGGTCGTGAGGTCGCGGGTCGTGCCGTCGCTGAACGTGCCGGTCGCCGTGAACTGCTGGGCTGCTCCGGGGAGCACCGTCGGATTCAGCGGGGCGATGGCAGCCGAAACGAGCTTCGCCGGGCCCACCGTCACGCTGGTCGAGCCTGACAGCGATCCTGAGGCGGCGCTCACCGTCGTGGAGCCTTTGGTCAATGCGGCGAGGAGGCCCGAGGAATCAATGGTCGCCACCTTCGTCGATGACGACGACCAGATCACCGAACCCGTCAGGTCGGCGGTGGATCCGTCGCTGTAGGTTCCGGTGGCCGTGAACTGCTGGCTGGCGCCCTTGGGGATCGTCGGCGTGGCAGGCGTCACCGCGATCGACGTGAGTGTCTTTGCGATCGGCGTCAGGCGGAAGGCGTGAACCAGCCCGTTGTGTCCCCCGTAGCCCGCAATCTGGCCGCTGTCGTTGATGCCCGCCGCGACCTGCAGGTTCCAGCCGAGAGCGGGGTCGATCAGGCTGTTGAGCAGGGTGGTGCCATTGATCCAAGCCTCGGGTGGGCAGATCTGACAGCCGTAGGACGCGCCCACGATCGTGCCCCCGTTGTTGACAGCCAGCGCCTGGCTGATGGCCGCGCCGTCCGGCAGGCCCAGGTCATGGATGGTGCCATCCCACATGAACGCGTGCGATCCCTCGTAGCCCACGACCTGGCCCCCATCGTTGACGGCGGTACCGATGCCGCTGCAGCCGAGGCCACCCAACTCCTGGATCGTGCCGCCCGAGAACAAGAACGGAGCATCGTGGCTGCCGCAGGTCTGGTCGAAGAAGAAGGCGATCCCGGTTACGTCGCCCGTCGAGTTGACCCCGTGCGCCTCAAGGGTCTGAGCTCCGTACGGCTCGGTCGCCAGGTCGTCGAGCTGTTGGAGGCCGATGCCGCCCGGACCGGTGATGAAGGCCCGGCCGGTGCCGTGCTCGGTGACCGACGACCCCACAATCTGGCCGCTGGCGTTGATGGCGTAGGCCACGGTGGGCCGACTGCCGTTGGTGAAGGTTCCGATGTCCTGCAGGCCGGCCTGGGTGCTCTGGAAGCCGGCCTTGTCGGACTCACCGCAGGTGACGTTGGAGTAGCCGACAACGGTGCCGCTGTCGTTGATGGCGTTGCCGTGGGCGCCGCAGCCGAGATCGCCGAGATCGGTCAGTGTCCCGTCGTGCCACCGGAAGGCGGTGTATCCGGGCGTGGCGTGGTTGGCGTAGCCGCTGACGTCACCGGCGGCGTTGATGCCCGTCGCCAGAGATGCCCCGCCGCCGTCGGGGAAGACTCCGAGATCCTCGACCGTGTAGGCGTACGTCGTCGGCGACGACGTCAGGGCCGACGCCCGGGTCGCCGGTCGGACGATCAGCTGCACGGTGACTGCGGCCAAGGCCAGGACCGCCATGGTGAGCGCCCGCCGCCTGGCGGGCGCGTTGATCAACGTCGACATCGTCATTTGCCCCTTCACTCGCCGCCGGATCGCGTCCGGTTACGTGTCTTTCGCTCCACAACGGCATCCGGATCACTTTCAAATCCCATGGGTCGGAAGCGCCGCCCCGCCGCCCCGCTGCCCCGCCGCCCCGCCGCCGCCGCGGCGCGAGGCCCTCTAGTGGGGGACTTGGGCCTCCACCGCGTAGCCGATGATCGCCCCGACGAAGAAGATGGCCGCGATCACGATGAACCAGGTCCCGAACACCAGGCCGAGGGCGGTGAGTACCGCGCCCATGGCCAGGGCGGGGGGCCACACGCTGGCCGCGGGGAAATATCCCACCTCGACCTCGCCCGACGCCGGGACCGAACCCTCCTCGTCGTCCTCCGGACGCTGCGGCCCCTGCGCCAGGCGCCGGACCTGGAGGAACAAGAAGCCGCACAGCATGGCGTATGCCGCCGACGCCAGCGCCAGCATCGTCGTGCCGGCATCCTCGTAGCTGGTGAACCAGTAGATGATCCCGAGCCCGCCGACGAATACCGACGAGAACAGCACGACCCGCAGTTCGGTCCGCATCAGCGCACCGCAGGGGCGTCGGGGTGGTCCCGGTCCCACACCGGACGGTTGGACCGGATGGGCGGGAGGGAGTCGAAGTTGTGTTCGGGCGGCGGCGAACTCGTGGCCCACTCCAGTGTCCCCGCCCCCCACGGGTTGTCCCCCACGCGCTCGCCGCGCCGCCACGTCCGGTACACGTTCCACAAGAAGGGCAGCACCGCGATCCCCAGGAGGTAGGCCCCGGCCGTCGACAGTTGGTTGAGGAACGTCCAGTGCTGGTCGGCGGGGTAGACGGCGATGCGCCGGGGCATGCCCCGCAGGCCCAGCTCGTGCTGGGGGAAAAACGTCAAGTTGAACCCGACGAACAGCAGCACGAAGTTCACCCGCGCCCACCCCTCGTGAAGCTTCTTCCCGGTCCACTTGGGCCACCAGTAGTAGATGGCGGCGAACACCGCGAACACCGATCCGCCGAAGAGGACGTAGTGCATGTGGGCCACCACGAAGTAGGTGTCGGTCACATGGAAGTCGATCGGCGGCGACGCCAGCATGACCCCGCTCAGGCCGCCGATGAGGAACAGCAACATGAACCCGACCGCGAAGAGCATCGGCGCCTCGAAGGTCAACTGACCATGCCACATGGTGCCGATCCAGTTGAAGAACTTGATCCCGGTGGGCACCGCGATCAACAGCGACATGGCCGAGAAGAACGGCAGCAGCACCGCCCCGGTCGCGAACATGTGGTGGGCCCATACCCCGACGGACAGTCCGGCGATCGACAGGGTGGCGAAGACCATCCCCTTGTACCCGAACAACGGTTTGCGGGCGAACGTCGGTATCAGATCGGTGATCACCCCGAAGTACGGCAGGATCAGGATGTAGACCTCGGGGTGGCCGAAGAACCAGAACAGGTGCTGCCACAGGATCGGCGACCCACCACCGATCGGGTCGAAGAAGTGCGCGCCGAGGTGACGGTCGGCGTAGAGCATGGCCAAGGCGGCGGTGAGCACCGGGAAGGCCATGATGATGAGGAAGCTGGTCACCAGCATGTTCCAGGTGAAGATGGGCACCCGGAACATGACCATCCCCGGCGCCCGTAGCCCGAACACGGTGGTCACCAGGTTGACGGCCGTCAAGATGCCCGAGAACCCCGTCAAGGCGACGCCCATGATCCACAGGTCGGCGCCGGGGCCGGGGGAGTGGATGGCCTCGGTCAGGGGCGCGTACGCGAACCAGCCGAAGTTGGCCGCCCCCCGGGAGGTCAAAAAGCCCGACACCATGACGAGGCCGCCGCCCAGGTACAGCCAGTAGGACAGGGCGTTGAGCCGGGGGAAGGCCATGTCGGGGGCGCCGATCTGAAGCGGCACCAGGTAGTTGGCCAGCCCGAACGCGAAGGGCCCGGCGAACAGGAACATCATGATGCTCCCGTGCATCGTGAACCACTGGTTGTAGGTCGACTCGGTGGTGAAGGTGCTGTTGGCGGTGGCCAGCTGGGTCCGCATCGCCTCGGCCAGCAATCCCCCCAGCAGGAAGAAGGCGAAGGCCGTGACCATGTACATGATCCCGATCTTCTTGTGGTCGGCCGTGGTCAACCATCCGAGGACGCCGCGTGGGCGCGGTCCCGGAATGATCTGGGTCAGCGGTCGATCCTCGACTGAAGGAGGGCCCGCTTCCCCGGCCTTGCGGGGCGGATCACCGACAAGCGTCATGCGCTGGCTCCCGGTATGACGAACTGGTTCTGAGGGACCGACACCACTTGGAAGCCCATGTCGGGATGGTGCAGCCCGCAGAACTCGGCGCAGTGTCCCGGGAACGTGCCCACCTTGTCGATGTACAGCTCCACCGTGTTGTCGACCTTCGGGATGAGATCTCGCTTGAAGAGGAAGTTGGGAACATAGAACGAGTGCGGCACATCGTCGGAGATCAGCGTCAGGCGCACCGTGGAAAACGCGGGCAACGTCAATGTCGGCGGCGACAACTGGTCCCCCACGATCGGCGGCCCCGCCGGCGTCCCGTCGGGCCGCAGGTAGGTGAAGCGCCAGCCCCATTGGAACGCCTCCACCCGCACCGAGACCGCCGGGGCGGCGGACGTGCGGTCGACGCGGTTCTCGACCTTGACGGTGAAGATGAAGATGACCGCCACGATGATGATCGGGATGATCGTGTAGGAGATCTCCATGGGGATGTGGTACTCGGTCTGCTTGGGCAGGCTCTCGTCGCCCCTCCGCTTGCGGTAGCGGAACACCGACCAGAAGATGAGTCCCCACACGATGGCCCCGACGACTGCCGCGGTGACGAAGACCCCCTGCCACAAGTGCAAGGTCGAATGGCCCTGGCGGGTCACCGGCGTCGGCATTCCGTAGCGGGGCTGGGTGTCGCCGGTGCACGCGGCCAGCAGCACCGCGATCCCGACCCCTGCCAGCAGCCACGCGCCGGTACGGGCGACCGCAACCTGCCAGCGGCGGAGGAGCGCGGGAGGCACCACTTGCTACCGTACCCCAGGTCGGTTGATCCTGAATTGCCGCTTTCGGACGGCACCGATTGCCTCGGCGCTCGTCGCGCCGTATCCTGATCGATGGCCCGGCGGCCCGACGCGGCACGCCTACCTTTTCCCCCTTCTCCAAAGGAACGATGTGCGCACGTTCTCGCCCAAATCGGCCGACATCCAACGCGTCTGGTACACCGTCGACGCCGACGGCGCCGTCTTGGGGCGCTTGGCGTCGGAGGTGGCGCGGGTCCTCCGGGGCAAGCACAAGCCCATCTTCGCCCCCCACGTCGACACCGGCGACCACGTGATCATCGTCAACGCGGCCAAGGTCGTGATGACCGCCGACAAGGCGTCCAAGAAGTTGCACTACCACCACTCCGGCTACCCCGGCGCCCTCACGACGCGCACCTACAAGGACCTCCTCGACAAGGACCCGGCCGAGACCATCCGCCGTTCGGTCAAGGGGATGCTGCCCAAGGGTCCGCTCGGTCGCCAGATGTTGAAGAAGCTCAAGGTCTACGCCGGCCCGACCCACCCCCACAGCGCCCAGATGCCCCGCCCGCTCGAGGTTGATCACTCGGTGCGCCGGACATCGCCCGCCAACACGTCTCGCTGACAAGGAGCATCACCACAGTGCCCAAGCCGTTGATCCAGACGACCGGTCGCCGCAAGGCGGCGGTCGCCCGCGTCCGCCTGCGCCCCGGCGACGGTGCGGTCATCACCGTCAACAAGCGGCCCATCGAGGACTACTTCCCCTCGGCGACGCACCGCATGCTGATCGGCGAACCGCTGCGGCTCACCGAGAAGACCGAGGACTACAACGTCGACGCCACCATGAACGGCGGCGGGATCTCGGGCCAGGCCGGCGCCCTGCGCCTCGGCATCGCACGGGCACTGGCGGAGTTGGAGCCGGACCTGCGCGACACCCTGAAGCGAGCCGGCTTCCTCACCCGTGACTCCCGGGAGAAGGAATCGAAGAAGTACGGGCTCAAGAAGGCCCGCAAGGCGCCGCAGTACTCCAAGCGCTAGCGGCCGCGGCGTCGTGGTGACGCCGAAGTTCGGCACCGACGGTGTGCGCGGCGTGGCGCACGTCGAGTTGACGCCCGAGTTCGTGGCGGCGCTCGGGCGCGCCGCGGCCCGGGTGCTGGGCGGCCCCAGATTCCTGATCGGGCGCGACACGCGGGTGTCGGGGCCGGCCCTTCAGGCGGCGCTGAGCGCCGGCATCGCGCACGAGGGGATCGCCGTCATCGACCTGGGCGTGCTCCCGACGCCGGGTGTCGCCGCGCTGGCAGCCATGGACGGGGTGCCGGCGGCCATGATCTCGGCGTCGCACAACCCGTTCTCCGACAACGGGATCAAACTGTTCGCAGCCGGCGGGCGCAAGCTGGCCGACGAGGTCGAGGCCGAACTGGAGACCGCCCTAGAAGCGGAGCTGGGAAAAGGGGCGGCCCCGACGCTCTTCGACGCCGGTGCTGCCCTTGGGGCGTCGATGGCAGGGGCGGCCCTGGAGGCTGCCAGCCGGCAACGCTACGAGCGCCTGGTCCTGGCCTCGCTCGAGGGGCGGCGACTCGACGGCCTGCGCGTCGCCGTCGATTGCGCCAACGGAGCCGCGTCGGTGACCGCACCGGAGTTGCTGCGGATGGCCGGCGCCGACGTGGTGGCCGTGCTGGCCAACCAGCCCGACGGGACCAACATCAACGAGCGGTGCGGGTCGACCTATCCCGCGGGCCTTCAGGCGGCGGTGGTGGAGGCCGGTGCCGACGTCGGCCTGGCGCTCGACGGCGACGCTGACCGGGTGATCGCGGTCGACCACACCGGATCGGTGGTCGACGGCGACCAGATGATCGCGGCGCTGGCGCTGGACCGAATGGCCCGGGGGGAGCTGGCCGGTGCGACGGTGGTGGTGACGGTCATGACCAACCTCGGGTTTCACCTGGCCATGGCCGACCACGGCGTGGCGGTGCACACCACGCCGGTCGGGGACCGTTACGTCCTTGAGGCGCTCGACCGCGGCGGTTGGTCGCTCGGGGGCGAACAGTCCGGCCATGTGATCTTCCGGGACCTGGCCACCACGGGCGACGGCATGCTGACGGGGCTGCAGCTGCTGGACGCCGTTGCCCGCGCAGGCCGGTCGCTGGCCTCGCTGGCGGGAGATGCCATGGTGCGCCTCCCTCAGGTGCTGCGCAATGTGCCCGTGGCCCACCCCGGTGGCTTGGCGGACGCAGCCGAGGTGTGGGCCGAGGTGGAAGCGGTGGAGGCGAGCTTCGGCGACCGGGGCCGGGTCGTGTTGCGCGGCAGCGGCACCGAAGCGTTGGTCCGGGTCATGGTGGAGGCGCCGACGCATGCCGAAGCGGAAGCCGCGGCCGCCAGACTCGCCCACGCGGTAGCGCAGGCAATCGGCTGAAAAGTTTTACCGCTGCAACTATTGCATATCGCAACGATATTCAGATCAGGTTGCACCGGATAGCAATCGCAACCGCGTGAGTACGATTTCTGGCGCCGAGTTGGCGCATGACCTGATGGATCGTCTTCTTGATGGTGCTTTCGGAGTACGCGAGCCTGCGGGCAATCCCTTCGGCGGAAAGTCCCTCGCCGATCAACCGCAGAACGGCAACCTCCCGCGGAGTCAGCGCCTCCTGGGAATATCGGTAACTGTCCGTCTCATCCAGTGTCAGCACCCTTATCCCCTTCTGCCCCAAGAGGTTCCAACTTCGAGTTCCTGCGCGCAAAGAATATCGTATTGAGAGCCCCGCATCGATGCCTTGGCCGTTTCGATCATTTCTCCCGAAAAGGCCGGAAACGGCGCGATTCGATGCGATGTCCGTTCAGAGTTATTTGAGCAGGCAACAATCTGAACGCAACGTTGCGGCGTCGTGGCAAGGTCGCGAGATACCCGCAGGTGCCGGCTCGGCGGCGCTCCGGCGACGCTCGGCCTCTCATCGAGGACACAGAGGACTCTCAGGATCCGTTCAGGCGGACGTAGTTGGGTGAACCCAGGCCGTGCTGGAAAGGACGTCGTATGAGCAGGAGTTGGGTCGGGCAACCCGTGGGTAGTGCCGCAGTGGTTCTCGTGATGGGTATCGCCCTCGCCGCTTGCGGCGGTGGTTCGACCAAGGCGGTGGCACCGGTGACCACCACGACCGTTGCCGGGCGCGGCGCCCGCCAAGAAGCGTTCCGCCAGTGCATGCAGAGCCACGGCGTCACGGTCCCTGCCGGGAGCGGCCTCGGGTTCGCCGGTCGAGGCGGCGCGGGCGGCACCGGTGGGACGGGCGGCACCGGCGGCACGGGCGGCACGGGTCGCTCGATTCCCACGACGACACTTCCGGCTGGCGTGACGTCGCAGCAGTGGCAGGCGGCCCTGTCGGCCTGCAACAGCACGCTTCCCAACCGGGGCAACCTCCAGAACAACCCGCAGTTTCAGCTGTATTACAACTGCCTGCAGACCTATCTGATGACCCACGGCGGCACCACGTTGCCGCCGCTCAGCCAGGGCGGGAGCGGGCATCTTCGGCGGCGGTGGCGGTGGCGCTGGTGGCGCGGGCGGTACCGACTCGACCGCGACCACCAACCCCGGGCTGCAGGCGGCGCGCGACCACTGCGTGGCGTTGCGGCCCGCGCCGGGGGCGGGCTCGACTACGACCACGTCGAAGCCGTGACTGCTGGGTATCCCGATGAGTTCTAGAACTCGAACGGTCACGATCAGCGCCGCGTTGGCCGTCGTCATCTTCGTCGTGGCCTGGCTGGCCGTGCGCACGATCTATGGCTCGGCGTCCGCGAAGTCAATTACCCGCACGGCGACGGTGCAGGTGGGGACCGTTCAGGCGACGGTGACGGCGACGGGAAACGTGGCGCCCTCGACGGCGCTGGCGGTCAACTTTCAGGCCAGCGGCACGGTGACCGAGGTCGACGTCAAGGCAGGCGATCAGGTGAAGGCGGGCCAGGTCCTGGCCAAGGTCGACGACACTCAGACCCAGGCGGCGCTCACCTCGGCGTCGGCGGCGCTCACGTCGGCTCAGGCCAATCTGGCCAATGTGCAACAGCCGCTGACCCCCGCCCTGGCGGCGCAGAATGCCGTCGCCTTGGCAACGGCCCAACAGCAGGTGGTGACGGCGCAATCGAACGTCGCATCCGCCGAGCAGAGTGCCGGCCTCAATGCCGTCGGCTACCAGAACACCCAAAATCAGGCGTTGGCCCAGCTGAATCGTGACACCAACCAGTTCACCGCCGACCAGGCCAACTGCGCCACGGCGACGACCGCCGCCCCCACGGGCGGCCAGTCATGTGCGACCCAGCTGGTACAGGATCAGAACACCGTCGCCAAGGACAATGACGCCGTGACCAATGCCACCCAGCAGGAGGCTTCGGGCCAGCTGAAGGACGAGCAGGCGATCCAGCAGGCGCAGAACAGCCTGATCGCGGCGCAGAACAACCTGTCGTCGACCCAAGCGTCCAACAACGCCAAGGCGGCGGCCACGCCGGCGAGCGTGGCCTCGGCGCAGGCCCAGGTCACCCAGGCCGAAGCCAATCTGGTGACGGCGCAGCGCAACGAGGCCAACACCACCTTGACCGTCGCCGAGCGACGCCACGGTGGTGGCGGTCAACGGGATCGTCGGCCAGACCGTCAGCGGAGGCGGAACCTCGTCGACCTCGACGGGGGCGAGCAGCGCGACCACGGGCGGCACCGGTTCGAGTTCCAGCACGACGTCGTCGTTCATCACCTTGGACAATGTGGCGACGCTGCAGGTCGTGGCGGGCTTCGCCGAGGTCGACGCCAGCAAGGTGCAGGTCGACCAGCCCGCGACCGTTTCGGTGAACGCCCTGCCCAACCAAGCGGTCCAGGGTCGGGTGGTGCGCATCGACGTCACCTCGACGGTCGTCAGCAATGTCGTGACCTACAACGTGACGGTGGCGCTCGTCGACCCCCCTGCCGGGGTCAAGCCGGGC
The DNA here is from genome assembly GCA_963733505.1 of uncultured Actinomycetota bacterium. Classification (GTDB taxonomy): domain Bacteria; phylum Actinomycetota; class Acidimicrobiia; order Acidimicrobiales; family Palsa-688; genus JALYXV01. The sequence goes on along the minus strand of CAVTDW010000027.1, from coordinate 136,534 downwards.
ATGACGGCGAGCGTCAGCGTGGTCACCAGCCAGCGCGATGGCGTCCTCGAGCTGCCGACGGCAGACATCACCTCGCGAGGTGGTACGTCGAGCGTGACCCTTGTCCGCAGCGGCAAACAGATCCCCCAGGCCGTCACCACCGGCTTGGTCGGTGATCAGACCACCGAGATCACCAGCGGCGTCACCGAAGGCGACGTCGTCGCCACGCCAACGGTCAGCATCACGACCGGGACCGGAACCGGCACGGGGACGGGCACCGGAGCAACTCGGGCTGGGGTCGGGGGTGCCGGAGGGTTCTTCGGCGGTGGCGGCGGTGGTCGGTGGTGGCGGCGGTGGCGGCGGTGGCGGGTGAGACCGAGGCTCGTGTGAGTGTGACGGCCGAGGAGTCGCCGGCCCGGCGCGCCCATCGCCCCGTCATCGAGTTGCGCCATGTCATCAAGACCTACCGCATGGGTGAGGTCGAGGTTCACGCCCTGCAAGGGGTGTCCCTGACCGTCGAACGGGGCGACTTCGTCGCCATCATGGGGGCGTCGGGTTCGGGGAAGTCGACGCTGATGAACATCATCGGCTGCCTGGACGTGCCCACTCGGGGGCGGTACTGGCTCGACGGTGTCGACGTCCGTCAGCTCGACGACCGGGCCCTGGCCCGGATACGCAACCGAAAGATCGGGTTCGTATTTCAGAGCTACAACCTGATTCCCCGGACGACGGCACTCGCCAACGTGGAACTCCCGCTCGCCTATGCGGGTGTCGGGGTGAAAGCCCGTGCCGAGCGTGCGGCCGACGCCCTCCGAGCAGTGGGCCTCGGCGACCGGCTCCAGCACTTCCCGAATGAGATGTCGGGCGGCCAACAGCAGCGGGCGGCCGTCGCCCGGGCCATCGCCACCAATCCCGCCCTGATCTTGGCCGACGAGCCCACCGGCAACCTCGACACCGCCTCCAGCGTCGACATCATGGAGATCTTCAGCCGGCTGAACGCCGAACGACGCACCGTGGTACTCATCACCCACGAGAACGACATTGCCGCCTACGCCAAGCGGATCGTCCGCCTCCGCGACGGCCAGATCGTGAGCGACGAGCGTGGCCGCCCCGTCGGCCCCCAGGCCCAGGCTGCGTCGTGAACGTCGTGGAGAACATCCGCATCGCCATCCGCGGGATCGGCGCCAACAAGCTCCGGTCGGGCCTGACCGTGCTCGGCCTGCTTATTGGCGTCGGGGCGGTGATCATCCTGGTGGCTGTCGGGAAGGGTTCGTCCACCGCGGTCCAGAACCGGATCAAGAGCCTGGGGACCAACACCATCACGGTGATCAACCGCGGCCGATTCGGCGGTCGGTCCACGACCGGCACCCAGTCCCGCCGGGTCACCTTGACGATCGCCGATGTCAAGGCGTTGTCCGACAAGTCCGCCGCCCCCGACGTGCTCACCGTGTCCCCCGTCGTCTCCTCGAGCGTGACCGCGACCTACAGCGGAGCCACCTACAGCGTCACGGTGACGGGGACCACGCCGTCGTATCTCGAGGCCACCGACTATCGGGTGCAGGCCGGACGGGCGATCACCGACGCCGACGTGACCAATCGCAGCCGGGTGGTGGTGTTGGGTCAGGACGCCGTGGCCAACCTCTTCACCGCCGGTGTCAACCCGATCGGCCAGCGGGTCCAGATCGGCAACGCCACCTTCTCGGTGATCGGCGTGCTGGCCGGAAAAGGCTCCAACGGCATCCAGAACCAAGACGCGGTCGCCATTGCGCCCTACACCGCGGTCCAGGACCAGCTCACTGGGGGCTCGACCTTCACCCAGCTGGTCGTGCAGGGAGTCTCGGCCTCCAAGCTGGCGGCGGCCCAGGCTGAGATCTCGACGATCCTGGCATCGCGGAACGACACCACCACCGCTGCCCTGCCGTTCTCGATCCTCAATCAGGGGAGCCTGCTGCAGACCTCGCAATCCAACAACCGGACCTTCACCGTCTTGTTGGGTGCCGTCGCCGCCATCTCGTTGCTCGTCGGTGGCATCGGCGTCATGAACATCATGTTGGTGACGGTGACCGAGCGCACCCGGGAGATCGGCATCCGCAAAGCCATCGGAGCGCCGAAAAGTGCCATCTTGATCCAGTTCCTGGTCGAGGCGGTGCTGCTGTCGCTGATCGGCGGCGTGGTCGGGGTGGTGGTGGGGCTGCTCGGGAGCCAGTTCCGAATAGACGGAGTCCAGCCGGTGATCGTCCCGTCTTCGATCCTGCTGGCATTTGGCGTTGCAGTCGTCGTGGGCGTCTTCTTCGGCCTCTACCCGGCGAATCGAGCGGCCTCGCTGCGGCCGATCGACGCCCTGCGCTACGAGTGAAACCGGAGGACCCAATGTCCCATCAGGATCCGACTGTCGAGTACCCCTCCGTGGCCGTGTCGCCGGAGTACGAGGCGGTCCCGCCCCCGATCCCGCCCCGGGCGGACGACTTCGTGGACGACGATGACGAGGAGTGGGTCAACGAAGCACCCAAAGGGCTGCGGGTGGCGCCCGTCATGGCGATCCTGGCGCTGATCCTGTTCGCGGTGTGCGGCTTCTGGGGCGGCGCCGTCCTGCAGAAGCACCATGACAAGTCGACCAAGACCACCAGCGCCGCCACCAGCGGCCTGGCTGCCCTGGCGGCCGGCCGGCGGGGGGCTGGTGGTGCGGCGGGCGCTGGTACCGGAGCGGGCGCGGGCTCGGGCTCGGGCGCCGCCGCCGGCCGCACCTTCGGCACGGTGTCCGACATCGAGGGGTCGACGCTCTTCCTGACCGACGCCGCGGGCAACATCGTGAAGGTGAATCTGGCCCCCGCGACCGCAATCACCAAGTCGACCAGTGCGTCGGTGTCCGACCTGCAACTCGGACAGACCGTGATCGTCAGTGGGGCCAAGGGAACCGACGGTTCGACCACGGCCGCCACCATCACCATCTCCCCAGCGGGCGCTGGCGGCGCAAGCTCGGGCGCAGGGGCAGGCGGCACAGGGGGCGCGGGCGGCACCGGCGGCTAGGCCGGGACCAGCCCCCCGACGTGCGCCATCTGCGCGCCCTGTTCGTCCTTCGTCTCCTGCTCGTCGCCAATGCCGTCGTGGTCACCGCCGTCGGCGGTATCGCCCTCTCGTTCGTGGAGCGGCCCGCGGGCGTGATCATTGCCGCAGGCAGCTGGGCCCTCGCCTTCGCCCTGCTCTGCCTGCTCCCGCTCACCGATCCCTACCGTCGACCTCGCCGTCGTCGCCCAACCGACGGACAGTAGGGTGCCCGTCGCGTGACGGCGAAAAGGAAGATTGCGGTCGTGCTCGGCACGCGGCCCGAGGCGATCAAGCTGGCGCCGGTCGTCCTCGAGCTGCGGGCCCACGAGCGGCTTCGACCGTTCGTGATCGCGACGGCCCAGCATCGCGAGATGCTCGATCAGGTTCTGGCGTTGTTCCGGATAACACCCGATGTCGACCTTGACTTGTCTCGACCACTCCAGACCTTGGAGGCGCTGACCGGGCGATGCCTTACGGCCCTGACGGAGGCCTTCAGGGCAAAGCGACCTGACCTGGTCATCGTGCAGGGCGACACCACAACGGCGTTCGCGGCCTCACTGGCCGCGTTCTACGAAAACATCCCCGTCGCCCATGTGGAAGCGGGTTTGCGGACAGGCGACAATCGAGCTCCGTTTCCAGAAGAAGTCAATCGCCGGATCATCTCGGTCCTGGCGGCGCTGCACCTCGCACCAACGGAAAGCAACCGTCGCAACCTGCTGGCCGAGAATGCGAAGCCGGCGGAAATAGTGGTCACCGGTAATACCGCAATTGATGCCTTGCATTGGGCATTAGCCCAATCGGCGCCAATTTCGGACGCGGCACTGGAACCGCTGCGAACCTGCACGAGACGACTTCTCGTTGTCACCGCCCACCGCCGTGAGTCATGGGGAGCTCCACTGGCCGGCATCGCCGAGGCAGTTGCCGAAATCGCCCGGGATGAGCCGGACATCTTGATCATTTTCCCTGTCCATCGCAATCCGGTCGTACGCGACATCGTCGTGCCCGTCCTCGAAGCTGTGCCCAACGTCCGCCTGCTTGAGCCGCTGGGGTACCTGGATTTCGCCCGTTTGATGACCTGGTCGTACCTGATTCTCACCGACAGCGGCGGCGTCCAGGAGGAGGCCCCGAGTCTCGGAAAGCCGGTGTTGGTCCTACGCGATGCCACCGAGCGACCAGAGGCGGTCGAATACGGGACGGTCAGACTTGTCGGTACCGATCCGGCGACCATCTATGCCGCCACGATCTCGCTGCTCAGGGACCAGGGCGCCTATAACGCCATGGCCCACGCCGTCAATCCCTACGGTGATGGCCAAGCGGCTCGTCGTATCGTCGCCGCCGTCGCCCACCTCCTCCGAGAGGGGCCACCTGCCGACGAGTTCTCGGTGTCGATTTCCTGAAATGCGCCCGCCCTTAGGCACCAGGGCCTTGGGCGGACATAGGTAAATAGACCGGCAGGATTGATGACGGGCGTGACGGGTAAAGAACACCGAACTCTATGGAACTTGGGACAAGTCGGTTTTGGGACGTGACGGGCGTCTCTGTTGTGCTCACCACGAGCGAATGGGAGTCCTCGGCGGGGAGCTCAGGGTCGCACGGTCGGGGCGAGGACATCGGACTCGGGGACCGGTCGGCCCCACTCGGGTTGACCATTCGGGAGATCGATGTCTTGCGCTTGATCGGTGACGGCTACAGCGTCTCGGGTATCGCGGCCGTGCTGAGCTACTCCGAGAGCACCATCAAGAAGGTGTTACACAGTGCGATGCGTCACATGGGGGCCAAGAACCGGACCCACGCGGTGGCGATCGCCGTGCGGGCGAAGGTGATCTAGGTCGCTCCGGCGGCCCGGGCCTTGTCCCAGACCCTGCGTTCGGTCCCGTTCGGGTCGTCGAGTACCTGACACTCGGCGTCGAACACCATCGTCGATCGCCTCGGCGACTCATACCGCGGCCAGGTGGGCAGGAGCGCTGTGGTGGGATCGCCGCTGGTGGCGAACGCCAGCCACGCCCCATGCATGGCCGCCGCCAAGGACCGGCGACCGGGGGCGTCGCCGGTGAAGAGTTCCACCCCGGGAACATCGACCAGATTCCACACGAACGGGATTTCCAGGGCATGGGTCGCGCCCAAGCGGCCGCCCGCGGCCGGGCTGGTCCAGTCGAAGCGGTACATCCACACCGGAGCCGCCCGAGCGGCCGTGAGGCTCTCCGCCAGACGCAGGGCGGGGATCCGGAACACCAGGTCTGTCATCAGCGCCACCAGCAACTCGGCCCTGGCGGCCCCGTCGAGGCCGTCGGCCTCGGCGAGCCCGTCGGGCATGGCGACCCCATCGAGCCCGTCGGTCCTGGCGGCCCCATCGACCCCATCGGCCCCGGCGGCCCGGGCGGCCCGGTAACCACCCTCGAGCCGGCGCCACAGTGAGGCGCCGATCGTGGCGCCGAGGCGCCGGTCGAGCTGGTCGGCGGACATCTCCCCGATACCGCGGTCGAACGCCAGGAACAGGGTCATCTCGTCCCTGTTGGTGCCCACGATCACCGGGATGTCCGCGCCCCGTCCAGCCGCGATGGCCCGGTCGGGAGCTTCGGGCACGTTGACACCATCGACGACCGGTCGAAACGCCAGATACGAAGCCGCGTCGGAACTGCCCGTCACCGCAACCTGCGCCTCGAGGATTCGCTCGACGGGCGCCGCCACCAGGTCCTCGACCGGTCCGCCCAGTGCCGCGAGCAGCCGCTCGGTCACCTGCTCGGCCTGATCCCTCGTCCGGTACGCAGACGCAGCCCCACTCTGGAGGATGGCCCGGTGGAACAGCCCACGGGCCGTGGGCATGGCCAGCATCACGCCGATGCTCATGGCACCGGCCGACTCGCCGAAGACCGTCACCTGCGCCGGGTCACCACCAAAGGCGGCAATGTTGTCCCGGACCCAACCCAAGGCCGCCAGCTGGTCCAAGATCCCGCAGTTTCCGGCCTCCCGGTAGCGGTCGCCGGCCACCCCGCCGAGCTCCAGGAACCCGAGGGCGCCGAGGCGGTAGTTCAACGTGACGACCACCACGTTGCCGCCGGCCGCGAACCTGCCTCCGTCGTACCAGCGGGCCGAGCCCGATCCGCCGATGAAGGCGCCGCCGTGGATCCACACCATGACGGGAAGACCGCCGCGACCGTCCGAGGGCGCGAACACATTCAGGTAGAGGCAGTCCTCACTCCAGCGGCCCGGCTGGCCGCCGACCAACCCCTGCAAGGGTGAGATCGCTTGGGGCGCCGCAGGCCCGAACCGCGAGGCGTCACGAACCCCCTCCCACGGCGGGGGCGGTTGCGGCGGGCGGAAGCGCAGCGGGCCCACGGGTGGTGCGGCGTAGGGCACGCCGCGCCACTGGATCACGGGCCCTTTCTGGACTCCCGACAGCAGGCCCGATCGCGTCAGCGCCAGCGTGGATCGGGCGCCGGCCGCAGATGCGCTCAGCCGGCTGTCCCCTGCGGCGGCGACGAAGCGCCCCCCGACGCCGGAGCGCTCCCCAACGCGGCGTCCCCGCACCCGGGCTGCCCGCCCACGCGTTCAAGCTGTCGAGGCGACCGGCGATGTTGACGGCGTGATCGCCCAGCCGTTCGTAGAAGCGGCCGATCAAGGCCATGTCCATGGTCACCGACGCCGACATGCTGCTGCTCGCCACCTCGGCAATGAGGCTGGTGTGGAGGTCGCGCAGCTCGTCGCGGGCGGCGTCGAGGCTCGTGGCCGTGACCTCCCGGAAGTCCCACGCCCGGCGCAGCTCCTGCCACATGGCGGTCACGATGTCGCCGCTTCTCGTGACGAGGGCCCGGGCTCGGGGAGTGAGCGCTCCCGAGATACCGAGTCCACCGCGCCAGGCGATCTCCGCCGCCAGGCTGGCTGACTGTTCGAGCTCGGGGATCGCCCGGACCACCGCCAGCAGGTAACGCAGATCGCTCGCCATCGGCGCCTGGCGAGCCATGAGCACCTCGACCTGGCGGGCCACTTGCTCGTACAGCGGGTCCGACCAGTTCTTGCGCGACACGATCTCGACCGATGCCGTGCGATCGTCGCGGAGCAGTGCTTCTGTGGCGTCGGTGACCTCCTGGCACACCAGGTGCACCAGTTCCGACAACTTGGCGTCCACGGCGGCCAACTCGTCGTGGAAACGGGACCGCAAGGCGGCTGCTGGTTCCACGAGAACCCAGCTTATCGCTGGCCTCGTCCGGTCGGACCCGGCCAGTACCCTGGACCGCCATGTGCGGGATCATCGCCGTCCTGCGACGCCGTTCGTCTCGACCCACGCCCCAGCTGGCGTCGGTCCTGGCACGGCTGGACCTCGGGGCGGCACGGCTCGGCGACGCGGTGGCCGGTTTCGACGGGTCCGAGGGCCGCAGTCACGAGGAGTTGGCGGCGATCGCAGAACTGCTCGAACACGTCGACCGCGAGCTTCACGGGCCCCCCGGATTGGCGTGCCTCATCGGGCACCGGGTCGACGGCCGCGGAGGCGAGGAGCACGGGTACGACCAGGTGGCGGCGCGCGGGATGGCGCTCGCGGCCATGGCCGACCATCTCGAAGAGACCCTGGACACGGGCAAGGTGCTGTGGTCGCCGGAGTATCTCGAGGCGGTCAACGAGGTCCTGGTCCGGCTCCGTGACGTCATCTGGGCCATCGGCCGGGACCGTCCCGACACGGCGAGGGAGGTTCTGGGTCTGGCGCGCCTGTCCCTCGATGGCGACGGGCAACTCCCGGCCCCGGCCCGCGACGCGCTCGTGGTCCGTCCAGGTGGCCCTGTCCGCCCTCGACCGCCTGGAGGTCCGGGGCCGGGACTCGGCGGGGCTGCACCTGCTGGTCACCGGCCACGGTATCGATCTGCAACGGCCCGAGATCCAGGCCATGCTCGGCGCCCGGGCCAACGATCCCCTGTTCACCTCGATGGCGTTACGCACCCCGCTCGGCCACCTGAGCCTGGTGTACAAGGCAGCGGCCGAGATCGGGGAACTGGGCGACAACACCCGGGCGCTGCGATCCGCCATCACGAGTGATCCGTTGCTGCACCTGGCCCTCGCGGGCCCCGACGCCGAGGTGACGGTGCTCGGCCATACCCGCTGGGCCAGCGTCGGGATCATCTCCCAGGCCAACGCCCACCCGCTCAATGGCGAGGAGCTCACGGAGAGCCGGCAGGCCGCGGGCCCCTACGTGGTGGCCGCGGTCAACGGTGACGTCGACAACTACCTCGAACTCCGCGACCACGAGGCGTTGCTGGTCGCCCCCGAGATCACCACCGATACCAAGGTGGTGCCCGTCCTGCTGTCCCGGCGGCTCGCGACCAGCGCGACCAGCCCGGCCGGTGCCGCCGGCCACGACGGCGCAGCCCTGGAAGAGGCGTTCTGCCAGACCGTGGCCAGTTTCGACGGGTCGGTGGCCATCGGCGTGAGCGCCGCGGCGCGCCCCGACCAGCTGTACCTGGCGCTGCGCGGCAGCGGCCAGTCCCTCAATGTCGGCCTGGCCGAGGATGCCTTCATCGTCGCCAGCGAGGCCTACGGCCTGGTGCAGGAGACGCCGTCGTACCTGCGCATGGACGGCGAAACCACCCCAGCCGCCAGCCCCGGGTCGCCCCCCGGACAGGTCGTGGTGCTCGACCGCGCCGGGGCCGGCACGCTCGAGGGCGTTCGTCGGTTGACCTACGACGGCGCGGCCCTCCCTCTCGAGCCGGGCGAGATCCGCACTGCCGAGATCACGACGAGAGACATCGACCGGGGGGGCTTTCCCCACTTCCTCCTGAAGGAGATCTCCGAGGCCCCCCAGTCGTTCCGCAAGACGCTGCGGGGCAAGATTTTCGTGGACGACAGCGGGTTGCTCTACGCCCGGGTCGGCCCGGCGCTGCCCGAGGCGGTGGTGGCCCGGTTGGCGGCGGGCGCCATCACCCGGATCTACGTGATCGGGCAGGGCACGGCGGCCGTCGCCGGGCAGAGCATCGCCTCCGCCCTGTCGGCGGCGCTGCGGGGCCGCCCCCTCACCGTCGCCCCCATGTTGGCCACCGAGCTGTCTGGTTTCGCGCTCGACGACGACATGTCCGACACCTTGGTCATCGCCGTCAGCCAGTCGGGCACCACGACCGACACCAACCGCACCGTCGACCTGGTCCGCAACCGGGGCGCGGTCGTGGTCTCGGTCGTCAACCGGCGCAACAGCGACCTGGTGGAGAAGTCCGACGGCGTGCTGTACACCTCCGACGGGCGCGACGTGGAGATGAGCGTGGCGTCGACCAAGGCGTTCTACGCCCAGGTGGCGGCCGGTTTCCTGCTCGCCCTGGATCTGGCCCGCCAGCTGGGCGGCGACGACCGCCAGCGGGCCGACCGGCTGTTGCGAGCGCTGCGCGAGCTGCCCGACGCCATGGAGGAGGTCATCGCGGGGCGGGAGGCGATCGCCGACGCCGCCAACCGGGTTGCCCCCTACCGGCGCCACTGGGCGATCGTCGGAAACGGCCCCAACCGCGTGGCCGCGGCCGAGATCCGCATCAAGCTGTCGGAGCTTTGTTACAACTCGATCGCCTGCGACGGCACCGAGGACAAGAAGCACATCGACCTGTCGTCCGAGCCCCTCATCTTGGTGTGCGCCACCGGCTTGTCGGGCCCGACGGCCGACGACGTGGCCAAGGAGGTGGCGATCTACCGGGCCCATCGGGCCGCGCCCATCGTCATCGCCACGACGGGCGAGGCGAAGCGATTCGCGGCCGCCCTGCACACCATCGAGGTGCCTGCCGTCGACCCCGAGGTGTCGTTCGTCCTGTCCGCCATGGTCGGCCATTTGTTTGGCTACGAGGCGGCGCTGTCGATCGACGCCCAGGCGTTGCCGCTGCGCGAGGCCAAGGCGGCCATCGAAAGCGCCATTGGCGACGCCGGCTCCGGCGCCGCCGACGCCGACCACCCCGGCCCGGTCCGATCCACCGTTGCCCGGGCCCTGTCGGGCGACGCCCTCTTGGCCGCCCTGCGACCCGCCCTCGACACCGCCGCCCGCCGCTACTTCTCGGCCCTGCGCGCCGGCGCCTACAACGGGGCGCTCGAAGCGGCGACCGCGGTTCGCGTGGCGTCACTCCTGCGCTACGCCAGTGGCGTCTTGCCCATCGAAGGCTACGAACTCGAATACGGCAAGGTCGGCACGCCGAGCGCCATCGTGGCCGACCTGATGGATGCCCTCACCACCGCCACCGGCGAACTCACCCGCCCCGTCGATGCCATCAAGCACCAGGCCAAGACGGTGACGGTGGGCATCTCCCGAAGCGAGGACGCCTTGCTCAAGGTGCCCCTCGTCGCCGAGGCGTTGGGCACCGGCCTCGGCCTCGATTGCCTCTCGTATCGCGCCCTGCGCACCCTCTCCGAGCTCGACACGGCGGTCGCGACGGTGGAGGGCTTCACCCGCTACCGCATCGAGGGCGACCTGGCGACCACCGCCACCATCGAAGTGGTCGACCGGGGCGGCATCTCCCTCGGGCTGCCGTCGCGCACCGAGCGCGATCCCCGCCTCCTCGGCACCAAGCACCATGTGGCCGAGGAACGAGAGGTCACCGTGGCCCGAGGCGGCCGCGACGGTCGCAGCCTCATCCTCATCCCCGAAACCAAGGGCAACGCCGTGACCGGCATGACCCTCCTCCACGTGGCCTTCCACGACCACCTGGCCCCCGCCGCAGCCCGCCAGGTGCTGTCTGGCTACCGCAACCGCTACGCCGCCCTGGCCGACGCGGTCACCGAAACCGAACCCGGGTTCGACGACGAGCGCCTCGGCCAGGTCCCGCTGCTGGCCCTGCTCACCGAGCCGGTGTACGTGCTGGCCGAACGCTGGAAGTGATCGGCCTCGGGATCGACGCGGTCGACATCGGCCGGTTCCGCACCGTGCTGGCCCGCCGGCCCGGCCTGGCCGAACGCCTCTTCACCGCCGGCGAGCGGGCCTACGCCGCCCGCCAGGCCGACCCCGCCCCGTCGCTGGCCGCCCGCTTCGCGGCCAAGGAGGCGGCCATGAAGGCGCTCGGCGTCGGCCTCGGCGCCTTCCGCTTCACCGACGTGGAGGTGGTGCGCCTGGCGAGCGGCCAACCGGCGCTGCGCATGCAGGGCGCCGCCGCCGCCCTGGCCTCCAAACAAGGGGTGGGAAAATTCCTCGTCTCCCTCACCCACACGTCGTCGCAGGCCGAGGCCGTGGTGGCGGCGCTGGCATGACCGCGAGGCGCCTCGAGCCGGAAACCACACCCACGCCGGCGGCCAGCCCAAGGTGGGCCCGATGATCCCGGTCGTCACCGTGGCGGAAATGAAGGCGGCCGACAAGGCCGCTCCCGAAGCGGTCGAGGTCCTGATCGGCCGAGCCGGTCGGGCGGTCGCCATGACCGCCCTCGACCTCCTGGGCGGCGCCTACGGGCGGCGGGTGGTCGTGGTGGCCGGCAAGGGCAACAACGGCGCCGACGGGCGCGCCGCGGCCGCCGTACTCCGCCAACGCGGCGTGCGGGTCAGTGTCCTCGACGCCGCGTCGCTTGGCCCAGGGCGCGCGGCTGGCGCCCGTCGACCTGGTCATCGACGCCGCCTACGGGACCGGCTTCGGGGGCACCTACGTCCCGCCGGACCCCGGCGACACCCCGGTCCTGGCGGTCGACATTCCCTCGGGCCTCGACGGTGACACCGGGATGGGTGACGCCTTGGCGGCGGTGGCGACCGTGACCTTTCAGGCCTACAAGCCCGGGCTGGTGCTCGGTGCCGGGCCTGAACGGTGCGGGCAGGTAATCGTCGCCGACATCGGCCTCGGCCCCCAGGTCGACGACCTCGCCTCCGCGTGGCTGGTGACCGACTGGGAGGTGGGGCTGGCTGGCACCGCGCGCCCGGGAGAGCCACAAATGGCAGCGGGCCGTGATGGTCGTGGCCGGGTCGCCGGGGATGATGGGCGCCCCCGCCCTGGTCAGCCGGGGTGCCATGCGGGCCGGGTCGGGCTACGTCCGCCTCGGTGTTCCGGGCGCGGCGTTGGACGAACTGCCCACGGCCGAGGCGGTCGGCGTCGCCCTCCCGGCGACTGGCTGGGCGGGCGCAGCGGCGGAGGCCGCCACCCGGTGCCGCGCCCTGGTGACCGGCCCGGGACTGGGCCGCTCGGAGGAGATCCAGCGTTGCGTCGTCGCCCTGCTCCGCCAGGTCGACGCGCCCGCGGTCGTCGACGCCGACGGGATCAACGCCGTGGGGTCCGTTGCCCGCTTGCACGACGTGGCCGCGGCGCGAGCTTCGGCCACCGTGATCACGCCGCACGAGGGGGAGTACGCCGGCCTGACCGGCGCACCGCCGGGCGACGACCGGCTGGGCGCGGTCCGCTCGCTCTCGGCCCAGTCGGGCGCGGTCGTCCTCCTCAAGGGGTCGACGACGGTGGTGGCGGCGCCCGACGGCCGGGCGTGGTTCGTGACCAGCGGCTCGCCCCGCCTGGCGACCGCGGGGACAGGCGACGTCCTGTCCGGCGTCATCGGCGCCTTTGTGGCCAGTGGCGTCCCGGCGGCCGAAGCCGCGGCGCTCGGGGCCCATGTCCACGGCCGGGCGGCCCAACTCGGCCCCGCGGTCGGCCTGGTCGCGGGCGATCTACCGGAACTGGTGTCCGACTGGCTCTCCGACCACTCCTCAGGCGCACCCGTGGCCCGATGACGGTCCATCCCGGCCCGGCCCGGTCCCGGGTTGGCGCCCACCGCCAGGCGTGGGCGGAGGTGGATCTGGCTGCCATCCGGGCCAACGCAGCGCACCTTGTCGAACTCGCCGCCCCGGCCCAGCTGTGCGCGGTGGTCAAGGCGTGGGCGTACGGCCACGGCCCCGTCGAGGTCGCCGAGGCAGCCCTCGACGGTGGCGCGACCTGGCTGGCCGTGGCCCTGGTCGAGGAGGGCCGGCACCTGCGGGATGCGGGCATTGGCGCCCCGATCCTGCTCCTGTCGGAACCACCGGCCGACGCCATGGCCGAAGTCGTCCGCTCGCGGCTGACACCGACGCTGTACACGCCCGGTGGGATCGAGGCGCTGGCCGACGCCGCCCGCGCGGCGGGGGGCGACCCGATCGCGGTGCATGTCAAGGTCGACACCGGGATGCACCGCGTCGGTGCGTCACCCGACGACGCCGTGGCTCTGGCCCGCCAGGTCGCGGCCCACCCCTGGCTCGAGTTCGATGCCCTGTGGACCCATTTCGCGGTGGCCGACGAACCGGCCGATGCGGCCACCGGCGAGCAGCTGGCGTCGTTGCTGGCCACCGCCGAGCGACTGGCGGGCGACGGCATCGCACCCCGCCTGTTGCACGCCGCCAACTCGGCCGGCGCCCTCCTGCATCCCGCCACCCGCCTCGACCTGGTCCGCTGCGGCATCGCCCTCTACGGGTTGGCTCCGGCGGCGTCGCTCGTCGACCGGCCGCCCTGTTCGGCCCTGCAACCGGCCCTGACATTGGCGGCCCAGGTCTCGCACACCAAGACAGTGGAGGCCGGGGAACGCCTGTCCTACGGGTTGCGGTACCGGGTCGCGACGCGGACGGTGGTGGCGACCGTGCCGCTCGGGTATGCCGACGGGGTGACCCGCCTCCTGTCCAGCACCGGCGGCCAGGTCCTCATCGGCGGCCGGCGCCACCCGATCGCGGGCACCGTGACCATGGACCAGATCCTGGTCGACTGCGGCCCCGACGCCGACGTGGCGACCGGCGACGTCGCGGTCCTCCTCGGCCGGCAGGGGGACGAGGAGATCACGGCGTGGGAGTGGGCCGAGCGGGTCGACAGCATCGCCTATGAGGTGGTGTGCGGCGTCTCCTCGCGCGTCCCCCGGGTGTACCGGCGATGAAGGTCACCCGATCCCGGCTGGCCATCGGTGCCGCCGCAGCCGCGGCCGCGGGGTTGGCGGGCGCCGCCGCGGCCGGGGCGATCACGGTGCGCCGCTGGCGCCGCCGCCCCGACCCGGTCAGCGCCGAAGACTTCCGGGAACCGCCGGGCACGACCCATCGCACCCTGCACAGCGCTGACGGCGGCGAGATCCACGTGGTGGAGCGCGGGGAGGGGCGCCCGTTTCTCCTGATCCACGGTGTGACCGAAACCACCCTCGTCTGGCACTACCAGCTGCACGACCTGGTCGAGGCGGGCTACCGGGTGGTGGCCATGGACGTCCGAGGCCACGGCAAGTCGCGAGCCGGCCGCGACGGCCACACCCTCGAGGCCATGGCCCGCGACGCCTACCAAGTGCTTCAGGCGCTCGGTCTCCGGGAGACGGTGGCCGTCGGCCACTCGATGGGCGCCATGATCTTGTTCCAGTTGCTGGACGACCACCCCGAGTTGGTGTCCGACGGCGTCATCGCGTCGATCGCGCTGGTGGCCACGTCGGCCAGCCCGATCCTCGGCAACGGCGTGCCCGCGGCCGCCGCGGAGCTGGTGCGGGTGCTGACTCCGGTCGCCGGGCGGGGCCACATCCGGGCCACCGCCGGTCGGGTCCAGCGGGGGAAGACCCCAGGAGATGTGGCCGCGGTGTACTGCCGGCTGGCGTTTGGATCCAATCCGTCGCCCACCCACGTCGAACTGCTGCGGGCAATGTCGTCGGCGGTGCCCGCGCCCATCGTCGCCGAGTTGGTCCAGACGCTGCTCAGCCTCGACGTCCGCAAAGTGTTGCCGGCGATCGCCGCTCCGGCGCTGGTCGTGGTGGGCAAGCGAGACCTGCTGACCCCGGTGTGGCACAGCCGTTACCTCGCGGGCCACATCCCCGTCGCCGAACTGCGCGAGCTCCCGGAGTGCGGGCACATGGTGATGTTCGAGCGCCGGGCCCAGCTGGGCGAGATGCTGGTCGATTTCGCCGAGCGGACCAAGCCCGTGACGGAGGAAACGACGGTGGCCGGCCTCCCGTGATCACCGAGGTTCCGGGGGTCCAGGTGGGGCACTGGACAGATGCCGATGCCCGTACCGGCTGCACTGTCGTGCTCTTCCCGGCGGGGACGGTGGCGTCCGGAGAGGTTCGCGGGGGCGCCCCGGGGACCCGGGAATGGGACCTGCTGGCCCCGGAGCGCACCATGGCCCGCATCGACGCCGCCGTCCTCGCAGGCGGCTCGGCGTTCGGCTTGGCGGCGTGCGACGGCGTGATGCGGTGGTGCGAGGAACGGGGGATCGGTGTTTCCACCCCGGCGGGGCCCGTCCCCATCGTGGTGGGCGCGGTCCTCTACGACCTGTGGGTGGGGGACCCGGCGGTGCGCCCAACGGCCGAGGCCGGCTATGCCGCCTGCGTCGCGGCACGCCACGGCGCCGTGGCGATGGGCCAGGTCGGTGCCGGCACCGGGGCGACGGTCGGCAAATGGCGGGGACCGGGGCACGCCCGGCCGGGAGGCGTCGCCTCGGTGTCGCTCCACCAGGGCGACCTGGTCGTCGCCGCCATCATGGCGGTAAATGCGTTCGGTGACCTCCGGTCGCCGCATCCGCCGGATTGGCCCGGGGCCGACAGCACGACTGCCCTGGGTCTGAACACCACGATCGGCGTCGTCGCCACCAACGCCACGCTCGACAAGGTGGGATGCCTCCTCGTGGCCCAATCCGGCCACGACGGGATGGCCCGGGCACTCGAACCGGCCCACAGCACACTCGACGGTGACGCGATCGTGGCCGCGGCGGTGGGCGGTGTGCGAGCGCCGCTCGACCAGGTGCGCCTGTTGGCGGCCCGAGTGGTGGAGGCTGCGATCCGCGCCGCGCTCGGCGCGCCCTGAACCCGCTCGTTTCCGTCCACGGCGGCCCGGCAGGCGCAATGGGGCGGCATTTTCCCCAGACCTCGCAAGTACCATCGACAAGCGTGGCGACGTTGGTGGGGGTGAGGGACGAAGCGTTGCAGTGCCAGCGCTGCGCGCTGGCGCAGGGGCGCACCACCGTCGTGTTCGGCGAAGGCAACCCGCACGCCGATCTGATGGTCGTGGGCGAGGGTCCGGGGCGGGAGGAGGACCTGCAGGGCCGGCCGTTCGTCGGGCGGTCGGGCAAACTCCTCGACCGGTTGCTCCTCGAAGAGATCGGCGTGCGCCGGGAGGCGGTGTACATCGCCAATGTGGTGAAGTGCCGGCCGCCGGGCAACCGTGACCCGCTGCCGGCCGAAATCGACGCCTGCCGGCCATGGCTCGAGGCGCAGGTGGCGCTCATCGGGCCCACGGTGGTGCTCACGCTGGGCAACTTCTCGACCAAGTTGCTCCTCCAGACCTCCGACGGGATTCGCCGCACCCGGGGGCGGGTGTATCCGTGGGGTTCGACGGGGGCGGTACTGGTGCCGACCTACCACCCCGCCGCGGCGCTGCGGGGCGGGGGCGAGGTGCTGGCCGAGATGCGGGCCGATTTCGTGCGGGCCAAGGAGGCGCTGACCGGGGTGCGGCCATGACTGCCGCGGTCCAGGTGGCGTCGCGGTCGGTGGCCGAGACGCAGGCACTGGCGGCTCGGATCCAGCCGCTGCTCGAGCCCGGCGACGTGATTCTCCTGGGCGGCGAGCTGGGGGCGGGCAAGACCGCCTTTGTCCAGGGCTTGGCCCAGGCGATGGGGATCGAGGGACCCGTGACCAGCCCGACGTTTACCTTGATTCGTAGCTACGACGGTCCCGGAGGCGTGCGGCTGCTCCACGCCGACGTCTACCGCCTCGACCACCTCCAGGAGATCATCGACTTGGGGTTCCCGGAGCTTCTGGACCCAGGTGTGGTGGGCGAGGCGGGCGCCGTGGCCGCCATCGAGTGGGGTGAGGCCGCGGCACCCGTGCTGGCCCGCGACTATCTGGAGGTCCAGATCGACTTCGGCGAGGGCGACGACGACCGGGTGCTGCGCCTGACGCCCGTCGGCGTCCGCTGGGCGGCCCGGGACCTGCTGAAGCTGGGCGAGGGGGCGCCGTGATCATCCTGGGCCTGGACACCGCCACGTCCCAGGTCGGGTGCGCCCTCGGCGACCACGAGGGACCGGTGGCGTCGTTCCAGCTGTCCCGAGGCCGCCGCCACGCCGAAACCTTGGCGCCGGCTGTCGAAAACCTCTGCCGTCAGGCCGGCATCAGCCTCGACGACGTAGGCGCCATCGCGGTGGACGTGGGCCCGGGCTTGTTCACCGGGTTGAGGGTGGGGGTGGCGACGGCGAAGGCGCTGGCCACGGCGCTGCGCATCCCGATGATCGGCCAGACCAGCCTCGACCTGCTGGCCTACCCGCACCGCCGGGGTGGCGACGTCGTCGCCAGCGTCGTCGACGCCCGACGGGGCGAGGTGTTCTGGGCCCTGTACCGGCCGGTGCCGGGGGGCGTGCAACGCATCACCGACTACGCCGCGAGCTCACCCGATGACCTGGCCGCGGAGCTGCTGGCGACGGGCGAGGACACGCTGGCGGTGGGCGACGGGGCGTGCCGCTACCGCGAGCTGCTCGGGGCGGTCGATCATGTCGAGGTGGCCGAATGGAGCAGCGCCTACCCGTCAGCCGCGGTGCTGGTCGAACTGGCCCACCCGCTGGCGCTGCGCGAAGAGTTCGTTCACCCCGGTGAGCTGGCGCCGCTGTATCTGCGCAAGGCCGACGTCCGGATCAACTGGGTCGAGCGGACGGGCGGTGTGGGCGGTGTGGGCGGTGTCGGCGGTGTGGGCGGTTCCGGTGGCTCGGACGCCGGCGGCGCCCTGCGGGACGCCGGGTAGCCGCCGTGGCATCGAGAGTCAGCGACTTCGGCCCCCCGGCGGGTGATGCCGCCCCCGATCCGCGACCCGACGGCCTGGCGGTACATCTCGTCCCCATGCGCCGCCGCCACCTGCGGTCGGTGATGCGCATCGAAGCCCAGGTGTACCCCCGCCCGTGGTCGCTGCCGCTGTTCATGAGCGAGCTCAACATGCGGACCAGCCGTGTGTACTACGTGGCCCGGGTCAACGGCATCGTCGTGGGCTACTGCGGTCTGATGCTCGTCGAGGGCGACGGCCATATCACCAACATCGCCGTCGACCCGGCGTGGCATCGCCACCAGATCGGGACTCGGCTGATGCTCAACGCGGCCCGCCAGGCCGCCGCCCACGATGCCACCCGCCTCACCCTTGAGGTGCGGATGAGCAATCGGGCCGCCCAGGAGCTGTACCGCAAGTTCGGCTTCGAAGCGGCCGGGGTGCGCAAGAACTACTACGCCGAGTCCCGGGAGGACGCCCTCATCATGTGGGCGTACGGGCTCGACACCGCGGCCTATGCCGAACGGATGGCGGGGATCGAGGCCACGCTGCGGGGTTCGACCGTCGTCGACGATGGTGACCCGGGGCGGTGAAAATCCTCGCCATCGAGACCTCATGCGACGAGACGGCTGCGGCCGTGGTGGAAGATGGCCGGCGGGTGCTCTCCTCGGTGGTGAGCAGCCAGATCGACCTCCACGTGCGTTTCGGCGGGGTCGTGCCCGAGGTGGCGAGCCGGGCGCACGTCGAGCTGCTCACGCCGGTCGTGGCCGAGGCCCTCCTCGAGGCGGGCGTCGACGGCAAGGAGATCGACGCCGTGGCGGCCACGGCCGGGCCGGGGCTGATCGGGTCGCTCCTCGTTGGGTTGAGCGCCGCCAAGGCCTATGCCCTGGCGTGGCAGGTGCCGTTCGTCGGGGTCAACCACATGGAGGCCCATCTCCACGCCGCCTTCTTGGAGGAACCCGACCTGGCGCTGCCGGTGGTGGTGCTGCTGGTGTCGGGCGGCCACACCCTGCTGATCGCCATGGAGGACGCCACGTCGGGGGCCGCTTCTGGGGGCGTCTCGTTCCCGTTCCGGTACCGGTTGCTCGGCCAGACGATCGACGATGCGGCGGGAGAGGCGTTCGACAAGGTGGCCCGTTTCCTCGGTCTCGGGTATCCGGGTGGGCCGGCCATCGACGCCTTGGCGGCAACCGGCGGCGGCGATCCCCGAGCCATCGCCTTCCCGCGGGCGATGCGGGCGGAGGGATACGACTTCTCGTTCTCCGGCCTGAAGACCAGTGTCATCAACTATGTGCGCAAACACCCCGATGTCGAGGTGGCAGACGTGGCGGCCTCGTTCCAGGAGGCGGTCGTCGATGTGCTCGTCACCAAGGCCCGCCGGGCGGCGAGGGAGCTGGGGGCGCGAGGCATCTGCATCGGCGGCGGGGTGGCGGCCAACTCACTCCTGCGCTTGCGCGTCCTTGCAGCGTGCGTCGAGGACGGCATCACGGCCTTCGTGCCCAGCCGGGCCATGTGCACCGACAACGCGGCCATGATCGGCGTGACCGCGTGGTACCGCCTCCGGGCGGACGGCCCAAGCCCTCTCGACCTGCCCGCTCTCCCCAACCTGGCCCTGCCCTACTCCTGAGGGCGCCTACTCCTGAGGGGCCTTGTGCTGGGTCCGAGCTCGCGGCGGCGTCGCCGTGCGGGCGCAGCTACCCTTCGGCGGTATGGATGAGGGCAGTTCCACACCATACGGTCAAGATTCGCCGCCACCCGGATCGGCTCCGCCGCCCGGCTACGGCGCCCCGCCGCCGCCCAATTACCCGCCCCCGGGCGGTTACGGCGGCCCGCCCCCGGGCGGTTACGGCGGCCCGCCGCCGGGCTACGGGGCTCCCGGTGGCTACAACGCCGGGCCGCCGACGTCCGATGACCGGACCTGGGCCCTGCTCAGCCACCTCAGCTACTTCGTGCTGTCGATCATCGGGCCCATCATCATCATGTTGACCAAGGGCAAGGAGAGCGCCTTCGTGCGCGACCAGGCGGTGGAGGCGCTGAACTTCCACATCACCTTGGCGATCGCATCGGTCATCTCGTTCATCTTGATCTTTGTGATCGTCGGCATCTTCCTGTTGGCGGCGGTGATCATCGCCGGTGCGGTGCTGGCGATCATGGGCGCCATCGCGGCCTACAACGGCACCGCGTACCGATACCCCCTCACCCTCCGGCTGGTCAAGTAGCCGTTGGGCGGGTCCAGTTGGGCGGGGCTTTGCGCGCCCCGATTGCCGGCCGCGGTTGAAGTTCCCTCCAAGCGCCGCTATCGTTAGCACTCGTCCATTGAGAGTGCTAAATGGCCCACGGAGGCGCAACACCCATGAATCTGCAGCCGCTCGACGATCGGATCGTCGTAAAGCAGAACGAAGCCGAAGAAAAGACCGCATCTGGCCTCGTTATCCCCGACACGGCCAAGGAGAAGCCCCAGCAGGGTGAAGTCCTTGCGGTCGGACCCGGCCGTCGCTCCGACACCGGCGAGCTGATCCCGCTCGACATCGCGGTCGGCGACACCGTCTTGTACTCCAAGTACGGCGGGACCGAGATCGTTGTCGACGGCGAGGACCTGCTCGTCCTCACGAGCCGCGACGTACTGGCCAAGGTGATCAAGTAGTGCCCAAGATCCTCAAGTTCGACGAATCGGCCCGCCGGCACCTGGAGGCGGGCGTCAACAAGCTGGCCGACGCCGTCAAGGTGACCCTCGGGCCCAAGGGCCGAAATGTGGTCCTGGCCAAGAGCTTCGGTCCCCCGACCATCACCAATGACGGCGTGACCATCGCCCGTGAGGTCGAGGTCGACGATCCCTTCGAGAATCTCGGCGCCCAGCTTGTCAAGGAAGTAGCCACCAAGACCAACGACGTCGCCGGCGACGGCACCACGACCGCCACCGTCCTCGCCCAAGCCCTGGTCCGTGAGGGCCTGCGCAACGTGGCCGCGGGCGCCAACCCGACTGCCCTCAAGAAGGGCATCGACCTGGCGGTCAAGGAAGTCGTCCTGGCCATCAAGGAGCAGGCCAAGGAGGTCGACGACAAGGCCGAGATCGCCCAGGTCGCAGCCAACTCAGCCGCCGACCGCAAGATCGGCGACGTCCTCGCCGAGGCCATCGACCGGGTGGGCAAGGATGGTGTCGTCACCATCGAGGAGTCCAACACCTTCGGGATGGAACTCGAGTTCACCGAGGGCATGCAGATCGATCGCGGCTACCTGTCGCCGTACTTCGTTACCGACCAAGAGCGCCAGGAATGCGTGCTCGAAGATGCGTACATCCTGATCTGCAACGGAAAGATCAGCGCCGTTCACGACCTGGTCAAGGTGCTGGAGCGGGTCATGCAGACCAGCCGGCCGCTGCTGATCATCGCCGAGGACGTCGAGGGCGAAGCCCTGGCGACGCTCGTCGTCAACAAGATCCGCGGCACGTTCAACTCCTGTGCCGTTAAGGCCCCCGCCTTCGGTGACCGGCGCAAGTCGATGCTGGCCGACATGGCCATCCTCACCGGCGCCCAGGTCATCTCCGAGGACGTCGGGCTCCGGTTGGAGAACGCCACCCTTGACCTCATGGGTCGGGCTCGCAAGATCGTCGTCACCAAGGACACCACCACCGTCGTTGACGGCGGCGGTACCGAAGATGACGTCAAGGCCCGCATCAACCAGATCAAGAAGGAGATGGAGCAGACCGACTCCGACTGGGATCGCGAGAAGATGCAGGAGCGTCTCGCCAAGCTGTCGGGAGGCGTTGCCATCGTCAAGGTGGGAGCGGCGACCGAGGTCGAGCTCAAGGAGAAGAAGCACCGCATCGAGGACGCCCTTTCGGCGACCCGTGCGGCCATCGAGGAGGGTGTGGTCGCCGGTGGCGGCACCGCCCTCATCCGCAGCAAGGCGGCGGTCCTGAAGCTGGCGAGCAACCTGAGCGGCGATCAGGCGACTGGCGCCCTCATCGTGGCCAAGGCGCTCGAAGAGCCGCTGAAGTGGATCGCGCTCAATGCCGGTCTCGAAGGCGGCATCTGGGTACAGCAGGTCGAGCGTGAGACCGGCTCGATCGGGCTCAACGCTGCGACCGGCGTGATGGAGGACCTGCTCAAGGTCGGCGTCATCGACCCGGCCAAGGTCACCCGCTCGGCACTGCAGAACGCGGCGTCCATTGCGGGCCTGATGCTCACCACCGAGGTGCTCATCGTCGACAAGCCGGAGAAGGAAAACGCTGGCGGCGGCGGCGGGGGCGGCATGGACGGCATGGGTGGCATGGGTGGCATGGGCGGGATGATGTAACTGTCGTTTCGTTGACGGAACCCCGGGTCCTGCCAAGGGCCCGGGGTTCCTTCGCGTTAGCGGCGCTCCTTGCGCCAGACCAGCTTCAATCCACTCCAGGTCTCGTCGATGGCGCACACCTTGACGTCGACCAACCCGCGGGGCAGTGCCACCTCCCGCACCACGTCCTCGGTCATGTCGGTCGCTACCTTGGCGGCCCGCTTGGGCCAGGCGATCCAGGCTGCTCCGGCCGGGGCGATGACCATGCCGATCCGGTCCAAGCGGCGGTCCAGCTCACCGCGCTGCTTGGTGAAGAACAGCACCACATCGCAGTGGCCCGACAGGCGGGTGATGACCGTCACGCCGTCGGGCAGGTCGAGGCCTTGGGCGAAACCCGGCGGGGCCGACAGCAGCGCGAATCGGTGGTCGGGACGAATACCGAGCTTATTCACGAGCGGAGTTCCGGAGTAGCCCGCCACCGCCATAGTCTGACGGCATGGAAGACCGTCCCGCACCTGACCCCGCCAAGCTCTTGGCCCAGTGGATGGAGTGGGAGCGCGGCGAGGAGACTCCCGGGCGGGTCATCGCCAATATGAAGACCGGGGGACTGCGGGACCTGCTCGAGACGTTGGCGGCCGACAGTGCCCGTAGCGCGCCGGTCGACGAGCCCCTCCCGCTCGATCCAACCGCCGCTGCGTCCTGGACTCCCATCGTCTGAACCCAGTTATGGGTGACAGCGCTGCGGATGCCCTGATACCGGCGCGCCGCGGGGGCAAGCAACAGATCCCCCGTCCGCCGGGCGCCCGGCCCGGTGGACTGCCACCGTGGGCGGCACTTCCGGCGGGGCACCGTCAGGCGATCTCGCTCGATCGGGTACGGCAGGGGTTCGAGCGCCGCGGGTGGGGTGGTCCCACGCCGTTGACGGTTCCGCCGGACCGCCTGTCTCGGCGTCACGAACCGGCCACCCGACCGGCGGCGGTGCTGTGTCCGCTGTTCGAGGAGGCGGGCGAAGCCCATGTCATTCTCACCCGAAGATCGTCGAACATGCGCTCGCACACCGGTGAGGTGTCGTTTCCGGGCGGGCGATTGGAGGACGGCGAGGCCGCGGTCGACGCCGCCTTGCGCGAAGCCCGTGAAGAAGTTGGGATCGACCCGTCGGTTATCGAGATCCTCGGGCCGCTCTCATCGCTGGTTACGGTTCGCGGCCAGGTGCTGATCACTCCGTTCGTCGGTGTATTTCCCGACCGGCCCCCGCTCTATCCCAGCCCGGCGGAGGTGGAACGGGCCTTCGATGTCTCGCTCGTGGAGCTGGTCTCCGACGGCGTCTACCGCGAGGAGCTCTGGGACATACCGGGCGAAGGATCCCGGTCCATCAGCTTCTTCGAGTTGATGGGCGACACGGTGTGGGGCGCCACGGCATGGATCCTGCGCGACCTGCTCGAGCTGGCCCTGCAACCCTGATCCGCCCGGCTCGCACGATCGATTGCCCAAGTCGAGGGCTATTTGTGTCTCTGAGGCCGCTTACGGTCGAAATAGCGCCATAAGTAGCCACCAGAGCCATAGATAACCATCAGAGTCCGGCGTCACGATTGGTTTCGCGTCCCTACCGGGTCTATCGGGCAAAAATTGCTACTGCGACGGGGGCGATGACCAGGGCGGGGAGCAGGTTGCCGACTCGAAGTCGGGTGATCTCGAGCAGGCGCAGGCCGATCGCGACAATCAGGATCCCTCCGGTCGAGGTGGTCTCGGCGATCATGCGGTCCGTCAGCAGGGCGTGCAGCGAGCTGGCCCCGAGGGTCAGGATCCCCTGAATCACCAGGACCGCGGCGGCGCTCAGGGCGACACCGATCCCCAGGGTCGACGCCAGAACCACCGAGACGGTGCCGTCAAGGGCGGACTTGATGAAGAGAAGCTGGGCGCCGTTGCCCAATCCGTCAGAGATCGATCCGAGAATGGTCAGCGGTCCGACGCAGAAGATGAGGGTGGCACTGACGAACCCCTCGACAAAACGCGAGTCGGCGCCGTCGGTTGGGCGGCTGCGTTCGACGATCCGTCGGAGGCGGTCGCCAAGGTGCTCGAGGCGCAACTCGATGTCGACCGCTTCCCCGACAAGACCACCGATGAGGATTGCCGCGAGGGGGAAGGCGAAGTTCCGGCTTGTCGAGAGCCTGCTGGATGCCGAGGACCAGCACGACCAGTCCGACGCCCTTGTAGGCGGTGTCGCGCATCGGTTCTGGGAGGCGCGGGCCGATGAGCAGGCCGATGATGCTGCCCGCCAGCACGGCGGCGACATTGACTATCGTCCCCAGCCCGCGCATTGGCTGACGGTAGCTCCCGGCCGCGCCGCGCGACCCCGAGGTAACCCCGGTAGCCTCGAACCGCCATGGTGTGCCCCCGGTGCGGGACCGTCAACCCCGACGAAGCAGAGCGGTGCAGCCGCTGCCAGGGCTCCCTCGCGCCGCCTCCACCACGCGCCGCTCCCGTTGTCGCTCCCGCCTCCGCCTCCGCCTCCGCCGAAGCAGGCAAGGACAACGACGAGCTAGAAGCCGGGGCGTCGCCGGTCGAGGCGGCGGTCGCAGCGTCCGCGGCGGCGAGCGCATCAGGCGTGGAGCGCCCGTCCGCGGCGCCTAGATCCCCTTCGTCGGGACCGCCGATTACGTCGTGGACTCCGCCACCACCCCCGCCCGGTTCGTGGACGGAGCCGCCTCCTGGCGGATGGGTTCCCGCGCCAGGGACACCACCAGCGGCCGAAGCGACCCCGCCGGTCGCCTGGACACCCGCGTCGGGGCAACAGCCGCCCGCGCCCCCAGACGCGCATGCGTCCGCCCCTTCAACCGCTCCGCCGAGCGTCGCCGTGCCGTCGGCCGCACCCCCGCCTCCGCCCGGACACCCCCGCCCCGCGGCGCCGTCCCGGCGCCGCCTCGCCGGGTGCCGTCTCGCCGGCGCCGTCTCGCCGGGTGCCGTCCCGCCCGGCTCGCCGGGTGCCCCGCCGGCCCGGGCCCCGCAGGGCCCGCCGCCATTTGATTGGCAGCCGCCTCCTCCTCAGGGCTCCGCACCGACAACCCCGTACGGCGCGCGCTGTACCGCCGCCGGGTTCGTGGGCACCGCCGCCGACCGGATGGAACCCGCCCCCGCAGAACGGGTGGGGCCAACCACCCCCGCAGAACGGGTGGGGTCAGCCGCCGCCCAATGGCTGGGCCCCTCCGCCTCCCGGATCGCGCCCTCTCCCGATCGGCCCGGCAGACCACGCCGCCGGCGCACGTCGATCCCCAACTATCTCTACTGGGCGATCGTCTGCGCCGTGTTCTTCTTCACGCCCGCGGGTGTCGTGGGCATCATCCTCGCAGTCTTGGCCCGCCGGCGAGGCGCCAACGGCGATATCGACGGAGCGCTCCGGGCCAGTCGCAACGCCAAGACGTGGTGTTGGGTCTCACTGATTCTGGGTCTCGTGGCCTACCTTCTCGTGGCCCTCGGCGTTCTCCACCTCCCGTCGGGCGGCACCTGAGCCCGTCGCACCGCTGACACCTGGTCCCGACGTACTCTGTCAGTTCCAGAGCGGATGAGAATGCCAGAGGAGCGGCCGTGGCAGACGTCGAGATCGGGCGGGGCAAGTCGGGACGTCGGGCGTACGGGTTTGACGACATCGCGATCGTTCCCAGCCGTCGGACGCGTGACCCCGAGGACGTCGATATCTCCTGGGAGATCGACGCCTACCGCTTTGACCTGCCCCTCATGGCCTCGGCGATGGACGGAGTCGTCAGTCCCGCCACCGCCATCGAGATCGGTCGCCTGGGCGGTGTCGGCGTACTCAACCTCGAAGGACTCTGGACACGGTACGAGGACCCAGACCCGCTCTTCGAGGAGATCGCGCATCTCGATACCGACAAGGCCACGGCCCGGATGCAGCAGATCTACGGCGAGCCCATCAAGCCCGAACTGATCGGCGAGCGGATTCGTGAGATCAAAGAGGCGGGCATGGTGTCGTGCGCGTCGCTCACTCCGCAACGCACCACGCTCTACGCCAAGGAGCTGATCGCAGCCGAGCTTGACCTGTTCGTCATCCAGGGGACCGTGGTCTCGGCCGAGCATGTGTCCAAGACCGTCGAGCCCCTCAACCTCAAGCGCTTCATTCGTGAGTTCGACATCCCCGTCATCGTGGGCGGCTGCGCGTCCTATCAGGCGGCCCTTCACCTGATGCGTACCGGTGCGGTGGGCGTGCTCGTCGGTGTCGGGCCCGGACATGCGTGCACCTCCCGGGGCGTCCTCGGCATCGGGGTGCCCCAGGCCACCGCCATCGCCGACGTCCGATCGGCTCGGGCGCAGCATCTTGACGAGACAGGCGTCTACGTTCACGTGATTGCCGACGGCGGGATGGGCACCGGCGGCGACGTGGCCAAGGCGATCGTGTGCGGCGCCGACGCGGTGATGATTGGTTCGCCGCTGGCGGCGGCGGTCGAAGCACCGGGACGGGGGTACCACTGGGGGATGGCGACGTTCCATCCCACGCTGCCTCGGGGCGCGCGTGTGCGGACCGAGACACGAGGGACGCTGCAGGAGGTCCTGATCGGCCCGGCCCACGAGAACGACGGCCGCATGAACCTCTTCGGTGCGCTGCGCACTTCGATGGCGACGTGTGGCTACGAGACGGTAAAGGAATTCCAGAAGGCGGAGGTTTTGGTTGCCCCGGCGTTGCAGACCGAGGGCAAGTCCCTTCAACGAGCCCAGGGCATCGGGATGGGTCGCAGCTAGCAGCTCAGCAGCAAGGGCCATGCCGAGCTCGGACCTTGTTACCCGTCCACGAGGTGGTTGAGCTCCTCTACTTCCTCCGGGTCGAGCTTGATGGCCGCCGCAGCCACGTTTTGCTCCAGATGGGCCACCGTCGCGGTACCTGGAATCGGAAGCATTGCCGGTGAGCGAGCCAGCAACCATGCCAGTGCGATCTGTTGGGCGGTGGCGCTGTGGCGGGCGCCGATCTCCGCCACCGGACCCGTATCGGCATCCGCCAGGGGACCCCACGGGATGAAGACAAGTTCCTCCTGCTCGCACAGGTCGACCAGGTCCTCCGACTTCCGGTCGGTCAGGTTGTAGCGGTTCTGGATCGACACGATTGGGGTCAGCTCCTGGGCTCGCCGCAGTTCGTCCTCGGTGGCGTTGGAAATCCCGATGTGTCGGATCTTGCCTTCGTTCTTCAGGTCGACCAAGGCCCCGACCGATTCCTCGAAGGGGACTTTCGGGTCAGGTCGGTGCCACTGGTACAGCGCGATTTCACCCAACCGGAGCCGCTTGAGGCTCCCCTCGCAGGCTCGGCGGAGGTGGTCGGGCCGGCCGTTGGGCACCCACTGCCCCGGCCCGGGGCGTTCCAGGCCGCCCTTGGTGGCGATGACCAGGTCCTCGGGGTAGGGATACAGCACCTCGGCGATGAGTTGCTCGCTGACCTCCGGCCCGTACGAGTCAGCGGTATCGATGAAGTTCACGTCCAGATCACGAAGGCGCCGGAGCACCTCCTTGGCCTGCGACAAGTCACGGGGAAGCCCCCAGATGCCCTCACCGGTGAGGCGCATGGCCCCGAAGCCCAACCGGTTGATCGTGAGGTCACCCCCCAGGTCGATGATGCCCGCCGCGGTCGCAGTTATGGTTGCCATGGACCCATCATCGTCCTCCGTCGGGGCTATGGGAGCATCGCCGCGAGACCGGCCGGAGGGGTCAGCCGGGCCGTCACAGCCGTCCGGTACGTTGGGTTCATGACCGAGTCCGGGATCCCCGCGACCCGTCTGGCCGACCCCGCAGCGCCGGCGGAGGCAGCGCCGGCGGAGGCAGCACCGACCGACCGCAGCGCCGGCGGAGGCAGCACCGGTCGAGGCAGCACCCGCGCCTCCGACACCGGCGGCCGTCCCGGTGCGGCCCTCGCTTCTCGAGGGGCTCAACCCCGTCCAACTGGCCGCCGTGACCCATCCGGGCGGCCCGTTGCTCGTCGTGGCCGGCGCCGGCTCCGGCAAGACGCGCGTCCTCACCCGTCGCATCGCCTGGTTGGTCATCGAACAGCACGTCTCACCCTTCGAGATCCTCGCCATCACCTTCACCAACAAGGCCGCCGACGAGATGAAACATCGGGTGGCGAGCCTTGTCGGCCCCGTCGCCGAACGCATGTGGGTATCGACGTTCCATTCCGCCTGCGTGCGCATCCTCCGCCGCGACGCCCACCGTCTCGGCTACAAGTCGTCGTTCACGATCTACGACGAGGCCGACTCCAACCGTCTGGTCGGCTACGTGCTGCGGGATCTCAACATGGACCCCAAGAAGCTTCCGCCCCGGGCGGTGCACGGGCTGATCAGTGCCGCCAAGAACGATCTCGTCGATTTCGAGACCTACGCCGCCCAAGCCCGCACGATTTACGACCGGCGCGTCGCCGAGGTCTATCGGGAGTACCAGCGCCGGCTCCTGGCCGCCAGCGCCATGGACTTCGACGACCTCCTTCTCGTCACGGTCAACCTGCTCCAGGCGTCCGAGGACGTGCGCCGCTACTACCAGCAGCGCTTCCGCCACATCCTGGTCGACGAGTATCAGGACACCAACCGGGCCCAGAACGAGCTGGTCCTCATGCTCTCCCAGGGCCACCGCAACATCTGCGTCGTCGGCGACACCGACCAGTCGGTGTACCGCTGGCGGGGGGCGGACATCCGCAACATCTTGCAGTTCGAGGAGGCCTTCCCCGACGCCAAGGTGGTGGTGCTCGAGCAGAACTACCGATCGACGCAGCTCATCCTCGATGCGGCCAACGCCGTCATCGCCAACAACGCCATGCGCAAGCCCAAGTCGCTGTGGACCGAGCGCGTCGGTGGCGAGCTGATCACGACCTACCACGCTGAGGACGAGCACGACGAGGGGCGGTGGATCGCCGCCGAGATCGGCCGGCTGCACGGCCGCTACTCGTGGGGCGACGTGGCCATCTTCTACCGCACCAACGCCCAGAGCCGGGCGGTCGAGGAGGAACTGGTCCGGCGCAACATCTCCTACAAGGTCGTGGGCGGCACCAAGTTCTACGATCGCCGCGAGATCAAGGACGTGCTGGCCTACCTGAAGGCCCTGGTCAACCCGACCGACGAGGTGTCGCTCAAGCGCATCGTCAACGTGCCCAAGCGGGGGATCGGCGACACGTCGGTCGACCGCCTGGAGAAATGGGCCCGGAGCAACAACCAGCCCTTCGACCAGGCCCTGCGCCAGGCCGAAGCGGCCGGCGTGACCGGCAAAGCCCTGGGCGGGATCCGAGACCTGGTCGGCCTGCTGGACGAGTTGCGCTTCGACGCCGGCATCGCCACCAACGCCCCACAAGGCCCGGACCAACGGGCCACGCCGGCGACGGTCATCGAATCCATCCTGGCCCGTACCGGGTACCGAGCCGAACTGGAAGCCGAGCACACGGTGGAGTCCGAAGGCCGTCTCGACAACCTCGACGAGTTGCTCGGCGCGGCCGCCGAGACCGAGGACATCGACCAGTTCCTCGAGCAGGTCAGCCTCGTTGCCGACGCCGACGAGATCGTCGATGACCAGTCCAATGTGCTCCTGATGACCTTGCACACCGCAAAGGGACTCGAATTCCCCGTGGTCTTCGTGATCGGCATGGAGGACGGGGTTTTTCCCCACCTCCGTTCACTGGGCGATCCCGACGAACTCGAGGAGGAGCGCCGCCTCGCCTACGTGGGTTTCACTCGGGCCCGGGAGCGCTTGTACCTGAGCCACGCCTGGTGCCGGAACCTCTGGGGCCAGACTCAGTACAACCCGCCCAGCCGCTTCCTGCGAGAGGTCCCGGCCTCGCTCGTGAACGCCGCGGCCGAGCCCCGGCGCCGCCCCGGTGGCGGGTTGCCCTTCGGGGGGCGCGAAGCGATCGTGGAATCGGCCATTCGGGGGGGAAAAGCCTCGCCGGTCCGGGGAACGGGCGCCGAGGGGCTGGGGTTGCGGCGCAACGACGATGTCGTCCATGCCAAATGGGGCGAGGGAGTGGTGCTCGAGGTGGTCGGCGAAGGGGAAAAGGCCGAGGCCACGGTGCATTTCCCGTCCGTCGGCGACAAGCGCCTCAACCTGTCGCTGGCCCCCCTCAAGCGCGCCTAGAAGGCGGGCGGACCGCTCAGCAGGACGGGGGTGTGAAGCCCGTCGGGGTACCGGGGAGTTCGTAGGTGGTGGTCGGCGGCGTCGCCGGTGCCGACGTGGCGGTCACCGATCTCGGCGTGCCAGTCGTGCCGCTGACCGGCACGGTGGCGATGCCCAGGTAGGACTGGCCGGTGATCAGCTCGACGTCGGCGCCCTGGAGGCTCGAGTCGGGCTGCAGCTGGGCGTTGCCCTGAACGGCGTTGGCCAGCAGCTGGGCCTTGGCTTCGTTGCCCGGGAGGTAACGAACCACCGAGGATGTGTAGCTGAAGTTGTTGGCCGAGTGGGTGCTGGTCACCACGAAGCCCTGGCGCTGCAAGTCCGTCGCGGCCTTGGCGGCTTCCCCTGGGCGACCCGTACCGTTGAGGACCGCAACTCGGACGCTCGACGGCGCCACATTCGACGTGGTGCTCGGCCCCGGCGTGGTGGTGGTGCTCGATGTCGCCTTGCCGGGGTGCAGGAAGTCGGCGATCGCCTGTTGCGCCTGGGGCTGCTGGAGTAGCAGCACATCGGCGCCACTCACCGTCGCCGGGGAGGTCGGCAGCGTGGCCGTGGGCAGGCTGTCGGGGGACAGGCCCCGGAACCGCTTGCCGAGGGAGAGCAGCAGGTTCTGGCTGAAACCCTTGTCCAGGGTCAGGTTGCCGGTGACCCCGCCGATGATGTTGTTGAGCGCGATGGGATTGGTCAGCCCCGAGCCTTGGGCCTTGGCGATGACCTTCTTGATGAAGGACTGCTGGCGTTTGATGCGAGCCAGGTCACTCTCGGCCTCGCTCACCCACCGGCCGTTGACCTTGTATTCGTAGTGTCGGGCCCGCACGAAGGACAGGGCCATGTCACCGCTCAGGTTGTAACACCCGGGGTTGGGGATGTTGAGCAGTGAGTAGGCGTCACGCGCCGGTGTGGGGAAGTATTCCTTCACGCCGCCGACCGCGTTGACCACGTCACGGAACGACTGGAAGTTGACCTCGACGTAGTGATCGATGCTGATCCCAAGATCCTGTTCGATGGTCTGAACCAGCAGGTCGGGGCCGGTATCGAAGGTCGTGTTGATCCGTTGGCTGTAGGTCTTGCCCGGAATCGGCACCCAGAGATCGCGGGGGATCGACATCATGGTGGCGGTCGTGGACTGCGGGTCGACGTGGACGACCATGATGGTGTCCGACCGCTGGCCGCCGACGGTCGAGGCGCTCCCGAACTGCTTGGCGTCGGAGCCCGTGTCGGCCGCTCGGCTGTCGCTGCCCACGACGAGGATCGTCATGGGCGCTCCCGGCGGCGCGCCACCCTTGATGTGGGGCAGGACGATGCGGCTGATCTGGCTGAAACGCCAATTGGCGTACCCATACACGGTGCCGGCCGCGATGAGCATCATGGCGACCATCACGTTGACGCCGATCAGCAACCGGCGGGGCCAGCGCCGCACCGGTATATAGGCGCCGGTCTTCGACCGCCCTCGGGCACGGCCGCCGTGGCGGCCTGGTCCCGTGTCGTCGTCTCCGCCTTGGGGGTCCGAGCGCAGGCCGATCAAGCTGCGGGACAACGGTCCGACTGGGTCGGCCAGGTCGTTCGGGCGGCCGTCGGGCCATGAGTCATCCAGTGATCGCTTGCCCCGCCGATTGGGCAGCGGGTCAAGCACGCCGCTGGATGCGGATCGTCTGTCAGTGGGAGGGCTCACCGAATCGTCATGAGGTTATTGGGAGCAGCCGCACCGGTGTGGCATACCCCGGTGTCAAGCACAAGAAAAGCTGACGCTCGGGTACCCCCACCACGCACCCGGACAAGCGATCAACGTGATCATACCCCGGGGTCACCTCGATCCTCGGTCGCCTGGTCGAAGAGGTCATTCAGGCGGAGGATGTCCGAGGAGGAGACGACGCCCACGAGGCGACCGTCGGCATCGACGACGGCCAACTCGTCGACGTCGGCGTCCTCCATGGCCGCCAGAGCCTGACGGAAGTTCCAACCAGGGGCGGCGGCCGCCACGTCGCTGCGCATGATGTCCCCGATGGTGGTGGTGGCCCATTGGTCCTGGGCGACGTCTTGCAGCTCGTCGAGGCGCGCCATCCCGACGTAGCGGCCCTGTTCGACGACCGCGACCGAGCTGCGCCGGGGGCCGACCAGCAGGTGGTTGAACAGCTCGGCGACGGTTGCACTGGGGGCCAGTGTCGCGATGTCGGTCCGCAGCACGTCGGTCAGGGGCAGTTGGAACCGGCGTTCGAGGTGACCGGCTTGGCGGGCTTGCTGGTAGGCCGAGACCGATGCCCGACCCATCACGAGTTGTGCGGCCACGGCCGCGATCAGCCCGGGTACCACGAACTCGGGGCGACCGGTCGACTCGGCGACGAACATGAGCGCCGTGAGCGGTACCCGGTAGCCGGCGCCCAAGAAGGCCGCGATGCCAATCACCGGGAACAGGGAACTTCCCGGCTGTCCGAACGCCGAGCCGCACAGGCGACCGACGAGGGCCCCCTCCACCACCAGCGGGATGAACAAACCCCCGACGCCTCCGCCCGCCAAGGCGACGGGAACGGCAACGGTACGGATGAGCAACAGGCCCGCAACCAAGACGACGCCGTGGGTCGGGTCGGTGGCCCAGCGGATGGCCTGGTAGCCGGGGCCGATGGCGAGCGGCTGGTCGCTGATAGCCCGATTGGCCACGATCAGCACGCCCAGGATGATCCCTGCCGAGGCCGCCCCGGCGAAGGGGTTGAGGCGGGTGCTCAGCCGCTTGGAGGCGCGTAGCAGGCCCGCGAAGGCACGGGCGCCGACTCCCGCCAGAATGCCGATCACGAGCGCTCCGCCCAAGTCCCGCAGGTCGAATGGCGGCGCCCCCTTGATGGCCAGCAGCGGGCTCGTGGTCGTCACCAACGTGGCGAAGGTGACGTAGCCCATGGCCGCGCCCACCAGCGCCGGGAGCAGCATGTTGCGGGCCAGGTCATCCTGGTATGGGACCTCGAGGGCGAAGAGGGCGCCGGTGGCAGGCGCCTTGAAGATGGCTGCCACTCCGGCGGCGGCCCCCGCCACCAGCAGCACTTTGGCGTCGCGACGCGAGAACATCGATGATGTCCGCCGTTGCAGGCCCGAGCCGATGATGGCGCCCATATAGATGGAGGGTCCCTCGTAGCCGAGCGGGGTTCCGAGGCCGAGCGTCGCCACGGCCGCCAGCACCTTGGCCGGGGCGGCCCGCAGCGATAGTCGCTGGTCGTGGGTATGGAAGTTGCGGACGAACTCGTCGGAGGTCGCGGGCGATGCCCCACCGCCGACCCATTTCAAGATGGCGGCCGCCAGGAGGAGTCCACAAAGGGGACCGAGCGCCTGGACCGCGAGGGGGGCCCGCTGGATGCGGCCCAGCAGGACGGTCCCAGTGGTCTGGTCGAACGCCGCCACCGCAGCCCCCGTGAGCAAGCCCGTGAGGGCGGCCAGCAGAAGGACGCGAGGCGATCGGCCGGCCGGAGTGAGCAACACCCAGATCGGCCGTTTCTCCGATGGCTGGCCGGCTGGCTGTTCGTCGTCGGTCACGATGTCGGTGACTGCGTGATTGGCGGCGCCGTCCCGATCGATTGGCGAAGGTTGATGATGACCTGCCCCGACGGTTCGACTCGTGTGGCGTACTGGTCCAGTCCCGTGCCGTCGGCGGGGTAGACGGCACGGTCGCAGGAGTCCGCGAAGTCATGGGTGGCGGGTCGCCACGCCACGTTGCAGTTGGGCGGCTGGCCGGGGTCGTGGGCGCCGAAGGCCAGCCAGCCCTTGGCCGGGTCGGCGCCAAGATGCTGCACGTACAAGGTGATGGAGCCGCGGAGGGGGGCGAAGATCAGCGGGCCGTGCTTGGCGACCTGGGCTGCGAAGACCGTGTCCTTGCCGAGGTCGAACTCCTGGTCGCCGAGGTTGACCTTGGCGCCCGGCTTTCGGGACAGGCGCAGGACGAAGACGATCAGCAGGACCGCAGTGAGGACGGCCAGGATCATGGTGAGCAACAGCGCCGTCCGCCGCCGCGGGCGGCCGGGGGGGGAGTCGGGCACCTGCGTAGTATTCCGGGAGTGCGCCGGCGTTATCGAGTCGTGGTCGCCAAACCCGGCTTGGACGGCCACGACCGGGGGGCGAAGGTGATCGCCCGGGCGCTTCGCGACAGCGGCTTCGAGGTGATCTACACCGGCCTGCACCAGACGCCCGAGCAGATCGCCGAGACGGTCGTTCAGGAGGACGCGGACGCGGTCGGTCTGTCGGTGCTCTCGGGAGCCCACATGACCCTCTTTCCCCGGGTGATGGAGGCGCTACACCAACGCACACGGGGGGCGCTCGCGGGCGAGCAGGTACTGGTCTTCGGTGGCGGCATCATTCCCGCGGCGGACGTGGCTCGCCTGAAGGAGTCCGGAGTGGCGGAGATCTTCGGCCCGGGTGCGACCATGGCATCGATCTGCGAGTGGCTCGAGGCCGTCCTCGACCGGCGGGAGTCAGATGACGTGTCGGATCTGCCCGACGAGGAGCCCGCCCATGGATCTGTTTGAGTATCAGGGCAAGCACTACTTCGCCCGTTTCGGTATCCCTGTCTCTCCTGGCGGCACCGCCGACACCGTGGAGGAGGCGCTGGCCGCGGCGGCCGCCGCGGGCTACCCCGTAGTCGTCAAGGCCCAGGTCCAGGTGGGCGGGCGGGGCAAGGCAGGGGGCATCAAGCTGGCGGACACGCCCGACGAGGCGCGCACCCACGCCGGGGCCATCCTCGGGATGGACATCAAGGGCCACCAGGTGAAGCGGTTGTGGGTGGAGCACGCCACCGACATCGCGAAGGAGTACTACGTCAGTTTCACCCTTGATCGAGGTGCCCGGGCCCATCTCGCGATGGTCTCGGCGCGAGGCGGCGTCGACATCGAACAGGTGGCGGTCGAGGAGCCCGAGGCGCTGGCGCGGGCTCACATCGACCCCTCGGTCGGCCTGACCGAGCACGTGGCCCGCCGCCTCGTCGAGGAAGCGGGCCTCGACGTCGAGGCAAGGGACGGCGCCATCGGGATCATGCTCAACCTGTACCGGTGCTATGTCGAAGGCGATGCCGACTTGGTCGAGATCAACCCCCTCGTCCTGGCCACCGACGGCCGCGTCCTGGCGCTCGACGCCAAGGTCACCTTGGACGACAACGCGGCATTCCGCCATCCCGAATGGGAGCAGTTTCGCGACATCGACGAGTTGGACGAGCGGGAGCGGCTGGCCAAGTCGAAGGGTCTGCAGTATGTGGGCCTCGACGGCGACGTGGGCATCATCGCCAACGGGGCGGGACTGGCGATGAGCACCTGTGACGTGGTCAACCAGGTCGGTGGCCGGCCGGCCAACTTCTTGGACATCGGCGGTGGCGCCAGCGCCGAGGTCATGGCCAATGCCCTCGAGGTGATCAACTCCGACCACAAGGTGAAGGCCATCTTCATCAACATCTTCGGCGGGATCACGCGCGGTGAAGAGGTGGCCAACGGGATCGTCGCCGCACTCGGTCGGGTCGACATCGCCGCACCCATGGTGATCCGCCTGGATGGCACCAACGCCGAAGCGGGTCGCGAGATCCTGCGGTCGGTCGAGTCCGACCAGGTCCTGTCCCGCCCGACCATGCTGGACGCGGCCCGTACCGCGGTCGAACTGGCGCGGGGCCGCGAGCGGCGCGGCCCGCGTCAACAGCGGCCGACCTGGCCGGGGGCGACGCGTGAGCATCTTCGTCGACGAGCACACCTTGGTGGTCGTGCAGGGTCTGACCGGCGGCCAGGGCCGGTTCCATGGGCTGCGCAATCGGGCGTACGGCACCAAGGTCGTCGCCGGCGTCCGGGCGGGCAAGGGAGGCCAGGACGTCGAAGGCATCCCGGTGTTCGACAGCGTCGCCGAAGCCCGGGCGGCGACAGGCGCCGACGCCAGCTTCGTGTCCGTCCCCCCCGCCAGCGCCCCCGCGGCCATCTTGGAGGCGGCCCAGGCGGGGATCGGCTTCATCGTCTGCATCACCGAGGGGATCCCGGCACAGGACGAGGCCCGGATGTTCAACATCCTCCGCCGGGAGCACTCCGGCACCCGGCTGCTCGGGCCCAACTGCCCCGGCATCATCAGCCCCGGCAAGACCAACATCGGGATTACCGCCGGTGAGATCGCCCTGCCCGGCGGTCCGGTGGGGATCGTGTCGCGGTCGGGCACCCTCACGTACCAGGCGTTGCACGAGTTGAAGCAGAAGGGGATCGGCGTGACGACGTGCGTGGGCATCGGCGGCGACCCCGTCCCCGGCACCACGTTCATCGACTGCCTGGCGGCGTTCGAGGCCGACCCCGAGACCAGGGTGGTCATGCTCATCGGCGAGATCGGTGGGTCCGAGGAGGAGGCGGCGGCCGATTTCATCGCCCGCGAGATGGCCACGCCCGTCGTGGCCTACATCGCGGGCGTGACGGCGCCGCCGGGGCGCAAGATGGGCCACGCCGGGGCGATCGTCTCGGGCACGAGTGGCACCGCCCAGGCCAAGATGGACGCCTTGACCAGCGCCGGAGTGAAGGTGGGCCAGAACCCCACCGAGGCGGGCGAGCTGGCGGCCGAGCTTGTCGCCAGCTTGCATCGCTAGTCGAGGCGCACGTGATCCTCGTCCGACCTCGCCGGGTAAGTTTGGCAGCTGTGAAACTCGGGGTGCTGGCGTCTGGTGGCGGCACCAACCTGGCCGCCATCATCGCCGCCCGGCTCCCCGTCGCGGTGGTCATCGCCGACCGGACGTGCGCGGCGCTCGACATCGCCACCGCTGCGGGCGTCCCCTCGGAACTGGTCGCACGAGGCGAGTTCGGCCCCGAGTTCGACCGGCTCGGCTACACCCAGCGCGTCGTCGCCGTTCTCAAGCATCACCATGTGGACGTGGTGGCCATGGCCGGCTTCGGCACCGTGCTCGCGGCGCCCATGCTCGACGCCTTTCCGGGCCGGGTGCTCAACACCCACCCGGCGCTCCTCCCCGCCTTCAAGGGCTGGCATGCCGTCGCCGACGCCTTGGCGGCCGGCGTTTCGGTCACCGGGTGCACGGTCCATATCGCCACCGCCGAAGTGGACGAGGGCCCGATTCTGGCGCAGGAGGAAGTGGCCGTCGTGCCCGGGGACACGGTCGAATCGCTCCACGAGCGCATTAAGGAAGTGGAGCGGCGCCTTTACCCAGAGACCATTCGCCGCTTTCTCGAAGTAGAGGGAGAGCTGGCGTCATGAGAGTCCTCATTTCGGTGTACGACAAGACTGGCGTCATCGACTTGGCCCGGGGGCTCATCAGCCTGGGCCACGACCTCGTCAGCACCGGGGGAACGTCCGCGACGCTGGGGCGGCAGGCATCGACCACCAGACGGTGGAGTCGGTGACCGCGGCGCCCGAGATGCTGGGCGGGCGGGTCAAGACGCTGCACCCCAAGATCCACGGCGCCATCCTCGCCGACCGCTCCAATGCCGAACACCTGGCCCAACTGGCCGACCACGGCATCGAGCCCATCGGCATGGTGGTATGCAACCTGTACCCGTTCGGCTCGAAACCGTCGATCGAGCTGATCGACGTGGGCGGGCCGACCATGGTCCGGGCGGCGGGCAAGAACTTCGCCCACGTCGGCGTCGTCGTCGACCCAGCCGACTACCCCGTCGTGCTTGACGAGCTGCGCCGCGACGGGGCCCTCTCGGCGCACACGCGACGGCGCCTGGCCCGGGCCGCCTTCGCCCACACCGCCGCCTACGACGCTTCGATCGCCACCTGGTTCGACTCCTTGGACGAAGGGGCGGGAAAAGAAACCCTGCCCCCTACCATTCACCTCTCGTTGGAACACGCCCAGGCGTTGCGCTACGGGGAGAACCCGCATCAGGCAGGCGCCCGGTATCGGGAAGTCGGGCGTCACAGCTGGTGGGACGACGTCGTCCAGCACAGCGGCATGGCGTTGTCGTACCTCAATCTCTACGACGCCGACGCGGCCTGGCAACTGGTCCACCAACTGGCCGACCTCGGGCCGGCGGTGGCGGTGGTCGTGAAGCATGCCAACCCGTGTGGGGCGGCGGTGGCCGCCGACCTGCTTGACGGCCTATGACCGGGCGTTCGACGGGGACCCCATGTCGGCCTTCGGAGGCATCGTCGCCCTGTCGGGCTTCGTGGACGAGGCGCTGGCCGAGCACCTGGTGGCCAACCCCAAGGCCGACGTGCTGATCGCGCCGGGCTACGACGACCGGGCCCTCGAGCTGCTGGCCTCGAAACGAAAGAACATGCGCGTCCTCGCCGCCCCCCCGCCTACCACCGGCGACTTGCACCTGCGCCAGATCAGCGGAGGATGGCTGGTCCAGCAGCCCTATCGTTTCGCAACCGGCCGCGACGACTGGCGCGTCGTCACCGAGGTCGCACCGACCGAGGAGCAGTGGCGCGACCTGGAGCTGGCGTGGCGGGTGTGCGCCGCCGTGAAGTCCAACGCCATCGTGCTGGCGTCGGGTGGCATGGCGGTCGGCATCGGCGGCGGCCAGCAGAACCGGGTGACGCCGGGGGAGTTGGCCGTGCAGCGGGCGGCCGGCCGGGCCAAGGGCGGGGCGGCCGCCAGCGACGCCTTCTTCCCGTTCCGCGACGGGCTGGACGCGGTGGCGGCGGCGGGCGTGGCAGCGGTCATCCAGCCGGGCGGCTCGGTGCGTGACGGCGAGGTGATCGCGGCGGCCGACGAACATGGCCTCGCCATGGTCCTGACCGGCGAACGCCAGTTCCAGCACTGATGTCGCTCGGGCCGGCCCGGCGGGACGGGCTGATGGCGGCCATCTGATGGCGGCCATCTTGATGCCGGGCGGTCCCGTCGCCGACGCGGTCTACGCCGAGGTGGGGAGCGGGTCAAGGCGCTGGCTGCGGCCGGGACCACCGTGGGCCTGGGCACGATCCAGGTGGGCGACGACTCAGCGTCAGCCGGCTACATCGCCAAGAAGCACGAGATGTGCGCGCGCTACGGGTTGGTCTCGCTGCACCAGCAGATCCCCGCCGACGCTTCGCAGGCCGACCTGCTGGCCGCGGTGGCCCGCTTCAACGCCGACCCGGCTGTCGATGCCTTCTTGATTCAGAACCCCGTGCCGCCCGGGTTCAACTTCAACGCCGCCATGCTGGCCGTCGACCCGGACAAGGATGCCGACGGTCTCCATCCGGTCAACCTGGGCGTCCTGGCACTGGGCGCCCAGGGTCCCCGGCCGTGCACCCCGGCCGGCATCCAGGCCCTGCTGGCCTATTACGAGGTGCCCGTCGAGGGCCGCAACGTCGTGATCGTGGGCCGGGGCCCGACCCTCGGCCGGCCGCTGTCGCTGCTGCTGGCCTTGAAGGAACCCCACGCCAACGCCGCGGTCACCGTTGTCCACACCGGTGTCAAGGATTGGGCCGACTACACCCGGCGGGCCGACATCGTGGTGGGGGCGGCGGGCGTTGCCGAGCATGATCACACCCGACGTGATCCGCCCGGGCGCGGCCGTGGTGGGCGGCGGGATCACCTGGGAGGGCCGGCGGCTTCTCTCCGACGTGGACGAATCCTGTGCCGAGGTGGCGGGGTGGATCACGCCCCGGCTGGGCGGCGTCGGGGTCACGACCGTGGCGTTGCTGCTCCGCAACACCGTCGACTGCGCAGAGCGCCGCGCCTCGCGCTAGCGCGGCACCGTTCTTGCCACAAACCGACGTTATATATACATCCAGTGACCAAAACGTGCTACGCAGTCTCTCGCGGGCAAAGGTCACACCAGTAGGGGGTCGGCGCATACTTCCACCAGTGCCGGCCCGGGGTGGGCCAACGCGGCCGCCAGCGCCTCGGCCAGTTGCTCCCGGGTGGCGACCCGGTAGCCGGCGGCGCCGCACAGGGTGGCGAAGGCGGCGAAATCGGGGTTGTGCAGGCTGGTCTGCCACACCTGCCACTCACCGGCGCGCTGCTCCTTGCTGATCTTGCCCAGTTCGCCGTTGTTGAGCAGGACGTGGGTGAGGTTCATGCCGTATTTCACCGCCGTGGTCAGCTCCATGGCGTACTGGCCGAAGCCCCCATCGCCGCTCACGCTCACCACGGGGCGGCTTTTCCCCACCGCCGCCCAGGCACCCAAGGCGGCTGGCAGGGCGAAGCCGATCGACCCCAGGTACCCCGACATGAGCACGTCCTGGCCTCCCGAGACCTCGAAGTAGCGGCCGAAGGAGTAGGCGTTGTTGCCCACGTCGACGCAGAG
This sequence comes from uncultured Actinomycetota bacterium, assembly GCA_963733505.1. Taxonomy (GTDB): domain Bacteria; phylum Actinomycetota; class Acidimicrobiia; order Acidimicrobiales; family Palsa-688; genus JALYXV01. The sequence goes on along the minus strand of CAVTDW010000027.1, from coordinate 96,278 downwards.
CACGGCGTCGTCGGGCACCAGGTCGCTCATGGCGTCGAAGACCGTGGCGGAGTTCATGCCCTGGCCGAAGTCGTCGGCCCGGCGGCGCGCCTTCTCCTCACGCCAGATCTCCCAGCGTTCGGCGACCTCGGGGCGAGGGTTGGGAAAATGGCCGTCGGTGGGCAGGGCCGCCGCGATCAGCCGGGCCGTGACTCCGACATGGCCGAGGACCGGTACCTCGACCGGGTGGAAACGACCAAGCGCCATGGGGTCGAAATCGATCTGGACGATCGGCTTGTAGGCCGCGATCCCGGTGTGGTTGGAGAACGAGGCGCCAAAGGCCACCACCAGGTCGCATTCGTTCATGAACCATGAGGCGATAGGCGTGCCACTGCGGCCGAGGACGCCGCAGCCCAGCGGGTGATGGTCGGAGATCTGGCCCTTGGCCTTGAACGTGGTCGCCACGGGCGCCCCGATCTGTTCCGCCAGGGCAATGACCGCGTCCATGTGGTGGCGGGCGCCGTTGCCGACGATGAACAGCGGGCGCTCGGCGCCTGCGATGCGCTCGATCGCGGCCTGCAGCGCCTCGACCGGCGGCGCGATCTCGCGGTTGGGGACCCGTCCCGCGGGACCGCCCGGGCGTTGGCCAGTTGGCGGGGAGGTTCTGCACCTCGTCGGGAAACACCAGGTGGGCCACGTCGCGCTCCAACAACGCCGTCTTGCAGGCCAGGTTGACCAACTCGGCGTGGTCGGAACTGGCGAGCACGCTGTGGGTCGAGCGGGCCACGGCCGCGAAGGCGGCGTTCAGGTCGACATCCTGGAAGGCGCCGCGGCCGATGACCTTGGACGGCACCTGGCCCGACAACGCCAGCACCGGGGCCCGGTCGGCCTTGGCATCGTAGAGACCGGTGAGCAGGTTGGTCGAGCCCGGGCCGGCGATGCCGAAACACGCCGCCAGGCCCCCGGTCAGCTTGCCGTAGGCGCTGGCCGCGAACGATGCCGCGCCTTCGTGGCGGATGCCGATGAAGGTGAGCTCGCCCCGCTCCTCGGCGGCGCGGAAGGCGTCGGCCAGACCCAGATTGGAATGGCCCACCATGCCGAAGACATGGGTGACGCCCCAGTTGATCATCGTCTCGACCATCACATCCGACACCGTGCGGACCCGGGCGATCTCGGGAGTCAGGGCGACATAGACGCCGTCGTCGCGGACCTCGGTGCGGTAGCCGGCCGGCGCGTCGGTGAAGCCTGGGGGCGGGGTGCCGTTGCACGGCGAGTAGTCGTAGCCGTGCCACGGACAGCGCAGCCACCCCTTTTCGATCGACCCTTCGCCAAGGGGCCCGCCCTGGTGGGGGCAGCGGTTGTCGAGGGCGCCGTAACCGCCCCGGTAGTGGGTGAGCGCCAAAGAGCGGTGCCCGATAGTGATCGTCTTGACCCGGCCCTCGGGCAGCTCGTCGGGCTCGAGCGCCTTGTACCAGGCGTAGCCCCCGGTCCCGGGCGTCAGCGGCGGCGGCTCGAGCGACGGTTCGGGCACGGCTCGCGACTCGGTGGTAGCCATCAGCGGTAGTCGGGGTTGGGGTAGTCGAAGCGGCAGCCTGCGTCCCACGCCGAGCGCTGGTTGCCGTGCACCGGGATGCCGCCTGCGTCTTTCAGCATGCGGGCCAGGTGCAGCAGGTTCCAGGTCATGAAGGTGGTGTTGCGGTTGGTGAAGTCGTTGTCCGGTCCACCCGAACCCGGGTCGAGGTACGACGGCCCCGGACCCGCCTCGCCGATCCAGCCCGCGTCCGCCTGAGGCGGGATGACATAGCCCAGGTGTTGCAGGGAGTACAGGATGTTCATGGCGCAGTGCTTCACGCCGTCCTCGTTGCCGGTCACGAGGCAACCGCCGACCCGGCCGTAGAAGGCGTACTGGCCGGCGTCGTTCAAGAGATGCGAGTTGCCGTACAGCCGTTCGATGATCTTGGTGCACACCGAGGACTTCTCCCCGAGCCAGATGGAGGTGCACAGCACCAGGATGTCGGCCGAGTCGACCATCTCGAAGATGGCCGGCCACTCGTCACGGTCCCAGCCGTGCTCGGTCATGTCGGGCCAGACGCCGGTTGCGATGTCGTGGTCGATGGCGCGGACAAGATCGACGGTCACGCCTTGGCGGCGCATGATCTCCATCGAGCGGTCCGCCAGCCCCTGGGTGTGCGACAGCTCCGGGGAGCGCTTCAAGGTGCAGTTGATGTACAGCGCCCGGAGATTGCTGAAGTCCCATTGGCTCTGGGTCGACAGCCGCTCCATCTTCGAAGGGAGCTCCATCACGGCCGCCCCACACCATGAAACGCTGCCATTGTTCTCCTCGATCCATCGGTAGTCGGTGAACGTCGAGTCCGGGTTTGATGCAAGGTGTTACAGAAATTCTTTCGCCAGGCCCGCTCGGGGGCGGCGAGCGCTGCTCAGGTCTGGGCTGCGAGTTCTTGGTCGGCGGGTGCCGATCCGGCTTTCCCGCAGGCGAAGGATGTGGGCCCGTGGCCGCCGACGGGACGGTCGATGGCGGTGGCCAGCAGGTTCCGGAGCTGGATTCGCTCATCGGGCGAGAGGCGGGCGAGCGGCGGGAGGCCCTCGTAGACACTGTTTCGAATCTGGTCCTGGATCGCCAGCGCCCTGCTCGGTGAGGGTGATGCGCTTGATCCGGCGGTCGTGAGGGTCAGGCCGACGCTCGATCAGCCCTCGTCCCTCGAGGCCGTCGATCAGCGCCGTGACATGCGAGGCGTCGAATCCCATGCGCTTGGCGATGGCGCTCATTGGGGTGGGCTTCTCGAGGCGCATCAGCACGTGGCCTTGCGATATCGGCAGGTCGAGTTGCTCCAGCGCCACCACGAATGGTCCCTTGAATGACTCCATGAACGCGATCAACAGGTCAACGATTTCTCTGTCAATGGCTTCGGCACTCATGTGGCCCTCCCCGCCCGTCACAGTAGCGCATGGTCTTCCGAACTGTTTACTAACCCGAAACTTGACTTTACCAACTATCGGGATAGAGTAATGGTTGCCAAGATCCAATGATTCCCGGGAGACCGTCTTGCTTGCTCGCCTCGCCCGAAGCTCGTACCGCCACCGCCGCCTCGTCGTCTTGGGCTGGCTGGTGGGCTTGGTGCTCCTCACGTTCGTTGCCAGCAGCGCCGGGTCGGCCTACAGCCAGATCTTCCGGCTGAGCGGAACCGACTCCCAGGCGGCCACCGATCTCCTGCAAAGTCGGTTTCCCTCCCAAGCAGGCAGCTCGGCCGACATCGTGTTCAAGGCGACAGGTGCGGCAGGTGTCAAGGATCCGGCCATCCAAGGCCGGCTTAACGCCTTGTTCGGCGAGGTCGCCAAGCTGCCGCAGGTCGGCGAGGTCCTCAGCCCCTTCGCGGCCGGTGGGGCCCGCCAGATCAGCGCCGACGGCACCGTCGCATACGCCACCATCAACCTGCGAGTCGATCGGGCGGCAGTCAGCCAGACCACCAAAGACCAGCTCCAATCGCTGGTCAAAAGGGCCAACACCCCCGGCCTCCAAGTCGAAGGCGGGGGAGACCCCTTCACCGCCACTCCCGCGGTCGGAAGCACCGAACTGATCGGCCTGCTGGCCGCCATGGTGATCCTGCTGATCGCCTTCGGTTCGCTGCTCGCCATGGGCCTGCCCATCCTGACCGCCCTGTTCGGCATCGGGACCGGCTTCGCCGTGGTCGGGCTCCTGTCCCATCTCACGTCGGTGCCCAGCTTCGCCACCCAGCTGGCCGCCATGATCGGCCTTGGCGTCGGCATCGACTACGCCCTGTTCATCGTCACCCGTTACCGCCAGGGACTGCATCAGGGTCTCGACCCGGAGACCGCGGTCGTCACCGCGCTCGACACCGCCGGCCGGGCGGTGGTCTTCGCGGGGTCCACCGTCGTGATCTCCTTGCTCGGGATGCTGCTGATCGGCATTTCCTTCGTGGGCGGCCTCGGGGTCGGGGCCGCGGCAGTGGTGGCGGTCACCATGGCCGCCTCGGTGACGTTGCTGCCCGCCCTGCTGGGCTTCGTCGGGCACACCATCGACAAGCTCAGCATCCCTGGCGTGGGCAAGCATCGCGACCACCGCACCACCGCCGGCTACCGCTGGGGCCGCTTCTTGCAGCGTCACCCGTGGCCTTTTGTCTTGGTCGGTCTGGTGACCCTGGTCACTCTGGCGACGCCCGTCTTGTCCATCCGGCTCGGTTCCTCCGACGAGAGCAACACCCCGACCACCCAGACCACCCGGCGGGCCTACGACCTGAAGGCGCAGGGGTTCGGGGCCGGTGCCAGCGGGCCCCTCGTCCTGGCCGCCGAGGTCAGCGGCCCCGGCGACCTGCCCACGCTCGAAAGGCTGACCGCCGCCTTGAGCGCTACCCCAGGTGTGGCCCAGGCGGCGCCCGCCCGGCTCAATCCCGCCGGCAACACCGCCGTGATCCAGGTGATCCCCACCACCTCGTCGCAAAACCAGGCCACGGTCGACCTGATCTCACACCTGCGCCAGCAAGTCATTCCTTCGGTGACCAATGGCACCGACGTCAAGGTCCACGTCGGCGGGGTGACTGCATCGTTCGACGACATCGCCAACAAGCTGCAGAGCCGCCTCCCCCTCTTCATAGGCGTCGTCCTGGCGCTCAGCTTCCTCCTGCTGATGGTCGTGTTCCGCTCCCTGGTGGTGCCGGCGAAGGCAGTCATCCTGAACCTGCTGTCCATCGGGGCCGCCTACGGCGTGCTGGTGGCGGTGTTTCAGTGGGGCTGGGGAAAGAACCTCATCGGGGTGGGCAATACCGGCCCCATCGAGAGCTTCTTGCCCATGATGCTCTTCGCCATCCTGTTCGGCCTGTCCATGGACTACGAGGTGTTTCTCCTCAGCCGCATGCGAGAGGAGTACGACACCAACGGTCACGACAACCGTGAAGCGGTCGCCGACGGCCTGGCCGTCACCGCCCGGGTCATCACCGCCGCGGCCGCGATCATGATCTGCGTCTTTTCCAGCTTTGTGTTCGGCGATCAGCGGATCATCAAGGAGTTCGGTCTGGGACTCGCCGTCGCGGTCCTGATCGACGCCAGCATCGTCCGCATGGTCCTCGTGCCCTCGGCCATGGAGTTGCTGGGCGACGCCAACTGGTGGTTCCCCCGCTGGCTGGGCTGGCTACCGAAAGTCCACATCGACGGCAACGACCTCCCGGCCCTGCCCGGCGTGGCGCGCGCCGACGACCCGAGCAACCCGAGCACCCCGAGCGACGACTGGGAGCGCCAACCCGAGCCCGTCGGGTAACGGTCCAGCTCGCGGGCCTGATTCAGTCGGTGGCTCGACGATCAGAACGTACCCGCCGGTACACCGTCACCAGTTCGGCGAGGACCTCGGGCGGAACCGACGCCACTTCGAGGTGGCCGAGCGCCCGGACGGTCGCGCCCATCTGCTCCAGGTAACGGGTGCAGTGCACGCAGCCCGCCAGGTGGGCTTCGAAGCGAGCCCGTTCTCGATCCGGTAGGGCACCTTCGAGGTAGTCGGTGACCAACTCCACGGTCCGCTGGCATGTGAGTTGCCACCGCTTGCGGCCCAGGAGTGGTCGGCGAAGGTCCCGGGTCAAGCGAAACGGATCTCCTTAGGCGTGACCGCAAAACTCCTCCATCGTCAGCTACGGTCCGCCCAGGAGGTCGTTCGTTACATCCGGGCCCGACCGCCACGCCCGAGGCTAACGTCGCCCGATCGACCAGGACGCACGCGGACCGCTCGACGAGGACGCGCAGCTGCTCGCGGCGCTTCGAGCGGGTGACGAAGCCGCCTTTGCGACACTGGTCGATACCTTCCACTCCGCCATGCTCCGCGTCGCCCGTTCGTACGTGGCGACCCGTGAAGCCGCCGAGGACGTGGTCCAGGAAACGTGGCTAGGTGTCATCAACGGCCTCGACCGCTTCGAGCAACGGTCCTCCCTCAAGACGTGGATGTTCCGCATCTTGGTCAATCGGGCCAAGACACGCGGTGAGCGCGACGCTCGGAGCCGCCCGTTTTCTTCCCTCGATCTCCTCGAGCCCGGTGGTGACGAACCGGCCGTCGACCCAAGCCGGTTCAATACCCACGGCCGGTGGGCCGGGTACTGGTCGTCGCCGCCGAGCGCGGCCGCCCTCCCTGAAGACAGTGTCGTGGTCGCCGAGGCCGGCCAGCGGCTGGTCGCAGCGATCGACAGCCTTCCCCCGAGCCAGCGGCTGGTGATCACTTTGCGTGACGTGCAGGGTTTGTCGGCCGCCGAGGTATGCGACTTGTTGCAGGTCAGCGAAGGCAATCAACGGGTCCTGCTGCACCGCGCCCGCAGCAAGGTCCGCGCCACGCTCGAGTGTTACCTCGACGACCGGGTCCGTGAGGCGTGATGCGCCACCCCGAGGTTCGGCGGCGTCGAGTTTGTGGGCTGGCCGTCGGAACTTGAACGCCCGCAGGACCGGGAGGTAGCGCGTCCGCCGTAACGGATCCCGGGCTCCCGGGACGTGATCGTCATGGGGATGACGGATTGGCTATTCATACCTGCGGGCGTGCCTGCGAGCATGCCCCCGGACGCGCAAGCGGGCAATGAACGGGCCACTAACGGGCGAGCGAGCGGGCAGGCGAGTGGGCAGGCGAGCGGGCGATGAACGACGTCAGCTTTAACGGGCTCCTGATCGTGAGCTGCATCGCAGTAGCCGCGCCGATGGTGGTCGCGGCCGTTCGCTGGCTGAAGTTCCCCGGAGTCGTCCTTGAGATCGTCGCCGGAATAGTGGTCGGCCCGTCGGTCCTCGGGTGGGTCCACGTCGATCCTCCCATCGAGATCTTGGCTCTTGTCGGCTTGGCGTTCCTGCTCTTCCTCGCCGGCCTGGAGATCGACCTGATGCGCCTGAAGGGCCCGCTACTGCGGCTGTCGCTGGCGGGCTTCGGCGTCACCTTGGTACTTGGCGCCCTGACCGGGTACGCCTTTCACGCGGCCGGCTGGGTCCGCAGCCCGTTCTTTCTCGCCGTGGCGCTGGCAGCCACATCGCTGGGCCTCGTCGTGCCTGTTTTGAAAGACGCCGGTCAAGCCAGCTCCCCGCTCGGGTTGCTCACCATCGTGGGTGCCACCGTCGCCGACTTCGGGGCGGTGATCCTGCTGTCCCTGTTCTTCTCCGAGTCCCAGGGCGGTACGGCCAGCAAGCTCATCACCCTCGGCGCATTCGCCATGGTCGTGGCGGCCGTCGGCTTCACCTTGGTCCGGGCCGGACGCAGTGTTCGCCTCGATTCGGTCCTCACCCGCCTGCAGGACACGACGGCGGAGATACGGGTGCGCATCGCGATGGCGATACTGATCGGGTTTGTGGCGCTCGCAGCACGCGTCGGCCTGGAAACCATCCTCGGCGCATTCATCGCCGGGGCCGTGCTGAACCTGGTCGACCGCGAAACGATGAGCCATCCGCATTTTCGCACCAAGCTCGACGCCATTGGCTACGGATTCCTGATCCCGGTGTTCTTCGTCGCAAGCGGCCTTCGGTTCAACCTCGACGCGCTGACTGCCAGCCCGTCGGCGTTCGCCCGGGTGCCGCTGTTCCTGCTGGCCCTGTTGATCGTGCGCGGCGTGCCCGCGGCGCTGTATGCCAGGACGCTCGGTCGCCGCGGCGCGGTCGTCGCCGGACTGCTGCAGGCCACCTCGTTGCCGTTCATCGTCACCGCCACCTCGATCGGGGTGGCGACCGGGGCAATCGCGGCCGTTACCGCCGCCGCCCTCGTGGCTGCCGGGCTCCTCTCAGTGGTGCTATTCCCCCTCGTCGCCCTGGCCATCGCCCGCGGTGGCCAAGGCGAGCAGCCCTCGCCTTCGGATGAGTCAAGTGCGCTCGAAGCCGGGATCGCTCCGCAGGTTCTTCCTTCCACGCCAGCAACGACCTCGCCCTCCTAGACGACGCACGCCACGTCACGCCACGTCACGCCCGCGTCGCACTCGGCGGGACCGGTGGCACGCCTGATCCCCCAAGGGCCCCGGATCACCGAGTTGCCAGTACCCTTTCGAGATGGCCAAGATCGCGGATCTCCTGGCACAGGGGAGGACGTTCTCCTTCGAGTTCTTCCCGCCCAAGTCCGATGCCGAGCAGGCAACGCTGGTCAAGGCGTTGTATGAGCTCCAGCCGCTGAAGCCGTCATTCGTGTCGGTTACGTATCGTGGCGGCCGCTCGTCGCGCGAGCGCACCCATGACCTGGTGGCGGGCATGCTGAAGACGACCTCGCTCACACCCATGGCCCACCTCATTTGCGTGGCCCACACCCGCCTGGAGTTGGCCGAGATCATGGTCAACTTCCGCAAGGCCGGCATCGAGAACCTCATGGCCCTCGGTGGTGACCCGCCCACCGACGCGGGCGCGACCGAGGGCGAGTTGCGCCATGCCATCGAACTGGTCGAGCTGGCCAGGGCCATCGGCGGGTTCTCCATCGGCGTGGCCGCCCACCCCATCGGCCATCCCCGTTCGCCGGACCTCGACACCGATCGGGACCACCTGTGCGCCAAGCTCACGCTGGCCGACTTCGCCGTGACCCAGTTCTTCTTCGAGTTCGAGCACTACCTGGCGCTGGTCGAGCAGGTGTCGTCCCGCGGAATCGACAAGCCCATCCTCCCGGGCATCATGCCCGTGACGACCGTCGCCTCCATTCCTCGCATGGCGCAGATGGGTGCTGCGGTCCCGCCCGACCTTGTCGACCGTCTCGAAAGCGCCGCCAGGCGGGCCAGCGAGGGCGGGCGTGACGAGGCGGTGCGTCAGGCCGGGATCGAGGCGGCGACCGAGCTGTGCGAAAAGCTGCTGGCTGAGGGCGCGCCGGGCCTGCACTTCTACACCCTCAACCGCTCCCAGGCGACGCGCCAGATTTACGCCAGCCTCGGCTTGCCGTAACCGGCGGTGACGGCGCGGTGACGGCGCTCAGGTGCCGGACGGCGGCGACGGCGGTCAGGCGGTCAGGTGGCTGGGAGGAAGATGGTGAACTCGGCTCCCTGGCCCTCGGTGGAGTTGACTTCCACCCGCCCTCCTTGGGCTTCGCAGAACTCCTTGACGATGGCGAGGCCGATCCCCGTCCCGGACTGGCGGTTGTTCTGGCCGCCCACTCGGTAGAAACGCTCGAATATTTGCTGGAACTCGTCGGGGGGGATCCCGACGCCCTGATCGGCCACGGTGAGCGCGATCTCGCCTCCAGCCCCCGTGGCGCGGACCGTGACGGTCGAGCCTGGGGGTGAGAACTTGGCCGCGTTCCCGAGCAGGTTGTCGATGATGCGCGCCAGCGCGCTGGGATCGGCGATCACACCGAGATCGTCTGGGGTGCGCACCTCGACACGGTGACCCTCCAGGACGGGGCGGCACCGTCGGACGGCGTCGGCGACGACGTCCGCCAGGTTCAAAGGCTCGACGATGAACCGGATCTGTCCCGCTTCGAGGCGGGTGAAATCCAGCAGGTCGCTGATCAGGTCGTCGAGTCGCGAACCTGCGAACCCGATGCGCTGCATGAACTCCTGCTTCTGCTCGTCGCGGTAGCCATCCCAGTCCCGGTTGAGCAGGTCCGCGAATCCCTTGATGGCCGTCAGCGGGGTGCGCAGCTCGTGCGACACGGTGGAGAGGAAGTCACTGCGTAACCGGTCTACCTGGCGGAGGCGCTGCGTGGCCTCGCGCTCACGGCGGAGGGCGTGGTTCTGGGCATCCTCGGCCTGCTTACGCTCGGTCACGTCGCGGATGGCCGCGGACACGGTCAGTCCCTGGGGGGTGACCTGCGGGCTGAGCGAGATCTCGACGGGGAATTCCGAACCGTCCTTGCGTAATCCATACAGGTCCAGGCCCGCTCCCATGCCTCGTACCCGCGGGGACGCCATGTACCGAATGCGGTTGATCGGATGGCCGGCACGGAATCGGTCCGGGACCAGGATTTCGACGGGGCGCCCCAGCAGCTCGTCGCGTTCATACCCGAAGAGCTTCTCGGTCTGGGCATTGACCAACTGGATCCGGCCGTGATCGTCGACGATGACCATGGCGTCGGGGGCCGCCTCCACCAGTCCCCGGAACCGGTCCTCGGCTTGTTTGCGTTCGGTCACGTCACGGATGGCGGCGGAGACGAGGACACCATCCTCGGTTTCGATCGACGACAGCGAGATCTCCACGGGGAACTGCGTGGCGTCTTTGCGTCGCGCCACCAGGTCGAGGCCCGCACCCATCGGCCGGGTACGGGGTTCCGCGAAGTACTGGCGGCGGTGACCCGGATGGGCCCGGCGGTGCTGGTCGGGAACGAGGATCTCCACCGGCTGGCCCAACAACTCGGCGCGGGTGTAGCCGAAGAGCTGTTCTGTCTGGGCATTGACCAGCTGGATGCATCCATTGGCGTCGACTCCGACGATGGCGTCGGGCGCCGATTCGAGCAGGCCGCGGAACATTGCTTCGGCCCGCTTTCGCTCCGTCACGTCGCGAATCGCGGCAGATACCGTGACCTCCCGGCCGGTTTGGAGGGGGCTGAGCGAGATCTCGACGGGAAACTCGGTGCCGTCCTTGCGCAAACCGTAGAGCTCCAGGCCCGCCCCCATCCCACGAACGCGCGGCGCCGCGACATAGCCCCGCCGGAAATCGGGATGTCGCGACCGAAACCGTTCGGGGACGAGTATCTCGACCGGCTGGCCCAACAGCTCGGCGCGGGTGTAGCCGAAGAGCTTCTCGGTCTGGGTGTTGACCAACTCGATGAATCCCAGCTCGTTGACGATGACCATGGCATCGGGCGCGGTTTCGACCAGCGCCCGGAACCGGGCCTCAGAGCGCCGCCGCTCGGTCACGTCGCGGGCGATCACCGACGCCCCGGTGATCTCGCCGTCGCTGTTGGTGATCGGCGAGGTCGACAGCGACACGTCGATGACGTGCCCGTCCTTGCTTTGCCGCAGTGTCTCGAAGTGGTCGACCCGTTCGCCCCGGCTGATGCGCCGGAAGATGTCAGGCTGCTCGTCGATCTGGCCGGGGGGCACCATCAGGGAGATCGGTTGGCCGATTGTCTCGTCGGCCCGGTACCCGTAGAGATCCCGGGCGCCCCGGTTCCAGCTGGTGATGACACCATCGAGGGTCGCGCCGATGATCGCGTCGTCGGAGTTCTCGACGATGGACGCCATTCGTTCCAGGATCTCGATATTGCGCGCCTGCAGGCGATCGATCGCGCCTCGGCGTCGCGTGGCGCGATCCGGATCGCCGCCCGGCGCGATTGCCGCGCGAACTGCGGCGACCAGCCGTGAGCCGTCGAACGGTTTTGTCAGGTAATCCGACACGCCGCCCTCCCAGGCGGTTTGCTGGTCGTGCAGGTCCGTGCGGGCGCTCAGCAGGACTACCGGGATCGTGTCGGTGATGGGATCGCCGCGCAGGGCCTCGAGGACCACCATCGCATCCATGTCCGGCAACATGAAGTCCAGCACGATTGCGACCGGGAGCTGGGTTCGGGCCAGGGACAGGCCTTGGGCGCCGTCGCTGGCGGAGAGCACGGCGAATCCGTCGCGCTCGAGGAACAGGCGGCACAGCAGCGAGACCGCGGCGTCGTCGTCCACGACCAGGACCGGCCCTCCACCCGAAGTGGCGACCGGCACAGCAGTCACCGCCTCTGCAACCGCGGCGGTGAGCGTCTTTGAGGCCGTAACCGGCCCGGTCGCAGAGACTGGGTCCACCCCGGGGACAGTACCGTCGCACCCCACAAAGGCGGTCCCGACGTCAGGCGGCGACGACACGCCCGCGTCCGGCTGCCTTGGCTTCGTAGAGCGCGCGGTCGGCGCGGGCAATGAGGTCGGCCGGATCGGGGTTTTGGTCCGAGGCGACACCGACGCTGATGGTCACCGTCAGGCGGGCCGCCGATGACGGCTGCGACACCCCGACATCGACCAGTATCGCTTCATCGGCGACCGCGGCCCGGACGCGTTCGGCAACGGCACAGGCGCCACGACGATCGGTACGCGCCAGGAGGATGAGAAACTCGTCGCCGCCCCAACGTCCGAGGATATCGCCGGCACGCAGGCACCCTTGGAGTCGTCTGGTGACAGACCTGAGCACCTGGTCGCCGGCTTGGTGCCCGTAGCGGTCGTTGACCACTTTGAAGTGGTCGACGTCGATCATGAGGACACCCACGAGATCGCCGTGCCTGTGCGCGGCCCGGCACACGGCGACGATGCTCTCGTCGAGATGCCGACGGTTGAACGCACCGGTGAGCGTGTCGGTCATGGTCAGGCGGGCCAGTTCACGGTTTTGCTCCCGGAGCTGGTCCTGGAGTCGTTTGACCTTCAACGCCGCCTCTACCCGGGCGAGGAGCTCGGAGGTCTCGAACGGCTTGCGGAGGTAGTCGCTGGCACCGAGACCGAGGCCGGTGGCGACGTCGGACGCGAGTGCTCGGGCGGTCACCAGGACGACGGGGACGTGGTGATCGACGAGCTCGTCCTTGATGGCCCGGAGGAGGTCCAACCCGTCCATCCCCGGCAGCCCGATATCCACCAGCGCCAGGTCGAGTTCGTTGGGGTCACATATGGTCAACGCTGAGGCCGCGTCGGCAGCCTGCAACACCCGGCATCCTTGGCGTTCGAGGACATGGCTGATCAGGAACCTGATGTCGGCGTCGTCGTCGACGACCAGGACGAGCGGTTGGTCGAGGCCACCGTCGAGTGTCGGTGGCCTCGCGGTCAACACGATGCTGGTAGCCCGTCCGCTACGAGCTTGCCGCTGGACACGCCGACCACCTTCCCGGGAGCTTGCGAGGCCATGTCAAGGAATAGTCTCACCCGACTTGTCATCGTCCTCCGGCGGCGTTTGCTGAACCAGAACAACGGCTCTCACGCCCAATTCGACCCTATTGGCCGACATTTCGTATGGACGGGCCCCCCGAGCGCGGGCGGCGCTCCCGCGAGGACGGCAGCGCCAGGTGACGGCAGTAGTCTCGGCCCATGGCAGCCGAGCGCATCACGGTCAGCGACGACGGCGTCCTGCACGTGCCGGACGAACCGATCATCCCCTTCATCGAGGGCGATGGCACGGGAGTCGACATCTGGCCCGCGGCCCAATCGGTGCTGGACGCGGCGGCGGCCAAATACGGCAAGACCATCGCCTGGAAAGAGGTTCTGGCCGGCCAGAAAGCCTACGACGAAACCGGCAACTGGCTGCCCGACGAGACGATCGAGGCCTTCCGCCACTACCTCATCGGCATCAAGGGCCCGCTCACGACCCCCGTCGGGGGCGGCATTCGCTCCCTCAACGTCGCCATCCGCAAGATCCTCGACCTCTACGTCTGCCTGCGCCCCGTGCGCTGGTTCGAGGGCGTCCCGAGCCCCGTCAAACACCCCGACAAGGTCGACATGGTCATCTTCCGGGAGAACACCGAGGACGTCTACGCGGGCCTCGAACTGCAGGAGGGCACCGCCGAGGCGAAGCGCCTCATCGAGCTTCTCCACGACGAGTTCGGCTGGACCATCCGGCCCGACTCGGGCATCGGCATCAAGCCGGTGTCCGAAACCGGCAGCAAACGCCTGGTCCGCGCCGCCCTCAACTACGCCGTCCAGCGCAAGCGCAGCTCGGTCACCTTGGTGCACAAGGGCAACATCCAGAAGTACACCGAGGGTGCCTTCCGCAACTGGGGCTACGAGCTCACCCGGGAGGAATTTTCCGACGTCGCCGTGGGCTGGGACGACTGCGGCGGCGATCCGGCCGGCAAGATCCTGGTCAAGGACACCATCGCCGACATCACCCTGCAACAGGTCCTCACCCGCCCCGAGGAGTTCGACGTCATCGCCACGACCAACCTCAACGGTGACTACCTCTCCGACGCCCTGGCCGCCCAGGTCGGCGGCATCGGCATCGCCCCGGGCGCCAACATCAACTACGTCACCGGCCATGGCGTGTTCGAGGCGACGCATGGGACGGCCCCCAAGTACGCCGGCCAGGACAAGGTCAACCCGGGCTCGCTGCTGCTCTCGGGCGTGCTCATGTTCGAGCACCTCGGGTGGCAGCCGGCGGCGGACGACATCGTCAGCGCCCTGGAAGCCACCATCGCGGAGCGCATCGTGACCTACGACTTCGCCCGCCAGATGGAGGGCGCGACCCTGGTGAAGACCTCGGAGTTCGCGGCCGCCATCGTCGACCGGTTGTAGTGGCCAGGCCCGTTCGGGTCGCGATCACCGGCGCGGCCGGCCACATCGGCTACAGCCTGCTGTTTCGCATCGCAGCGGGCGACTTGCTCGGCCCAGATCAGCCCGTCATCCTGCAGCTGCTCGAGATCAGCCCGGCGCTGGCCGCCTTGCACGGCGTCGTCATGGAGCTCGAAGACTGCGCCTTCCCGCTACTGGCCGGTGTCACCGCCACCGACGACGCCGCCCAGGCGTTCGGCGACGCCGACGTGGCCTTCCTGGTGGGCTCCCGGCCCCGCACCAAGGGCATGGAACGAGCCGAACTGCTGGCCGCCAACGGTGCCATCTTCACCGTCCAGGGCAAGGCGATCGGGGAAAATGCCTCCCCGGATGTGAAGGTGCTGGTCGTCGGGAATCCGGCCAATACCAACTGCCTGATAGCGCTGAGCAATGCCAGCGGGGTAGCCCCGGAACGTTTTACCGCCATGACCCGCCTGGACCACAACCGGGCCGAGGCCCAGCTGGCGGCCCGGGTGGGCCAGCCCGTCTCGTCGCTGCGGCGCCTGACGATCTGGGGCAACCACTCGTCCACCCAGTACCCCGACATCTTCCACGCCCTGGTGGGCGACCAGCCCGCTATCGACCTCGTCGGCGATGAGATGTGGATACGGGACGAGTTCATCCCGACGGTCCAGCAGCGCGGCGCCGCGATCATCGAGGCTCGCGGCGCCTCGAGCGCCGCGTCGGCGGCCAGCGCCGCCATCGACCATGTTCGGGACTGGGTCGTCGGTACGCCCGAGGGCGACTGGGTCAGCATGGCCGTGGTGTCTGACGGGTCCTACGGCGTTCCCGAGGGCCTGGTCTCGTCGTTCCCGGCCACGACTTCCGGCGGCGCGTACCGCGTCGTCGGAGGTCTCGACATCGGGGACTTCTCCCGGTCGCGGATCGACGCGTCGGTTGCCGAGCTGGTAGCCGAGCGAGATACGGTGCGGACGCTGGGCTTGATCAGCTAGCCCTGGCGCAATCGTCGGGCTTTCATAGCAGTTCATGTACCGTGGCGGTCATGTGTTGCTAGGAAAGGATGGGCCCGGTAGGGGCCGTCGGGCCGGGGCCGGTTTGGCTAGATGGCGACGGCGGGAGGAAGCACGACGCCGAGGCGGTGCAGGTAGTCCAGCTTGCGCTGGATGGCCGCCCGCCACTCGCAGAGGTCTTGCTCGAAGTGGGCGCGGTCCCCGTCCTCATACGCATGTTCGAGCTCGTCGAACGCCTTGTCCTCGGCGTCGAGCAGGGCTCGATAGCGGATCAGAAAGTGGTCGTCGATCACCTCGGCAAGGGTCACGCTGGTACCTCCGAGCGGTAGGAGACGATGGAGCGACTGTACCTCAGCGGGTCACCGATCAGCTGAGCCATCGGGCCGTCAAAGCTGGCTGGGGTCCGGTCGGTAGGCAAAGGCGAACAGGCAATCGCCCAGCCCGTTGGCGCGGGCAAAATTGTCCGCCAACTTGGCCAAATTGGCACCCGTCTGGAGCACGGCGGGCGCCTTACCGCCCGCCCCGTGCACCCGCAGATGATCGGCGTACTGGTGGCCGATCGCGTCGTAGCGGTGCCAGGCATCCAGCCAGGTCGCGATGTGCGGCCGGTCGGGTTCGGCCGCCGGCAGGGTCGCCAGGCGGTTGGCCAGGGCGTCGAGCCCCGACGCCGCGGTGTCGATCTGGGTCGCGGCCTGCGACGGCGACACGAAGCTGCCGAGGGGCCCCCCGTCGGGTGGTCGCAGGGTGGGCATGGTCTTCACACAATCGGCGTTGGCCAGCTTCACGAACTGCCGGTCGGTCAGCACCCGGGGGCCGGGCGACGGGGGCCGCATTGCCTCGCCCGCCAGGATCACCGCAATCGTGGCCACGACCGCCAGGCCGCCGAGGACCCACCACTTCCGGTGCGCCCGGATGCCCTTGCCCGCGAGCGGTGTGCCGTCGTCGCCCTTGCCGCCACCGTCACCACCGCCGCCTCCCCCACCCGACCCTGGAGGCTGGGGCGGGGCGCCGTGCCCACCTCCGGTCGCGGTCGGCAGCTCGATGCCGCGACCCTCGCCGCCCGAGGGCCGGTCCATGGTGTCGGGCCGCCCCGGACCCTCCCGGGTGGCGGAGATCTCGGCGGCCGGCGCCGGCAACTCCACCGTACGGGCTGGTCGGTCGAGCATCCGGCTCTGGACCACTCCACGTGGCGCGCCCATGGGCCGGCTCAGGTCGAAGTCGGCCAGGACCGGCGCCGGTCGGCGCCGATCCGTCCAGTGTCGGCCGCTCCAGTAGCGCAGGACACCCTTCGACCCCGGGAGGATGTCCGGGTCGGGATACCACCCGGGCGATTTGGGGCGGGGCCCGGCCATCAGTAGGTCGTGGCCGCCCGGACGGCGGCTGGTATGGGATCGCCGGCCGCCAGGAGATCCTGGCGGGCGATGAGTGCCGCCATGTCACCACCGACGCGGATGCGACCCGCCAGGAGGGCGGCGGGTGCGCTCAGCTGGCCGCTGGCGATAGCGGCCGCGGTGGCGTAGTCCTCGGCGAAGGTGATGTCGGGGTCCGGGGCCGGTCCTCGGAAGATCGTGACGGCGCCCGTCGGCGACTCGGACGTGATACTCGACGTCGCCTGCTGGACCCGCGGTCACGAGGTGCTGCAGGACCAGATCCGCGGCGGCCGTGGCGGGGCCCGCCAGAGCACCGAGGTGGTCGAACCACTCGTCGCTCAGGTATCGCGCCACGCCTGTAGGTCTATCAGCGATGGAGCGGTTGTGGCTACCGTGCGAGGCCATGGCGATGGTCGCGGCGGCCGACGAGCGGCGTCACCGCCCGGGGTCCGAACCCTTGTGGGGCGAGTCGTGGTACTTCGATTTTGCCGCACCTGACGGCTCCCTCGGCGGTTACGTGCGCCTTGGCCTGTATCCCAACCTCGGGGTGGCCTGGTATTGGGCGGCCCTGGTCGGCAAGGGCCGACGGTTGGTACTGGTCCGAGACCACGAGGTCGAGCTGCCCCGGGGACGTGACCTCGAGGTGCGGGGGCAGGGGATCTGGTCGGCGGTCAACTGTGAGACCCCGCTCGATCACTGGTCGGTGGGGCTGGAGGCGTTCGCGGTGGCGCTCGACGATCCCGACGAGGCGTATCGCGGTGAGCGGGGGGACCGCATCGGGCTCGGCTACGACCTGGAATGGGAGGCCACCACGCTGGCGTCGTGGCACGGCGAGGCGAAGTACTGGCAGCCCTGCCGGGTCACGGGGGAGATCCTGGTGGCGGAGGAGGTGCTGGCCTTCGACGGCACCGGCGTCCGCGAGCATCGCTGGGGCATCCACGACTGGTGGTCGGTGCCGGACAGTTGGGCGTCAGGGGTCATGGCCGACGGCGTCGCGTTCTCTGCCGCGACGCCGGACGTGCTGGCGGGGCAGGCGATCGTGGCCCGAACCGCTGGCCCTTGCGCCGCTGCTCCTGACCGCCCCGGATGGACGGGTCTCGCGTCTGGCCCGCGACGCTGTGCCGCTATCAGGGCCCCGTGGGCGGTACGGGTTTGGCTGGATGGAGTCGTCGACGCCGGCTTGATCGGCCCCTGCTGAGCGCGAGTACGTCCGCCCAGGCGCCGGCTGGCTCAGACGTTGGGTTCGCCGGAAATACCGGTGGCGAGTCTGGTCGAGCCTGCGCCGCCACCTCGGGGGGAAGTGGGCAGCGGGGATCGAAACGGGCCAGGATCAGGAGACGACGAGCTCGGGCGAGACGGTCCGTATCGCCGCGACGGTCGACCACGATCGCCTTCATCGCCCGGCCAAGCATCACTGCCCGACCGATCAGCGAGATGAGGCGGGCACGGCGGGGCCCGTAGTACTTGCTGAAGTAGAGGTAGCGGCTCCGCAATCCCTGCCGGGGTGTGACCTCGGCCATCCCTGGCTTGAACACCGAGTTGTGGCCGTGGTGGAGCACCTTCGCCTCGGGACACACGCCGAGCGACCACCCGGCCTCGACCAGCCGGCGGCTGAGGTCGGTGTCCTCATAGAAGAGGAAGAAGCGCTCGTCGTAGGGACCAATCTCCACCAAGGCCGCCCGCCGAATCAAGATGCAGCAGCCTTGCAGCCAGCCGTGCTCCTCGTCGGGGAGCTCGGTGATGCCGGTCCGGTCCTGGCGAAGGCAGCTACGGAGGTCGGGGTAGGAGATGCGGCTGGCGGCCCGGCGGCCCTGGCCGTCGACCACCGTCGGGACAACCGCTCCTAGGTCGGGTCGCATGTCCATCATTTCGACCATCCGGCGTACGGCGTCGGGCCCAACCTCCGTGTCATCGTTCAGGACCAGGGCGTAACGTGCGGCTCGGTCCTCGATGACCCGACGGAGCACCTGGTTGTGGTTGGCACCGAAGCCCAACCGCACCGAGTTCTCGATCACGGCCACGTCGCCGAAGTCAGCGGCCAGCATCTCCAGGCTTCCGTCGCGCGAGTCGTTGTCGATGACCGTGGCGTGCCAACTCGTGGCGGCGCAGGCGTCGGGCAGCGAAAGGAGGCAGGCCCGCACCATCTCCCGGTTCTCGTGATTGACGATGGAGATCTCGACATCGCGGGGGCTCATCGTTGGGTCGAACGGTACTTCAGCGATTCTTGGCCCGCCCGCGCTTCCGTGACGCGCGAAGCAGCTCACGGTTCATCCGGGCGATCGACTCCATCGGGATTTCCTTCGGGCACACGGCGGCGCATTCGCCGATGTTGGTGCAGCCCCCGAAGCCCAGCGAGTCCTGGGCCGCGACCATGGACAAGGTTCGGCGCTCCCGTTCGGGTTGGCCCTGGGGCAGCGCCGCCAGGTGGGACAGCTTGGCGGCAGTGAACAGCATGGCCGAGGCGTTGGGGCAGGCGGCCACGCAGGCCCCGCACCCGATGCAGGCCGCGTTGTCGAAGGCCACGTCGGCGTCGTCCTTGGCGACGGGGGTGGCATTGGCCTCGGCCGCGCTTCCGGTCGGAGCGGTGATGAACCCTCCCGCCTCGATGATCCGGTCGAGGGCACCACGGTCCACGACCAGGTCCTTGATCACCGGAAACGGCCCGGCCCGCCACGGCTCGATGTACAGCGTGTCGCCGTCGTGGAAATGACGCATGTACAGCTCGCACGTCGTCGTCGCGGCCTGGGGGCCGTGGGCCACGCCGTTGATCACCAGCCCGCACATCCCGCAGATGCCTTCGCGGCAGTCGTGGTCGAACGCGATCGGGTCCCGGCCCTCCTTGGTCAGACGCTCGTTGACCACGTCGAGCATCTCGAGGAAGGACATATGGGTGCTGATCCCCGGTGCGTCGTAGCGGACCATTTGCCCAGGCGAGGAGGGGCCCGCCTGGCGCCACACGTGCAGTGTCAGGTTCAGGAGGTGCTCGGCCAGGTCGGGGTCGGTGTCGGAGTCGGGGGGCGCGGGCTGGACGCCGGCGAGCCCGGTGACGCTCACTTGTACGACCGCTGACTGAATTTCACGTGTTCGAAGTCGAGTGCTTCCTTGTGCAGGACGGGCGTGGGGAGCGGGCCCGACGTGACCGGCTCCAGGCTCCCCTTTTCCCCAGACCATTCCCATCCCGCGACGTAGGCGAAGTGGTCGTCGTCGCGCAACGCCTCCCCCTCGGGGGTTTGGAACTCCTCGCGGAAGTGGCCGCCGCAGGATTCCTCCCGGTGGAGCGCGTCGATGGCCAGCAGTTCGGCCAGCTCCATGAAGTCGGCCACCCGGCCCGCCTTCTCCAGCGACTGGTTGAGCTCGGCACCCGTGCCGGGGACGGTGACGTCGCTCCAGAACTCCTCCCGCAGCGAGGGCAGCTGTTCAAGCAGCTTGGTCAGGCTCTCGGCGGATCGGGACATGCCGCACAGCTCCCAGACGAGCGAGCCCAGTTCCCGGTGAAAGTCGTCGACGCTGCGCCGGCCGCCGATGGCCAGCAGCCGGCCGGTGCGGGCCGCGACGTCGGCCTCCGACGCCACAAAGGACGGGTGGTCGACGCCGACCGGCGCCGGCTTGGCGGTCGCCAGGTAGTCGGCCAGGGTGTAGGGGATGACGAAGTAGCCGTCGGCCAGGCCCTGCATGAGCGCCGAGGCGCCCAGGCGGTTGGCCCCGTGGTCGGAGAAGTTGGCTTCGCCCAGCACGAACAGCCCGGGCAGGTTGCTCATGAGGTTGTAGTCCACCCAGAGGCCACCCATCGTGTAGTGGATGGCGGGGTAGATGCGCATGGGGACCCGGTAGGGATCCTCGCCCGTGATGCGCTCGTACATGTCGAACAGGTTCCCGTAACGCTCCTTGATGACGTCGACGCCCAGGCGTGCGATGGCGTCGGCGAAGTCGAGGTAGACGCCGCGGCCGCCGGGACCGACGCCGTGGCCCTCGTCGCAGACCTCCTTGGCGTTGCGCGAGGCGATGTCGCGGGGGACCAGGTTGCCGAAGCTCGGGTACTTGCGCTCGAGGTAGTAGTCCCGTTCGGCCTCGGGGATCTCGTTGGGCGGCCGGGTGTCGCCGGCCTTGGCGGGGACCCAGATGCGGCCGTCGTTGCGCAGCGATTCCGACATCAGCGTGAGCTTGGACTGGTAGTCGCCCGCCACCGGAATGCAGGTGGGGTGGATCTGGGTGAAGCACGGGTTGGCGAGCAGGGCACCCCGGCGGTGGGCCCGCCAGATGGCGGTGGCGTTGCACCCCTTGGCGTTGGTGGAGAGGTAGAACACGTTGCCGTAGCCGCCCGTCGCCAGGATCACGGCGTCGGCGGTGTGCGACCGCACCTCGCCGGTCACCAGGTCGCGAGTGACGACGCCGCGGGCGGCACCGTCGGCCACCACCAGGTCGAGCATCTCGGTGCGGGGGTACATGGTCACCGTTCGCTGGTGGATCTGGCGGGCCAGGGCCTGGTAGGCGCCGAGGAGGAGTTGCTGGCCGGTTTGGCCCCGGGCGTAGAAGGTGCGCGACACCTGGGCACCGCCGAAGGAGCGGTTGTCGAGGAGGCCGCCGTACTCCCGGGCGAAGGGCACCCCCTGGGCGACGCACTGGTCGATGATGTCCACGCTCAGCTGGGCCAGGCGGTAGACGTTGGCCTCTCGCGACCGATAGTCACCGCCCTTGACCGTGTCGTAGAAGAGGCGGTAGACGCTGTCGCCGTCGTTGCGATAGTTCTTGGCCGCGTTGATGCCCCCTTGGGCGGCGATCGAGTGGGCGCGGCGGGGGGAGTCCTGGTAGCAGAAGCAGCTGACGCGGTAGCCGAGTTCGCCCAGGCTGGCGGCGGCGGCGGCGCCGGCCAGGCCCGAGCCGACCACGATGATGTGGTTCTTGCGGCGGTTGGCCGGGTTGATCAGCTTCATGTCGAAGCGGTGCCGGTCCCACAGCTCGGCGATGGGACCGTTGGGGACGTGCCCGTCCAGGGTGGTTGCGTCGGCGGCGGCCTCCCGCCAGCGGGTGGGCGGCTCAGCGGGCGGCGCCGCCCGCGGCCCGGCGGGTGGCGCTACCGGGGCGCTTCCGGGGCGACGGTCATTGGATTGCCCCCACCAACACGCCGACCGGGACCGAAACGAAGCCCACGAACATCACGATCGCCACGGCGCCCGCGCTGCGCCGGATCAGGCGGTCCCAACGGCGGCTGTTGGCGCCGAAGGTCTGAAAGATGCTCCACGTCCCGTGATAGATGTGCAGCGCCAAGGCGACCATGGCCGCCACATAGATGACGACCAGCCACCACTGGTTGAAGTTGCCGACCACGTTGGCGTACACCGACCCGCGCACGAACCGGTAGCCCGGATGGATCCAGCCCCAGGTGAAGTTGGCCAGGTGGAAGACCACGAACAACGCCAGCGCCAGCCCGCCCCAGCGCATGGTGACCGCGGGGACGTCGGCCTGCACCCGGGCGGTGCGGACGTAGCGGACCTGGCGGGCCCGCCGGTTGCGCAGGGAAAGGTCGATGGCCAGGTACACGTGGACCACGAAGGCGACGGTCAGCACCACCCGGATCAGCCACAAGAACACGGTGTGGGGGAAGATCGGTTCGCCCAGCCGGCGCAGAAAGTCGGCATAGCTGTCGAACTCCCGCTGGTTGAGCCAGACCTTGAGGTTGCCCAGCATGTGCCCGATCAACCACAACAGGATGACCAACCCGCTGGCGGCCATCAGCATCTTCTTGCCGATGGACGTCCGGTAGAGCGGCGGCACGGTCGCCGCGGCGGTCGTGGTCGTGGTCGTCATGGTTGTGGACGGGACCTCGTGGGGCTATTTCGTTGCGATCTGGCTGGCATAGTGATTGTGCGCCTTCCCGCCTGGCCACGTTAGATCCAGGTCGAGGTTTATCGGCCCGGCAGCATCGGGAGTGGCCAGATGGACCAGCCCCACCCGGGCGCAGCTGTCCGGGTCGACGTGGCCCGCGAACCGCCAGCTGCGGCTGCCCCCCGTCCACGACACGACGGCGTCGCACACCGCGTCGGCGATCGGCACCCGCAGGTCGCTGACCACGTGCACCGCCAAGTGCACGTCGTCGCCCGGCCGGTAGGTGGCGGCCGGGCGGTCGGCGACGACGATCACGGGCGCGCACGCAGCCGCCAGGGTTGACCATCCCGCTTTGGGGCGGCGTTGGTCGTCGAGTACCGACCAGGTGACGGCGGGCTGGCTGTCGCCCAGCAGGAACTGGCAGAAACCCCCGGTCGGTCGGTACTTGAGCCGCCGCAGCGTCTCCACGTGATAGCGGACGACCTGGGCCTGGTAGCCCTGCGTGGCCTGCCGCCATTGGTCGAACGTGGCGAACGAGCTCGGCGGCAGATAGCGGGCGAACTGCGCCTCCTGGAGGCAGTAGGCCCGCCCCAGGTGCTCCCAGTCCAGGTCGGGCCACCGTTGCGGCTGGCACCACGGCGCCTCGTCGGGCACCGCCTGGGCGCCGAACTCCGACACGAAGCGCGCCAGCACGGGAAACCGGGCCAGCACCGCGGGAAACTCCCGTTCCTCGCCCACGTACCAGCCGTAGTACAGGTGGCTGTCGGTGCCCCACGCCGGATGGGGCAGGACGCCGGAGTGGGCGACGACGGGTCGTGAGGGGTCGGCCTTTTCCAGCGCTCGGTGGATCGAACGGTCGAGCACCGACTTGTTCCACGTCGGCAGCATCTGGCGGGCCAGGAACGGCACCGTCCGCACCGGGTGTTCGATGGCGACTGGTTCGTTGTGCCCGCACCACAGCGCGATCGACGGGTGGTGCCCGAGCAGGTCGACCGCCTCGGCGGCTTGGCGCATGGCCTGCCTGCGCACCCGGGCGTAGCGCCATTGCAGGGGCAGGTCCTGCCACAGCAGCATCCCGTGGCGGTCGGCGGCGTGATACAGCTCGGGTCGGCTGATATGGCCGTGGACCCGCAGCAGGTCGAGCCCGGCGTCGCGGGCGAGGGTGACGTCGCGCTCCAGCTGCTCGGGGGTCGCCTCGCCCAGTTCGCGCTTGGTCGGGCCTTGGTTGCTTCCCTTCAGGAAAAGCCGCTCGCCGTTGACGGTCGCGATGAAGTTGCGCATCCGGACCTGCCGGAGTCCTGTTCGGACCGTCCGCTGGTCGCTGGCGGCCCCGTCGATCGACACCGTCACGGTCACGTCGTAGAGCGGCTGGTCGCCGAGGGCGTGGGGCCACCACAGGTCGGGGTGCTCGACCGGCACCCGCCATCGCAGCTCGTTGGCCCCCGCGGCCAGCGGATGCTCCGAGGTCCGGGCGATGGCCAGGCCCCGCGAACCCGAGATGGCCGTCGTGACACTCACCAGCGCCGCCTGCTCGACGTCGAGCGTGGCGCCGAAGTCGAGCGTGGCCCGCTCCTCGTTGGCGTCGGCGCACAGCACCCGCAGCTTGGCGACGCGCACCGGCCCGGTATCGAAGAGTGTCACGGGGCGCCAGATCCCGCCTGGGTTCCAGTCGGGGTCGATGCAGTCCCAGTGCTGGAACACCCCCGTCAGGTTGCGCTTGGCCGTCGTGTCGCTCGGCCGGTCGCAGGTCAGCTCGAGGGCGAGGACATGCTCGGACCGCTCGGCCATCGCCTCGGTTACTTCAAAAGCATGGGGGAAAAAGTAGCCCTCGGTGTCGCCCAGGTAGGACCCGTCCAACCACACGTCGCCCTGGTAGAAGAGGCCGTCGAACTGCAGCCAAGTCCGGCAACGAGGTTCCGTTTGGTCGTTGCGGTCGGGTGAATCGAACCGTCGCCGGTACAGCAGTGGGCCGTCGCTGGCCGCGAACGTTTCGTGGGAGCGCCAGTGGTGGGGGACCGTGATCCCGGCCCATTCGGTGTCGTCGAAGTCGGGGTCGGAGAAGGTGCGGCGCAGGGTCTCATCGGCGGCAACGGCCCGCCAGCTACCCCCCAGGTCCACAGCGGCAGGCTATCGAGTGGGCTCCGCCGAGCGACGCGACGAGCGTGGTTGGGCTGCGCCCCCCGTTACCTTCCGCCGATTCCGCCGAGCAGGGTGCCTCCGAGTGAGAGGCCTGGCGGCCCGCCGGTGCAGCCGAGTTTGATGGTGAGTAGCTGGACCCCGGTGCAGGCGCCGGGCCCGACCCCGACGTTGACGCCGAGAACCCCGGTGTTGAGCGCCACTTGCAGGACCGGCGTGGCGGCGGCCGTCGGGGTGGTGACGGGCGGGGTGGTGACGGGCGGCAGCGTCACCGGCGGCAGCGTCACCGGTGGCAGGGTGACCGGCGGCAGCGTGACCGGCGGGAGAGTCGGGATCGTCTCGGTGACCGGTACCGTCGTCGGCACCGTCACGACGACTGGTGCCGCGGTCGTCGGCGTCGTGGCGACCAGGTGCGGCCCTTGGCTGGCCGCGGCCGCGGTGCCCGCCGTGCCCGCGTTGGCTGCGGCGGCGCCCGACGCCGAGTTGGGAGTGGTTGGAGTGGTGAAACTGAAGGTCCCGCTGCCGCTCCCCGCGCTCCCACTTCCAGCCGGCGCGCCCGATGCGACCGGCCCGGTCGGTGCCGGCCGGCCGGTCGTTCCCTGTCCGACGACCGCCAACGCCACGATGCCCACCGCGCACAAACCCACTGCGCACACGGCCAAGGGTCCCGGCGCCCGCTGCGACATCCACGCCGCGACCGGCGCAGCCCGGCGGCGATCGCGTCCCACCGCCTTCTTCCACTGGGCCTCGGTCCTGGCTCGCACCTCACCGGGAACGGGAGTCAACGTCGCGGCCAGCGTCGGCGCCAGAGCGGGCAACGGCAGGCGGCCTCCCGCCTGAAGGACCCGGTGTTCGAGACCGTCGAGCGCCCGCTTCTTCAACTGGACCGCGGCCGCGCTCGACACCCCGAGGATCGCACCGGCCGAGGTGGCGGGAAGACCTTCGACCTCCTGCAGCCACACAGCCGCGCGCCAACGCGACGGCAAGTTGGCAAAGGCATTGACGAGCAGGGGTCCGGCGGCGCCGGCCGCCACCGCGGTGACGGCAGTGCCGACCTTCTTGCGCTTTGCCGGTGACGGCGGTTGGTCCGAACCCCGGTGGGCCTCTCGGTAGACGGCGGCGAGCAGGTGGAGCCGGAACTGATCGGCAACGTCATCTCGGCCGCGCCCGGCTAGACGTACGACCCCGACGAACGCGTCGGTCGTGGCCTTGGCTGCGGCGTTGCCTGACGATGCCGACGTGGCCTGGGCCAACCGCCACGCCGCCTCGATGTGGCGGTGATAGAGGCTGGCGTAGGCGCCGACGTCGCCTGAGGCGGCGTCGCCTGCCAGCTCCGCGTCGGCTGCTCGGGCCGGGGTGGCGGTCATGATCGCGCCGTGCCGGTCGCGGGTCGCCTGGAATACGCCATCGCACTCCCCCAAATCCGCCCAACGGCCAGAAGGAGGGCCTGAGCAGCGCAACTGTATATCTCCGCCTCCTCGTCGCGCCTTTCACACCTTTTCTGTGCTGATTCGGCGGAATGTGCAGGTTCGAATCCCATCGAGCCGGCCGATTGTTCTGCGGCCGGCCCGTTCGGCGGCGCCGGTAGCGTGGTCGCCATGGCCGACGTGTCGCACTCGCCCCGCCCCGCCACTCTCGGTGAGCTACGGGATTCAGGCTGGGAGTCCGTCCCGGTCAAGGAAGAGGTGCGGCGCAATGCCGCCGCACGCATCGCCGGGGGTGAGCAGATCGTTCCTGGCGTGGTGGGGTACCAGGACACCGTCCTGCCCCAGCTGGAAAATGCCCTCCTGGCGGGCCACGACATCATCTTCCTCGGGGAGCGGGGTCAAGCCAAGACCAAGATGATCCGGGCCCTGACCACACTGCTTGACGAGTACCTGCCCATCGTCGCGGGCTCGGAGATACTCGATGATCCCTACCAGCCCGTCTCGCGCCACGCCAAGGACCTGGTGGCTGCGCGCGGCGACGCCACACCGATCACCTGGGTCCATCGCGACACCCGATACGGCGAGAAACTGGCGACCCCGGACACCTCCATCGCCGATCTGATCGGCGAGGTCGACCCCATCAAGGTGGCCGAAGGCCGGTACCTCTCCGACGAACTCACCTTGCACTACGGGCTCGTGCCCCGGACCAACCGGGGGATCTTCGCCATCAACGAGCTCCCCGACCTAGCCGAGCGCATCCAGGTCGGCTTGCTCAACGTGCTCGAAGAGCGCGACGTCCAGATCCGCGGCTACAAGATCCGGCTGC
Source organism: uncultured Actinomycetota bacterium (assembly GCA_963733505.1). Lineage (GTDB taxonomy): Bacteria > Actinomycetota > Acidimicrobiia > Acidimicrobiales > Palsa-688 > JALYXV01. The sequence goes on along the minus strand of CAVTDW010000027.1, from coordinate 69,578 downwards.
CACTCGACGTGATGCTGGTGGCCTCGGCCAACCCCGAGGACTACACCAACCGGGGCCGGATCATCACCCCGTTGAAGGACCGCTTCGGCGCCCAGATCCGCACCCATTACCCACTCGACGTGGCGACCGAGTTGGAAGTCATCAACCAGGAGGCCCGGCCCCTCGAAGCGCTCGGACTTCGGGTGCAGGTGCCCGAGTTCATGACCGAGATCATCGGCACCATCTCGCATCTGGCCCGCCAGAGCCCCAACATCAACCAGCGGTCGGGGGTATCGGTGCGCCTGAGCATCGCCAACTACGAAACCCTGACCGCCAATGCCGCCCGGCGGGCGTTGCGATTGGGGGAGAAGGACGTGGTCCCCCGGGTGAGCGACCTGGAGGCCCTGGCGTCGTCGACCGCCGGGAAGGTCGAAATCGAGGCACTCGAGGAGGGCCGCGACGGCCAGGTCGTCGAACGGCTGATCAAACAGGCCACCCTCACGGTGTTCAAAGCCCGATGCCCCATGGATCAGTTCCGCGACGTCGTCCTGGCGTTCGACGAGGGGACGGTCGTGCACGCCGGCGACGACGTGTCGTCACCGACCTACGTCGAGGTGCTGAGCCGCATGCCGGTTCTCCGCCGCCCGGTCATGGCCCTGGCGGGCAGCGAGACCCCGGCTGCGGTGGCGTCGGCAACGGAGTTCGTGCTCGAAGGGCTTCACCTCTCCAAGCGGCTCAACAAGGATGCAGTCGGCGGGCCGGGCCACGTACCGAGGCCGTCAGTAGGGCGCTAACCGGGACCGGGACAGGCCCCGTCGGGAGGGCCGACGATCTGAAACACGAGTGTCGGGTACCGGCGAAAATTGTCGAGGTCATCCTGGGTTGCGCCGACCCGTTCGTCGGCGACGAGTCGAAACGCTGGATCCGTCCGCAGCCACCGGGACCAGACGGTGCCCCCGACGACTGCCACGTAGTCGACGCGCGCGTCACGCGCCGCCCGCTTCCATGCCGGACAGGTGGTGATCGGCTCCGCCGCCCCGTCGAGAAGCTGGCTGAGGATGGCCACATGGTTCCGTGCCCGAGGCCCGTAGAGATCGGCGACGTTGCCGGTCCATTCGGCGATGCGGGCGTCGTGCACTGTCGAGGCCCAACTGACGACCGGGTCCGTCGATTGCCGGCTCGGGTAGCGATGTGCGATGAATGCCGAGGCGATCACCACGACGGCGAGTGCTCCCACGGCGCCCGCTTCTGCCAGCCGCCGAAGCGAGGGCCGCGACCAGGCCAGGACCACTGCTGCTCCCACCACGGCCGCGATGAGGAGCAAGACGAAACCCGGGCCGCCGATCTCAGGCGACCAGATGGCGATTCCCCGGCCGCGGCCGATGCCCGTCGCGACCGCGACCAGCCCGACCGCCGGAAGGGTCCACGCCCACCGCCAACGGGCCAGGGCGATGGCGCCCGCCAGCGCGCCCGCGAGGAGGCCGGGGACGGCGTAGTGGAGGTTGATGACGAAGGACTGCGGAACCGACGCGGGGGGCCCGTAGGCGCCGGCAGGGGTGAAGAAGTATCCGATCAAGCAGACGGTCGCCACCGCGCTGAGTCCGAGGCGAAGTCGGTCCCTTGAACGGATGCCGGCGACGATTCCCAACACCCACAGGGCGAGAACAACGAGGTAGAGCGGGCCGAGGCCCCTCGTCAAGCCCCGGGAGAAGACGTCGAGAAGGCGCCCGTGCAGCGCGTAGTGCGCCACTGAGTAGGCAATGGCGGCGTCGGCACCATGCACGGTGTGCAAATGGAGGGGGCCCAAGGCAATGTTGACCGGAGGGACGGGATTGCCGTAGTCGATGGCGTTGCGGACATACCACGACCCGCCCAGTGCGGCGCTGACCATGAGCCCCGCGCCGGCCCAGCGCCATCGATGTCTCGGCACCCGAGCCACGAGCAGGATCACCGCCAGGGCGGCCAGCGCGGCCGCCATGACGATTCCGGAGAACTTCACTCCAAGCGCCAGTCCTGCGCACCCGAGGGCCAGAACGTACGGAGCCGGTCGGTCCCGAGCGTGAGCCAGCACCGCCAATCCCCCCACGAGCAGCAGGAGCAGAAGGGTGTCGTTGACGGCCTCGCCCGGCTGCGAGAAGGCGAAAACCGGGAACCCCAGAGCGATGGCTGCGACCGCGAGCGTCAATCGGGCCGCGCCGTAGGCCTTGCCCAGGGCATGGGCGGCCACCAGCACCAAGCCGCCCAGCAGCAGGTTCTTGGCGGCGGCAAAGGCCAGGGTGTGCGTGAGGGCGAGGGCAATGGCCGAGAGCAGCTCGTCGTTGGCCGGGAAGAACTGCACCGGCAGCAGCGGCATCAAAAGCCGGTGTTGGTCGGCATAGCCGCTGTGGACGAAGGTGACGACGAACGGCAGGTGGTAGCCGAGCGAGTCCGGGTCATTGATGCCGCGGTGCAAGGCGACGACCGTTCGGGCCGTCCAGAGTGCGGCCACGACGAACACAAGTAGCGCCGTGCCGAGCGTGAGGACTTGTTGCTCCCAGCTGCGCATCGCCCCGCGTTCCGTGGCGGCCGCAGGTTCGTCAGCGGCCGCAGGTTCGTCAGCGGTTGCGGTTTCGTGGGCGGCGCCGGGTTCCGCGGTTTCGTGGCCCCGCGACTCGGCAAGGCGTCCCAGGCCGATCGCGGCGGCGGCGCTGATGAGGGCGCCGGTCACCAGGGCCATCCGGCGGATCAGGCCCAGCGCACCGAGGAGTTGGCCCAACCCCAACGCCCAGCACAGCCAGACCAACACCACCGCGGTCACCGCGAGACTGCCCCGCCACGCCGGAAGCACAGCCGCTTCACCGTCACCGCCACGACCAGTCCCGCACCCACGAACACGATGGCGCCGAGGAGCGACCACACGACCGCCACGACTGTCACCTGGTGCTGGTGCCGCCAGTGTCCGTCCGCACCCGCCGCATCGCCCAACTCTAAGCCGAGGGCCCGTTCGGGAGACAAGCGCCCTCAGGGGATCGGCCGCCGGGGGCCGCGGCCGGCGCCGAGGGTCCGGCTACCATGCTCAGGGTGAATCGTTGGGTTCGGCTGCTCCGGACCTGGTCAACGACCGTCGAGGGCCGCAAGGCAGTCCGGTACTTTCTCGTTTCGGTGATGAACGTCGTCTTGGGCGAAGTCGTGCTCGGCCTGTCCTACCTGTTCCTCCACTGGTCAGCGCTCACCGCCGCCGTCGTGGCCGTCGCAGTGGCCACGATCCCGGCCTATTTCCTGAACCGGACCTGGGTGTGGGGTCGGACGGGCCGATCCCACATGGTGAAAGAGGTGATCCCGTTCTGGACCCTCGCGGTCGTCTACCTCGTGCTCTCGGTCGGTGCGGCCCAGGCGGCGGAGGCGGGAGCCAGGAGCCTGACGGCGTCGCGGCCGCTGCAAACCATGATCATCATGAGCGCCATCCTGATTGCCTCAGCGGTCCTGTGGCTGATCCGGTTCTTCGTGCTCGACACTCTCATCTTCCCGGGGCACAGTCCCCGGCGGAATCGAGAGGACCGTTTCGCCCGGGCGGCCGCTGATGTCCGCGGGTGACGCCGTTCCCCTCGGGTACGCCATTCGCCGCTTGATCCTGGAGCAGTCGAAGCGGGCCCACGTGGGCCATATCGGCTCGTGCCTCTCGGTTGCCGACATCATTGCCACCCTGTATGGCGGCACCCTCGACATCGGCGCCCCCGATGACCCCGATCGGGACCGTTTCATCCTCTCCAAAGGTCATGCCGCGCTGGCGCTGTATGCCGCGTTGCATGTGCGGGGATGGTTGAGCGCGGCGGAGCTCGACACCTTCTGCGGTGACGCCAGTCGGCTCGGGGTCCACCCCGAACATGTCGTGCCCGGGGTGGACTTCTCCACCGGGTCCCTCGGTCAAGGGCTCTCCGTAGCTGCGGGGGCGGCCCTGGCGGCGCGGCTGCTCGGTTCCCGGCGGCGGGTGTTCGTCCTGCTCAGCGACGCCGAGTGCGACGAGGGATCGACGTGGGAGGCGATCATGTTCGCGGCCCATCATCGGCTGGCCAACCTGGTCGCAATCGTGGATCTGAACGGCCAGCAGGCGCTTGGCTATACCAAGGATGTCCTCGATCTATCGCCGATGGCTGAACGTTGGCAGGCCTTCGGTTGGGACGTGCAGGTCGTCGACGGCCACGACGAGAAGCAGCTTGGTGCGGCTATCTCCGCCTTGGACACCGTCTCCGGTCGCCCGCATGTCCTGGTCGCGCAAACCGTGTTCGGGCGCGGCGTGTCGTTCATGGAAGGCCAGATTCGTTGGCACTACTTGCCAATGTCCGACGAGCAGTACGTTCAAGCGCTTCGGGAGGTCGATGACGCCTCATGCGCCGCAGCTTTGTCCGCACCCTGATCGAGTTGGCCGAGCGCGACCCGCGGGTCGTGCTGCTGACCGGCGATCTTGGCTTCATGGTCTTCGAGCCCTTCATCGAGCGATTTCCTGACCGTTTCTTCAACCTCGGCGTGGCCGAGCAGAACATGGTCGGCGTCGCCACCGGCCTCGCCGAGGCGGGCTTTGTGCCCTTCACGTATTCGATCGCCACGTTTGCCTCCCTTCGGGCGTACGAGTTCATCCGCAACGGCCCCGTGTTCCACCAGCTCCCGGTCCGCATCGTCGGCGTCGGTGGTGGCTTCGAGTACGGCACCGCCGGTCCGAGCCACCATGGGACCGAGGACATCGCCGTGATGCGGGCGCTGCCGGGGATGACGGTCATCGCCCCCGCCGACCATGCCCAGGCAGCGACCGCCGTGCGGGCTTGTTGGGATCTGCCAGGTCCCCTCTACCTTCGCCTGGGCAAGGACGACCACGTGGTGGTGCCCGGTTTGGACGGGCGGTTCCGGCTGGGTCGGGCGGAGGTGGTGCGCGACGGCGACGACGTTGCCATTATCGCCATGGGGGCCATCGCCGCCGAGGTGTCGGCCGCGGCGGCTGCTCTGGCGGGTGGGGGGATCGAAGCAACCGTGGTCGTCGTGGCCAGCGTCAGCCCGGCCCCGGTCGACGACCTGATCGAGGTGGTCGACCGATTTGCCACCGTGGTCACCGTCGAGGCCCATTCGGTGGTCGGCGGCCTCGGCTCACTCGTGAGCGAGGTGGTCGCGGAGCGCGGTCGGAGCTGCCGCGTGGTCCGCTGCGGCGTGCGCTCGGCCGGCGACGGCACCGGCGGAGGTGAGGCGTACCTCAACAACCGCCACGGGCTGTCATGCGATGCCCTGGTCCAAACGGCCCGGGAGGCGTTGGCCGGCATGCGGGCGTCATGACTGAGCGGCTCGTCGCCCGCCCGCCCGGCGCCACGAGGTTGAGCGCGGTCATCGCCTGCTACCGCGACGCTCCCGCCGTGCCTCAGATGTACGAGCGTCTGGTCGCCACCTTCGCGCGACTCGGCGTCGACTACGAGATCATCTTCGTCAACGACTGCAGTCCCGATGACGCGGCCGAGGTACTGGCGGAGCTTGCCAGCCGTGACCCGAGGGTTTCGGTTATCAACCACAGCCGCAACTTCGGCTCGCAGAGTGCGTTCACCAGCGGGCTGCGAGTAGCGACAGGCGACGCGGTGGCCCTGCTCGACGGCGACCTCCAAGACCCCCCCGAGCTCATCGAGTCGTTCTACGCCAAATGGCTCGAGGGTTACGACGTGGTGTACGGAATCAGGGTCAAGCGGGAAGCGAGCAGGTTGCTGCGAGTGTCCTACAAGGCCTTCTACCGGTTGTTCCGTGCCGCTTCGTATGTCCCGATGCCGCTCGACGCGGGCGACTTCTCCTTGCTGGACCGGCGGGCCGTCGCCGCGCTCAACAGCCTGCCCGAGAACAACCGCTTCATCCGGGGCCTGCGGGCGTGGGTCGGCTTCCGCCAGACCGGGGTCGAGTACGTACGCCCTGAGCGGCCGTTCGGGCGCAGTACCAACAGCCTGCGCAAGAACCTGGGTTGGGCCCGCAAGGCGATCTTCTCGTTCTCGTACATCCCTATCGACGTGATCACCGCCCTGGCCTTGTTCACCTGTGCCGCCTCGCTGCTCCTGGCACTCGTGCTCGTGTCGGTGAGAATCGCCGACCCCACCGCGGTCCCGAGCGGCTTTACCACCCTCATCGTGCTCGTCTTGTTCATGGGGGGGGTCCAACTGTTGTGCTTGAGCATCATCGGGTCGTACCTGGCCCACATGTACGACGAGGTGAAGCGGCGCCCCTCCTACATTGTTGAATCCGTCGTGAATCCGCCTTCCGCCCGTCCGGGACGAAAGCCCACCGACGTCGAGGTCGACGAGTGGGGGTAGCGGACCTGGTCGCCACGCGATGCGCGATCTGCGGCACATCGGACAACGCCACCGAGATGTACGCCGCCAACTTTCGCCTCGACGATCTCAACCCGGTCATCTTCTCGGCCCGCCGGTCCACCGACCATGTGCACTATCGGATGGTCCGTTGCGACACCTGCGGCCTGGTGCGCTCCGACCCCATCGCCAGTCCCGACACGCTCGCCCATCTCTATCAGGAGAGCGGCTTCGAGTACGACGACGAGGTGGGCAACCTCCGCGCGACCTACGGTCGTTACCTTTCCCGACTAGCCGGCTTGTGCGGACCGGGGGCGTCGCTGCTCGAGGTCGGCTGCGGGAATGGGTTCGCCCTGGAAGAGGCGCTCGAGCGAGGATTCGCCTCGGTCCACGGTGTCGAACCGAGCACGGCCGCGACGGCCGGTGCGGCGCCGGTGGTACGGCCGTTCATCGTCTGCGATGTCATGCGCCCCGGGCTCTTTGCGGCTGGACAGTTCGACGCCGTGTGCCTCTTCCAGATGTTCGATCACGTCGCGGACCCAGGCGGCCTGCTCGACGAGTGCTGGGCGGCACTCAAACCCGGTGGGCACATCCTCATCCTCAACCACAATGTCGAGGCCGTCTCGGCGCGCCTGCTCCGGCGCCGCAGCCCGATCGTCGACATCGAACATACCTACCTCTACAGCCCGTCGACCGTGGCGCGGATCTGCGTGGCCCACCATTTCGACGTCCGGGAGCAGGGTTCGGTGTGGAACCGCGCCCGGATCGGCTATCTGACCCGTCTGGCGCCGCTGCCTGCGGTGCTGAAGCGCGCCGCGGTGGCCACATGCGAAGCAACCGGTCTGGGGCGCGTCAGCCTCCCCCTGCCCGTCGGCAACCTCTATCTCATAGCCCGCAAAGCCCCGGTCAGCGGCTGAACGAGGCGTAGAACTCCTGGATCTCGTGTCGGTCCCGGAGCCACGCGACCATCAGGCGGAAGCCGTCGCGAAGCTCATACCGGGACCGCCAGCCAAGTTGGGCTTGGATCAAGGCACTGTCCGCGACCCACACGTCGGTGTCCCACGCGCGAGGCGCCATGGTCCCCCACGCCGGCTCGACCGCGATGCCCATCTCGGCTCGAACCAACTCGACGACCTCTCGCAGTGACGTCTGGCAGCCCGTGCCGACGTTGTACACCGCTCCGGGCTCCTGATCGGCGACGCTGGCAGCCGCAATGCACGCGTCGACGACGTCGGCGACGTAGATGTAGTCCCGGGCCGTCCGAGGGCTGACGAGGCTCGGAAGTTCGCCCGCCAGTCCGCGCATCACCAACGTGGGCATGAGCCGGGTGGGTTCCTCCCACGGACCGTAGACGGAGTAGAGGCGCAGGGTGCGCACGCCGAGGCCGGTGGTCTGGCCGGTATGGCGACAGAACAGCGTGGCTGACGCCTTGGTCACGGCGTAGTGGCTATTGGGTTCCAGCCATTCGACTTCGCTCGGTGAGTGGGCCTTGGCGCCATACTCCGACGACGTGCCGGTGTGGACGAACGCCTCGAAACCCGTGGCCACCGCCGCTTCCAGGAGGTGGACGGTGCCGAGGACGTTGGTCGTCAGCATGGAGCGCAGGTCGGACTGCCACGGGTAGGCCCCGTGGGCCGCCAAGTTGAAGATCCAGTCCGGCTGGACCTGGCGCACCGCGGCGGCGACGTTGGCCTCGTGCTGGAGGTCGACGTCGACGATCCGGAGATCGTGGCGGATATCTTCGATTCGCCAAAGCGAGCAACCCGGCCGCAGGAACACCCAGACCTCATGGCCGTCGGTGAGCAGCCGGCGGGCGAGATTGGCACCGATAAAGCCGGTCGCGCCGGTGAGGATGACTCGCTTCACACCGATGGGCGGAGATCGCCAGCCACGTCGTCCCCGAGGCGCACCCGAGCGGCATCAAGCATGGGAACTCCTCCTCATTGGACGCTGATGGACCCGCGGTAGCGTAGACCTCGAGGGGGCCGAGGCCGTGTCGTCGGGCCACCTGCTCCATGGACTCGGTTGCGTGACGGCGCGGAGCGAAAGGTACTCGAATGTCGATCTGGCAGCATCCCGAACTCGACGGGTTCAAGGCGGACCTGGCCGACAACGAAGGGTACCGGTACACGACCAACGCCCCCCTGAGCAGCCAGCTGGCGAACCAGCGGTGTACCGAGGCCGTGTTGGCGATGGCCGACTTTCGGGGCAAGCGCGTCATCGACGTCGGGTGCGGCGACGGAACCTACACCGTCGAGTTGCTGGCGCTCGGGGAGCCGGCCAGCGTGCACGGGGTCGACGTCTTCGCCCAAGCGATCGTGACGGCCCGGGGAAAGCTGTCCGATCGCCGGGTGAGCTTCGCGGTCGGAAGTGCCTCGGACCTCCCCTATCCCGACAACAGCTTTGATATCGCCCTGGTTCGGGGCGTGCTGCACCACATGCCCAAGGCGTCCGAGGCGCTACGCGAGGCGCTGCGCGTCGCGCCCACGGTCGTCGTGCTCGAGCCCAATGGCTACAACCCTGGGCTCAAGCTGTTCGAGCGCTTCCACCCCTATCACCGGGCGCATGGAGAGATGTCGTACCCACCGCGAACGCTGGACCGGTGGATCAGCCAAGCCGGGGGCACGGTGCAACGTCGCACCTGGGCCGGCCTGGTACCGATGTTCTGCCCCGATCGGGCTGCGGTGGCGTTGAAGAAGATCGAGCCGGGGTTCGAGCGAGTTCCCGTGTTGCGGGCGGTCGGCTGCGCCATCTATGTCTTCGCCGCCGCCCGGGCCGGCGTTGGGTCAGGCGGTGGTGCTTCCTCCAGTGCCGGTGCCGGCTCTCGTTCCGGTGCCGGCGCGATGCGCGGCTTCCTGCGCAGGCCCCGGGCGACAGAGCCGACATAGTCTCGCCCTGATGGCGCGCTTCGAATACTCCCGATGGGACGGTCTCCAGGTCGGCTTCGAGTTCGATGCCGACGATGTGCTGTCGGAGATCACCGACGACCTGCTGTACCACGGTGACCTCAACCAAGCGCTGCGGCGGATGCTGCAGCAAGGGTTCCGCGATCGCAACGGCGAGCAGGTGGCCGGGGTACGCGAGTTGCTCGAGCGGCTCCGCCGGCGCCGTCGCGACGAACTCGAGCGATACGACCTCGGTGGGGTCTACGACGACATCGCCGAACGGCTGCGCGAGGTCGTCGACATGGAGCGTGAGGGGATCGATCAGCTCCAGGAGGAGGCGCGCCAGTCCGGCGACCAGCGCCGTCAGGAGATCACCGACGAGGTGGCGGCGGAGCGCCGCCTGCAACTCGACCTCCTTCCCCCCGACCTGGCGGCCCAGGTCCAGACGTTGCAGGAGTACGAGTGGACGTCGTCGGAGGCCCGGGAGCGCTTCGACGAATTGCTCGATCAGCTTCGCCAGCAGCTGATGCAGAGCTACTTCAACCAGATGGCCGGTGCGATGTCCGATACCTCGCCTGAGCAGTTGCAGCGAATGAAGGACATGTTCTCGGCGCTTAACGAGCTACTCGAGATGCGCCAGCGTGACCAGGACACGACCGAAGCGTTCGCACAGTTCATGGAGAACTTCGGCGACTTTTTTCCCGAATCGCCTTCGACGTTGGACGAGTTGCTTGAGCAGTTGGCCCGCCAGATGGCGGCCATGCAGAACCTGCTCAACTCCATGAGCGCCTGAGCAGCGAGCCCAGCTGCAGGGCTTGGCCGACGCGCTGCTGTCCGACATGGATCTGCAATGGCAGGTCAACCGGCTCGGGGCGAACCTGCGCCAGGCGTTCCCGGGTGCCGGTTGGGACCGGGGCGGTTACGGATTCAGCGGCCAGGACCCGCTCGGGATGGCGGAGGCGGCATCGGTCATGAACCGCCTCGGCGACATGGATCAGTTGGAGCAGTTACTGACCACCGCCACCAGCCCCGGGGCGCTGGCCGACGTCGACATCGAACCAGCTCGCGAGATCCTGGGCGACGACGGTGCCCGGTCGTTGGAGCGTCTGGCGGAGCTGGCTCGCATGCTGGAGGAGGCGGGTTTGATCGAGCAGCGCGAGGGTCGCCTCGAGCTGACCGCCGCTGGAATGCGGCGAATCGGTCAGAACGCCCTGCGGGATTTGTTCTCCCGGCTGGACAAGGACCGTACCGGTCGCCATCAGGTGGATCGTGCTGGCATCGGCCACGAGCGGGCGTACGAAACAAAGCCATACGAGTTCGGGGACCCGTTCAACCTCCACATCGAGCGCACCGTGCGCAATGCCATCGGCCGTGCCGGTGGGGGCACGCCCGTGCGTCTGGCCCCAGAAGACTTCGAGGTCGAGCGGACCGAGACGCTGACTCGCACCTCGACGGTGCTGATGCTGGACTTGTCACTGTCGATGCCGATGCGCGACAACTTTCTGGCCGCCAAGAAGGTGGCCATGGCCCTGCACACCCTCATTTCGATGCAATACCCGCGGGATTACCTGGGGATCGTCGGGTTCAGCGAGGTGGCCCGGGAGTTGAAGGCGTCGCAGTTGCCGGAGGTGTCCTGGGATTTCGTGTACGGGACCAACATGCAGCACGGTTTCCTGTTGAGCCGCCGGATGCTGGCCAAGCAGACTGGGACCAAACAAATCATCATGATCACCGACGGGGAGCCGACGGCGCACCTGATGGCGGGCGGTGAGGTGTTCTTTCACTATCCGCCGGTACGCGAGACGGTGGAGGCGACACTCACCGAGGTGGCGCGTTGCACCCGTGAAGGCATCAAGATCAACACGTTCATGCTGGATGCGACGGGGTACCTGAAGGAGTTCGTCGAGCGGCTGACGCGACTCAACCGGGGCCGGGCATTGTTCACCACCCCCGAGACACTCGGGGATTACGTGCTGATCGACTTCATCGAGCAGAAGCGGGCCCAGAGAGGTGCGGCCCGCGGCGGGCGCGGGGCGCGGGGGGCTCGCTCGGCGTAGTGGGCGCGGGTGGTGGTGGGGCCGGTGTGGGCGATGCTGCGGGCGGCGTCGGCGATCGCAGGCGCGGACTTGCACTTGCCAAGCTCACCCTGACGTTGCGTATCACGGGAGTCCGCTCCGACGGGTTCCACCTGCTCGACTCGGAGATGGTCACGATCGATCTGGCCGACGAGCTCGAGTTCGCGCCGGGCGACAGCCTCGAAGTGGTACCGGACTGGGGCCAAGCCGGCGAACGAAGCGAAGGCGACCGATGCTGGAACGTGCCCGAAGACGAATCGAATCTGATCCGGCGGGCGCTCAGGGTGGTGGGGCGCTCGGCGTCGGTGCGCCTGCGCAAGCGCATACCGGTGGGAGCGGGGCTGGGCGGCGGCTCGGCGGACGCCGCCGCCGTGTTGCGTTGGGCCGGCGTGGACGACCTGTCGGTGGCCGCATCACTCGGCGCGGACGTTCCCTTCTGCCTGGTTGGCGGAAGGGCTCGTGTGCGCGGAATCGGCGAGATCGTGGAGTCCTTGCCCTTCGAATCGCGTTCGTTCACGTTGCTGACCCCGCCTCTGTTCGTGTCCACGCCCGCGGTGTACCGAGCATGGGACGAGATGGGCGGCCCGGTCGGCGATGGCCCCAACGACCTGGAGGCGGCGGCGCTGGTCGTCGAACCCGGCCTCGCCGAGTGGCGCGATCGCCTCGGTGCGATGACCGGCGAAACCCCGATCCTCGCGGGCAGCGGATCGACGTGGTATGTCCAGGGATCGTTCGAAGGGCCGGGCTTGCTTCGATGCCGGACCCTGCAGCCCTGACCCAGCCCTGCGCAGGGTCTGGAGGCTGACGGCTCAGATGCGGACGATCACCTTGCCGGTGTTGCCGCCCGTGAAGAGCAGGTTCAGGGCGTCGGGAGCTCGCTCCAGCCCGTCCACGACGTGTTCGCGGTGCTTGATTCTGCCGTCGGCCACCCAAGTGGCGATGTCGAGCTGCGCCTCCGCGTATCGATCGGCGTAGTCGAGGATGATGAAGCCCTCCATCCGTCCGCGCTTGGTGATGAGGTTGCGGTAGTTCGACGGCCCGGCGGCGCGTTGTGCGTCGTTGTAGGTGGAAATGGCGCCGCACAGAACCACTCGGCCTCGCATCGCCAACTGCCCGAGACACACATCCAGGAGTGTCCCACCGACATTGTCGAAATAGAGATCGATGCCCTTCGGGCACGCCTCCCGGAGGCGCGCCTTGACGTCGTCTGATGCATAGTTGATGGCGGCGTCGAATCCCAGTTCGTCCACCAGCCAGGTGCACTTTTCGTTCGTGCCCGCGATTCCAACGACCTTGCCTGCGCCTTTGATGGCCGCGATCTGGCCGACGACAGACCCCGTGGCTCCCGCCGCGCCCGACACCACGACCGTGTCACCGACCTGGACACGACCCACCTCGATCAGTCCGAAGTAGGCGGTCATACCCGTGATGCCGAAGATGTTGAGCGCCGTCGGCGGATCGATCCCAGGCGGAAGGATCTGGAGACCGGCGGCACCCTCGCCCGCCAGCGTGTAGTCCTGCCAGCCCGTCGGGCCGAACACCGTCTGACCGACAGTAAAGCTCTCGGTATTGCTGGCGACCACCTCACCGATCCCCACGCTGCGAATCACCTCGCCGAGGGCGATCGGCGGAAGGTACCCGACGGTGTCATTCATCCACGTCCGGATCGTCGGGTCGATCGAGAGGTAGCGCACCCGCACCAGCGCTTGGCCGTGCCCGGGCGTCGGTATCGGAACCTCTTCCATGCGCACCGTCGAACCGTCGATCATGGCGGACGGGCGTTGCGCCAGAATCAGCCTGCGGTTGCGGTCGTTCATGGGTTGCCAGTCCTTTCCTCAGCTCCGGAGCCTCGCCCGAGCCCGGCGCCCCCGGCGCCTGGCCCCACCCGGGCGGGCTCGGTCATATCGCGCATCCTGCCGTCCTCGATGAACCCGCGGAGCCACTCGGGGAACGCCAGGAGGTCAGGCAGGACCACGTCGGCGCCTGATTCCGCCAACGAGTCGGGCGACGTCGAGCCGGTCGCGACGCCCACCGAAACGATCCCCGCCCCCTTGGCAGCGGCGACGTCGGCCACATGATCTCCGACATACGCCTGGGCGTGGTGCTCCAGCAACGCCCCTGCTTTGGCGGCGCCGAAGCGCCAGCCGACCACGACGTCGGGGGAGATGCCCACCGTCTGAAGGCTCGTCCAGGCGTGGGGCTCGAACTTGGCCGTCACCACGACCACCCGCCCGCCGAGGTCGTGTACCGCGGCCACGGCCGCGACCGCGCCCGGCATCGCCCCCGTGAGCTGCAGGAGCTCCCCGTGAAACTCACGGAAGCGCACCACCGCGGCATCCAGTTCGTGCCCGGTAAACCAAGGAGCCAGCGCAATCTCGAGCGGAGGCCCCAGGGTGGACACGATGTGCTCGACATCGATAGGCACACCCGTCTCGGCGGCCAGCGCCGTCATGGCGGTGCCGATGCTGCGTCGTGAGTCGATCAGGGTCATGTCGAGGTCGAAGCCGATGACCAGTCGACCATCTGACCCGGGACTGGCCACCGGCGGAGTGTACGGCCTCGGCTGCGACACTCCGGTCGCGACGTTGACGCGGTCGTAACGTGGGTACCCCGGTGATGTGCCAGGCTTCTCACGATGCACGTGATCGTGGTTGGATGCGGAAGAGTCGGATCGGAGCTGGCGGTGCGACTTCAGCGCGACGGCCACTCCGTTGCGGTTCTCGACAAGAACGCCAGGGCGTTCCGGCGGTTGCCGGAGGAGTGGCCAGGCCTGACCGTGGTCGGGTTCGGTTTCGACCGCGACGATCTGGCGTCGGCCGGCGTGGACCGAGCGGGGGCGCTGGCGGCGGTGACGAGCGGCGACAATTCCAACATCCTCACGGCTCGTATCGCCCGCGAGACCTTCCAGATCCCCAACGTGGTGGCGCGGATCTACGACCCGCGCCGGGCCTTGATCTACCAGCGACTGGGCATCCCGACCGTCGCCACGGTGACGTGGACCACCGACCAGGTGGTGCGCCGCTTGTTCCCGGACAAGGCGATCACCGAGTACACCGACGCCACCGGCGAGATCGACTTCGTCGAAGTGACGCTGCCTGACGGATGGGTGGGGAAACGGCTGGGCGGCCTCGTAGACGGCGACCGCTTCCGGCCCGTCCTGGTCACCCGGGCGGGGCAGGCCAAGATGGCGATCCCCGAACTGGTCGGCCAGGTCGGCGACGTGCTCCTGTTGGCCGTTCGGACAGGTTCGTCGGAGGAATTGGAGAGCCGGCTGAAGGGCGACGGGGTCGGGACCGGCTCGGACGCCCTCACGCACCCGTCAAGCGCCAGCGCCAGCACGAGCGCCAGCGCCTCAAGCGCCTCAAGCGCCAGCACCTCCGGCACAGGTGGCGCCGGTACCGGGACCGGGGGACACTGATGAAGGTCGCGATTGCCGGAGCGGGCAACGTCGGCACCTCCATCGCCGCCGATCTCCACGACGCCGGCCACGAGGTGCTGATCATCGAGCAGGACGGTGATCTTGTGGCCCGGCTGCGATCGAGCATCGACATCACCTGGTTCGAAGGCGACGCCTGCGAGGTCACCACGCTCCAACGCGCGGGACTGGCCGACGCCGACGTCGTCGTGGCCGCGACCGGCGACGACGAGGACAACCTCGTCGTGTCCTTGCTGGCCAAGATGGAGTTCGCCGTGCCCCGTGTGGTCGCCCGGGTCAACCACCCGAAGAACCAGTGGCTGTTCAACGAGACCTGGGGCGTGGATGTCTCCGTCTCGACGCCGCAGATGCTCACGGCCTTGGTCGAGGAGGCCGTCTCGGTGGGCACACTCGTACGGATCCTCCAGCTCGCCCAAGGCGAGGCCCGCCTGGTCGAAGTCACGCTGGCCGACGACTCGCCGGCCAAGGGGATGTCGTTGACCCAGTTGGAGATGCCTCGCGATGCCACCATCGTGGCGGTGGTACGCGACCAGCGGGTGGTGGTGCCCCACGGCGACACCGTCCTGTACGCCAGCGACGAGGTGATCGCGCTCGTCACCGAGGAGTCCGAGGGCACGGTCAAGGCGCTGCTCGTCGGCGGCTAAGGCGTCCCCAAAAGCTCGAGGTACAGCTGATAGGTGGCATCGTCGAACGCCACCAGGCGAACCAGTTCGATCCCGAGCGGCGTCGACCCCATCGTCGATCGCACCGTGGAAACGGCTACCGCCGCCGCGTCGGCCGCCGGATACCCGTAGATGCCGGTTGAAATGGCCGGAAACGCGATGCTGCGGGCCCCGAGTTCGGCCGCGATGACCAACGACCGCCGGTAACACGACGCCAGCAACTCAGCCTCCCCGTGGCCGCCGCCGCGCCATCGGGGCCCGACGGCGTGGATGATCCACTGGGCCCGAAGGTTGAAACCCGGCGTCGCCTTTGCTTCGCCCGTCGCGCAGCCGCCGAGGGCATCGCAGGCCGCCCGTAACTGGGCCATCCCCGCCGCCCGGTGGATTGCGCCATCGACCCCACCGCCGCCTGCCAGGGCCTGGTTGGCGGCATTGACGACGGCGTCCACCTCCTGGGTGGTGATGTCGCCCCGGACCGCCTCGATCGCCATTCGTTCCTCCATCTCCGGCCACATAGCACGTCACAACGGAAATTTCATGGATACCCCTTGCGCTCAAGCACCGAACTGCGAGAAGATCACATCGGTGTAGTTACAGAGATGTCACGGCACATCGACGGCACTGCACCTCGGTGCAACAGAGGGAGACCACCGATGGATCGCCTATTCGAATTGCTTCAGCGGCCCCCCAAGCCGTGGCAACGCAACGCCAACTGCATGGGCGTCGACCCCGACCTGTTCTTCCCCGAACGCGGGGCGTCAACGCGCGAAGCCAAGGAGGTATGCCGGGGATGTGTGGTCCGAGAGGACTGCCTGGAGTACGCCCTGGCCAACGGCGAGAAGTTCGGGATCTGGGGAGGCTTGAGCGAGCGGGAGCGGCGCCGGATCCGGCGCCGCCGGGCGATGGAACGCCGGGTGGACGGTGCATCGGCCTGAGTTCCCCCGTCAGAGTGCCGCGCCGGCATCGACGCCGGCGCGGCGCCCTGCGGTCCACGCGGGATCAACTTCCCCGATCGAGGCCCGTCTGCTCGAGGCGGGCCTCGATTGTTCGTGAGCGGTCGAGGTCGAGCTCCCGCCACCGATGCTCGGCGATGGCGTCGAGCACCCGGGCGGGCACCAGCCCCACCAACTCCGCCCGATCGACGCCGGTTCGAGCGGCAACGGCATCAAAGACAGCGGCCGGCCCGACCACTTCTGGATCGATGAGGTTGCAGGACACCTGGACGGCGTCGCCGACCCGCAGCCCGAGCGCCCGCACCGCGGGGCCCCGCACCCCCGCCGCCAGCCGCCGGGCCAGGTCCAAGTCGGGCTCGGCCAGCCACAGGTTGTAGGCGACGAGCACCGGCCGGGCACCCACGGCCGCGGCGCCGGCAGTTGGATGGGGAAAAGGGGGGCCGGTGTCCGGCACCAGCGATGTCCAGGCGTCACGGCGGATGTCGGGGAGCGAACGCTCGCTGCCGTAGACAAAGCAGGGCAACTCGAGAACGTCGCCAGCCCATCGGGCAAAGTCATTTCGGGCGTCGACGGAGACGTGGGGCGGACCCGGTTGCAGGGGCCAGCCGCACAACGACACCCACGGCACCACATCCAGCACCCCGATCCGGGGGTGGGCGCCCTCATGGGAGGCCAGATCGAGCCGAGCGACCGTCGCCGCCGCGACCTGCCGAGCGGCTTCGGCCACCGGACCCTCAGCCCCCGCGAGGGTGAGAACGGCCCGGTTGTGGTGCTCGTCTCGATGCACATCGAGCACGACCGGGCCCGCCTCGGCAGCAATCGCGGCCACGACCTCAGCGCGCCGCCCTTCGCTGATGTTGACCACGCACTCCAGCAGCGGCCTCACGCCGCGAAGCCTGCCATCCGCCTGCGCTCGCGGTGTCGAAGAACCATCAAACCACTACTCTGGAGAATCATGCTTACTGCAGAGATCTTCTCGCCGGAAATCATATTTGTGATCATCCTGGCGATCCTCTTGCTCTTCGCGGCACCGAAGCTGCCCAAGTATGCGCGCAGCCTCGGAGAGGCCAACAAGGAGTTCAAGAAGGCCCAGCGCGAGGCTGACGAAGAGGCCAAAACGGAGCAGGCCAAGCCCGCCCCGGCCGACGACAAGATCACCATGAGCAAGGCCGAGTTGGACGCGCTCATCGCCGAGCGCGAAGCCAAGGCCCGCCGAGAGTCCGAG
This sequence comes from uncultured Actinomycetota bacterium, assembly GCA_963733505.1. GTDB lineage: Bacteria > Actinomycetota > Acidimicrobiia > Acidimicrobiales > Palsa-688 > JALYXV01. The sequence continues at coordinate 52,058 of CAVTDW010000027.1, read as the reverse complement.
AAGCCGTCCGCCAACTGAGCTGGTTTTGCCGCTAGCGGCTGGGGCCGCCCGCTTCGGAGGCGCTTACTGGCTGCGGCTGGGGCTGGGAGCCGGGGCGGGCGGAGACACCGCGACGACGGCGGGCAATCCGCCGGCGCTCGCGTTCGGAGGCTCCCCCCCAGACGCCGTGCTCGATCCGGTTGTGCAGGGCGTACTCGAGGCAGGGCTCCTTCACCGGGCAGTCGGCGCAGATGCGGCGCGCGATCTCGACACCCACCCCATCGCTGGGAAAGAACGTCTCGGGAGGCAGCTCCCGGCACTTGCCGTCCTGCATCCATAACGTGTCCATTCCGCCTCCATGCGCCTCATCGGTAACGATGGGCGCCCATTCAGGGTTTCCGCGAAGAATTTTCATTCCCCTTCCTGGGTTGTATTACGGGCGAAACATCTGATCTGGATCGAATTCATCGTGACGAGAGTTGAGAAGACATGAGCACTACCGGTGGACCTTCCTCGGCTGGCGCTGACACCAGTATGCCGGTCGAAGGTTCGACGGACGAATTGGTGGACGCGGTTCCCGAGTCGTCAAGTTCCCGCCCCGCCCGGCCGGCGAAAGGTGATGCTACTGCCCGTCAGTTCTTTTCCGGCGCCGGCGGCGCGGCTTCGAGGCCGCCGCGGGCACAGCCCGTACCGCCTTCGACACCGGCAACCGCCGGACCGCTCTCGCCGCCACCCGCGACCCCAGCGCCGGTCGCGGCCCAGGAACGGCCGCCGCCCCCCGCCCCCGCCCGCGTCCCACGAACGGCCGCTCGCCCGCCCGCCCCGCCCGGCCCCCCTGCGCCCGCCTCGCCTGCCCCCCCACGGCCTTGCCTGCGTACCCCGCCTCGGCCACGGCGCCCCCCGCGTCTGGACCGCCCAGTCACCCTGGGTCCGCTGCGGTCCCCTTCCCTTCGTTCGCGTACTCGGCGCCCCCGGTGGAATCGGCACCGGCTGAGCCCGCCCCCTACTCATTCGGCTACCCCTATCCCGGTGCCGCTCCCGTCCCTGATGACGATCGAGCGTCCGCCCCGCCGGTGCCGTTGACCGCGCGCCCGCCCGACCAACCGGCACCACGGAGCCGGTGGCTGGCCGTCGCCCTGGTCGCGGGTCTGATTGGCGCCCTGGTCGGCGGCGGAGTCGGCGCGGTCGTCTCGGGCCGCAACCACAAGACCACCATCGTTCGCCAGGTGACCCAGCCCAATACCAGTGTGATCACCCACCAGGCGACGGTCCAAGAGGTGCTGGGCAAGGTCCAAGACGCCATTGTCTCGATCAGGACTGACCTCGGCGCCGGGACCGGCATGATCATCACGTCCGACGGTCAGGTCGTGACCAACAACCACGTCATCGACAAGGCCACCAAGATCACCGTGACCCTGTTCAACTCCACCGAGGCCCGGCCTGCCACACTCCTCGGCCACGACGCGACCGATGACGTGGCCGTCCTGAAGGTCGACAACATCTCGGGTCTACCGACGGTCACGCTGGGCGATTCGTCAAAGTCGGTTGTGGGCGACGACGTCGTGGCCATCGGTAACGCCCTGAACCTGCCCGGTGGCCCAACGGTCACGACCGGGATCATCTCCGCCATCGGCCGCAACCTTCCAGACCCCCGCCAACCGCAGAACCTCATTCAGACCGACGCCGCCATCAACCCCGGCAACTCCGGCGGCCCCCTGGTCAACGCCAGCGGGGAAGTGGTCGGAATGAACACGCTCGTCATCCAGTCGGCGAATGCCCAGGAACTGGCGCAGAACCTGGGCTTCGCCATCCCGGTCAACAACATCAAGCCCCTCATCCCCGATCTGGCCAAGGGGATCAACCGCAATCCCGGCTACTTGGGGGCCGGCGTCGGTGACATGACACCCCAGATCGCCCAGCGTGTGGGCAGCAGCGTCGACACCGGGGCATTCGTCGCCAGCGTCACAGCCGGCGGTCCCGCCGCCTCGGCCGGGATCCAGGCGAACGACGTCATCACCATGTTCGACGGGAAGCGGGTCACGGGTAACAGCGAGCTGGTCACCCTGATTCGGTCCCATCAGCCGGGGGACAAAGTCGGGGTCACCTACGTTCGGGGTTCCACCACCAAGACCACCACCGTGACCCTCAGTGCGGTACCGGCGAGCCCGTAGCCGGCTCCTTTGTTAGCAGCTACATGACCTCTGGCGGTCATGTACTGCTAGGAAAGCGGGCTGCGGACCCTGGTCGGACCGCCTCGCCGGAACTTGGCCCCCCTGACGGTAACCTGGCGGCGATGTCAGACCCGCAACGCACCGAAGAGCAGCCGCAGCCGCCCAAGGGCAGCGTCAGGATCATGTACCTCGGTCCGGTTGCGCCCCACTGGCGGGTTGATTCCGATTTCGGAGACCGCAACCTGATCGAGGACTTCCGCCAGCGGGCGCTGGCCCGCCTGGTCCTGCTGCCGCCGCACGACCCGCAGTTCCGCCGTAACCGGGAACGAGTCGTCCGCGACGCCGAACGGGAGAACCTCCTGCTCGAGTGGGACCTCGGTCTCCCCGAGGAAGAGATCGCCGAATAACCGGCGTCGGCGCTGGCGCCGCCTCGCGTCGCGGCCGCTGGCGGGGCGGCCGGCAGCGCATCCTGGGCCGCGACAGGACTACCGTGGCGGTGATGGCGACGACGCACGCGGGCGAGCCCGTCGACGTCCCCGAGCACCTGCCCGCCGACGACCAGGACCCTGACCAGCAGCCGGAACACGTGGTCGCCTCCGCGGCACGCCTCGGCATCGCCGTCCCCGGGGCTCCCGGCCCCGCAGGAGTCGCCACCGGGGCCACCGTTACCCTTCCACCCCCCGGCGCGGCCGAGGACCAAGCCCTGCGCTATGTCAACCGCGAGCTGTCGACGCTCGACTACTTCAGCCGCGTCCTGGCCATGGCCGAGGACAAGTCTGTACCCCTGCTGGAACGGGCCAAGTTCCTCGCCATCTTCCAGGGCCTGCTCGACGAGTTCTTCGAGGTCCGGGTGGCCGGCCTCAAGGACCAGCTGGCCGCCGGCCTCCTCGGCACCGACCCAGCCGGCCTGGCGCCCGGCGACCAGCTCCGCGCCATCAAGCTCGAAACCGCCTGTCTCGTCGAGCGCCGCGTCCGCGCCTTCATCGACGAGGTCGTGCCCGAACTCGAAGAACACGGCATCCGCCTCTCCAGCTGGGATTCGCTACAAGACGACGACCGGGCCTACATCGAGGAGGTCTTCCAGGAGCGGATCTTCCCTGTCCTCACCCCCCTCGCGGTGGACCCGGGCCACCCGTTCCCGTACATCTCCAACCTCTCCCTCAACCTGGCGGTGATTGTCTCCGACCCGGTGACCAAGGAACGGCGCTTCGCCCGCGTCAAGGTCCCGCCGCTGCTTCCCGGCTTCGTCGTGACTCCCGACGGCGAACGCTACGTCCCCCTCGACCACGTCATCTCGGCCCACTTGGGCGCCCTGTTCCCCGGCATGGACATCGAGAGCCACCACCCCTTCCGGGTGACCCGCAACGCCGACCTCACCCTCGAGGAGGACGAGGCCGACGACCTGCTGGAAGCGGTCGAGATGGAGTTGCGTCGGCGACGCTTCGGCCGGGCGGTGCGCCTGGAGATCGAAGCGGCCATGTCCGACGAGGTCCGCCACCTGCTGTGCCGGGAGCTCGACCTGGCCGCTGACGACGTCTACGTCATCAAGGGACCCCTCGACCTGGCGGGACTCTGGGCGGTGCACGCCCTCGATCGCCCGGAGCTGAAAGACGAGCCGTTTGCACCCGTCACGCCCGCCCGGCTGACCACTGCCGACGACGAGCCGCTCGACATCTTCAACGCCATCCGCCAGGGCGACCTGCTGCTGCACCACCCCTACGACAGCTTCGCCACCTCGGTCGAGGCGTTCATCAAGCAGGCGGCCCGGGACCCCAAGGTGCTGGCCATCAAGCAGACTCTCTACCGAACCAGCGGCGACAGCCCCATCGTCAAGGCCCTCATCCGGGCGGCCGAACGGGGCACCCAGGTGGCCGCCCTGGTCGAACTCAAGGCCCGGGGCGACGAGGCGGCCAACGTGGCCTGGGCCCGGCAACTGGAGCAGGCCGGCGTCCACGTCGTCTACGGCCTGATCGGCCTGAAGACCCACTCCAAGACGGCCTTGGTGGTGCGCCAGGAGGACGACGGGATACGGCGCTACTGCCACATCGGCACCGGCAACTACAACTCCCAGACCGCCCGGCTGTACGAGGACCTGGGGATCCTCACGACCGATGCCGAGGTGGGCGCCGACCTGACCGACCTGTTCAACTCCATCACCGGGTACAGCCGGCGCACCGAGTACCGCCGCATCCTGGTGGCGCCCCTGTCGCTGCGCGCCGCCATGGTCGAACGCATCGAGCGCGAGGCCGAGCGGGGCGACGAGGGCGTGCTCATCTGGAAGATGAACAACCTCGTCGATCCAGGCATCATCGACGCCCTCTACGCCGCCAGCCACGCCGGGGTCCGCATCACCCTGATCATCCGGGGGATCTGCTGCCTGCGCCCCGGGGTGCCGGGCCTGTCGGACAACATCGCGGTGCGCAGCATCGTGGGCCGCTGGCTGGAGCACTCACGGATCTACTTCTTCGGCCGCAACGGAAAACAGGTGGGGGAAAACAGGTGGGGAAAAGGTCCCCGCCAACGGTGACGCACCCGTCGCCGGGGGCGGATCGACCGGTGCCGAGGTGGGACTGGGCGGAGATGCCGATATCGTCGGCACCATGCCCACGGGTGGAGAGTTCTACATCGGGTCGGCCGACATGATGCCGCGGAACCTGGATCGCCGGGTCGAGGTCATCGTCCCCGTCGACGATCCTGAAGGGTGCCGGCGGCTGCGCGAGATCTTGGCGGCCGAGCTGGCCGACGACGCATTGGCCTGGGAACTGCGCGGCGACGGTACCTGGGTGAAGATCCCGGCCGACAAGGGCTTCAGCGCCCAGCAACACTTCCAGGACGAGGCCGTCGACCGGGCTCGCAGGCGGCGAGAGCCCGATCCGCTCAACCCCCTCGGGCGGGGCGTCGGGTGAGCGCCGGCGATCCCATCCGGGCCAGCGGCGGGGTGATCTGGCGGCCCTCGGAGTGGTTGCCGGGAAAGGTCGACGTGGTGCTCGTCCACCGCCCGTCGTACGACGACTGGAGCCTACCCAAGGGCAAAGCCGAGGGCGACGAGAGCGACGAGGACGCGGCCCGCCGCGAGGTTCGCGAGGAGACGGGCTTGGAGGTCGAGCTCGGCAAAGAGCTTCCGAGCACTCGCTACCTCGACCGCTACGCCAAGCCCAAGGTCGTGCGCTACTGGACCATGACGGCCACCGGAGGCGAACTGAAACCCAGCCAGGAGGTCGACATCGCCCGCTGGCTGCCGTTCGACCGGGCCCGTCAGATGCTGTCCTACGAGCGCGACCAGCCCGTGCTCGAAGCCCTGCCCGAGGCGCTCGGCCAGGCCGAGTAAGCCTGAGAATGTCGGCCGATCAGTCCCGCCACTACGCGGCACCGGGCTGGTTCACCCGCAACGTGTTCAACCGGGCGGTGGCCGGGCTGACGCGCCTCGGAGTAAGTGTCCTCGGGTCACGAATCCTCGAGGTCAAGGGACGCACGTCCGGGCTGCCCCGGCGCAACCCGGTCAACCTCCTCGTCCTCGACGGCCGGGAGTACCTGGTGGCCCCCCGGGGGGAGACCCAGTGGGTCCGCAACGTCCGCGCCGATCAGGGTCACCTGGCCCTGATACTTGGACGCCGGCGAGAGGAGCGGGTAGCCCATGAGCTGGGCCCGACCGAGGCGATTCCGGTCCTGCGGGCTTATCTGAAGCGCTGGAAGGCCGAGGTGGGGGTGTTCTTCGACGGGGTCACCGCCGACTCGTCCGAGGAAGCGTTGCAGCAGGCGGCCACCTTGCACCCGGTGTTCGCGCTGGACCAGCCCGGCGCCTGATCAGATGTTGTTCGGCAGCAGCCGAATGGCGTTCTCGAACAGGTACCACAACGGCACCAGGCAGATCGGTATCCCGGCGACGAAGGGGATCCACTTCCAGTAGCGCCGCCGCTTCGCCCACAGCCGCACCCCGACCCACAACATCACGAAGATGGCGCCGTACAGCAAGGTGTCCGGCCAGGCGCCATGGTCGCCCGTGCCCAGGTTGGTGGCCGCGATGACGATCGGTGCCGGGGCGATGGTGGGCGTCGGCGTGGCGGGGAGATCGGTCAACTTGGCGACGACGATGAGGCGGCTGGTGGCGGAGAAACGGGGGTTGCAGGTGGTCAGCGTGAGCCGATTGTCGGAGGTCGGGCCGATGACGGCGATGTCGGTCGGCTTCACGATCTCGATCTGGTCGACCGTGTAGTGGAAGGCGCCCTTGTCGGTCGTGACGAAGATGCTGTCGCCCTGCTGGAGCTCGTTCAGGGAGTAGAAGGGAGCGCCGTAGGTCGTGCGGTGCCCGGCGATCGACGCGTTGCCCGGCTCACCGGGCAACGGCGTGCCCGGATAGTGCCCCGGGCCTTCCCGCAAGGCGGACTCGGTCACACCCTCGACGACGTACTTGTCCACGCCGATTTTGGGGATGCGGAGGTGGGCGATGGCCGTGCCCTCCGGCGGTCCCGGCACACCGGTCGCGGGTGCGCCCAGCGCCGGGCTGTCCTCGGCCGGCGCGGTCGTCGTGGCCGGCGCGGGAGCAGCCGCCGCGGGCTCCTTGAACTGGTGCTTCAGCTTGTTCTGGCTGCTCGCCTCGGCGAAGCCGGTGCCCCACAGCTGGTAGGCCACGAAGAGCAGGACGATGATGCCGGCGGTGATGAAGTCGAAACCGATCTCGCGAATCGTCCTGCGGACGCGACCGAGCGGCGGCTTCCAGGCGGCGTGCTCGGGGCCGCGTACCCGGCGTCGACGCGTTGGCGGAGATCCGGCCCCGTCAGTCGCAGTCACGCGGTCAGAACCGGCGAGGCCGTCGGTGGTCGTGGCCATCGTGAGGCCATTGTAGGCGTGGACTCCCGCCGAGACCGGCCAGCTGACGCGACGACGGCCTCCGATGTGAGCGATCGTCGAGAATGCAAGACTTAGGCCGATGACCGTTTTGCTCATTCGCCATGCCGCGGCGGGGAGCCGCAAGGAGTGGAAAGGCGACGACCGATTGCGGCCCGTGTCGGACAAGGGGAGGCGTCAGGCCAAAGCGCTGATCGAACAGTTGGAGCCGTGGGCACCGTCTCGGGTGCTGTCGAGCCCGTACCGGCGGTGCGTCGAAACGGTGAAGCCGCTGGCCGACGAGTTGGGCTTGAAGGTCGAGGAGGTGGACGAGCTGGCCGAGGGGGCGGCGCTCGACGCCGTCAACCTCGTGCGTTCGCTGCAGGGCAGCCACGTGGCGCTGTGCACCCATGGCGACGTGATCCCCGAGATCCTGGTGGCCCTCGCCGACGAGGATCACCTCGAGCTGGGCCCGGCGCCTCGCCAGGCCAAGGGCTCGACCTGGGTACTTGAGTCCAAGAACGGAAGGTTCGTCAGCGCCACGTACATCCCGCCCCGCCACTAAGCGGCAAGAATGGGTTCATGCAGATCTCGGCGCGAGCCGACTACGCGATCCGAGCCCTGGCGGAACTGGCGGCGGCCGGCCCCGGCCCGATCAAGAGCGAGCGGCTGGCTCACTCGCAGCACATTCCGTCCAAGTTCCTGGAGAACATCCTCTCGGAGCTGCGCCACGCCAGCATCCTGCTCAGCCAGCGCGGTGCCGAGGGCGGTTACTGGTTGGCCCGCCCGGCGGCCGAGATCACGATGGCGGACATCATCCGGGCGGTGGACGGCCCGCTGGCCAATGTCCGGGGCCAGCGCCCCGAGACGATCGACTACGCCGGAGCGGCGGCCCGGCTATCGGACGTATGGATCGCGGTACGGGCCAGCCTGCGGAGCGTTCTGGAGCAGGTCACCCTGGCCGACCTGGTTGACGGCCCGCTCCCCTCGGCGGTCGTGGAGCTGGCGCAACAGCCCGATGCCTGGGAGCCGCACTAGCCGCCGCGGTCGAGGCATTTTCCCGCCTGCCTATCCGAAGCGGCCGGTGATGTAGTCGTCGGTGCGCTTGTCGCGCGGCGTGGTGAAGATCCGGTCGGTGCGGTCGTACTCGACCAGCACCCCGCAGCGGACACCCTTGTCGTTGACCTCGGCGGTCATGAACGCGGTGCGGTCCGAGACCCGGGCCGCCTGCTGCATGTTGTGGGTCACGACGATGATCGTGTAGCTGTTCTTCAGCTCGCTCAACAGCTCCTCGATCCGGATGGTGGCGATGGGGTCGAGGGCCGAGCACGGCTCGTCCATCAAGATGACCGACGGCTTCACGGCGATCGCCCGGGCGATGCACAGCCGCTGCTGCTGGCCACCCGACAAGGAGAAGGCGCTCTGCTTCAGCTTGTCCTTGACCTCGTCCCACAAGGCGGCCCGTTGCAGCGAGTCCTCGACGAGGTCCTTCAACTCCGAGCGGGGGAAGCCGTTGACCTTCGGGCCGAAGGCCACGTTGTCGAAGATGGACTTGGGAAAAGGGTTGGGCTTCTGGAAGACCATCCCGATGCGCCGTCGCACCTCGATCGGGTCGACCTTGGGGTGGTACAGATCCTCGCCGTGAAACGTGATCCGGCCGTCGATGCGGGTGCCCGGGATCAGGTCGTTCATCCGGTTGAAGCACCGCAGCAGGGTGCTCTTGCCGCACCCCGACGGACCGATGAGGGCCGTGATTTCCCGCGGCCGGATGTCCATCGACACGTTGCGGACCGCGCGATAGGAGCCGTAATAGAAGCTGAGGTCCTGGACGGAGAAGACCGGATCGGCGGCGTCGGACGTTTCGACCTCGTCGCGCCCCGCACCCACTTCGGGCTTCCTGCTCAGGCCCGTCCCGAGGCCGGTGGGGGTGATCACTGTGGTGTCGTCGGGCATTCCCTTACCTTTGGCCATCACGTGTGGCGGCGTGCCGGGGTGCGGCGTTGCCAGGATCATTCTTGCGGGCCCCAAGGTGATACAAATCGACTTCGTCGGGAAACGCCACTGCAAACGGCGTCGGTCTTCTGATGTTAAGGCGTCGTTCATCCGCCGTTCACCTGGACCTCGTCGGAGCGTTACCCGCAGTTTCTAGGTTCGTCGCTGTCCAAACCTGGAGGTCCACCTATGTCAACCGTGCTGGCCCACCGAGGCCGTCGTCCGCGGGTGGTGGCCGTCACGGCCGTCGCCGCCTTGGGTTTGGTGGCCGGGGCCTGCGGCGGGTCCAAGTCGTCGACGTCGACCACCACGCCGGCGGGGGGTGCCACCACGACGACCATCAAGCTGGCACCCGCCACGTTGAACGGCTCGGGATCGACCTTCCAGCTGGCCTTCGACCAGGAAGCCGTCACCGAGTTCCACTCGTTGTACTCCAGCGTCAACGTGACCTACGGCGGGGGCGGGTCGAGCAAGGGCTTGACCGACCTGCAGAACAAGCTGGTCCAGTACGCCGGCACCGACGCGCCGATCAAGGACTACGGACCCTATGGCGGCGCCGCCGCGGTGCTGTACTTCCCGACGGTGGCCGCGCCCATCACCGTTTCGTACAACGTGAGCGGCGTGAGCAAGACCCTGGTGTTCAGCGGAGCCACCCTGGCCAAGATCTTCGCGGGCAAGATCACCACCTGGAACGATCCCACCATCGCGGCGGACAACACGGGTGTCACCCTGCCGAACACCAAGATCACCGCGGTGCACCGCTCGGACGGCTCGGGGACCACCCACAACTTCACCCTCTATTTGGGCAAGGCCGATCCGACCGACTGGACCTACGGCAACTCGAACACGTACCCGACCACGCTCGGCGGCGCCACCGGCAACGGCAACCAGGGGGTCGCCCAAACGGTGCAGTCGACCGACGGCGGCATCGGCTATGTCGACTTCGCCACTGCCCAGGCCGCGAGCCTGAAGGTGGCGTCGATCAAGAACAGCGCCGGCCAGACCGTCGCCCCCACCTTGCAGGGCGCATCGGCCGCAGTGGCTGCGGCCCAGATCAATCCCGATCTGACCTACGACCCGACCGACGCCTCGGCGGCTGCCGCCTACCCGATCACGTCACCGACGTGGGTGGTCACCTACAAGACCCAGACCGACCACAACACGGGCCTGGCGCTGAAGGCGTTCCTCTCGTTCCTCCTCACGACGGGGCAGACGTCGGTGGCGCAGACCACCGGGTACGCCGCCTTACAGGGCGACCTGCTCACCAAGTCCCGGGCCCAGCTCGACGCGCTGGTCATCCCGTAGTGGCGCAGCCGGTTGCGACCGGTGTCGCCGCCGGTTCCGCCGGCGCCCGCAGTAGCCTCGACGGCGCGCGCGACGGCAGGGGTTGGTCGCCATCGCGTGGCACGTTCGTCACGTTCTCCAACCGATGCGCTCGGGAGCGCCGCCGATGACCGCCACCGCGATCCACCCGCAGCCCCCGGCGCCGCCGCCGACGCTGAGGGCCGGCGGTCCCCGTGTGGCCGACAAGACGTTCCGGGTCGTCACCCTGGCGTGCGGCCTGGCCGTCCTGGCGATCTTGGCGCTGATTGCCATCTTCACGACCAACAAGGCCATGCCTGCCTTCCGCTCCGAAGGCCTCGGGTTCCTCACCAGCCGCAACTGGAACCCGTCACCGGCGACGGGCCATCCCCACTTCGGTGGCCTGGCGTTTATCTACGGCACCCTTGGCATCTCGTTGATCGCCCTGGTGCTGGCGGTGCCCGTCAGCTTGGGTATGGCCCTGTTCCTGAGCGAGGTGGCGCCCCGCCGGCTTCGCCTCCCCGTCGTCTATGTGCTCGACCTCATGGCGGCGATCCCCTCGGTCGTGTTCGGTCTGTGGGGGATCCTGGCCCTCCAGAAGCCGCTCGGCCACTTCTACGGGCAGGTGTCGAACATCTTCGCCGGCGTCCCCCTCCTCGACCGGATCTTCCGGGGGTCCTCGGGCCGGAGCTTCTTCACCGCCGGGCTGATCGTGGCCATGATGATCACCCCGATCATCACCTCCTTGACCCGTGAGGTGTTCGCCACCGTTCCCGCAGCCCAGAAGGAGGCGGCCCTGGCGTTGGGCGCCACCCGCTGGGAGATGATGCGCACGTCGATCCTCGGCTACGGCCGCTCGGGCGTCGTCGGTGCGGTCATGCTCGGCCTCGGTCGGGCGATGGGCGAGACGATCGCCGTGGCGCTGGTGATCGGTTCGGTCCCGTCCATCACGTTGAGCCTGTTCCACCCCGGCGACGCCATGGCGGCGGTCATCGCCAACCAGTTCGGCGAGTCGTCGGGGACCTTCCAAGCGGCGCTGATCGGCCTCGGCGTGGTGTTGTTCGCCATCACGATCGTGATCAACATGGTCGCCCGGGCGTTCGTGACCCGCGCCGAGCGGGCGCTGGGGACCTCATGAGCGTCGACACCCCGGCACCCGCCCTCGTCGCCCTCGTCGTCGCTGTTGACGTCGTCGATCGCGCCGGGGCGGAGGTTCCGCAATCGGTTGGCCACCAGCCTCATCTTCCTGACCGTTGCCCTCGCGGCCATCCCGCTCCTGCTACTCGTCGTGTACGTGGTGCAGCGGGGTGCGCCGGCGATCAGCTGGAAATTCCTGACCAAACCGATCCCCCCGCCCCTGCGCAAGGGGCCGGGTATGGCACCGGCCATCGTCGGGACGCTGGTCATCACGTTCTGGGCCGCGGCCATCGCCATCCCGCTCGGGATACTGGGCGCCATCTACGTCACCGAGTACGGGGCGGGCAACCACCTGGCCCGGGTCATCCGTTTCATGAGCGACGTCATGGCGGGTGTTCCGTCCATCGTCATGGGCCTGTTCGTCTTCACCGCCTTCACGCTGAAGACCCACAAGTTCACCGGCCTGGGTGGGTCGCTGGCCCTCGCCTGTTTGATGTTGCCGATCGTGATCCGCTCCACCGAGTCGATGCTGGCGCTCGTGCCCCGGGAGTTGCGCGAGGCCAGCTACGCCTTGGGCACGACGAAATCGCGGACCGTCCTCACCGTGGTCATACCGGCGGCGCTTCCGGGCATCACCAGTGGGTGCCTGCTGGCCATTGCCCGGGCGGCGGGCGAGACGGCGCCGTTGCTGTTCACCATTGGCGCCCTCCAGTCGCGGTCCAACTGGAACGACTTCAAGGGCTCCAACACCACGCTTTCGGCGCAGATCTTCGTCAACGCGTCGCAACCGTTCGCCGGAGCCCAGCAGCGCGCCTGGGGTGCCGCCTTGACCCTCATCGTCATGGTGCTGGTGCTCACCATGGTGGCCCGACTGGTGTCCTCCCGTCTGACCGTGAAGGCGCCCGTGACCGCGGTGCCGGTGGGGGACAGGCGCTGATGCGCGCCGCCGTGCTCCGCCGGGTGGCGGTCGCCCTGGCCCGGCTGGACGCGGTCGTCGTCTCGGCCCCCGCTGGTGCTCGCCCTCGAGCCGGGGGTCGGTGGCGCGACGCTCGATGGCAGAGCGAGCAGCGCCTCGGCGGCGCCGAACGGCCCCGCCGGCAGCGAAGCGTCGAGCACGAACGGCGCCGGCCTCGCGGTTGTGGGCGCAAGCGCGGGCGTAGCCGGGGGACCGTCGGACAACGTCGAAGTGAACGGCAGCGACAACGACCTCGCGCTCGGCGCTCGCCGGCACCGAGGTCCCGACCAGCGTCGACGCCATGTTGCGCCTGGTGGAGGCCGCGGTCACCCGTGCCACCTCCCGCCTGGCCGAGGTGGAGGCGACCACCCATCGCCTGGCGGCCGCCTTGGCCCATGTCCCCGAAGGTGTCGTCATCGCCGATCAGGCCGGGGCCATCGTCTATCGAAACCCCCAGGCCGCCAGCTTTGTCGGCGCCCGTCACAGCGAGGCCCTGGCCGAACGGGCCTTGGGCGAACTCCTGGCCTCCGCTCTGCAAGGCCGCAGCGCCGAGGAGAGCATCGAACTGTTCTCACCGCCTCGGCGCACGCTCGCCATCCGGGCCCGGCCGCTGGTCGAGTCGGGCCACCCGTCGGGCGCGGTCGCCATCATCGAGGACGTCTCGGAGAAACGCCGGCTCGAGGCGGTCCGCCGCGATTTCGTCGCCAACATCAGCCACGAGCTCAAGACCCCCGTGGGTGCGCTCAGCCTGGTGGCCGAGACCTTGGAAGACGAAGACGATCCGGCGGTCGTCGCCCGGCTCTCGCATCGCATGCGCACCGAGGCCGAACGCCTGGGCCGCATCATCGAAGACCTCCTCGACCTCTCGCGCATCGAGGCTCAGGAGTCGCCGAGCACCGAACCCGTGGCCCTGCACCTCATCGTCGGCCAGGCCGTGGACCGCCTGCGTCCCGTCGCCGAGCATCGGGGCATCCGCCTCGAAGTCACCGAACCATCGCGGGACCCCGTCGTCCTCGGCGACCGGCGCCAGCTGATATCGGCGGTGCACAACCTGGTCGACAACGCCATCAAGTACTCCGAGCCGGGCTCGGCGGTCCAGGTCGACGTGTCCTGTGACGACGACTGGATCGTTCTCAGCGTCGCCGACCACGGCATCGGAATACCGTCTCGTGATCTCGAGCGGGTCTTCGAACGGTTTTACCGTGTCGATCGGGCCCGGTCCCGGGACACGGGTGGCACCGGTCTCGGCCTCTCGATCGTGCGCCACGTGGCCGGCAACCACGGCGGCGAGGTGACCCTGGATTCCCGCGAGGGAGAGGGGTCGACGTTCCGGCTCCGGCTGCCCAACGGCTCCCGAGCCTCCCAGGCCGCAACCCGCAATGACAAGGAGGCTGGCGTTGGCTGATCCGCCCACGGTGCTCGTCGTCGAGGATGAGGAGTCGTTCGTCGAAGCACTCGTGGTGGGACTGAAACGGGAGGGATTCCTGGTCAAGGTGGCCCGCGACGGCGTCGAGGCGGTCGCCATGTTCGACCTGGTACGCCCCGACCTGGTGCTGCTCGACGTCATGCTGCCCCGGCTGTCGGGTATCGACGTGTGCCGGGAACTGCGCTCCCGCTCCCGGGTTCCCATCATCATGGTCACGGCCAAGAGCGGTGAGATCGACACGGTCGTGGGCCTGGAAGTGGGCGCCGACGACTACGTCACCAAGCCCTACCGGCTCCGCGAGCTGGTGGCTCGGATGCGGGCGGTCCTCCGCCGCGCCCCGGCGACGAACGACACGCCGCCAGGCGGCGACGTGTTGGAGGTAGGCGACGTCCGCCTCGACCCGGAGCGACATGAGGTGTACGTCCGCGACCGATCGGTGTCGTTGCCGCTCAAAGAGTTCGAGCTGCTCGAACTGCTCCTGACCAACGCCGGGCGGGTGTTGACCCGCGAAACGCTCATCGACCGGGTGTGGGGACCCCACTACGTCGGCGACACCAAGACGCTCGACGTCCACGTCAAGCGTCTCCGCTCCAAGGTCGAGGACGACCCCTCTGTCCCTCGGCGGATCACGACGATCCGCGGGCTGGGCTACAAGTTCGAGGCCGCCAAGGTCTGACCTACCAGGGGAGGCGATCCCGCAGGCGGGGCCGTCGAGGACCCTTGTGCCCGTCGCTCGGCATGACGTCGTCGTCGCCCGGCTTCCATCGCGGTGACAATGACAGCGCCGCCACGTCCATCTGGATGTTCGGTGCGCCTGGGGCGAAGGGCTTCAGGGCATCGGGCAGCCCCGTCGACGGGGCGATCGATGCCCCGTTCATGGCCGGGCGGACAGTGCCGCCTGACCGGGGCGCGCTGGCAGCCGGCGCCATAAGGCGCGGGCGCAGCGGGCGGGGGAGGCGACGCGGTGAGGCGAGGTCCGCCGGGCGCGAGGCGCGGTTCGACCGGGCCACTCGGCCCAGGCAGCCGTGACTCCAGAATCGAGGCCAGGCGGGGCCTCGGGGGTGCCGCGGGGCCTGGGGCACGGACTTCCGGCGGTTCGACCGTCGTCTCGGGAACGGCGCTCAAAGGCGACGCCCAGCTGGGGCCGGGGGCCGGTCCCGAGACCGGATTGAACTGGGGTGGGCGAACGACGTTGTTGTCCTTCGGCGGGTCGAACTGCAGCGCCGTGCCGAGCGGTCGGCGCAACGGCGACTGCAGTGGCGCCAAACGTTGGTTGGGCTCCGCCGGGGTCGTGGCGGCCGCCGGTCGGGCCCGCGGGGCGCTCAGGGGCCGGCGCACAGGGCTGGCCGGTCGCGGGGTTTCCGGGCGCACGGGCGGGGCGGCAACGATATTCTCCGTGACCTCCAAGGGAGCGGCGACCTCGTGGACAGCCGGTGGCCCGGCCGTCATGGCGTCGGCGTCCTGTCCGTGGGCCGTTGACTCGAAACCGACGGTCGGGTCGACGTCCCGTGACACGTCGCGCAACGCCTTCCAGAGATTCGACATATATGCGTCATCGACCCATTTCGACTGAACCTTAAGGTCCAGTTTGGGGGTCTTTTTCGCCACCTGCGGGGCACTCTGAACCCTTTAGGCTGAGATCGTGGATGCCCCTCGGTCCGGCTCCTCGTTGTCCGAGGCCCTCGGCAACGCGTTTCGGCTGAACAGCGACCGTCAGCGCCGTGGGCAAGAAGCGTTCACCGCCTCGGCGTTCAGCCGGCTGATGATCACCCACGTCCTGTCACTGG
The DNA here is from genome assembly GCA_963733505.1 of uncultured Actinomycetota bacterium. GTDB lineage: Bacteria > Actinomycetota > Acidimicrobiia > Acidimicrobiales > Palsa-688 > JALYXV01. Next base: position 36,485 of record CAVTDW010000027.1, on the reverse strand, counting down.
GCGGCGACGCGCTGGTCACCCTCGCTCTGGCGGGCTCGATTTTCTTCAATACTGACCTGCACGCGGCCCGGGGCCGGGTGGCGCTCACCCTGGTACTCACCATTGCCCCCTTCGCGGTCGTGGCCCCGCTTCTCGGCCCGATCATCGACAAGACCAAGGGCGGCCGGCGGATGATGGTGGTCGCCACGGCCATCGGCCGCGCCGCTGGCCTGCATCCTGATGGCCCGGTACATCAACAGCCTGCTGCTGTTCCCGGCGGCATTCCTGACCCTCGTGTGCTCGAAGGGGTACACCGTCGCCAAGGCGACGCTCGTACCGTCGGCCGTCGAACGGCCCCAGGATCTGGTCGAGGCCAACTCCAAGCTGGCGGTCAGCGGAGCGGTGGCCGGTTTCCTGATCGCCATCCCCGGCGTCGCCCTCCTGAAGTTGGGCAGCGCCGCCTGGCTCCTGCGGGTCGACGTACTCGTCTTCGTGGCCTGCGCCGCCAGCGCGCTGCGCCTCCAGGTCACCGAGCAGCGAGAAACGGTGACGCCCGAGGCCGATCACACCGAGGTCCTCGTCGCCGAGGGGGAGTTTCCGGCACCGGCCGCCCGCCGTGACATCCGGGCCAAACCGTTGCCGCCCGGCGCCATCCAGGTGGCGGCGTTCGCCATGGGGATGCTGCGGTTGATCGTCGGGTTCATGACGTTCCTCGTGGCGTTCGGGTTTCGCAACAGCCACGCTCCGGCCTGGTGGTACGGGGTGGTCCTGGCCTGCAGCATCGGCGGCAACCTGATCGGTGCCGCCGCCGCGCCGTGGTTGCGGGGGCGCCTGCGCGAGGAGATGATCCTCGCTGGCGCGTCGGCCATGCTGGCGGTCGCGGGCATTCTGGCCATTCTCTTCGACACGTTCAACAGCCGCCCCGCGGCGTCGCTCCTGGCGGGTGTGGTCGGCGTGTCGGCCGGTGTGGCCAAGTTGGCGTTCGACGCCCTGGTGCAGCGCCATGTTCCGGTCGCCACGCAGGGCCGGGCATTCGGGCGCTTCGAGGCCGTCTTCCAGCTCGTGTGGGTGATTGGCGGGCTGGCTCCGGTGGTGATCGTGATGTCGTTGCGCACCGGTTTCTTCGTTGTGACCGTGGCGGGGGCGCTGGCGGCGGTGGTCTACGTGACCGGCACCCGAATGGCCCGCCTGGGCCAACTGCCGCAGTGGTGGCCGGGTGTTCGCGCCCCGGCCGCCCGGACCAGGCCCGGCCGGACCAAGCCCGCCCCGACCAAGCCCGCCCCGACCAAGCCCGCCCCGACCAAGCCGGCCCGACCGCCCGTGACTCCCGCGCCGAACCCCCCGGTAGGGGCCACCATCCCCTTCGGAACGACTCCCTGGACGGCGCCACCCCCCGACGTGACCGAAGACGACGACCGCCCATGGCTCGACCAGCAGCCCGGCCCGCCGCCCGACCTCGGCACCTACCCCCCGCCGATTCCCGGGCCGCCGCCCCTCGGCCACGGCCTGCGACCCGTCCCGCCTCCGTTGACCGGGCCGCCGCCCCTGGCCGCGCCCCTCGCCCCTCGCATCCCGCCCATGGCGGGCGCCGCCGGGGATCCCGCCGACCCGGAGTGAGCGTCCGGGCGGTCGTCTTGGCCGACACGCACATGCGCGCCGGACGCAGCCGCCGCCTGCCCGAGCGGGTCTACCGGCTACTCGACGGTGCCGACGTGATCCTCCACGCCGGCGACCTGGTCGACGCCAGCGTGCTCGACATCCTGGAGGCGATCGCCCCGACCTACGCCGTCCTCGGCAACAACGACCACGCCCTTGCGGGCCGCCTTCCCCTCACCCGGACGCTCGAGCTGGACGGTGTCAACGTCGCCATGATCCACGACAGCGGCCCGTCCACCGGCCGCGCCGGGCGCCTGCACCGCCGCTTCCCCGATGCGGCCGTCGTGGTCTTCGGCCACAGCCACATCCCGGTCGACGACGAGGGCATCGACGGCCAGCGGCTGTTCAACCCCGGGTCACCGACCGAGCGGCGCTCGCAACCCCACCGCACCGCGGGGGTACTGGAGTTCGTCGCCGGTTGCGTCCGCGAGACCCGGATTGTGGTCGTCGACGACTGATTCTTGGCGGGCCGTACGGGTCAGTCGTCGGGCAGGTCGATGCGGGCCAGCCACAGGCCCGGAGCGGAGATTTCGGCCGGGGTGGGCAGCTCCTTGGCGGAGTGCCACAGCCGGGCCAGCCCTTCCTCGCCCGCCCGCTCCAACACCCCGGTGACGAACGACGAACCCCGCTCGTACGCCGCGCTGTCCAGCGAGACGCCGAGCAGCTTGCCCACGAACTTCGTCCCCTCGCCCTGCTCGACCCGGCGCCGCCGCATGGCCTCGGTCAACGGGCCATAGGAGGCGATGAGCCGCCTGCCGACGGCGTCCATGATGTGGTCGACGTAGCCGACGACCGCCGACAGCAGCGCCGAAAGCGGAACCATGACCTCGCGCTGGGCGGGGGTCTCCATTTCCCCGAGCAACACCTCGGGATTGGAGAACGTGGCTTGCAGCGAACTCATGTCGGTCGGGTCGAACATCGTCAAGCGCTCCTCGAGCGCCGAGGAGTCGGGTTCGAAGGCGTTCACGTACGCCGTCATGAGTTGGTCCAGCCGCTGGCGCACATGCGGCCGGGACAGCACCGCGTGGTGGGCGAGTTCGTGCAGGCACACCCAGAGGCGAACGTCGTCGGCCGCCAGGCTCCAGTCCTGGGCGAAGCCGTCGATCGCCACCGGGACCATGAGCAGCTCGTCACCGGGCGGCCGGGGAACGGGCAGGTCGTACTGGCCCATGGCCCGCGTGGCCAGATGCCCGACCATGGTTCCCGCCTGGATCCCGAACAGCAGCGGAGCCATGGCCTGGGGCAGGTTGCCGAGCAGGCGCGCCATTGGGTCGCCCCCCAACTCCTCCATCGGTGGCGGCGTCGAGGTCGAGCGGGCCAGGGCGGTGGCGAGGGTCTCCAGCAGTGGCTTCCAGGCCTGGAGGGTCCGCAACGCCCAATCCGATCGCGTCACCGCCCGCACCGACAGCACCCTGCCGCCCGCCGAGGCCGACAAGCCGGTTGCCTCCTCGACGTGCAGCTCCGCCACCCGCAGCAACTCCTCCAGCCGCACCCGGGCCAGCGGGTCGGGGTTGGCCTCGCTCTCGCCCTCGTTGGCGGTCATCAGCGCCAGCTGACGGGCAAATTCCCAGTTGATCGGACCCTGGGAGGTCAACATCCGGGCCAAGTCACGGATGGCCTTCTCCAGAGGTCCACCACCCTCCATTGGACCAGGCTCGCTCATAGGGGCATGGTAGGGCGGTGAGCACCGTTGTCGTTACTGGAGCAGCAGGGTTCGTCGGCCAGCGAGTGCTTCGGCGACTCGCCCCATCCGGGCAACCGGTCGTGGCGGTCGACGCAGTACCGATCGCTGAGGGCGGCGACCGCGCCGACCGGCGGTTGGTCGACCTGGCCCGGGACCCCGTGGAACGGCTGTTGCCGGCGCTGGCGGACGCCGACAGTGTCCTCCACCTGGCGTGGTCGCACTCCGACCCGGCCCTCAGCAACCCGGGGGTGCCTTTTCCCAACCTGATCGCCTTGCGCCGGGTGCTCGAGGCGGCGGGGACGGCAGGCGTGGGGCGGCTCCTGCATGTTTCGAGTGCGACGGTGTACGGGGCGTGGGCCGACAACCCCGTGCCGCTCGCCGAGGACGTGGCGCTACGGCCCAACCCGGGTTTCGCCTATGCGGTGGAGAAAGCCGAGGCCGAGCGCATGGTCGCCGAGTGGGCGGATGACCATCCCGAGGTGCTGGTCACGATCCTCCGTCCTACCGTGACGGTCGGGTCATCGGGGCCGGCGCTTTATCAGGCCCTCGGGGGGACCAAGGCGCCCCAGCCCGACGACAGTGCCCGGCCCATGCAGTTCCTCGACGTCGAGGATCTGGCGGCTGCCATCGTGTTCGCCTGGGAGCACCACCTGTCGGGGGTGTTCAACGTGGCGCCCGACGGCTGGATCACCCATGAACAGGCCCGGGCCATCGTTGGCGGCGTGGCCCGGCTTCGCCTGCCGGGGCGGCTGGCGGGCGCGGTGGCGTCGGCCGGCTGGAAACTGCTGCGAACCGGGACGCCGATCCAGGCCCGGCCGTACTCGGTGCATCCGTGGGTCGTGGCCAACGACCGTCTCCGGGCCACCGGTTGGGTGCCCGAGCGGTCCAACGAAGAGGCGTTGGTGTCGAGTGACAACCGCAGCCACTGGAGCGACCTGCCGCCCAGCCGGCGCCAGGAGATGGCGTTGGTCGCGGCCGGCGCCGGCGTGGTGGCGGTGATCGGCGGGGCGGTCGCGGGGGCCCTGGCGGTGGTGTCGCGGGCCCGGCACCGGCGGGGTTGAGCCGCGGTCGAGGGAAGTTAGGGATAGTCGGGAACGGGGCGTTCGAGCAGGACCACATTGCTCGCGTGAGCATCGCCGTCGTGGATGTACGTGAGGTTGACCTGGTCGCCGGGGCGGTGCTGGCGAACGACTGTTTCCAGGGTGCCCTCGGAGTCGATCGACTGGCCCGCGAACATGGTGACGACGTCCCCGGTTACCACGCCCGCCCGGGCCGCGGGGCTGTGGCTGTCGACGGCCTGCACCATCGTTCCCCGCTCGATCCCGAGCGCCCGGCCGGTGGCGCTGTCGAGATCGGTGCCCTGAACCCCGAGCCAGGTGTGGCTCACCTTGCCGGTTGCGAGCAGCTGGGTGGCGACGTCTTGGGCCACTTCGATTGGCGTGGCCAGGGCGAGGGTCGTGGACTGATCCGAGAGCGCGATGGCGGTGGTGATGCCGACGACCATGCCGCTGGAGTCGACGAGCGCCCCGCCGCTGCTGCCGGGCTCGATGGTGGCGTCGGTCTTGATCATGTCGAGCAGCGGAGCCCCGTTCGACGAGCTGACATGGAGGTCGACGGCGCTGATGATGCCCGTCGTCACCGAATGGCCGCCGGACAGGCTCACGGGCGAGCCGATGGCGATCGCCATCTGGCCCACCCGGAGCTGGGTGGAGGTCCCGAGCGTGGCGACGGGGCGGGACTTGGTGTCCTGCATCTTCACCACGGCGATGTCGGTGGCTCGGTCGGTGCCGACCAGGCGGCAGTTGACGTGGCGCCCGTCGAAGGTCACCGCGACGAGGGACTGGGCTCCGTCGACCACGTGCTGGTTGGTCAATATGTAGCCGTCGCTGCGGAAGATGACGCCCGAGCCGCTGCCCGTGGCCGGGATTGCCGTCGACGAGGAGTTCGACGATCGACGGCTTCAGGTGATCGGCGATGCTCCCGACCACGTCCTCGGGCTTCGGGTTGGCGGCGATGGTCACGTACGGACTGCTCGGGTCCACCAGTTGCTCGATGGGCCGCACCACCGTCGTCGACCGGTGGTATTGCCCCGCCACCACGCCGGCACCCGACGCGAGCAGCGCGCCGACGACGCCCGCCAGCAGCGCCACGGTCCAGAGGCGACGGTCGATGTCACGGGGGCTCAGGCCGGGAATGGTGCCGATCCCCGTGCGGGCGCGGCCGTTTCTACCGGTCGTCGAACCCGAACCCGAACCCGAACCTGAAGCGGAGGCGGAGCCTCCGGACGAGGCTCCGGCCGAGTCGCCGGACCAGGCGGAACGGGGGACACTGCCGGCCAGTTCCGATGGGTGGCGCCACAGGCGATCGTCGGGCGGAAGCCACGGGAACAGTGGCTCGTCCGCTTCCAGCCCGTCGTCAGGATCCACTGAAACGTCAGGTTATCGGGGTAACTTCCCGCGCAGCGGTCGCGCCACTCGGCGAATGTGGCGCCAGTGGACCCGACGCGGCCACGCCGGGCCTTACCATTGGGCTGTGGGTAACGTTGTGGATGGATCGGAGAGTCCCGGGAGCGGCGACGACTGGATCGCGCTGACCGATCAGGCGCTGCCGGCGACCGAGGCGCTGGCATGGTCGGTGCTGCCGGGCTGCGGCGCCGAGGTGCTCTTCAGCGGGACGGTCCGCGATCACGCCGACGGCCGGCCTGGGGTCACCGAGTTGGAGTACGAGGCGTACGAGGAAGCAGGCCGGGCCCGGCTGGAGGCGATCGCAGCCGAGGCGCGACGGCGGTGGAGCGATCTCGGACGGGTTGCCCTGCTGCACCGGGTGGGCCGGTTGCAGGTCGGCGAGTGCTCGGTGATCGTGGTTGTTTCGGCGCCCCATCGCGCGGTGGCGTTCGAGGCGGCCCGGTGGTGCATCGACACGCTGAAATCGACGGTCCCCATATGGAAGCGCGAGACGTGGGAAGGTGGAGTGGGCTGGGGGACCGACGCTTCCGATATCGCCACCATTGAGGAGGAGGGGAGGGTGCCCTCATGATCGCAGGAATGGTCCTTTCCAATCTGTTGTATGTGGTCGGCGCGATCGTGGCGGCAACAGTCGTGAGTGCGTTCGTGCTGCTGCATCACCGCCGGCCGAAATCACTCGAGGCGGGGATCGAAATGTTCAGCCGGGAGTTGCGGGCGCTCGAACCCGAACGTCGCGACGCCGGTGCCGGGTCGCAAGGGTCGCGTGTCGTGGCGACTGACGGGAGCCGAGATGGGGGACCTCGGCCCGCCATGCGCAACGGTGCGACCGGTGGCGCCGGGCGCGCTCGCCGCGCCACGTCGCCGCGCGCTCGGGCCGCGACAGGATCGCCGGCGGGAGCGTCCCTCGGGACGCCGGAGCGCCAGAGTCAGGACCAGGCGCTGCACCGTGGTCCAACGGTGAAACGATTGGGGTCCCCGCTGTCGGCGCCGTCGGGCGAGTTGGCGGGCGACAGCTTCTCGAGCGAGCCGACGACCGAGCCGACCGCGGTGGTCTCATTGCCGGTAGAAGACGGTGGACGCAACGAGGCCCGGGCCCCGTGGCCGCATCGGGAGGACGAACCTGGCTAGGGACCTGGCCATCGACCTGGGTACGGCCAACACCTTGGTCTACGCACGAGGTCGCGGGATCGTGCTCAACGAGCCAACGGTCATCGCGTTGAACTCGCGCACCCATGACGTACTCGCCATGGGCCAGGAAGCGTGGCAGATGATCGGCCGCACGCCTGGCTATATCGTGGCGGTGCGGCCCTTGCGCAAAGGCGCTATTACCGACTTCGACATCACCCAGCGCATGATCCGGCTGCTGCTACAACGCGCCGGCGTGTCGCGCTTCAACCGTCCCCGGGTGCTGATCTGCGTTCCGTCGGCGATCACGGAGGTCGAACGGCGAGCGGTCGAAGAGGCGGCGCGTGGTGCCGGTGCGACCGGGGCCTACCTGATCGAGCAGCCCATGGCCGCCGCCATCGGGGCGGGGCTGCCGATCCACGAACCGTTGGGCAACATGATCGTCGATGTCGGCGGCGGCACGACCGAGACGGCGGTGATCTCCCTCGGCGGCATTGTCGCCCTTCAGGCCATCCGGGTCGGCGGCTTCGACATGGACGCCACGATCCAGACCTACGTGCGGCGCGAGTATGGGATCGCCGTGGGCGAGCGGACGGCCGAAGAGATCAAGATGGCGATCGGTTCGGCGTGGCCCCTCGCCGACGAGATGAAGGCCGAGGTGCGTGGTCGCGACCTCATGAGCGGCTTGCCCAAGACCGTGATCTTGTCGCCCGAGGAGGTTCGCGAGGCGCTCGAGGAACAGGTCAGCGCCATCGTCGATTCCGTCGTCAAGTGCCTCGGCATGGCTCCGCCCGAGTTGGCCCAGGACCTGATCCTGCAGGGAATCCACCTCGTCGGCGGTGGCGGAATGCTGCGGGGACTCGACCGCCGCCTGGCCGAGGACACCGCGGTTCCGGTTCATCTGGTCGAAGCGCCGCTGGAGTGCGTCGTGCTCGGCGCGGGCCGCTGCCTTGAGGCCTTTGAGTCGCTAAAGGTGATGTTCATGGGAGCAGCTCGCTAGCTGGACTAGAGATGGGGCTTCACGAGCCGCTTGGCGATCGGTAGTCGATCGTTCAAGTCGCATTGCTTGAGACCCCAGGCATCTGTGATTCGGGCCCTGTCGGGTGACGAGTCAGTCAGGTGGCTCACAAGCGAGGAGCTCGAGCGCAATGCTGTTGGCGCTGGCCATGCCGGTCCTTTCCGCCGTTCCTGCCGTGACCGCCATGCTGGCCGCGGCCGCCGTTCCTTTGGGAGCGGCATGTCCTCTGATCTGACCGAAGAGGGGCCCATCACCGAGTCACTCCTGTCATTGGCGAGGATCCTGTTCGCGGGCCAGAGCGTCGAGGAGACCCTCGACGCGGTGGCCCACCTGGCCCAGGCGAGCATCCCGGGCTGCGACTCCGCCAGCGTGACGGTCATGCACGACGGCCAGCCGAGTACCACGCGTGTCCACTGGCGACATGGCGTGGGATGTCGATCAACGCCAGTACCAGTCGGACGAAGGGCCCTGCCTCGACGCGGTGCGTCTCCAGACCATCGTGAAGGTGGACTCGTATCTGGACGAGACGCGGTGGCCGAACCTGGTGCCCACGGCGCTCGACCACGGCGTCCGCAGCTCGCTGTCATTGCCCCTTGTCGCCCTCGACGAACCGGTCGGAGCCTTGAACCTGTACTCCACCACGCCGTCGGGTTTCGACCACGCCGAGGGAGTCGGCCGTACCTTCGCCACCCAGGCCGCCATTACCCTGGCCAATGCGGCTGCGCTGCAGCGGGCGACCGAACTCGCCCGTCACCTCTCCATTGCCTTGGAGCGGCGCGACGTGATCGGACAGGCAAAGGGGATACTCATCGCGCAAAGTGGCATGTCCTCAGAGGAAGCGTTCAACGTGCTTCGCCGGGCATCCCAGCGAAGCAACCGCAAACTGCACGAATTGGCGGAGGAGATGGTCCAGCGGCACTCGTCGAAAGATGCGGCGGACTGATGGAATCCGTTTTCGCTCCGTCGGGCCGAGGGCGAGTTCTCGACCCGTTCCGCCGAACGCTGATCTTGACCCGCGAGGAGCTCTGGGTCGACTACATCGGCCTGGGCGGTGTCGCGGGCATCGATGATCTGACGGGTTACCTGGCAGGTGGCCGCGATCTGGCCCGGCTGGAACACAACACCATCGCCCAGGCACTGAACGAGCGATTCATCGATCGAGGCGGGAATCACCCCGTCCCGTATCTCGACTGAGCGCGACACTCCTCTGATGGACAGCAACTTCTACGTTTTTCGCAGCGCCTGGTCTCTCGACGCGCCGGTCGAAGACGTCTACGTGGCGCTCGCAGAGCTGGTGGCATACCCCAGCTGGTGGCCTGAGGTGCGGACGGTCCGGGAGGTGTCGCCGGGTCGGTCGGAGCTGGTCTGCCGCTCCCTGCTTCCGTACGACCTCGTTTTCTCCAGCCGCCAGACTCGACGGGATCGCGGCGCGGGGGTGTTGGAAGCGGCACTGGATGGCGACCTCGACGGGTTTTCCCGCTGGACGATCAGTGCCACGCCCGACGGTTCCCTAGCGGTGTTCGACGAGGAAGTGACAGCCCAGAAGGCGCTGCTGCGCCGACTGGGCCGGGTCGCTCGCCCGGCGTTCGAAGCCAACCACACGCTGATGATGCGCCACGGTCGCCGGGGGTTGCGCACGTTTCTCGCCGGCATGCGCCTCGGACAAGGCAGCAGCTCGGGCTGAGTTCGGGCAAGGCTCGCTTCGAGCGTGAGATGCGCTCACCTTCGGGCGCCCCGACGCCTGATGCGCCACCCGATCCCGCAACAAGAGGGCGACTGGTTCGTTAATCGTCCGATCGCGAGGCGGTGTCGAAAGGAACTCGAGGCGCCTCGACACTTGTGTGAGTGAGCGGGTCGTTGATGCCGTCGTCGTCAGCGCCTTCGGTATCGGCCTCGACGCTCTCGTCCTCTTCGTCTGTGCGCGGTTGGTCCACAGTCGCCTCCCAGACAGTGGCGGGTATCGGCAGGCGAGCGTATAGGTGTTTCGGATGCCTCGCTATGTTCCCGACGTAGCGTGGTGGTATGACCGGCGTCATTTCGAGAACCAATCGTCGACGCGTCGTCCTATCCGCGGTACTGATGATGGGCGTCGGCATCGCGACCGGGTGCAGTAGCGCGGGACACAGCCAGTCAACGCCAGGCACGACGGTCCCCAGCCGGTCCGTTGCCGATACCACCACCATCGACAACTCGCCGACGACCGCACTTGCAGCCGGTGCCGTTCCCGGACTTGACGACTACGACGGCGACGGGACGCTCGATGCCACGTGCGGCACGCAGGACTTCGGCGCCGCGCTGGTCCTACGCATACCGTGCATGATCACCACCGCCAGCGAACCGCCAGCAGGTACGACGTTGGTGAAAGGGTCGCTCTTCCGGCTGCCCTCTTCGACCGATATCGACCTGCAGGGCATCTCCGGAAGCTTGTTGTTGGCCCGTGACGCCTCCGGCGCCAAGGTTGTCATATTCGTGTTCAACAGCGACGCCTTGTTCGAGACCGGAAGTGCAAACATCGGCAGCACCGACACCCTCGACGGGATCATCCACGTCATCGACGACCGCTTCCCCCGCGGCGCCGTTCAAGTGCGGGGTCACACCGACTCGACCGGCTCCGCCGCAGTCAACCAGTCGCTGTCCGAGCGCCGCGCCGCGACCACACGGGATTATCTGAAAGGACACAACCTGAGCGCGGCCGAGATCACCTCCGTCGGACTCGGCAGCACCGTTCCCCTGGCCGAGGAGAAGAAACCCGATGGTTCCGACAGCCCTGAGGGCCGAGCCTTCAACCGCCGGGTGGAGGTCGTGGTCCGTACCAAGTAGCGAGCCCCTTGGCGCTGCTCCCTGCGCCCCCTCCTGAGCCCACGACTCGCACCGACCCCCACGGCCTGGGCGTCTCCGACGACCCCGCGCCCCCCGACCAGTAGGTCCCCTCCAAAGCCGTGTTCTGGTGGGGGTTTGAGTCTCTATGAGGAGAATCAACCGTGAGTGTCGGAGGAAAGAGCGAGCCCAGCCGATCCCAGCCACCATCTCATCGTTCGTGGCGACCCCCGCCCCGGGGGGTATGGGGGTCTTGTAGGGGTTTGTGGCTCTTGTACAGGGTTGTTACCCCTGAGGGGTGATAACCCCGCCCAGAGACTCAAACCCCTACCAGACCCGCGAGCGGACCTACTTGGGCGGGGCGCGGGGTCCTCGGAGCCGTCGAAACCGTGGGGGTCGGTGCGAGTCGTGGGCTCAGAAGGGCGCTCGGCGTCGCGGGCGGTCGAACCTGAGGTGAATCAACCTTGAGTGTCGGAGGAAAGAGCGAGCTCAGCCGATCCAGTCACCATTCTCATCGTTCGTGGCGCCGTGAGACGGCACCACGAACGATGAAAATAGACCGCACGGGGGGTCGATTTTCCTCATAGACGCCCAGATCCCTACCAACCCCTTGGTCAGGCTTCGTCCAGGTGATGACCCGGCGCCGCCCGATCTATGTCGAGTCTCGGATCCGGGCGCCGATGGAGGCGTTGTGGGCGGCAACGCAGAAGCCGGGTCAACATCAGCGCTGGGACGTCCGCTTCGGCAGCATCGAGTATCTCGCGCCGGATGCCGGCGAACCGCAACGTTTCACCTACGCCACGCGCGTCGCGCCGGGCGTCGTCATCACCGGCACCGGTGAGTCGTTGGGCGACCGAGACCGAGCAGACGGCTCGCGATGGTCGGGTCTGCGGTTTTGGGCCGACGACAAGCGCTCGCTCATCAAAGCCGGAGCGCTACCGCGGCGGATTTCAGGTCACCGAGAAGCCATGCTCCGCTGAGGACATCCCCCTCGATGTTCGGCCCCTCCGCGAGGAAGCCCGGGAGTGACGACCGGTCAGTACCCGGCGGTGAAACGGGTGTTCAGGAACCGCCCCTGCTCGATCTCGTCGACTAAGGCGACCGCGAAGTCCTCGTACGACAGCACGGCGCGGCCGTCGGCGTCGGTCACCGGATGGTCCATTCCCGTCCGGTAGTGACCTCTGCGCTCGCCCGGGGCGAACTCGAGCGGTGGCGGGGAAAAGTAGGTCCAGTCGACGCCCTGGGAACTCCGGTAGTAGTCAAGCGCGGCTGCCTGCCCGGTCGCCACGTCCATGAACTGGGCGGGAAAGCCCGGGTTGTCGAGCGGACGGGTCCCGTCGGGCAACAGCAGCGTTGCGCCTGAACCCATGTGAATGATGCGCGGGCGCGGCTCGGGGAGTGACGAGATCGTCTCGACCAACGCCTGGGCGGCGTCACGCCAAAGCGCGTTCCCGGGCCCGTTCACGGCAACGACCACGGCGTCGGCCCCAGGCGCCAACCTCCTGATCGCGTCCGTCGACGTCGAGTCTCCGGCCGCGGCGTCTGCGCCCGGGGGAAGATCACCCAGCGACTTCGGGTCGCGGGCGACGGCGACGACGTCATGGCCGCGCGCCGCCGCTTCGCCGACTATTCGAGATCCCGCCTTACCGGCGGCACCGAAGACGACAATCCTCGACAAGAGTGTCCTTCTTTGTAGTTCGCGTTGTGGTGAGTTGCAGTGAGCGCTGTGGTGACGACGATACGTCCATTCGCGGGGCGCTCCTGATCTCAAATCAAGCAGCCTCGCCGGACTGGTGCGCCTGGTTGCCCGGTCCGCCGGCTACGACCTCTACGAGAGGTCTTCAGCCGCTTGGCGGACCTGCCAATCGCGGTCGGTGAGCGCTTTGGCCAGCGCCTCTTCCACCGCCGGACCCTCGAAGGGCGCCAGCGCAATCACGGCTCGCCGGCGCACCGCCGGCTTGTCCTCCATCGCCGCCAGGATCGCGCTGAGGCCAGCCTGGTCACCGATTGCTCCAAGGGCCGCGATCGCCGCTTCTCGACACAAGGGATCCGAATGTTCGGTCGCCACACCGGACAACGCCGCTACCGCAGCCCCCTCGGTCTCGACCCCTCGTTCCCCAAGCGCGAAGCAAGCCGCCTCGACGACAAGAGGATCGGAGTCAGCCAGAGCGGCCGTGACCCCCGCCACCGGGAGCACGGCGCTGACTTCGCAGGCTCGCCGGCGCACGGCGGCATCGTCGTCGGAGAGCGCGGCCTCAATATCGCTGACTGTCAGGTGCCCCATTCGCAGGAGCGCTCCCAGGGCGGTAGCTCGGACGTCGCCAGCGGGATCTACAAGTCCTTCACGGGCCACGACTTCGTCACCGGTGAACCCCGCGACCGCTATCTTGCGCCGGCGGGCGACGATGTCGGTGACCTTGCTCTTCGCCACCCCGGTTCAGCCGTTCAGGGCGTGCTGGAGGGCGATGACGACGGCACCGATTGCCGCCGCCAAAATGGCGGCCAGCAAGACGCCGAGCACGACGGTTGTCAGTACGAGTTCGAACGCGGATCGGACCCGGCGCCATACGGTGATCGGGTCGCGGAGGCGGCGGCTTTCGGTGCGGCGGGAACGCGGGGCGCCACCCGGCCGAGTGTCGAGCGGTCGTTGGGCTTGTTGCCCCGGTCGTGTGGGCAGTGCGACTGTGCCGCCCGCCGCCGCGCCCGCGGCGGCTGTAGCACCGGCGGCTGTAACCGCGCCTCGACCTGGCCCGGCTATCGGCGGCGCGCCCATTGCGCCGGGCATGGGCGGCCGCGGCGAGCCACGAGGTGACGGCGGCGCTTGGGCGGGGGCGGGTGGAGAGGTGGAGCGCAACGACGCTCGAGCAACCGGACGGGACTCGGTCTGGGCGCCAGTCGGCGCTGCGATCGGGGGCTGAGAACGCGTCTCGGTCGGCGGTCCCCGAGTCGGCTCGGCGGGTGGCGAGAGAGGAGCTTCCTTGGGCGAAGGGGCGAGCATGGCGGGCGGCGCAGACACGGGCTGCGGCGGGCGCGAGGGTTCGGACGAGGGGGAAGGAAACGGTACGAATGCCGGCGGTTCGACGGGCGCTTGTTCGGCGGTTGATGGGGCCGCGTTCGGCGCCGGTTGGGTTAGCGCCGGTTGGGTTAGCGCCGATTCGGTTGGCGCCGGCTGGGCGGGTGCCGGCGCGGCTGGAGCGGCGACGGGAACTGAGGTCGGCATGATCGGAGGCGCGGCGCTCGTCGTCGGCACCGGTGGCGGCGTCGGGACTGGTGCTGTCGTGGCGGGTTTGGTCGGAGGGGGCGGGGCAGGGCTGAGCGACGGAATCTGGAATGAGCGGGTTTGCTCAATCGCGGGGGTTGCCTCGTCGGGTCCCGAAGTTGAGGGGGGCGGGAAGAGGGGAGTATTGACCGGGGGCGGCGGCACCTCGAGCCGAGGGTTGGCGAACATTTCCACTGCCGGTGGTGCGCCTGCTTGCTGAGTTGGGGCTGGCGCCACGTCTGCCGGTGCGGCCACTTCGACCAGTTCGGGACCAGCGGGGACTCCGTCCGCTTCCACCATCGGTGACGTGGCCGTCGGAGCCGGAATCGCTTTTCCCTCGTCGGCACGCGTTGCCGTCGTCGGCAGATCAAGCGGTTGGATGCTGACCGCGTCGTCCCAAGACAATTCGGGAGCTGCCTCGACATCGGGCGTGACAGGAGCAGCTTCGTTCGCCGTTGCGGCTCCACCGTCGTCGCCGACCTTGGTTCCTTCCGAGACCTGGTCGGTTACCGACGAGGGTTCGTCTGGTGCAACAGCCGGAGCGCTTGCTTCGGATGCAGTGGGTTCGGGTGTGTGAGGTGCCTCGTCGCTTTGCGCGGCCGCCGGTTCGTCGGTGCTTGGTTCTGAGAGAGGTTGGGTGGCGACGGGTTGGATCTCCGCGACGGTGGCTTGCACCGGGTCAGGCTCGACCGTGTCGAGGGCGGCTTCTGGCTGCGGGAGAGCGGCTGCGTCTTCGGCTGGTTCGTCGGGGTGGGTTGACCCCGCGACCGGCGCTCCCGGCTCCGACACCTCCGGCTTTCGGGTCGACGCGCTGGTCTCTTCAACCTCACCACTTGTTTCGGGCCCGGCCGATTCGACTGGGACGACCGTCGTCGCCTGTGGCTCAGCCGTTTCTTCGACCGGAGCGCTCGGATCCAATGTGCGTGCCGGGGTCTCGTCGACATGATTCGGCGACCTGTCCTCGGGAGCCTCGGCGATTGGTGCTGTTGGGCTGGGCTCGGGGATTGGCTCGCCGTCCGGTTCTGGCGGCGGGCTGGGCTCGGCGGAGGCGGCGATCGATTCCGTCGGGCTGGGCTCCGGTGGTGGTGGAGGCTGGGGCAGGTCGGCGGTCGGTTCTGGTGGGGTTGGGTCGGGTGTTGGCTCGTCGACCAGTGCGATGGATTCCGTCGGACTGGGCTCCGGTGGTGGAGGCTGGGGCAGGTCGGCGGTCGGTTCTGGTGCGCTGGGCTCGGCGACCGGTGCGATGGATTGCGTGGGGCTGGGCTCGGGTGGTGGAGGCTGGGGCGGGTCGGCGGTCGGTTCTGGTGCGCTGGGCTCGGCGACCGGTGCGATGGATTCCGTGGGGCTGGGCTCGGGTGGTGGAGGCTGGGGCAGGTCGGCGGTCGGTTCTGGTGCGCTGGGCTCGGGGGTTGGCTCGCCGTCCGGTGCGATGGATTCCGTGGGGCTGGGCTCGGGTGGTGGAGGCTGGGGCAGGTCGGCCGCCGGTTCTGGTGGACTCGGCTCGGGGGTCTTGTTGTCCGTTTCGGGCGTCGGGCTGGGCTCGGGGGCGGCGGCGACGGGTTCGGGGGGGCTCGGCTCGGGTGGTGGAGGGACGACGAGGTCGGCCGTCGCTTCGGGTGGGCCGGGCGCGGGAGTTTCGATGTTCGCCGGTTGGCTGGGCTCTGATGCTTCGGCGGACTCCGCGGGAGACGGTTGGACTGGCTCCGGCAGTTCGGTAGGGGCTGCCGTTGAAACACCCGCCGGCCTCCCGTCAAGCGCTGGCGCGGGCTGCACCGGCTCGGGTTGCGCCGTCCTGTCAACCGCGGGCGCCGGCTCGGGCTGTACCGGCTCGGGCGGCACGGTCCCGTCAACCGCCAGCTCGGGCTGCACCGGCTGCGCCGGCTCGGGCGGCGGTGGTGGAGCGGCCTGGGCATCCGGCCCCTGGGACGACGACGGCTGCGCCGCGTTCGTCGGGCCGCCAGCCGAGCCGCCGGCCCCCTCGGCGCGGGCACGCTCAGCCTCGGGCTCGACGGCCAGTGTCGGCCCCTCGATCAAGACCGGCGCTTCGGTCGCAACGTCACGTTGCTCGTCACCCAAAGCGACGACCCACTGCCATCTCTACCATCCCGGCTCATGGCAGGCTGTGCTCCACTTCCGCCTGCGCACGTAGCGTGCCCGGGCCGCCGCTACGAGAAGGTGACACCCGAACGTGACCACGATCGATCCGATGGTACCGGACGCCATCGGCGCGGACCCGGGCAGCCCTCCCCGCCGCCGCCGATGGCTCGTGCCGACCCTGGCGATCATCGTCGCAGTTCTTGCCATCAGCTACGCCGTGGCAAACCATTACACCTCCCGGTACTACGCCATCGCCCCAGGCGACGCCCAGCCGGTCCAGAAGTACATCTCGGTTCCCCCCGACAAGCTGCACACCCACGTGGGTCGCATCCTCCTGGTCACCGTGTCCCTGCTCACGGTGCGGCCACTCACGTGGATCACCGACAAGCTGAACTCCGACATCGACGTGCTCAAACAGGAACAGATCACCGGCAACACGCCGCCCAGTCAGCTCAATCAGCTCAATCAGGTCGAGATGCAGAACTCGACCCAGACCGCCGTGATCGTTGCGCTTCGTCGCCTCGGCTACACGGTCGATCTCAACGGGCAAGGCGCCGAGGTTGACGCGGTCGTCGCCAAATCGCCGGCCGCCAACATCCTGATGCCCGGCGACGTCATCGTGGCCTTCGACGGCATGCCGATCCGGTCCAACGACACGCTGGTCCAGGCCATCCGCAGCCACCATGCAGGTGACCGGGTCGATTTCGAGGTCCAGGAGTTCTCGCCGCCTCGCACCGAGAAGAAGACCGTGGTGCTCGGACAAGCCCCGGCGGACAGCACGACCCCGACGCCGCACGCCTTCCTCGGCATCGCCACGACGACCAAAGAGCAGCCGAACCTTCCACTGGACGTCAAGGTCGCCCCTGGGAACATCGGTGGTCCTTCGGCGGGGCTGTCGTTCACCCTTGGAATCATCGACAATCTCCTCGCCAGTGACATCACGGGCGGCAAGACGATCGCGGTGACCGGCACCATCGAGCCAGACGGCACCGTCGGTGACGTCGGCGCCGTCGCCCAGAAAGCGGTCGCGGTCCGGAAAGCGGGAGCGATCGCGTTCCTCGTTCCAAAGGGCGAGGGCAAAGTGGCCCAGCAACACGCCGGCTCGCACGTCAAGGTGATCGAGGTGACGACACTCGAGGAAGCCCTGAACGCCCTGCGGTCCCTCGGTGGTGATCTGAATGGACTGCCACCTGCGCCCACCAAGCCGGGCGGCTCCGGCTGAGAAGCCCGGCGCAAAGCCAGCATTGACCGCACCACCCGAGTTGAACCCCGAGTGCTATTGGTTCAAACGGGGTGAAACCCGACGAAGCGCCGTTTCCGAGCAACCGCCAAGTGCAACAAAGCGTTCTGCCAGCAAGCGGGCGGTGGAACGCGCGGTCCACAATGGTAAGGCTTCGTTATTCCCGTACCTAGCGGCCGCCCTCAGCGGCTACCGCGACAATGCCGATACCAACGTCGGCCTGCACACCTCAGCACGCCTCCTCCCCAATGACCTCCACTATCGCCCAAATCCAATTTGCGGCTGAGTTCGTGACCTTCCTCGTCGCGGCCGCGGGCCTGGCGCTGGTGGTGCTACGCAACGAGTTGACCACCAGTCGGCCGCCGGAGCGCCTGGCCCTGACGATCGGCTTCCTCGCCACAGCGGTCGCGGCGTTCACCCACGGCGCACTCCTGCTGACGGGAGATCTCGAGGCGATCGTCATTGCCCTGCGCATCGGCGGGGTCGTTGGCCTCGCCATCGGCTCGATCTGGTGGTGGCGGGGACGCGGTATTGCCGGACACCTCCTTTGGGTCGGCCTGTTCGGCACCACCATCGCCATCGTGCTCGAAGCGCTCGGCGCCGGACGGGCGTCAGACGCCGTCTTGGCCAGCGGCAGCATCATCATCGGCACCGCGCTCCTCGTCGCCAGCCGGGGTTCGGTGGCGGCCCGGGTGGCGGCCAGCGCCGCCGGCACCCTGCTGCTTGTGGTGCTCGTCCTGTCGGTCGCGCTCTCGGCGGTCCTCTCGTCGTCGATCCAGCGCGAGGAACTGAGCCGGCTCCAATCACGCGCCACGACAGAAGCCAACCTGGCCAGCGGCGCCTTCAAGAACGAGATCCCGACGGCCCACTATGCCGGGCTGTTCCTGTCGAACCGCGGCGCCCTGACCGACGCCCAGGTCAACGATCTGCTCGACCTGATGCAAGCGCTGTACCCGGTGGGCGGCCTCGAGTTTCTTGCCGTCCCGGCACCAGCAGCCAACGGCGCCGCCACCGGCGGTGGCCGGATCGTCGCCGCCAAGGGCCTGGACAAGGTCACGGCGACGCTGCTCGCAGGCGTACCGATCGTCTCCAACCCGTCCTGCAACGACCGAAACAGGGGTTCGGCCTACGTCATCAACAACCAGGTGCTGGCAGTGGCGGTCTACCCGTTGTGCGGTCCAGGGACAACGGCCAACCCGAACCCCGTGGTCATCGGCATGGTCGTGCGGGCGCGACCCCTCGACAACGACTACCTCTCGGGCCGCAACAATGACGAGCCGCTCCTGTCTCTGGCCATCGTCGACCAGCGCGGGCCGCTGGCGAGGGTCGGGCACCTCCCGCCAACGCGCGACCTGACCTTGATCGGCGCGGCGGTGCTGGCAACCAGCGCGCCGGTCAACCGAGTCGTCGGCAGTCAGTACGTCGCCGCGCAACCCATCCAGCAGGCCGGAAACCAGGTCATCGGCGCCGTCGTCGTATCCGCCCCCACCTCGGCGGTGATCGCGACCCGTGACCGCCTGTTCCGCACCCTGTTCCTGATCGCGCTCGGCGGAACCCTCATCGCCCTTGGGCTGGCCGTGGTCATCGGCGATCGGATCACGGCCGGACTGCGGCGGTTGACCCTGGTCGCCGAAAGCATTCAGCGCGGTCAGCGCGGCGAGCGCTCGGGCATCACGAGCGATGACGAGGTGGGCGTGTTGGGCGCCGCCTTCGACTCCATGGCCGATTCCATCGAGGAGCAGACCCGCGCCCTGCGGGCAGCGGCGGACGACGAAACACGCCTGCGCAGCCGGCTGGAGGCAGTGGTTGCCGGCATGGGCGACGCCCTGGTTGCCGTCGACGCCTTGGGCAAGGTCACGGACTTCAACCAGGCGGCCGAGGAGATGACGGGCATCGCTGCGGCCCGAGCCCTTGGACAGCCAGTGGAAGAGGTGGTCAGGCTGGTCAACGAGGACGGTGCGTCGCTCGGGCCCCGTCTGAAGACCCCCTCCCCGTCGCGGTGGGGCATGCTCGCCACGGCCCTGGAGCTCAATGGCGCCGAGTTCCCCGTCGCCGTCTCCGCCGGCGCGCTGCGAGGACCGGGCAACGAGCTTGTCGGCCAGGTCCTCGTCCTCCGCGACCTGCGCCGTGAGCGCGAGGTCGAGCGGATGAAGACCGAGTTTCTGTCGCGGGTAGGCCACGAGTTGAGAACGCCGCTGACCGGGATCATGGGCTACGCCGACTTCCTGCTGCGCCGGTCCGTCCCCGCGGAACGGGCCCAGGTCGCCTATGAGGAGATCTTGGTCTCCGCCAAGCGGCTGCTCCGAGTCGTCGAGATGCTTGAGTTCTTCGCCTCGTCAGGGGCGGGCCGGGTCCTCTTGCGGCCCGAACCGATGGACGTGCGCCAACTCTTGGACGCCGTGGTAACCCCATGGTCTGAGCGCCTGGCCCCCCCGAGCACCATCACCCGGCGGGTGGCCCGGCGGATACCGGAGATCAACGGCGACCGGCGCTGGTTGGCGCTGGCGATTGACGAGTTGCTCGACAACGCCGTCAAGTTCTCACCCGGCGGCGCACAGGTCACCGTCACCGCGGTCGTCACGACCGGGCGCCCACCGCAGGAGCCGGCGCGGTTCGCCGGCCCCGGTTCATCGACTCCGAGCCCTGACGGGCCGGGTTCGGTGCCGGTTCTGGAGATTTCGGTCATGGACCGGGGCAAGGGAATGACACCCGAGGAGCAGGCGACGGCGTTCGGCGAGTTCGTCCAGGGTGACAGCTCCGACACCCGCCAGTTCGGCGGGCTGGGGCTTGGCCTCAGCTTGGTGCAGCGGGTCGTCGAGGGGCACGGTGGCGTCGTCAAGTGCTCGTCGATGTCGGGCCGCGGTTCGACGTTCACCATCATCTTGCCCTTGCCGCCCGACATGGAACCCGAACCAGACGAGGAGCACGACGATCAGCCGGACGACCATCGCGACGATCAGAACGACGGCCCGCGCCACCGTGAACGCAGGCACGAGCCGGACCGCCGCCGAGCAAAGAGTTCGGTGAACTAATGGTCTCCTCCGAAGTCCGCGTCCTCCCGCAGCCCGCTCCTCGCCGATCGCGGCTGCGCCCCCGCCTGGTCGCGGTGGCAGCCGGCCTGGTCGCGACCGTCGTGACCGTCGGCCTGGCCGGCTGCGGCCATTCGAGCAGCGGCCTCGCCCACATCACCGTCGACGGCCAGGCTCAGGTCACCCCGCCCGACGGCACCGCCCACGCCGCGCACAACGGCGACGTCCTCAAGGCGGGCGACACAATCCAGGTGACGGCCGGCCAGGCCGCCGTCCGGCTGAAGACCGGTGTCCTCCAGCTGCGAAACGGCACGCAGCTCGTGATCGCCAAGACCCCTCGGCTGGCCTCGGGCTCGGTGCTGATCCAAGCGGTTGGCGAACCCGTGCAGGTGTCGGCCCAAGAATCGACGCTCGTCGTCCCCGCGGGCGTCGCCCAGCTCACCGTCGGAACCGTCGCCACGGGCATGACCGTGAAGGTCTACGAGGCGACCTCTCACCTGGACATCGCCGGCAACCCGCCGGCAACCATCGCCGCCCCGCGCCAGATAACCCTCACCCCCCAGACCCGCCTGCCCGTCCAAGCCTCACCACTGCAATATCAGGACAGCGACTCCTGGGACCACCTCTACCTGGCGACGGCTGTGGCGATCTCGACCCAACTCGGCGCCGCCGCCATCGGCTTCAACGCCCAGGTTCCGTCCAACCAGGGGAAGGACGCGGCGTTCTACCAGCAACTCTTGCCGACGCTTAGCGGCAGGGCCGATTTCGTGTCGGCCTTCGATGGCGTCCAGCGCCAACAGCCCGTCGCCCCCGCCCCGGCCGCCAAACCGGGCGACTACCTCATTGCCTCGGTCATCGCCCTGCGCGGCACGAACGGCACCTTCACCGACCGCCTCACCAACGAGCTCGCCTTCTCCGCCCAGGGTGCGCCGTGGGGGTTCGTCGCCTACGACCAAGGCGTGCACGACCTGACCGGTGTCCTCAACGATGTCCTGGCCGCCATCGGCCGGGCGGCCCTGCCCTTCACCGGTGCACCGGCGTCGCAGATCGCCATCCCGCCGCCGCCGTCGTCATCCAGCAGCCCGACGACCCGCCCCCGGCAATCGACGCCGACGACCCGCACGATCACGACGACGCCCGCCAATCCCCGCCAGCCGCACCCGGCGACGACAACCACGACGGTCCCGCTGCCGCTGCTTCAGCTGCCCGTCCCCGTGCTGCCGGGTCCGCTCGGGGCCATCCTCAACCCGCTGCTGGACCCGCTCCTCCAGGCGCTGAACAACATTCTCGCGGGTAGGGGCTGACGACCCTCGGCGCCGCGGACCTCCGCCACGGCGTTCCTCGTCGGGGTCCCTCATTTGGCGCCCGGAGCGTCCTACGCTCAGTCCATGGTGAATGTCGAGGGGTCTTTGTCCGCGGACCTCATCGCGCAGCAAAACTTTGGTCCTGCCCGCCGGGGATTCGATCCTGACGAGGTTCGGGCCTTCCTCGTCAAGGTGGCCGCCGAGATCGTCGCCCTGCACGAGCGCCAAGCGTCCCTGGAGGACGCCCGCCGCGACGCCGAGTACCGGGCCGCCCACCCGTCGTTCGACGAAGAGACGCTCATCGGCGCGGTCGGGGACGAAACCGCCCACATCCTCAAGAGCGCCCACGATGCCGCGGGCGATATCAAGAGCCGGGCTGAGGAAAATGCCTCCCGGATTCTGAAGGAAGCCCATCAGCAGGCGGAGGTGTTGCGCGCCCAGGCCGAGACCGTGTTGGCTCGACGGACCGAGGAAGCCGAGTCGGTCGCCGGGCGCATCAAGGAAACGGCGAAGAGCGAAGCAGAGCGGCTGGTCGACCAGGCCCGCCAGCAGACCAAGGCCATGCGGGCCCAGGCTGACGCCGAGCGCAACGCCATGATCGAGGGCGCCCAGGCCACCCGCGAGAAGATCCTCACCGCCCTCTCCAAGAAGCGCAACGTCGCCGTCGCGCAGGTCGAACAACTCCGCGCCGGGCGTGAGCGGCTCCTCGCGTCCTACGAGGTTGTCCGCCGCACCCTCGAGGAGGCCACCGCTGACCTTGCTCGAGCCGAGGTCGAGGCCCGGGCGGCGGCCAATGCCGTCCGCCACCGCCCCTTGGCCTTGGACGAGCCCGATGGCCTCGAGGACGACAACGAGCCGACCAACCCGACGTTGCCGATCATCCAGAAGCGGCTCCGCCCTGCGGGAACGACCCCAAGTGAGCCGCCCCCTTTAGCCCCCCAGCCCAGCGCGGCGTCGGCTAGCACCTCGGCCGTACCCGCGCCCACCTCGACCGCGGTCCGCCCGCCGCTTCCCGAGCCGCCGGCGCTCAGTGCCATCCGCGTCATCATCGCCCGCGACCACGGCCCCGCACTCCGGACCGTCCCCGTCGCCGGCCGGACAGCCGCCAGTGCCCCGATCCTGACGGCCCCGCGCCAGCGGTCGCGCCAGCACCGCGAGACTTCGGCGGCCCGGACATCCGTCACCGGCCGCGCCCGCCCGCCACCGCCCCGACGCCCCCCGCACCACGCCGCCGCCGGCCCCGACGGCCGCGACGGCCGCGACGCCAGGGACGGTCTCGCCCGCCGCCACGGGCTCGACGCGAGCGACACCCACCGCAGCGACACCCGCCGCGGTCCCGACGCCGACGCCAGCGAGCCCAACGGCCCCACCATCACGGCAGACTCATCGGCA
Source organism: uncultured Actinomycetota bacterium (assembly GCA_963733505.1). Classification (GTDB taxonomy): domain Bacteria; phylum Actinomycetota; class Acidimicrobiia; order Acidimicrobiales; family Palsa-688; genus JALYXV01. The sequence continues at coordinate 13,420 of CAVTDW010000027.1, read as the reverse complement.
CCGCCGACTTCCGGGTCGGCACCCGCTGAGTCGCCGAAGCGACCCACCTCGGCATCGACCGTTGCGCCGGTGGCCGGCCCCGAAACCCCTGTCGCCCCCGCTCCGGCCTCCGACAATGTCGAATCATTGTTCGCCCGGATCCGGGCCGATCGGGACAAGGCGGTGGCCCATGCCCGGGAGGTTCTGGCCGAGGACCGGCCCATTCCCGACGACGACGAGGCCCTGCTGCAACGACGTGACGAAATCACCGGCCCCCTCGAAGCCAACCTGACCCGGCGCCTCAAGCGGGCCCTGCAGGACGATCAAAACGACCTGCTCGACCGCCTCCGCGGCCTCCGCTCCTCTCAGAACGCGGCATCAGTCGTCCTGGCCACGCGCGACGCCCACATGGCGCGCTTCCGCGACGCCGGCCGTCCCTTCCTGAGTGAGGCTGTCTCGGCCGGGGTGGCGTTCACAACATGGCTCATGCCGGGCATGAAGTCTTCGGAACACCTGGGCGGGGTAGACCAAGCGACCGAGGAGCTGGCTGAAGCGATCGTCGATCCGTTGCGCCGCCGCCTGGAGAGCGTCCTGGCCGACGGCGAAGGCAACGACCCGATCGTCCTGGCAGAAGCCGTCGGCGGCGCGTACCGGGAGTGGAAGACCAAACGGGTCGAAGTGGTGGCGTCCGATCACATCGCAGCCGCCTTCGCCGCTGGCGCCTACGCCGCCACGCCGGCGGCGACCCCGCTTCGTTGGCTGGTCGAGGACACTGACGGACCGTGCCCCGATTGCGACGACAACGCGCTCGCCGGAGCGCAGCCCAAGGCCGAGCCATTCCCTACCGGGTCAGCGTCACCCGCCCGCCCATCCCGGCTGCCGCTGCCTCCTCGTTCCGCAGCCCACCTGAACCCGACCGCGACGCGAACCGGGACGAGCTCGTCGGGGACGTCGTCCTGGACTCCGCCCGTCTCCGACTGCCGGATCACCCATCGGCCATGCCGTAGGCTGCCCCTCGCATGCGAGTTCCTGCGGATCTCCCGAAGCGCTCCCGCCGGGCGATTCGCGGACGAATCATCATCGTCGCCGCGGTCGTTCTGTTCATCCTGTTCGCCTCGCTGCGCAGCATCGCCAGCTTCTACACCGATTACTTGTGGTTCAAGGAGCTGAAGTTCACCAGCGTCTTCCGGGGCGTGCTGGTGGTTCAGGTCCTTCTGGCGGTGGTCTTCTGCGTGCTCTTCTTCGCCCTCATGCTGGGCAACTTGACGATCGCGGACAAGATCGCACCGCGCTTTCGGCCCACGGGACCAGAGGACGAGTTGGTCCAGCGGTACCGGGAGGCGGTCGGGCTTCACGCGGGCAAGGTGCGCGTCGTGGTCGCGGCCGTCTTCGCCCTGTTCGCTGGTATCGGGACCCGCTCGCAGTGGAACAACTGGCTGCTGTTCCGCCACTCCACGTCGTTTGGGGTCAAGGACCCGCAGTTCGGCCGGGACGTGGGCTTCTACGTCTTCCAGCTGCCGTTCATCAAGTTCTTCATCGACTGGTTGTTCGTGGCCATCGTCATCACGCTGGTCGTGACGGTGGTGTTCCACTACCTCAACGGTGGGATCCGGGTGCAGTCGCCGATTCAGCGGGTCACGCCCCAGGTCAAGGCCCACATCTCGGTGCTGCTTGGTGGGCTGGCCCTGGTCAAGGCGCTCGGCTATTGGTTCGAGCGTTTCGAGCTCGCCCTGTCAACCAAGCATGTCGTTGCAGGAGCCACGTACACCAGCGTCCATGCCGATCTCCCGGCGAAGACGTTACTGATCGTGATCGCTGTCTTCGCGGCAGGGCTTTTTATTTACAACATCTATCAAAAAGGCTGGACGCTGCCGCTCATTGCGGTCGGCTTGTGGGGACTGGTTTGGGTTGTCGTCGGCGGCATCTATCCGGCGGTTATCCAGGCACTGCGGGTCAAGCCCGCCGAGATCGTGCGGGAGAAGCCGTACATCCAGCGCAACATCACCGCGACCCGGACGGCATACGGGCTCAACACGGTCGTGACCCACCAGTTCCAGGGCACGGGCGCCTTGACCGCCGGTGACTTCGGCGACACCTCCACCAACCGGGCGAACCTCACCAACGTGCGCCTCCTCGACCCGGCGTTCGTGAAGGACGCCTTCAACAAGCTGCAGGAGATCCGCTCCTACTACCAGTTCAACGACCTCGACGTCGATCGCTACAGCCTCGGGGGGGTACTGACTCAGACCCTGGCGGCGGTGCGGGAGATCAAGTCGCCCGACGTGCCCGCAGGCTTCGTCAACCAGCACCTGCTCTACACCCACGGCTACGGGGCGGCGATGTCGCCGGCCAACCAGACCGGGATCAACCCGGCCGACGGCACCCCGAACTTTGTGGTTTCCGACATCCCACCGCAGTCGGCCCCGGGCGCACCGACGCTCGATACCACCGGCGCCAAGGTGTACTACGGGGAGAAGCAGAGCAACTACGTCATCGTCGACTCGGCCCAGCAGGAGCTCGACTACCAGGATCGAACGAGCGGGCAGAACCTCACCAGCAAGTACGCGGGCACCGGCGGCGTCCCCATGGGCTCGATCTTCCGGCGCTTCGCCTTCGCCTTGCGCTTCGGCGATCCCAACCCGGTCATCTCGGGCCTGGTGACGTCGAAGTCGCGGATCCTTTACGTGCGCAGTATCAGTGACCGGGTCCGCAAGGCGGCGCCATTCCTGAAGTACGACGCGGATCCGTACGCGGTGCTCTACAACGGGAAGATCTACTGGGTTCAGGACGCCTATACCGTCACCTCCCGCTACCCCTATTCGCAGCCGGCCAACACCGACCGGATCGTCGGGACAGAGCGGGCTGAGCGGCGACTTCAACTACGTGCGCAACTCGGTGAAGGTCGTCATCGACGCCTACAACGGCACGATGAAGTTCTACGTGGTCGACCCGAAAGACCCGATCATCAAGACGTATCAAAAGGCGTTTCCCGAGTTGTTCACGCCCGGCAACGACATGGACCCGGGGCTGCGGGCGCACATGCGGTACCCCGAGGACCTGTTCCGGGTCCAGACCAACATGTACGGCCGCTACCACCTGACCACCCCGGACGACTTCTACACCCAGGCCAACGCGTGGACGATCTCGCAGGACCCCGGTTCGGGACCCCCCTCTAATGTCACCCAGGCCAGCTCGTCGGTCAACGCCGCCGGGCAGATCGTCACGACCCGCCAGCAGCGGATGCAACCCACGTTCCAGCTCCTGACGTTGCCCGAGCAACCGGACCAGGCGTTCTTGATCCTGCAGCCGTTCGTGCCCGTGTCGGCGTCGGACAAGCAGCAGAACCTGTCGGCATTTATGACCGCCAAGGGGGACCCGTCCAACTATGGACGTCTGGATGTGTTTGTCACCCCGTCGGGCCAGCAGGTCGACGGCCCGGCGCTGATCAACGCCGCCATCAATGCCAACCCCGACATCTCCAAAGAAATCACCCTGCTCAACACCAACGGGAGCCAGGTCGAGCTGGGCAACGTCATCACCGTCCCCGTCAACCAGACCCTCATCTACGTGCAGCCGTTGTACGTCCAGGCCCAGGGCAACCCCGTGCCGCGCCTCGATGACGTGATCGTGGTGTACAGCGGGGCGGCGTACCACGGCGGGACGCTCAACTCGGCGCTGTGTGCGACCCCATTCGGCGCCCCGTTCTGCGCCCTGCCGGGCGGCACCACGCCCCCGCCGGGTGGCAGCACCAGTCCCGCGCCCTCAGGCGGGACGACCCCGACCACCACGCCACCGACAACGACGCCCCCGACCACCGTGGCCGGCTCACCTCCCACGACGGCCCAGGTCCCGGCCACGTTGTCGCAACTCTTGGCCGACGCGGCGACGCATTTCCAGAATGCCCAGAACGCCCTGAAGGCCGGCAACCTGGGCCTCTACCAGAGCGAAGTAGCCGCCGCGCAGGGCGACATCACCCAGGCGCAGGCGTTGTCCGGCGCCACGACCACGACGGTGAAGCCCTAGCTGGGAAAATGCCTCGCCAGACGGTGGGCGAGGGCGGGATGGTAGGATGCGGGGACCGCCGCGGGGTGGAGCAGTCTGGTAGCTCGTCGGGCTCATAACCCGAAGGTCGCTGGTTCAAATCCAGCCCCCGCCACCAAGAGAAAATGCAGGTCAGAAGCCAAAAACGGTCTCCCCGGAAGGGGAGGTCGTTCGGCGTTTTGGGCTCCGTGTCAATCCTGTGTCAATCATTGATGCGATTTGAGGGAGGCGACGACAGCGCCGTCCGGCCGTAGGGCTCGCCCGACGCGGTACGTCCGGCGTCGCCCTGATCCGTGTATGACAAGCGGTCCGGCAGCTCGGTCCCGCCGCACCCCCGACGTGGCAGTGCTGAGGCTGTCTGCTCCACTTGGCTTGTCCCGGGTCGATCCCGGGTCGGAGTCACCGGAGGATCGTCCATCGCCGGCGACCCCAAGCCCCCATCGACACGCTAAGGGAGTACAGCGGTTGGCGCAGTCCGTTGACTACCCTACGTCGCGCGGCCAACTTGCGCACGAGGAGGGCCAATGCAAGGTAGTACGCCTCAACATTACACGATCGCCGACTTTCTGAAATGGAATGACGACGACGAACTAATCCTTAATCCAAAGTTCCAACGTAACTCAGTATGGCTACCAGCAGCCAAGAGCTATCTAATCGACTCGATTCTACGCGGGTACCCGGTACCGAAACTCCTGTTGCGCACGAACGTCGACCGAGACAACCGCCGAACTATCCGCGACGTTGTCGACGGACAGCAGCGGCTCAAGACGATCATCGACTTCGCTGGGGGACGGTTCGTGCTTGGGCCCAAGGCCGCCGAATTCCAAGGCCTACGCTATAGCGACTTAGAGGATGAACAAAAGGACGGATTCCTCTCATACAAGCTCACCTGTGAGCAGCTGATCAACGCAAGTGATGACGATGTATTGGAAGTCTTTGTCCGGATCAACTCATACGCCGTGCCGTTGAACGAACCGGAGTTACGCAACGCCCGCTTCGAGAATGATTTCAGTGAGCTTGTCAAATCAATAACGAAACGAGTGGGCCCTGTGTGGGCGCTTGGCGTACTTTCTGATCGGGAAAGAGTACGCATGATGGACCAGTCCTTAGTGGCCGAGATCTTGGGGTTCTGGATGTTAGGAGTGACAGATGGAGGCGAGGCCCGGATAACACGACTCTATGAGGACCACAAGACGACGCCTCTTAATGATCTCCCGTCGGAGGTGCAGGTTGTTGAGAATCTCCAGCGTGTAGCACGGCTCCTATTGGGTGAGTTCTATTCCGAGCCGATAGTTCAGCGCCCACACTTTCTCATGATCGTTGCGGGCATGATGTATGCCGAAGGGAATCTCAAAAACGGGAAGCTCGATCTGTCGCAGGTCCCTCCACGAGATCGGCTTATCCAAGATCCAGACGCAACAGTCGAATCCCTCCAGGTCTTGAACGCCGCACTCACGGGTGAGAGCACGCCAATCGATCTGTCTGACTTCATCGCAGCTAGATCATCTTCCCAACGGATCAAGAGCAGGCAAACGCGGTTCAACTTCACGTGTAGAGCGCTAGCTGGCGAACTCACGAGGTAGGTTCTGGTGTCCACCATTGGTGTCGTTGCGCCGTCCCTTGGGGATGCCGTAAATTCACTCACGGCCGAACTTGATCAAATCGAGCAAGTGTTTTATGCCAGCAGGGGCCTCAACAGGGTGACGGAGTATAAGATTCCATATGCCCCCGCAGAGGACGGTTGCTTGGTGGCACTCTGGGACGCCTGGAACAGGTTCATACGAAAGGTACTGCTGCAGAGTTGCTTGGGTCCGGTCGAGGGACTTAGCGGAACCATATACGCACCGTCCACGCCCATGACCGAACCTGTGGCTCTAAACCACATTCGTATGACTCGACGTGCCAATGGAATTGCCATGTTGAGTGGCGAACCAAAGTGGTTCGATCCTGGCTCGATCGCGGGCATCACTAAAGTCCTTGGAGTCGCGAATGATCAAGTTATCGTCCTCGCGATCACCGCATCCAGCGTAACCCTCGGGCCGTCCACGATTCCAAACCCCATCGCAGAGATCCGAACTTGTCGGAACTTTGTTGCCCACAAAGGAGATCGAAGCCTGGCGGACGTCCAGCAATACTCGTCCTCGTTTGCCGACATGCGCAGCCATATGCGAACCAAAAGGTATGGAGTGGAGCTGTTTTCGGACTGGAAGGAAGGCTGCCTAGCGATCGGGGCAGCTGCAGCGCAGTAAATCGCATGGCGAACACGTCGTCACAACCCAGCGCCTCTCGGGGTGGGCGGAGTCGGACGACCTAGAGTCGGCGACGAGTCAACTTGATGACTTTGGTGTGGCTCGCAACCACAGGGATTTTCCGCCCAAAAGCACCCCCGGACATGGGTGAGGTCGACTGTGATCGTCCGATCGCGAACGCGGGCTCGACGAGTGAGCGCCCTGAGGCCACGAGCCGAGGCTCATGACGTCGGGGAGCGGTCCATCCCCCTTTATTAGCCGGGGGATGGACCTTGCGATCGTCTAAGGTGCAGGACGATCAAAACAGGTTGTCGTGATAGACCGCTACAGTCTCGCCAACGTGATCGGTCACGAAGGCAACGACCTTCCGGGCGTCACGGACGATGTGGAACTCTGGTTGCGGTTCGACTCGTGGATGCTCCGGTCCAGCTTGCCCGGTGAGGCGGCGAATCAGAGTGACGTCGATGCCGGGTTTGGCCCGATCCCTCATGTAGGCCTCGTAGGCACGCCGTAGGACGGGGTCGGACGGAAGCCGAACATCGGCTGCATCGTCTTTCGACGGGCCGGACTCAGGGGTGCTCCACCGTGGCTCGTCCTGATCGCCATCCTCGTACATCAGCTTGATCACACGCCGCCGGAAGACATCATCCACAACGTGGATTCCGCAGTCGATCCGGTCCCAAAGTCGGCCGAGGCCGACTCGTGGGCACTGTTCGTCGTATGAGAACGTCGGCTCGAAGGGACGGCACTCAGGACAGCCGGTCATCGAGCGTGAGAACAAGGGTAGGTGGGTGCGATAGTGCTCCAAGAAGGCCTCGTATTCGGACGCTTCCTTGGGTGACGCTATCGCCATGTAATAGTAGACGCCCATCGGCCGTCAACTTTCCGCCGTGGAAATGACCAGATGTGCTAGTTGCACGCCTGGTCTCAACAAGCTCTGTTGAGGACGGCGGACTAGCGCACCGACATCGTGCGCTAAGCCGCCACCCTCAAAATACGAAGGAGCCTACCGACGGCTCAACTTCGCAATAAATGATACCACAAACTAATCAAATCGTCAAGCTTGAATCGTACAACTTTGATTCCTCTTGGCAGTGCTCGATAACCTGTGTTAGCTCATTCGGAAGGCCATGCAGGGTAAGAGCGATTTCGCTCACGAGTTCAGGGGTGACATTCACTCCGGACGTGGCTTGTAGCCAGTCCCTCATTCCTCCAGCGAAGCCGTTGCTGCGTGCGGTATCAAAATTCTTATGCAGCGCGGCCCACTTGCCCACTGACTTGTCGAAGGCAGTCACTGGCAGGTAGCAGATTATGTCCGGCTCAGACAGGCCAGAAAACGACACGCGATTGGAATGACCACCCTCGAGCACTAAGCGGCAAAACCTGTGCAAGGCGGATAAGTCCCCCTTCTGGCCCGGAAAGGCTGCAAGGACCGTGTAGGCCTCATCTTGTCGTCCATCCCGCCAGAGGCGTACCGCCTCTTTCCACTGCCTCTCCAGCTCCGGGCCCCGCACGTTGTTCAGACAAACGACCACGGGGGCGGAAGTGAAGTCATACAGAATACTGCCATCCGCAGCGCTTGCGAGGTTCGGACTTCCGCCGAGGCAAACCAACAAAATCCGGCCCTCATCGATCTCATCTCGGAACAGGGTTTCTAAGATGGCCCGATCACAGTCACCTTCAACAAGGAGAACGCACCGGTACCATCCGAGACGATCCTGTGGCGTAAGTCCGAGGTCGTTCGGGCTCAGGATACTACTGATCGAACGAAATGACGTAGTGATGGCAGAGCCGTCCTCCTGTCTGGAGACCTGCACCACCCGGATGGCTGGGTCGGAGAGAAAGATTGGCGAATGGGTTGCAACAAGAACTGGCATGTCCGCTTCCGCTGCCAAGGCCTTGAGCCCTTTTGCGAGATGCTGTATAGCCGTCGGATGCAGCCCCGCCTCCGGTTCGTCGATACTTAACAGGTCAACGTATCCGTGGGCCCGTCTGGCCTCGTGATATGCCGGCTCCTGCAAAGTCGCGAGACGAATCGCAAGTGCCGCGAGTCGGATCTGGGCGTGACTCAAACCCCGTAGGTCGAACGAACCTGAACTGTCCTGCCGGACGGCCCGCCATTTAATGAAACGATTATCCGCCCACTCTTCGGGGTCTTCAGTACGAACAAACATCCGCGGGCAGTCGTAGAGCAGCGTTTCGAAAAAGTGATTCGCACGCACACCGATTGTGGCGAGGCGTTCGACGAATTCGGGTCCGGCTTTCGGCGTCTCATTGTCGCTCGACTCGATCAATGAGAGTGCAGAGAAGCCTTCGCCTCGAGCCGCCAAAAAGGTCTCGTGTTCTAGTGCGTCAACATCGATAGGGTCTGGAATCGCGACGAGGTTCAGGGGAGGCAGACAGGGCGCATTGGAACTGTCGGGAAGATGCGACACAGCCCATCGGCGTAACGTTTTCGACCGCCACCGCTGTGTGACTGGTTCGTTGCGCAGCTCGCAGACCTCGTACGCGGGAACTGGTACCCAGTCTGGCGGTGGGTCGTAGGTATACAACTGATGGCTATCCCGGGAGTCGTCGTCTGCCAGATAGTCTTGAGCATCGCGATAGTTGCGTTCCAACCACATGAGGTCCGGTAGAACGCCTCGACCATGAAGGTCAAGAAGGTGAAGCGATCTTAATACGTCGCAGTACTCGTCGAAGATGTCGCTTCGGGTTACCCCGTTGTTTTCGATGAGGTGGTGGTTGAACCAAGCATGCACGGTTGCGGTTTGATCGCGCCAAAGGGTGGCGGCCTCTTCGCACTCTGAGGGTCGCAGCGACGCATATACAGTCCAGACGGGGCACGTCGCAGTCCCTGATGCGTAGAGGCTGAGATACCGCGTATCAGTTAGTGCCTGCATAAGGGTTTCGTCGTCTAGGTAGAGCTCGGGGCCAAAGTCGGAAAAGAGCGAGCCCGCAATGGCCGCTGACAAGGCAACGGCTGCTGATGTTTTACCACCGCGCCGAATCTCGTCAATCGTCTGGCCGTCAGGTTTGGGATGCCGCTTAGTTGCCCATTGTTGCTGGATGATTGCATTCACAATGCGTCCGACGAGGGTGTATCGCTCGCTGACGTCGCTAGCTTCCCTATCCTGTGCGACCCGCATTTGCACCTTCGGATCAACCTGAAGGTGCAACCACGTACCGCTATTGCAAAAGGCTTGTCTTGTCCGAGAACGTGTCCCTTGAACGGCATCTCCTAAGGCACGGAGGATGGTCGTCTTACCCGATCCATTAAGGCCATAGAGGGCTGTCACGCCGGGATCAAGTCGAAGATGACTACAACGTATTGGGTGTTGGTGCAGGATGGTTGCGCCGAGAAGGTTTACACCGTCGATCGAGTTGTCGTAGCGCTGGATACCGAAATCGTTCGCGATTTGGTCCACGCTCTTGGGCGGCGGATGCGAGGTCGTCATGGAGGTTCGGTTGTGGATTTGTGGCTACGGTTGCGGCTCGCTGCGGCGACGTTCGTCTGTAGGTCGAAGGTCGGCTGAGGTCAGACCAAGCGTGGCTTCTACGTCGGCCACAACCTCAGAGATACGACGTTCTGTGACCTGTCGGACGAGATCGGCGACCCCCGGGTCGGTCCTTGCGCGCTCTCGGACATAGGCCGCGAACGCTCGGCGTAGAACGTCCGAGGGAGATGCGCCGTCTGACTCGGCGATAGCGGCGAGAGCCAGGACCTGATCGTCATCGAGGCGGACAGAGGTTGTCTTCATGCACGCATGATAGCCGCTGATGACGGTTGCGCAAGCGTGTACGTTTACGTATACTCACACGTCAGCAGATGTGTCCACCGAACAAGGAGGCGTGCGTGAAGGGCCGTATGAGAAGAGTCGGATCGTCCTGGGAGCACCGCACACGCTGTCAGTGCGGCCGGAAGATCGTGGGTGAGCGACGGACCCGAAACTGTGTGTGCGGACTCCGCGTGGTCTATCCGTGACGCGGGCTCCGAGCGCCGAACAAGGTGCCAACGAGCACAGCACCACGGCCGGATGCCCAATCACTCGGCCGTGGTGGGAGGTCGATCCCAACCTGGCTACCTGTGTGGTCGCCGGATGTATCGGCAATGTCGAAGGCTTCATGTTCGACGCCGAGACAGAGAACTGCGCCTGGTGTGCGTCGGAAGCGTGGGAGACACCAACTGATCGGCGGACTCGGTCAGGTGGTCGTAGATGACGGCGGTCGTGCGGCGGGGCGACGGTGTCGTCCGGTCGGGACGGTTGCCGAAGGAGGTTGTCCGGCGCCTGGAGGAGATTCGCCACGACGGGATGGCTCAGGCTGCCCGGGTCGCGGCGACAGCCCAGGTCACCAAACTGGCTCTTCATCTGACGTCGGCGTTGACCGTCGAGGAAGGATTGCTGACCCAAGAGAACCCGCTTGGTGCCGACCGCTATCGGCTCTTGGTGGACAGCTTCACCGCCGGGGCGGCATTCCGGATAGGGGAGATGGGCCTGTGATCATCCTCGTGATTGCCCTAGCTCTGCTCACGACCATCCTCGTGGGTGGGGTGCTCGGGGCCTGGTTGACACTGCGCTGGGTCCAAGTGCTGCAACCAGCACGAGGGGTGAACTGCTGTCGCAGCTCGCTGCGGCACTTCGGGCAAGCGCCGGACTCCACCGTGCGGCCATAGCGGCCGAGAGTGCGATGCGCAAAGCAGCATCCCAGACAGGGACGCAGTCGTGAGGGGCGGACTGCGGCGACTGGTCCATCCGGCGACACCGGTTGATGCCATCGATCCCGACGACACCCGGGTCGAGCGAGCCAGGATCAACGCGGGAATCCGTGATGATCAGCGGCTCCTTGATGAACTTCTCGACGCCGAACTGCCCCTTGCCTGGCGCAAGGGCTATCAGGAATGAAGAAGGCCCGCAACTACCTGGCGCTGGCGGCCCTTGGATTTCTGGCGCTGCGGTTGTTGGTCATCTTGATCGCTCCCCTCGTCCCGCTCCTGATCGTGGCATTCGTTGTCTTGGCGATCTTGTCGCGAATGTTTGTCGGACCGAGGCGCCCGCTATAAAAGCTGAGGTAATCCCTGCCGTTACCAAACAATCGGTAACCCGACGAGCACATATTTGGGAATGCGCCTAACGACTGTGGGGTGCTCCCTACGTTAGAACAAAGACAGGGCCATTCCGTTGCCGCGGTGCGAATAGCGACGCGCGTCTCAACAATGTAGAGCCTGACCTACGTCATAAGGGAGGAGTCTTTATTGATCGCTAATCTCATTATCAACAACAACGCGGTGGTGGCGTGAACTACGACGTCATCATGCTCGGTGCGACCGGTACGGTCAGCGCCGCAACGCTCGCCCACCTGCGGGTGCGGGCTCAGCGCCAGCGGTGGCGAGCCAAAGAACGATTTGAACTGCGCTTCCCGCCGGACGTCTCACCCGAAGGCGTGGCACATGTCCTGGTCGATCTGTTGCCGGCGCCTGGGCCACTGTGGTTCTTCGACGGCTTCGACCTCATCGCCTTGGAAACCGTGGCCACCGAGTCGGGCGTGCGACACTTCATCACCCTGCGGGAGAGTCGAGTCGAGGCCAGTCGATCGGCCCTATTTGCGGCCATCCCCGGCCTGCGAATGGAACTCTCCGACATTGATCTTGAGCAGATTCCGACTGCCGCAGTTGAGATCGGAACCAGCAGCTTGGATCGCCCCTTGCGCTCGGACAATCCGGCGGCGACCAGTCGGTCGATCCTGGCGTCCCTGGCACCGTTGCGAACTTCGGAGAGCGTGCGGATTCAGTGGATTGTGGCCAAGGCCGGTTCCCGGCGACCGATTGCGGACCCTGCTCGTAAGCGAGGGAACGACCAACACTTGCTAGCAAGCCTGGTGAATGAGGTCCGGACCCGGGAGGCCACGACGGCCAAGCGCACAAAGCAGAGTGCTCCCCTGTTTTGGTCGGTGGGGCGTATCAGTGCAGTCGCGGCCGATCGGGGTCGGGCGCGGCAGCTCGTCGGTCGGGTGTTTGCCGCCCACTCGTCCGTATCGGCTCCCGGTGCTCGCCTGGTGCGTGTACGTCGGTCGTCTCCTGTCGTAGGCCGCCGTCTGGTTGCTCAGGCCGTGCCGTCGTTTTCCTTCCCGGCCGTGCTCAACGCCAAGGAGCTGGCGGCCGTGATCGGCTGGCCGTTGGAGTCGCCCAGCTTGCCCGGTGTCGTTCTCGCCCTGGGTCGGCCGATGCCACCCAGCCCCCACCTCCCCTCGATCGGTCGCCCATTGGGCATCGCCACGTTCCCCTCGATGTCCCGCCCCGTGGCCATTCCGTTTGAGAGCACCAGCCAAAATCAGTGGGTTGCTGGGCCCACAGGCTCGGGCAAGTCCGTCCTGATGGTGAATCAGATACTGGCGGACATCGAGGCACCAGACCACCGGGCTGTCATCGCTTTCGACATGAAGACCGACACGATCGACGCCGTGCTGGAGCGGTTCCCTTCCCGCCGCGATGGCGACCTAATCGTGCTCGACCCGACGTCGGATCGCCCGATCGGTTACAACCCGCTCGCCGGTGCGACCCGCAATCCGGAGGTCGTCGCCGATGCGCTGTTCGGCATCCTGAAGCGGGTGTGGCACCTGGAGGCGGCACCCAGGACGAGCGATTTGTTGCACGTCACCATAGCGAGCCTGACGTTTCACCCCGGAGCGACCCTGATCGATATTGGCCCGCTCGTGACGAACCGGGCCTTCCGGACCACGATCGTGAGCAGGCTTCAGGGAGAGCCGGTGCTAGCCAACTATTGGACGGCGTTTGAAGCCATGTCCGACGGCGAGCGAGCCCAAGTGGTGGCGCCACTGTTGACCCGAGCGCGACAACTGGCGCTGAGATCCAACATGCCAAGAGTGGTGCTCGGTCAAGAAGAATCCACGATTGATCTCGGGCGCATCTTGAACGAAGGCAAGGTCCTGCTGATCCCGGTGGGTGTGGGTCAGCTGGCCCCAAGTCGGCGGCCTTGCTCGCCGCGATCATGCTGTCCGGCCTGTGGTCCGCGGTCCAGGCCCGGTCGGCCATGCCGATCGAACGGCGGCGCCCCGCAGCGATCTTCATTGATGAATGGCAAATCCCGGCTGCTGGGCGACCGACATGGCCGAGGTGCTGGCGCTGTGCCGGGGTT
>CAVTDW010000026.1:0-282341 GCA_963733505.1 uncultured Actinomycetota bacterium | reverse complement strand
GGCCTTGTTCGGTCCTTGAACATCACGCATGCTCCTTTGCCCGCTACCCATCGGCCAGGCGCTGATGCCGGCCACCTGCTTGATCGGTGATCGGCGGGAGCGCCCTGAACAACTGCCGTTGTGCGAAAGTTGTTCGAGAGTTGTGCGTAAATAGTTTCCGGTTTTTCCTCGATCCGGCCCGCCCAAGCCCCCCTTTGTCGCAATTGTGCAACGGTGGGTGGGGGTATTACGTAGAAGTCGCGGTCAAAGCCACTGGTCTCCGTCCTCACCGGGATCACAATCGCTCGCGAGCACAGTCAAGGGGTCGCTCGCACTGGATCGCCCGGAGCGCAGGGGTGCGGACGGACCCGGCCAGGGGAGCTCACGGCGATCTCGGTGGACTTGGAGGGCCTCCTTCTCATTCACCAGGGTGATTGACCACCCTGCCGAATGATGTTGTCATCCACGTCGACGCTGACGGGATCAGTTTGAGGAACTTGTAGACAGGCTGTCGTTCCCGCGATGGTCAATGAAGCCGAGGACAGCGGCCCTCAGCGACCCGCGATCGCTACATCTCCGTCGCCGAGGTGAACGGCGTGGTTGTCGAGGCCGTCGCCGCCACAGGGCTTGCGCTCACGGCGCAAGAGGGTCCCAGGCGCGAGCGTGTAGATGGAACGGGTGGGGCTCCCGGAGCGCACCCCGCTGTCAGCTACCGATCAGGCCCTCGAGCGGGGATCGGTCCCGCGGTGAACACGCCAGATACCGGATGGTACCGCCACGACCCGCCCAACCCGAAGTCACGAACCGCCGTGGTGGCCGCTGAAATGCAGACTCGGCCTCTTGTCGATCGGGAAGAGATGCCGGTTCATGAGTTCGTCGCGAACGTGTCACCTCGTCGTACTCGACCTCGACGTCGCGAGGATCTGGCGTTGCACGCAATGCCGAGGAGTATTTCGCAGCGCAAGTTTGTGCCTGAGCGAGGTCAGTGAGCCGGGCGTGATCACACTCCCACCCCGTTGTTCCCGCGTCGGTTGGAGAATGGGGAATGTCCCGCGAAGTTAGTGAACGGCGTCACGTCCACTCGCCCCGCCCGGTGTTCACTCCGATGGATCCTTTCGATCCGGCCGGGTTCGTCTGAAGAGCCGGCATGCGGTCGGGAAGCTCACGCGTCTCCGCCTGCGACCGGATCGATGACCCTGGCCACTGACGATCTAGCTACGAGCGTGTGCCCAAAGCTGCACTCCGTTGGCACACCCTTGGCACTGGACGTACAGTTCATAGGCCACATACAATGCAAAGGCGGCCTCGATATGACCCCCACTACATCGTCAGCACGGCCGTTCGACTACTTTATTGCCTATGCATCGCCGGACACCGCACTGGCAGAGGGCATGCAGGATGCGCTCTCTCGGGTGGGTATCAGCGCATTCGTCGTGTCGCGATCGATAACGCTCGGTGACAGCTGGGACGGCGCTATTCAGCGTGCCCAGGAATCTGCCTATGCAACGGTCGTCCTGGTTTCTCCGTCAACCGGGGATGCCTACTTTCAGCGCGAGGAGATTCAGCGTGGACTTGAGATGGCACGTCATGATCCTACGAAACACCGCGTGATTCCAATATTCATAGGCGGAATGTCACTGGCGGGGGTGCCGTATGGACTCCGCCTTAAGCATGGCGTCTCTGTCCCAGACCGAGCGGATATCGGGGACGTTCTAGAGGAGCTTGTTGGCTTGCATACGTTGTTAAGGCGGTTTGATCCTCGAGCTCCAGAAAGAACGCCGTACGTTACACCTGTCGTTCGTAGTCGCCCCGGCCTAGTTGCTATCCTCTTGGATCAGAGTGAGCATCTGCGCGAGGAGGGTGAGGCTCCAATGATCGAGACGGCGAAGTCGGTTGACAATCTTCTTTTCGACATGATAGTGCGATGCGCCAAGCCGGACAACGTGAGCGACTATTTTGACGTTATGGTCGCGGGATACAATGAGCGGGCCTTCCACCTCATCGGAACCTCGGACACGGGTGATCCGATTCCGATATCATTGGTAGCAGAGCGCCCACTCCCGATTGCAGAGACGAACAATGGATCTCGGCCCCGCTGGATCGAGCCATGCGCTAGCGGTCGCCAGCAGTTTAGTTCTGGCCTCAACTATGTTGGCGAGCGGGTCGCGGCGGTGGATCGAGCGACACGGCGACTCCTTCCCTCCAATCGTAATTCACGTTACTCGAGGCGCCGGTACCATTGATTCGCTTGAGGAAGCCGCCCGGTTTGCGTTTCGCCTTACATCTCTGTGTACTGCCGACGGCCCCGTCCTTCTCGCAAACGTAGTCACGCAAGTTCCATCCGGCGATTCCGGCAATTCCGGAGGGCCATTCCCGGGCGAACAGACGGTTGAGGACACCTACGAGCGGCCGCTTCGTGAGTATTCGAGCCCAATGCCACTTGTGTGGCTAAGGTGGTTGACTGCGGGTGCCTTCGATGTTCCGTCCGGTGCGCGAATGTTTGCCCAGTCAAGTTCGCTTCGCTGGATCATCGATCCGATCACAGCAGGAACCGCGGCGTACCCTCTGGCGAAATGGTAGGCCGAACGCATCGATGATACATTCGTCCGTGCGAGAACGATGCACCCAGTTGCGTTGGATGCCCAACTTCCGGATACCAGGCGCAACAAATCGCAAGCACCCCTTCAAAGGACACCGGCGGTACGTTCCGTCTCGGTGAACCCTCAGAACCCACGGGTGATTTCCTAAGCCTAAGCATCACCGTCGTTTGGCGTGATCCCGCCGTCGGTAGCTCCTTCGGGTGACAAATAGCCGACGACCAGGATGGTGTGCACCCCTTTCCCAAACTAGATCGACGGCGCGGTATAACTTTGGGCAGCTTCTCAAGCCGGGCGCGGGGTGCCCAACGGGAACGCTCATCTATGGCCCAAACGAGCCGTCCGGTAACGCTCCTCCGGGTGCCCGTCACCACTGAGACTATGGGCGAGGCAACATAGCTTCTGGGCCGCGCGCAGGTCGTGTCAGGCAGCTGAGCCGGCATTTTGACGCGACCACTGGCTGGCTCGCTCGTAGCTGTGAGTTGGATGCAACCTGATGTACAACATGCCAGAATCACGCAATGACTGACCTTCCCGTGTGGATCCAAGCAGCCGGCCAGGCGGGAGAGTTTGCAGTAGCCGCTACGAGTCTCTACCTTGGCATCCGCAACTCCCGGCAGCGAGCGGCTCTTGAGTGGGCATCCCTGCTCCAGGAGTTGAGTGGACTGACGCCCGATCAACTTCAGTCGATCGTTGAGGACACTCCGGCGATCGCTGAGTTGGTGGGGACGGCATGGGAGTCAGCCGCCCGATCAGCCGCAATCGAGAAGCGATGGATGCTGGCAAGAGCCGTTGCAAATGCGATAAAGTCTCCACCCGACGAGGAGATCGACCCTTATCCTCAACTTGTACGAACGATCGGGCACGTTGAGTTCTCCGAGGCGAAGTTGCTCACAATAGTTGCTCGACCGCGACCGGGTGAAGGAAAGTATGCGTTCACCCGACTTGAAGGCGCATTGACACGCACAGATCTGCAACGCGAGTGGCCTGGCGCTGCGAATCTGTTGGCTCCGATGCTTGCCGTCCTAGAAAGCGAGGGGCTGATTGATGACGTCGCAGCCGGTACGTGGGATTACGATCAGCCGGCCTGGCGCCTCAGTGGATATGGACGGCGATTCCTTGAGCTTCTTCCTGGAGATACAAGTTGGCTAGCTGAGAGCGAAGTGTCTGCGGTCCTTCAACAGGACCGGAATCTTATTGTGCTGAACCTAGGTCCTGGGAACGCGCATCGTATAACCTTGTCGGATCTTGCGCCGCCGGATGTCAATATGTCGACCTATATGGATGGGCAGCCTCCCGACCCCTTCGATCTCGGACCGGGTCAGGAGCGTTCTGTAGCGCTCCGGCCTCCGATAGAGGAGTGGCCACCCCCGTACCGGCTCACGGTTATCTGGGAAGACTCAGCCTCGAAGATGCGGGACTTTGAAATTGATACGGTCGAACGACACGATCGTCAACGTTCGGGAGGACTGTGATTCTCCCGAATCTTTCGATCGACATCGCAATCGTGGATGACGACACCCGGCAGGCCGCCCGGTAACGCCCCTTTCGCTCGTCGATGCAGAAGAGAGGACGTAGCGGACTCGTCAAAAGTCGAGCAGGGTACGAAGGTCACGAGTTGACCAATGCGCGGAGGGTTTGGGAGGTTCCAATGCTTCCGGTGGTGGTGTAGGTCTTCCTTTCAGCGATCGCGCGGCTTCTGCCGGGTTGGCCTTCAGAGTCGTTCCGACAAAGTCATCAGGACAGCCGACTCCTGGAGCGAGTTCGAGTACCGCGACGGCGTCGCCCACCATATCCAATACGACCCCATCGAAATACCAGGCGACGATCTGGCCGGTTCTTGTAGAAGTGACAGCTCCATCGGTGTGTATCCATCCGGTCTGCATGTTGGCATTGGCATCCCAGATGACCGAGGCGCCGGCGCTAACCCCGAGCGAGACTCCTGTTTGATCGTGGAGCAGCCCGAGGCGGAAGCCGGCGTCTGCTTCTCGCTCACCTCCTGCTTGGTACAGGCGGTCGGCGAATCGCATGAGGATCTGGTGCCGAATACTTGCTCGTGCTGCTTGCCCGGCGAGCACGAAATCGGTGGTAGAGATCGGATCTACGCTCAGCCCGGGAGGAGCGGTCACTGGGCCGGAGACCCTGGGCGGATTCGCCTTTGGGTCGAGCAGCAAAGGTGTACCGACAGTATTGTGAAGGTCAATCCTGATCTCCACGGCGGACCTCAAGTCGAAGCGTCGCCACAACTCGCCGAGGTATAGGAGTGCAGCGTTCGCGAGTCTTGCTACATAGACGGGCCAGATTGTGCCATCCTCGACGGAGCAACTGATCGCTATTGCAGCCGCTCCATCTCGGTGGATCCGCATTATGCGGCGTGGGCCCTCGCCGGCATCATCGACCCCATAGAAACCATCGACCCATCGACCCATGGCCTGGAGGACCGGCGTGAGGCCGCCAAGAGCCGAGTTGTTGATGTAGGTGGCAATGTGGGCAGATGGCTGGAGGTCCTTCGCCTCGACGGTCCGCATATCGAGAATTTCGGCTAGCGGCTCCTCGGGCATGGCCGAGACAATCATCCATGGTGCTGTAGTCGGCTCGGTCATCGGCAGTGCGTGGTCGGCCCAAATGTCGGGGCGGTGCTCTCGGGCTCTGAGAGCGAGCGCGTATGCGTCGCGGACTTGCTGCTCGGTCATTGGCACCGCGCTCGTGAGAGTTCTGACGTAATGGCGGCGGTCGCCGTATGCCTCGATCATGTATGGTCCGAGCGGCGATGGTCGAACGTTGACTGCCAGGACGTAACCACCATCGACCTCGATCACGTTGGGTTCCACAAGAAGCGGCGGCCGGACGCCATCGCGCCAGATGTTTTCAAGCTTGCCGAGCAATCCAAAGTCGGGCTGAGGCACGATCTCCTTGGCGACGGGCCAGTCGCCACCACGATCTTCGTCCATCCCATAGATCACGGTTCCGCCGCCCCCGTTGCCCATCGCCGAGATGTCCTTCAACGCTTCGAGTCGTTCGGACTTTGGACCAAGCGACAGCTCCCGCTTGTACTCGAGTGAGGCCGACTCGGGGATCCGGTGCGAGACCAGATCGTCGAGGTCGCCCTGGTCACGGAAGCGCATTCGCCAAGCCTGCCGCATCCCGTCGCCGTTTGCCCGATCAATCTGCTCCTCAAGCATCCAATCAATCTCGAATGCGGCAGTCACCGTCCGTTCCCGTACCAGCCGTCACCCCCCTTGCTCGTGGCCTCGGTCGGCGGCCGAATGAACCACTGTGCTCACTTTTGCGGGGCGGCAAGCTGAGGTAGCGATCGAGATCGCGTCGTCGGTGTGACGCAAGTCAGAGAGATCAGCGCGCACCACGCGCAAAGGGACGGGGCAAGCGCCAACCAGCCGAGGAGCCCATCGGCTGAACCATCCGATATCGCCCCGTACCGGCTTGAGACGGCATACCACCGCCACAACGTGGCCGACCGCAAGCTACCGGGCGCTCGGATGCCGGTCTGACTCGGCGATCGCCGAGTGTCTCCCAAATTGAGTGTTTTAGGGATTCATCGAGTTTCGGGTGGAAGCGCGATGGTCACAACTATGGGCTCTTGCGGGTCCACGGTATGGCACGGCTGCTCGGACCACCGCCACAACGTGGCCGACCGCAAGCTACCGGGCGCTCGGATGCCGGTCTGACTCGGCGATCGCCGAGTGTCTCCCAAATTGAGTGTTCTAGGGATTCATCGAGTTTCGGGTGGAAGCGCGATGGTCACAACTATGGGCTCTTGCGGGTCCGCGGTATGGCACGGCTGCTCGGGAACCACCGGAACCTCGTAGGGACGGCACTCCTCCCTCGGGACAACACGAAGCCATTGTCGGGTCACTCTGCCCCGTGCCTTGAGACCCTTTACTCGCAAATGGCAATGGGAGAAGGGAAACTACCGCAGGACAAGGCAACGCATTATGGGCACAACAGTGGCGCCGATAACGATCACTTGTTGGCCCCGTCCTCGGTCCCGCCGCAGGCTAATGATTCGGGCGGCATCCGTACGGAGTCGCATGCGTACCGGGCGGACAACCATGATTGCCATGATGATAAGGGTGATTCGCAACGCAATATCCATTTGCATTCCGATGGAAAGCCGGGCCACAGCCACCGGACATGGGAGCTGCCTGAGCTCCAGCCATACCTACGAACGTTAGGCCAAGTGCGAAGGTGAGAGATATCACTGAGCGTTTCAAGAGATCCTCCCGTCGGCGCTACCGCCTGCTTTAGGCGCGCATGTCACGGCACAACGAACCATACCCCGGCGTCTAATCTACGTAACCGCCTGATCGTACCCGTTCCATAGGATGATCGCAAGGCGAAGGGGATCCCAGGGTATCCGCCCCCGCCGGCGCCGAGTGTGGACTCGTCGATAGCAGCTTGGGATTCTGACGCACTGACGGTGAAGATCCGGCCGGGCGCTGCGCGCCGAGACTCAGGGCAATGAGGACCGAATGTGGGCGGCCATTGAGTTGGCCTTGGAGTCGTTCGACTCGCCGTGGCCGACCCCCGCAACGCCGGTCGCCACGAGGTCTCTCGGGAGGTGGTCTGCGACTTTTGGTCGGCGACAACGTCCGACGCGTGCTGTGCGACGCGTCGGCGCGCATGGCGGCCGACACGTTGGTTCTCGACGCTGACGGCTGACACGCTTCCCGTCGAACACTGGTGGCCATAAACATGTACACGCCCTGGCCGAACACCGGCCCCTCCAATGGACTGACTACCAGGATCTGAAGCGATGGTCGGGCGGTCAGGGCGCCCAGGCTCCGGCGATCTGCCGGGTGGCAACGTTGAGGCGGTTCCACACGTTGATGTTGGCGATGTCGAGGATGATCGCGGCGAGTGTCGGTTCGTCGTAGTGGCGGGCCGCCTCGTCGAAGATTGCGTCGGGTACGGGGTCGGCCCGGTCGCTGAGCCGGGTGAGGGCTTCGGTCAGGGCCAGGGCAGCCCGCTCTGCGTCGGTGAAGTACGGCGTGTCCCTCCAGGCTGCGACCGCGAACAGGCGCTCGTCGGTCTCCCCGGCGCGCTTGGCGATGCGCGCGTGCCCGTCGATGCACACACTGCAGCCGTTGATCTGACTGGCCCGGATGTGTATGAGTTCCAGGGTGAACGTCGCCACGCCGGCGTCCTCTATCGTCTTCCCGAGCGCTTGCAGGGCGTTCATGGCGCCAGGAACGGTCATGGCTGGGTGGTCCATCCGCGGTTGCATCGTGACTCTCCTTCATATGGCTGGGATTCGTTCGTCACTGCTGTGCCGATCGCGACGTCGACACTCGATCCGACGGTCGGCCGGTTCCATCTCGTCGTCCTCAGGACGGCGGCTGCTGTTGTCTCATCGACGAACGGCGATCGGCAAGATCGACAGCAACGGCGCCGATTCCTAAGAACAGTCGAGGTGGCACCCCGCCGGCAGAAGCGTTGACGGCAGTCGCTCGAGCCGAGTGGTCCTCGCCTGCCTTCACGTGCTCGTAGCGCCACCCTCGCACTGTCTCGGCCCAACCGCGGCCTCCCGTCGCGGCGACCGGGCCAATCACTCTATGTGGCCGCCCCCGGCCGCGATGGACGCACGCCCTCCGACCGGGCGGCTGCCATAGCTCGGGACGAACCGAGGTCAAAAATCCTCCCCGGGCCACGGTGAACGACGGCCGCGAACGTTCGGTCACACCCCCAGCCGAGGAGCATCTTGGAAGCTGGGAGAGAGGTTCGGGAATGAGGCTCGCCCCCCGCTCGGCCGCCCAGGCGTCGGTGTACCTCGGTTAGCGAGCGAGGGAAATCACTGCCACGGCGATGGTGGCCACGGCATACATGCCGGTGGCAACTTCGACTGCGTGGGTGCGGCGCGCCTCGGTCCAGCCCCGACGGGCCAGACCGACGGCAACGGCTGGGAGCACAACGACGGCGTGCAGGGTGACGCCGTGCACCCATTTGAGTGAGCCCGCGCTGTTGTAGGCGGCTTGGCGTCGACCGGAGTTGATCAGGATCTCGCCTTTGGCGATCATGGCGGCGCCGATGGCCAAGCCGACCATGAGGAGGGCGAACCCGGCCCGCAGTGCCAGCTGCAGGTCCGGTGGGGCGTGAATCCGGCCTCGGAAGGCGGTTATCGCCAGGGCGCCAAGGGTGATGAACAGTACGGCGCCGCCGAGGGCGAGGCTCATGGCGACAACGGTGTTGAGCGCGGTCTGGTTGTTGAAATGCGATGGGACCCGTCGCCACGCCTGGATGGTGATGCCCGCCACTTCGACGACGCAGTCAGCTGCGAAAACGCCCAGCAACCAGGTACGCGCCCGGGCGCTCAGGTCGAGGTAGGAGGCGACCCAGCAGATGGTGAGCAGGGTCGCCCCGAACGACAGGCCAAAGTCGGCCGGTTTGCGCCACGACACCGGACCGTTCCATGGTCCGCCCCGCACGGCGAACACGCCGAGGTGGACCAGCCCCGAGATGATCAGCACGGTGCCGACCAGGTAGCAGACCACTTCAATCCGGGGCCGCGGGCCGCAATGGCGGTTGACGGCGCCGCTGTCCGAGGGCGCCGTCCCGGAGGCGGAGGCGGAGGCGGAACGGTCACGGGGCCCATTGATCAGACCATGATCTTCCCGCCCGCGATGTCGAGCGTGATGCCAGTGATCCATGACGACTCGGATGAGGCGAGGAATAGGGCGGCGGCCGCCACGTCAACGGGTTGGCCGATTCGTCCGAGCGGGAAGGTGGCGCCGATTGCGGCCCGTTGCTCGGGCGTTGTCGAGGAGCGGAGCTTGTCGTTTTCGACAGACGAGGGGGCGATGCAGTTGACCCTGATCCCGTCGCGGGCGACTTCGTTGGCCAGGTGGCGGGTGAAGGCCACGACGCCGGCCTTGGCCGCGGCGTAGGCCGCCGAGGACCGGGCCGGTTGGCGGGCGGCGGCCGACGCCATAGTGATGATCACCCCGCTGCGCTGGGCGATCAGGGCGGGCAGGAAGGCCGACACCGTGAGAAAGGTTGAGGTGAGGTCGCCTTCGACGACGCTGCGCCAGTGGGCGGCGGTCTCGGCCGCGGTGGGCACCGGCATCCCGTTGCCGCCCGCGAAGGGGGCGAGGATGTCGACTGGGCCAAGCTGGTCAATGACGGTTAGGCGTAGCGCCTCGACGTCGGCTTCGACGGTGCAGTCTGCGACCACGCCGATGGCCCGGCCGCCGGCGGCGGTGATGGCGTCCACGGTGGCGTCGATGGCCGCTCGGTCTCGGCCGACGACCGCGACCGAGGCACCGTGGGCCGCCAGGCTGACGGCGGTGGCGGCGCCGATACCCCGCGAGCCGCCGGTCACGACCGCGACCGTGCCGGAAATCCCGGGATACACGGCCCGGCCGGCGCTGCTCTCCGAATCAGCACAGGAATGGGTTGCAGTCATCGAGATTCCTCCTCTTGGGGTCGCTTCGAGTCAGTCGTCTTCACGTGCTGAGGTCGGTCAAGGCGACCCCAGCGCCACGTCGGCGTTGCGCCGCTGCCGGTTGCGGGGCAGGAGGGCCGCGGCCGCAATCAGCCAGGCGTAACCCGCGAACCGGGCGATAGGAAGCAGGATGGCGAAGCCTTGTACGGCGACACTTAGCGTCGCGACCTCAGCGGCGAGGGCGATGGCGACGCCAGCAAACGCCACCGTGCGGGGAAGGAGATGACCAAAGGCGGCTACCACCGCAATGCCGGCGATGAGCAAACCGAGGGGGACGACATGGCCCGGGCCTCCAGTCAGGAACGCGAAGTCTTGGAAGGCGCGTGCCACGCCGATGTTGTCCCGGATGCCCGGTTGGGCCAGTACCCATTGGGCGCTGGCGGAAACGACCAACATGGCCGACGCCAGCACCCCGCCCGCCAGAGCGATGGTGGCGCCGGGGGCCCGTATGCCGAGGTGGTGCATCCGGGCTGACACGGCGGCGGCGAATATGGCCAGGGGGATGGCAGCGGCGAACTGCAGGAACGAAGTGATGACGAGGGCGCGGTGGTGGGCCGCCAGGTACGACGACAGGGTGGCGACCGAGGCATAGGGGGATGGGAAGTGGGCGCCACGGGTGGCTGCGCCCACGCCGACGATGCTTCCGACGAAGAGGCCGGTGAAGATCACGGCGAGCGCCACGAGGGGTGGTCCTTGGGCGCCTCCGGAGCCGTTGCCCCCACGGTGGCGAGTCGCGGTGGTGAGGTTGGTCCGGTCGGTCGTGGTGGTCATGTCATTCCTTCCTGCTGGCGATCGAATCATACTATTCATGAATGATTCAACTGACAAATCATTGCTTGGTGACATAGGTTATGGGCATGACCCAGTCCGTGGCCCCGATACCGCGGCGCCAAGATCAGCGCGACGGTCGGCGCTGGACCTCGCTGGCGTTCCTCCTGACCCAGCTGGGGACCCACGGCGCCACCCGATACGCCGAGCGCCTGGCCGAGCTTTCGCTGACTCCGCCTCAGGCCGGACTTCTGCGCCAGATCGTCCTCAACCCGGGCAGCAATCAGCAGCAGCTGGCCACCCGGCTCGGGCTGCTGCCCAGCCGGGTCGTAACCTTCGTCGACGATCTCGAGGCGCAAGGAGTGGTCCGGCGGGTGCGCAGCACCACAGACCGCCGGCAGTACGAGTTGGAGTTGACCCCCGCTGGGCAGTCACTCTTCCGGCGGCTACAGGCGACCTCGCAACTGCACGATGCTGAGATCACCAAGGCGTTGAGCGCAGAGGAGCACGAAACCCTTACGGGACTGCTGCAGCGCATCGCAGACGACCAGGGCCTCACCGCTGGCGTGCACCCCGGGTACCGCCAGATGACCCCGTCGCCTCGGCGACCCGACTAGCTACACACTCCCTGGTGAAATCCCTGGAGGACAAGGCTTGTGGGGTCGGCGATCCATCAGTTGCGGTGTGACTTCCTGCAGGCGCTGACGGACAGGAACAGCCGCCATCGCCCGAACCGGCTCGACCCAGGGTGGAGGTGCCCTCTCCACCCCGGGGCCGATGCCGAACCGCGCCCGTCGCCGGTAGCGTCGGTTCGTGGCCCGCGCGACCTGGTCGTACCGCAACGACGCCTGGTGGGCGCACGTGGCGGTGGCCTTGACGGTGGCGGTCGGTCTGCTCGGCGTGGTCGGGGCGTCGGGAAAGGGCGCCCCCGCCGGAGTGGCCCTAGCCACCGTGATCACCGCGGCGGGGTTCGCGGCCAAGGCCCGCTGGCCGCGACTGCCCAGCCTGCCATTGGCCATCTGGACCGGCGCCCCCGCCGTCGTCGTCAATCTGCGGGGCTGGAGCGAGGGCACCATGTTCCTGCTGGTGGTGGCCACGGGCCTGGTGGTGTTGACCGAGCCCGATCGTCGGATCCGGGCAGCCGTGGGCGGCGCCGGCGTGCTCGCCCCCGCCGTCATCGCCGCCGTCAGCCATCGCACGTTCGGCTGGCCGTTTTGGATGATGGGCATCGGTTTCGGCTGCCTGTCGTCCGAGCAGATGCGTCGATTCCGGCGCCTGGTCGACGAACTGGAAGCGACACGGGAGCGCCTCGCCGCCCAAGCCGTGCAACTCGAACGCCAGCGCATCGCCGCCGACCTGCACGACCTGGTGGGCCATTCGCTCACCGTCGTCCTGCTGTACCTGACCGGGGCCCGCAAGCAACTTCAGAACGACCCGGCCGGGGCGGCGGTGGCCCTGCAAGAAGCCGAGGAGATCGGCCGGGCCAGCCTGGCCGAGATCCGCCACAACGTGGCCGCCCTCCGCGGCTCGGCCGGCGCCACCATGGCCCCCACGCCGTCCGCCGCCGATGTGGTGGACCTTGTCAACCGCTTGCGTGCCGCCGGCTCAACGGTCGATCTCGACGTCACGGGGGACCTGGCCACGGTGGACGGCATCGCCGGCCTGGTGGTCTACCGGGTGGTGCAGGAGTCGCTCAACAACGCCACCCGCCACGCCGGCGGTGCCGCCATTCGAGTCGAGGTGGCAATCGAGGCCGACGCGGTCGAGATCTGCGTCGCCGACCGCGGGGGGACTCCCGCTACCACGGCGGGGGATGGGGTTGGCCTGATCGGCATGCGGGAGCGGGTGGCAGCGGTCGGGGGCACGTTGCAGGCAGGTTCGCAACCCGACGGATGGACGGTTCGGGCCTCGGTGCCCCTTCGGGCCCTGGTCGACGGCCAGGTCAGCGACGGGCTGCGGTGATCAAGGTCGTCCTGGTTGACGACCAGCCGCTCGTGCGCGCCGGCCTGCAACGAATCCTCGCCTCGGACGGAGGCTTCTCGGTGTCGGCGGAATGTGCCGACGGGGCGCAGGCGCTGGCCGCGGTCGGATCGGCCGAAGTCGACGTGGTGCTCATGGACGTGCGGATGCGGGGAATGGACGGCATCGAGGCGACCCGCCAGATCCGCGACCTCGACGGGCCACCCGTGCTGGTTCTCACCACCTTCGACGACGACGAGGTCCTGTGGGGGGCCATCGAGGCGGGCGCGGCCGGCTTCGTGCTCAAGGAGGCGTCGGCCGAGGACCTGATCGCCGCCACCCGCGTCGTGGCTGGAGGGGGCGCCTGGCTCGACCCGGCGGTCACGGCGCGGGTGCTCGAAGTCACGAGGCACGCCGCGCTGCCCCGCAAACGCGAGGCCGACCGGGTGACCCAGCTGACCGATCGGGAGCTCGAGGTCCTCCGGGCCATGGCGACGGGGGCCGCGAACGGCGAGATCGCAACCCGCCTGTTCGTCAGCGAGGCGACGGTCAAGACCCATGTCGGGGCCATCTTCGCCAAACTGGCCGTGCGCGACCGAGCGGGGGCGATCGTGTTCGCCTATCAGCACGGGGTGGTGCCCAGCTGATCTCCGTCCCTGGGGGGAGGGGGAAAATGGACCGCGGACCGATGCCGGCCGGGCGGCTCGTCTTTAGCGTCGTCACTGGTTACGGGAGCGGCCCGACCAGTGAGGAGTTCGGCAATGAGCAGTACCGCGGTGATCGAAGTGCGGGGGTTGTCCAAGCGCTATGGGCAACGCCTGGTGGTCGACGACGTCGACCTCGACGTCAACGAAGGGGAGATCGTGGGCCTGCTCGGTGCCAACGGCGCCGGCAAGACCACGACGGTCGAATGTATCCAAGGGCTACGGCGG
Organism: uncultured Actinomycetota bacterium; assembly: GCA_963733505.1. Classification (GTDB taxonomy): domain Bacteria; phylum Actinomycetota; class Acidimicrobiia; order Acidimicrobiales; family Palsa-688; genus JALYXV01. Next base: position 268,647 of record CAVTDW010000026.1, on the reverse strand, counting down.
GCCGATGGCGGCACGATCAGCGTCGTGGGCCTCGACCCGGCGGTGGACGGGCCCCGCATTCGCACCCTGGTCGGGAGCCAGCTGCAGGCTTCGGCGCTGCCCGACCGCCTCCGTGTGTCGGAGGCCGTGGAGCTGTTCCGGCGCCCGGGGTCCCCGGCCGCTTCCGGATTGCTCCGCGCGTTCGGGCTGGCCGACCAGGGAAAGACGGCATTCTCGGCGCTGAGCGGTGGCCAGCAACAACGCCTTTTTCTCACCCTTGCCTTGCTCAACCAGCCAAAGCTGGTAATCCTCGACGAGCTCACCCAGGGCCTCGACCCCGCCTCCCGGCGCGGCGTCTGGGATGCCATCTTGTCGCTGCGCGACGCCGGGACCACCGTGCTGCTGGTCACCCACTACATGGACGAGGCCGAGGCGCTGTGCGACCGGGTCGTGGTCCTGCGCGGCGGGCGGGTCGTCGACGCCGGCCGGCCGAGTGAACTCGTCGATCGCCACGCCCAGTGGGCCACCATGCAGTTCGGTTGCCCCACCACCGTGACCTGGCCCGATCGGCTGGGCGAGATCGCGGGGGTGCAGCAGGTGCGACGCCACGCCAGCACCGTCGAGGTGCACGGCGACCGGCGCATGATCGCCTACGTGTGTGCCGACATGGTGCGCCGCGGCGACGTGCCCGAAGACCTGTCGATCACCATGCCGGATCTGGAAGACGCCCTGGTCGCACTGCTCGAGGGAGCGGTCCGATGAGCGCCGTCGCCAAGTTGGTCCGCACCGAGTTGCGCCTGGTGTTGCGCGAGCCGCTCGTCCTCGCCTTCGTGTTCGCCTTCCCCGTGGTCACCGCGTTGGTGATCGCAGGTTCCTTCGGGACCCATCCCACCCCCGGGTTTGCCGGGACCAAGCCGTCCGACTGGTACGTGTCGTCGTATCTGTCGGTCGTCATCGCCGCCATCGGATTGGTCATGGTGCCGGTGCACGTGGCCAGCTATCGAGAGCGCGGCGTGCTGCGCCGCTTCGCGGCCGCCGGGTTCCCGCGTTGGTCGTTCGCGTTGGCCCAGGTGGCGGCCGGGGTCGTGCTCACGCTGGCGGCCTCGGCGGCGCTGCTGGCGGTGGCCGGGGCGGTCTACGGCCTCCCTCCGATCCAGTCACCGCTGCGGGTCGTCGCGGGCGTCGTCGTGGGGGCGATCGCCTTTACCAGCCTCGGCCTCCTGATCGGCGCCTGGATGCCCAATGCCCGGGCCGCCCAAGGTGTCGGCCTGCTGCTGTTCTTCCCCTCCTTCCTGCTCGGCGGCGGCGGACCACCGCCCTCGCAGATGGGCTCGGCCATGCGCTCCATCGCCAACGCGCTGCCCCTCACCCACGTCACCGACTCGATCCGTGACCCGTGGCTGGGCCTCGGCACCGGAACCGGCAGCCTGGTGCTGGTGGCGGCGATCCTGGTGGTGTCGGTGCTCGGATGGCGGCGCACCGTGAAGCTCTAGGAGCGATCCCCAAAGAAAAAGGGCCCTGGAGGTAAACCTCCGGGGCCCTTGGCGCGTTAGACGGCTGTTGTTCCGCAGCGGTTGTCACTCGAGGTCAGTGAAGGAGTCCCCGCCCTCATGGAAGCGCCGAGCCGTCTGTTTGCCCCTTTCCTGCCAGCCGAGCGCCCAGACCGGCGCAGCTTCCGGTCGGCCCACGACGTCGGCGCCCGACGATGGTGACTGATTCGGCGCAGAGTGTCGGCCTCGACGAGCGCGGGCGCGATCCTGGGGCGCCCGCGGGAACGGACACCGAGCGGGTGGAGCATCCTCTGGAGGTGAGTCAGGCCAGCGTCGGACCCAACCAGGGGATGGACCCGGAGTACGTGGAGTTCTTCACCGTCGTCTTGCCCCAGGCTGTCCGGGCCGCCCGGCGCATCACCGGCGATCTGGCCGCGGCGGAGGACGCCGCCAGCGAGGCCCTGGCCAAGGCGTACCTCCGCTGGCCCCAGTTGCGGCATCTCCCGTACCGCCACGCCTGGGTGCTGAAGGTGGCAACCAACGAGGCCGTCGGGACGATCCGCACCCAGGCCCGCCGGGATCGGATCCTGCGACGCCAACCCCAGCAGCGTCCGGGCGCGAGCGCACCTGGAAGAGCCCCAGCAATTGGTGGTCGACCAGATCCGGCGGCTGCCGCACCGCCAGCGTCAGGTGGTCACGCTGCGTTTTTACGCCGAGCTGACGACCGACGAGGTGGCGGCGACGCTTCACATCTCGGCGGGATCGGTGAAATCGCACCTCCACCGTGCCCTGAACACGCTGCGTGACCGCCTCGGCGCCGACATCCTGGAAGGAAACCTCGAATGACCAGTACTGATCGTCCCGAGTCGCCGACCCCGACGACGGCAATGTTGGAGCGGACTCGCCGTCGCGCCGAGCAGATGCGCCGGCGCCGCCGGGGGGCGCTCGCCGGCGTCGTCGTGGCGGTCGTTGCCGTCGCCGTGCCGCTGGTGCTGGCCGATGCCAACCACCCCGGGCATGTCCTGCGAACAGTCGGTGAACCCACCTCGCTCAGCGTGGCTCCGACGACGCCCGCCGATACCGCGCCGACCTCGACATCGCTGCCGCCGGGCACCACCACGGCGGTCACGGCCCCGGCGGGGACCGCTCCGGCGGGCTCCGCGACGCCCACGGTGCCCAAGACCACGACCACGAGAAACCCGGTGGTGGTGAAGGATTGCGCCGCCAGCCAGCTCCACGCCAGCCTCACCAACCCCAGCGGGACGGCTGGCAGCGTCGGCTATGACCTGACCTTCGTGAACATCAGCGCCGTGTCCTGCACGCTCCGGGGCTTTCCCGGGGTGTCCTATGTGACCGGCGCCAGCGGGACGACGGTGGGGGCGGCCGCGCAGCGCGACAACTTCGGCCCCATCGTGACCGTCGTCCTTGCCCCAGGGCATACGGCCCGGGCCACCCTGTTCGAGGTCGACTCCGGCAACTTCCCGCCCGACACCTGCAGGCTCGTCCCGGTCAGCGGGTTGCGGATCTACCCACCCAACCAAACGGCTGCTCTTTTCGTCCCTCAAGCCGGCCAGGCCTGCTCCAACCCGGCCGATCCGGTCCTCAAGATCAGGCCCATCCAGCCCTGACTTTCACGTGCGCCAAGGCCCAAGGTCCGCCAAACCGCTTTCAGTCTGCCGCTGCGGCGTGGAACGCCGGGGTGTAGCAGACCGCGACGAGAAGGCCTTCGGGGCTCAACAGCCGGGCCGTGATCTGGGACCACGGCTCCGTCCGGGCCTCGTGGATGAGCCGATGGCCCTTGGCCGTGAGCTCGGCGGCCGCGGCCGCGACGTCGGCCACTTCGAACTCGATGCTGGCCTGGGGGATCGGGATGTCGGCGGGCCAGTCGGGTGTGCCGAAACAGGCGTGCGCCGCTTCCGAAAGGGGCCACAGTCCGAAGTGTTTCACCCCTTCCAGCTCGTGCGTGAACAGGTAGTCGCCCGCGACACCCTCGAAGGTCAGGCCCAACGTATCCCGGTAGAACGAGCGAGCGGCGTCAGCATCTCGCACGATCGGGGCGACGCTCGCTACGAACTGGACGTCCATCGGCTTCCACCTCCGTCAGCCATTGCTCCAGTACCTTTCCTCTCGTTCTACCCTCGGGGGACCAGTACTCGCGCCAGGGAGGACACCGACGGCGGATTCCAGCACGGCGGTTGGTCGATGCGATTCTTCGATCCCGACGTGATGGGCGCGGCGATCGGTGAGGTAGCCGAACGCACCGACGCGCTGCATTGCGGTCGGCGCACCTGGGAGGGGATGGCGGCAGCGTGGCCCGGGAGGGCCGGTGATCACTCCTCGTCGATGGGCACGTGGAAGGCGTCGCGCCGGTGACAACAGTCGTTTTGGTCACTGAGTACATCTATTTCATCGGTTTGTGGCAACAACGGCGCCGCCAGGTCGTGTGCACATGACCGACTGGATCAATGGCGTCGAGAAGTACGTCGTGTCGAGCACGCTGTCGGCGTCGGATCTGACCTGGCAGCCGACGACGCTCATCGCGGGCGATGCCAACTCCTCTTCAGGCACGGAAGGCTGTGGTTGAGTGCCCTGGGGTCAGGCCGTCCGGGGCTCCAGCAGTTCGACCATGGCCTTGTGGTCGAAGTGATGGGCCCACCCCAGCGGTGTGGCGTCGAATCGGGCATCTTTCAGGTTGGGATCGGCGCCGAGGTCGAGAAGCAGACGCGCCAAGTCGACGTCGCCGTTCGAGGCGGCGCAGTGCAGCGCCGTCTCCCATGCCTGCTCCATCGGTACGTCGGTGCGGCCGAGGGCGTTGACGTCGAAACCGAGCTCGGCGAGGAGCGCGACCGCCGCTGGCAGTCGTCGGGCGGCGGCCCAGACGATCAACGCCGGGCGCTGCGCCCGCGCCGCGTCGAGGTGGGCCCTCAGGCGCTCGACGGTGGGGCGATCGCCGGCCAGGGCGGCGGCCACGAGCCCGTCGACACCTTCGGCTGCGGGCCGCTTCGCCCCCTTCGCCACCAGCCATTCGACGACATCCGGACACCCGCTCAATGCCGCCACCTGCACCGGGGTCCGACCATGCGAAGTCCGAGCCCACGACGGCCGGCCACCGGGCGCCCTGAATGGGGCATGAACGTCGGCGCCGCCGCCGATCAAAAGCCTCACCCGGTCGCCCATATCGTGGACGATCGCCCACCACAGCTGGGTCTGCAAAAGCTGTGACGGTGAGTCCACGACGTGACCGAGCCGCGCTCGCCACGGGCCACCGTCGCCTTGTCCGAGACCATGTCGAAGCAGAAGGACCAGGTGCCGGTCGTCGGTGCCGAACTGGCGGTTGTAGAGCGCCTGGCCGTCGTTGGCGTCGGCGCCGGCATCGAGAAGCAGCGCCGCCAGGGCGAAACCGTGGGGGTGTTGCGGCTGGTCGCTCTCGCCGCCGCCAAGCGCGCCGGTGAGCGCGGTAAAGGGCGGGATGAGCCCGTGCCACAGGTAACCGGCATTGGGATCGGCACCGTGGTCCAGTAGCAGACGGGCGGTGCCGAGCGTTGCCCCCTCGGTGATGGCCGGGTCGTGGCGCGCGAAGGCGAGGTACAGGAGGGGTTCCCAGGCGTATGGGCCGCCCTGCTGTCGGGCAAGGCCCGGGTTACCAGCGAGAAGGCGGGCCACTGCCCCTTGGTCCGCGGCCGCCGCGGCGGCGTGAATGCTCGACTCGGTGATCGACGGGTGTCGAGCCAACAGGGCGGGCGCCCGCGTCCAGCGCGAGGCGGTGTCGTCGCCGCCGTAGCGGAGACAGGCCAGAGCCAGGAACTCGTCGGCCACGGTGGTGGTCTGCTCGACCTCGTCGGGCGCCCGCCGGTACTGGCGGATTAGTTCGACGTGATGCTTGAGCCCGGCCCAGGAGGAGAATCCATAGCGGCGGGCCACCACCAGCTGGGCGCCCGCCAGCGTGAGGGGTTGCGCGCTGTCGCGATGATGGGTGGCCACCAGTTCGAGCGCGCCGGGCACGCCGGCTCTTGCCAGGTCACGAAGGTCCTTGGCCTGCTTGCGGAGTTGTTCGAGGTTCGGGTCGTCGGGGAGGGGAACCGTCGGCATTGCGACATCCTTTCGCTGCCTGCTGACCGCGTCTAGCGTCAGGCCGCAGCGTTGGGCTCCGATGGGGACGTCTTCATAGCTTTGGACGCTCCGATGGTCGGTCTGAGCTGCCGCGAATCTTGCCACGCGCAACATCTCGCACTACCTTGACAGGCGACCACTCATCGCGGCGCCTCGGCGGACAGATGCGGCCGACCGTCAACCGATCCATCGTGAAAGGAAGGCGCGCAGATGCCCGCTTTGGAAATGGTTTGGAAAGTCGCCTACGTAACCAAGGACGGCGAAGAGGTTGGTTTCTACGAACTCCTTGTCGAAGGCTTCGAGGCGATTCGGTTACAACGAAACATCACGGCTGCGATCAACTTCGCGAATGGGATGAAGTCCGGACTCGAATGGATGGTTGAAAACAAAAGGTACTTCTTTCCAGACGACTTTGCGGTGACTGTCGAGGAGCTTCAAGCGTGGTTTGAGGCTTCTGACGGTATCATCTTGGGAGGAACCGAGATCTTCGCGGCGGCTTCGGTCGAAGCTGCATCTCTTTTCGAATGTCTGGCAGACGCGGGTCTCGCGCTCGCAGAGGCGGTGGCCCTCTAGGAAGGACCGGACCCGCGAATCGCATCACAAACCGTGCCCACGTGGAGGAGCTGACCAATGGGACTATTGATCACATACACCAACGATTCATCGTTCGAATGGGGTCGCAACAACTGGTACGTAGGTGCTGGGGACTCGCAGACACTGAACTGGGCCGATGAGATTACGTCGCAACCCAAGGAAAAGCTTGCGAGTCATCTCGATTCCACCACCGCGGCGGCGGAATCCGCCCAGTTTGCTTCTCTTGTTGAAGACGCGTTGTGGATAAATCTCGGATATGGGTCGGGACAGGGTAATATCGCGGTTGGGCTGCAGCAGTATATGCACGCGGCCGGTTATGGCCCACAGGCGAGTTGGCGCTACTGGGACAATGGGGCGTGGCATGAAATTGCGGAAGCCACCACGTACAAGTGGACATTCGAAAAAACCTGGGCCCTTGCGACACCAACCTTGAGCAACACGGACGCCTCTATCACAGTCGTGATCCACGATATAGGGACCCGATGATTCATGCCGGCGGGTTCGGGAGCGGTCCGATCAGCCGGCTGAGCTAGTGGCTCTCCGACACAGCCAAGGATCCCGGTCAGGGCAGTAGCGTCAGGCGATCGCCAAGGTTCTGATCCCCTTGCCCGACCACGACTTCGACGTGACTGAGGTCGCGGTGCCATGGTGGCTGCTGCGGAGCGCTGGTCACGTCGTGCGATTCGCCACTGAGCGGGGCGGCTCCCCAGCCGCCGCCGATCCGCGGTTGCTCGACGGCGTCATCTTCGGGCGGCTCGGCGCGGCCGCCCAGCCCAAAGCGTTCTATGCGGAGATGCGCGCCGACGTGCAGTTCGCTACGCCCCTGGCGTGGGGGGAGGTCGAACCGGCGGCGTTCGACGGCCTGATCTTGGCGGGAGGGCACGCCCCGGGCATGCGCCAGTACTTGGGGAGTGAGCTCCTCCGTCGCAAAGTCGCCGAGTACTGGGCGCTCGGCCGGCCGGTCGGGGCCATCTGCCACGGGGTGCTGGTCCTCGCCCGTACCCGCCACCCGACGACCGGTCACAGCCTGCTGTACGGGCGCCGGACAACCTGCCTGCCGAAGTACATGGAGCGGACGGCTTATCTCACTACCGCGTGGCGGCTGGGCCGCTACTACCGGACGTATCCCGAGTACGTGGAGGACGAGGTCCGAGACGCCCTACGCGACGCCTCCGACTTCGTGCGCGGACCGCGGGTGCTCCGGAGGCGCGGGACCGATGCCGACGATGGCCCCGCTTTCGTCGTCGAAGACGATAACTACGTGTCGGCCCGCTGGCCGGGCGACGCATATCTATTCGCGAGGCGATTCGCCGATCGACTCGGGCATTGAGCAAAGGGTCGCGTCGCTGTGCTCTAAAAATCGCTCGAAACTGACGATAGGATCTGGGGATGCCGCTCGCGGTGGAGGCGAACCAGCTGGTCAAACGGTTCAGCGGCCGGGGTGGCACGGTGGACGCCGTGCGGGGGGTTGACCTCCGGGTGGACGAAGGGGAGATATTCGGTTTCCTCGGGCCCAACGGCGCCGGGAAGTCGACCACCGTGCGAATGCTGACCACCTTGATGACCATCACATCGGGCTCGGCGCGCGTGGCGGGGATCGACGTGAGTGCCGAACCCGATGCGGCCCGTCGCGGCATCGGCGTGGCGCTGCAGGAAGTAGGGCTCGACCCGCGCCAGACCGGACGTGAGCTGCTCGTTCTCCAGGCCCGGTTGTTCGGCAGCACTTCGTCCCAGGCCGCCGACCGGGCCCAAGAACTCCTTGAACTGGTGGATCTCCTCGACGCCGCCGATCGGCGCATCAAGGGTTACTCCGGGGGAATGAAGCGCCGCCTCGATCTGGCGTCGGCGCTCGTACACCGGCCGCAGGTCCTGTTCTTGGACGAGCCGACGACTGGGCTCGACCCGGCCAGCCGGCTCACCGTGTGGGAGGAGATGCGACGCATCAACGCCCAGGGGACGACGGTGTTCTTGACGACTCAGTACCTGGAGGAAGCTGATCAGCTCTGCAACCGGCTGGCGATCATCGACGGAGGTCTCATCGTGCGAGAGGGAACGCCCGAGGAGCTGAAGGCCGAGCTTCGGCAGCGGAAGTCTCTATCCCAAGACCCGTCTCTGGACGACGTCTTCCTCGACGCGACCGGACGTACCCGCGAACGCAGCGCCGGGCAGGTACAGGAGGTCCAGGCGTGACCTCGACCCAGGCATCCTCCGCTTCGGGTGTCGCAATGGTGACCCAGTTCTGGGTCCTCGGGCGGAGGGCCATTCGTGAGGTGCTGCGGACCCCGGAGTCGTTGTTTCCTACGGTATTCATCCCGCTCTTCTTCCTCGTCGTCAACGTCGGCCAGGCCGGCCGGATCTTCCCGTCCGGCTCGACGTCGTTCCTAAAAGGCCAGAACTACGCCGCGTTCCAAGTCCCCAGCGCCCTGCTCCTCGCCGCATCGTTCGGGAGCGCCGCCTTGTACCTGGTCGAAGACATCGAGGGTGGGTACTTTGACAAGCTGCGGGCCTCGCCGGTGTCGCGGAGCGCCATTGTGCTCGGTCGCCTTATTGCAGAAGCGACGAAGAGTGTCGCCATTTCGGCATTGATCGTGCTCATCGCCCTTCCTTTCGGCATCTCACTCGCCAGTGGCGTTCTCGGCTTCGTGCTGCTCCTCCTGCTGGCGGGTTCTTGGGCGGTGGTGTACTCCGGATTCGTGCAGCTGATCGCGCTGAAGACGCGCAGTGCCGCCGCCACCCAATCGGGATCGCTCATTTTCTTTCCTTTGCTTTTCTTGACGCCGAACTTCGTTCCTCGCGACAAGCTGACTCGGCCGATGGAGATTGCGGCCACCTTCAATCCGGTCACCTACATCATGGAAGGGCTGCGGTCGCTCATACTCGACGACCTCGATTGGACGAAGATCGGACGAGGCTTCGCCGTGGTCGCAGTTGCCGGCTTCGTCATGGTTGCCCTGAACGTCCGCACCATTCGCAATTACGACTGATCGGAACGGCCGCGCCAAAAGGGGCGACAGGAGCGCGCAGGTCCCGACGAACGTCCGGCCTGACATAGGCGACCAAGCGGGCATCGTTCGGCCCGACCTCGATTTGGCGGCCACCACCACCATCACACAGGAGGAACGAAGTTGCGAATGAATACCTCGACCACCGGCAACCTGATCTCGGGAGCGGTCGCAGCCGCAATTTACCTGGTGATCGCGCTCGCCACCGGGACCAGCGCGGTCGCCGCGATAGTCGGAGGAGTGGTGGTGGGCCTGGTCACATTCGTGATCGCGTTCATCATCAGTCGCATCATCGCCAGCCGGCGGGGTCGCTAGCGCCGGGGCCGTGAGCGCCAAGGCGGCGGGTCGGTGCGGCTGCGCCAAAGTTGCCCATTCGGATAATTGAACTGGACATATTGCTCAGACGTGGCACACTGCGATCGGTAAATCGCCCCAGCAGGAACCCTCCTGGCTAGACGAAATGGACCGACATGTCTGACCTCCGCAGCATGATCGTCGAGCACGCCTTGTGGGGTGTCGACAACGAGCCCCAGATCCACTACCAGCAACTCCGCCCGATCGATGGTCTGGGTACTCCCGGCAAGCTGCCGTTGTCGACTGACTGTTCAGGTTTCGTGACCCTGTGCTACGCATGGTCGGGGGCGCCCGACCCCAATGGCGTCGCTTACAACGGCAGCGGTTTCACCGGGACCCTGCTCGGGCACCTCCCGCACATTTCGGCGGGTGAGGCGTTGCCGGGTGACCTCGTCGTACTGGGACCGGGCACGGGCGACCATGTGGTCGTGATCGTCGAAGCGGGATCAGATCCGCTCGTCGTAAGCCATGGGCAGGAGGCGGGTCCGCTTCGGCTGCGGCTGTCCACCGAAACGGCAGCCCATGCGGCGCCGGTCACGTTCCTGCGCGGCCTCGGCCTCGACGAGCCGGCGGCGATTGTTGACGAAGTCCCGTTTCCGCTGCCTGCCGGCCATTGGTTCGGGCCACCGTCGCAGGATCCGCGCAATCATTCCGGGTTCGAGTCGGCCGCCGACCGAGCGGCGTTTGTGCCGTGGCAGCAACGCATGATCACCCGCGGTTGGCATCTCGACGCCACTGGACGATTCGACGACGCCACATCCACCGTTTGCCGGGATTTCCAGAAGGAGAAAGGGCTCGAAGTCGACGGCGGGGTCGGACTCGACACCTGGCGGGCGGCGTGGAGCATGGCGGTTACCTGAAGCAGCGCCGCCGGGATCGCATCTGGGCGATATTCGGCGACCCAACTCGGGCGTCTATCGAGCAACCCATGCCATCTCCGCCCGCTCGCGGCGGCTTTGTGGGTCAGCTGGATGCAACCCGGTGGTAACCAGCCTCCAGAAACCGGCGGGTTCGTTCCATCGTGGGCAACCAGCTGCTGCTTCTCGTTCGGATACGGACAATGTCGAGACCAGGGGATCTCGTGGGGCAAGCACGACACATGGGAGAACGGTCTCGACCCGTCGGTGGCCTTCGCGGGCAAAGGGGTCCGTGGTCGAAGTCCACGGCTCCGGCACCGGCTCCTCTCCGTCGGTTGCGTTCACCGGTGGCCGCACTGTCATCGAGGTCCACGAAGGGCCAGGGCCGCAGTTACACCAAATGATCGGCGCGATCCGATCGGACAATCACAGCATCGACTGGGTCGACATGTTCACCCTCGGCTGGTCCGCCCTGCGAACCTCGGCTGCTCTCTCCCCCGGACAGTGTCTCACCCCGTCTCTAGTCTTCGGAGCATGACCACCGATCCCACTGACGCGCAACGGTTCGGCGCATCCCGCTCCCCGCGCCAGCCCGTCCCCGACAAGGAAGAAACAACCTCCACTTCGCAGCCCCCATTCCTCCGACATCACCGGATTTCCGTTGCCGTCGCGGCCGCTATCGCTTGGTTCGCAGCCAGTACCGTCTTAAGGCTGTGGCCCCGCGACCCCGTCGCGGTCACCGTCGTACTGATTCTCACCCTTGGCTCTTTTGGAGCCCTGGTCGCCTTCGCCTATGACGTCACGGTGCAACTATTGGTTGTCCGTCGATCCGTCGCGGCAGTATTCGTAGTCGCCGCATTCGGTCTCCTCGCCGCGGGAGAACCTATTTTCGCCCTCACCGCCACCCAATCATTCACAACTGCGCTACGCACGATCCTTCCTCTACACACACCCGGCTTCATAAATGTCATCGGGAACGCCCTGTTTCTTGGAGTACTAGTCGGAATCCCGTCCTGGCAGTATCAACTTAGACTCAAAACGAACCGACGCTGGGACGCAGTGGACGATATTATCGTCCGCTGGGTACCGCGAATGTCGGTTGGAATGCTACTCCTCATTACTCTGCTTTATCACTACTGGCACGGCCCACTGGCACACACGCCACTATCAGAGCTGGCAATCGGCTCCCTGTTCGCTGCAGCCCTGATGCCACCCGTACTTCGCCCAATAGTCAGGTGCACCGTCACCGACGGCCCCGATAGCCTCATCCGACGAGCCCCCCGCAAGTGGCTGTCAACGGCATTGCGAGAGATCTCCAGAGAAGCACAAGCCGTGAAAATCGTCAACTGGTCCGACACACTCGCGACCTTAAGTACAACGATGCAAGAGTTCGACGAACCCGACGCGCCCACCAGGCGAAAGGCCCTGAAGAAGGACCGCTTACGGGTATGGCGCAATGTGCAACGCAACGCATACCGCCACCAGCGATTGAAGCGGTGGCAGATCGCCAAGCTGGAAGCAGTCCCAGGCTGGACCTGGGGCGATCACCAACCCAAACACAGCCATCGACCCCGCAGGTCATTCAGGGAGCGCCACGGAACTCTTGGCTGAACAGAAGACTCCGTTTGCCGCTGCAGGAATGCTCGTCACCGGGTACCGTGCTGGAGCTGGCCAAATGCCGCTGATCGCGCAAGGGCACGGGCGAGCTGCCGACCCGTCCTGACCGGCCGACCAGGCTCATCGTCGGCTCGGAAGATTCCTCGCAACGCCCAGGAGTTTGCCTCGATAACAGTCGGCGAAACGCTGGGCGGCATCGGCCCCCCACACACGATTGGGATAACGAACGACGAGATGCAACCGTCCTGCGACGGTCACGGCGCCGATACATACCGTCCGTGGCGCCCGGCTCGGTGCCGAGAACCAGATATCGACCGTGTCCCCGGCGTCGGGACCAAATGACGGCGGCTGGTCGACCAGGCCCAGGTTGCTCAGCATGGCGGTATCGATCAATCGATTCCGGGTGAGCGGCTGGAGCACGACAAGCGATTGTTTGGCCCACAGGGGTAACAATCCGGACCGGTCGAGTCCGGCAATCAGGGCAATCCCGCTGCGAGTGCGCTTGTTTCGGGTGGTCTGCGCGGTAATAGCGGCCAGCGCCGCCCGCTGATCGCGTCGGTGCCGGCGGCTCGTCGACACCCGGGCGGTCACCGAGAAGTTGCCGACCGTCTCGTCGCGCCACGTCGGTGGTCGGAGGTTGACCTGGACCAAGACACCGATGCGCTGGCCGGGCGACCCGTGCTGTTCGTTCCAGTCGCCGATGGCCAGATGCAGCGCCGTCAGCAGGACATTGCGGCTCCGGCCAGGACGGTCGGGATCGATGATCCGGCGGGTGTCGTCCGCCGACAGGCGCACGAGGTGAAAGCCATAGCCAGGGTCGTCACCAGCCTGATCTGGGGCCAGCTGGGCGGGCGGCGCCAGGAGGTCGCGAACGTTCTCCAGCGTCGACAGGTACCCGGCCTTCCAACGGGACACGGGCGCAGAGGCAGGGATCACCGGCACGTCGCCGACCGCGAGGAAGGTCGGTATCGGATCGCGATCGGCGTCCCCCGCGTAGGCCTGGGCGATCGACCGCAAAATGCGCAACGCGCCGACGCCGTCGCTGGCGGCGTGGTTGATGTTGAGCATGAGAACGTCCCCGCCGGGGTGCCGGGCCAACCGGGCGTTCAGCGGTGGCCAGTCTGATACCCGAACCGGCGCCGCCTGCAGTTGGGTTCTGGTCGAGTCGACGGCGGCATCGTCGGGGCACTCGACGACGTGCAGCACCTCGTGGTCGGCGGCCGTGTCACCCAGGACCTCAGCCAGCGCGGCGCGCAGTCGCGTCGCATCCAGGGTTCCCGTGACCCGAGCCTCGAGTTGCAGGCTCCACGCCGACACCGACGGGTCGAGCAGATCGTTGGGGTCGGCCACACGGCGCGCCGAATCCCACACCCAGCGGCAGGACAGGGCGGCTCGATGATCGCCCTGGCGGCCCCGCAGGAGGCGCATCAGGTCCTGGGCCATCCCGGCCAGATTGTGGGCGACGGCTCGACCCAACGAGTAGCGAGGCCGGCGCTCCGGGCGGAGCTGGAGGGGCGACACCCGGTCGACGTGGGCTGCGATGTGGTCGTGGTGAACCACGACGTGGAGGCTGTCGGTCGCTCGGTTCTCGCGCAACGAGACCGATCCGGGGTGGAACATGCGGCCCAGGCCCGTGTCACGGTGGAAGCGGCCACTCGATTCCAGGTCGGCGGAACAACCCAATCGAGTCGGAGCGGCCCGGCGCCAGACGAGCCTGAAGGCTGGCTGGTTCGGTTTCGACCCTGCCGTCTTCGCGATGGGCCTCGTCGTGGGCGGTCACTCCGGATCTAGGTCAACGCCGCCACGGCGTCACCAGCCCCACGACCCCGCGATGCCCTTGAACGGACCGACGACCCAAGACGTGACCCATCCGCCGTAGAAATTGCCCGGCTGGGGAAGGGCGCGCTCGTCTCCGACCCAGCATTCATCCATGCGATGCGCATAGAAGGCCACGAAACCGGCCAGGGCAGCAAATCGCTCGGCCGGATGTTCGTATCGCCACGCCGCGCCCGGCTCTCGGCGGCCCCCGACGGTCACGTCAAGATAGGAGGCCTCGCCTTTCCACTCGCAGAACGACCGACCGTCGCCGGCGGACAGCACCCCGGCGACGATGTCGCCCGGCGGGAGGTAATACACCGGGGGATGGGAGGTCTCGAGCACCCGCAGAGCGCCGGCGCTGCGGGCGATGGTCTCGCCTGCGAGCACGACGCGCACGACGCGGGGCTCCTCCTCCATCCGAGGCGGCCGGGGGTAGTCCCAGACCGATTCTTGGTCGGCGCCGGGAACGACCCGAGGCGGATTCATCGCCTCCAGAACCGGCGAGCCAACCCTGCCGGTCCCATGGCGACGACGCTGGCCGACGTGGGCTGGACCCGGACGTAGAGCAGATCGGGATTCTCCGGCGTGCCGAACATTGCCGCCTGGTCGTAGGGAAAGAGCTGCGCATCCCAGATCCGGCGCTTCTCCTCCACCTCGGTGACCAACTGGGCGACCCCCCGGAGGTAGACCTCGGCTTGGGGGCGCCACATCAAGGCCACCTGCGGGTTCGCCTGCAGATTCGGGAACTTGCCCGACGACGCGGTCGTGGCGAACACGACGGAGTCACCATCGACGATGGTCGACACCACGGCCACATGGGGCCGGCCGTCGATCGACGCCGTCGCGAGGTGGGCCAATCCGCCGCCCCTCACCGCGTCGGCGACTTCATCCCACTCCATGGCCACACGCTAGATCCCCATTGCCATCGGTCTCCGCCCGCCCGTTTGGCCAAACCAGCATCCAAAGGGTTGACCAGTGGGGGATTGAGGCGTACGGTGGGGCGAAGTGGTGAGAAGGGGAGGGCCCTGACACCACAGAGGGATGGCACAGGTCACGAGTGGCGCCGCGTTTTTTTGGCAGGTACGAGCACTCCCTCGACGCGAAGGGACGGGTCATCCTGCCGGCGCGTTTCCGTGCCCAGTTCGGCACGCAGGCCTACCTGTCCGAGTATCCCGACCGCTGCCTGGCGCTGTGGACCTCGGAGGAGTTCGACAAGCAGTTCGTCGTGCAGGAGCAGCGCCAGGAGCAGGGCCGACCCGAGCGCAACCTGGCCCGCCTCTGGGCCCAAGGATCGACCGAAGTCGACATCGACCGCCAGGGTCGGCTGGCCATTCCCGCCTACCTCCGGGAGTTTGCCCGCCTCGAGGTGGAGCACCCGATCCTGGTCAACGGGGCCCTCAACCGGGTAGAGCTGTGGAACCCGAACGAGTACGACATCAAGGTCAAGCCGGCCGAGGCCCGCTTCGCGGACGAGTTCGACCAGCCCATCCCGGCACTCACCCCAGTACCCGCGCCGGCACCCGGCCCCGCCGAGGGCCCGTAATGGGCATCCCTGTCCCGATTCCGACCGAACCAATCCCGTACCGGGCGGGCCGCGCCCCGGCCCGGTCCATGTGCAGCCCTTCGACTGGCGAGATGGAAGTCCCCTTCTCCGCCCGCTTCCCTCTTGGTCGATCGGGGAGAAATCCCGACGGCAGGCTGGTCGAGGGGCTGCAGATGAACCGGCCCGACGACGACTGGGAGGCGGGTGCCTCGACCCCGACCCCGACCCCGTCCCACGCCAGCACGCCCGGACCCGACACCAGCGCCACCCCTGTTTCCGGCGTTCCCGACGTCGACGGCCCCGCCACCTACCACCCGCCCCCACATGGCACCACCGAAGCGGCGGACCCCGACGGCCGCCCTTTTCCCCACCTTCCTGTCATGGTCGACGAGGTCGTGGCGTCGCTGGCGCCCGTGCCCCCCGGCGTGGTCCTCGACGCCACCGTCGGCGGCGGGGGCCACGCCGCCGCGATCCTGGCGGCCCACCCCCACCTGCGCCTGATCGGGCTGGACCAGGACCCCGATGCCGTGGCCGCGGCCCGCCGGGCGCTGGCAACCTTCGGCGACCGGGCCGAGGTGCACCGGGCCCGCTTCGACGATCTCGGCCGGGTGCTCGAGGCGGCCGGGGTGGGCCTGCTCTCCGCCGCCTTCTTCGACCTCGGCGTCAGCTCGCCCCAGCTCGACCGGCCCGAACGGGGATTCACCTTCCGGGTCGACGCCCCCCTCGACATGCGCATGGACCCCGACCGGCCCACCACGGCCGCGGACCTGGTCAACACCATGCGTGAGCAGGAGCTGGTGCAACTCCTGGTCGACAACGGCGAGGGACGTTTTGCCCGCCGGGTCGCCCGGGCGATCATCGCGGCCCGTCCGCTCACCACGACGGCCCAGCTGGCCGAGGTCGTGCGCAATGCCATTCCCGCCGCGGCCCGCCGCACCGGCGGCCACCCGGCGCGACGGGTTTTCCAGGGGCTGCGCATCGAGGTCAACGAGGAGCTCGATGTCCTTCCGGTCGCCCTCGACGCGGCACTGGAGCGCCTCGCTGCGGGCGGGCGTTGCGTCGTCCTGGCGTATCACTCCGGTGAGGACCGGCTGGTGAAGCGGCGTTTCCAGCTGGCGGTGGACGGCGGCTGCGTCTGCCCGCCCGGCCTGCCCTGTCAGTGCGGGGCCACGCCGACGATGCGCCTGGTCACCCGGGGCGCCCGTAAGGCCTCGCCTGAGGAGCTGGCGGCCAACCCCCGTTCGGGCAGCGCCCGACTGCGAGTTGCCGAGCGTCTGCCGTTCGATCGTCCCGAGGAGGCAACCCAGCCATGAGCGCCCCTGATCTGGTTGGCCCCGCCGCCAAGGCGGCCCCGGTCCAAACCCCCCGCCACCTCCGCCTGGTCGGCGTCGAGGAACTGGCGGCGATCCGGCGCCGCCGCCGGGTGCGCCTGGGCGGCATCGTGGTGGCGGGGTTCGTGATCGCCTTGCTGTTTGCCGCCGTGGGCATGCATGTCGAGCTGGCTCAGAACCAGTTCCGGCTCGACCAGATCGACGCCCAGGCGGCGGCGGAGCAGGCAAAGTTCCAGCAACTGCGCCTCCAGGTCGCGGACCTCTCGTCACCCCAGCGCATCCTGGGCATCGCCCAGGGGAGGCTGGGGATGGTGCCGGCCACGGGCGTCACGTTCCTCAACCCGTCCAGTGCCACGCCCGGCGCTCCGACCGGCTCGGCCCGACGCGGCCCTGCGCCGGCGTCGCCACCGCCGGGCTGGTCGTTGGTCAAGCGCCAGCTGGCGGCAAATCCGTGAGTTACCGACCGGCGGGCCGCCGTCTGGTCACCCGCCGGGAGGTCCCCGAGAGGGGGATGCAGGGAAAAGGCATTCGGGGAAATGCCTCCCCGGGCAGCGCCGGCGCGTCTCGGGGGCGGCAGGCGCCGGATGCGGCGAGAGATGTCGGTTACCCAGCCCGGCCGGGAACCTGGCGCACGCCCCCCGCACCCCGCTCAAGGCGCACCGCGCAATCGCGGTCCGCTGGATTGCCCAGCGCGGCACGGCGTGCGCCGTCGGGCATCGCTGGTTCGCGGCGTGCGCCGGGGGCCGCCTCGGGCGTCGGCTGGTTCGCGGCGTGCGTCGGGGGCTGCGTCGGGCGTGGCTCGGTTCGCGGCGTGCGTCGGGGGTTGCGTCACGGGGTAGTTCGCGTCGTGCGCCCTGGGTTAAGTCGGCGGCTGGCTCGCGGCGTGCGCCCTGGGTGAAGCCTGCGGCACCCGGTGGCCAGTCTTCGGTCCGTCAGTCTTCGGTCCGTCAGTCTTCGGTCCGTCAGTCTTCGGTCCGTCAGTCTTCGGTTCGTCAGTCTTCGGTTCGTCAGCCGTTGGCCGGTCGGGCTTCGGTTCGACGGGCTTCGGTTCGCCAGTCCCGTCGGAGTGGCCGCACTCCGGCGGGGCCCGGCGGCGTCGACCGCGTGCCGGCCGCGTCGCAGCCGCCCGGCGGCGGTGCGGACGGGCGGTCCGACGCGGCCAAGCCGGGGCCGGTACCAGCCCACCCATCTCACGCCACGGCGGGGACTGCCATTGCGGAACCGACGGCGTATGGCTTGCCTGTTGGTGGCCATGACCCTCGTCTTCGTTGCCATCGGCGGCCGATTGATTTCCATCCAGGGCATCTCGGCGGACCACTACCTGGCGGTGGGGCTCTCGCAGCGTCTGCGTACCGTCAGCTTGCCGGGTCAGCGAGGCACCATCTTCGATCGTCAGGGGCAGGAACTCGCGGTCTCGGTGCCGCAGACCACGGTCTGGGCCGATCCGCAGCTGGTGACCGATCCCCGCCAGGAGGCCCTCACCCTGTCGCCACTCATTGGGATCGACGCCGCGTCCCTGGAGACGAAGCTGCGCAGCGACGGCCAGTTCGTGTACCTCGCCCGCCGGATGGACAACGCCGCCGCCGCCAAGGTCACCGACCTGCGCCTCGCGGGGGTCTTCGGCATGCCCGAGCCGAAACGCTTCCTACCTGCCGGCCCCCTGGCGACGCCGCTGCTCGGAACGGTCGGCGCCGACAACTCCGGGCTCTCAGGTCTGGAACAGCAGTACGACCACCAGCTGGCGGGCCGGCCCGGCAAGCTGATTGAGGAGCGCGACCCGAAGGGCAGCCAGATCCCGGGAGGGCTGCGCCAGTACCAGGCGCCGGTCAACGGGCAGGACCTGGTGCTCACCCTTGACGAGCCACTCCAGGTCCAAGCCGAGCAGGCGCTGGCAGCGCAGATCGTGGTGGCCAAGGCCACGGGCGGAACAGTCGTCGTGATGGACACCCGGACCGGCGAGCTGTTGGCCATCGTCAGCTTGACCTGCTCGGCAGCTACTGCTGCGACGACCGTCGCCGCGTCGAGCGCCGCGTCGAGCGCCCCGCCCGGTTGCCGACCGGTGCCCGCGCCGGCGGCCGCCGCCTTCACCGGCGTATTCGAGCCGGGCTCGGTGAGCAAGCTGGTGACAATCTCGGCCGCCTTGCAAAGTGGTGTGGTGTCGCCCGCGGATCGTTTCTCGGTCGCAGACTCTCTCCAGGTGTCCGACGCGCTCTTCCGTGACGCCGAGAGTCACAAGGTCGAGAACTGGACGGTGACCGACATAGTGGCCAACTCGTCCAACGTCGGCACCATCACCATCGCCCAGCGCTTGGGAAAGCAGCGACTCGACGCCGCCTTGACGGCCTTTGGTTTCGGCCAGCAGAGCGCGGTTCACTTTCCCGGTGAATCGGCGGGCCTGGTGCCGGACCCAGCGCACTGGTCGGACACGTCGATCGGCACCATCGCCATCGGCCAAGGTGTAGCCGTGACGGCAATCCAAATGGTGGCGGCGTACAACACGATCGCCAACGGCGGCGTGTACGTCGCCCCGAAACTCGTGGCGGCGACGGTCGACACCGACGGCCAGACGCACCCGACGGCTCCGTCGCCCGAACACCGGGTGGTTTCGCCCCAGGTCGCCCAGCAAATGACGACGATGTTGGGCGAGGTGGTCCGTGTCGGGACCGGGCAGACCGCCAAGATCGACGGCTACACGGTGGCCGGAAAAACCGGGACGGCGCGCATCCCCTTGCAGGACGCGCGCGGGTACATGAACAATGTGTACACGTCGAGCTTCGCCGGGTTCGTGCCGTCGGCGCATCCCGAACTGACCAGCATCGTCGTGCTGGACCAGACGCCTCTGTTCGGTGGTGTGGCTGCCGCGCCGGTGTTCAGCACCATTGCGGGGTATGGCCTGCGAGAGTTCCGGATCGCCCCGGTTGCGGCCGCGCCGCCGGCAGTGGGTGTGCCGTTGGCGACCGCGGCGACCGCGCAAGCGGCTGGCGAGACCCTCTCGAGGGGTGCTGGCGGCGCGGCTCCAAAGGCTGGTGCCAGCGCAAGTAGCGCCAGTACCGGAGCCGCCACAGCCCGCTCGCCCGCCCGGTCCTCGCCGCCGACGACGTCCACGACCCAGGCGCCGGCTCCGCCAGCCACCATCCCCCGGCGTGGCGGTGCCGCGACGACGACGTCGCTGCCGGCGAGACCCTGAGGCGGGACACGTGCGCCTCGCAGCCCTGCTCGCAGCTGCGGAGGTAGCGCCGCGCCAGGTCCTGGGCGATGCCGAGGCCGCCGAAGTCACGAGCATCACCCTTGACTCGAGGGCCGTGGTATCGGGGGCGCTGTACTGCTGCATACCGGGGCAGCACTTCGACGGCCATGACTTCGCTCCCGCGGCCGTGCAGGCCGGCGCGACCGCGCTGGTCTGCCAGCGCCCCCTCGAGCTGCCGGTTCCGCAGGTTGTCGTCCCAGCGGTGCGTCCTGCCGTGGGCCCCATGGCGGCGGCCCTGTACGGCTACCCATCTCGGTCGTTGACGGTGGTCGGCGTCACCGGCACCAATGGGAAGACCACGACGACCGCGTTGCTGGAGGCCATCTTCACCGCAGGCGGGTTCCCGGCCGCCACGATCGGGACGCTCTCGGGTGCTCGGACGACACCGGAGGCGCCAGAGTTGCAGGCCGCGCTGGCCGCGTTCCGCTCCGAGGGCCGGGCCGCGGTCGCCATGGAGGTCTCTTCCCACGCCCTGGTTCAGCATCGAGTGGACGCCATCTGGTTCGCGGCCGCAATCTTCACCAACCTGTCCCAGGACCATCTCGACTACCACGCCACCATGGACGACTATTTCGAAGCCAAGGCCCGGTTGTTCGAGCCGGGTCGCGCCGCCGTTGCGGTGGTGAATGCCGACGATCCCTGGGGGCAACGATTGCTGAACCGGCTGCGCACGCAACCAAGCGGCGCCTCGGACAACCTGGCGGTCATCCCCTTTTCCCTGCTCGACCTCGACGATCTGACGGTGCGCCCCGAGGGCAGTCGATTCCGTTGGCGGGGCGTCGAGGTTCGGTTGCGCCTCGGAGGGCGCTTCAATGTGCGCAACGCCGTGGCCGCTGCGACCGCAGCTGCGGCCCTCGACATCGACCGCGATGCCATCGTCGCCGGGTTGGAGCAGGTCGAGGCGGTCCGGGGCCGTTTCGAGCCGGTGCGGGCGGGGCAGCCCTTCATGGTGCTGGTGGACTACGCCCACACGCCCGACGGCCTCCACGCGGCCCTGTTGGCGGCCCGCGAGCTGGCCGACGGCGGCGCCGGTCGGAGCGATTCGGGGCGGGGCAGGGTCATCGTCGTCTTCGGTGCGGGCGGGGATCGGGACCAAGCCAAGCGCCCCGTGATGGGCTCGGTGGCGACTCAGCAGGCCGATGTCGCCATCTTGACCTCGGACAATCCCCGCAGCGAGGACCCCTGGGCGATCATCGCCCAGGTCGCTGCGGGTGCCCAAGAGGGTAACGGTAAAGCTAAACTAGAGATTGAGGTGGACCGTGAGTCGGCCATCCGCTTGGCCCTGGAGTCAGCCGAGGAGCACGACGTCGTCGTGATCGCCGGCAAGGGTCACGAGATCGTCCAAGAGGCGGCCGGACGGGTCGTCGCGTTTGACGATGCCGACGTGGCGCAGCGTGCCCTGGCCCGGATTGGCCGCGACCGGGGGACGTGGTGAGCTCGTGACCGCCGTCCTCATCGCCGCGGGCACGGCCCTGCTGGTGTCCATACTGTCGACGCCGTTGCTCATCAGGTGGTTGCGGGCCCATGGAATCGGCCAGCAGATCCGTGAGGACGGGCCCAAGGGCCACTTCACCAAGGCAGGGACGCCGACGATGGGCGGGCTGGCCATCATGGCGGCCGCCCTGGCCGGCTACCTGGCGGCCCACGTCAAGACGGTGTTCACCGAGCGAGGCCTGCTGGCCATGCTGGCGATCGGCGGGGCGGCGCTGATCGGCTTTGCGGACGACTGGATCAAGGTGAGCCGGCAGCGCAGCTTGGGGCTCAACAAGCGGGCCAAGATCGCCGGTCAGTTGCTCATCGGCGTGGCGTTCGCCGCCGCGTGCGTGTACTGGCAGCGGGTCGACACCCACCTGTCGTTCACCAGCGCCAAGCCCCTGCAGCTCAGCCTCGGGCGGGTCGGCTGGATGGTGTTCGCGGTGCTGGTCCTGGTCGGCTGCACCAATGCTGTCAACCTGACCGACGGATTGGACGGCCTGGCGGCGGGCTCATCGGTGTTCGGCTTTGCCGCCTTCACGGTGATCGGCTT
The DNA here is from genome assembly GCA_963733505.1 of uncultured Actinomycetota bacterium. Lineage (GTDB taxonomy): Bacteria > Actinomycetota > Acidimicrobiia > Acidimicrobiales > Palsa-688 > JALYXV01. The sequence continues at coordinate 246,679 of CAVTDW010000026.1, read as the reverse complement.
CTATCAGTTCAAGCACCTCAACCTGTACCACAACCCCGCCTCGCTGGACGAGGCGGTGATCGCGGCGGCACTGCTCGGAGCGTGCGCCGGGTTTCTCTGGTGGAACGCCGCCCCGGCCGACATCTTCATGGGCGATACCGGATCGCTCGGGATCGGCGCCGCCCTTGCCGCCTTGGCGCTATTGCAGAACGTCGACTTGTTGTTGCCGATCATCGGGGGCCTGTTCGTCATCGAGACGCTGTCGGTGATGATCCAGGTGTTCACGTTCCGGGTGTTGCATCGGCGGGCCTTTCGCATGGCGCCCATCCATCACCACTTCGAACTGCTGGGATGGCCCGAGACGACGGTGATCGTCCGGTTCTGGATCCTGGCGGGGATGTGCACGGCGGTGGCGCTGGGCCTGTTCTATACCGACTTCATTGCCCACGGGGGGACGGGATGAGTCGGCCCGAGGAGGGGGCCGTCGGCGCCGCCCTGTCCGGAGCCGGAGCCGGAGCCGGAGTCGGAGCCGGTGTCGGGGCCGGTGTCGGGGCGGTTGTCGTGGTCGGCTTTCGGGTGACGGGCCTGGCAGTCGCCCGGTACCTGCGCCGAGGTGGTCACCAGGTGATTGTCGTGGAGGACGATCCCACCGACGAGCGGCGCCAGCAGGCGGCCGCGATCGGTGCCGACTTCGTCGGGCGCCCCGACGACGACCAGTTGCGCCGCGTGCTCAAGGGCAGCCGTCTGGTCGTGCCCAGCCCGGGCATCCCGGTCAGCCACCGGGTGTACCAGCTGGCGGCCGACGCCGGGGTTCCCGTCTATTCGGAACTGGAGCTTGGCTGGCAACGCCTGGAAGGCCGGCCGGTTCGAAGGAAACGGCGGCAGGCGGCCGACCCTGGTCGCGGTGACCGGGACCAACGGCAAGACCACCGTGACCAGCCTGGTGGCGTCCATGCTGGTCGAGTCAGGATTGGTGGCCGTGGCGGCGGGCAACATCGGCCTGCCCTTCGTCGACGCGGCCGGGCTCGACGCCGACGTGCTGGTCACCGAGGTGTCTTCGTTCCAACTGCAATACACGGACCGTTTTCATCCCGCGGTCAGCTGCTGGCTCAATCTGGCCGAGGACCACCTCGACTGGCACCCCACCATGGCGCACTACGCCGCCGCCAAGGCGCGCATCTGGGCGGCTCAGCGCTCGGGCGACGTGGCGGTGGTCAACGCCGACGACCCGGCCGTCGTGGAGGCGGCAGCCGACCCAGAACTGGGCTTGGCGGACGGAGTGGCGCGGCTGACCTTCTCGGCTGCGGCAGGGAGCAGTGCCGACTTCCACCTCGGGGCGGGAGCGATGCTGGCCGGCCCGGGAGATCTCGAGTTGCTCGCCACCGCCGAACTGCCCCGGGCCCTGCCCCTCGACGTGGCCAACGCCCTGGCCGCGGCCGCCACGGCACTGGCCGCAGGCGCCTCGGTCGAGGGCTGCCGCTCGGCGCTGCGGCAGTTCCGCGGCCTGCCACACCGGGTCGAATTGGTGGCTGAGCAAGGCGAGGTCCGTTGGTACGACGATTCGAAGTCGACCACCCCGGCCTCGGTACTGGCGGCGGTGGCGGGGTTCGAGTCCGTGGTTCTGATCGCGGGCGGGCGCAACAAGGGTTTGGACCTGAGCGTGCTGGCGACGGCGGCGCCGCCGGTGCGAGCCGTCGTCGCCATCGGCGACGCGGCCCAGGAGGTCGAGGCGGCGTTCTCCGGGCGTGTCCCGGTTGTCCGAGCCGCCAGCATGGCCGCCGCGGTCGCCACTGCAGCGGAGATGGCGGACCCCGGTGACGTCGTCCTGCTGTCACCGGGCTGTGCCTCCTTCGACTGGTACCAGTCGTATGCCCAGCGGGGCGAGGAGTTCACCTCCTTGGTGCGGGTTGTGACCGGCCAGGACGCAGTTGGCGGAGATGGCTTGAGTGACGACGGGAGTTCCACATGAAGGACATGACCGGTGCCTACCGGCTGGCGGAAATCGACCGGGTGGTCGACCGAGTGGTGGCCGATCCCAATCGCCGTCGCAGGTGGGCCGACTGCGACCTGGTTCTGATGGCGCTGATGACCGTGCTGTGCCTGATCGGGCTCGTCATGGTGTTGTCGGCGTCGTCGGTGCAGAGCCTGCGTCAGTACGGGTCGCCCTGGCACTACTTCGAACGCCAGGCGCTCTGGCTGACCTTCGGTGCGGTGGCGTTCGTGATCGCCATCCGCGTCGACTATCACCATTGGCGGCGCATCGCGGTACCGGCGGTGATCGTCACGATGGGCCTGATGGCGGCGGTGCTCGTGTCCAGCGTCAGCGTCGCCGGGGGCGGTTCGGCCCGCTGGCTCGGCATCGGATCATGGCGGATGCAGCCATCGGAGTTGGCCAAGTTGGCCTTGGTGCTGTTCGCGGCCGACGTCCTCGACCGCCGGGCCGACCGCATTCGGGAGTGGCGCTACAGCATGGTCCCGGTCCTGGTGGCGTTCGCGGGCATGGCGTTGCTCGTCATGGCCCAGCCGGATATGGGGACGACCATGATCTTGGCGTGCATCCTGGTGACGTCGCTGTACGTGGCCGGCCTGCCACTTCGCCCCCTTGCGACGCTCATGATGTTGGGTGGGGCGGCGGCGTTGCTGGCCGCCAAGGCCGCCCCGTATCGCTGGCGGCGTATGACCGCCTTCTGGCATCCCTTCTCCGATGCCGCCAACACCGGGTACCAGTCGGCTCAGGGCGCGGTGGCGCTGGGATCGGGGAGGCTCTTCGGCCTCGGCCTGGGCGCCACCCGGGCCGCGACCGGGTACCTGCCCAACCAGTACACCGACTTCATCTACGCCATCATCGGCGAAGAGACCGGGCTGCTCGGGAGCCTCCTGATCGTCGGGCTGTTCGTCGCCCTGGCCGTCGTCGGGATCCGGGTGGCGTGCCGGGCGCCCGACTGCTTCGGCGGTGTGCTGGCGGCCGGGATCACCGCCTGGCTGGTCGGCCAGGCGGTGATCAACATCGGGGCGGTGGTGGGACTGGTCCCCGTGACGGGAGTTCCCCTCCCGTTTGTCTCCTTCGGCGGGTCGTCGTTGATCATCGCCATGGGCGCCCTCGGCATCTGCTGCAACGTGGCCAAGCAGAGCGTTTGGGACAGCAGCCCACGCTCGAGCGCCCAGCGCTCCTCTGGTTTGCACACCGCAACAACCGAGATCGCCCCGAGTAATGCCGTGCGCCGGCCTCGCGAGAGTGTCGGTGTGGCGGCGGGCCGGGCGCCAGTGTCGGGGCGGGCGTCGGTGTCGGGCGGAGCGGGCGGTCGGGGGTCGGGCCGGGTGCCAGTGTCGGGCCGGGCCGGCGGTCGGGTGTCGGGCCGGGCGACGGTGACAGGTCGGCCTTCGGGCACCGTCGTGGGCCGTCGCTGAGCCGGCGACGGCGGTCGCACGAAGTGGGCGCGAGGATGAGGGTGTGACCGCCACAGACCCGAGCGCGGCAGCCGACGTCTCTCGCCTCCATGACGTGCAGCCCTTCGCCATCATCTGCGGCGGGGGCACCGCGGGCCATGTCGTCCCGGCCATTGCGGTAGGCCAAGCGTTGGTCGAGCGGGGACACCCGGCGGAGTCCATCCATTTCATGGGAGCGCGCCGGGGCATCGAAGGCCGGTTGGTCCCGGCCGCCGGGTTCGGGGTCACGCTCCTTCCCGGACGGGGATTGGAACGCCGTCTGAGCCGGGCGAATGTGGGCGCCGTCGTAGGTCTCGGCGCGGCGGCTGTCAAAGGGGTGGCCCTGGTGGCGCGCCATCGTCCGGCGGTCATCGTGTCCGTCGGCGGGTACGCCAGCGCCGCCGGCGTGCTGGCGTCGGTGTTGCTTCGCATCCCCCTCGTCGTCATCGAACAGAACGCGGCACCCGGCGCCGCCAACCGGGTCGCCGCCCGGGTGGCCCGGGCGGCTGCGACGTCGTTTCCCGGTACCAGGCTGCCCCGGGCGGTATTGACGGGCAACCCGGTCCGAGAGGCGGTGCTGGCCGTCGATCGCAGCCCGTCGGGCCGGGCGGCGGCACGACAGGAGCTGGGACTCCCGGCCGACGCGACGGTCATTGTCGCCTTCGGCGGTTCACTCGGGGCCCGCACCGTGAACCAAGCCGTGCTCGGACTCGTCCGCGAGTGGCGCACTCGAGGAGATGTGGCCGTCTACCACGTGGTCGGAACGAGGGATTGGGACGCGGTCACCGCGGATTGCCCCGCGCCCGCCGATGGAGGCTTGTGGTATCGCCAGGTGCGCTACGAGGACCGCATGGAGATCGTCTACGCGGCCGCGGACCTGGCGGTGTGCCGAGCCGGCGCCAGCACCGTGGCGGAGCTGGCGGTCGTGGGGTTACCCGCGGTGCTCATTCCCCTGCCCGGCGCTCCCAATGATCATCAGACGGCCAACGCCCAGGCACTGGTCGACGCCGGCGCCGCCCGGCTGATCACCGACGCCGAGGCGAGCGCCGAGCAGTTGGCGATCGAACTGGACCGCCTGATGGACCCGTCGACGCGAGCAGCGATGGCCCGGGCGGCGTTGTCGGTGGCGCACCGGGACGCGGCATCCGAAGTGGCCGAGCTGGTCGAGCGAATGAGTGCGACCGGTCGTCGCGGGCGTGACTGACCAGCCCGCAGTCGAGGTGGCGCTCGATCTCACCTCACCGCACCACATCCATGTCGTCGGAGTCGGCGGCGTCGGCATGAGTGCCGTCGCCACCGTCCTGGCCTCGATGGGCCAGTACGTGAGCGGCAGTGACCTGAAAGCGTCGGCTGAGCTGGAGCGCCTGGTGTCGCTCGGAGTCGACGCCCGTGTCGGTCACGACCCACACCACCTCGACGGCGTCGACGTGGTCACGATCTCGACGGCGATCCCTCGCTCCAATATCGAGGTGGTCGAGGCGCACAAGCGTGGGATACCGGTGCTTCGGCGGGCCGAGGTGCTGGCCGCGATTGCAGCAACGCGCAACTCCGTCGCCGTGGCGGGTACCCACGGAAAAACAACCACGGCTTCGATGCTGGCCCTGGTCCTGGTCGAAGCGGGCCTGCGACCGTCGTTCATCATTGGCGGCGAGATCAACGAAGTGGGAAGTGGGGCGGCCTGGGGGACGGGGGAGTGGCTGGTCGTCGAGGCCGACGAGAGCGATGGAACATTCCTGGCCCTGCGCCCCCAGGTGGGGCTGGTGACCAATGTCGAACCCGATCACCTCGACTACTACGGATCGCTGGCGGCCATGGAAGAGGCATTCGGTCAGTTTTTGGCGGTGGCAGAGCGTCGGGTGGTCTGTGCCGACGACGCGATGGCGCTGCGAATGGGACGCGATGTGGATGCCGTCACCTATGGGACGAGCGAGGCGGCTGACTTTCGAATGGTGGACGTGCGCACGGCCCGCAGCAGTACCCGCTTCTCGGTCATGCACGACGGCGGAGACCTGGGCGAGTTCCAGCTGGTCGTGCCAGGCGTGCACAATGCCCGCAACGCCTGTGGCGCCTTGGTCTGCGGGCTGCTGGTCGGCTCGACCGTCGAGGCCGCCCGGAAGGCCCTTGGCCGCTACGGCGGCGTGGCCCGCCGCTTCGAGTTCCGAGGCGAGCGTGGGGGAGTCACCTTCGTGGATGACTACGCCCATCTGCCGAGCGAAGTGAAAGCGGCGCTGGCGACCGCGAAAGACGGAGGGTGGAAGCGGATCGTCGCCGTATTCCAACCCCACCGGTACAGCCGCACGGCGTCGTTGTGGCAGGACTTCGCCGACGCGTTCGTAGACGCTGACCTCGTGGTCGTGACCGATGTCTACAGCGCCGGTGAGTCACCGCGTCCGGGGGTGTCAGGCCGGCTCATTCTCGACGCCATTCACGCGGCCCACCCGGGCATCGACGGACGCTATCTCCCGAGCCACCACGAACTCGTCAGCTTCCTTCAAGGCGCGCTGCGCTCGGGCGATGTCTGCCTCACCCTCGGGGCGGGCGACCTGACGGTGTTGCCTGACGAGCTGCTGGAGGACCTGGACTGACGATCGGTGATCCGCACCATCCACTCGCACCGACGGAACCGCCGGAACCGCCGGAACCGCCGGGGCGCGACGCGCTCGACACACTCGCGGCCATGCTTGGCGGGCGCTGCCGGCGCGACGTCCCCATAGGGCCCCGGACGACGTATCGCGTCGGCGGTTCGGCGGCGTTGCTGCTGGAAGCCACGACGATCGACGACCTCGTAGTCGTCGGACCTGCGCTCGCGGGGACCGGAGTTCCCGTGTTGGTCCTCGGGCGCGGGTCCAACCTCCTCGTGGCTGACGCCGGGTTCCGCGGTCTTGTCGTGACCCTGGCAGGCGAAACATTCGGGGCCGTCACCCTCCCGGGCGGCGGTGGGGATGCCGCGGATGGCACGGATGAGGATGGGCGGCGCTCCCGGGTACGAGCCGGGGGAGCGGTGGCGCTTCCCGCGCTCGCCCGACAAACCGCGGCTGCCGGTCTCACCGGGCTGGAGTGGGCGGTGGGGGTCCCGGGCTCGGTTGGAGGGGCGGTCCGCATGAACGCCGGTGGCCATGGCGCCGATACGCAGGCGACACTCCTGCGCTGCCGGCTGGTCGATCTGCGGTCGGGGGCGGCCGACTGGTGTCGGGTCGACGACCTGGACTTTGGCTACCGACGCTCGTCCGTGGCGGCGCACCAGGTGGTCGTCGAGGCGGAGTACCGCTTGGCGCCGGGGGATCGCACTGAGTCCGAGACCACCATCCGCGACATCGTCCGGTGGCGGCGCGAGCATCAACCCGGTGGCCAAAACGCTGGGTCGGTGTTCGTCAACCCTCTGGGCGAGCCTCCCGGCAACTCAGCCGGGTGGTTGGTCGACGCGGCTGGACTCAAGGGACATCGCGTGGGGAGCGCCGAGGTTTCGACCAAGCACGCCAACTTCATCCTGGCCGACCCCGGCGGCTCGGCTGACGATGTGGCGGCCCTGATGGTCGAGGTGCAACGCCTGGTGCGTGAGCGTCTCGGGGTCACACTCGTCGCCGAGGTCCGCCTGCTGGGGTTCCCGCAACACTTGACCTCTACTTTATGTACACACGGTAACGAGGCGCCCACGGGAGGGGCAGGTCCGTGACGGGCGTATCGGTCCGAGACCGGCCGACACCGTTGGGGCCACCCCGACTAGCGGTCGACCCCCGTATCGCGGCGCGTTGGGTGGCGGTGCGCCGAGATCAAAATCGTCGCCGGTGGAAGGCGGTGGTCACCGTCCTGGGCGCCGTGACCGTCGGGGTCGGCGTCTGGATCGGCCTGCACTCCTCCGTCGTGGCGGTGCGCCAGGTGGTCGTGCGGGGGACGGGCCACACCGACCGGGCGAACGTCGTGGCGGCCGCCCGGCTGGAGCGCCGACCCATGATCGACGTCGATGCTGCGTCGACCAGGCGGCGGCTGATGGCCTTGCCGTGGGTGGGCCATGTCCGCGTCCGACGCCACTGGCCCACGACCGTGACCATCGACATCGTCGAGCGCGTCCCATTTGCACAGATCAACGGCGTTGGTCCGCCCGCGGTGGTGGACGCCGATGGCCGGGTGTTGGCGGTGGGCGGCGAGGCCACTCGAGTCCTCGACACGGCGCGGGGCTCCCTGCCGAGCATCGCCGGCGGGTTGTCGGCCGAGGTAGCGGGCGCCACGCTGCCGCCATCGGCGATCAGCCTGCTCCTGGTCCTCCAGGCGCTGAAGGCCTCCCCGCTGCCGCCTTCGGCCAACCGTGCCGGCGCAGCTCTGTTCACGGTCGTGACCGTCGCTCGCGATGCCGACGGCTCGGTCCGAGCTGGTCTTCTTCCGGGACCGATCAGCGCCGATTTCGGTGCCACCGACGGGCTGGACGCCAAGCTCACGGCGCTGCGATCAGTGCTCACCCAGATCGCCGGGGCACCACTGGCGGGTCCCGCGACCATCGATGTGCGAGTGCCGGCAGCGCCGGTCTTGACCGACGGGAAGAAGGACAGTAGTGTCTCGACCACTCAACGAGGTTGACATAACTATAAACCTCAAGTAGATGTTCAGTGTGGGGCTGGGATTGTTCGTTTATGGCGTCCGCAGTTGCTTTTTATCCACCGGTGGGAGATTTCCGGGCCCACCGCAGTGCCCGGGAGGGTTCAGATGGCCGGTGCCGCGCAGAACTACATCGCAGTGATCAAGGTGGTGGGAATCGGAGGGGGCGGAGTCAACGCCGTCAACCGGATGATCGACGCTGGTCTGAAGGGAGTCGAGTTCATTGCGGTGAACACCGATGCCCAGGCCCTGCTCATGAGCGATGCCGACGTGAAGTTGGACATAGGTCGTCAGCTGACCCGAGGCCTCGGCGCCGGGAGTGATCCCGAGGTAGGGCGCCAGGCGGCCGAGGAGCACCGGGAGGAGATCGAGGAGGTCCTGAAGGGGGCCGACATGGTCTTCATAACCGCCGGCAAGGGAGGCGGGACCGGGACGGGCGGTGCACCCGTGATCGCCGAGATCTCGAAGGCCCTTGGCGCCCTCACGATCGGCGTGGTCACCCGGCCGTTCAGCTTCGAGGGCCGGCGGCGGGCCCTGCAGGCCGACGCCGGAATCTTGAAGTTGAAGGACGAGGTCGACGCGCTCATCGTGATCCCGAACGAGCGGTTGCTCACCGTGTCCAACGACAAGACGTCGATGGTCAACGCCTTCAAGATGGCCGACGAAGTGCTGCTCCAGGGCGTGCAGGGCATCACCGATCTGATCACCACGCCGGGGCTGATCAACACCGACTTCGCCGATGTCAAGATGGTCATGCACGATGCCGGTACCGCCGTCATGGGTATCGGCACCGCATCGGGCGACGGCCGAGCGGTGACTGCAGCCAAGCTGGCGATTACCAGCCCCCTCCTCGAAGCGTCCATCGAAGGGGCCCGAGGCATCCTGCTCAACATTGCGGGCGGCAGCGATCTCGGGTTGTTCGAGGTCAACGAAGCGGCCGAGATCATTCACGGGGTGGCGCACCCCGACGCCAACATCATCTTCGGCCAGGTGATCGACGACGCCATGGGCGACGAGGTCCGCGTGACGGTCATCGCCGCCGGGTTCGACCGATGGGACGAATCGCGAGAACGCGCCCCTGAACATCCCGGCCTCGGGCTCGGCAGCCCTGCGGGCGCCCGGCAGTACGGGGTCCCGAGCATCGGCTTGGTCGATGACGACGACGATTTCGACGTCCCGTCGTTCCTGAAGTAGCCCGGACTACGTGGTTGTGATCCAGCTTCCGACCCCTCCGGGGGCATCGCCTCTCGGCGCGCCGCCTCTCGGCGCGCCGCGTCTCGGCGATGGCGTCCTCGCGCTTGGTCCCGCGATGGTGCGCTTTACCGGTCGGCTGGAAGGCGATATGGCGGATCCGACGGGCATCGATCGTGTCGTCCAGAATCGTCGTCTGTCGGTCGCCAGCAGACCGTGGAGTTCGTTGACCCAGGTGCACGGCTCGACGATCGCGGTGATCGACACGCCCGGCGGTGGGGCCGGGGTGGCCGCCGATGGGGCGGTGAGCGCCACGCCCGGTGTCGCCCTCGCCGTATTGACGGCCGATTGCGCCCCCGTGGCGTTTGCCAGTCCCGAAGGGGTCCTTGGCGTCGCCCATGCCGGGTGGCGGGGCTTGGTCGCCGGTGTCATCGAAGAGACCGTCGCCGCCATGCGAGCTCTGGGCGCTCGGTCGGTCATTGCGGCGCTCGGGCCGTGCATCCATGCCGAGTGCTACGCATTCGGGCCGGTCGACCTCGACGCGGTCGCCGCCCGCTATGGATCCGGCGTCTGCTCCGAGACCTCGCTCGGACAGCCCGCCTTGGACATCCCTGCGGCCGTCCGCCAGGCCCTGCACCAGGTAGGAGCCGAACTCGAAGCCGACGCCGACATCTGCACGTCCTGTTCGACCGAGCACTGGTCATGGCGCGCCCGCCACGACGAGGCGCGTCAGGCGACCGTGATATGGCAACCGTGAGCGAGCTCGTCCCCGTGGCGCCCGTGGCGTCCGTGGCGCCTCTGGCTCCCGGCTCGGCCGGGGGCGCTCAGCCAACCGGCGGGACCAAGCGCGTCGCGTCGTCTGTCGCGACCAACCTGGCGACGGTGCGGGCCCGCATCAAGGCGGCCGGCGGTAACCCGGCGCGCATCACCGTCATCGCGGTCACCAAAGGCTTCGGGCCTGAGGCGGTGCGGGCGGCGATCGACGCCGGGATCACCGACCTGGGCGACAACTATGCCCAGGAGCTGCTCGTCAAGGCACGTGCGGCCATCGGCACCCGGGTTCGATGGCACTTTCTCGGCCCGGTGCAGCGCAACAAGGTTTCGGCGCTGGCCGCCCACGTCGACTGCTGGCACAGCGTCGACCGGCTGGCCGTCGGCGAGGCCATCGCCCGGCGCCAACCCGACGCTCGGGTGCTCGTGCAGGTCAATGCAACCGGTGAGGCGACCAAACATGGGTGCCTGCCCGACGAGGTTGCCGAGCTCGTCGCGCAGCTCCGGCGCCTGCCCCTTGACGTCGCCGGATTGATGGCGATTGGCCCGACCGGCGCGGCCGAGTCCGCCCGGCCGGTGTTTCGTTTGGTGGCCGAGTTAAGCCATTCGCTCGGCCTGGCCGAGCTCTCGATGGGTATGACCGGAGATCTCGAAGTGGCGATCCAGGAGGGTGCGACGATGGTCCGCATCGGTCGTGGTCTGTTCGGTCCGCGTGACCGAAAGACGTCGCCTGCGACGGTAGGCTCGTGAACGGAGGCGACTGATGGCGTCAGGGATCATGCACCGAGCGATGGTGTATCTCGGACTCGTAGACGATGACTTTGAGGAGTACGACGCCTACGAGGAACCCCAAGCCGTTGGCCGGCCCGGCCCGCGGTCGTACTTACCGGACGCTTCAGATGGAGGTGGCGCCGTCGCTATCCGGACGCTGCCTCGAGAGAGTCCGCCCGAACCGTTGCAGGGCGGCACCATGATCACGTCGCGTCCGGTCACTGGAGGGGCGAGTGTCCGGCCGATTCCTGCGCCGGTGCAAAACGCCAAGGTGCACGTCGTGGCACCCGCCAAGTTCGCCGACGCCCAGGAGATCGGTGACCGTTTCAAGAACGGGCAGCCGGTGATCGTCAACCTCCAGAGCGCCGACCGTGAACTGGGACGCCGGATGATCGATTTCTGCAGTGGCGTGACCTACGCCCTCGGCGCCAGCATGGACAAGGTGGCAGACCAGGTATTTCTGCTGACGCCGTCCAACGTCGAAGTCTCGGCAGAAGAGAAGCGGCGGCTTCAGGAGCGCGGGCTGTACCGCTCCTAACCCATGTTCTCACTCAGCAGTAACCCCCTCTGTCTCGTGGCGCAGCTGTATGTGTTGATCCTTATTGCCCGGGCCATCCTCAGCTGGTTCCCCCTCCAGCCGAACTCGCCGTTCATTCCGGTCAACCGGTTCCTGAATACCGTGACCGAGCCCGTATTGGCGCCGTTCCGACGGGTCATTCCTGCCGCAGGCATGCTCGATCTGTCCTTCCTGGTCGTGGTCCTGCTCTTCGAGTTCCTGATCGTCCCGCTGCTGTGCAGCATCCATCTCTGACAACACCGGTGGGGCAGCGCCGCCCAGAGCCACCGCTCGCGACACCTCGGCAAGTAGCATCGCCCGTATGGACGTCTCGCCCAAGACGCTGAGGGAAGTCGAATTCCGCGAGAAGATGCGCGGCTACCACCCTGAGGATGTCGACCAGTTCCTCGAGCGAGTGGCGGCCGGCATCGAGGTGCTCCAGGATCGCCTCCGCCAAGCCATCGAACGAGCCCAGCGGGCCGAGCAGGCGGCGACCGAGGCGGGGGGCAACGACGATGCCCTGCGACGGACCCTTCTCCTGGCGCAACGCACGGCCGATCTGGCAGTACAAGAGGCCCGGGAGCAGGCGGCACGGATTGTGGCGGGCGCCGAGCAGCAGGCGCAGTCGATGGTGGGTGACGCCGAGCAACGGGTGCACGCCATGACCGCCGAGTCCGAGCGACGGGCCCAGGCGGTGCTCGGTGAGTCGGAGCGTCGGGCGCAGTCGATGGTGAGCGAAGCCGAGCAGCAAGCCCGACGGGGTCACGAGGACACACTCGTGGAAGTGCGGGCCGACCTGGCCAAGCTCGAGGACACCCGCCAGCGGCTCCAAATGGAGGTCGACTCCATGACACGCTGGGTGGCCGACCACCGGGCCCAACTGCGGGCCGCACTCGAAGACGCGCTGACCAGGATCGAGCAGATTGCCGTCGCCCCGCCCCCGTCGCCCGCGGCCCCCGCCGTGGTGGCTTCTCCGTCCGCGCCCCGGGTCGCGGCCCCCTCCGCCCCTGCTTCCGCGGCGCCCATTCAAGGTGTCCCTGCGACCTCGCCGAAGCCGTCAGACGAGGGAGCGGACGCTCCCTGGGCGCCACCCGCCGCTCCGGTTCGAGCACCCGCCCCCACGATCGCCGTGTCCCCGCCTCCGCCGGCGGAAGCGCCGAGGGAGGAACCACTCTGGCAGCAGGTGCAGCCTGAGGTGGTGCCGGGCGACGACGCCGGCGGAGCTGACCCTTACTTCGCCGAGCTGCGGCGAGCGATCAGCGATCACGACCCCCTGGGACCCCGTCCCGAGGGAGATGCCCAGCAGGCGGCCGGGGGTCGCGGCGCGCCGGGTTCCGAAACCTGAATCTCCTGCCATCGGGCCGCTCAGGTGTTTCGTTGCTGCGATCGACCGGTAGAAGTGACCCGTACTCGTCGGAGCCGGTCAACTGCGCCTAAGCTCCGCCTCGCTCTGTCTTCTTCCCAGCCACCCCGGATGGTGATTCTGTGCTGCTTATTGTGACCATCGGCTTGGTTTTGGTAGCTGCCGTGACGCTCGTGATCGGGTTCGTCAGTAACACGCTGGCGCCCATCATCGTTTCGATCATTTGCAGTTTCTTGGCCGCGGTTGTCCTCATGATCTTCTACCGGATGAACCGCGGGCGACGGGTCGCGACGGCTGGTCGCCCGTCGCCACTGGTCGATACCACGCCGCCCGTCTTCTCCCGTACCACGCCGACGCCATCGCCGCGCCGCCAAGGCCCGAAGGTGGTCACCGGCGGCGGCTCGTCCGCTCCGGCGTCATTCGCCGAGCCTCCGCAGTTCGCCGAGCCTCCGCAGTATGACGAGGATCGGCCCCGATTCGCCGAGCCGCCCGTGGCCGCCGACCGGCCGACCCGTCAGTTCCGCCGGGTCCCGCCCCAAGCGCCACCAGCGCCGCCTCCGCCCCCTCCGGCTCCTGCCCCGGCGCCCGTGGCAGAAGCGCCAGCCCCCGAAGCCCCCGCACCCGCGGCCCGTCCCGAACCGCTGGCCGTGGCCGAGGCGAGTCCCGACGCCGCCCGCAGGAGCCACCTCCATGGCGTCGCGTCCTGCCCCGCTCGCCCCGCCGCCGCCAGTCCGGCGGCGCCCGCCCCGGCCCCTGCCGCCCCCGCGTGGGATCCCTCCCTGCCGTTCCCGATCGAGGACTACGACGACCTGCGGGTGGTCGAGATCATCCCGCTGCTGCCAGAGCTGGACGACGGTGAGCTCGGTGCGGTCCGGGCCTACGAGCAGGACAATCGCAACCGGGTGGCCGTCATCTCGAGGATCGACGCCCTGCTGAGCGAGTCGGGCGGGGCTGAGGTCGAGGATGAGGGTGTCGACGAGGCCGAGGTCGCGGCCCCGACCGGCGACGATCTCCCGATTGCCGACTACGACTTCCTCGGCGTGTCGGAAATGCTGCCGCTGCTCGCCGAACTCGACGAAGACGAGCTGGCGATGGTCCGGCAGTACGAGGAGGGTGGGCGTGGCCGCGCCACGATCCTGTATCGGATCGACTCTCTGCTCGATGCCGCCGCCGCCCCCGAGGCAGCAGCTCCCGCGGCCGCCCCCGAACCGGCACCCGAACCACCGGCCGCGGCACCGGAACCCGAAGCGGCTTCGTCAGGTCCGGGCCTGCCACTCGCGAACTATGACCGCCTTCGGGTGTTCCAGATCCTCTCGATGCTGGGCGACCTCGACGACGACGGACTTCAGGCGGTGCGCGACTACGAGCAAGCCGGTCGGGGTCGCATCACCATCCTCAACGAAGTCGACACCTTGCTGGCCGGCGGTGCCCCGCTGTCAGCTGCGCCGCCTGCCGAAGCGGCTGCGTCGCCGCCGCCGGCCGCACCCGCCGCGGCCGAGCCGGAGGCCCCCGAGGCCAGCGAAGCGGATTGGACCGGGCTTCCGATCGCCGACTACGACAGTCTGGCCCAGGGCGAGATTCTGCCCTTGCTCGACGAGCTCGACGACGACGAACTCGACGAGGTACGGGACTACGAGGATGCCAATCGCGCCCGGGTCGCCATCCTGTTCCGCATCGACTCCCTGCTGAGCCCGGAGGCGGAAGAGGCGGAAGAGGCGGAGGAGCCCGAAGCAGACGCGGAGCCCGAGGCGGCTGGGGCCGAGGAGCCCGAGGACGCCGAGGGCGCAGACGACGTACCCGAGGCCCCGGCGGCCGGTGCCGCAGTCGAGGAAGAAGCAGAGGCCTGGGGCGAATTACCGATCGCCGACTACGACGACCTGTCGCAAGGCGAAATCCTGCCGCTGCTCGACGAGCTCTACGACGACGAGCTGGAGGACCTTCGCGACTACGAGGAATCTCGCCGCGGACGCGTCGCCATCCTCTACCGCATCGACGCCCTGCTGGCGACCGACCAGGAGCCGGCCGAGGCGGAGGCCGACGCGGAGGCCGAAGGCGACGAGCAGGAGGCTGAAGCCGAGGAGCCCGAAGCGGAAGCCGACGAACCCGAGGCCGCTGCAGAAGCGGCCGAGGAGGTCGAGGCGGCGCCCGAAACCACCGAGGCGACGGACGATCAAGCGGGGGCGGTCGACGCGGCCGACCTTCCGATCGCGGACTACGACATTCTCACGGTGAGCGAGATCCTGCCCCTTCTCGCCGAGTTGGATGACGACGAACTCGAAGATGTTCGTGACTACGAGGACGCCAACCTCGGCCGTGCCGCCATCGTCGCCCGGATCGACGGGCTGCTCGAGCCCTACGAGGAGGCGGAGTCCGACGACGTCGTCGACGATGGCTCGGACGAGGACGAGACCGAGGAGGCCGAAGACGCCCTAGCCGGCGAATCGGCCGACGAGGAGCCCGCCGCCGCCGAGGAGGAAGCAGCGCCCGAGGAGCCGGCTGCGGAAGAAGAGGCTGCGGACGAAGAGGCTGCGGACGAAGAGGCTGCGGACGAAGAGGCTGCGGACGAGGACTACGAGGACGACGACGAGGAATACGAGCCCGAGGAAGTTGTCTCGGCCGACGGGGATGACGACGACACCTTCCCGATCGCCGACTACGACGACCTTCGCGTAGGCGAAATCCTTCCGTTGCTGTCCCAACTGCATGCCGACGAGCTCGAGTTGGTTGCCCGCCACGAGGAGCAACTGGCCAACCGTTCGGCCATCCTCAATCGCATCGAGCGCCTCCTGCAGCTCGCCCCGAAGGACGCCACCTAGACCTCGCCCGGCCTCGGCGGCGGTGCCGTCAGCCCGTCGACGGAGACGGATCGACCCGACGGATCTGGAAGTACACGGTCGGGCCGTCGGGGAGGGTTTCCGACTGCCATGCCTCACCAGCGGGCGCCGCGGCGCTGCCGACCGACACCGACGGCGCCAGCACCTGTTCGCCGATCCAGGCTCGGTGGACATCCAGGGCTAGCGCCACCTCGGCGGGCGCCAGCAACCGGAGGGCGATGCGGTCGGTGACCCGCAGGCCCGCCTCCCGTCGGCCCTTCTGGACCATCCGGACGACGTCACGGGCGCGCCCCTCGGCCTCGAGTTCGCCGGTGAGGTCGACGTCGAGCATCACCACGCCCCCTTCGCCGGGCAACACCCGGCTGACCTCGGGCCACTGGGGCGTCAGTCGCAGCTCCCACTCGCCCGGCTCCAGGACCGCGGGGCCGACCCGGGCCCGGCCGTCACCCAGAACCTCCCAGTCGCCGGCCCGGGCGGCGGCGGCCGCCTGCTGGGTGACCTTGCCCAGCCGGGGGGCGGCGACGCGGAAGACGACCGTGAGGAGTTCGTCGGCCACGTCGCCGACCGAGGAGGTAAGCCGCAGCGCCTTCACGTTGACCTCGTCTTTGATCAGGTCCTCGAACGGCGCCAGCGAGGCGGCGTCGGCTGCCGCGACCGTCAGGGCGGCCAGCGGCAGGCGAGCCCGCAGGCCCTGGGCCTTTCGGACCGAGTGGGCGGCCGAGCACACCTGGCGCACCCGGTCCATGACCGCGACCAGATCCGGGTCGTGGGGCAGGGCCGAGGCGTCGGGCCAGTCGGCCAGATGCACGCTGTCGCCTCCGGTCAGGCCCTGCCACACCGACTCGCTGAGCAGGGGCAGTAGGGGCGCGGCCGTGCGGCACAGCACCTCGAGCACCGTGCCCAGCGTGTCAAAGGCGTCCTGCTGGTCATTCGAGCCGACTCGCCTGACCCGTCCGACTCGCCCGGGGTCGAAACCGCCGACGTACCCCAGAAACGGTCCCGGCTGCGGCGGATGTACCAGTTGGTCAGGGCATCGAGGAAACCCTCGATGGCGAGGCACGCCCCGGAGATGTCATAGCTGTCCAGGGCGTCGGTCACCGTCGCCACGGCCAGTTGAAGTTTGGCCAGCACGTAGCGGTCGAGCACACCGGTCGCCGAGGACCGGGACGTGGCGGCGGTCACGCCGTCTGCGTTGGCGTACAGCGTGAAGAAATACCAGGCGTTCCACAACGGGTGTATGGCCGAGCGCACGGCGTCGCGGATGCCCTGCTCCTTCACCGCCATGTCGCCGCCGCGCAGCACCGGCGACGAAAGCAGGAACCAGCGCATGGCATCGGCTCCATGCTTGACGAACATGGCCTCGGGATCGGGATAGTTGCGGAGGCGCTTCGACATCTTCTGGCCGTCGTCGCCGAGGAGGATGCCGTGCGCCACGCACGTCCTGAACGCCGGCCGGTCGAACAAAGCCGTGGCCAGGACGTGCAGCGTGTAGAACCACCCTCGCGTCTGGCCGATGTATTCCACGATGAAATCGCCGGGAAAATGTCCGTCGAACCAATCGCCCTGTTCGAAGGGATAGTGCACCTGGGCGAACGGCATCGAACCGGACTCGAACCAGCAGTCGAGCACGTCGGTGACCCGACGCATCGTGGACTGACCGGTGGGGTCGTCAGGATTGGGGCGGGTCAGGCGGTCGATGAAGGGGCGGTGCAGATCGGTGGGACGCACCCCGAAATCGGCGGCCAACTCGTCCAGGGAGCCGTAGACATCGATGCGCGGATAGTTGGGGTCGTCACTCTTCCAAACCGGGATTGGCGATCCCCAGAACCGATTTCGGGATATGGACCAGTCCCTGGCATTTTCGAGCCACTTCCCGAATGAACCGTCGCGCACGTGCGCCGGGACCCAGGTGATTTCCTCGTTGAGCTCCAGCATGCGATCCCGGATCGTGGTCACCTGGACGAACCACGAACTGACTGCCTTGTAGATCAGCGGCGTATCGGTTCGCCAGCAATGCGGGTAGCTATGAACATATGAGTCGTGACGTACCAGCGCGCCACGGGCCCGGAGGTCTCGGATGATCGGCATGTTGGCGTCGAATACCTGGACACCTCGATAGTCGGGCACCTCGTCGGTGAACCGGCCCCGGTCGTCCACCGGGCAGACGACGGGGATTCCCGCCGCCTCGCACGCCCGTTGGTCGTCCTCGCCGAAGCCGGGAGCCATGTGCACCACCCCGGTGCCCTCACCCGTCGTCACGAATTCCCCAGCGAGCAAACGGAAGGCGCCCGGGGTTGCGGCGAAATAGGGGAAAAGGGGGCGATACGTGCGACCCACCAACTCGCTCCCTTTTACCCGACCTACCTGCTTGAAGGAGGCGAGTTCCTTCTCGTAGCTGGGAATCGCCGCTTCCGCCAGTATGACCCGACGCCCGCCCGTCTCGAACACCGCGTAGTCGATGTCCGGCCCGACCGCCACCGCGAGATTGGAAGGCAGTGTCCACGGCGTCGTCGTCCAAACCCACAGTGAGACCGGCGGGTCGCCGTCGAGTTCGAATGCCACCGTGACGGCCGGATCCTGGCGATCGCGATAGGCGTCGTCCTGCCGGGTTTCGAAATTGGAAAGTGGGGTCTCGCATTCCCAACAATAGGGAAGGACCCGGAAGCCTTCGTACAGCAGACCTTTCTCCCACAGCCGTTTTATGGCCCACATGACGCTTTCCATGTAGGACAGATCCATGGTCTTGTAATCGTCTTCGAAATCGACCCAACGGGCCTGGCGGGTGACGTAGCGCTCCCATTCGCGGGTATAGCGCAGGACCGACGTGCGGCAATGGTCATTGAACCGGTCGATCCCGAACTCCGTGATCGGTCCTCGTCCGGAGACGCCCAGTTCCTTTTCTGCCTCGGTCTCGGCGGGGAGCCCATGGCAATCCCAGCCGAAGCGACGCTCGACCCGGTGACCCCGCATTGTCTGGTAGCGAGGGATGGCGTCCTTCACGAACCCGGTGAGGAGATGGCCGTAATGCGGCAGCCCGTTGGCGAAGGGCGGCCCGTCGTAGAAGACATACTCGTTGGCTCCGCCAGAGCGCTGAGCGACGGTTGCCTCGAAGGTCTTCCGCTGCGCCCACGACGCCAAGATGTCGTCCTCGACCGAGGGCAGGTCGGGGGCGGCGGGGACGTCGGGGTAGGGGCGGGGACCTTCGGGCATGGCACCACGATAAGCCCCGATGCCGGGATTCCCGACGGGTTTGGGGTCAGGGGGAGGTAGGGTGCCCCGGACCGAGAGCCGAGGGAAGCTATGGCAGGCAAAGACACCGTCGATCTGTTGTTCGATGTGATCGAGCGTGAAGACGGGGATTCGGAGAAGGTTGACATCGTGTTGCGGGTCTGGTTGCAACCAGGCGCCGGTCGCACGACAGTCGTGGGCCGCCACGGCGACGCGCTGAAGATCAAGGTCGCAGCGCCGCCCGAGGGCGGTCGGGCCAACCAGGCGGTGGCGCAGCTGCTGTCGTACATGTTGGGTGTGCCGGCGACCAGCGTCAGCCTTGAATCGGGCGAAACCACGCGAGCCAAGCGGCTGCGCGTCGGCCCGGTCGACCTCGACGTGGTGCGGACACTCATCGCCAACTCCGAGCCCAAGCCCAAGGTTGGTGGCTCGACCCGCTCAGGAGGGAATGTCCGAGGCACCGGCGGCGTTCTGTGACCGACGATGTGGATTCTCTGGACTGGGCGCCATGCTAGGGTCCGGCCCCGCCGATAGGGGTGGAACAGGTCTGATCATGCCGGAAACCGAAGGAACCTCCGAACTGGCCGAGGCGCCAGCGCACACCACCGAGCGGGACGAGGCGGTGACCGTGTCGAATCCGGGCAGCGAGCCCGCCAGGCCAGCCGCGACCAAGTCGACGTCGGCCAAGAAGAGTGCTCCGAAGCGGGCCAAGGACCCTCACAAGGCCGAGTTCCTGGCCGAGCAGCGGACGCTGCTGCTCCAGGAGCGGGAAAGCTATACCAGGCAGGCCGACGAACTGAAGGCCGAAGCCGACTCGCTGGCGCTCGAGCACGAGCCGGGCGACGTCCAGTTCGACGAGGAGGGCGGCGAGGGTGGGACGTCCAACGTCGACCGGGAACTCGACCTGCTGTTGTCGGCTCAAGCCCGCGGCGCCGTGTTGGAGATCGACCGGGCGCTGGTCAAGATCGATGCCGGCAACTACGGCACCTGTGAGCAGTGCGGCCAGCCGATCCCGCAGGCCCGGCTGAAGGCGCTGCCGTATGCCGCTCTGTGCGTCGGTTGCAAGAGCGGCGGGCTCTCTCGGCGCTGATGGGCCCCGGCCTCGGCCGGCCGGCTGAGCAACGACCGCCGGAGTCGGCGGGACGCACCGAGGGAGGCCCCCCCGCGGCCATCGGGCGTCAGGCCGCGTCGATACGGCACCGCCGGCTGTCGATCGTCGCCATCGCGGCGGTCGTCGTGGCGCTCGACCAGGCAGCCAAGTCGTGGGCGCTGGCCCATGCTCGGGATCCGATCCATGTCGTCTGGACGCTGCGTCTGTTCGTCCAGTTCAACTCGGGAACGGCGTTCGGGTTGGGCCAGGACAGCACCGCCATCATCGTCGGCGGGGTCATCGTGTTGGTCGTGGTGCTGCTCGGTTTGGGACGCCAAGCCAGCCGGAGCGCCACGTGGCCTGCCGCGGTGGCGATGGGACTGCTGCTCGGCGGGGCGCTCGGCAACCTGACCGACCGACTGGTCCGCCACCATCACGGCGCGGTCGTCGACTTCGTCGACCTGCGCTGGTGGCCGGTATTCAATATCGCCGACGCGGCAATCAGCGTCGGGGCGGTGTTGCTGGCGCTGGTGTTCTTCCGGGCTCGCCCGAAGGCGGCGTCGCCTTCTACATCGGGCGGCTACCGGCCCGACGCCAAGTTGTCCGAGTGATCGAGGTCGTTCCGGCGGCGCTCGCCGGCGAGCGGGTTGACCGCGTCGTCTCGCTGCTCACCGGGATGACCCGCAGCCAGGTGGCCGCCCTCGTCGACGAGGGGGCGGTGTCGCTGGACCGGGTCGCGGTGCGGACCCGGAGCCACCGGGTAAGCGAGGGCGAGACCCTGGAGGTGCCCGACGCCCCGACCGCGCCGCTCGCGGGGCTGGAGCCCGAGGCCGACGTGGTCTTTTCGGTCGTACACGTCGACGACGCCGTCGTCGTCGTCGACAAGCCCGCGGGCGTGGTCGTCCACCCCGGGGCGGGCAACGCCCGGGGAACGCTCGTTGCGGGGCTGCTGGCCCGTTTCCCGGACCTGGCCGGCCTGGCGCACGGTGGCGCCGAGTTCCGGCCCGGCATCGTCCACCGCCTGGACAAAGGGACCTCTGGGTTGCTGGTCGTGGCCCGAACCGAGGCCGCCCGCCAGTCCCTCGTGGCCCAACTCGCCTCGCGGGCGGCCGAGCGACGCTACCGGGCGCTGGTGTGGGGGCTGGTCGACTCCAACGAGGGACTGATCGACGCGCCCATCCGCCGGGCCGAGGCCGATCCCACCCGCATGGCGATCCGTTCTGGTGGCAAGGAGGCCCGGACCCGCTACCGGGTCGAGGGGCGTTTCTCGGCGCCCATGCCCTCGACGCTCGTCGAGTGCCGGTTGGAGACCGGCCGGACCCATCAGATCCGGGTGCATCTGTCGGCGATCGGCCATCCCGTCGTCGGAGACGTCCGGTACCGCCGTCAGGGCAAATGGCCCGCGGGCCTGCCTCGGATGGCACCCGAGCGGGTGTGGTTGCACGCCGCCGCGTTGGGTTTCGACCATCCCGGCTCGGGCGAACGGCTGAGCTTCACGTCACCGCTGCCCGACGACCTGACGGCGGTGCTGAGCCACCTCTCGCCGGTCTGATCCGGTCTGATCCGGTCTGATCCGGCCTGGTCCTCAGGCGCTCTCGGACGGCGCCCCGGCGCCTACCGACGAGATTCCGGCGCCTACCGACGAGATTCCGGCGCCCACCGGCGGAGACAGGACCCTCGCCGGGGGAGTGGTGGGGTTGACGGGCGGTACCTGGAGCACCATGGGGGCCAGGGGGACGCTGTTGGCCTGGGCCTGGGCGACCATGTCGGCCAGCGTGAAGCTGTCGAGGTGAACCCGCATGTGCTCGCCGACGTCGGCCCACACCGCCAACAGGACGCACTGTCCCTCGTGATCGCACGCCCCGTTCTGGTGGGGCTCGCCGAAGTCGCCGGCCACGATCGGCCCTTCGACCGAACTGACGATCTGCCCGAGTGTGATGGCGGCGGGCGAACGGGCCAGGACATAGCCGCCGCCGACGCCCCGCTTCGAGCGCACCAGTCCCGCCCCCTTCAGGGCCAGCAGGATCTGTTCGAGGTAGGGCTGCGGTAGTCCCGTACGTTCGGCGATGTCACGCACCGACGTGGGCTTGCGTTCTCCGTCGTGCAATGCGAGCGACAACAACGCCCGGCTGGCGTAATCGCCCCGCGTGGACACTTTCACGTCATACATCGTAGGCCGTGACCGCGCCGCAACTTCGGTTCATCTGCCAACAAGGTGCGTAACGGTCACATGCCCCCGGTACCGTCGGTTGTCGTGGACCTTCTCAGCGGTACCCCACAACCGGTCCGCCCGGACTACGGCGGCGCATGCCTGGACTCGATCGCGCCGGCGCTCCTGGCGCCCGCCGGGGCTCGGCCACACTGGCTTCCGGCCGCCGCCCGCGACGCCGAGCAGGTGGTTCTCCTGGTACTCGACGGACTGGGCTGGGACCAGCTCAGCCAGCGTTGGGCGCTGGCTCCCGCCATGGCAGACATGGAAGGCCGCTCCATCACGTCGGTCGCGCCGACGACCACCGCGACCGCACTCACCTCCATCGCCCTCGGGCAGTCGCCGGCGGCCCACGGCATGGTCGGCTACCGCATACGGGTCGACGGTCCGACGGGCGACGAGGTGCTCAATGTCCTGCGTTGGCGGACGGTCTCAGGCGACGCCCGGCCATTTCTTCCGCCGACGACCTTTCAGCCCGCCCCGGCGTTCGGTGGCCTGGCGGTGCCGGTCGTGACCCGCAGCGAGTTTCTGACCTCGGGTTTCACGGTGGCCCATCTGTCGGGCGCCCGGCAGGTCGGGTGGTGGGCGTCTTCGGCCATTGCGGTCGAGGTGCGGAGCCTCCTTCGGGCGGGCGAGCGTTTCGTGTACGCGTACTACGACGGTGTCGACAAGGTCGCCCACATCCACGGCTTCGGCCCGCACTACGACGCCGAGGTGGTCGCCGCCGACCGGCTGGTCGGCGACCTCCGAGCGGCCCTGCCGCCCGGCGCGGCGCTGGTCGTCACGGCTGACCACGGGCAGGTGCAGGTCGGCGCGGCCGTGACGCCGGTGGACGAAGCCGTGGCTGCGGAGACCGCCATGATGAGTGGTGAGGGGCGCTTCCGATGGCTGCACGCCCGCCCCGACCGGGCGGCCGCCTTGGCCGACGCCGCCCGCCAGCGCTACCAGGACGAGGCCTGGGTCTGGACGATCGACGAGTTGGAAGGTGGTGGCTGGTTCGGGGGGCCATTGGCGCCCGCGGTACGCCGGCGCCTCGGGGACGTGGCCCTGGTGCCCTTCCAGCCCGTGGCCTATCTGGACCCGGCCGACACCGGCGAGATGCGACTCGTATGTCGCCATGGCTCACTCACCAACGCCGAGATGCTGGTTCCGTGTCTGGCCTGGCGCGCCCCACGCTGATGCCGGTCGATCGGATCGTGCCCCGCGGCGCCACGGTGCATCCCGAAGGCGAGCTCGCGGAGGCGGGCGATGCCGTCGCTCCGGCCAGGCTAGAATCACAGACCTGTAACTCATCCACAGGCTGTGGACGAACGAACTCGAGGGCACGGAGGACACGCCGCCGTGGGGGACTCTTTTACCCACCTGCATCTGCATACCGAGTTCTCGATGCTCGATGGCGCGGCTCGGGTGAAGGACGTGATCGCGGCGGCGGTCGCCGACGGGCAAACGGCGATCGGGATTACCGATCACGGCAACATGTACGGGGTCCTCGACTTCTACAAGGCGGCCCGGGCGGCGGGTGTCAAGCCGATCATCGGGACCGAGGCGTACATGGCGGCCGAGTCGCGTTTCGAGCGCCCGGCGCGGCGGGGCCGGATGGACGACGGCGGCGGCGACGGGGCGGAGGGCGAAAAGCTCTACTACCACCTGACGCTCCTGGCCGAGACGACGGCCGGCTACCGCAACTTGATGAAGTTGTCCAGCGCCGCCTACCTCGAGGGCTATTACTACAAGCCCCGGGCGGACTGGGAGCTCCTCGACCGCTATCACGACGGGGTCATCGCCACCACCGGATGCCTCGGGGGTTTGGTGCTCCAGTCCCTCCTGCGGGGCGACTTCGAGGCGGCCTGCGGTCACGCCGCCCGGCTGCAGGAGATCTTCGGTCGGGCCAACCTGTTCGTCGAACTCCAGGACCACGGCCTGGAGAAGCAGCGCAAGACCAACCCGCAGCTGATCGACATCGCTCGGCGCATCGGCGCCCCGCTCCTGGCGACCAACGACAGCCACTACACCCACCGTGAGGATGCGGTCGCCCACGACGCCCTGCTCTGCGTGCAGACGGGGTCGACCATGGACGACCCGAAGCGGTTCAAGTTCGAGGGAAACGAGCACTACCTCAAGTCGTCCGCCGAGATGCGGTCCCTCTTCGTTGACCAGCCCGATGCCTGCGACAACACCTTGGTGATCGCGGAGCGGGCCAATGTGGAGATCGACTTCGGCAAGCCAAAGCTCCCTTCTTTTCCCAGACCTCCTGGGTTCGACGACGCCGACACCTACCTCCGCCACCTGGCCATGGGCGGGGCCGAGGCCCGGTACGGCGCGCCCATCCCCGCCAAGGTGCTCGACCGGTTGGAGTACGAACTCGGGGTCATCTCCCACATGGGCTTCTCCGACTACTTCCTCGTGGTGTGGGACCTGATCGACCACGCCCGTAGCAAGGGCATCCGGGTCGGGCCGGGCCGGGGGAGCGCGGCGGGCTGCTGCGTGGCGTACTGCCTGCGGATCGTGGACCTGGACCCGATCCGCTACGACCTGCTGTTCGAGCGGTTCCTCAACCCCGGGCGCCAGCAGATGCCCGACATCGACATGGACTTCGACGAGCGCTACCGGGGCGAGATGATCCGCTACGCCACCGAGCGCTACGGCTGGGACCACGTGGCCCAGATCGTGACCTTCTCGACCATCAAGGCCCGGGCCGCGGTTCGCGACGCGGCGCGGGTGCTGGGCCTGCCCTACAGCGTCGGCGACCGCATCGCCAAGGCCATGCCGCCACTCGTGATGGGCCGCGACACGCCGCTCAGCGCCTGCCTCGAAGTCGTGGCGGGCCACGAGGACGGGTACCACGCGGCCATCGAGTTGCGGGACATGTACGCCGTCGACCCCGACGCCCAGAAGGTCATCGACGTGGCCCGGGGTCTCGAAGGCTTGCGCCGCCAGGACGGGATCCATGCCGCCGCGGTCGTCATTTCGGCCGACCCCCTCACCGAGTACCTGCCGATCCAGCGCAAGCCCGAACCGGGGGGCCGCCCCGAGGACTCCCCGATCGTCACCCAGTACGAGATGCACGGTGTCGAGGAGCTGGGCCTGCTCAAGATGGACTTCCTCGGGCTGCGCAACCTCTCGGTCATGGAGCGGGCCCTGGACCTGATCGAGACCAACACCGGGGCCCGGCCCGATATCGACCGTGTCGACCTCGACGACCCGGCGGTGTTCGAGATGCTGCGCCGGGCGGACTCGATCGGGGTGTTCCAGCTCGAGGGTTCGCCCATGCGGGCCCTCACCCGGGCCCTGGCCCCCACCAGCTTCGACGACATCTGCGCCCTCATCGCCTTGTACCGGCCCGGCCCGATGGCCGCCAACATGCACTACGACTACGCCGACCGCAAGAACGGCCGCAAGCCCATCACCTACCTGCACCCGGATATGGCCGAGGTCCTGGCCGAGACGCAGGGGCTGATGATCTACCAGGAGTCGATGATGCGCGTGGCCCAGCGCTTCGCCGGGTACTCGCTGGAAGAGGCCGACAACCTGCGCAAGGCCGCGGGCAAGAAGAACCGGGTCATCATGGCCCTGGAGCGGGAAAAATTCGTGGCCGGGTGCGAGGCGACGGGGTACGGGCGGGAGTTGGGGTCGGCGCTGTTCGACGTCATCGAGCCCTTCGCGGACTACGCCTTCAACAAGAGTCACAGCTACGGCTACGGGCTGGTCAGCTACCAGACGGCCTGGCTCAAGGCCAACCACCCCGTCGAGTATCTGGCGGCGCTGCTCACGAGTGTCAAGGACGACAAGGACAAGACCGCCGTCTATCTGTCGGAGTGCCGTTCCCGGGGCGTCGAGGTGCTGGTCCCCGACGTCAACTTGTCGGTGGCCGAGTTCACCGCCGTGCGTGGCGGTGGCTCCCGGGGGTCGGGGGCGATCCCGTTCGGGCTGGCCGCCATCCGCAATGTCGGCGAGGGCCTGGTCGAGCGGATCATCGTGGCCCGCACCGAGGGGGGCGCGTTCCGGGACTTCTACGACTTCGCCGAGCGAGTCGACCAGGTGGTACTCAACAAGCGCACCATCGAGTCGCTCATCAAGGCCGGGGCATTCGATTCGCTCGGCCATCCTCGCCAGGGCCTGTGCCTGGTCGCCGAGCAGATCGTCGAGCGGACGCTGGCGCGCCGCCGCGAGCGTGAGCAGGGCGTGATGAGCCTCTTCGGCGACGTCTTCGGGGGCTCGTCGCCCGGGGCCGACGGCGGCGCGGGATACGACGACACGCGGGTGCCCATTCCCGACGCCGAGTTCGACAAGCGCCAACGGTTGGTGTTCGAGAAGGAGATGCTCGGCCTCTACGTGAGCGACCACCCGTTGATCGGAGTGGAGACGGCGCTGCGCCGACACGTCGACGTGACCGTCCGCGAGGCGCGGGAGCTGCCCGAGGGGGATCTCCGCTGGGTCGGTGGGGTCATCACCGGTCTCAACCGCAAGTACACCAAGCGGGGCGAACTCATGGCGACGTTCACCCTGGAGGACCTCGAAGCGACGGTCGACGTGTGGGTCTTCCCCCGCACCATGGGCGACATCGGCTACTTGTTGTCCGACGACGCCGTGGTGTGCGTTCGGGGCCGGCTCGACCTGCGGGAGGACGAACCAAAGTTGATCTGCATGGATTTGAAGCGACCGGAGCTGGTCGTCGACGAATCCGAGCCGCTCCACCTCGTGCTTCCGCTGCATGCCCTCTCCGACGATCGGGTGCTGCGCCTGAAGCAACTGCTGGCCGACCATCGGGGTGAGGCGCCGGTCTTCCTGCACGTGGGCAGCAAGATCATCCGCCTGGCGGCGGAGTTCAACGTCAACGCCCGCGCCGGCCTGCTGGCCGAATTGCGGGTGCTGCTCGGGGCTGGATGCCTGCTGACCAGCAGCGCCGGTGTGTGATCCGGGTGTGATCTGGGTGTGATCCGGGTGTGATCCGGATGTGCTCTGGGTGGGTGCGACGGGCGCCTTTGGAAAAAAGGCCCCGAAACCGCGTAAACTTAAGTGTCAACCCACGCGGAGGAGACGAGCTGTAGGGAAATGGCGATAGACGTCGGAACCAAGGACTGCACAGCCCTGAGCGATACTGAGCTGGCCGAGATGGCGGACATCTGCCTCGACGGACCAGCCGGCTTCGACATCGGCCTGCTGTCCAAGCAGCGCGATGTATGGGTACTGATCACGCAGGGCTACGAAGGAGGCAAGCTCGTCGGCTTCTCCTTCTGCACCCTCGAGCGAATCGGCGGGACCCCCTGCCTGCTGTGGGGCTTGGCTTCGATCAAGCGCACCGCCAAACGCGAGGATGTGCTGCGGGCGGTGACTGCGGATCAGTTCCGGCGGGCTGTTCTCGCCTTCCCCGACGAGGATGTGCTGATCGGCACGCGCTTCATCGAGCCCGGGGCGTTCGTTGCCTTCGACGGGCTGGAGGACATCTGCCCCCGCCCGGCCCACAAGGCCAGCGGTGAGGAACGGGCGTGGAGCCGCCGCCTGGCCAAGCGGTTCGGCGCCGAGGGCCGCATCAACGACCGCAGCTTCGTGGTCGAGGGCGACGCCAACTCGGTCGGGGTGTTCGACTACAGCCCCGTGAGTGACGACGTGGTGCCCGAGGAGGTGGCGGAGTTCTTCGCCCCCGTCGACCGCAGCCGCGGCGACGTCCTCATCGCATTCGGGTGGGGCATGGCCGAAGACCTGGCCTCACGCTACGGCCCCTGATCCTTCGGTACCGCGGTCGTTGTTGCCACGCGACGTAGCTATTTCATCGGTTTGTGGCAACAAGCAACAAGGCAGTCGCCCGCGCCGGCCCGCCGGCCCGCCTCAGGGGCGGGGGATGAGTCCTGCGACCACTTTGTGGCAGTGACCGTCGACCGGCGGGGCCAGGGCGACCAACAATCGCTCACCCTTGCCTGAGTCGAGGCGCGTTCGCCCCGCTGCCGCCAAGGCGTCGTTGAGCCGCCGGTCGACGCACGGCAGCTCGATCGGGACACCCCGCCAGCGGAACAGGCAACTCGACGCCCCATCGCGCAACCGGATCACCGCGGGCCCCTCGGGCTCCACCACGGCAATGGACGGGTAGTCGGCGGTGCGCTGCCAGAACGGAACGGCGGGGCCGTGAATCGCCAGCAGCGGTTGTCCCGGGGGATGGAGCAGGGCCCGAAGGTACCGTTCAGCCCGGCGCCCCACGATCCGCCCGATTCGCCGGGGCGGTTCGATCAACGGCACCGCCTCGGGCTGCGACGGATCGGGCAACAGGTCGACCATGTCGTCCAACGTGCCGCCCACGACGTCGTAGGGCCGCAGATCGGGATCGATGGGCGCCGGGCTCCACGCCCGAACGAGCGCCCCCGACATCAAATCGATCCCGGCGCAGTGGTCGATGTCGGCGGCCAGGACCAACAGTTCGAGCTCCGCGCCGGGCTCGTTGCTGCGGCGGGGAAGAGCCTCAGCCTCCGGCGCGACGGGGAGGAACATGGACCGGGCGGACGTCGATTGCACGGGGCTTTATCTTGGCCGCTATGGCGTTCTGGCTGGTGGATACCCGCGTTCAGGTGATCCCGGCCAGCTGCTCCAACAGGCTGTCGACGTCGTCGACCGGTGTCCCGCAGGTGTAGTTCCGGCACACGAACGCCTTGCCGGCCGTCTCGGGCGTGGTCCGCCCCTCCCACAATGGCGACCGATAGGGCTCGCCCCAGGCCAGTACCGCGTTGGGGAGGTAGCGGGTGGCGACCGCGGCCACCAGGTCCCGCCGGTCGCCCGTGACCGCCACCTCGGTCACACCTGAAACGACGAGGTCCACCGCCGCCAGGAAGTTGGTGAAGGCGGTGGGATGGCGGGCCAGCAGCGGGCCCATGCCGTTGACGACCGCCGTCCCGGCCGCGCCGTAGCGCTCCTCGCCCGTCAGGGCGGACAGCCGGAGCAGGCCAACCGCGGCCACCGAGTTGGCCGCCGGCGTGGCCCCGTCATAGGTGTCCTTGGACCGCACGATCAGCTTCTCGGCGTCGTCGCCGGTGGTGAAGAAACCGCCCTCCTGCTCGTCCCAGAACAGCCGCACCAGGTCGTCTGCCACCGCCCGGGCCTCGGCCAGCCAACGGGCCTGCCCGGTCGCCTCGCCCAGCCGGGTGAAGGCATGGATCAGCCATGCGTAGTCGATGGCGTAGGCCAGATGACGGCCCGCCCGCCCGCCTTGCCAGGCCCGCAACCAGCGCCCGTCGCCCCGTCGCAGCGACGTGAGGAGGAACTCGGCAACCTCGGCCGCGGCCGCCAGCCAGTCGCGTGCGGTCCATGGCCGCCCCCGCTTCGGCCAGCGCCGCCACCGCCATGGCGTTCCACTCCGTGACCACCTTGTCGTCCAGCCCCGGCCGAACCCGCAGCTCCCGGGCCTCGAACAGCTTCCGCCGCGCCTCCTCGACCTCGGGGGGCCGCAGAAGGTCGCCGCGCTCGGGCCGCCAGAGGATGTTGTGTCCCTCCCAGTTGCCCTCGGCCGTCACGCCGTACCAGTCCACTGCGGCCGGGCCGCCGACGGCCGAGACCTCCTCCTCGGACCACACGTAGAACTTGCCCTCGACCCCCTCACTGTCGGCGTCCTCGGCCGAGTGGATGCCTCCGGCGGGCGAGCGCATCGGCGGGCGCAGCAGGTACGCCACCGTCTCCTCGACGACCTGCCGGTAGCGATCGGCACCGGTGACCTGCCAGCCGTGGGTGTAGAGCCCGATCAGCTGGGCGTTGTCGTACAGCATCTTCTCGAAATGGGGGACCAGCCACCGCCGCTCGACCGCGTAGCGGGCGAAACCGCCGCCCACGTGGTCGTAGATGCCCCCCGACGCCATGGCGTCCAGCGTGGTCGTGACCACGTCGTTGGCCCCGCCCCGCAGCGCCAGCTCGACCATCGACGCCTGGGGGAACTTGGGCGCCCGGCCGAACCCGCCCCACTCGCGGTCGAAGGCGCTGCGCAGCGCGTCCACCCCGCCGCGCACGAGGCTTGGGGAAAGGGGGGAGGGGGCGCTCGGGTCGAGCTTGGTGATCCCGGTCACCCGGATACCGGAGCGCACGGCGTCGGCCAGGCGGTCGGCATCGCGCTCAATGTCGGGACGTCGGTCCCGCCAGGCCGCCGAGACCTGGGTCATCAGGTCCAGGAACACCGGCTTGGGGAAGTAGGTGCCGCCGAAGAACGGGCGGCCGTCAGGGGTGAGGAACACCGTCATGGGCCAGCCCCCGCTACCGGTTTGGGCTTGGACCGCTTCCATGTAGATGGCGTCGACGTCGGGGCGTTCTTCCCGGTCGACCTTGATGTTGACGAACTGGTCGTTCATGGCCCGGGCGACCTCGTCGTCCTCGAAGCTCTGGTGCGCCATGACGTGGCACCAGTGGCAGGCCGAGTACCCGACCGAGAGCAGAATCGGGCGGTCGAGCGACCGTGCGAGGGCGGTGGCCTCCTCGCCCCACGGGTACCAGTCCACGGGGTTGTCCCGGTGTTGGCGCAGGTAGGGGCTGGTCTCGTCGGCCAAGTGGTTCACCGCACGCAGCCTACGGGCGCCCTGGCCGAGGCGGTCGCGACGGCGGTCGCGTCGGCGTAGCCGGGCCGCGGGGTAGGGTCGCGACGGTGAACGAAACCCCATTGGAAGCGTCTCCCGAGGATGTGGCCGACCAGCGCGCCGAAGTCGTACCTGCGGTTGACGACGACGCGGCGCCTGCGCCAGCCCTCGACTCCGTGCCCTGGGATGCCGATCCAGCCGACGTCGCCGAACAGCGAGCCGAGGTGCCGCTGACCGACGACGACTGGGCCTAGTCCGTTCGGCCCCGGCGGCGTCGACCCGGTGGACCTACGCCTCGACGGCCGAGTGGCGTTGGTCACCGGTGGCTCCCGTGGCATCGGCCGGGCCATCGCCGAGGCGATGGCGGCGTCAGGTGCGGCCGTCATGATCTCGAGCCGCAAGGCGGCGGCGCTGGAGCAGGCGGCGGGGGAGATGCCTGGTGACGTCGGCTGGTTCGCGGCCAACGCCGGCGACCCCGACGCCGCGGCGGCGTGCGTGGCCGCCACCGTCGAGCGTTTCGGCGCCGTCGACATCCTCGTCAACAATGCGGCCACCAACCCCTATATGGGACCGCTCATCGACATCGACGAGGCTCGGGCGGACAAGATCGTCCAGGTCAACCAGTGGGCCGTGGTGCAGTGGACCCGGCTGGCGTACCACGCGTGGATGCGCGACCACGGGGGGTCGGTGGTCAACCTGGCGTCCATCGGCGGGATCGGGGTCGAACCGGCGATCGGTTACTACAACGTCACCAAGGCGGCGGTCATCCATCTGACCAAGCACCTGGCCAGCGAGCTGGGTCCGGGAGTGCGGGTCAACGCCATCGCCCCCGGTCTGGTCAAGACCGACCTGGCCCGGGCGTTGTGGGAAACCCACGGCGACGCCATCGCGGCCCGCCTGCCCCTCCGGCGGCTCGGGGAGCCGTCGGACATCGCCGCGGCCGCCGTCTTTCTGGCCAGCGACGCGGCGTCGTGGATCACGGGCGCGACGCTCGTCGTCGACGGCGGCGCCCTGGTCAGCCCGGTCGGACTCGCCTGACCGCAGCGCGGCCCCTCTTTGGTAGCAGTACATGACCGTGGGCGGTCAGGTACTGCTAGGAAGCGCCCGGGCGCGGCTCCCCCAGCCCCACAGGGGTCTTTGTAGCACTACGTGACCGTGGGCGGTCAGGTACTGCTAGGAAGCGGCCCGGGTCCGGGTTCCGGGGGCGACAGATCCTGGCGGCGGACCTTTCCGAGCGATGTCTTCGGCAGTGACGAGAGCAGCACCAGCTGGCGGGGGGCGGCCCACGGCGCCAGGTGTTCCTTCACCTCGGCCCGCAGGTCGTCCAGGGTCGGGGCGGCTGCGGGATCGGCCGGCACGACCCAGGCCACGACGCGCTCGCCCCACTCCGCGTCGGGGCGGCCCGCCACCGCGACCTCGGCAATACCGGGGTGGCGGCGCAGGACGGCCTCGACCGCGGCGGGCCAGATGTTCTCGCCCCCGGAGATGATCTTTTCCGACAGGCGCCCGTTGATGACCAGTCGGCCGTCGGCACCGATGGCGCCCGCGTCGCCGGTCGCGAACCACCCGTCGGCGTCCAGCGGAACCGTCCCGTCTCGATAGGCCCGCAACAGCATCGGCCCCCGCAGCCGCACCTCGTCGCCCTCTCCGATCGCGATTTCGACTCCGTCGAGGGGCACGCCGTCGTACACCACGCCGCTTCCCGTCTCGGTCATCCCGTACGTGGTGACCACGTTGGCCGGGAGTTCGTCGCCGGGGGGCGGCGCCGATCCGCCCAGCACGACGGTGTGGAAACGCCCCGCCCCGACGCGGCGCAGCGCCGTCGCCACCAACGAGACCAGGACCGACGGCCCGGCGGCGGCGGCCACGGCGGCGGCGTCGAAGCCGGGATGAACTTCGAGCGCGGTGCCCGTGAGGAGGGCGCGTGTCACGACGGAAAGCCCGCCGACGTGGCTGAGCGGTAGGCACGCCAACCAGCGATGGCGATCCGGGTCGATGCGCAGCCGGGCGCTGGTCGCCCGGGCTGACGCCGCCACCGCGGCGTGGGTCAGCACGACCCCTTTGGGTTGCCCTGTCGTCCCGCTCGTCGCCACCACCAAGGCGTCGCCGTCTTCAATCGGCTGGCCATGGGCCAGGGCTCGCCGCCCCGAGTCGTCCACGATGGCGCCGGGGGCCAGCGCATCGAGGATCTGCTGGCGAGCCGGCGGCCGAAGGCGCTGATCCAGCGGCAGCACCGCCTCGCCCGAGTCCCAGGCCCGCTGCAAGGCGTCCACGAACGCCGGGCCCCCCGGCAGGTCGATGGCGACCAGCTCGGTCACGGTGCGCGGCGGCGCGCCGGCGCCCCGTCGAGACCAGGAAGCGGGCAACCGTGGCGCCGACGGGCCACGAATGGTGCTTCCGTCATCGTCGAAAGGCTAGCTTTCCTCCCACCATGAACCGCTGGGTTGCCGGCGCCCGCCCCCGCACGCTCCCGGCATCGGTGATCCCCGTCGCCGTTGGCACTGCCGTGGCGGCGGCCCAGGGAGAGGTCATCTGGTGGCGGGCGGCCGCGGCGCTGGTGGTGTCGGTTGCCATCCAGGTCGGGACCAACTACGCCAACGACTACAGCGACGGCAAGCGGGGCACCGATGCCGTCCGGGTCGGGCCGGTACGGCTGGTGGCGTCAGGTCTGGCGTCGCCCGAAGCAGTCAAGCGGGCCGCCCTGGCCTCCTTCGGCGTGGCTGCGGTCGTGGGCCTGGCGCTGGCCAGCGTGGCGGGTTGGTGGCTGATCGCGGTCGGGGCGGCGTGCTTGGCCGCCGGCTGGCTGTACACCGGCGGTCCCCGTCCCTACGGCTACGCCGGCTTGGGCGAGGTCTTCGTCTTCGTCTTCTTCGGCCTGGTGGCCACCACCGGAAGTGCATACGTGCAGCTCGAGCGGATCACCGGCCTGGCCCTCCTGGCCTCGGTCCCGATCGGTCTCCTGGCAGTGGCGCTCCTGGTCGTCAACAACCTCCGGGACATCCCCGGAGACACCGCGGCCTCCAAGTTCACCCTCGCCGTGAAGCTCGGCGCACCGGCCACCCGGATGCTCTACGCGGCCACGATTGCGGCACCCTTTGCCGCCGTCGCCCTCATCGCCGTGGCCCGGCCCTGGGCCCTCCTCGCCCTGGCGGCGGCGCCCCTGGCGGTTCCCCCGGTCCGCCGTGTGCTGGCGGGCGAGGCCGGCCGGGGGCTCGTCTCGGTGCTGCAGGCGACGGGGCGGTTGCAGCTGGCGTTCGGTTTCCTGCTGGCGGCCGGGATCGCCCTCTAGTTGTCCAGGAAGTCCGCCAACACGGCGCAGAATGCGTCCGGCTGCTCCAGGTGGCACGCGTGCCCGGCGCCGGGGATCAACACCAACTCGGCGTTGCCCCCGATGGCGCCCGCCGCCCGCCGCCCGAGCTCGGCGAACTTGGCGTCCAACTCGCCGGCGACGAGCAGCACCGGCATGGCCAGCTCGCGAAGGCGGTCCCAGAGGGACTCCTGGCTGCCCGTTCCCGCCAGCCGCAGCGACGACGCCAGCCCTTCGGCGGTGTTGGCCAGCCGCTCCGGTACGCCCGCGGCGTCGGCCGAGAGGGTGGAGAAAAGGGGCCGTTGCAGCCACCAGTCGACGAAGGCGCTCACGCCGTCTGCTTCGACGCGCCTCGCCAGGGCGACGTCGTCGGCATGACGGCTCGCCCGTTGTTCCGGGTCGGTGATTCCGGGGTGGCCGCCGATCAACACCAGGGCGGTCACCAGGTCGGGGTGGCGCAACGCCAGGTGGAGGCACAGCCGGGCCCCCATCGAGTAGCCGACATAACAGGCCCGGCCTCCGACGTCGGCCAGCAGATCGGCTCCCTGCCACAGGTCCGCCCGCACGTCCGCCGAGGCGCCGTGGCCGGGGGCGTCGACCAGCGTGAAGTGGTTTCCCCGCTCCAGCCGCTGCGCTATCGGGAGCCACGACCGATGCGTCTGGGTGAACCCGTGCACCGCCACCACGGGCCGCCCTTTTCCCACCTCCTCGGCGAACAGCACCCCCCGATCCTGGCATGAGTACCAGCGCCGATGTCCAGGCCAGCTTTGCCGCCACGCTGGTGGACGAGTGGGTGCGAAACGGCGTCACCGACGCAGTCGTCGCCCCCGGTTCTCGTTCGACGCCGCTGATCGTGGCGCTGGGAGCCGAGGGGCGCCTCCGGGTGCACGTGGTGCTCGACGAGCGGTCGGCGGGGTTCCTGGCGCTCGGGCTCGGGTTGGCCCGAGGCGTTGCGGCCGTGGTGGTGACGACGAGCGGCACGGCCGCGGCCGAGCTGCACCCCGCCGTCATCGAGGCCCATCAGGCGGGCGTGCCCCTGTTGGCCGTGACCGCCGACCGTCCGGCGGAGCTGCACCGCGTCGGCGCCCCGCAGACGATCGAGCAGGAGGCCCTCTTCGCCGGTGCCGTCCGATGGTCGGCTTCGCCGGGGGTGGCCGACGCGGGCGCCGCCGGGACGTGGCGGTCGCTGGCATCGCGCGCCGTGGCGGAAACCGTCGCCAACCCCGCCGGCCCGGGGCCGGTCCATCTGAACCTGGCGTTTCGCGAACCGTTGCTGGGCCAGCCAACGGCGGTGCCTCCGGGTCGCCCCGGCGGCCGGCCCTGGCACGAGGTCGCGGTTGCCCCGGCCGCGCCGCCCGAGGACCTGGTGGCCCGGCTGGCCGCTCTGGCGGGGCGGCGGGGCCTGATCGTGGCGGGCGGGGGGACCGGGGTCGGCGCGCCCGTGCACGCCATGGCGACGGCCCTCGGCTGGCCCGTCTTGGCCGACCCGCTCTCGGGGGCGCGGGTGGCCAGCCCGTGGACGATCGCCGCCGCCGACACGCTCCTCCGGGTGCCCGAGGTGGCCCGCTGGCGCCCCGAGGTGGTCCTGCGGCTCGGCCAGCCGTGGGCGTCTCGGGTCCTGTCCACCTGGTTGGGCGGGCTCGGGCCAGACACCGAACAGATCCTCGTCGACCCCTATGGTCGGTGGTCCGATCCCGAACGGCAGGCGGGGCGGGTGCTGCGTTGCGACGTGGCCGCCCTTTCGTCGGCGTTGGGTATGGGATCGGGACCGGGACCGGTGGCCGCCATGACCGAGTGGGCGGCGCAATGGACCCGGGCCGAGTCCGCCGCCCAGGCCGCCGTCGACCAGGTTCTGGCGTTGCACCCGTTGGTGACCGAACCGGCGCTGGCGCGCACGCTGGCGGCGGTGGCGCCCGCGGGCTCGACGGTGTTCGTTTCGTCGTCGATGCCGGTGCGCGATGTGGAGTGGTACGCCCGACCGCGCACGGGGCTGCGGGTGCTGTCAAACCGGGGGGCCAACGGGATCGACGGCATCATTTCCACCGCCATCGGCGTGGCGTGCGGGTCGGGCCGAGTGACGGCGCTGCTCGGGGACCTGGCGTTCCTCTATGACGCCGGGGCGTTGCTCTGGGCGGTTGAACGGGGGGTCGATTGCACCCTGGTCGTGGTGGACAACCAGGGCGGGGGCATCTTCAGCTTCCTGCCCCAGGCGCAGGGGGTGGCGCCGGACCAGTTCGAACGTTTCTGGGGGACCCCGCACCGCCTGGACCTGGCTCGGGTGGCCGAGGCGTACGGGCTCCCGGTGACGGAGATCACGTCGGTGGCGGACCTCGCCGGGGCGTTGGAGGGAACCGGCATGCGGGTGGTGCTGGCCCGGACCGACCGCCAGGCCAATGTGGCCGTCCACCGGGAGATCGAGGCCGCCGTGACAGCCGCCGTGACGTCCGCCGTGGGTGGCTGACCTCGGGTGGCTGTGCGGCGCCAACCGGCGTGCGGCGTCGACCCGACCAGCGCTTGGCTACGGGCGGACGACGGCCGCCAGCAGCGCCTGCAACTTGAGCTGGGTCTCGGCCAGCTCGGCCGCGGGGTCGGAGTCGCTCACGACGCCGACGCCGGCGAAGAGGCGGGCGGTGTTGCCCTTGACCTCGGCCGACCGCACCGCCACCGCCCACTCGCCGTCACCGCGACTGTCCATCCAGCCGACCGGCCCGGCGTAGCAGCCCCGGTCGAAACCTTCGACACCCAACAGGTAGGACACCGCGGATGCAGTCGGGGTGCCCGCCACTGCCGGCGTCGGATGGAGGCGGGAAACCAGGTCGAGTGCCGTCACGTCGTCGCCGTCGAGCTCACCCTCGATGAGCGTTCCGAGGTGCGACACGTTTCGCAACGCCACGATCGACGGCACTTCGGGCACGTCGAGAGCCCGGCAGACGGGTCGCAGCCCGGCCGCCACTTCGTCGACGACGAGGCGGTGTTCCTCCCGTTCCTTGGCGGAGCCCAGCAGCAGGCCGGTGAGGGCGGCATCGGCAGTCGGATCGCCGCTGCGGGCCACCGTGCCCGCCAGCGGGTGGCTGCGCACCCGGCGCCCCGCCCTGCTGATCAGCAACTCGGGACTAGCGCCGAGAAATGTCCCGGTCGAGAACACCATGCACGACGGATACAGCGTGTGCAGCCTGCGCAGGATGTCGGCGGGCAGGAACTCCCGGTTGGCCACCACCTGGACTTCTCGGGCCAGCACCACCTTGTCGAAGCGACCCTGGCGAACCGCCGCCACCGTCGCCGCCACGAGCGCCGCCCATTCGGTGTGGGGCCGGGGCGACACCAGGGAGAAGCTGTCGGGCGGGGTGTATTCCGGGAGGGCAGCCAGGATGTCGAGGGGCTCGAAGATGGCCGAAGGGGGCCCGACGGTGGTGAGCCAGCGGCGGCCGGTCACGTCGCGCCCAACGGTGACCGCGGGAATGGTCAATGTCGCAGGGGCGC
Source organism: uncultured Actinomycetota bacterium (assembly GCA_963733505.1). GTDB lineage: Bacteria > Actinomycetota > Acidimicrobiia > Acidimicrobiales > Palsa-688 > JALYXV01. The sequence goes on along the minus strand of CAVTDW010000026.1, from coordinate 209,344 downwards.
TTCGGTCGAACGGAAGGGCGGCCAGCACGACCGGACCGCACCCCGGGCGGCCCACCTCGTCCGCGGTCGGGATGGCCTGGAGTGCCTGCAAGACCAATGCGGGCGCCGTGGGGTCGTCGAGACCGTTTGGCAGCACGATTCGGAGGGCAACCCCGCGGCCAGCCAAGGCGAACGACTCGCGGTGCCACAGCAAGGCATCGACGGCACCGCCCACCGCGAGGAGATCGATGTCGGCATCTTCGACACCGTCGGGCAATGCGACGGTCCGGGCAACGAGCCGCGCGGCCACGTCGGGGGCGTCGCGGGCCGGTACGACCAGGGGCGACGAGGTCTGGATGGTCGAGGTCATGGCCGGCCTCCACGGGTCGCGGTGTACAGCTGGGTGATGCCCCCCGACAGCAGCCGGCGCTCGGCTCGAATGAAGCCGGCCGACGCCAGTTGATCGAGCACGGTGGCGGCGGGCGGCAGGTACGCCAACGAGCGGGGGAGGTATCGGTAGGCCGTCTTGTTGGAGAGCAGGCCGCCGATCAGCGGCGCCACACGGCCGAGATACAACGTGTGGCCGGCCCGAAGCAGCCGGTTCTCGGGGCGAGCCACGTCCAGCATGGCAATTCGACCACCCGGCCTCACGATCCGTGCCAGTTCCGCGAACACCGGGGGGAGGGCGACGAAGTTGCGCAGGGCGAACCCGCTGACGACGCCGTCCACCGATAGGTCGGGGAACGGCAGCGCCAGCGCGTCGCCTTGGACGAGGGGGCTCGGCGTCCGTGCATGCAGGAGCATGCCGAGTGACAGGTCGACACCGACCGCCCGGTAGCCGGCCGCCACCACGTCGCGGCAGAGGTCACCGGTTCCGCAGGCCAGGTCCACCACGACCGACCCCGGCGTGAGGGACAGCGACTCGACGGTGGCCCGGCGCCACCCGCGGTCCATGCCGAAGGTCATGATTCGGTTGACCATGTCGTAGCGGGGGGCGATGGTGTCGAACATGTTGCGTACTGCGGCCACCTTGGCGTCACCCTGAGGCAACGGCTGGTCGGGCGAGGGCAACCCGGACTGCTTCGACGCGCTGGCGCGGCGGCCCGTCCGTGCCGTTCCGGACGTGTCCGCGGTGCCGCGGTGTTCGGGTTTCCGGCGGTGCCAGCCGTCACGGGGTCCGCTCCGCAGCCGCGCCCACCAATTGTCGTTCGCCGTCGGTGCCCACCCGCTCGATGTGTTCCTGGGCGACCGACAGGAGCGTCCGGCGGAAATGATGGCTGACGATCGTCAGAGTGGCGGGCAGAATCTCCTCGAACGCCGACACCAGGCGCTCGGCGGCGACATCCTCGCTGACTCCCTCGGATCGCAGCGTCTGGCGAACGTAGCGGTCGAAGAGGTCAACTGCCCTTTCCGCGGTCTCCCGCATGGCAACGGTATGGAATCGTGCCAGCTCCAGCAGTTCCGACAGGGGGAGGCCGTGCTGGAGCAGGCGCAAGCCGGCCGCGGCCGCGGTGACGTCCGCCTGCGAATATCGGTCCTCGCCACCGACTCGATGCGGCACCAGCAGACCCTCGCGGACCACGGCGTCAAGGACCACGCCAGGGATGCCGCTGCGCTCCGCGAGCTCGGCGATGGTGAGCCACTCGTGGCGGTCGTCGTCGCTGGCGGCCGCCGATCTGTGGGACTCGCGGGTGTCGCGGGGTTCTCGCGCCTCTGCTTGGCTGGCGACGGCGGCGATCAGCTCCTCGTCGGCATGGTCGAGTTCCCCCGCGAGGAGCCGTTGAATGACCGCCAAGGCGAAGCCCCGTCCCTGCAGCCGGCGGATCTGGGCCAGGCGTTCGAGGTGCTCGTCCCCATACCAGGCCACCCGGCCGATCCGAGTCGGAGGAGAGAGCAAGCTGCGGGCCTGGTAGTACCTCACGGTGTCCACTGAGGTCGCGGCTCGCGCCGCCAGCTCCTCGACCCGATACGGCATGCACCCACTCTAGGAGTGGTTGCTCGCAATGTCCAAGCGCAGCCACCTCGCCGTTCGTGCTCTTCGGCATGAGGTGGTCAGGACGGGCCTGGTCGGGCCATCGTCCCGATCGCCGCGCGGGCGGTGGGGACGCGCCGAGCGCCGCGCGATACCCGAACGCAGGGGGAGATCAACGGGATCGCCGTTGTCGGTCGAGGGCGTTGGCCGTCGAGGGAATGGTGGGCGAGCACCATGGCCGGCTCGCCTTTCTCAACCCGCAGTACGAGCTGGCGTGAGTTACTTGAACCAGATGCGCTGGTACTCGCGGCTCTGCGGATGCAGCAGCAAGGCCACCAGGGCGATCTCGAACATCAGCGTCACGAGATTCGTGGCCAGTGGATTGTGCAGCACAACCAGCCGGAGGACGAAGGGCAGAACGGCCATCGTGATGCCGAGGCCGTAGCCCCACTTCTTCTCGTTGGCGATGCCATAGCCAGCGCCGATCCCGCCGACCGAGATGGCCAGGAGGATCGGATTGGTGAGGCCGCCAAACAGTAAGCCGAACGCGGCGTTCATGTACAAGATGATCACCGCGATCATGAGGGTCTGAGGCTGGGTGGTGTCAATCCACCGGTTGGCGGGCATAGCTTCAGTTTGGCACTCGTGGCCGCGAAAGCGGTCGCAAGACGACCGATCCCGCCAACTGGCCGCACGCGGCGTCGATGTCGGTGCCTCGGTTGCGACGAACCGTGGCGTTGACACCCTCGGAAACCAGCCACGCCCGAAAGGCGCGGACCGTCGCAGGGGGGGTGCCGCGCACGGCGTAGCCGGGTGTGGGATTCAGCGGGATGAGGTTGACGTGGGCTCCCAGGGGACGGACGAGCGCAGCGAGTTCGTCGGCGTCGGACGGCCGGTCGTTGACGCCGTCGATCAGCGCCCACTCGAACGACAGGCGGCGGCCCTTCATCGCCCGGTACTCGTGGCACGCCGCGATCACCGCCGCCAGCGGCCACCGCCGGTTGATGGGCACCAACTCGTTGCGTAGGCCGTCGTTGGCGGCATGCAGCGACACCGCCAGGTTGACGGGCAGCGACTCCTTGGCCAGTCGCCGGATGCCCGGTACCAGGCCCACAGTCGAGACCGTGATGTGGCGGGCCGAAAAGCCCAGGTCCTGATGGAGCCGCTCGACCGCCCCCCACATGGGGCCGTAGTTGGCCAGCGGTTCGCCCATGCCCATGAACACCACGTTGGCCACGCGCCGCGGTCGGGCTTCGGCAACGGCCGCGACGACCTGCTCGACGATCTCCCCGGTGGTGAGGTGCCGGGTGAATCCGGCCTGCCCGGTGGCACAGAAGCTGCACTTCATGGCACAGCCGGCTTGGGTCGACACACAGACCGTCGAACGGTCGGGGTAGTGCATCAATACGGTCTCGATCACGGCGCCATCGCCCAGCCGCCAACCCCACTTCACCGTCTGGGCGCCGTCGGCCACGGTGTGGGCCGCAGCCGTCAGGGCCGGCTGCAGGGCCGGCTCGGCAGCTAGGCGGTCGCGCAGGGCCCGAGGAAGGTCCGTCAGCTCGGTGACCGGTAGGGCACGGCGGTAGAGACCGTCCCAGACCTGGCGGACGCGGTAGGCGGGCTCACCGTCGAGCAGACCGGCCAGTTGGTCCTGGGACAGGTCGTAGGGGCCGGGCACGACTCGCCAGCCTACGAGCCGGGCTCGTCCTCCCGGTCCGCCCCGCCCGCAGGCACGTCAACGGTGTAGGCCCGGTCGATGTGGTCGATATCGAAACCGAGGTCGATGTACAGCTTCACCGCCGGCCGGTTGGCGGCGTCCACGTACAGCATCCCCACGGCGAGGCCCTGGGCGAACAGGTGGTCGAGTCCTGCCAGTACCAACTTGCGGCCCAGCCCTCGGCCCTGAAGCTCGGGGTCGACGGCGACGACGTAGATCTCGCCCAGTGGCGGATCGTCGTCGGAATGGACCCGGGTCCAGCAGAAACCGGCCAGGCGGGCCTGGCCGTCCACCACCTCGTCGTGCAGGAGGAAACCCTCCGGGTCGAACCATGGCTCAGCTTGACGGGCCTTCAGCGTGGCCTCGTCCCAGCCGCCCTGCTCGGGGTGCCAGTCGAATGCCCGATTGTTGACGGCCAGCCATGCCTCGTCGTCCAGGCCCGGTCGAAACGGCCTCGTCGTCAACTCGTAGCTCTCCCCCACGGGAAGGGCCCGGCGCATCTGGTAGAGGTCCCGGCCTCTGGTCAAGCCGTTCGCGGCCGCGATCTGATCGTGCTCGGGGCGGGGCTTGTTGACCCACACGTGGACATGGCCGCCGCCCTCGGCGGCGACGATTCGCAGCGCTGCGGCCACCAGGTCGGTGCCGATCGTGTTGCCGGGGACTCGGTGGTGCGGGTCGATCACGTACTCCAAGGCCCAGCTGGTCGGGCCCCGGCTCACTTGGGCGTAGCCGACCGGGTGGCCGTGGCCCGGCTCGATCGCGATCAGCCCCGCGAAGCCCTCCCGACCACCTTGTACGAGGTCGAGCCACTGATGCTCGCCCAGAGGATTGTGGCCGTCGGCCTGGGCCGCAAGGTCGAGCAGCTGCTGCACCGCCGCAATATCACCGGTGTCCATCTCCCGCCGCACCTCGACCCGATACATCGCCGGCAGGCTATCGCCGCCACCCTCAACCACCACCGCCTCCGCCGCCCCGCCCGGCTGCGGCCGCGACGCCGCGTTTGCGGGCCGGCCCGCGCCGAACCGTCCGAACGGCCTGCTGAAACCGGTGCGAGAGGGCGAACCCGTGCGAACCTCCTCGGCCTACTCTGGCGCTCACCATGGCCCGGCCGAGAACTCCCAAGGGACGGACGAGGGAGACGGCGGCCCGGTTGGCGTTGGAGTATCCGGGCTCGGCCAAGGAGCTGTGCGCCCTGGAGCACGAAAACCCGTTCCAGTTGCTGGTCGCGACGATCCTGTCGGCCCAGTCGACCGACGTTCGCGTCAACATGGTGACGCCGGCGCTGTTCGCTCGCTATCCGACGCCTGAGGATCTGGCTGCTGCCGACCCGGCCGACGTGGAGCAGCTGGTCGCGTCGACCGGATTCTTCCGCGCCAAGACGAGAAGCCTCATCGGGATGGCGGCGGCCCTGGTCGAGCGCTACGGAGGCGAGGTCCCGGTGGCCATCGAGGACCTGACCACGCTGCCCGGTGTCGGCCGCAAGACGGCCAACGTGATCCGCAGCGTCGATTTCGACGCCCCGGGCTTGCCCGTCGACACCCACGTCCTGCGATTATCCAGGCTGCTCGGGATGACGACCAACCAGGATCCGGAGAAGGTCGAGGCCGACCTGACCGCCATGTTGGCGCCGAAGGAGTGGGGCGCCCTGAGCCTGCGCATGATCCTGCACGGGCGACGGGTGTGCATTGCCCGCCGACCTCGATGCGAGGATTGCGTGCTGGCCGACTTCTGCCCGTCATCGCGCGTGCCGACGGTTGGTACGACGGCCGAGCCGAGCCACAAGCCCCCCAAACGGACGATGTCAGCCACGAATTCGGGGCGGCGCCGTTAAGAAGCAGTGAAAAGTTCGTGATCGAATAGGCGGACCAAAATCAGACGCTGTATCTTTCGTCCTTGAGGAGCCAGGTCCCGCCACCTGCTCCCATGAGCGGTTCCGGGATCCGCCGCCCGGACCGCTCCCGTCGACGGCGCCCGCCATGCGGGCGCCGTCGGCATGTATGGGCACGGCATCACCGAGCCGCCCACCGAGCCGCCCACCGCGAACTGCGAGCCTTACCGGTCGCCGAGCGCCCGGGTGAGGCGCCGGGACGCATTGCCGAGGGCCCGCTCTACCTCGAACAGGTCGGCCCGTAGCGCGTCGCGTTCTGCGCCGGTCAGACCCTCGCCGATGGCGGCGACCCGCTGGGCCAGTTCCTCGATGGCGGTGGCAACCGAGCTCAGTTCGGCGCGCGCGCTCACCAGCGCATGTTTACCCGGGCACCGCCTCGGGTGCACGCCCGCGCTCCCCGCAGCCCCCGCCGGTTTTACCCGACATACCCCACACCCAATGTGGATTTGTCGAGTAAAAACCGGGGGCCGGGGCGGCTCGCCCTCCGCCCGGAAGGGGCAAGTACCATCACCAGCGCCATGCCCGCCCTGCTCCAACGCCTCGACCTCCGCGCCATCACCGGCGATCCCGGGCCCCATCTGCCCCATCCCGAGGTGGCGGGGGAGGGCCCGGTGGCGGCGGTCCGGGACATCTTGCGCCAGGTGAAAGCAGGCGGCGACGCCGCCTTGACCGAGCTGACCGAGCGCTTCGATGGCGTCCGCATCGAGGCCGACCGGCTTCGGGTCCCGGAGGCCGACATCGCCGCCGCCCTCGACGCCATCGCCGCCCCCCTTCGAACGGCCTTCGAAGCGGCCCGCGACGCCATCGCCGCCTACCACCGCACGCAGCTCCATCCCGACGGCCTCCACGACCGCAACGGAGTGGAGATACGTGACCTTCGTCGAGCAGTAACAAGGGCGGGCGTCTACGTTCCCGGCGGCCGGGCACCGCTTGCCAGCACCGTCCTCATGACTGCGGTCCCGGCCAAGGTCGCGGGCGTGGCCCAGGTGGTGCTGTGTTCGCCGCCCCAGCGCGACGGCGAGGTGGCCCAGGTGATCCTGGCGGCGGCCGCCATCGCCGGGGTCGACGAGGTGTACCGCGTCGGAGGCGCCCAGGCGGTGGCCGCCATGGCCTACGGGACCGACACCATACGGCCGGTCGACGTGATCGTGGGCCCGGGCAACGCCTACGTCTCCATCGCCAAACGCGAGGTCGCGACCGAGGGCCGGGTGGCCGTGACCTCGGCGTTCGCGGGCCCGTCCGAGGTGGTGGTGATCGCCGACGACACCACACCGGTCGACGCCGCCGCCATCGATGTCATCGTCCAGGCCGAGCACGGCCCCGACGGCCTGGCGTGGCTGGTTACCTGGTCCGAGGAGGCGGCGGACCGGATCAGCGACGCGGTCGACACCCTCACCGAGAAGGCGCCCCGCCGCCAGGAGATCGAGTCGACGCTGGCCAAGAACGGCTACTGCGTCTTGGTCCGCGACGCCGCCCAAGCCGTGGCGGTGGCCAACGCCGTGGCCCCCGAACACCTGGAGCTCATGTCCGCCGACCCCGAGTTGCTGGTCCCTCAGGTCAAGAACGCCGGCGCCGTGTTTCTCGGCCCCTTCGCCCCCGCCAGCGTCGGCGACTACCTGGCGGGGCCGAGCCACGTGCTGCCCACCGATCGCACGGCGCGCTTCGCCAGTGGGCTGCGGGTGGACGACTTCTGCAAGCACATCCACGTGGTGTCGCTCGACCAGCAGGCCCTGGCGCAGGTGGCCCCCCACGTGGCGGCCATCGCCGAGGCCGAGGGCCTGGCGGCCCACGCCGAATCGGTGCGCATCCGCGAAACGGGTGAGTTCCGTTGACCAGCCCGACCGGCGACGATGCCACGACCACGACCGCACCGGCGGCCAGTTCCCGTCCAGCCGGCCTGCCTGCAGCACGGCCGGACTTTTCCCTGCGTGAGGGCTACCACTCACCCCAGGTGGCGGTGGAGGTGCGGCTGAACACCAACGAGTCGCCGTTCCCGCCGCCGGACGGGTGGGTCGAGGCGTTGGTCGAGGAGCTGCGCAGCATCGAGTTCCACCGCTACCCGGACCGGGCGGCGTGGGGGCTGCGCAAGGCGCTGGCCGACCTGCACGGTGTCGTCCCCGAGGCCGTGTTCTGCGCCAACGGGTCCAACGAGGTGCTGCAGACGCTGTGCCTGGCCTACGGCGGCGCCGGCCGCGTCGCCCTGACGTTCGAGCCGACCTACGCCCTGCACAGCCACATCGCGCACCTGACCGGCACGGCCGTGGTGGAAGAGCAGCGGCGGGACGACTTCACGCTCGACCCGGCGGTCGTGGCGGCCGCGCTGGCCCACCACCAGCCGGCCATCACCTTCCTGTGCTCGCCCAACAACCCGACCGGGCGGGCCGACGACCGCTCGATCGTCGAGCAGGTGCTGGCCGAGGCGCCCGGCCTGGTGGTCGTCGACGAGGCCTACGGGCAGTTCGCCGACTGGTCGGCCATCGACCTGGTGGCCGACGACCGGGCCCTCGTCGTGACCCGGACCTACTCCAAGACCTGGGCCATGGCGGCGGTCCGGCTGGGCTACCTGATCGGGCCGCCGGGCGTGGTCGAGGTCCTCGAACGAGTGGCCCTGCCGTACCACCTCGACGCCGTCAAGCAGGCGGCGGGGCGCCTGGCGGTGCGCTTCACCGACGAGATGGAGCGCCGGGTGGCGACCATCGTCGCCGAACGCGCCCGCCTGCTCGACGGGCTGCAGCGCCTGGGCATGACGACGTGGCCGTCGCAGGCCAACTTCGTGCTGTGGCGCCCTTCGGGGAAGCCGGCCGCCGCGGTGTGGCGGGGGTTGCTCGACCACTCGGTCCTGGTCCGGGACTGCAGCAGCTGGCCTCGCCTGGACGGGTGCCTGCGGGTGACGGTCGGCACGCCCGCCGAGAACGACCGCTTCCTCTCGGCCCTGGCCCAGGTCGTGGCATGAGAACGGCATCACGTTCCCGCGCCACCAAGGAGACGACGATCGGGATCGACCTGCTGATCGAAGGGGTGGGGAAAACGGAGGTCGATACCGGCTTGCCGTTTTTCGACCACATGGTGTCGCAGCTGGGCAAGCATGCCGGGTTCGACCTCACCGTCAACGCCACGGGCGATCTGTCCGTCGATGCCCACCACACCGTCGAGGATGTCGGGATCTGCCTGGGGGAGACGCTCCGCGATGCCCTCGGGGACAAGTCGGGGGTGCGGCGCTTCGCCTCTATCGCCGTCCCCCTGGACGAGGCCCTGATCGAGGTGGCGCTCGACCTGTCGGGCCGACCGTTCCTGGTCTACGAGGTCGACCCGGGAGCGGGGGGCGAGGCGTACCCGTTGGGGGACCCGCCGTTTGACCCGCAACTGGCGGAGGAGTTCTGGCGGGCGTTCGTGACCAGTGCCGCGCTGACGTTGCACCTGCGCATGCGCAGCGGCCGCAACACCCACCACATCCTGGAAGCCTCCTTCAAGGGGGTAGCCCGGGCGCTGCGCGATGCGGTCCGCATCGATGGTGTCGGCGTGCCGTCGACCAAGGGGTCGCTGGCATGAGGGTGCCGGCGTGATCGCCGTCTTGGACTACGGGATCGGCAACCTTCGTTCGGCTGAGAAGGCGCTGCAGCACGTCGGTGGCGACGCCGTGTTGACCGCCGACGTCGAGTTGGCGTCGGGCGCCCAAGGCGTCGTCCTCCCCGGTGTCGGCGCCTTCGGGCGGTGCATGGAAGCGCTCGAGGCCAGCGGCCTGGACAAGGTCGTGCTCGGTGCGGTCGAAGCGGGCACCCCGCTGCTCGGCATCTGCGTGGGGATGCAGATGCTGTACGAGGGATCCGACGAGAACCCTGGCGTCGCCGGCCTCGGTGTGCTGCCCGGCATCCTGCGGCGCCTGCCCGAGGGGGTCAAGCGACCTCAGATGCAATGGAACCTTCTGGAGCCGGTGGTCGGCTCGCCCGGCGCCGCTTGGGAGGCGGCAGGGCTGCTGGACGGGCTCGGGCCCCAACCGTGGGCCTACTTCGTGCACTCCTACGCCGCGCCGATGTCCCATGACGTGGTCGCGACCTGCGACTACGGCGGGCCGATGGCGGCCGCGGTCGTGCGAGGCGGCGTCTGGGCGACGCAATTCCACCCCGAGAAGTCGGGGCCGGTCGGGCTGCGGTTGCTGGCCAACTTCGCCCACCGCTGCGCCGCCGTCACCCCGTGATCCTGTACCCCGCGATCGACCTCCGCGAGGGTCGCTGCGTCCGCCTGGTGCAAGGTGACTTCGACCAGGAGACCACCTACGACGACGACCCGATCAGCGTGGCCCGGATGTTCGCGGCCTCCGGGGCGGAGTGGCTCCATGTTGTCGACCTCGACGCGGCACGGCGCCAGGGCGACAATCGCGACGTGATCGAGGCGCTGGCGGCGGTTGTTCCGATCCCGATCCAAGTCGGGGGCGGTGTCCGGGACGCCACCTTGCTGGCGCGGGGGGTGGCACGGGTCGTCGTGGGGTCGCTGGCGGTGGAGGACCCGGGGTCGGTGCGGCGGCTCGCGGCGGCATACCCGGGCCAGGTCGCGGTCGGGCTCGATCACCGCGACGGCGAGGTTCGCGTGCGGGGCTGGGCCGAAGGGTCGTCGATTGGCATCGCCGACGCGCTGGCGGCGGTCGACTGCGCGGAGCTGGCGGCGGTCATCGTCACCGAGATCGGCCGCGACGGGATGTTGTCGGGCCCCGACCTCGACGGTTTGGCCGCGGTGCTGGCCATGACCGACACCGCGGTCATCGCCTCGGGCGGGGTGAGCAGCGTGGTGGACCTGCGGTCGTTGGCGGCACTGCGTGGCGGAGCGGCGGGCGCGGGTGGCGCGGGCTGGCGCTGGGTGGCGCGGGCTGGCGCGGGGGGCGGACGGCGGTTGGCGGGTGTGATCGTGGGCAAGGCGATCTACGAGGGCCGCGTCGAGCTGGACGGGGCGCTGCGGACGCTGCGGGCACTCGGAGCCGGTCGATGAGGGCGGTGCGGGTCATCCCGTGCCTGGATGTCGATGGCGGGCGGGTGGTCAAGGGCGTCAAGTTCCAGAACCTTCGCGACGCCGGCGACCCCGTTGAGTTGGCGGCGCGCTACGACGCCGAGGGTGCCGACGAGATGGTCTTCTACGACATCACTGCCTCGTCGGGCGGCCGCGAGACCATGGTGGAGGTGGTGGCCCGCACCGCCGAACAGTTGTTTATCCCCCTGATGGTCGGCGGTGGTGTCCGCACCGTGGAGGACGCCCGGCGCCTCTTGCGTGTCGGCGCCGACAAGGTCGGCATCAATACCGCCGCCGTGTCGCGGCCGGAGCTGATCACGGAACTGTCGGACACCTTTGGCGCCCAGTGCATCGTGGTCGGGATCGACATTCGCAAGATGCGAGGCGGTTGGGAGGTGTTTACGCACGGGGGGCGCAAACCGACTGGCCTCGAAGCCGTCTCGTGGGCCGAGGAATGCGAACGTCTCGGCGCAGGCGAGGTGGTGCTCAACTCCATGGATCGCGACGGGACCAGGGAGGGTTTCGATCTGGAACTGACGAGGGCGGTGGTCGACACCTGCGGCATTCCGGTCGTCGCCAGCGGCGGCGTCGGAAACCTCGACCACCTGGTCGCGGGCGCTACCGTTGGGCGGAGCCGACGCGGTCCTGGCGGCCTCGATTTTTCATTTCGGGGAGGTCACCGTCGGTCAGGCCAAGGCATACTTGGCGGCGGCCGGAGTGACCGTGCGCCCGACGACGGAGGAGCATCGCCATGAGTGACCAAGGAGGTTGGGCTCCCCCCGACCGCCCGAGCACCCCGCCGTCGATCCACAACCGTCCCGGAACCGGTGCCGATGCCGGCTGGCCGCCTCCGCCGCCTCCCCCGCCCCCGCCGCCCGGTAGCGGCGCATGGCCTCCGCCGCCCCCGCCCCCGCCACCTCCCGGCGGTGGTGGCTGGCAGCCCCCGCCGGGCCCGGCCTACGGCTACGGCGGCGCCGCGCAGACCGAACCCCTTTCCACCTGGTCGCTGGTCCTCGGGATCTTGTCGTTCGTGATCTGCCCCGGGATCGCGGCCATCGCGGCCATCATCACCGGTGTCAAGGCCAAGAAGGCCATCGACCGCTCGGGCGGTGCCAAGTCGGGCCGCAGCTCCGCGGTGGCGGGCCAGGTCCTGGGCATCGTCAACCTGGTGGTGAGCGTGCTCGCCATCGGCGGCCTGGTGGCCCTCGGTGTGGCGGCGAGCAAGCACACCACCTACACCAGTCTGGAGACGGGGGACTGTTTCAACCGGATCAGCAGCAGCAGCATTTTCAGTTTCCAGGTCGACCGGGTCGACTGCACCAAGGCGCACGACGCCGAGGTGACCGGACGCTTCGCGGCCGACGATCCTGGGAGTTTCCCCGGTGCCGATGGCTTCCGCGCCCAGGCCGAGCCGAAGTGCTCGGACTTTGCCGACCAGTACCTCGGTTCCAACTCGGGCAGCGGCCTGCGCTTCATCTGGGTTACGCCCAAGCAGTCGTCGTGGGACAACGGGACCCGCACCGTCATCTGCGGCTTGCAGAACTCCGATCAGAGCAAGCACACCGGCTCCGTGCGGGGGTAGCTCGGGACGTTCGTACGTTCCTGCGCCCGCACCGATGAGGGCGCCGCTACCGTGCAGGTGATGGACCCCGACGCAAAGCTCGCGATCCAGATGTTGGCCGATCGCGTGCTGGTCCAACTGCCGACCAGTGAGGGCGAGCGGCGGTCCCGCTCCGGCATCTTGATCCCGGCGACGGCCGAAATGGCCAAACGCCTGGCCTGGGCCGAGGTGATGGCAGTGGGCCCCAACGTCCGCATGATCAAGCCGGGTGACCGGGTGCTGTTCAATCCCGAGGACCGCTTCGAGGTCGAGGTCAAAGGCGACGACTACCTCATCCTCCGCGAGCGTGATATCCACGCGGTAGCAGCCGAGCGGATGGACGGCAGCACGGGCTTGTACCTGTAGTTCGACTCGTTTTCGCTCCGTTCCGAGTGGCTCTGGTGGTTCCGGAGCTCTTGAGGCCGCCCGGGGCCGCCCGAGGCTTGAGGCCGCCCGGGGCCGCCAGCCCGTAGCATGCCGGGCATGTCGGTCCTGCCCGTCGCCACGCCCATCGACGTCGACGAGGACGACCTGGCCCAGGTCCGTTACAACGCCGAGGGCTTGGTCCCAGCCATCGTGCAGGAGCAGGCGACGGGTGCCGTGCTGATGATGGCGTGGATGAACCCCGACGCCCTGCGCCGCACGCTCAGCACGGGACGCACCTGGTTCTGGAGCCGTAGTCGCCAGGAGTACTGGTGCAAGGGTGAGACGTCCGGGGACCGACAGTGGGTCCGCGAGGCGTACTACGACTGCGATGGCGACACCCTCTTGCTGGTCGTGGAACAGGAGGGCGGTGGAGCGTGCCATACGGGCGCCCGTACCTGCTTCTTCCGCCCGTTCGGTGCGGGTAGCGCCAAGCCGTGATCCGGCCGACCCGGGAGGAGTTCCGGGCCCTGGGTGAGCAGTACTCAGTGGTTCCGGTCTGGCGGGAGGTGCTGGCGGACCTGACCACCCCGGTGGCCGCCTTCAGCCGGGTGGTCGGCGACGAGCCGGGCTTTCTCCTCGAATCGGTCGAGCACGGTGAGCGGTGGGGACGCTGGTCGTTCATCGGCCGCCGGCCAACCGCCACCATCGTGGCCCGGGGCAACTCGCTCGAGGTCACCGGCGTCCTGCCCGACGGCATCCCCCGTGACCAGGGCATCCTGGCCGCCGTAGAGGCCGTGCTGGCGGCCTACCGTTCCCCGCCGCCCAGCGCGTTGGCGGCCCTGGCCGGCTTGCCGCCGCTGCACGGCGGGATGGTCGGCTATCTCGGCTACGACGTGGTGCGCGAGATCGAGCGGCTGCCGAACGCCCCGCCCGACGAGCTGGGACATCCCGACGCCGTCGTCTCGGTGATCGGCCAGCTGGCGGCCTACGACCACTGGCGCCAGCGGGTCACGCTCATCGACAGTGTGCCATTGCCGCCCGGTGCCACCGACCTGGACCGCCGTTACGACGAAGCCGTGAGCCGGCTGGAGCAGATGGCCGAGGACGGGACCCGGCCCCTGGACGAGGTGCTGGTGGAGCCTCCGGTCCGCGAGGACGAACTCCCCGTGGTCCGTCGTCGTACCTCGGTCGGGCAGTATGCCGACTCGGTCGAGGTGGCCAAGGAGCACATCCTGGCCGGCGACGTGTTCCAGGTGGTCCTGGCGCAGCGCTTCGACCTCGATCTCGAGGCGGAGTCCTTCGACCTGTACCGGGCCCTTCGTCAGGTCAACCCCAGCCCGTACATGTACTTTCTCCGCCACGAGGAACTCGACGTGATCGGATCGTCCCCCGAGCCCATGGTGCAGTTGCTCGAAGGGCGGGTCATCTCCCGGCCCATTGCCGGGACACGGCGCCGGGGGCGGACCGAGGAGGAGGACCGGCGGATGGCGGCGGAGCTGAGCGAGCACCCGAAGGAGATCGCGGAGCACATCATGCTGGTCGACTTGGCCCGCAACGACGTGGGCCGGGTGGTGCGTTTCGGGACCGAACAGGTCGACGAGCTGCTGACCCTCGAGCGATACAGCCACGTCATGCACCTGACCTCACAGGTGTCGGGTGCGCTGCGGCCCGGTCTCGGACCGATCGACGTGCTCCGGGCCACCCTCCCGGCGGGGACCGTGTCGGGGGCGCCCAAGGTGCGGGCGATGGAGATCATCGATGACCTGGAGCCCGCCAAGCGCGGGGCTTATGCGGGGATCGTGGGGTACCTGGACTTCTCCGGCAACCTGGACACCGCCATCGCCATCCGCACCATGCTGGTGGGCCCCGATGGCCGCGCCAGCGTGACCGCGGGCGCGGGGATCGTCGCCGACAGCGACCCGGCCCAGGAGGACCTGGAGTGCCGGAACAAGGCGGCGGCGCTGCTGGCGGCAGTGCCCGGCGCCCGGCGCATCACCGCCGCCCGGCTGGCCCACCGGGCTCGCGGGCGATCGGCGGTGCCGACGCCGCCCACCGCTGCCGAGGCGGCCGTGGGGCGCGGCCGCTGCGGGATCGTCGGCTGTCGAAGGGGCGCCGGGGCCGGACGGATCGATGGCCGCGGTGGTCGCGGCAGGAGTGGCGCCCGAATCAGCGGGGGCGGGACCGGCTGGGGCTGCGACGGTGGCGCCGCGACCGGGCGTCGCCCCGGTAGGACCATGAACGGGCAGACTGGCACCATGGCGGACCTCGGTGTCGAGTACCAGTTGCTGCGTGAGGGTGTCGGTGCCACCTGGGTCGACCGCGACGTGGCCTCGGTGCGCGGCCCCGCCGCGCTGAGCTTCCTGCAGGGCCAGATCAGCCAGGACGTCGCCGCCCTCGACGTCGGTGGCTCGGCTTGGACCTGGGTGCTCCAACCGCAGGGAAAGGTCGAGGCGCTGTGCCGGGTCACTCGACTGGAAGATGACGAGGTGCTGCTCGACACCGACGGCGGCTGGGGCGAACGCTTGATCGCCCGGCTGAATCGCTTCAAGCTGCGGACCAAGGCTGAAATCGTGGCGGTCCCGTGGCGCTGCCTGGCCCTGCGGGGACCCGGAGTGGGCGCCCTGACGCTGAATCCGGCCGACGGTTTGGCGCTCGACGCCGGCTGGCCGGACTTTCCGGGGATCGATCTGCTGGGCACCGACCCGGCGCTTCCCGAGGGCGCAACGATGGTCAGCGCGGGCGCCTTCGAGGTGGCGCGTATCGAAGCGGGCGTCCCGCGGATGGGCGCCGAGCTCACGGAGAAGACAATCCCGGCCGAGACCGGGCTGGTGGCGCGCACGGTCAGCTTCACGAAGGGGTGCTACACGGGCCAGGAGTTGGTCGCCCGCATCGATTCACGCGGGGGCAACGTCCCCCGCCACCTCCGCCGGGTGGTCCTCGAACAGTTGGCCCCGGCAGGGGCTTCGGTCACCATCGGCACCAAAGCGTCGGGAACCCTGACCAGCGTGGCGGCCCATCCCAACGGTGGCGCCGTGGCGCTGGCCTACGTGGGCCGCGACGTGGTCCCTCCGGCCCCGGCCTCGATCGCGTGGGAGGGAGGCAGCACGACGGGACGCGTCGAATCGCTCCCGTCGTTCGCGCCTGACTCATGAGCGACCGAATCGGGCGGCGGCGACGCACGACTGCCCTGGCCGTGGCAGCGGTGGTGCTCCTGTCCGCCTGCACCGGCATCGCCGACCTGCACATCCCGGTCCCGCCGTCCACGGCGCACGACCCGAGCGGCAGCACCACGACGGTGACCACCGACTTGAGCAAGGTCAGCCTGGCGCCGCTCGGAAGCACCCCCCCGACCACGGTCGTTCTCAGCCCGGGGGCGGCGTCGCTGTCGGGGATCGTCATCGGACCGGCGGGACCGGCGCCTGGGGCGTTGGTCTTGGTCGAGCGGCTGGTCGGCGATTCCGTGGGCGGCAAGATTCTGCCGGCGGCACCCGATGGCACGTGGAAGCTGCCGGGAATCCGAGGTGGGCGCTACCGCGTCCGGGCCTGGCGGGCTCCCGACCTGTCGATGACCACCCCGCAGATCCTGCTGCTCGGGGCCAAGGACAATCAGAACGTGAACCTCACGCTCATGGCGTTCAACGGCCAGAACCTCACCGCGACCCTCGCGCCCAGCCCACCGACGGTGGGCCAGGTCTCGAGCCTCGTCATCCTGGCCACCCAGCAGACCGTCGGCTCCGACGGCGTCGTCAGGGGCGCCCCGCTCCCCGGGGCCAACGTCTTCGCCTTCGCCGCGGGGACCGTCGTACTGGACGGGACCAACCCGGGGACGACTGACGCCGGGGGCCGGATCATCTTGACGCTGACGTGCATGTCGTTCGGTCCGGTCGGCCTGTCGGCGAGCGTCAACGCCCTCAACACCTTTTCGCTCACCGTCCCCGACTGCACGATCTTCGTGCCGCCGCCGATCACCACTACGACGGTGAAGCCGCCGCCGTCGTCGGTGCCGTAAACCTGATCCAGCTGGGCAGGTTCACCACCATCCGGGTTCCCCCGGCGGTGCCCGTCGGCGACTCGGCCCAGACCGAACCACCCATTGCAGTCACCAGCTCGGCCACGATCGCGAGGCCGAGGCCCGTCCCCACTTGTCGCGCCGGATAACGCGATGACATGAAGAGGCGGTCGAATACCCGCGGCAGATCCTCGGCTGCGATGCCGGGTCCGTCGTCGTCGACCCAGATGACGGCGCCCTGCTCGGACGATGAGACGCCGACCGCCACCCGGGTACGGGCGTATTTCAAGGCGTTCTCCATGAGGTTGGCCACCACCTGGGCCAGCCGTTCGGGGTCGGCGCTGGCCATGATGGCGCCGGGTGGGCCGAGCTCCAGGTCGAGGCGAAGGGCCAGTTCCTCGGCCGCGGGCCGAAAGCCCTCGCCGGTGTCGGCGACCAGCTCGGCCAGGTTGACCTGGCGGACATCGAGGCCGAATCGGCGAGCATCGAACTTGGCCAGGTCGAGCAGGTCCTTGACCAGCCGTTCGAGCCGGCGGGCCTCGGCCGCGATCACCTCGGCGGCGCGGGCGTTGTCGGGAGCCGCACCGTCCGCGATGGCCTCGGCGAAGCCCCGGATCGAGGTCAGCGGCGTCCGCAGGTCGTGGGACACCGAAAGGAGGAACTGCCGCTCCAATCCCTTCGAGCGCGCCAAGGTCCCGGCCATGGTGTTGATCGACTGGGCCAGCGACGCCAGCTCCGGGAAACCCCGTTGGGGAAGCGGCACCTGAGCCGACAAGTCACCCGCCGCAATCCTGCTGGTAACGGCTTCGGCGTCGCGGAGAGGGCGGCTGATCCGCCGCCCGAGACGGTCGCCGACCAATGCCGCCACCACCAACACGATCGCAGCCGAGAGGAGGAACCAGGGCAACGCTTGTCGCAGTCCCGTGTCGGGACGGCGGGTGAGCACCACCACCTGGGTCAGCGTCGGGGTGCCGTTGGGCAACCTGAACGTCGCCTGGTACGGGGCGGCGGCGAATACCGTCGAGCGCTTGATACCTGAGACGACCTGTCCTTGGAGGAGCTGATCGCTGCGGACATCGGCGGCATGCAGCCCCGCGGGCAGCACCGCGGCCTTGCGGGGCTGGTCGATGTCGACCAGTTGGCCCCCCGGTGCGACGATGAGAACCACACCGTTTTCGTCCTTGAACGGGGCCCGCAGAATCCGCAGCATCATGACCGGCGATCGCCCACCGTCGATTTCCGACTTGATCGCCCGGGCCACGTCGGTCGCCTGGAGGGCCAGCGCATTTCGAGTCCTTGTCCGCGCCGCGTGGGCCGCAAGGACGAAGGTGACGACGCCGGTGAGGAAGATGGCGCCGACGACGACGCTGATGATGGTGGCCCTGAGCCGGCGCTGCACCGTGGATCTCGCTCTCAGCCCAACCGGTACCCGACGCCCCAGACCGTCGCCAGGGGAAGGGATGGCCCGAGCTTCTTCCTGAGTTGGCGGACGTGAACATCCACCGTCCGCTCGTCGCCGTACCATCCAGCGCCCCACACTCCGTCGAGCAACTGTTGGCGCGACAGCGCCAGTCCGGCGTTGGTAGCCAGGAACTGCAGCAGCTCGAATTCCCGGGCGGCCAGGGGGACAACCTCACCGGCGACTCGAGCTTCCCGCCGGGCGCTGTCGACCTCGACCGGCCCGACGAGGACGACCCCCGGCGCCTCACGAGGCCCGTCGGTGCGCCGCAGGATGGCCCGGACGCGAGCGACGAGTTCCCGGGGGAGAAGGGCTTGGTCACATAGTCGTCGGCGCCCAGCTCGAGCCCCAAGATGCGATCTATCTCGCCGTCGCGGGCAGTGAGCATCAGTACCGGGAGGGGTAGCCGGGACCGGACGCGACGGCACACCTCCAGGCCGTCGATCGCCCCCGGCAGGCCCACGTCGAGGATTGCCAGGCGGGGTCGTTCCCGGTCGATGGCCGCCAAGCCCGACTCGCCATCGGCGGCCAGAATGACTCGGAACCCCTCGCGTCGCAGGTAGATGTCGACCAGATCCGCGATGTTGGGGTCGTCCTCGACCACCACGATCGTGCCCAGGTCAGTCTGCACCGATCGTCAGCTTGGCACCGAGTTATGAGGAGGTTGTGATCACCCGGTCGCACGAAGCAGTCGCAGGATCTAACGGCTGAGGAGACCCCGCACGTAGGCGGCCTGCCCGAGATGCTGCAAGCTGTCGTCGGCGATACTGACCAGTCGCACTCCCATGGTGACGGGCGGATCCCATCGTCGGTCGACGATCCGGTCGAGATCACCCGCCGCCAGCCCTCCGAGCATCGTGCGGGTGCGGCGGTCCACGGCGTCGAGGTACTCGAGCAGGACCTCCGGTCGCTCGGGGCGGACGAGTGCGACGTCGGCCGGTGAGTGGCCGAAGCCGGTGTTCGACGGATCCGGGTCGAGACCGAATCGGCGGGCCCATTCGCCCCCGACCCAGATCTGTTCCACCTCGAGGAGTTGCGCCGTGTGATGGTCCTGGATGCGGGCCAGGTGCCACACCAGCCAGGCGATCGGATTGGCCCCCGCCGCCGGCCGCGTCGCGAGCTGGTCAAGGTCGAGGCCACTGACGGCGTCGCGGGCCAGCGGAGGGATGCGGCCGTACAGTTCGAGGAGCAGCGAGGAAACGTCCACCCGCCGATTCCATCACGGATCGGGTCGCTGTCGCGGGAGACCTCCGGTGTTCGCTCATCCGAGCAGGTGGGCAACGACATGCAGGAGCAGTCCCGCTCCGGCGCCCATGACCGTGCCGTTGATGCGCACATATTGCAGATCGGGACCGAGCAGCAACTCGAGGCGGGTCGCCGTCTCGTCGGCGTCCCAGCGGGCAATGGTGGAGCTCACCATTCCCGCGATCGCGCCGTTGAAGTGTTCCGCCACATAGCTGACTGCCGACTCGGCGGCGCCCTCCACCTTGGCGGCCAGCGCCGGATCCTCCTGGAGTCGTGCCCCGAGGCCGATGACGATGGTCGACAGACGCTGTTGCAGTGTCGACCCGGGATCTGACGCCTGGGCGCGCAGATGGTCCTTGATATCGACCCACAGCGCCGAGATCCACTGCTGCACCTCCGGCCGGGCCAGGACGTCCTGCTTGAGCCGCTCGCCGCGTCGGCGCAGGTCCTCAGAGGTTTCCAAATCGACGACCAGTTGTTTCAAACGGCTCCGCAGTTCCTGGCGTAGTTCGTGATCATGATCGGCCTGCATCTGAAGGAGAACCGACGACACGCCGTCGAGGACGCGATCGAACAGCTTGTGGTCCACGACGCTCGGCAACCACCGGCGCGAGCGTTTGCTCAGGTGTTGCCGCAGCTCCTCGCGGTGTTCGCCGATGTACTCGTTGAGTCCGAGCAGTCCCCGGTCGAGAAGGTGGTCGAGTTCGCCACCGGCCGTCACGATCCCGAGGGCATGGCCGGCCAACGGCGCCAGCGGGACGGCGTCGACCAACTGATGGATGGCGCTGTCGATGGCCCGGTGGACATCCTCGGCATGCACCAGTTCGGTGATCGCCACCACCGCGTCGGCCACCTCGGCGGCCGTCCGGGCCGCGTTGGCCGGTTCGGACAGCCACCGGGCCAACACGTCGACGGGCTGGGCGGCGCGTACCCGCTCCACGATGACCTCGGGAGTGAGAAAGCTCTCCTGGATGAACTCACCGAGCGTGGCGGCGAACTGATCCTTGCGCTCGACGACGATGGCGGTGTGGGGGATCGGCAGACCGAGTGGACGCCGGAACAGTGCGGTCACCGCGAACCAGTCGGCGAGACCGCCGACCATGGAGGCGACGGCAGTCGCTTGGACGTAGCCGGCCCACGTCGAGTTGCCACCCCATACCGTCACGACCAGGAACACCGCGCTCACGGCGGCCAGGAGCACCGTCGCCCGCCGCTTGGTCACGACGAGCTGGCGCCGTCTCACCTGCTCTGAGCGCGATAGGGGAAGTGCGGCAGTTGCGGGCATGCCCAAGCTTTACCCGCTCGTCCTAGGACCAGCCTCTCGGGTCACCAATCTCGCGGAAGGGGCTCATGCTGTCCCGGCACGCGCCGACGCCCGGACGCAACCAGCGCCCGGGCGTCGTGTGCTGCAGTGGGGTTCAGCCGTCGGATCCGTGGCCACCGGAGCCATCACGGCCGGATGTCCCGCCGCCGGAGCTGCCACCATGTCCGCCACGTGCCGAGGTGGCGGCGCCGCCATGGTCGTCACCGACGTCATGGCCCGCCACGGTGGTGCTGGTGGCGCCCACGACGGTCGTGCCGCCGTGGTCGTCGCCGACGTCATGCCCGGCGACGGTGGTGCCGCCGTGGTCGTCGCCGACGTCATGCCCGGCGACGGTGGTAGTAGGGGCGCCTGGGATGGTGGTGCCCCCGTGGTCGTCGCCGACGTCGTGCCCGGCGATGGTGGTGCTGGTGGCGCCCGGGACGGTCGTGCCGCCGTGGTCGTCGGCCCGGTCATGGGTCGCGGGGTCGTCGGCGCCACCGCCGCCGACCGGCGAGTTCGAGCTGGCGGGAATGATCAGCTGCGGTGCCGACCGGTCGCTCACCGAATGAGCGGCGGCGAAGGCCACGCCGCCGAGCGCCGGAATCGTCAGCACACCCAGGGCAAGGCACACAATTCGCTTCTTCATCGCTGTCTCCTCAGATTGGTTTCCATGCCGCCAATGTCGGCCAATCGAGGTCGGACAAACAATAGGTCGATGGTGGTAAGACCACGTCCTACTTGAGGATGTTGACGGCTCGCGCCACGACCAAGGCCACCGTTCCCAGCGCCACGCCGGCTTGGATGGCCATCAGCGTCTTGGCCCATCGAGTCAGCGGTAGGACGTCCGTCGGGCTGAAGGCCATGGCATTGGTGAACGACGTGTACAGGTAGTCGACGAATGTGGGCCGCCAATTTGGAGGCGCCAGGTTTTCGTTGGTCATCTGCGAGAACAGAAAGTCGGGGTAGGGGTTACGGCCCATGAGCCGCCCGACCGGGCCGCCCCGGTCCAGTTCCCAATACCAGAGTCCGAACACGATGACGTTGGTGAGGTAAATGGACGCGCCGCTGGCGAGCAACGGTCCCGCGGTCGACCCCATCTGGTTGTCGATAAGGCGGCGGATCAGGTGTCCGGCCGACCAGATATTGTCGAACGAAATAATCGCGATGAGCGCCAAGCTGGCACTTCGGAGCGCCTTGGATTCTCGGTTGATTCGCTTCGGGTTGGCGGCGATGAGTCCGACCAGGAGCACACTCTCGAGCACCGGCAACAGCAGGACCGGGTGCATGGTGAGGCGATTGGGCAGTGCGAGCTGCAAGGCGATGGCGACCGCGACCGCCGCCGCCACCGGGAGACGGTGCTCGCCCTCAGTGGCTTGCTGCCAGATCGGTTTCAGGCGGTCCTCGGCGTGGCCCACTTCGGCGCTGCCGAACTCTTCGAGGTGGCCAAGGTGACCCCGCACCTCACCGAGCGCCCGGGAAACCGGGCTGGGCGCGGTCGGCGGCGGTGTCGGGCTCGGTTGCTCGTCGCTGGGCGATGGCGGAAGGTCGGAACCACTCATCCCCCCAATTTGCCCGATGGGCGCCTCGGCCAACGGGCGCCGTCCACCGGGCTCAGTAGGCTGCAACACCACCGTGGCCACCTACCTGGACCGCATCCTGGCCGCGCATCGGGCCGCGGCGGCATCGGACCCCCGATCGATCGACGCACTTGTGCACCAGGCTGAGGCCGCGGGTGGACTGAGCCCTCGAGGTTTCAAGGCGTCGATCGAAGCCGACCTGGCCGTCGGCGGCGGCTCCGAGGGGCGGGTGGCGGTGATTGCCGAGATCAAACGCCGCTCGCCCTCCAAAGGCGACCTGGCTGTCGAACTGGTACCGGAGGTGCAAGCCAAGGCGTATCAGGAGGGAGGCGCGGCCTGCTTGTCGATCCTGACCGATCGGGAATTCTTCGGTGGGACGCCCGAGGACCTGATTTCGGCCCGAGCCGCGACCGACTTGCCGGCGTTGCGGAAGGATTTCACTGTAGGGCCGGCTGATGTCTGCGACGCCCGCTTGATGGGCGCCGACGCGGTCCTGCTCATCGTGGCCGCCCTTTCCCCACCTCTGCTCACGGAGCTGACCGCCCTGGCCTCCCACCTGGGCCTCGACGCCCTGGTCGAGGTTCACGACGAGGCGGAGGTCGACGTCGCACTGGCGGCCGGGGCGACGCTCATCGGCGTCAACCAGCGAAACCTGGTCACCTTCGAGGTTGACGCCGGGCGCGCCGAGCGGGTCGCAGCGTCCATCCCTGACGGGGTGATCCGGGTGGCGGAATCGGGGATCGGGGGACCCGCCGATGCCCGACGACTGGCGGCGTCGGGCTATCACGCCGTGTTGGTGGGCGAGGCCCTGGTTCGCTCGGGCGACCCGGCGCGGGCCGTCGCGGCGCTACGGGGGGCGTGATGTTCGTCAAGATCTGCGGCACGACGAGCGAGGAGGACGCACTTCTCGCCGTGGCTATGGGCGCCGATGCGGTGGGGTTCATCTTCGCCCCGTCAACCCGGCAAATCGCCCCCGGTCTGGCCCAGGACATCGTGAAGCGGCTGCCGCCAGAGATCCTGACGGTGGGCGTATTCCGCAACGAACTGCCCGAGCGGGTGGTCGACATCTGTACCTTCGCAGGCCTGAAGGCGGCGCAGCTGCACGGCCGCGAGCAGCCCGAGCAGGCCCGCTGGGTCCGGGGCCGGCTGCGCTGGGTGATCCAAGCGTTCGCGGCCGGGGACCCCGCTGTCACCCGCGCCGCGGAGTACGGCGTGGATGCGGTGCTGCTCGACAACCCGACGCCTGGTTCGGGCGAGATATTCGACTGGAAGCTGGCGGGGGAGGCGCCGACGGGCACCCGGCTCATCGTTGCCGGCGGCCTGACGCCGGAGAACGTCGGGGCGGCGGTGGCGGCGGTACAGCCGTGGGGCGTGGACGCCGTCAGCGGCGTCGAGAAGGAGCCGGGACACAAGGACCCGATCAAGCTTCGGGCGTTCGTAGCCGCCGCTCGGGCGGCAGCGGTGGGGCCCTACGAAGGCGACGAGGACGACCGGCCCTACGACTGGCAGGAGGAGGGCCAGTGAGCGCCTCCACGGCCGCTGGCGCCGCTGGCGCTGCGGGCGCCGGTGGCGTTGGGGGCGCCGCTGGCGTGGTTGGGACCGGCGTGGGGATGGGCGAGCCGTCCGCGGACGGGCGTTTCGGAGAGTTCGGTGGTCGGTACCTCCCCGAATCGCTGATGCCGGCGTGCAACCAACTGGAGGCGGCGTTTCGGGCTGCGTGGGCCGATCCCGCCTTCCACGGCCGATTGGACGCCTTATTGCGCGACTACGCCGGGCGCCCGACGCCGGTCACCGAATGCGTGCGCCTGTCGGAGCGCCTCGGTGTCCGGGTGCTGCTCAAGCGGGAGGACCTCACTCACACCGGATCACACAAGATCAACAATGTGCTGGGGCAGGGACTCTTGACCGTCGGGATGGGCAAGGGGCGGATCATCGCCGAAACGGGAGCCGGCCAGCACGGTGTGGCCACGGCCACCGCCGCCGCCCTATTCGGGCTGGACTGTGTGGTCTATATGGGCGAGGTGGACACCGAGCGCCAGGAACTCAACGTCTTCCGCATGCGCCTGCTGGGCGCCGAGGTCCGGCCGGTGCGCTCGGGTAGCCGCACGCTGAAGGACGCCGTCAACGAAGCGCTGCGGGACTGGGTGGCGTCGGTGGAGGACACCCATTACTGCCTCGGCTCGGTGATGGGTCCCCATCCGTACCCGTGGATGGTGCGGGAGTTCCAGCGGGTGGTCGGGGAGGAGGCTCGGGCGCAGTGCCGGGTGCTGCTCGACGGCGGCGACCCGGACTACGTCGTGGCCTGCGTCGGGGGTGGTTCCAACGCCGCCGGAACCTTCGCCGGGTTCGTGGATACGGGCGCGGCGTTGGTCGGGGTGGAGGCGGCGGGGGGCGCGGCCATCGGCCGGGGTGTTCCCGGTGTGGTGCACGGGATGAAGTCGTACCTGTTGCAGGACGAGTACGGACAGGTCAGCGAGGCCCGGTCGATTTCCGCGGGCCTCGACTACCCCGGGGTGGGACCGGAGCACTCGTATCTCGCCGCGGCCGGGCGAGCGAGTTATGTGCCGGCGAGCGACGGCGAGGTGCTGGTGGCGCTACAGGTGCTGGCCGAAACGGAGGGGATCATTCCCGCCCTCGAGCCGGCGCACGCCATCGCCTGGGTGCTGCGGGCGTCGGCCAGCGGGGAGATCCCCACTGGCTCGACGGTCCTCGTCACGATGTCGGGTCGCGGCGACAAGGATGCCGAGCAGGTCATGGGGCTGCTGGGATGAGCGAGGTCATCGGTGTCGTGGGTGGCGTCGCCGGACAATGCCGGTGTGGGGCGCTGTTCGACGCGGCTGCGCTTGCAGGTGCCGGTTGGCGTGGTCCCGCTCGAGGCGAGCCTGCGGGCGGCCCGGGATGGCGGTCGCAAGCTCCTGGTGCCCTACGTCACCGGAGGACTCGGCTCCCACTGGGTCGAGGTGCTGCAGGCCATGGTGGCGTCGGGCGCCGACGCCGTCGAGATCGGGATCCCCTTCTCCGACCCGGTGATGGACGGGCCGACCATCCAGGAGGCCTCGCTGCGGGCCCTGCAACTGGGGGCCACCCCTCCGAGCATCCTCTCGGAGTTGCGCGCCGGTGCGCGTCGGGGTGCCGCTCATCGCCATGACCTATTACAACCTCGTCTTTCGAGGCGGCCACCGGCGCTTTGCCCACAACCTCATCGAGGCCGGAGTGGCAGGCATCATCCTCCCCGACGTTCCGCTCGAGGAGTTGGGTGACTGGTCGCGCGCCGCGGACGAGGCGGGGGTGGAGACGGTGCTGCTCGCCGCCCCGATCACGCCCGACGACCGCTTGGCGGAGCTGTGCCGGCGCTCCCGCGGCTTCGTGTACGGCGTCAACCTGATGGGGGTTACCGGTGAGCGCTCGGCCGTGGCCTCGTCGGCCCGCCGGCTCGGCGAGCGGCTCAAGGCGGCGACCGACAAGCCGGTGTTGATGGGTTTTGGTGTGTCCACCCCTGAACAGGCGGCCGAAGCGGCGTCCTATGCCGACGGCGTGATCGTGGCGTCGGCCCTCATGCGGCTCCTCCTCGACGGCGCCAGCCCGGAACGCATCGGCGACCGGGTGGCCGAGCTGCGCGCCGCCCTCGACGCCGCCTGACGCGCCTGACGCCACTTCGGCGACGCGGCTGCGACATCGTCGTGACGCTGCGGTCACGGCGCGTGGGCGACCATGGACACCGACGAAGGAGCGCTGATGACGGCAATCGAACATCGAGAACAGTTCCCAGGGCCTCCTTGTTCGGACCGATGCCGCCCATCGTGCAGGGTGATCGGACGTTTGGACCGTACCCGCATCGCACGCCTGCCGCTGTATGACTGAGTTGCGCGTGCTTGTCGTCGAGGACGAGCGCCCAGCACGGGAACTCTTGGTTGCGATATTGACCGACGACGGCTACACGGTTTGCGCCGTGGACGATTGGTCGGTCGCGGTCGAAACGGCGCACACCTTCCGCCCCGACCTCGCACTGGTGGACGGGCTCATGGCCGGCGGCCACGGGGCCGAGGTGGTCCGGGGGCTGCGCCGGGCCGGCAACCTGCCGATCATCTTCGTGACCGGGGCCGACTCGGCCGAGGACATCCACGGGGGTTTCAGGATGGGCGCCGACGACTACATCGTCAAGCCATTCGACCCCGAGGAGCTGTCGTGGCGGGTACGGGCCGTCCTGCGCCGCGCCGGTCACGCGGTGGCCCAGATCTGGGAGTGCGGGGATCTCGTTGTCGATGAAGGAACCCAATCGGTGACCCGGGCGGGATCGCCCGTTTGCCTCACGGCGACTGAGTTCAAGATGCTCGGCATACTCATCCGCAACCGCACCCGGGTGGTGCCCAAGGGCCAGCTCCTCGGACAAGTGTGGGGGTACGGCGCCGACGACCACCTCATCGAGGTCCACATGAGCTCGCTTCGGGCCAAGCTGGAAGCTCACGGCCCGCGCATCATCCGAACAATTCGCAGTTCGGGATACATCCTCAGCCCGGACGAAGCGTTCCGTCTGGCCGGGGCGAATTCGGGCGAAAAACTCGGATAGGCAACATTGTGGAGATCTTGATGTCGGCCTGTGCCCAGCTTGAGGTTGGCGAGGTTCACTACAGGTGAGGCCACAAACCGAGACCCCGAAGAACTACCAGAAAGCTGGACATCATGAAAATCACATCCAAACTGGCCACCATCGCTCTGACCAGCGGACTGGTTGTCGCCGGCTTTGCCGGCACCGCATTCGCGGCTGCCACCGACCCGACTCCCACGACTGCGAATGTCGAAGTTTCGTCAGCCATCACATTGACGAACCTCACCCCGACGTTCACGCTGACCGGTATCCCCGGCGCGACGGTCGACAACGTTGCGGCCCCCGTGACCTTCACGGTCTTGACAAACAACACCGCCGGTTACGCGGTCACCGTGCAGTCAGAAACCGCCACGATGGTGCCAGCTATTCCTAATGGCGACAACATCGCCATTGCGGCTCTCGGGGTGAGGGAATCCGGAACCACGCCTTATTCCCCGATGAGCTCGACTGTTCCGGTGACCGTGCATTCTCAGGACACGAGGTCAGGGCTCACCGGGGACGCGCTCAGCAACGACTATCGGATCGTGATCCCGAACGTGAACTCGGACACGTACACCGCGACTCTGGACTACGTCGCGACAACGCTGTAACAACGGCAGAAACCAGGAGACTCAGATGATGAAAATGCTCAAGTGTGGCGCGGCTTTCGCATCATGCATCGTCTTGTCCTTCTGGTCGATTCCCCTGGCGAGCGGGTCCGAGGCGCAAGCCTCGGGCCCGCTCGCCATTGGCATGCCCGAGAGCGCGGCACCTGCTCCCGCCTTTTCCCTTTCCATCAGCCCCACCCGGCTTGTCGTCGGGCAGGCCGACACCGGTGTCACCCAGAAGATCCAGGTCATCAACAACGGGACCGCCCCGGCGGCCGTCACGGTGCAGAAGCGCAACTTCACCGGCGGCGCCGACGGGTCCCTCGTGTTCCAGGAAACGGCGCCTTATTCGGCGTCGGACTGGGTGACTATCGATCCCCTGAACTTCACCGTGGCGCCCGGCGCCACGCAGATCGTCACCGCGGCCATTTCCGTTCCGACCGCTCCCGAGCCCGGCGACCACCAAGTCGCTCTGGTGTTTCTCGTCCCGGCGGGACAGACCACGGCCAATATCAAGATCAACCGGGGGATCGCGACACCCGTCTACATCACCGTCGCCGGGCCGACCAGCGACACTTCCTCGCTCAGCCACCTCAGCGCCAAGGGGTTCGCCATCGGCGGCCCGGTGACGATCACCGCCAAGGTTCACAACTCCGGGACCGTGCACCGCGATTTCCGTGGCGCCTCGCCTTTGAAAATCAGCGCCTCCGGCTCCGCCGCGGCGTTCCCGGATTTCACCGTCATGCGCGGCACGACACGGGACATCAGCACCACATGGAATCCCCCGCTGATGTGCATCTGTCACCCCTCCGTGTCGTTCGTCAACGCCGACGGCAAGGTGCAATCGATGAGCGTCCAGGTGATCGTCGTTCCCTTACCCCTTCTCGGAATCCTTGGCGGCGTCGCATTGGCACTTGCAGTCGCACTGCGGCTCGCACGTCGCCAATACCGTTCCAGCGTTAAGAAGGCGGCGATTCGCCTGGGCGGTCCTGTCACCAGTGGAGATGCCTAGGCCCGGATGGGTCGCGTTCCGGGGCCCGACCAAGGCCCTGGTCACGGCGATGACCGTCTCCCTGCTGGCCACCTTGCTCGTCGTCGGTACGCCGACGACCGCCTTCGCCGCTGGGACCAGCCTCTTCAACAACACCTTCCACAACAACACAGTGGACGGCACCGGGACCGTCACGGTTCCGGTGCCGTCCAGCGGGACGAACGACGCGTGCTTGACCGCGAAGTCCAACAGCACCTCGCCCCCGCTGCTCAGTTGCGCGGGAGCGGTCGACAACCAAGGGTCTGGGAAGCTCCAGCTCACCCCCGCCACGGCAAATCAGGTCGGTGGCGTCTTCGGTCAGAACAGTTTCCCGACCTCCAACGGCCTTGACATCACCTTCAACTCCTACCAATGGGGTGGGACCGGCGCCGACGGGATCGGGTTCACGCTCTCGGCTGTTGATCCGACCAACCCGGTTCCTCCCACGACCATGGGCCCCAGCGCCGGCTCGCTTGGATACGGCCCTTCGGGCGCCGTGGCAGGTTTGACCAACGCCTATCTCGGTGTCGGCCTCGACGTGGCTGGCAACTTCAGCAGCAACACGGCCTCAGGCTCGGGGTGCACCCCTCCCGCAACGATCACCACGCAAACGTCTGGGGCTGTCGTGGTGCGCGGACCGGGTTCCGGACTTGTCGGCTACTGCGGATTGACCACGACCTATGACGGCACCCTCCCCTCAAAGGTCGTGCTCCGAGCTTCGACGCGGACGGCTTCGGTCGTCCCTGTCCACGTGCTCATCAACCCGACCGCATCGTCATTCACCTCCTCCGGAGTTGTGGTGGCCGCAGGAACCTACAAAATGGTTGTCACGCCGGTCGGCGGCGCGGCGCGCACGCTCGCTGGCACCTTGCCCGCCGTCGGGACCGGCCTCTATCCCTCAACGGCCTGGCTGAGCTCAAACGGTGTGCCCAAGCAGCTGATGTTTGGGTTGGTCGGGTCCACGAGCGCCACGACCGACGTGCACGAGATCTCCGACCTAACGGTGACCACATTCACCACGGTTCCGCAGCTGGCTGTCACCACGACCAGCTATGCGCCGGCGACGTCGCAACTGGGTGGGCCCGTCAATTACGACGTCGCGGCGAGCGTTCTTTCTGGCGGGGCCAACGAGACGACCCCAATATCGGTCACCCAGACCGTTCCGACCGGTGTCGTCCCCCTCGGAGCGTACGGCACTGGCTGGGTTTGCCAAGCACCGGCCGGGCGGTCTGTGACGTGCACCACCAGCGGTTCCTCCTTCAACCACGGCACTGACTTGCCGGACATCACCGTGGTGGCGATCGTGACCGGGTCGGGTGTGACGTCGACCGTTGTGCAGACCGCCTCGACCACCAGGGCGTCGTCAGCCGACGCCAGCTCGGGAACCGCCACATCCACCACAGTGGGAACCGTGCCCGCCGCTCCTTCAGGCATCGTCCTCGTCCCCACCATCGGCCCGATCGCAGGCGGCGGCTCACTCACGACGACGGGCTCGACCGGCGTCGCCCCTACGGCAGTCGAGATCGGCACCACAGCTGAAGGACAGGCGGGCACTCCTGTCACTCTTTTTCCCTGCCCCGGGTCGCCCGCCCCCGGCTGCTTCGCCATTGTCGGAAATAGCGCCGTTATCTCCTCGATGCCCGCCCGGCCCAGCGCCGGGACCGTGAACGTGACCTGGGTCACGCTGGGCGTCGCCGGCAGCGCGGCATACGTGTACGCCGACAAACCGGCCGCGCCGGCCACCCCGACGGCCACCGCGGGCATCTCAAGCGCCACGCTCACGTGGGCCGCTCCAGCGAACAATGGCAGCGCGATCACGGGCTACGTCGTGACCCCGTACCTGGCCGGCGTCGCCCAGACGGCGGTTTCCTTCGACGCCAGCACCACGACGCGCACCCTCACCGGGCTCACGGCCGCGAGCTCCTACACGTTCACGGTGGCGGCCGTCAACGCCTATGGGACCTCTACCGTCAGCGCACAGTCCGTCGCCGTCACTCCGTACACGCTGCCCGGCGCCCCGGCGATCACCGCCGTCGCCGCAGGCGACAATTCGGCCACCCTGACATGGACCGCCCCGAGCAACGGTGGCAGCGCCATTAGCGCCTACGTGGTGACCCCGTTCATCGGCGCCGTGGTCCAAGCCGCCCAGACGTTCAACGGGGCCTCGACCACCGCGACCGCCACCGGCCTGACCGCGGGTACGGCCTACACCTTCACCGTGACGGCTCAGAACCTGGCGGGTACCGGTCCGGCATCGGCGCACTCGTTGGCCGTGACCCCCAACGTCTCCCCGAGCCTCATCTTCACCGCTCCCCCGGCGGGAGAGGTCGGCGCCGCCTACAGCCGCCAGCTCACCGTCACCAACGGATCGTCTCCGTTCGTCTGGTCGATCAGCAGTGGGGCGCAGCCCGCGGGGATGACGCTCAACGCCTCGACCGGGTTGCTCAGCGGGGCCCCCACCGCGTCGGGCACCTTCAATTTCACGGTCCAAGTCGTCGACGGCAGTGGCCAGACCGCTACCAAGGCAGTCATCCTCAGCATCGCTCCGGCGGAAGCGCTCTCCTTTTCCCCCCTCAATGGAGAAGTGGGCGTCGCTTACAGTCAGCAACCGACGCTCACGGGTGGCACCGGCCCCTTCACCTGGGCGATCAGCGCCGGCAGCGTGCCCACGGGCCTCACGCTCAACACGTCGACCGGGTTGTTGAGCGGAACGCCGACTGCGGCCGGGACCTTCAGCATGACCGTCTCGGCCACCGACAGCTTCAACCAGGTCGCCACCAAGACCGTCGGAGTCACTATCGCCGCGCAGCCGGCGTTCGCGGCTGCCGCCTCACCCGCGGGCCAGGTCGGTGTCGCCTACAGCGCCTCGCTCAGCGTGACGGGCGGCACGACACCATTCACGTGGTCGATCGTGGCCGGAAGCCTCCCCGCCGGGTTGACGCTCAACACCGCCACCGGCGTCGTGTCCGGCACCCCGACGACCGTGGGGAGCTCACCGTTCACCGCGTCGGTCATCGATGCCAACAGCCAGACGGCCACCAAGGCGGTCACCCTGGTGATCACCGCGGGGCCGATCGTGATCGTCAAGACGGCCAACGTCTCCTCCGCGGCCGCGGGCAGCACCGTCGGCTACACCATCACCGTCACCAACACCGGGCCGACCCTGTGGACCGGAGCCACCGTCAGCGACCCGTTGACGGGCGTGGTCGACGACGCGGTGTACAACGCCAACGCCACTGCGACGGCCGGGACCGTCACGTATGCGTCGTCCACCCTTGGGTGGACCGGCAACGTCGCGGCCAACGGCTCGGTCACGATCAGCTACTCCGTCACCGTGAACAACCCCGACGCGGGCAACAAGGTGCTGTCCAACACGGTGACGTCGACCACGTCGGGCGCGAACTGCTCGCCCGCCGGCGCCAGCAGCGATGCCCGCTGCTCGGCGACGGTGACCGTCCCCGGCCTCACGATCGTCAAGTCCGCCGACGGGGCGACGACGAGCCCGGGGAGCACAGTCCATTTCACCATCGTGGTCACCAACACTGGGCAGTCCGCCTACCCCGCGGCGACCCTCACCGACAGTCTCGCCGGGGTGCTCGACGACGCCCACTACAACGCGGACGGCACCGCGACGTCGGGGAGCGTCACGTTCACCAGCCCGTCATTGGCATGGACCGGCACCCTGGCAGTCGGCGCCAGCGCCACCATCACCTACTCGGCGACAGTCGCCAACCCTGACACGGGCGACCGATCGCTGACCGGGACGATCGTGTCGCCGTCGGCGGGCAGCCCCTGCCCGAGCGTGAATCCCGCGCCCCAGTGCACGGCCACCGTCGCCGTCCTGGTTCCCGCGCTGTCGATTACCACCGCCACCAACGGCAGCACGACCGCCCCGGGGAGCACCGTCGCGTACACCGTGACACTGTCCAACACGGGGCAGACGGCCTACACGGCGACCACGGTCACGACGGCACTGGGCGCGGTGTTGGACGACGCCACCTACAACGCCGACGCCGCCGCCACCGCGGGCAGCGCGGTGTTCAACGCTGGTGCGTCCACCCTGGTCTGGACCGGCAACCTGGCGGTCGGCGCGACCGTCACGATCACCGCGTCGGTGACCGTGCGCACCCCGGATCCGGGCGACGGTTCGCTCAGCACCACGACCACCTCGACAGCTGCTGGCAGCAACTGCCCGACGGGTGGTTCGAGCCCGGCCTGCGTCACCCACGTGGACGTCCTGATCCCGGAACTGACGATCACGAAGTCCGCCAACGTCACGACGACCACCCCGGGATCGGTGGTGCGGTACACCGTTTCGGTGACCAACACCGGTCAGAGCGCCTACGTCGCGGCAACGTTCAGCGACGGTCTCGGTGGGCTGCTCGACGACGGCGCGTACAACAACGATGCCGCGACCACCGCGGGCGCCGTCTCGTTCAGCAGCCCAACGCTCACCTGGACCGGCAACCTGCTGATCGGCGCCACCGCCACGATCAACTACTCCGTCACCGTCAACCAGCCCGACACCGGCAACCGGACCCTGAGCGCCGCGGTGACGTCGACGACGCCCGGAAACACCTGCCCAGTGGCGGGCAACGCTCCGGCTTGCGCAAGCATCGTCGCGGTCCTGATCCCCGGCTTCACCGTGACCGGCTCGGTCGAGACGACGACGACGCCTGGCTCGATCGTGCACTATTCGGTCACGTTGGTGAACACCGGTCAGACGGCGTACACCGGCCTCGCCGTCACCCTCGATGTCGTCGCAGTGGTGGACGACGCGACCTACAACTACGACGCGACCGTCACCACGGGCGCTCTGTTCACGAACCCCGACGGCACTGTCGCCTGGGTCTTGAACCTTGCCCCTGGTGCCACCGCGACGGGCGCCATATCGCTGACCGTCAACAACCCGGACACTGGCGACCGGTCCTTGCGTTTCACGGTCGTCTCCGATGCCCCCGGAAGCCCCTGTCCGACTGGGTCGGTCAGCTCCGCCTGCCGCAGCACCGCTACCGTCCTTGTTCCTGGGCTGACACTCACCAAGACGGCCAACACCTCGACGGTGACTCCAGGCGGCACCGTGGGCTACACCATCTCAGTCGTGAACAACGGGCAGACGACGTACCCCGCGGCCAGCTTCACCGACAACCTGGCCGCCGTTCTGACCGACGCCACGTATTCGGGTGGGGCCACGGCTACCACCGGAACGCTTTCCTACTCGGCCTCCGTTCTGTCGTGGACCGGTTCCCTGGCGCCAGGCGCGTCCGCAACCATCACCTACGCGGTCACCGTCCGCGATCCGGACCCAGGCGACAAGCAGTTGTACAACTCTGTCGTGTCGTCGGCCGCGGGAAACAACTGCCCGCCGAGCAGCACCGATGCACGGTGCAGCGCAGCGGTTTCGGTGTTGGTCCCCGGACTGGACATCGTCACGAGAGCGAACAACCCGACGACGGCGCCCGGGGTGACCGTCGGTTACACCATCACCGCCACGAACTCAGGTGCCACCGCGTTCGTTGGAGCCTCGCTGTCCGACTCGCTGAGCGCGGTCGTCGACGACGCCACGTACAACGCCAACGCCGCGGCCAGCACCGGCACGGCCAGCTTCTCTGGCTCCGCCGTGACTTGGACCGGGGACCTGGCCGTCGGCGCGGTCGCGACCATCACATTTTCGGTCACCGTGCACGCGGCCGACGGGGGCGACAACTTGTTGACCGACGCCGTCACCTCGAGCGCTCCGGGCAACAACTGCCCCTCGGGAAGCACCGACGCGAAGTGCAGCACCACCGTCGCGGTCGCCCGGCTCATCCTGGCGAACGGACCTGTCAGTCCGACCACCACCCCGGGCTCGGTCGTGCAGTTCACGGCGACATACACCAACACCGGGCAGGTGCCTTATGTCGGCATAAGCGTCTCCTCAGTCGCCCCGACCTTCGCCGACGACGTCTTGGGCAACGGCGATCAGACCGCGTCCTCGGGAACGCTGGTGCTCACGGCGACGGGTCTCATCTGGACCGGCAGCATCCCTGTCGGTGGGATTGTCCTGCTGAGCGGCAGCGTCACGGTGATGAACCCCGACACCGGCGACAAGAGCCTCACCACCACGACCGAGTCCGACGCTCCCGGCAACAACTGCCCTCCCGGCAGCACCGATAGCCGCTGCTCGGTTCACATCACGGTCCTCGTGCCCCAGCTGACCATCGCCAAGACGGCGAGCACCACCGCCACGATCGCCGGCGGATCAGTGGGATACACGATCACCGTCCACAACACCGGCCAGACCGGGTACACGGCCGCTTCGGTGACCGACCCGATGGGCGGGGTGCTCGATGACGCGACCTACGACGACAACGCTTCCGCCACGATCGGCACCGTGAGCGTCACTTCTCCGACGCTGTCGTGGACCGGCGATCTGGCAACCGGCGCGACGGCCACCATCACCTATTCGGTCACCGTGCACACTACGGAGACGGGCGACAAGACGTTGACCAACTCGGTCAGCTCCTCCACTGTCGGCAGCACCTGCCCTCCCGCCAGCGGCAACGCTTCGTGCGTCAGCACCGTGGTCGTCCTCACGCCCGAGCTCACCATCCAGAAGACCGCGGGCGTCGCCAGCGTGACAATCGGTGCGAACACTTCTGGCGCGGCGCCCGTGGACTTGGCTTCGGCCGCCACCTACGCCGTGCTGCCCGGCGCCGGGGTGACCAATGCAGGAGCGACGGTCATCAACGGTGATCTTGGCTCCTGCCCGATCGCCTCAATCACCGGGTTCCCGCCCGGAGTGGTCAACGGAGCAACCCACGCGGGGGACCCGGCGGCCTGCACCGGCCATGCGGACCTGACGATCGCCTACGACGACGCCGTATCGCGAGCGCCGACCACCACCTATCTGGGCCCAACCGAGCTGGCCGGCATGACCTTGACGCCAGGGGTGTACAAGTCGCCGACGTCATTTGGGATCAACGGGACGCTGACGCTCGACGGCCAAGGCGACCCGAACGCCGTCTTCATCCTCCAGGCCGGTTCCACACTCATAACTGGAGTCAACAGCCAGGTCGGGCTCGTCAATGGGGCTCAAACCTGCAACGTGTTCGAGCAGGTGGGAAGCTCCGCAACCCTCGGGGTGGGCTCCACGTTCGTCGGGACCATGTTGGCCTACACCTCGATCACCGTGAGCGCGGGCGCAGCCGTGCAGGGCCGGCTCCTTGCCGTCAACGGCGCAACGACATTGGACAACAACGTCGTGACGCGACCGACGTGCGCCCCGCCGACCCCGCCGACGGTCACCTACACGGTCAAGGTGACCAACTCCGGGCAGACCACCTACTCGTCGGCGGCGTTTGCCGACTCATTGGCCGGCGTCCTCGACGACGCCACCTACAACGCCGGGTCCACCGCCGCCACCGCCGGCACCGTCAGTTACGCCAGCGGGGTGTTGAGCTGGTCTGGCGCCCTTATTCCTGGTAGCTCCGCCACGATCACCTACACGGTGACAGTCAACGATCCGGCCACCGGCGACGGCGTCATGAGCAACACCGTCACATCGGTGACGACGGGGAGCAATTGCCCCTCCGGGGCAGGCGATGACCGCTGCACCGCGACCGTCGGCATAACAAATTCGGCCAGCTTGACGTTTACCAAGACCGCCGACGTCGCAGCGACGACTGCTGGCGCTGTCGTCCACTACACGGTGACGGTCGTCAACTTCAGCCACGTGCCGGTCAGCTCGGCCAACTTCACCGACCCACTGGCCGGGATCCTGGATGACGCCTCATATAACGGCGACGCGACCGCTGACGGCGGAGCGGTCGTGTACACCAACTCGAACCTTGCCTGGTCCGGGGCGGTGCCCGCTCGGGGCATCGTCACCATGACCTACTCGGTCACAGTGCACACTCCCGTGACCGGCGATCAGATCCTCGCGGGCACGCTCAGCTCGACGTCGGTGCCGGCCAGCGACGACTGCCTAGTCGGCAGCAGCGACCCTCGTTGCACCGACACCGTGACCGTGGCGGGTCTTCTCATCCAGCAGCACTACACCGAAACCTCCACCACTCCAGGATCGGTCGTCCACCTGTCGGCGACATTCACCAACACTGGGCAGACGCCTTACGAGGGCATCAGAGTTTCCAGCCCGAGCGCGGACACCGTCGATGACGCCATCCCTACCGGTGACCAGGTAGCCACCTCGGGGACATTGGTCCTCAGCGCGACGGCGATCACCTGGGATGGCGACATCCCCGTCGGGGGTGTCGTCACCGTCACCGGCACGCTCACGGTGAAGAACCCGGACCCGGCTCCGGGCAACCAGCTCCTCACCGGCACCCTGGTGTCGGCGGCGCTCGGCAACAACTGCCCCTCCGGGGGCACCGACACCCGGTGCACCGCCATGCTGGCGGTCCTACTTCCCGGCCTGACCATCACCAAGTCGGCAAACACGACCTTTGTCGTACCGGGCGGATCCGTCACCTACACCATCGCGGTCGCCAACTCGGGCCAGACGCCCTACGTCGGCGCCACGGTCACCGACACGCTCGAGGGGACCCTGGACGACGGGTCGTATAACGCCGACGCGCTGGCGACGAGGGGCACCGTCTCCTACGCGGGCCCATTACTCACCTGGACCGGTGACCTCGCAGTGGGGGCGACCGCGACAATCACCTACTCCGTCAGTGCCGACAACCCGGGTGCCGGGGACAAGACGATGGTCAACGCAGTGGCTTCCACCACGCAGGGCAGCACCTGCCCGCCCGCCAGCGGCAACGCCGCGTGCCGAAACATTGTCGCCGTCCTTACTCCGGCCCTGACCATCACGTCGGCAGCGAGCTCCGCCACCTCCGTGCCCGGTGCCACCGTGACCTACACGCTCACCGCCACCAACACCGGACAAGTCCCCTATGCGGCGGCGACGGTCAGCATGCCGCTCGCGGGCCTGCTCGACGATGCAACTTATGGCGGCGGCACGGCGACGAGCGGAACGGTCGGACTAAGCGGCCAGACCCTGACGTGGACCGGAGCCCTCGGCGGCGCCGCGCCGGCGTCGGCGACGGTGACCTACACCGTGACGGTCAACCAACCCGTCACCGGGGATTTCCGGCTGGTTCAGACCGTCACCTCGGGGACCCCGGGCAGCACCTGCCCGGCTGGAGGCACCGATCCCGGGTGCACGACCATGGTGCCCATCGCCACCCTGCGAATAACCAACACGACCGACGTCACCACGACCAAACCAACTGGGGTGGTACACGACCTGTTCACGTTCACCAACACCGGCCAGGTACCGTATGACACGGCCACGATCGTGGCCAGCTTTGTCGGGGTGGCGGACGACGCGACCTACAACGGCGACGCAACCGCGACGTCCGGCAGCTTGGTAATCGACGCCGTGGTGCGTCACGGGATCGTCTGGACGGGCGACATAGCGGTCGGCGCGACCGTGACGCTCGATGGCTCAGTGACGGTCCGCAACCCCGATCCCGGCGACAAGATCCTGTCGACCGTGGTCACCAGCGACGCCCCGGCTAACAACTGCCCGACCGGTGGCAGCGACCCGCGCTGCATGACCAGGGTGGTTGTGCTGATCCCGGCACTGACCATCACAAAGTCCGCGGACAAGACCACCGTGGCGCCCGGTCAGGTTGTCGGGTACACGATCACGATCACCAACTCGGGCCAGACCGCGTACACGGCGGCCACCGTGGCGGACTCTCTATCCGGTGTCCTGAACGACTCGACCTACAACGCCGACGCGGCCGCCAGCCGCGGCGCGGTCAGTATCACGAACCTGGTCCTGACCTGGACCGGCGACCTAGCCGTCGGCCAGAGCGCCACGGTCAGCTACAGCGTCCGGGTCAACAATCCCGACCTAGGCAATCGGTTGATGGTCAACGACGTGGGCTCGGGCGAGCTCGGGAGCAGTTGCCCTCCCGGCGTTTTCAACCCTGGGTGCCAGGTGTTCGTGACCGTGCTGGTGCCCGTACTCGAAATCGCCGTCACCGCCGATCGCACCACAACCGTGCCCGGCGCGGGCGTCACCTACACGGTGACCATCACCAACGCGGGCGAGTCGGACTACGTGGGGGCAAGCGTCGCTGCTGGGCTCGCCGGGGTGTTGGATGACGCCGGTTATTCCGGTGGCGCGACGGCAACGACCGGCACGGTCACCTTCAACAGTCCCAGCCTGACCTGGACCGGCGACCTCGCCGTCGGCGCGACTGTGATCGTGACCTACGTGGTGACCGTCGCCGACCCTGATGTCGGCAACCATTTGTTGGCCACGTCGGTCACCTCGTCGGCGCCAGGCAGCAGCTGCGTGGCCGCCCAATGCGCCAACACGGTCACCGTCCTGATCCCCGGGCTGGCGGTGTCGACGTCGGCAAACGTCGCCACTGCGACGCCAGGTGACCACGTCGTGTTCACCATCACCGTGGTCAACACCGGTCAGACTCCGTACCCCGACGCGGTCGTGAACACCGCCCTGACCGGCATTCTGGACGACGCAGCGTTCGACGGCCAGATCGACGCGTCGATCGGCGTGGCCAGCTACACGGCGCCAAACCTGTCGTGGACGGGCACACTCCACGTCGGTGACACCGCCACCATCAGCTATGCGGTCACGGTGCGTAACCCCGACTCCGGCGACAAAGTGATGTCGGCGACCGTCAGCGCCGTGGCACCGGGCAGCACGTGCCCGGGCTCAGGCGGAAACACGGCGTGCACCGCGACGGTGACGGTGCTGATCCCGAGCCTGAACATAAGCAAGTCGGTCGGCGCGGCAACCACCACCCCCGGGGGCGTCGTGGGCTACATGGTCATCATCACCAACAACGGCCAGACCGCCTACGCCGGCGCGGTCGTCGATGATTCCCTCCAAGGCGTGCTGCCAGACGCGGACTACAACGGCGACGCCGCCGTGGGCACCGGCGTCCTCACCCTCGCCGCCTCAAACCTCACGTGGACAGGCGACCTACCGATCGGGGCGAGCGCGACGATCACGTACTCGATCACCGTGCACGACCCGGACACCGGTGACAAATTCATCACGAACAGCGTCACGTCAGCGGCTCCAGGCAGCACCTGTCCGCTTGGTGGCGCGTTGGCACAGTGCTCCACGCAACTACAGGTTCTGATACCGGGCTTGGTGATCACCAAGACCGCGGACACCGCGTCGGTGGTGGCGGGCTCGGTCGTCCACTACACCGTGACGCTCGTCAACACCGGCCAGACCGCGTACGCCCCGGCAACGTTCACTGACCCGCTAGCTGGCGTGCTTGACGACGCCGGCTACGGAGGCAACGCGGTCGCCAGCACCGGGACCCTCGGCTACGCGAACAGCACGCTGGTGTGGAGCGGTGCGCTGGACGTCGGGGCCACGGCGACGATCACCTATTCGGTGGCGACGTACTTCCCTGCGACCGGTGACCACACGCTCACCAACACGGTGTTGTCGGACACGCCGGGCGCGGACTGCAAGACCGGTGCTGACCCTCGTTGCACGGCCACCGTGACCGTGCTCGTGCCCGCCCTCGTGGTCACCAAGACCGCCGCGGCCAGCCAAGTCGTAGCTGGCGCGTCGGTCGGTTACACCGTCACGGCTACGAACACGGGACAGGCCGACTACACCAGCGCCACGCTCACGGACTCGCTGGCCGGCGTCCTCGACGACGCCAGTTACAACGCTGACGCGACGGCGAGTAGGGGAAGCGTCAGCTACGCCGGCGGCACGATCAGCTGGACGGGCTACCTCGCGCTCGGAGCGAGCGTCACCATCAGCTACTCGGTGAAGGCGAACATCGTCGACACAGGCGATGCCGTTCTGACCAACCGGGTGGTAGCGGCGGCGGTGGGAAGCACGTGCGCGGCCGCCAGCATCGATCCCCGATGCGTCGCGTCCACGACCGTCGCCGCCCGCACCATCACCGTGACCAGCCTCACGCCCTCATTCACCCTCGCTGGTGTGCCCCATAGCACCGTCGCCTCGACCGGTTCGGTCACGATGACGGTCATCACCAACAGCCCCAGCGGGTACCAGGTGTCCGTCCAACCGGAGACGGCCTGGCTCACGGGGTCGGGACCAGGCAACACCGCGACGATTCCTGTCGACCAGCTCAGCGTGCGCGAGACCGGCACGCCTGGGTTCCGACCGCTTTCGGCTCTCACCCCCCTGGTCGTCCATCAACAGAGCGCGGCGTCGGCACCGCTTGGCGACGCGGTGAGTAACGACTACCAGATTCAGATCCCATTTGTCCCGACGGACACCTATTCGACCACGTTGGACTACATCGTCAGCGCCCAATAACTGCAGGGGCCCGTCAGGGCATGCCTCGGGGAAGCGCCCGGGCACCCGACGGCGCAAGAAGGAGACGCATGCACACAGATGAACATCGGAGCCCCTCGTTCACCCTCGCCGTCGGCGCTTGGCTCGGTGCCGCCCTGCTGCTTGGCCTACCCGCCACCATCTGGGCCACCCCCGCCAACGCCGAGGCGACGAACATCACGGGCACAACCGCAACGACCAGCGCTGTTCCGGGAGCACCGCAACTGAGCGTCGCAGTCGACGACGGTCGCACGTCTGCTGCGGCGGGTGACCTGTTGTCCTACACCGTCACGGTCCAGAACCTCGGTGCTACCCCTCTCAGCGGGCTGCAGGTCACCCAGAGTATGCCGAGCGGCCTGACATTCGAGTCGGCGGACTCAGCAGGCCTGGCGACAGCGGACATGGTTACGTGGAAAGTTGATCTGCGTGCAACCGGTACCGCCACCGTGCACAGCACGATGTCACTCACGGCTACTCCGAAGGAGCTGTTGCGCTTGGCTACGGTCGCGTGCGTCAGTGTCTCGCCGGCCGGCCCGCCCGTCGTCTGCGCGTCACACTCTGACCTGCTTCCGGCCGGCCGTCAGGCTGCCGCCAGCAAGTCGGCCACGAGACCCGCACGCGCCGGCCCGTCGAACAGCGGCAACTGGTATGTCGGCGGCGTCGTCGGAATTGTTCTCGTTCTCAGCGGGCTGGCATTGCTGATCACTCGCCGGCGGCGGCTGGCGGCGCGACCGTTCGGTGATCCTTCGTAGACGCCCGCACCATTGAACCCTCCGGGGGCGATATGTTAGGCGTCCACGGCCGATGACGCAGCAGGAGACGTACCGGCGCGGATCGTTTCGCCCCGAACTTTCTGTGACGAGACGTAAGGACTTGCCCGCGGGCACGCCTGAGCACGCCAATGGTGGCCCGGACCGGCCGATTCGCGTCTTCTTGGTCGATGACCACGGCATGGTCCGTGAAGGGATGCGGGCCTATCTCGCGATGCTCAGGGATATCGAGATCATCGGCGAGGCGTCGCGGGCGCTCGAGGCGCTCGCGAGCATCGGTGCGCTTGCGTCGGAAGGGAATGCTCCCGACGTCGTGCTCATGGATCTGCTGATGCCCGGCATGGATGGTATAGCTGCGACATCGGTGATCAAGGAGCGACATCCATCGGTGGAGGTGGTCGCGATCTCGAGCTTCGTTGCCCACGAGAGGGTCCTCGCCGCCTTGAAAGCCGGAGCTGCCGGCTACGTCCTGAAGGACGCCGAGGCCGACGAGGTAGCAGCTGCCATTCGCGCCGCTCACCGGGGCGAGGTGCATTTGGCCGCCGCGGCGGCTACGCAGCTCGCCAAGTCCTTGCGCGACCATTCACCCGAGGTGAACCGAGCGTCGCTGACGGTCCGGGAACGACAGGTGCTCGTCCTGGTTGCTGGCGGGGCGTCGAACAAGGCGATCGGTGCGGCCCTGTCGATCAGCGAGCGGACGGCTCGAACCCACGTGAGCAACATCTTGTTGAAGCTCGATCTCGGATCGAGGACCAAGGCTGCGCTGTGGGCGATCCGGGAGGGTCTCGCCGTACCCGCCGACCTGAAACCTCGGGCCGAGAAACCTGACACGTCGTTTGTCCGGGATTGATCCGAGCCATTTCTCGGGCGAACAGAGGGCGCCGAGAGGAATGGGAACCGGACTGTGGTCTGTCAGTGATGTGGCAGCAAAGCCCGCACACTCGTCCCCTGTCCCGGCGCACTGGTCACCTCGATCACCCCGCCGAGGCCAGCGGCTCGTTCCGCCATGGTCGACAGCCCGAAATGCCCTGGCCCGATCACGTCGGTGTCGAAACCAACCCCGTCATCGGTGATCTCGAGTTCGATGCAGGCGAACCGCTGGCCGGCCCGGCGAGGCGGACGAGTGCGGTGCTTGCGCCGGCGTGCTTCACCACATTGTTCAGGGCTTCCTGGGTGAGGCGGAATAGGTTCTCCTCGACCTCCGGCTCGAACGATGTTGTATGAGAAGGCAGCGAGACATTCACGATCAGACCGTTTCTCGCCTCGACCGCCGAGCAGTGCCTGCGCAGCGCCGCGACCAGGCCCTCGGCGGCCAGCGCATCGGGCCGCAGCTCGACGATGAGGGACCGCATCTCTGCGAGCGCCCCTCGCGTCAGCTGGCCGATGCTGGCGACACCTGCCGCCACCGGGCCACCTACGGTGCGCCCGTCAAGCTCGAGGGCCAGCTCCAACGCTCTGGTCTGCAATGTTATCGAGAACAGTGCCTGGGAGACCGAGTCGTGCAACTCTCGGGCGATCCTGTTGCGCTCCTCGATGACGAGTGTCCGCTTGCGGTCGCTTATGTCACGGTTGACGCTCAAGATGCGGGTGGCATCGTGGAGTCGCACCACGGCAGCCACCTCCACGTGCAGTCTTCGACCGTTCTTGTGGCGCTGCACCACCTCGCCGCGCCACTCTCCGCCCTCGCGCAGAACCCGGCGCGCTTCGTCACCGGTGCCGGCCGGGAATTCGGACCTGAAGATGTCCATCGACGCGATGCCGACAACCTCGTCCGCCCGCCACCCGTACAGATGCTCCGCGCCCGTGTTCCACCCGGCGATGACCTGGCTGTCGTCGATGGCGATCACGGCGTCTTGCACCCGGTCCAACAGGTGTGCTTGATACTCGAGCCGCTCCTCGAAACGCCTCCGCTCGGTGAAGTCTCGGGTCACTTTGCCAAACCCCCGAAGGCAACCACCGGCGTCTCGAATGGCGGTGATGACCACGCTGGCCCAAAACTGAGAGCCGTCCTTACGGACCCGCCACCCCTCGTCCTCGACGTGCCCAATCGCCGTCGCGATGCGCAACTCCTCTGCCGGCTTTCCTGCTGCCAGGTCCTCGTCCCGGTAGAAGCATGAGAAGTGCCGGCCGATGATCTCCTGGGCGCGATATCCCTTCATCCGCTGCGCACCCGAGTTCCAGCTGACCACGACCCCGTCGGCGTCCATCATGAAGATCGCGTA
This sequence comes from uncultured Actinomycetota bacterium, assembly GCA_963733505.1. Lineage (GTDB taxonomy): Bacteria > Actinomycetota > Acidimicrobiia > Acidimicrobiales > Palsa-688 > JALYXV01. The sequence goes on along the minus strand of CAVTDW010000026.1, from coordinate 165,700 downwards.
GTCCTTGACCCTTTCGACCATGAGGCGGAACCGTTCTTCGCTGTCCTTCAGGCGTGCTTGAGCGCGCAATGCCTCCGTGATATCCCTGTTGATCTCGAGCACTGCAGCTGGCTGACCGGGTCGAACCTGTTGCGATATCTGCCGGCTGGCCACGGCCACTTCGGAGCCGTCCTTGGCGATCTGGGTCAATTCCCCTTCCCACGCCCCGCAGAAGCTCAGCGATTCGTCAATTCTCGCGACGGCCGCCGACGACGTCCTGAGGAGGGGGTGCGAAACCTGACCCAGAGCCTCGCTGGCCGCCCATCCGTAGATCTCCTCGGCGCCCCTGTTCCAAGAGATGATGACGCCGCTCGGAGTGCGCACGATGACGGCGTCATGGGCCAACGCCAACAACGGCTGCACATCGGTTACGTCTCCCATCAGTGGCGATGCCTGGTGTTCAACCTCGCCCCCTCCCGCTCTCGGCACTACACCCAGTATCGCCCGATCTGTGCTGTACCTGGCACGCCCGAGCCGCCGGTGCAGTGTCTCGGTCCCGGGTAGGTCCAGCCCGCAGGCAGGTCTCGCTAGGTCAGATGTCTCGATTGGTCTACGTCAGGAAGCCGACGCACGCTGCCCCGCGAGATCCGAACATGGAGTAATCGAAGGATGGCTTGTCTCCAGGCCAGGGGCTGTCGCGCCCGTCGATCGACAGGAAGGCGCAAAACAGTGCCCGATGAGCCCGAGGTCCACGAGCACGAACTCGCGCTCCTGGGCGGTTTCGTCTTCTCGGTCGGCGGGGGCGCTCTGCTTGGCATTTCGGGCGGTTCGCAACGCCTCCTTGCCTTCCTCGCGGTGAGCGACCGGATGATGACCCGGAACCTGGTGGCAGGTACCCTCTGGCCGGAATCAACCGACGAACAAGCCGGTGCCAGCCTGCGCTCAGCCCTTTCACGCCTTGACGGCGCCGCCCGCCGAGCGGTCAGAGTGATCGCCCACGACCTGGGCGTGGAAGAAGGTGTGATCGTCGATGTTCACCAGTCGCAGGCGCTCGCGCACCGATTGATTGACGCAGGCTCCTTGTCACCCGAAACCGACATCGACGCCCTGGCCGTGTCCGCTCTGACGGACGACCTGCTGCCGGGCTGGTACGACGACTGGGCCGTGATCGCGGCGGAGGACTGGCACCAGCTCCGCATCCACGCGCTCGAGGCGGTCGCGACCCGGCTCACGGCGGCCGACCGCTTCGCCGAGGCGGCGTCAGCGGCGCTGGCCGCAGTCAGAGGCGAGCCTCTCAGGGAGAGCGCACGTGCCGCGCTCATCCGTGTCCATCTGGCCGAAGGAAACCAAGTCGAGGCAGTCGGAGAGTTCGAGCGGTATCGGGTCCTGCTTCGAGCGGAACTGAACGTCGACCCGACCTCTCACCTGAGTCGACTGCTGTCCGCCTCATATCGCCGTAGCACCCGGGGCGCCAATCGGCTGTTTCGAGCCTGCGACTGCGCCGGCCACACCGCCTGGCACGGCAGGCGCACCCGTGGCTCGCCCAGCCGGGATGAGACATCCGCGTTGCACGTCGGGCACAGGCGGTTCCGCTGAAGCTCGCCGGCTGACGACACATAGCCGGTCGGCTACCGCGAGGGCCTGTTGAAAACGTGGGCCGTGCAAAAACATCATTGGGAAAATGCGAGGACCGTCTTGACATCGTCGGCTTGGCGGACGTAGGCGTCGCGCCAGTTGTCGAGGGAAGCCGATCGCGTGATCAAGCGGGACAACCAACTTGTGTCTGCCTGGGCGAGCGCAACGGCTCCCGCTTCGTAGTGCCGCCGGTTGGCGTTGACCGACCCGAACACCACATCGTTCTGCAGCACCATCGCCCGGTTGAGCAGTCCGGCATCGACGTCGAAGGTGCGGCCGCCGCTCGACACCCCGGTGAGGCACACGATGCCGTCGGCCGTGCTGTGGGTCATGGCGTCGAGGACCAGCTGGGCCACGCCGGTGCATTCGATAACGACGTCGGGGGCGATGCCGACTTCGGCGATCGTCCCGTGGTGGTAGGTCGCCCCGATATCGGCGACCAGCTGGGGCTTCAACCCGTCGGTTACCCGATCGAGAACATGGGTTTCGAGGCCCCGCTGCCGGGCGAGTAGCGCCGCCAGCAGGCCGATCGGTCCTGCGCCCGTGATCAGCACCGTCGAGGGTTCCCATCGAGCTCGCCGGCCGATCCGCTCGATGTGATCCCATGCCTTGGCGACCACCGTGGTCGGCTCGAGCAGCACCCCGAGGCGGCCCAGTCCCGGGTCGACCTTGACGGCGTACTCAGGGCGGATCCGGTAGCGCTCGGAGGCGTAGCCGTGGCGCTCCTTGATGCCGCGCTCGGTGTACTGGCCGTTGCGGCACATGTCCCACTCGCCGACGGCACAGTTGGGGCACGGCACCGGGTCGGGCCGCCGGACGATTCCCACGACGAGGTCACCCGTTTGAAGCCCGGAGTCATCGGGCGCTTCCATGACCCGCCCGAGCGACTCGTGGCCGATGGCCAAGCGCGTCTCACCCGGGGGAGGCCAGCCGTAGTCGCCGTTGATGATTTCCAGGTCGGTGCCGCACACCCCCACCGCCAGGGTCTGGACGAGCACCGGTCCATCGGAGTCGGGGGGTTCGGGCAGCTCGGTCAGATCAACCGAGTCCTTCTGCAGGGGGATGACCGTCACGGCGCGCACAATGGCCAAGCGTACGCGAAGTAAGCTCGAACGTATGTTCGAACTCAACCGGCAACAACAAGCGGCCGTGTCCCACCGGGGCGGACCGTTGCTGATCCAGGCCGGGGCCGGGACGGGCAAGACCGGCACCCTCGCCAGCCGGGTTGCCGACCTGATCGACAGTGGTGTGCCGCCGGGCCGCATCTGCCTCCTGACCTTCACCCGTCGGGCGGCGCAGGAGATGCTCACCCGGGCGGGTCATCTGACCACACCGGCGGCCGCGGCCCAGGTGTGGGGCGGCACATTCCACGCCGTGGCCCACCGAGTGCTGCGCCTCCACGGGAGGCGACTCGGGTTGAGCCCGACGTTCAGCGTTCTCGACCAGGCCGACGCCACCGAGGTGCTCGGACTGGTACGCCACGACGTGCTCGCCGGCGCAGGCGGCCGAGCCAGCCGCCCGGCGCTCCGGTGGGCCGCACGGAGCGGGCGGTCGGCGGTTCCCCCGGCCCGACACGCTGGCGTCCATCTACAGCCGGGTGGTGTCGACCGCCGAAGCGCTCTCGTCGGTCGTCGAGCGGGATTTCCCCTGGTGCCGCCAAGAGGTGGCGGGCATCCGGTTGATCTTCGAGGGATACACGGCCCGCAAGCGAGCCCGCCAGCTGCTGGACTTCGAGGACCTCCTGCTGGCCTGGCGGGGCATCGGGGCCACGACGGCCGGCGCGCAGTTGCTGGCGGGACTGTGGGACCAGGTGCTGGTCGACGAGTACCAGGACACCAACCAGCTCCAGGCCGACATCTTGGCGCTGCTGCGTCCCGACGGCGCTGGGTTGACCATTGTCGGCGACGACGCCCAAGCCATCTACGGCTTCCGGGCCGCCACGGCCCGCAACATGGACGTGTTCGTCGACCGCTTCCCAGGCACCACCGTCGTGCGGTTGGAGGAGAACTACCGCTCGATCCCGCCCATCCTGGCGGTCGCCAACGCCATCATGGCCGCCGCGCCCGCGTCCAGCGCCGGTGGCGCCAAGGTGCTGTGGTCGCAGCGGGCCGGCTCGGCGCGGCCGCGGCTGCGGATCTGTGAGGACGAGGCGCTGCAGGCCGAGGCGGTGTGCGATTCCGTGCTTGGCCACCGGGAGGATGGGGTGATGCTGCGCCGCCAAGCGGTCCTGTTCCGGGCCTCGCATCACGCCGACCTCGTCGAACTGGCGCTCACCCGGCGCAACATCCCGTACGTCAAGTACGGCGGGCTGCGGATCCTCGAAGCGGCCCACATCAAGGACCTGGTGGCGTTGCTGCGGCTGCTGGACAACCCGTGGGACGAGGTGGCGTGGTTCCGGATCCTGCCCCTCCTCGAGGGCGTCGGCCCCGCCACCGCCCGGCGGGTGATGGCCGACCTCGGGCTGCCGTCCGCCGCCCCGACCACGGGTGCTCCGGCCGGCCCGACCCCGGCGGCCCCGGCCGGCCCGACCCTGGCTGCCCCGGCCGGCCCGACCCCGGCCCTGATGTGGGCCGCCAACGACCCCGCCGCCTCCCCGCTGGCCCGCCTGCTCGCCGCACCGCCCCGCCTGCCCGAAGCAGCGGCCGATGCGGTGGCGGGCCTCCGCCTCGCCCTCGGCGAGTGTGCCGACAACTGCCTCCCCGGCGGCGAGACCCCGGCGCCCGGTGTCCAGGTCGAGCGGCTCAGCCGTTGGTTGGGTCCGGTCATCGAGCGCAAGTACTCGTCCCCCGCGGCCCGATCGGCGGATCTCGACCGGCTGGCCCAGGTCGCGGCCGGGTATTGCGACCGGGGCCAGTTCGTGGCCGAGCTCACCCTCGACCCGCCCGCCGCCACCGGCGACTTGGCCGGCCCACCGCTGCTCGACGAGGACTGGCTGGTGCTGTCGACGGTTCACTCGGCCAAGGGTGGCGAATGGGATGTCGTCCATGTGATCCACGCCGCCGATGGCATGTTTCCGTCGGACATGGCGTGTGGCGACGTCGAGAGCATCGAGGAGGAGCGGCGGCTGATGTATGTCGCCGTCACCCGGGCCCGCGATGTGCTCGAAATCAACGTGCCCCGGCGCTATCACGTGGCGCGGGACCAGTTCCGGCGGCTGTCGGATCGGCATCTGTACGCCCAGGTGAGCCGGTTCCTCACCGACGAGGTGCAGGCCCTTATGGACATCGAGCAGGCCGGCCCCCCGATTCCCCATGACGACCCCGCCTCGGGAGCAACTGGCGCGACAGGCGGTGGAATGGCGCTGGTAGACGAGTTCTTGAGCGGGCTCTGGGCCTAGTCTTGACGCCGATGGGGGCGCTACGTACGAGCGACGCCGGAACCGCCCGGCGGCACCGCCTGGTGTGGATCTACCGGGCCCGCACCGACCTGCTGATCTCGCTGTGTTGGGTGCCGCTGTTCGTGATCGGCCACCAACTGGCCATCGGCACTGGGGCCCACGCCGACGCGCGGGTGCGATGGATTGTGGCGGCGGCGCTGTTCGTCAGCTTCCTCCACCAGCCGCTGACCTTTGCCCTGGTCTACGGCGACCGGCGCCAGTTCCAGCAACGCCGGAACTTGTTCCTGTGGGCCCCGCCGATCACGATCGCCGTGATCGCCATCGCAGTGGCGCTGCACCTGTGGGTGGTCATCCCGATCGCGGCGTTGTGGAACACCATTCACACGCTCCAGCAGCGTTACGGCCTGTCGCGCATCTACGCCCGCCGGTCCAAGTACGGATCGGCATGGCTCGACCGATGGGTGCTCTATGCCTGGATGACGTCGACGGTGTTGGTCGTGGCATCGCGCCGCGAGACGCTGCGCCTGGTCCAGCGCGTGGGCTTGGCCGGCGTCAACGGAGCCGGGGTCAGGCTGCTCACCGATGCCCGCCCCGTCGCCATGCTGCTGTTGGTTCCCGTCGGGGCGGCGGCGTTGGTCCTGGCGGTGGCAATCGTGCGTCAAGAGGCAATGGCGGGCGAGGGGGCCAACCCGGCCAAGTGGTTGTACCAAGGGGCGTCGCTCGTCTTGATCGCCAGCATCGCCGTCGATCCGATCGCGGGCTTCACGGCCTATGTCGGAGCCCACGCCATCGAGTACGCGGTGGTGGTGTACAAGACCGCCGAGTCTCGCTACGGGGGCCAACGTGACCGCTCGACGCTGTTGGGCCAGGTCGCGTGGTCCGGGTGGGGTCGGGTCGCGGCCATGGCGGTCACGGCCTTCGGGGCGCTTGCCGTGGCCAGCCGGTTGCACGGCGACGCCGCCAACGTGGCCCTGTTCACCGTCGGCGCCCTGCATTTCCTCTACGACGGATTTATCTGGAAGCTGCGCAAGCCGGCGGTTGCGGCCGACTTCGCCATCCGAACCTAGGCGCCCCACGGACTCCAGAGGCTCGGCCCGGCCTGGCACGGCCCCGGCCGGCTACGTGGGTTCTGGCACCGCCCGGTTGCGCTGCAACACCCAACCCTCGCCCCGCACGCCGCGGATCTCGAGGCCAAGTGGCGCGATGTCGCGGCGCAGGCGGTGGAGATGGACCCGGAGGGCGTTGGAACTCGGATCGCCTCCTGGCCAACCCTCGCGCAGCAAGTCGCGTTCGGCGACGACGGCTTCGCTGGTGGCCAACATGCGCCGGGCCAACCGCTCATGGATCGGGGACAGCTGGACCCACGATCCGTGAAACAGCAACCGCCCGTGATTGTCGACGACCGGCGCGGTCTCCTCGTCCGCTCGCCGGCGCAGCCCGCTCAGCCGGGCGCGGACATCGCGCTCGTCGCCCGGCAGGCGAACCCAGTCTTGGAGGGCGTCCCCCGCCTCGGGGGGATCGGCCGCGGGGGCGACCAACAAAAGGCGGGGGACGCGTTGCTCCGCTAAGCGACTGACCTCGTCGCGCTGCTCGGGCCAATGAACGACCACGACGTCAGCCACGTACAGCCTCGCCCCTTCGGGTGGCCTGACACGGACGACCCAGCCGGTGCATCAGACGGCTTCGTCGCCGAGTTCCCCCGTCCTGACTCGCATCAGGCGGTCCAGGTCGACGGCCCAGATCTTGCCGTCGCCGATCTTGCCGGTGCGGGCCGCCTCGGCGATCAGGTCCACGATCTTGTAGGCCTGGCTCGAGTCCACGATGACCTCGATCTTCACCTTGGGGACGAACTCGGTCTTGTACTCGGCGCCCCGGAACACTTCGGTCTTGCCGCCTTGGCGCCCGAATCCCTGAACCTCACTCACCGTGAGCCCACCGACCCCGGAGGCCCGCAGCGCCTCTTTCACCTCCTCCAGCTTGAACGGCTTGATGATGGCAGTGATCAAATAGGGCACGACGCTTTTTCTCCTCGCAGGGGTTTGGCGGGTGGGGCCGCAAGCGACCTAGACGGGCGAGCTCTCTGGGTCGGCTGTTTCCACTTCGGTGACGACCGGCTCCTTGGCGCCATTCCTCGGGGACAGGTTGGGGGGAGCGCTGTAGGTCATTCCTTGCCCGAACTCGACGTGATACGCCGCCGTCCCGTGCTCATGCAGGTCGAGCCCTTCCAGTTCGCCGTCCCTCGACACCCGTAGGGTCCAACTCCCGGGGATCATCTTGATGAGCTTCATGACCACAAGCGCCAATCCGCCCACGACGATCACGCACGTCATGCTGCCGATGAACTGGGACCGCAACTGGGCGGTGCCCCCGCCGTAGAACAGGCCCCTGACGACCGTCGAGGTGTCGGTCCCCGTCGGCGTCGGGATGCCGTACTGCCCGGTCGCCAACAGCCCCAAGCTCAGGGTGCCCCAGATGCCCGCGAAGCCGTGCACCGCCACCGCCCCGATGGGGTCGTCCCAGCGCCGCCACTCCATGAAGTCCATCCCGAGCGGTACCACGATGCCCGCCACCGCCCCGATCACGATGGCACCGAAGGGCGAAACCCAGTAGCACGGACAGGTGATGGCGACCAGCCCGCCGAGGAAGCCGTTCACCGAGATGCTGAGGTCCCATATCTTCGCCTTGCGGTACACGAACAGCACCGCCATCATGCCGCCGGCACAGGCCGCCAGGGTGGTGTTGGCGGCGACTCGTCCGATCCCCACCCAGTCCATGGCCGACAGCGTCGAGCCGGGGTTGAAGCCGTACCAGCCGAACCACAGGATGACCCCACCGATGGCGCCCCACGTCAGGTCATGGGGAGCGAGGGGGCCGCCGCCGTCACGCTTGAACACCCGGCCCAAGCGGGGGCCGAGGACGATGCAGCCCGCCAGGGCGATGAACCCCCCGACGGTGTGCACCACGGTGGAGCCGGCGAAATCACGAAAGACGGTGCCCCCCGCCAGGCCGTGGAACCACCCCATGGTGTTTCCCAACCAGCCGCCCGGCCCCCAGACCCAATGGCCGAAGATCGGGTAGAAGAATCCCGACACAAGCGTGCTGTAGATGATGTCGCCTTTGAATCCTGTCCGCCCGACCATGGCCCCCGACGTGACCGTCGATGCGGTGTCGGCAAAGGCGAACTGGAAGAGGAAAAAGGCGAGAAACGCCACCGAGGACGACTTGTATGCCGGTGTCATCCCATGCAGGAAGAAGTACTCGTGGCCGATGATCCCGTTGCCGGATCCGAACTGGAAGGCGAAGCCGATCGCCCAGTACAGCAACCCGCACAGGCAGGTGTCGAACACACACTCCAAGAGAACGTTGACCGTCTCACGTGAGCGGGCGAACCCCGCTTCGAGACCCATGAACCCCGCCTGCATGAAGAACACCAAGAACGCCGTTACCAACACCCATACGGTGTTTGCCGAACTGACCAGTTGGTCGGTATTGACCGCAGCTTGATGGACCAACGGCGCCGCGTGAGCCGATGATTCGAAGTACCACGAGACGCCCTTCATGACGCCAATGATCGTCATCAAACCGATCATTTTTCCGGCCATGATCGTGGCGATCAGTTTGCGGGTGTCTTTCTGCTTGAAGCGCTGCAGTCTGGATCTGATCATGGCTGAGGACGGTACGGAGGCCGTCTTTCGCCTTGGTGTCCACCGCGTTAGCGCTGCGGGTCAATCGTCTTTACGAAATCTTGACGACCTTCCTTTATGTCAGCATGTTGCCTTGGCCGCCCCCTCCCGCAGCTTGTCGCCGACCGAGGTGACCGAGGCCCGAGACCGGTTGCGGGGCGATACCACCCTGACCGGTGCCGCGTGGAGCCGGGCCCACAGCGACCTGGTGGACGCCTGGCTCACCCAGTTACTGGCCGACGCCGCGCCCGCGTCGACCGGCGTCGCACTTGTGGCGGTAGGAGGATTCGGCCGCCGGGAGCTCTGCCCCGAGAGTGACATCGACGTCATGCTGGTCCACGAACGGCGGGCCAACGCGGCCCAGGTGGCGGCCATTGCCGACCGCATCTGGTACCCGATCTGGGATGAAGGGTTCCACCTCGGCCACAGCGTCTGCACCGTGCGCCAGGCGCTCTCGCTGGCCTCCGACACCCTCGAAACCGCCACGGCCTTGCTCAGCGCCCGCCATCTTGCCGGTGCCACCGGCCTGAGCGACGAACTCATCGCCGGGGGTCGCCAGAACTGGGAGAAGCGAGACAGCCGCTGGCTGACGGCGCTGGCCGCCGGGGTGGCGGAGCGCCACCAGCGGGCGGGCGAGGCCGCCTTCCGGCTCGAGCCCGACCTGAAAGAGGCGCGGGGCGGGCTGCGCGACGTGCACGCCCTCAGCTGGGCCCAGGCGGCGCGGGCCATCATGCTGGACTACGACCAAGCCCCGCTCTCCTCGGCCTATTCGGTGCTGCTCGACGCCCGGGTGGAGCTCCAGCGCCGCACCGGCCGGGCGGGCAACGTCCTGGTCCTGCAGGAACAAGACGGTGTCGCCCAGGCGCTGGGATTCGACGACGCCGACCAGCTCATGGGCAAGATCGCCGAGGCGGCCCGCCGGATCGCCTGGACCAGCGACGACACCTGGCGGCGGGTGATCTCGACGCTGCGGGGCCCCCTCGCCCGCACCGGCCTGCAACCTCGCCTCCTGGCACCGGGCGTCGTGCTCCGAGACGGCGAGGTGACGCTCAGCCCCGACGCCGTCGCGGCCGAGGACCCGACGCTCGCGCTTCGGGTCGCGGTGGCGGCGACCCAGCACAACGGCGTGATCGAACGCCACACCCTCGAGCGGCTGGCGGCGGAGTGGCCCGGCCTCCCCGAGCCATGGCCGCCGGAGGCGCAGGCGCTGTTCATCGCGCTCCTCGCGGCCGGACACCGCGCCATCCCGGTCATCGAGGCGCTCGACCACACCGGGATCTGGGACCGGATCATGCCCGAGTGGCGGGCCGTGCGGTGCCGCCCACAACACAACGCCTACCACCGATTCACCGTCGACCGGCACCTGCTGGAAACCGCGGCCAACGCCGCCGCCCTGACGGCGCACGTCGACCGGCCCGACCTTCTCCTCTTGGCGGCGCTCTTGCACGATCTGGGAAAAGGCCACGCCGGGGACCACAGCACCGTTGGCGTGGGCTTCGCCCGGGTCGTCGCCATCCGCATGGGTTTTTCCGACGAGGACGTCGAAACACTGGAAAGCCTGGTCCGGCACCACCTGCTGCTTCCCGATGTGGCCAGCCGCCGCGACCTCGACGATCCGGTCACCATCGAGCGGGTCGCGGAAACGGTCGTCACCGTGGAGCGGGTCCGGTTGCTGGCCGCCTTGACCGAAGCCGACTCACTGGCCACCGGGCCGTCGGCCTGGAGCCCCTGGAAGGCGGGCCTGGTGGCCCTGCTGGCAGACCGGGTCCAACAGGTCCTGTCGGGCGACGGCGAGCTGGCTCCTCCGTCGGGAGGCAGCGGGGCACGGGCCAGGACCGCCTTCCCGACACCGGAGCAGCTGGCTTGGCTGGCGCAACCGGGCCGCCACATCGAGGCGCGCGGTGACGTCTTGACCGTAGTCACGGTCGACCGTCCCGGCGTCTTCAGCCGGGTGGCGGGGGTGCTGGCCCTGCACGGCCTCGACGTCATCGCCGCTTCGGCCCAGTCGACCGAGGCGGGGCGGGCCCTGGCGGAGTTCCGGGTCGTCGATCACGTTCGGGACTGCGTGCCGTGGCCCCGGGTCCTGGCCGATCTTGATCTCTCCCTCGACGGGCGGCTGGCCCTCAGTGCCCGCTTGGCCGAACGGATCCGCACGTACGACCGGCCTGGTCCCTTCTCGCGCCGGCCGACGGTGGCTGCAGTCACGTTCGACAACACGGCGTCGGCGACGGCGACGGTCATCGATGTGCACACGGTGGACCGCTTGGGCGTGCTCTACCGGGTGACGCGGGCCATGGCGGAGCTGGATCTGGACATCCGCTCGGCGCGGGTCCAGACCCTCGGGCCCGAGGTCGTCGACTCGTTCTACGTGTGCGACGACCAGGGCCAGAAGGTCACGGACCAAGATGCGCTGCGGGAGATCGAACGAGCCGTCCTCCACGCAGTGGGGTAGCGCTGGGTTTATGGGCGGTCGGCCTCGACGGTGTTCCAGATGGCCGCGACGTCTCGGTCCGGTGTAGCGAGAGGCGACGACAGCCGATGCGTCGGCATCGAGGTCTCGGTCAGAAACGACGTGATGGCTTTCCCCGTCGCGCCCCCGGCCCGGAGCTTCCATTGGGCGAGCAACGAGTCAGACGAGTCCCAGATGCCAGCCGAGACCATCTGGGCGAACTCCGACAGCGCCCAAGGCGTGGGCCCCGCTAGTTCGACCAGGCCCGCCCCGATCCGTCCGTCGGCCGCCGCTTCGATGGCGTCGAGCAGGTCGTCGACGTGGACCGGGTGGACCGTGGGGTCCGCCAAAGCATCGAGCTCCGCCCGGTAGCGGCGCAGGGCGTCTACGACCGGGCCCGGGTTGGCGGGCCCGCCGACGGGGTGGGCGCTGCGCACGATCGTGACGTGACGGCACACGTTGGCCGCGCTGTGTTCGAGGGCTCGCAGTGCGTCCACATAAGGGTTGGGGCCTTCAGCTTCGAGTCGGCTCACCACGACGACCCTCGGGACCTTGGCGGTGGCGGCCGCGACGAACGTCATCCGACCGGCCGAGGCTCCCACGTCGTTGGCCGGCGACGCCGACCCCGGCATCATGAGGGGCAGGTGGATGACCGTGTCGACGGCCCGGACCAGTGATGTGCCCGGTCCCAGGTCGTGGACACTCATGTCGGCCGTTTCGAGGCGGGCGATGAGCATGGGCCGGAGCCACGAATCGGGTCCGGTGATGGCGACGGTAGAGCGCGCGTTGTTCATTGCTGTTCTCCTTTGGGAAAGGCCGCGGGCGCCCACGCGATGGGGCGCGACCGGCGGCTATCGAGTCAGACGACTTCTTGGGCCGCGCCGGGGCGCGGCGCCAGCCGCGCCAGGGGCGGTCCCTTTCGGGGCCCGTACCGTGGGCGCTGGCTAGCGGCGTGCGGTCAGAGCAGGATGACGGGCGGTCCGCGGACCGATGCTGCGCCCGCCTTCCACGCCGGCGAGACGCGGGTCGCCGTCGGTCGGGTGGTCCGGTGACGCAGGAGCGACGCCCGACCCACCAGCACTGCGAGCACCAAGATCGACAGCCGGGTGCTCGTGGCGCTGCGACCCCGGGTGTCGGTGGACACCAGCGCCACCGGGGGAGTGGTCGCCTCGATGCCCGCCAGGGCCATCACGGGCGTCGCCGAGCGCCCGACCGACGCTCGGGCCGCACTGCCGGCCAGCACGACCCCGGTGAGGATGGAGACGCTGATGACCGCAGTGATCAGCGCCCGGCGGCCGGCAGCCATTTCAGTCGGTCGCCAGAAGGGTGTACTCAGGATTCAACATTTCGAGATGGCCGCCCCGCTGGCCCACGACGGCGTGGGCCGACAGGTAGGTGCCGGGCACGATGCCCGGTATGTGGCGGCGCCCGAGGAACACCACCCGCACATCACCGGTGCCGTCTGCCAGGGTGACCTCGACCGTCGCCACCCCGTCACGGGGCTGGACGCGCACCTGGCGAACCCGCCCTGCGACGGTGGCCCGATCGCGATGGGCCAGCCCACCGATGGGCACGGTGTCGGCCGGTATCGCCAACGTGGAAGGCAGCTGCGTTGCCTGCAGCGCCTCGGACTTGGCCTTGGTGGCCCGCTTGGAAGGCTTGGACGCGGTGGTGTCGGTTCGGGCGACGCTGTTGCGCCCCAGGTGGTACGGCATGAGCGTCACGCCGACGTGGGGGACGTCGGACAGGGCTTCGGCAATCTGATGGGCGGTGCGGTCGTGCAGCAGCCGGTGCCAGCTGCGTCCGTACTCCACACGGGGGAGCAATACCGTGAGCTCGGTCTCCTTCTCGTCGAGGACCTCGGCCACGAGATTGACCGCGGCCCGCGCCAGGCGGCGGTCGGGGCATTCGACGATGTCGAGGGGGATACCGGAGAGGCCGAGGTCGCACCACGCCTGGCGGAGGTCGGCGGCGCGGTCCATGTCGATGGCAAAGTGGACGGCCCGCAGTTCGTCGGGCGAGATACTCCGGGCGTAGCGAATTGCCTGGGCCGCCGCGAGATCCAGCTGGTCCACGAAGATCAGGACGATGTGACCCCTGCGAATCGGCGCCACCGCAGCCCGGGGGGCATTTTCCCGGAGTTCCGCCGCTTCGGCCACGTACTGCCGGTTGAGCCGCAACAGGATCACCACCAGGATCGGCACGGCCACGATCACGACCCAGCCGCCCTCGTTGAACTTGGTCAGGGCGATGATCACGTCCACGACGAGCGACAGGACGGCACCGAAGCCGTTGATGGCCATGCCCCGGCGCCACCCGGGTTCACGGCGGGTCAGATGGTGTTTGGCCATTCCTGCCTGGGAAAGCGTGAAGCTGGTGAAGACCCCGATGGCGTACAGCGGGATCAGGCGGCTGACCTTGGCGTCGGTCGCGATCACCAGCACGCTCGCCCCGAGGGCCAGCGACAGCACGCCGTTGGAGAACACCAGCCGGTGCCCCCGCTTGGTGAGCTGGCGGGGCATGAACCCGTCGGCGGCCGCGAAGCTGGCCAGCCTCGGGAAGTCGGCGAAGCTGGTGTTGGCCGCCAGCACCAGGATCAGGGTGGTCCCGATCTGAAGGAGATAGAACAAGATGTGGCCGGAGGGGCCGCTACCGTAGACGGCCTTCCCGACCTGGGAGATCACCGTGGGCGTGCCCTTTTCGAACGGGGCGGAGTGGATGGCCGCGGCCAGAATCGACAGCCCGATGAACATGACCCCGAGCAGCGATCCCATCCACACGAGCGTCGTGCGGGCGTTGCGCCACGAGGGCTCGCGGAAGGCCGGAACACCGTTGGAGATGGCTTCGACGCCGGTGACCGCGGCGCCGCCGGATGCGAAGGCTCGCAGCACCACGAACAGCGCCGCCCCCATGAACAGCCCGTTGCCCGCCCCTCCGACCTTCACCAGGCCTGGGTGATTGAGGCTTTGCTGGGGCAGGCCGCCTTTCAGGAGCTGGAACCCGCCCCAGACGAGCAGCAAAAACATGTTGAGGAGGAAGAAGTAGGTCGGGATGGCGAAGACCTTGCCCGACTCCTTCACGCCCCGGAGGTTGCCGAAGGCAATGAGGGCGATGAAGGCGATCGAGATGGGCACCACGTAGGGCTGGAGGCCGGGGATGGCCGACGCCATGGCCGCGGTGCCCGCGGCCACGGAAACGGCCACGGTCAAGATGTAGTCCGTCAGCAGGGAGACGCCGGCGACCAGGGCGGGAACCTTGCCGAAGTTGTCCTTGGTGACGATGTAGGCCCCGCCCGCGCTGGGGTACTCCTTGATGGTCTGGCGGTACGACAGGATCAAAAAGCCGAGGACGACCAGCAGGGCGACGGTGACCGGTACGACGAGCGAGAACGCCGCCACGCCGATCGCGGGCACCAAGATCCGCAGGATCTCCTCGGTGGCGTAGGCCGACGACGAAAGGTTGTCGGAGGCGAACACCGCCAGCGCAGTCGGCTTGCCCAGGCGCTCGTGGGCCAGTTCGCCGGTGTGCAACGGCGCGCCGAGGAGGCGGGTCTTCAGCCGGTAGAGCGGGGTTTCGGGGACATCCACTCTCGTGGGCGGCGCGGGCTCGGCGTGCGCCAGTTCCTCAGCCGAAGGAGGGACGAGCGCCAAGTCAGCCATCCACCGGAGTATAAGGACTGGGTAAAGGCAACCGTTCCGGCCCGCCCGGCGTACCGGGCCGGTCCTGCGGGTGCGATCATGGGAAGTCGTGACGACCCTGAAGGGACGGCTGCTCGTCGCCAATCCGGCGATGCCCGACCCCAATTTCCACCGCACCGTCGTGCTGCTGCTGGCCCATCAGGACGATGGGGCGCTCGGCGTGGTCTTGAATCGGCCGAGCGAACTCGACGTGGATTCACCGCTCCCCCGTTGGGAGCGGCTGGTCGCCGACCCGCCGGTGGTGTTCGTGGGCGGGCCGGTGGCGCCCGGGGCGGCCATCTGCCTGGCTCGGGTGCCCGATCCGCCCCCTGAGGTGCCCGACGGGGCCGAGCACCACCCGAGCGGCATGGATCGTGAAGGGCTGGGCGGTTGGGTGCCGCTGGTCGGCGAACTGGGCACGCTCGACTTGGAGCGCGATCCCGACGACCTGGTGATCGTGGTCGACGCCATCCGGGTCTTTGCCGGCTACGCCGGATGGGGCCCGGGCCAGCTCGAGGCCGAAATCGACGCCGGGGCGTGGTTCGTCGTGCTGGCGGAGCCGGGCGACGCGTTGTCCGGTGACCCCGACCAGTTGTGGAAGCGGGTACTGCGCCGTCAGGGCGGTCGCCTGGCCCTGGTGGCCGCCTACCCGAACGAGCCCAGCCTCAACTAGCGGGGGCGCCATAGCCTGGCGGGCCGTGGCGACCCACGAGGTTCGAAATCAACCGCCACCGCTCGAGGGCTACAACGTCTTCGCCCAGGATCAGGCCTTGGCCGAGGGCGTCAACCGTGAAGGGGCGGGGTGGGCCGAAGCGCAGCTCCTGGCGCTCGGCGAGCTGGCGGGCACGGCCACTGCGATCGGCTGGGGAGCCGACGCCAACACCCATCCGCCGGAGCTACGGACCCACGACCGCTTCGGCCACCGGATCGACGAGGTGGTGTACCACCCGAGTTACCACCAGCTGATGGCCGTCGCGGTCGAGCGGGGCCTGCATGCGGCACCGTGGCGCCCCGACCAGCCGCGCAGGGGAGCGCATGTGGCCCGCGCCGCCGGCTTCTACGTGTGGAGCCAGGTCGACGCCGGGCATGGCTGCCCGATCTCGATGACGTACTCGGTCCTTCCGGCCCTGCGGGCCGAACCGGCGTTGCTCGCCCTTTGGCAGCCCCGCCTCACGTCGCTGGTGTACGACCCCTCCCCGCGGCCTGCCGCCGACAAGGCGGGCGCCCTGGCGGGCATGGCCATGACCGAGAAACAGGGCGGCTCGGACGTTCGGGCCAACACCACCGTGGCCGTAGCGGCCGAAGGGGCCTATCGGCTCACCGGCCACAAATGGTTCTGCTCGGCCCCGATGGGCGACCTGTTCCTCGTGCTGGCCCAGGCGCCGGGGGGACTGACCTGCTTCGCCCTGCCGCGCTGGACGCCCGATGGCGGGCGCAACCGGGTCGCCATCCAGCGCCTGAAGGACAAGCTCGGAAATCGTTCCAACGCCTCGGCCGAGATCGAGCTCGACGGCGCCTGGGCGGAGCGGGTGGGCGAGGAGGGCCGGGGCGTGGCGACGATCATCGAGATGGTCAACCACACCCGCCTCGACTGCGTCGTCGGCGCGGCCGCGGGCATGCGCCAGTCGTTGGCACAGGCGGCCCATCACTGCGCCTACCGCAGCGCCTTCGGCCGGCACCTGGCCGACCAGCCGCTGATGGCTGCGGTGCTCGCCGACCTGGCGGTCGAGGCCGAGGCGGCGACCACGACGATGCTGCGCCTGGCCGGGGCATACGACCGGGCGGACGACGACGAGCACGAGGCCCGGTTCCGGCGGCTGGCTACCGCGGTGGCCAAGTACTGGCTGTGCAAGCGCCATCCGGCCATGGCGGCCGAGGCGCTGGAATGCGTGGGCGGCAACGGCTATGTCGAGGAGTCGGTGATGCCCCGGCTGTTCCGGGAGAGCCCGCTGAACGGGATCTGGGAGGGGTCGGGCAATGTCATCTGCCTGGACGTGTTGCGAGCGATGACCCGCCAACCCGAGTCGCTGGAGGCGTTCTTCACCGAGCTGGGCCGGGCGGACGGTGGCGACCGTCGCCTCGACGACGCCGTCGACGACCTCCGCCGTGAGCTGACCCGCACCGACGACGTCGAAGCCCGGGCCCGCAGGATCGTGGAGTCCATGGCCCTGGTGCTCCAGGGCGCCCTACTCGTTCGCTTCGGCGACCCCGCGGTTGCCGACGCCTTCTGCGCCTCACGTCTGGGCGGCGACTGGGGCCGGGCGTTCGGGACGCTTCCCTCGGGCGTCGATGTCGGGGCGATCGTGGCTCGGGCGACTCCCAAGCTGGGCTGAGCCTCGCCGCGGTCGGGGTACGCAACTCTGGTGGTCGTCTACGGCTTTGATGGTTGGTTAGGGCTGTCTAGCGCTGTGGCTCGCCCTCAGAGACGTAACTCACCCTCAGAGTTGAGGCGGCGGGGCCCGTTCGGCGGCCGAATGCATGTCGGCGAGCGCTTCGGCGCCAGGCCGAGGGTTCCTCGCCGAGAGCGGAGTCAGGTACCACCCATTCGTGGACCCCAGGGTGCCGGGGGGCGCGACGCTGACGACCGACACGGTGATGGCCTCTCGGGCGCGGCCGATCGTGCGACAAGACTCGTCAAGGGCGCGGAGTTGGGAGTCGATCTCGGCTGGTGGGCCGGTGATGCTCCAGTGGTCGGCCTGGGTTGCGGCCAAGGCGGCGCTGCCGCCCACGAGCAGTATCGGGAACGGGATCTGGAGCGGTTTGGGATCGAGGGGGGCATCGCGCAGTTGGTAGAAGGTCCCGCTGAAGGTGGTGCGCTCGTTGGCGGTCAGGCTCCGCACGACCGCGACCGCCTCCGACAACCTGAGCTCACCGTCGGGCCCGGCGGCGGGCCCGAACCCGAGGAGGAGGCGGCCGCCGCTTAGTTGATCCGCCGTGCTGGCCAGCTTGGCTACGACGGCTGGGTGGCGACCGGTCTCGTCGCCCACCACCACTTCGAGGCGCAGCCGTGGTACCGCCTCGGCCAGAGCCCCCATGACGGCCCAGCACTCGAGGCTTCCGTGGTCTGGGCCGCCGCCCAGATCGCCAAAGCGCAGGCCGTCCCACCCCGCGGCCTCGGCCTGGCAGGCACGTTCGACAATGCTCGACCAGGGCCCGGGTCGGTCGAGCCATAAGGTGATGCGCACCCCCGGACGCTATCCTCACCGAGGTTCGCCGGTTCGGAGGTGGCTCATGGGTCGACTGCGGTGGTTGAAGACGTTCGGAGGCGCGGCTGCGCTGAGCGCGCTCGTGCTGGCGGGCTGCGGCGGGAAGGGATCCACGACATCGGCCACGACGAGAGCGACGACTGCCGCCAACGCCACGACAACGGTCGTCGGCGGCTCGACTACGGCACCAACCTTTTCCGGATCGAAGACTTCCCGCTATTGCGAACTGGCCCGGCAGCTCCCCAGCGCCAGTAGCTCGGACCTCACCGACGTGACGAAGGTGAAGGCGCTGTTCGAACAGTTCGACGCCTTTGCGGCCCAGTTCTTGACCGTCATCCCCGCTCCGATCAAGTCCGATGGCCAGACGGTCGTGACTGGGCTCAAGCAACTCGAGGCCTCACTCAAGGCCGCGAACTACGACATCACCAAGGTCGACCCCAGCTCCTTGTCGGCGCTGACCGACCCGACGTTCATCGCGGCCACCGACCGCATCGACGCCTACGACACGCAGGTCTGCGGGATCACCACCACGACGTCGCCCTGACCCAGAGACTCCGACCCCTAGCCAGAACGACCGCGCGCTGGTCAGCGTGTCGGCCCGATTGCGCCGCCAGCGGTGCCGGCGCTTCTGGCGTCGGCTGGCACCCATCCGGCTGCGGATGATCTCGCGGCGCGCTTGGAGGTCGCGGTAGGTGAGGCGATCGACGTCGTTGGTCAGGCCGAAGCTGGCCTTGACACCCTCGAGGTCGACGGCCTGCTCCCGGGGATCGATGCCGACGTCGTGGGCGATGCGCTCGCCGTAGCGGGTGGCGAAGTACATGGCCACAGACGTGATCTCGGAGAACAGGTCCACGTCGGGGGCGAGTGTCGCCAGGGCGCTGTCCAAGAACAGCAGGTCCTTGACGAACAGCATCAGCTCCTTGGGCATGGTGGCCCCGTACGCCAGCAGCGCCTTGGTCAGGTCCCGGATCTGACCGATTAACTCGTCGGGCTCCATGGTGGTGGGGTCCTTGACCGGTTGGTCGATACCGAGGTCGTGCATCACGGCGTCGAGGTCGGTGTCGGGAGGCAGGGCGCCGAGGTCGCGCAGCGCGGCCATCTGGAGCTTGACGTCGTTGACCGTGCCGCCCATGAGCAACCGGAGGAACGCCAGGCGCCGGGTCTCGTCGAGGCGCCCCGTGATGCCGTAGTCGAGCAGCACGACCTTGCCGTCGGGGCGGACGAACAGGTTGCCCCCGTGCAGGTCGCCGTGGAAGACGCCGTAGAGCATGGCGCCCTCGAGGAAGGCGATCATCCCCGCGTGGACCACGGCGGACGTGTCGACCCCGGCGTCGTGCATCCCGGCCACGTCGTCCCAGCCGAAGCCGTCGAGCCGTTCCATGACGAGTACCCGGCGGGTGACCAGGTTCGGGTGGGGCCGGGGCACCACGAGTGTGCGCTGGTCGGTCTCGGCCAGGATGTGGGCGATGTCGAGCATGTTCTCGGCTTCGAGGCGGAAGTCGAGTTCCTCGACGATCGTCTCGGCGAACAGCTGCACCAAGGCGGGGGGATTGGCCAGCGCCGCCACCGGGATGCGACCGACCAGCGCCGGGGCGATCCAGCTCATGACGCCCAGGTCCCGGCGGACCAGGCTGGCGACCGTCGGGCGCTGGACCTTGACCACGACCGGCTCGCCGGTCAGGAGGATGGCGGCGTGGACCTGGGCGATGGATGCCGCCGCCAAGGGTTCGATGTCGAACTCCTTGAACACGGCGTCGAGCGGTTGGCCCAGCTCTTCCTCCACGATGGCCCGGACCGTTTCGTAGGTCTCGGCGGGGACGTGGTCGCGGAGCAGCTTGAACTCGTCCACGAGGGGCTCCGGGAAGATCCCCTGGCCCGACGACAGGATCTGGCCCAGCTTCACATAGGTCGGCCCGAGTCGTTCGAATGCCTTGCGCAGCCGGTGCGACAGCCCGGCCTGGGAGATCTCCGGTCGGTTGGCCCACCGGGCCCGCCACCGGTCGAAGAGGTACCAACCCCCGAGGGCCTGCACCAGCACCGCGGCGACGAGCACCAGCCGCCGCAGCGGCGGCACCCGGCGGCGGCGGAGGAGTTGCGGTACTTCGGCCGCGGTTGCCTGGCGGAGCTCTTCGATCCCGTGGCGCCACGTCAGCTCCGAGGTGACGACCTCCCACGGCGGCGTTTCGCTGAACGCGCCGACGTCGTAGTCGGCTGGTCGCCCGCGGTCGGAGTCGGGAGTGTCAGACGGCGACGGCGACGCCGCCGCCTCCGGTGTCGAGGTCACGCAGTGACGGTACCTCGGGTGGGCCAGGTTGCCGCCCGCACGACCGGCCATACTTGGGGCCATGAGCGACAGGCTTGCGGTGGGGGACCAGGCACCCACGTTCACATTGTCGGACCAGTCGGGCCAAGCGGTCGACCTGGGCGGCTTCGCCGGGCGGCGGGTGCTGATCTACTTCTATCCCAAGGCCGACACGCCCGGTTGCACCACCCAGGCGTGCGGTCTGCGCGACATCCTGGGGCAGGTGGGCGACACTGCTGTCTTGGGCATCAGCCCCGATGCGCCCGCCAAGCAGGCCAAGTTCGACAAGAAGTACGGGCTGGGGTTTCCGCTGCTGGCCGACGAGGACCACGCAGTGGCGGAGGCGTACGCGGTGTGGGTGCAGAAGTCCATGTACGGCCGGACCTACATGGGCATCGAACGCTCGGCGTTCCTGGTTGGCCCGGCCGGTGAACTCGAAGAGGTCTGGTACAAGATCTCGCCCAAGGACACGCCGACCAAGCTGCTCGACGCCCTGGCGGCGCGGTAGTCCGAGGTAGTTAGGCGGCTGCGGCGGGCGCGGCGGCGGCTGGGGGAGCCGACGCGGGCACCTCGTCGTGGGGAGCGGTCAACTCGGCTGCCGTCCTCACCATGGGGTTGAACTTCGTTGCCCCGGCCGACGGGGGCGGACCGAACGGCCCTGCCCACGGTGCGGTTTCCTGGGTCCGATCAGACTTGTCGTGGAACCATCCCATTTTTCCCACCATCCTCCATAACAACCTTGGTATGGAATCGGCACATCTGCGCTAGTTACTACAGCTGAACGGCGCGGTGGCCGCGGACATTCCTCAGGCGGGAGAAATCACCAGGCAGCCGTTGTGGCCGCCGAATCCGAAGGAGTTGGAGAGCGTCGGCCCCGGTTCCCACGGGCGGGGTTCGCCCATGACGACGTCGAGGTGCACGTCGGGGTCGAGGTCGGTGAGCCCGGCGGTCGGGGGGATGAGCCGGTGGGTGATGGTGAGCACCGACGCCACCGTCTCGATGGCCCCGGCGGCGCCGAGCGCATGGCCGATCACGCCTTTGGTCGAGGTGACCGGGGGACCGGGTGTGCCGAAGACCTTGACGATGGCCTCCGCCTCGGCGGCGTCGTTGAGCGGCGTCGACGTGCCGTGGGCGTTGATGTGGGCGATGTCGGTCGGCACCAGGCCGGCGTCGGTGATGGCCTGCTCCATGCAGGCTGCGGCGCCGGGGCCGCCGGGCGAGGGGGCGGTGATGTGGTAGGCGTCGGCGTTGGAGGCGCCACCCGCCAGCTCGGCGTAGATCGTGGCGCCGCGGGCGACGGCCCGACCCCATTCCTCCAGGATCACGACCGCGGCGCCCTCGGCCATCACGAAGCCATCGCGTGTTGTGTCAAACGGCTTCGACCGGCCGCTGCGGGACAGGGCGGTCATGTTGCCGAAGGCCGCCTCGGCGACGCCGGTGCAACTCGCTTCCGCCCCCCCGGCGAGCATGACGTCGGCCCGGCCGGTGGCGATGACGCGCGCCGCGTTGGCGATGCTGTGGGTGCCCGAGGCACACGCGGTGACCGTCGTCTCGCACGGCCCTCGCATGCCGTAGCGCATGGACACGGCCGCGGCGCCGGCGTTGGCCATGATCATCGGCACCATGAAGGGGGACACTCTCCGAGGCCCCTTCTCCTTGTACGTCCAGATTTGGGTCTCGAGCGTTTCCAGCCCGCCGACGCCGGTCCCGATGAAGACGCCGACCCGATCGGGGTCGGCGGCGAGTCCCTCGAGGCCGCCCGCGTCGGCGATCGCCTGCTCGGCGGCGGCCACGGCCAGCTGGCCGAATCGGTCGATTCGCCGAACCTCCTTCGAACCGAAGTAGGGCGTGGCGTCGAAGTCCTGGACCCGGCGGATCCCGTCCGCGGGTGTGGCGAGGAGGCCCTCCCAGAAGGCGTCTTTCCCGGTGCCGCACGAGGCAACGACGCCGAGCCCGGTGATCGCGACGCGCCGACCGGGCACGGAACCGGTGCCGTCGGCTGCGCCGACCAGTGCCAGCATCAGAGCTTCGAGGTGACCAGCTGAAATGCTTGTTGGACCGTCTCGATGCCTTCGAGCTCGGTTTCGTCCACCGTGACCTCGAAGGACTCTTCGAGGGCCATCACCAGCTCGACCAGGTCGAGGCTGTCGGCGTCGAGATCGTCTCCGAAGCGAGCAGCAGGGGTGACCTTCTCGGGGTCGACCTGCAGTACTTCGACGGCGCACTGCTTGAACTTGTCGAACGCGGCTTGGTCGTCCATCTCATCCTCCGGTCGGAATCACGCGAATCTACTTCGTCGGGGCGCCGTGGTTGGTCCAGCGGTGCCGATAGTTGGTGTCGGAGTTTCGACGAGGAGCTCGTCGTCACCCGGCCGCCGGGCGTCCGGCGCAGTCTTGGAAGGGGTCGCTGCACCAGCGCCAGACGGCAGACGCCCACGTCATGCCGGCGCCGAAGCCCGACATCAAGATGAGGTCGCCATCGGCCACCCGGCCCGCATCCACGGCCTCGCACAGGGCAAGGGGGATCGAGGCCGAGCTGGTGTTTCCCGTGCGATCGAGCATCACCGCGGCCCGCTCCAAGGGGATCTCCAGCCGGGCGCACGCCGCCTCGATGATCCGCGAGTTGGCCTGGTGGGGGACGAACAGTGCGATGTCCTCGGGCGTGACCTTGGCCCGCTCCATCGCCGCCTGCGACGACTCGACGGTGGCCCGCACGGCCCGGCGGAACACCTCTTTGCCGACCATCTGCAGCGAGCCGCCGAGGTCGGCGTAGAGGATGGGCTGCAGCGCCCCGTCGACGCCGACGTCCCAGCCGAGCAGCGAACTGTCGCCCGGGACCTCCTCGACCACGACCGCGCCCGCCCCGTCGCCGAAGAGAACGGCCGTCTCACGGTCGGTCCAGTCGACGATCCGCGAGAGGGTCTCGGAGCCGATCACGAGGACCCGGTGGGCGCCGCCGGTGATGAAGCTGGCTGCGGTGACCAGGCCGTACACGAAGCCCGCGCAGGCGGCGTTGAGGTCGAAGGCGGCGCAGTGCAGGCCGAGGGCGGACTGCACCACCGACGAGGTGGCGGGGACCGTCTGGTCGGGTGTGGTGGTGCACAGGATCAGCAGGTCGATGTCCTCGGCGCCCAGGTGGGCCGCGTCGAGGGCCTTGCGGCCCGCTTCGATGGCCATGGAGGCCGTGGTGCCGATCCCGTTCGGCGGTGAGGTCCACATCGACGGGTCGGCCGGTCGGGGGGCAAAGGGGCCGTAGATCACCCGGCGTTCGCGGATCCCGGTGCGGTCGACGATCCAGCTGTCGCTGGTGTCGAGGTACCGGGAGAGGTCCTCGTTGGTGACGATGGTCGGCGGGAGGGCCATCGCCCATCCGGTGATGGCGCTGCCACGATTGGGGGACATGGGGGCCATCAGTGGGCCCGCAGCCAGGCGACGGGCTGCCCACTTTGGACCCGTTCACCAGGGAGGGCGAGCATCCCCATGAGCCAGCCCGCGAAGGGCGATCGGACGTCGGTGTCGCCGACGCGGCCGAGGACCGTTCCGACCTCGATCGGTTCCCCCTCGGCGGCGGCCGCGGCGCTGGCGCCGGTCGGCTCGAACACGCCCGCGCACGGGCTGATGACCATCCGCTCGGACACGTAGAGGTGCTCGCCGTGATGGCTGACTGCGTAGGTGTGGAGGGCGCTGCGGCCCGAGATGGCCTCGACCAGCATGTCGAGGTCGGCGGGGGTGGAAACGGAAATGGCGGTCGCTCCTGGGACGATGCGGCGGGTGAGGCCGGTGAGTACGCCACCCGACCCGAGTTCGACGAACAGGCGCTCACCGTCGGATGGGGAGATGCCGGTATCGGATGCGGTGATGGCCGCGGGGCTCGCGCCGAGGCCGACCCCGACGCCGACGCCGACGCCGATCAGGCCGGGGAAGCCGGCGTGGGGACCCGGGAGGCCGGCGAGGCGCAGGACGCTCTGGCGCCACCGGACCGGGCTGCACAGCTGGGCCGAGGAGAGGCCCTGCCAGTCGTCTGCGGTCTTGTGGGGGAGGGCGTCCACGTTGGCGACGACGGGCACCTCGGGCTCGCGGAAGGTGGCGGCCCGCAGGGCCTTGCGGAGACGGGGCCGGGCCGAGGCCATGAACGGCGTGTGGAAGGCGCCGCCGACGGCGACGGGTATCACCCGCTGGGCGCCCAGGACGAAGGCTTCGTCGAGGGCCGACTCCACCGATTCGTGGTCGCCTGCGATCACGACGTTGTCCGGGGCGTTGTAGTTGGCGACCCAGACCTCGGCGTCGGCCCGGTAACACGCCATGTCGACGGCATCGTCGTCGAGCCCCACGATCACCTTCATCGTGCCCGGCTGTTCGTCCGCGGCGGCCTGCATGGCTTCGCCGCGCTCGGCAACGATCGCCACGCCGTCGTCGAACGACAAGGCGCCGGCGGCGACGAGGGCGCTGTACTCACCCAGGCTGTGGCCGGCGCAGGCCGTGGGCTCGATGCCCAGCCGCTCGACCGCGTCGAGGACGATGAGGCTGAAGGTGAAGGTGGCGAGCTGGGCGTTGCGCGTCTCGGTGAGCTCGTCGGGGCCCGCGTTGAGGAGGAGATGGGCCACGTTGCGGCCCGCGACCTCCGAAGCGTCGGCAACGACGTCCCAGGATGGGTGGTCTCTCCACGGCTGACCCATTCCTGGGCGCTGTGAACCCTGTCCGGGAAACACAAATGCTGGCACGCCTGGCTCTCCTCCCGTCGCCTCTTGCGCTATCTGACTATCCGATGTTGCCGGAAGTAACAGATGTGGTCTGTTGCGTAGAAGTTGAGATTGTGTTGCGTTTGGTTACTGGCAGGTCACTTGTGGGTTACGTGCGGGGGAACCGCCCGAGCGTGCGCTCGTTGGCGGAAATCATCCGGCGTCGCCAAACCGTCACCCCCGCCAGCATCAGTGCCAGCAGGGCCAACCGTCGTACCCGTCGTCCCATCGGACCCACCAAACGACTGTACACGGTGACCCTCCGGCGCTCGGCCATGCGGCCCCTTGGCCCCTTCGGCGCAGGGCTGCAGGGGCGCAGGGGGCCACTTGGGCCGCAGAGCGCGCTTTCATAGCACTACATGCCCTCTGGCGGTCATGTTCTGCTAACAGGCAGCCGGGGAGCCGGGGAGCCGGGGAGCCGGGGAGCCGGGGAGCCGACGGTGCCCGAGGCGGGATTCGAACCCGCACGCCCTTGCGAGCAATGGATTTTGAGTCCACCGTGTCTACCATTCCACCACCCGGGCAACGCTGCCGGATCGTAGCGCGACTCGTTTCCAGAGCCCACGAGTAACCGCTCGCTGACGCGCCCTGGGTCAGGTCAGCGGTGTGGTCGGGCGAAGCCGATCCCCGGGAGCTTGCCCGAGGCGACACCGGGCTCGGCTTGTTGGATGGTGCTGGCCGTGATCGACCCGTCGCTGTTCGGTGTCCCTCCGACCGCGATCGGTTGCCCCGTAACCAGGTCACTCACGCCCGCCTGGACCGTCTTCGAGAAGGCCGTCGACGAGGACGTGGTCACCGTGATGGTGCTGCCGCCGGACGAGACGGTGAAGCCCGACGCAGACACGCTCTGGACCGTTCCCAGGGCGAACCCGGCCGCCTGCGCCTTGGGCCCGTACGCCATGGGGCCCTTGCCGGCAGGTGCCGGAGTCTTTGCCGGCAGCACCGCGACCTGCTCGGCAGCGATGCCCGCGGTGCCGTTGGCGGTGCCGTGAACGGCAACGACGGCTCCCGCGGTCACGTCGTTCAAGGCGCCCTTGACGATCCGGGTCACCTTGGTGCCGCTGTCGGTCTTGACCGTGACGTCTCCGCCGCGGGGCGTCGTCACCGTCAAGGTGGAGCCGTTGACCGACTTCAGCGTGCCGCCGGCGGCGCGACGAGGTCCGACACAGGCCGCGTTGGCCGGGCCGGTCGTCGCCGACGCCGCGGAGTTCAAGGCGCTGAGCGCGGTGGCGGTCGGGAGGCTCGACCTGGCGGTGTGCACGGAGCCGCGGCCGAGCAGGAAGGCGCCGGCCGCCAGCACCACCGCGCCGGCACCGAGGGCACCCCCAAGCCAACGTCGCGAGGGACGAGCCGGTGGGGGCGGGGGTGCCCCGAGCGCCGGATCAGGCGGATAGGCGAAGTTGGGAAAGGAGACGCCGGGATACGGAGGCAGGGAATCGAACGAGTCGTTCATCTCCATCAGCAGACTGCATGGAGGTAAGAGATATCTGAGCTACAGATAAGAGAGAGCTCAGAGCTAGATAAGAATCGAGTCCCCGGGGGCGGCGCGCTCCGGTCCTGTCGGCGACCGAGGATTCGGCGGCGGGACCGATCACTTCGAAGGCGGGCAGGTCGATGCGGACCATGGTGCCTCCGTTGGCGGCGTTGACAGCGCTGACGGCGCCCCCGCTCGACTCGACGACCTGGCGAACGATCGCCAGTCCCAGGCCCGACCCTGGAAGCCGGCGCGCCGTGGCGGCGCGATAGAACCGGTCGAACACGTACGGGAGATCGTCGTCGGCAATGCCGGGTCCGTGATCTCGCACCTCGAGTCGCCAGAACGACCCTGACGGCCCCGACGGCCCTGACGACCCTGACCGCGCCAGGGTGACCTCGACGGTCGATCCTTCGGGGCTCCACTTGGCCGCGTTGTCGAGCACGTTGAGCACCGCCCGCTCCAGCAGGGCGGCCTGGGTGTGAACCAATGCCGGGCGGACGTCCACGCTGAACGCAAGCGACGGCGCCCGCCGGCGGGCCCGATCAACGGCATCTTCGACCACGATGTCCAAACGCACGTCCTCGGGTTCGGGGCGCTGCTCCTCGTCACGCGCCAGCTCCACCAGGTCGCCAACCAGGGTGCTGAGCTCGGTCAGCTGCCCCGTGATGTCGCCGAAGAGCGCCGCCCGGTCGGCGTCGGGAAGGTCGTGGGCGCGCAGCAGGACCTCGATGTTGGTCCGCAAGCTGGTGAGCGGAGTCCGCAACTCGTGGCCCGCGTCGGCCACCAGCTGGGTCTGTTGTCGACGTGACTCACCGAGTGCCGCCAACATCTGGTTGAAGCTGGTCGCCAGTCGAGACAGTTCGTCGTCACCAGTCACGTCGATGCGCTCGTCGAGATGACCAGTGGCACCGACCCGTTCGACGGCTTCGGTTAGGTCCTCGACCGGCCTCAGGCTGGTCTTGCCGACGAGGTAGCCGAGGACCAGAGAAAAGGCGATGCCCGTCGCGGCGACCAGCAGCAGTATCAACGCCAAATGACGCAAGGTCCGATCGATGTCCACCAGGGGACGGGCCAGTTGCACGGCGTAGCCGCCGCCGACGGAGATCGTGAGGACGCGGGCGTGGCCTGCCTTGGCGGAGCTACTGATCGAACGGAATGTCTCGCGCTGTTTCCCGGCCGCCACGGCGCGATCGGTTGCGGTGACGGGGAGCGCGGGTGTGTTCGCGATCAACACGGTTCCGTTCGCCGTTATCACCTGGAAGGTCGTAAAGCTGCTGAGCCCGCTGCGCTGCAACGGGCCGGTGATGCCCGCCAGGTTCTTGATCTCTGGTGGGAGTCGACGGTTTTCGACCAGCGTCGCCTGGCGCCGCAGTTGGTTGTCGACCTCCCGCACCAGTGTCCGGCGCACCCCGATGTAGCAGGCAGCCGAAGCCAACGCGACCGAAACGCCTACCGCGGCCGCCGCGAGGCCGACCAGCCGGGTCCTGAAGCTCACACGGCGGGCCCGGTGAGCGGGTCGCGCCCTGCGCGCCCGCCTTCTGCGTCGACTGGCGGGCGGGTCGTCGGAGAGGGGGGAGTGATCGCCGTCAGCCATTTTGCGGGTCCCGTAACACGTACCCTACGCCGCGGACGGTATGGACCAACCGGGCCTCGCCCTCGGCCTCGGTCTTGCGCCGCAGGTACCCGATGTACACCTCCAGCGAGTTGGAGTTGGCGCCGAAGTCGTAGCCCCAGACGCGGTCGAAGATGACCTCCCGGGGCAGCACCTGGCGGGCGTTGCGCAACAGCAGTTCGAGCAGGAGGAACTCCGTCCTCGTCAGCTCGATCCGCCGCTCCCCTCGCGACACCTCCCGCGTCGCAGGGTCAAGCGACAGATCGGCAAAGCGCAGCACGTCGTCGTCGGGTGGCCCGCTGCGCCGCAGCAAGGCCCGCAGCCGAGCCAGCAGTTCCTCGAGGGCGAACGGCTTGACGAGATAGTCGTCCGCCCCGGCATCAAGGCCGGCCACCCGCTCCGATACCGCCACCCGAGCGGTCAGCAGCAGGATCGGGGTGGGATCACCCGCCGCCCGAAGCCGCCGGCACACCTCGAGGCCGTCGACTCTCGGCATCGCCACGTCGAGCACAACCGCGTCGGCCGGCCGTTCCGCGATGGCCGACAACGCCCCGAGCCCGTCGGCCGCCATCTCGGTTTCGTAGCCCTCGAAGCGCAGGGCCCGGTCCAGCGCCTGGCGAACCGCGGGCTCGTCGTCGACCACCAGCACACGCATCACCTCAGAGTGTGCTCAACAAAGCTTAAGAACGTCTGAGACACCGCCATGACCGTTACCGCGAGACGGTCGTGGCGGGGATATTGCCCACGAACCCGACACCTTGGTGCGCCGCGATGAACGCTCGTATGGCCGCCAACGCGGCGCGGAGCCGCCGATGCGCACTCGAGCTTCCATGTCCAGGCGGTCGCCACGACTGCGCTCGGGAGCGGCCCTGCGGGCGGCGCCACCGTTACGAGGCCGGCCGCCAACCGGTTCAGGTCCGCCGCCTGTGCCGGGGCCAGGCTCCGGGCTTGAACGATCACGAACCCCGACTCGAGCATCGCGACCTGACTGGAGCGAGGAATGGGCGTCGTGACCACACCGCGGTAGGGCGGTCCCAACCGGTGGGGTCCCGATGTCGGGGGATCGGTGAGGTAGTTCGGCTCCCGGGCACTCGGGAAGAGATGGACCGTCGACCGTGAGTCGAGTCGTTCGTTCACAGGCGGTGCGCATCGGTTGGCCGGCACCGCCACGCCACTCGCCGAATGGGTGCAGCCGACCAGATTCCCGGCGCCGAGCAACGCGACGACCACCAGGCGCCGCCAAGACCGCATCCGCCCATCCTGGCCGCCCAAACCAGCAAACCGCACGGCACGGCAGGCGAACTCGGGCGAACTCCGGCGAACTCCGGCGAACCAAGCGAACTGGACGATGGCGCCGTGGTCGTCTCAGTAGACTCACGCGAACGTGTCCAAATCATTGATCGAGCGCCGCCTCACCGAGGTGTCCAAGCGGTTGAAGCGCGCCCGCGAAGATCTGGCGGTGATCGAGGAGCAATTCGCCGTCCTCGTCGATGCCGCCGAAGACGCCCGGTTGCGAGCCTTGGTTTCGGAGACACCGCTGGCCAACAAGGAATATCAGCAGGCCCAGCGCCACGCCGATGCCATGGGGCGAAGTCGCAAGACATTGGTGCTCACCGTCGCCGAACTTCGCCAGACGCAGGATCAGCTGCTTGACCGCCTCGTAATCGAGTCCCACTGACCAGCCGAAGGAGCCAGCCCCCCGTGCCGGTGCGCGTCGTGATTGCGGAGGATGAAGCCATCATCCGACTCGACCTCAAGGAGATCCTTCAGGAGGAGGGCTACGAGGTCGTGGGGGAAACCGGACGCGGCGACGAAGCGATCCAACTGGTCCGTTCCCTCCAGCCCGACCTGGTGATCCTCGACATCAAGATGCCGGGCACCGACGGTTTGACCGCGGCCCGGGAGATCACCTCAGAACGCCTGGCGGCGGTGGTCATCCTGACGGCGTTCAGCCAGCGTGACCTGGTCGACCAGGCACGAGACGCGGGCGTGTTGGCCTACGTCGTCAAGCCGTTCCAGAAGAGCGACCTCCTCCCCCAGATCGAGATTGCCCTCGGACGCTTCCGGGAAATCCAGAACCTGGCGCAGGACGTCAAGAGCCTGGAAGATCAACTGGAGACCCGTCGGGTGGTCGAGCGGGCCAAGGGCATGCTGATGGACGAGGACCGGCTGAAGGAAGCCGAGGCCTTTAGCTGGATCCAGAAGACCGCCATGCGCGAGCGGCTCCCGATGAAGGAGATCGCCCGACGGGTGATCGAGGAGGGGCTTCGCCCACCGGCGCCAGCGGGCGCCGGCGACCAGCCCTAGCGCCCGACCGGCCCGACCAGGCCCGACCGGCCCGACCGGGCCGAGCCCGGCGGCCTGGTCACGCCGACCGGCGCTAGCGGGCGGTCACGTACAACTGCTGCGTCAGCGCCAGCCCGAGGGCGAAGCTGTGCTCGCCCAGTGACAGGGTCAGTGTCCCGTCGGGCGCCCGAGAGGTCACGGTGGCGTCGGCTCCCGGGATGAAACCGGCCTCCGACAGGTACGCCAGCGCGTCCAAGTCAATCTCGACCTGCTCGGTGACGCGCTGCAGGCGCACCTGTTCACCGCCCTGCACCGAGCTCAGCGCCACCAAATCCTTCACGACCGACGCCCCGCTGCCGGGAATGGGATTGCCGTGCGGACAGGTCGTCGGGTGCCCCAGCAACACGACGAGCCGATCTTCCACCTCGTCGGAAATCACGTGCTCCCACCGGCACGCCTCGAGGTGCGCCTTGTGCCACGGCAGCCCGATGACCTCGGTGAGCAGCAACTCGGCCAAGCGGTGTTTGCGCACCACGCTCTCCGCCCGGGCCCGCCCCTTGCCCGTCAGGTGCACCGCCCGGTCCTCGACGGTGACGTAGCCCGTCCGCCTTCAGCCGGCGGATGGTCTCCGACACCGCCGGCGCCGAATGGCCGACCCGCTCGGCCAGGCGGGCCTGGATGACCTGGGTGCCTTCCTCCTCCAACTCGTGGATGGCCTCCAGGTACTCCTCGAGTGGGGGGTGGTAGCCGACAGGCACGCCGTTATCGTATCGAGGGATGTCCTTGTTCCTGCTGCTCGATGGCAACTCGGTGGCCTACCGGGCGTTCTTCGCCCTGCCGACCGACATGGCGACGGCGTCGGGGCAGGTGACCAACGCGGTGTACGGCTTCACGTCGATGCTCATCAACCTGCTCAAGGACCACCGTCCCGACCACATCGCGGTGGCGTTCGACCGGCCGGAACCGACGTTCCGCCACGAGATGATCTCGGATTACAAGGCCGGCCGGGCCGAGGCCCCCGACATCCTGCGCCAGCAGATGGGCCTGGTCCGCCAGCTCGTCAAGACCTTGCACATTCCTACCGTGGAGCTGGCCGGCTTCGAGGCCGACGACATCATCGCCACCTTGGCCACCCAGGCACGCGACCGCGGGCCTCGACGTGATGGTCGTCACCGGCGACCGGGACACCTACCAGCTGGTCGAGGACCCCCACGTCAAGGTGCTCTACAACCGGCGGGGCGTCAGCGACTACGTGCTGTACGACGAGGCGGGCATCCACGACCGGACCGGCGTCACCCCGGCCCAGTACCCCGAATACGCCGCCCTCCGGGGCGACCCCTCCGACAACTTGGCCGGGGTCCCGGGCGTGGGCGAGAAGACCGCCGCCAAGCTGATCAACACCTACGGCGACCTCGACGGCGTCTTCGCCCATCTCGACGAACTGACCCCGAAGCTCCGCCAGAACATGGCCGCGGCCGAGCCCATGGTCCGGCGCAACGCCCAGGCCACGCCGCTCATCCGCGACGTGCCGATCGACGTCGATATCGACGACCTGGTCATTGCCGAGTGGGATTTCGAGGAAGTCCGCCAGCTCTTCAACTTCCTCGAGTTCCGGACCCTCTGGGACCGTCTGCTCGAGGTGACCGAGGGTGGGGGAAAAGGGGCGGCCGAGACCCAGTCGAGCGCCGGTGCCCCCTTCGAGGTCGACGTGGAGCAGGTTCCGGCGACCGAGGCGGCAGTCGAGCTCGTCAATGCCTGGAGGGCCACGGCGGCGCCCCTGGCGATGGAGGTCGCTTGGGAGGGCCGACCCGGCCGCTCCGCCATCGAGGGCCTGGCCTTCGTGGAGCTCCCTGTGGCCGCCTCGCGCTCCGACGGGGCTCCGGTGCCGGTGGTGTGGATCGGCGCTTCGTTGCTGGCTGACCACGAGGTGCGAGCCGCCCTGTCCCGGCTGCTCGGGCCGGACGGGGCACCGGTCAGCGCGCACGATGCCAAAGCCATCATGCGGGGCCTGTCGACGATCGGCGTGGATTTTTCCCAGCTCGAACTCGACACCGCCATCGGGGCGTACCTGGTGGATCCGGCCGGCGACCAGTACCTGCTCGAGGATCTTTCGGCCCGCTACGGCGGCGTCGACCTGCGGGCCCCTGATGCCCCGCCCGAGGGCCAGCTCGACCTGGGCGGGGGCGGCGTCGAGCCGTTCGTCGAGGCGGCGCGGCGGGCCGGGGCCATCGCCCTGTTGGTCGAGCCGCTGGGCGCCGCCCTTTCGGCTCGGGGCCTGTCGCCGCTGTACGACGAGATCGAGCGGCCCCTCGTGCGGGTGCTGGCCCGCATGGAGGAGGCGGGAGTCGGCGTCGACGAGGACTACCTGCGGACCCTGGCCAAGCGCCTCACCGAGGAGGCCCGGGCGCTGGAACTGGAGATCCAGGAGCTGGCGGGGGAGCCGTTCGTCGTCAACTCGACCAAGCAGCTCCGGGAGATCCTGTTCGTCAAGCTCGCCCTGGCGCCCAACAAGCGGACCAAGACCGGGTTCTCGACCGATGCCCAGTCGCTGGAGAAGCTCCGGGGCCAGCACCCGATCATCGAGGCGTTGCTGCGCTACCGGGAAGTGGAGAAGCTGCGGTCCACCTACGGCGACGCCCTCTTGGCCGAGGTGGCGGGCGACGGGCGGATCCACGCCACGTTCAACCAGACCGTGGCCCGCACCGGGCGGCTGTCGTCGGACCAGCCCAACCTGCACAACATCCCCATCCGCAGCGACGAGGGCCGGGAGTTCCGGCGGGCGTTCATCCCGGCCGCGGGTTGCCGTTTCCTGGTCGCCGACTACAACCAGATCGAACTGCGGGTCATCGCCCACTTGGCCGAGGACCCAGGCCTGGTCGAGGCGTTCCGGACCGGGATCGACATCCACAACGTGACCGCGGCGCGGGTGTTCGGCGTCGCCGGGGACGAGGTGACCTTGGCCCAGCGCTCGAAGGCCAAGATGGTTTCCTACGGGCTGGCGTACGGGATGGAGTCCTACGGCCTGGCACAGCGCTTGGCCATTCCTGTCGACGAGGCGGCCCAGATCTTGCACGCCTACTTCGAAGCGTTCCCCAACGTGAAGGCGTACATGGATCGGGTGGTCGCCGAGGCCCGCAGCCGGGGGTACACCGAGACGTTGTTCGGGCGACGCCGGCTGATACCCGAACTGCAGGCGGGCAACTACCGGATCCGCCAAGCCGGGGAGCGCCAGGCCATGAACGCCGGGATCCAAGGTTTGGCGGCCGACATCTTCAAGGCGGCGCTGGTGCGAATCGACCGGCGCCTCGACGGCTCGGCCATGGCCAGCCGGCTGGTCCTGCAGGTGCACGACGAGGTGATCCTCGAAGTGCCACCCGACGAGGAGCAGGCCGCAGCGGCCCTGGTCGTCGAAGCCATGACCGGCGCCGCGGCGCTGTCCGTGCCGCTGGAGGTCCACGTGTCGTGGGGCGACACCTGGGCGGGGGCCAAGTCCTGAGCCAGTCCTGAGCCCGTCCTGAGCCGATCCGGATCGGCGGGCGCGGGTAGTACCATCTGTGCGGGCGAAACACGTCGCCTCTCTCATGCGCGTAGCTGAAGAGCTGAAGAAGGCCACAAAATTCATGTCGGACGAGACCGCAACTGTTACTGCAACCGCCTCCGCCGTCCCTCCGGGCCCGGCACCCAGCAACGGGATGGGGACCTTTGACGAAGCCGGGGTGTACACCCCTCGGCAGATCACGATGGACGACCTGGGCGACCTGTCGCTCGAGGACGCCATCTCGGGCACGATCGTCGAGTTCGACGACGGCGACATCGTCAAGGGCACGGTTGTCAAGGTCGACAAGGACGAGGTCCTGCTCGACATCGGTTTCAAGTCTGAGGGGGTCATTCCCGCCCGAGAGCTGTCGATCCGCCATGACGTCGATCCCCATGAGGTCGTGTCGCTGGGCGAAGAGATCGAGGCCCTCGTCCTCCAGAAGGAGGACAAGGAAGGCCGGCTGATCCTGTCCAAGAAGCGCGCCCAGTACGAGCGGGCGTGGGGGACCATCGAGACGGTCAAGGCCCGCGACGGCGTGGTGTCGGGACCGGTCATCGAGGTCGTCAAGGGTGGCCTCATCATCGACATCGGGCTGCGGGGCTTCCTGCCCGCCTCGCTCGTCGAGTTGCGCCGGGTGCGGGATCTGCAGCCGTACGTGGGTCGGGTGCTCGACGCCAAGATCATCGAGCTCGACAAGCACCGCAACAACGTGGTGCTGTCGCGGCGGGCGTGGTTGGAGGAGACGCAGAAGGAGCAGCGCGACGAGTTCCTGGCCAACCTGAAGCCGGGCGAGGTCCGCCGCGGCGTCGTGTCGTCGGTGGTCAACTTCGGCGCCTTCGTCGACCTGGGCGGCATGGACGGGCTCATCCACGTGTCGGAGCTGTCGTGGAAGCATGTCGACCATCCGTCGTCGGTCGTCACCGTGGGCGACGAGGTCGAGGTGCGGGTGCTCGACGTCGACCTGGACCGCGAACGGATCAGCCTGTCGCTCAAGGCGACCCAGCAGGATCCCTGGCAGGAGTTCGCCAATGCCCACCGGGTGGGCGAGCTGGTCTACGGCCGGGTCACCAAGCTGGTGCCCTTCGGTGCGTTCGTGCAGGTCGGCGAGGGCATCGAGGGCCTGGTTCACATCTCCGAGATGGCGATCCACCATGTCGAGCTGCCCGAGCAGGTCGTTACCCCGGGCGAGGAGCTGTGGGTCAAGATCATCGACATCGACCTGCAGCGGCGCCGGATCAGTTTGTCGATCAAGCAGGCGGCGGAGGGCGGCGAAGTGGCCGCCGAGTACCGCGAGCACTTCGGCGAGCACGCCTACGACGACCAGGGCAACTACATCGGCGCCGCCTACGACACCGAGTTCGTTCCCGAGTCCGAGGCCCAGGCGGCCTGGGCGGAGTACCTCGAGGAGACCGGCGGAGCGGCGCTCGCCCCCGAGGCTGGTGGCGGTGTCGAGGCTGGTGGCGCTGATGGCGCTGGCGCCGATGGTGGCGGTGAGGCGCTGGTGGCGGTGTCGACGGTGGCGCTGGAGCCGGTGGATCTGCTGCGGCCGGTGGAGACGCTGGCGCCGGTGGCGCTGGTGCCGGTGACGCTGGGGCGGGTGGCGCTGCTGGCGCTACCAATCCGGTTGCCGACGGGGCCGGTGGCGTCGCCGACGCGGCGCCCGAGGCTTAGGCCGTTCGGCCGTCCCTGGGAGCCAGCTCCTCCCAGGGAGCGTGCTCGACCCGATTGACCAGTCGCCGTATGGGTTCGGCCGGGTAGCGCCATTGGCCGCCCGGGGTGCGCATGCAAGGCACTCGGCCCCGCCGAGCCCACTCGGACACGGTGCGGGTGGATACCTGGAACAGCGCCGCCACGTCAGAGGTGCGTAACAGATCCTGCATGTCGTCGTTCTCCTGACGGCGGTCGTGGCGGAGTGGCTCGAGGTAAGGCATTCGCGACCAACGGTGCCACGGTCCGGGCTACCTGACAATGCCTCGATCGGGCCATTTTCCACCTAGTCACTGTCCCGGTTGCGCCTGTCGGGGCCGTCGTCGCCACCGCTCCTCTTGATGCCGCCCGCTTGCTACCGTGCCGCGGTGGTCGTGGTGGGCCTCACCGGGGGCATCGGGTCGGGGAAGTCGACCGTGGCCGCCATGCTGGCCCGGCGGGGCGCGATCGTGATCGACGCCGACCAGATCGCTCGGGAGGTCACGGCACCGGGCGGGGCGGCCTACCAGGCGATGGTCGACCATTTCGGGCCGGGTGTCGTGGGCGCCGACGGGACCCTTGACCGGGCCGCCATCGCGGCCCGGGTGTTCTCCGACCCGGCCGAGTTGGCCGCGCTCAACGCCCTCACCCACCCCGCCATCGGCGCGGCGATGCTGCGCCGGCTGGCCGACCTGCGGGCACCGGGCGGGGCGACCGGGGTGGGCGGGGCCGACGGCGTCGGCGGGTGGCCGGGGCCGGGGCCGACGGCGTCGGCGGGGTGGGCGGGGCGCCGGTGGTACTCGACATACCGTTGCTCACCGAGGCCACCCGGGGGAACTATGGACTGGCGGGCGTGGTCGTGGTGGACGCCCCGGTGGAAGTCGCCATTCGCCGGCTGGTGCGACAACGGGGTCTCACCGAAGCCGACGCCGAAGCCCGCGTCCGCGCCCAGGCCAGCCGCGAGGATCGGCGCCGGTGGGCGGACTTCGTGGTGGACAACGGCGGGTCCCGGGCGCAGCTGGCGGCGTCGGTGGAGCACCTGTGGTCCTGGCTAGGTGGCCTCGCCGGTTCCGAGCCGGACGATTCGCGCCGGTCAGTCGATGGCTCGTCTCAGGAAACCTTTGATGCCGATGGTCGTGAAGACGGCCAGGAAGAAGACTGACATGGTCACGCAGATCCAAGGCGCCATGTGGGGCGTCGTGGGTACCAGCGCGGCTCGCATCCCTTCACTGACATAGGTCAGCGGATTGAGGGTGGTGAGCCACTGGAACCAGGCCAGTCGCGAAAGCGACGGCCAGGGGTACTGGCTGCAGCCGGTGAAGAGGAGCGGCGTGAGCACCAGGGCAAAGAGGATGTTGATCCGGTTGGGCGGGACCAACGTGCCGAGCGTCAGGCCGAGGGCGCCGCCGTTCAGGGCTCCGAGGACCAAGGTCAGGACCACCAAGGGGGCACCCGACGAGCGCCATGGAATCGAACCCAGCACGAAGACGCCGACGGGGAACATGACTGCCGCCGCAGTGAGGGCGCGCAGGGTGGCGTAGATCACCTTCTCGACGGCCACCCAGGCGACGGGGACAGGGGCCAGCAGGCGGTCCTCGATCTCCTTGGTGTAGGAGAACTCGATGGCCAGAGGAAACGCGGTGCTCTGCAGGGCCGTCAGGGTGGCTGTCAACGCGACGATGCCGGGGAACAGCAGCTGGGCATAGCCGCCCTTGGTGTAGCCCAGGTCCGAGAGGATCCGTCCGAAGACGAACAGCAGGAACAAAGGCTGCAGAATCACCTGGGCCAGGAAGATCGGCGCCTCATGCCAGGTCACGAACATGTCCCGTCCGAGGACGGCCAAGAACGCCCGCCGGGGACTGACGGCGGCGACGCTGGCCGTCATCGAAGCAACCGCCCGGTCAGATGGAGGAACACGTCCTCCAGGCTGTGATGGCTCAGGCGGAAATCGACCAGCCCCGCGCCTCGCTCGGCCAGGAACTGGTCCAGCGTCGCGACCATCGGTACTGCGTCCTTCGAGAGGTACAGCCGCATCCGAAGATCGCTGCGGCCCGCAGTGCCGGTGGCCGAGGTCGCCACGACTTCCACCCGCTCGATGCCATCGAGGTCGTTGAGCTCTCCGACAATCGCCTCGGCGGTTCTTGTCGGGGGCAGGGCAATCGTGACGTCGAGGCTCTCACTGCCGGGGAGTTCCCTCGTGAGGGCCTCGGGCGTGTCGAGGGCCAGCAGGTGGCCGTGGTCCATGATGGCTACTCGGTCGGCCAGCTCCGCCGCCTCGTCCATGTCATGGGTGGTGATGACGACAGTCACTCCGGCGCGGCGGAGTTCGCGGATCCGATCCCACACGAACAGCCGAGCCGCCGGGTCCAGGCCGGTCGTTGGTTCGTCCAAGAACAGCACGTCGGGTGCGTGCATCAAGGCGCGAGCGATCATGACCCGCTGCATCTGGCCGCCCGAGAACATGTCGACCTTGTCGCTCTGGCGGTCCGCCAGGCCGAATTGCTCGAGCAGCACGGTCGCCCGGTCTTCACGCTCCTGCTTGGAAATGCCGTGGTAGGCCGCGTGGAAGAGGAGGTTCTGGCGAATGGTCAGGCCGCGGTCGAGGTTGTTGCGCTGGGGTACGACCGCCAGGCGGGACTTGGCCGCGACCGGGTTGTTGATCACGTCGACACCGCCGACGAATGCCGTGCCGCCGTTGGGGCGGACCCGTGTCGTCAACACGCCGATGGTGGTCGTCTTTCCTGCGCCGTTGGGGCCCAACAGCCCGAAGATCTCACCTCGCCCCACGGTGAACGAGACATCGTCCACGGCGGGTATGGGGTTCTTCTTGTACCGCTTGACCAGGTGTTCGACGACGACGCCGCCTGGCTCCTCAGGGCCTACCAGGTCGCCGCCGGAACGGGTACGCATTCGGGCAACGCTACGGCCGACAGGACCGAAGTGAGCGCCGATTTATCACCGCCTCGGCCGGATCGGGCGGGCGAGCACCCGCCGAAATCGTCACACCCCGCCGGTACCATCGGGACATGCCTTCGTTCCAGGTTGTCTCCGACTTCGAACCGGCCGGTGACCAGCCGACCGCGATCCGACTCCTGGCCGAAGGCATCGAGCGCGGCGACCGGTTCCAGACGCTCCTCGGCATCACCGGGAGTGGGAAGTCGGCCACCATGGCGTGGACCATCCAGGCGGTTCAGCGGCCCACCTTGATCATCGCCCCCAACAAGTCGCTGGCGGCCCAGCTGGCCAACGAGATGAAGGAGTTCTTTCCCAACAACCGGGTCGAGTACTTCGTCTCCTACTACGACTACTACCAGCCCGAGGCGTATCTCCCGTCGAGCGACACCTACATCGAGAAGGACAGCTCGATCAACGACGAGATCGACCGGCTCCGCCACTCCGCCACCTCGGCGCTGCTGACCCGCCGCGACGTCATCGTGGTGGCGTCGGTCTCCTGCATCTACGGCCTGGGGTCACCCGAGGAGTACGCCAACCGCATCCTGCACGTCCAGCGGGGTGCCGAGCACGACCAGCGGGCCATCCTTCGCCGGCTGGTCGACATGCAGTACGAGCGCAACGACATGAACCTGGTCCGGGGCAAGTTCCGGGTACGGGGCGACACCATCGAGGTGCACCCGGCGTACGAGGAGCACCTGGTCCGCATCGAGCTGTTTGGCGACGAGATCGAGCGGATCGTGTCGATCGACCCCCTCACCGGCGAGCAGTTGGGCGACCTGGAGGAGCTCGTGATTTTCCCCGCCACCCACTACGTGGCGGGCGACGAGCGGATGAAGCGGGCCATCGTCCGAATCGAGGAAGAACTCCGGGAGCGACTGGCCTGGTTCGAGGCCCGCGGCAAGCTGCTCGAAGCCCAGCGACTGCGGATGCGCACGTCATACGACCTGGAGATGCTGGCCGAGATCGGATCCTGTTCGGGGATCGAAAACTACAGCGTCCACATCGACGGACGAGTGACCGGGACCCCACCGCACACCCTGCTCGACTTCTTCCCCCCCGACTGGCTCCTGGTCGTGGACGAGTCCCACGTCACCGTGCCCCAGCTGCACGGCCAGTACGAAGGCGACCACTCCCGCAAGGAGACGCTGATCGAGCACGGCTTCCGCCTGCCCTCGGCGGCCGACAACCGTCCCCTGCGCTTCGACGAGTTCTACGAGCGGGTCAACCAGTGCGTGTTCCTGTCGGCCACGCCCTCGCCCTACGAGATCGAGCAGTCGTCGCAGGTGGTCGAGCAGATCGTGCGCCCCACGGGCCTGGTCGACCCCGAGGTCATCGTCAAACCGACCCGGGGCCAGATCGACGACCTCATCGAGCAGATCGGCCAGCGGGTCGAATCCGGCGCCCGGGTGCTGGTCACGACGCTGACCAAGAAGATGGCCGAGGACCTCACCGACTACCTGCTGGAGATGGGCCTGCGGGTGCGCTACCTCCACTCCAATGTCGACACCATCCAACGCATCGAGATCATCCGGGACCTCCGGCTGGGTGAGTTCGACGTCCTGGTAGGCATCAACCTGCTGCGGGAAGGCCTGGACCTTCCCGAGGTCTCCCTGGTCGCGATTCTCGACGCCGACAAGGAGGGGTTCCTGCGCAGCGGGACCTCCCTGATCCAGACCATGGGCCGGGCGGCGCGCAACGTCGACGGCCAGGTGATCATGTACGCCGACCGGGTGACCGACTCGATGCAACGGGCCATCTCCGAGACCCAGCGGCGGCGGGTCGTGCAGCAGGCGTACAACCTCGAGCACGGGATCGACCCCCAGACGATCCGCAAGGCCGTCACCGACATCCTCTCGATGCTCCGCCCCGACGACGAGTCGGCGCCCGTCCCCGGTCGGGACCGCCGCAGCCGCCGGCGCGACCGCATGGCCAGCGACTACGCCGAGCTGCCCCGCGATGAGCTGGCCCGGTCTGATCCTGACCCTTGAGGAAGAGATGCACCAGGCTGCCACCGAGCTGCGCTTCGAGTACGCGGCCCGGCTACGCGACGAGATTTCGGACCTGAAAGCCGAACTGTCCGAAGCGGGGACGGGGAAAATGCCTCCCGGTGCCGCGGGGGCCGCGACGGGGGCCTCAAGGTCCGCCCGCCGAACACCTGTTCGGTCGTAGACTGGTCGGACAATGTCGGACAAGCTGATTGTTCGCGGCGCCCGCGAACACAACCTGCGCAACGTCTCCATCGAGCTTCCACGTGAGCGGCTGATCGTCTTCACCGGGTTGTCCGGTTCAGGCAAGTCCTCACTCGCCTTCGACACCATCTACGCCGAGGGCCAGCGGCGCTACGTGGAGTCCCTGTCGGCCTACGCCCGGCAGTTCCTGGGGCAGATGGACAAGCCCGATGTCGACTTCATCGAAGGCCTGTCGCCGGCCATCTCGATCGACCAGAAATCGGCATCGCGCAACCCTCGCTCGACGGTCGGGACGATCACCGAGATCTACGACTATCTCCGGTTGCTGTTCGCCCGCATCGGCGTTCCCCACTGCCCTCGCGACGGCAGCGTCGTACAGCGCCAGACGCCGCAGCAGATCGTCGATCGGGTGTTGGAGCTTCCCGACGGGACGCGCTTCCAGGTCCTGGCTCCGGTGGTCCGGGGCCGCAAGGGCGAGTACGAGGCGTTGCTGGCCGAGCTGGCCGGCCAGGGCTACGCCCGGGTGCGCATCGACGGCGAGTTGTACGACCTGGCCGGCGCGACGGGCGGGACTGAGCTCCCGAAGCTGGCCCGCTACGAGCAGCACACCATCGAGGTCATCGTGGACCGGCTCGTCAAGCGCGAGGGGATCGAACGCCGCCTGACGGATTCGTTGGAGACCGCCCTCAAGCTGGCCGAGGGCGTGGCGGAGGTACAACTGGTCCCGGCCGAGGGCTCGGGGGACGACCAGCCCGAGGTCCTGACCTTCAGCCAGCACCTGGCCTGCCCGACCTGCGGGCTGTCGTTCGACGAGCTGGCGCCCCGCAACTTCTCGTTCAACTCGCCCTACGGGGCCTGCCCCAACTGCGCCGGACTCGGGACCAAGTTCGAGGTCGATCCGGAGTTGGTCGTCCCCGACCCCGACCTGTCGATCGACGAGGGTGCCATCCAGGCGTGGGGCGGGGCGCGCAGCGAGTACTTCGGCCGGGTGCTCGAAGCGGTGGCCCAGACGTACGGATTCTCGTCCAAGACGGCGTGGCGCAAGCTGCGCAAGGCAGACCAGAAGGTGCTGCTCTACGGGTCGGGCACCAAGCAGGTCCATGTTTCGTACCGCAACCGCTACGGCCGGACCCGGTCCTACCAGACGCACTACGAGGGCGTCGTCCCCTACCTGCAGCGGCGCCATTCCGAGGCCGAGTCGGACCACATGCGCGAGACCATCGAGGGCTACATGCGCGAGGTTCCGTGCCCGGTGTGCCAGGGGGCCCGCCTCAAGCCCGAGTCCCTGGCGGTGACGGTCGACGACCGCAACATCTACCAGTTGTGCGACATGTCCATCCGCGACTCCACCGCCGCCATGGCAACGGTCGAACTGTCAGAGCGGGACCATCTGATCGCCGACCGGGTGCTGCGGGAGATCCGGGCCCGGATGCAGTTCCTGCTCGACGTGGGGCTCGACTACCTCTCGCTCAACCGCTCCGCGGCCACGCTGGCGGGCGGCGAAGCGCAGCGCATCCGGCTGGCCTCGCAGATCGGGAGCGGGTTGGTCGGGGTGCTCTACGTGCTGGACGAGCCATCGATCGGCCTCCACCAGCGGGACAACCGCAAACTGATCGACACCCTCATCCGGCTCCGCGACCTGGGCAACACGGTCATCGTGGTCGAGCACGACGAAGAGACGATCCGAGTGGCCGACTATGTGGTCGACATCGGTCCTGGGGCCGGGGAGCACGGGGGCCAGGTCGTCGTGGCGGGGCCGGTCAAGGCACTCCTGAAATCAAAGGAATCCCTGACCGGGCAGTACCTCACCGGCAGGCGGACCATTCCGGTCCCCGCCATGCGCCGCGAGCCCAACCATGGGTGGCTGGTGGTTCGCGGCGCCCGCGAGCACAACTTGAAGGAGATCGACGTCGAGCTCCCGCTCGGCTGCATGGTCGCGGTGACCGGCGTCTCGGGGTCCGGCAAGTCGACGCTGATCAACGACATCCTGCTCCGGTCGCTGATGCAGAAGATCTACAAGTCCAAGGTCGTCCCCGGTCGCCACAAGAAGATCGAGGGGACGGAGCAGGTGGACAAGGTCATCAGCATCGACCAGTCGCCGATCGGCCGAACCCCGCGGTCCAACCCGGCGACCTACACCGGGGTCTTCGACCACATTCGGAGGCTGTTCTCACAGACGACCGAGGCCAAGGTCCGGGGCTATCAACCCGGGAGGTTCTCCTTCAACGTCAGCGGTGGGCGCTGCGAGGCCTGCTC
The DNA here is from genome assembly GCA_963733505.1 of uncultured Actinomycetota bacterium. Taxonomy (GTDB): domain Bacteria; phylum Actinomycetota; class Acidimicrobiia; order Acidimicrobiales; family Palsa-688; genus JALYXV01. The sequence continues at coordinate 122,695 of CAVTDW010000026.1, read as the reverse complement.
GGGTGACGGCACCATCAAGATCGAGATGCATTTTCTCCCCGATGTGTACGTGCCCTGCGAGGTGTGCAAGGGGGCGCGCTACAACCGCGACACGCTGGACATCGAGTTCAAGGGCCGCAACATCGCCGAGGTGCTGGACATGCCCTGTGAGGAAGCGGTCGACTTCTTCGCCAACCAGCCCGTCATCGCCCGCCACATGCAAACCCTCGTCGACGTGGGGCTTGGCTATGTCCGCCTGGGCCAGCCGGCGCCCACCCTCTCGGGAGGCGAGGCGCAGCGGATCAAACTCTCCAGCGAGCTGTCCAAGCGATCGACCGGCCGGACCGTGTACATCCTCGACGAGCCCACCACGGGACTGCACTTCGAGGACATACGCAAGCTGCTCAACGTGCTTTCCCGGTTGGTCGACCAGGGCAACACGGTGCTGGTCATCGAGCACAACCTCGACGTCATCAAGTCAGCCGACTGGGTGGTCGACCTCGGCCCAGAAGGGGGCGACGGCGGGGGTTCGGTCGTGGTCGAGGGGCCACCGGAGCGCGTCGCCAAGACGCCGGAGAGCTACACCGGCCAGTTCCTGGCGCCCCTGCTGGGCCTCTGAAAAAAGTCGGGTTTCCCCTTGCATCACTGATCCGGAGGCGATATACTCGAACATACGTTCGTACCCCGGTGTTTTCGGGACGGGCGACTCGCCGGTCGTCAGGGGCTGGCCCAAGTCAGTCGGCGCGACTCGGATGGCGAGCATGTGCGAGCAGCTGGGAAAAATTCGACAGGCCCTGGCCGCCTATAGCGCGTCGTTCGACGCAGGCCTGCTGAGCGTGGCGGACGCCCGGGCCGTGTTGCGGGAGGTAACTGCCATTGAGCACGTGGCGGTGGCCGTCAAGGCCATGGCCGCGGCCCGCGCCTTCAGCGCTGATCAGCGACCAGGATCGCAGCGCCTGGCCGCCGAACAGCTTGCCGAGCTCACCGGGTCGACTCTTGGTGCCGCCACCGACACCCTCGCGGTCGGTCGACGCCTGGAGGAGCAGCCCGATGTCGCGGCCGCGGCCATGGCCGGCGCACTGTCCGATCCGCAGCTGAAGGCGATCACCGACGGTGTGGCTGCCAATCCCGATGCCGCCAGGCGCCTGCTGGAGAAGGCGGCCACCGGTTCGCTGGCTGAGTTGCGAGACGAATCAGCCCGGGTCAAAGCAGCTGCTCAGCCTGATCCTGACCGCCGCCGAGCCGAGATCCGGGCCGGTCGCAACTTCCGGAGCTGGACCGACGCCGGCGGCGTCGGTCACATCTCCGCCGCCGGCAACGTCGAAGACATCGCCCAGATCACCGCCGCGGTGCGCAGTGTGGCGGACGACATCTTTCGTGCCGCTCGTCTCAGAGGACAGCGGGAACCATCCCAGGCGTACGAGTTCGACGCGCTGGTGCAGCTGGCTATGGCCGCCACCAGCCCCACCGCGCCGACCAGTTCAGATCGGACGGACGACGCCGCGATGAGTCCCGTCGCGGTCGCACCCGACGGGCCGAGCCCGGACACCGATGCCGACCGCAGCGCAGCGCGCACCGCGAGCGCCCGGCGCGGCGCCTGGCGTCAGCCGCACGCGCCGACAACGCCGGGGTGCCCAGGTGAAGTTGTTACTGAGGGTCGACCTGGACGCCTTCCTTCGCGGCTATGCGCTCGACGGTGAGATCTGTGAGCTGGACGGGTGTGGACCCGTTCCGATGGCGGCGGTGCATGACTTGCTGGCGAAGGGCGATCCGTTGGTTGCTGCCATCCTGACTCGGGGGAAGACCGTCTTCGGGGTCGCCCATCTGCGCAGGCAAGCCACCTCCCATCAGAAGTCCGCCCTCGAATGGCTGTACCCGTCGTGCAACGTCAAGGGTTGCAACAGCCGGGCCCATCTCGAGATCGACCATCGCATCGACTGGGCCCAGGGGCGCTACACGGCACTCGACATCCTCGACTGCCTCTGCCGGATCCATCACGCTCGCAAGACCCGGGAGGGTTGGGCTCTCGTCGAAGGGGCCGGCAAGCGGGCCTTCGTGGCGCCCGACGACCCCCGGCACCCCCGGCAGCACCGATCGAGACCCGAGCGAACGCAGCCGGTGAGTCCGATCAGGTGATGTCCAGCATCCGCTGCAACGCCACCTTGGCCCAGGTGGCCGTGTCCCCGTCGACCGTTATGCGGTTGACGACCTGGCCGGCCACCAACTGCTCCAGCACCCAGCACAGGTGGGCGGCGTCGATGCGGAACATCGTCGAGCACGGGCAGATGAGTGGGTCGAGGGAGACGATGCGATGTTCGGGATGCTCGGCTGCCAGCCGTTGCACCAGGTGGATCTCGGTCCCGATGGCGAGCACACTTCCAGGTGGTGCGGCGCCGACCGCGGCGATGATGAAGTCGGTCGAGCCGACCTGGTCGGCCGCGGCCACGACCTCCTGGGAGCATTCGGGGTGGACGATGACCTGGCCCGCCGGGTGCTCGGCACGGAAGGCGGCGATGTGCGCCGGGCGGAACCGTTGGTGCACCGAGCAGTGCCCCTTCCAGAGCACGAAGGTGGCTTCCTTCACCTGCCGTTCCTCCAAGCCGCCCAGCTCCCCGCGGGGATCCCAAACCACCATGTCGTCCTCGGTGTATCCGAGTTGGTGGCCGGTATTGCGGCCCAGATGCTGGTCGGGGAAGAAGAGCACTTTGTCACCCCGCTCCAGCGCCCAGGTGAGGATGGCCCGAGCGTTGGACGACGTGCATACCGCACCACCGTGGCGGCCGACAAAGGCCTTGAGGGCGGCCGAGGAGTTCATGTACGTGATGGGCACGACTCGCTCGATGTCGGTGACCTCGGCAATAGCGTCCCAGGCCTCCTCGACCGAATCGAGGTCGGCCATGTCGGCCATCGAGCACCCCGCGTTGAGGTCGGGGAGGATGACCTGCTGGTGGTCGCCCGTCAGGATGTCGGCCGACTCGGCCATGAAGTGGACGCCGCAGAACACGACGTACTCGGCGTCCCGGTTGGCCGCCGCGATGCGTGACAACCCGAAACTGTCGCCCCGGGCATCGGCCCAGCGCATCACCTCGTCGCGCTGGTAGTGGTGGCCCAGGATGACGAGGCGGGAGCCGAGGTGCTGCTTGGCGATCCCGATACGGGACGCCAGCTCATCTGGGGTGGCCGAGGTATAGCCGTCTGGTAAGGCGGGCTGGAGCCGAATCATGGATGTGCACCTCCGTTGAGGAACACCTCGATATGGCCGGCGGGGACAGCCCGGTCGCCCATCCGCGGGGATGTCGGCCTCGAGGGTTATGTGACCGGATACCGGGCCGGCAGCGGGAAGTGTACGCCGTCTGACATCCAAGCGTCCTTCCGGGAACGACGGCCGGTGCGGCAAACTCGAAGCAGATGATCGCGCGTCCCCCCGGCACCATTCCCGACGCTCCCGGGTCCTACCAGTTCAAGGACGCCGAGGGTCGCGTCATCTACGTCGGCAAGGCCAAGTCCCTCCGTTCCCGGGTGGGCAGCTACTTCCAGAACCCCGTCAACCTCCAACCTCGTACGGCCCAGATGGTTGCCTCCGCCGCTTCGGTGGAGTGGATCCAAGTCCGCAATGACGTCGAAGCCGTGATGCTGGAGTACAGCCTCATCAAGCAGCACCGGCCCCGCTTCAACGTCCGGTTGCGCGACGACAAGAGCTATCCCTTCCTGGCGATCACCGAGACCGACGAGTGGCCCAGGGCGATGGTGAAGCGGGGCACCAAGGACAAGGGGAGCCGCTACTTCGGGCCCTACGCCCACGCCTACGCCATTCGCGAAACCCTGGACTCGCTGCTGCGCACCTTCCCGATACGGACCTGCAGCGACAACAAGTTCAACGTCCACGAGAAGCAGGGCCGCCCGTGCCTGCTCTACCACATCGAGAAATGCAGCGGTCCGTGCATCAACGCCATCGAGGCGCAGGAGTACGAGCGCCTCGTGGCCGACCTGATCCAGTTCCTCGAAGGCGACACCGACGCGGTCGTGGACCGCCTCGACGAGGAGATGCGATCGGCGGCCGGGATCCTGGAGTACGAACGGGCCGCCCGGCTGCGCGACCGGTTGGCCTCGGTGCGCAAGGTCATCGAGAAGCAGCAGATGGTGACCGAGCGGGTCGAGGACCTCGATGTGTTCGGCATCGCCGAGGACGAGTTGGAAGCCGCGGTCCAGGTCTTCTACGTACGCCGGGGCCGCGTCGTCGGGCGCAAGGGTTTCGTGGTGGACAAGGTCGAGGACCTCACCCGCTCGCAGCTCGTGGCCGACATTCTGGAGCAGCACTACCACGAGGCGCCGATGGGCGTTCCTCCCCTGATCGTCGTCCCCGACGCGCCGGAGGAGTGCGATGTGATGGAAGCCTTCCTGGCCGTGATGCGCTCGGCGGTAGCCGACCGAGGCCGCAACGACGCCGTCGACGCGGACGTCGAATGGTGGGCGGTCACCGGCAAGTACCGGGTCGAGCGCAGCGTCAACACGGCGGCCCACGCCGGGTCACGCGTCGAGATCCGCGTGCCGCAGCGGGGTGACAAGCGGACCTTGCTCGAGATGGTGACGCGCAACGCAGGGGAGGAGTTCGCCCGCCACCGGCTGCGCCGGGCCAGCGATCACAACGCCCGGGCCCGGGCCCTCACGGCGCTCCAGGAGGCACTCGGGTTGCCGGAGGCGCCGCTGCGGATCGAGTGCTACGACATGAGCCACATCCAGGGCAGCGATTACGTCGGCTCGATGGTGGTGATGGAAGACGGCCTCCCCCGGCCGAGTGAGTACCGGCGCTTCAAGGTGAAGGGGGTGGCGGGCAACGACGACTATGCCGCCATGGAAGAGGTGCTCACCCGCCGTCTCACGGCGTATCTGGTCGAGCGGGAAAAGCCGGTCGACGAGCGCCGCCGCCGGTTCGCCTACCCGCCCCAGCTGCTCCTGGTCGACGGCGGCAAGGGTCAGCTGAGCGTGGCCGTCGGCGTGGTCGAGGCGCTGGGCCTGGAGGAGGAAATCCCGGTGGCGTCGTTGGCCAAGCAGTTCGAGGAAGTGTTCGTCCCCGGCCAGGCCGACCCGATCCGGATCAACCGGTCGTCCGAGGCGCTGTACCTGTTGCAGCGCATCCGCGACGAGGCGCACCGCTTCGCCATCACCTATCACCGCAAGCTTCGGGCCCGGCGCATGACCGCGTCGGTACTGGACGACATTGCGGGGCTCGGGCCGGCGCGGCGCAAACGGCTGCTCACCGAGCTTGGTGGCTTGAAGGGCATCAAGGCGGCGCCGGTGGAGTCCCTGCTCGACCTCCCGTGGCTGCCCGACAAGGTCGGCCAAGCGGTCTTCGACCGCATCCACCAACCCACGCCGGCCGCCGCAGCAGCCCGTGGCTGAGCCCGACGCGACCGGCGGTGGGTCCGAGTCCGACCGACTGGACGGCGGGTCTGAGTCCGACCCGGAGAGCCTTTGGGACGGCTGGGACAGCGAGTTCGTGACGGCGTGGTGGGTGGAGGGCTTCACCGAGGGGGCGGATGCCGAGTACGCCGAGCAGATCCTGCCGATGGCGGCCGAGCACCTGGCCGGCGCCACCTCGGTTCTCGACGTCGGCTGCGGCGAGGGCCAGGTCTCGCGCCTGGCCGCGGCGGTTCCCGGCATCGAGCGTGTCGTCGGTTGCGATCCGACTTCGGCCCAGCTCCGGGTCGCCGCAGCTCGGGGCATGAACGTGGCGTACGCCCGGGCAGCCGCCGACGCCCTCCCTTTTCCCCGATCCGCCTTTGACACCGTCGTGGCGTGCCTGGTGTTCGAACACATCGCCGACGTCGACGTCGCCATCGCCGAGGTGGGGCGGGTGCTGGCGCCGGGCGGGCGGTTCCTGTTCTTCCTGAACCACCCGCTGCTGCAGACGCCGGGCAGCGGCTGGATCGACGACCGCATCCTGGACGAGCAGTACTGGAGAATCGGGCCCTACCTCACCGAGGACACCACGTTGGAGCAGGTCGACAACGGGGTGTGGATCCCGTTCATCCACCGGCCGCTGTCGCGCTACGTGAATGCCTTGGTCGCCGCCGGGCTGCTGATCACCCGCATGGAGGAGCCGGCGCCGCCTCCCGGCTTCCTCGAACGGGCCCACGAGTACGCCGAGGCGGCGACGATCCCTCGGCTGCTGTTCATCCGAGCCGAGAAAGTCCGCGGCGGCGAGAATGGTCACGATGGCTGAGTTCCTGATCATCACCGGACAGTCCGGAGCGGGGCGGAGCCAGGCCGGGGCCACGTTCGAGGATCTGGGTTGGTTCGTGATCGACAACATGCCGACCGCCCTCATCACCAAGGTTGCGGAACTGGTGACCAGCGGGCCTGAGACCTCCTCGGCCGACCGGGTGGCGCTGGTCGTCGGCCGGCGGGCCGGCCAGCTGCATCAACTGACCGACGCCGTGGCCGAGCTACGCGCCACCGCGGGCAACCGGGTCAAGCTGCTGTTCCTCGAAGCATCCGACGAGGTCCTGGTGCGGCGCTACGAGGGGACCCGGCGCCGTCACCCGCTCAGCGCGGCCGAGGGTGTGGCCGAGAGCATTGCCCTCGAACGTGAACTCCTGCAGCCCATCCGCGAGTCCGCCGACGTCATCATCGACACGAGCGACCTCAACGTCCACCAACTCCGCCGGCGCCTGATCGAGACCTTCACCCCCACCGCCGAGACGATGCAGATCCAGGTGGTCTCCTTTGGCTTCAAGCACGGTGTGCCCCTCGACGTGGACACCGTCTTCGACTGCCGTTTCCTCCCCAACCCGCACTGGGTGGACGAACTGCGCCCCCTCACCGGCCTGGACGAGCCGGTGCGGCGCTTCGTCCTCGACCAGCCCAGCACCAACGAGTTCGTCAACCGGGTCGACCACCTACTCGCCCTGGTGCTGCCCGCCTACGTCACGGAGGGCAAGTCGTACCTCACCATCGCGGTGGGCTGCACCGGGGGGCGCCACCGTTCGGTGGTGCTGGCCGAGGAACTGGTCCAGCGCATCGGCCGGTACGGGTTTGCGCCCCTCGTACATCACCGCGACATCGACCGTTAACCGGGTGCCACAGAGGAGGCTGGGCGAGGCGAACTGGCGCCGCACGCCCCGCATCGAGTGAGATAGCACTGTTCGCAAGGTATGGGAGGGCGGTTATGCCAGTTCGGGTCGGCATCAACGGGTTTGGGCGGATCGGGCGGAACTTCTACCGCGCCGCTCTCAAGTCGGACGCAGATGTCGAGGTGGTGGGTGTCAACGACTTGATCCCGTCGGCGACCAACGCACACCTCTTGAAGTACGACTCGACCCACGGGCGCCTCGGCCTCGAGGTGAGCTGCGACGCCGACTCGATCACCGTCGACGGCCACACCTTCAAGGTCTTCTCCGAGCGCGATCCCAAGGCGCTGCCCTGGGGTGACCTGGGTGTCGATGTCGTCGTCGAGTCCACCGGCATCTTCACCGACGGCGAGAGGGCGGCGGCCCACATCGAGGGCGGCGCCCCCCGGGTGCTGATCTCGGCCCCGGCGACCAACGTCGATGCCACCTTTGTCATCGGCGTCAACGACGGCGACTTCGATCCCGAGAAGCACAAGATCGTCTCCAACGCCTCGTGCACGACCAACTGCTTCGTGCCCATGATCAAGGTTCTCGAAGATGCGTTCGGCATCGAGAAGGGCCTGATGACGACGGTCCACGCCTACACCAACGACCAGAACCTCCAGGACTTGGCCCACAAGGACCTCCGGCGGGGTCGGGCGGCGGCGGCCAACATCGTCCCCTCGGCAACCGGCGCCGCCCGGGCCACCAGCCTGGTGCTCACCGCCATGAAGGGCCGCCTCGACGGCACCGCCCTGCGGGTACCGGTTCAGGACGGCTCCATCACCGACTTCACCGGGATCCTCAACCGTGAGGTGACGGTCGAAGAGATCAACGAGGCGTTCCGGGCGGCCAGCGAGAGTGGACCGTTGTCCAAGGTGCTGGTGTACACCGAGGACCCGATCGTGTCGTCCGACATCGTCGGCCAGTCGGCCTCGTGCACGTTCGACTCGTTGATGACGATGGCGATGGGATCGCTGGTCAAGGTGTTCGGCTGGTACGACAACGAGTGGGGTTACTCCAACCGGCTAGTCGAGATGGCGGCCATCGTCGGCGCCGCCAACACCGCTTCCGCGTAGGACCCGTGGACCTGCCCCTCCTGGAGGACTTGCCCTCGCCTGAGGGCAAGTCGGTGCTGCTCCGCGTCGACTTCAACGTCCCCATCACCGATGGTCGCATCGACGACGACCTGCGCATCCGAGCCGCCCTTCCGACCATCGAATGGCTGCTCGAGCGGGGCGCCCGGGTCACGGCCTGCTCGCATCTGGGCCGGCCCAAGGGCAAGCCCGACGAGCGCTACTCGATGGCACCGGTTCGCCAGCGCCTGGCCGAGTTGGCGCCCGACGTCGAGTTGATGGAGAACCTGCGCTTCGATCCGGGTGAGGAAGCCAACGACCCGGCGTTCGTCGACCGCCTGGTCGAGGGTCAGGACCTCTATGTCGACGATGCCTTCGGCGCCGCCCACCGGGCCCACGCCTCGGTCGTCGGTCCGCCGGCTCGCCTACCCTGCGCCGCCGGGCGGGTCCTGGCACGTGAGGTCGAGGTGCTCGACGGCCTGCTGCACGGCCCCGGGCACCCGTTCGTGGCCGTGCTCGGAGGCTCCAAAGTCAGCGACAAGCTGGGCACGATCCAGACCCTGCTCGATCACGTCGACACCCTCATCGTGGGCGGCGGGATGTGCTTCACGTTCCTGGCCGCCCAAGGGCACGCAGTCGGCGCTTCGTTGCTGGAAGAGCATCAGATCGAGAACTGCCGCCAGCTCCTCGCCAGTGGCCGGCGCATCCTGATCCCCTCCGACATCACTGCGCTCTCGCCCGGTGGGTCGTTCGGGCCGGGCAAGGCGCCGACCGGTGAGGTGCGGGCGTTCGGAGTGGACCTGCCCGACGGGTGGCTGGGCCTGGACATCGGCCCGGGAAGCGCGGCCGCGTTCGCGGACGAGATTGCCGGCGCCCGGACGGTCTTGTGGAACGGGCCCATGGGGGTGTTCGAAGACCACCGATTCGAGGCCGGCACCCGGACCGTTGCCGAAGCGGTGGCGGATTGCGCCGGGTTCACCGTCGTCGGCGGTGGTGACAGCGCCAGCGCCGTCGCAGGCTTCGGCCTGGCCGACCGGATCGACCACATGTCGACCGGCGGCGGCGCCTCGCTGGAGTTCATCGAGCAGGGCGACCTGCCGGGCCTGAAAGCGTTGCGGGAAGGCAAACATGGCTGAGTCTGCTGCGCCGGCGCGGCGCCCGTTCATCAGCGGGAACTGGAAGATGCACCACAGCCACCTCGACGCCATCGCCATGGTGCAGAAACTCTCGTACCTGCTGACCGACGCCGACTACGAGGCGGTCGACGTTTCCATCCACCCCGCGTTCACGGCCTTGCGCTCCATCCAGACCGTGCTCGACGCCGACCAGATCCCCATCAGCCTGGGCGCCCAGAACTGCCACTGGGAGTCACACGGCGCCTACACGGGCGAGATCAGCCCCGTCATGCTGGCCAAGCTGGCCGTGTCATGGGTGATCGTCGGCCACTCCGAGCGGCGCCAGCTGTTCGGCGAGACCGACGAGTGGGTCAACCGCAAGGCCAAGGCGGTGTTCGCGGCCGGGATGACACCAATCGTCTGCTGCGGCGAGACCCTCGAGGAACGCCAGGCCGGGTCGACCGAAAGCAGGTGCCTCGGCCAGGTCACCGCGGGGCTCGAGGGCCTGACCACCGAGCAGGTGGCCGCCCTGGTGATTGCCTACGAACCCATCTGGGCGATCGGCACCGGAGTCGTCGCCACACCCGACGACGCGCAGGCCGTGATCGGTGCCATCCGAGGCCAGGTGGGTCGGCTGCACGGGGCCCACGCGGCCGCGGCGGTCCGGATCCAATACGGCGGGTCGGTCAAGCCGGGGAACATTGCCGAGCTGATGGCGCAGCCCGATATCGACGGCGCCCTGGTTGGCGGCGCCAGCCTGGAGGCCGAGGACTTCTCCCGCCTCGTCCGCTACCGGCTGAGTTGACCGGGCCGTAGCTCGGGCTGCGGCTGTGGCTAGCGCTGTGGCTGTGGCTGCCGTTGCGCCAGCCGCCCGGCGTACACTTGTGCGGTGACGACCATCCTCCTCATGATCCACGTGCTCGTGTCACTCGGCTTGATCATGCTCATCTTGCTGCACAGCGGCCGAGGCGGTGGACTCTCCGAGATGTTCGGCGGGGGCCTTGGATCGGCGGCGGCGGGGTCCACCGTGGTCGAGCGCAACCTCGACCGCATCACCGTGCTGGCTGCGGTCGTCTTCTCCTTCACGACCGTCATCCTCGCCATCCGCCTCCAGTAGCAGCCGGGCGTGGCGGAGGCGCTCGAAGGCTGACCGATCGATCCACCACCGCTGCCCGCCGACGTCGACGGGGCGGCCCACCCCGCCCGGTTCGGGAAGCGGTACGCCGCGGGGAACCGGCCCAGCTGCCGCTCGGGGACGTCCTCGCAGCGAGGCTGACAGCATCACATGGCCCTGCGAGGTCATGGCCAGCACCTGGCGGCGGTTGGTGGCGCTGACGGCCACCAGCAACAGCGAAATCACCGCCAGAACGGCAAAGGCGGCGACGGTTGCGGTGGCGACGAAGATCGCGAATGCCGCCAACACGGCCAACGACACTGCAAGGACCACGCTCGGGTTGTGGCGTTGAAGGGGGATGGCGGCGTGCACCGGTACGCCGAGCAGTTTGGCCGCGGCGGCCGCGATGCCGGTGCGCTTGGCGCGGCGGGGTACCCGCCCCGTCAGCGGTTCGAAGACTCGCACGCAGTTCATGGTGTCACCTATTTGCCGGCGATGCCGTTGCCCTCCGACCGCCATCTGCTACTTTGGGCGGCAACGCTGTGAACGGCAATGAGATCCTGTAGGGGGGAGTGAGATTTGGTCTCGAGCCCGCTTCGACGTTCTTGTGCCATTCCCGGCGTCGTAGTGCTAGCCCGTCGAGCCATTCCCGCCCGAGGGCACACATCCAGGGAGGTTGAATGACAGGGCTCCGGGGCCGAGGGATACTCCTCAGCGTCATCGCGGTCGGAATGGTTGCCGTCTCTTGCTCAAAGAGCAGTTCGACGTCCACCAGTCCCACCACTGCATCAAACGGTCCAACGACGACCGTCGCTGCCAAGCAGGGCGGTGATATCACGCTCGGTGCGGAACAAGAACCCGATTGCATGGACTGGATCGGTTCATGCGCCGGCGCCGCCTGGGGTGTGTACACCGTGCAAACCAACACCATGCCGCGGGCATACGACTACACCGACAGTGGCTACAAGCCCAACAGCCTGTTGACCGGGCCCGCCGATCTCGTGACCACGCCCAAGCAGGTCGTGACGTACCACATCAATCCTGCCGCGGTCTGGGATGACAACACTGCGATCACCTCCCACGACTTCAAGTACACGTGGGACCAGATCGCCAACGGCAAGGACATCTACGACAAGTCCGGATACAGCCAGGTTTCGGGTGTGGACGACACCGACCCGCACACCGCGGTGGTCACGTTCTCCTCGCCGTACCCCGACTGGCGGAGTCTCTTCGGGGGCTTCTACGGCGTGTTCCCGAGCCATCTGCTCGAGGGCAAGGACCGTGACGCCTTGATGAAGGATGGCTACTCCTTCTCCGGTGGTCCGTACAAGATCGACCATTGGACCAAGGGCAGCGAGGTCAAGTTGGTCCCCAACCCCAACTTCTGGGGCAAGAAGTCCAACCTGGCCAGCGCCACCTTCAAGTTCATCACCGATACTGCGGCCGAGCAGCAGGACTACAAGTCAGGCCAGATCCTGGCGTCGTATCCGCAGGCTCAGCCTGGCGGTGAGGCGTTGAAGGGCTCGCCCGGCACGTACTTCGACGCCATCAGCGGCCTGTCGTACGAGGGCCTGTGGTTCAACGTCGAAAAGGCACCGCTCGACAGCAAGGCGGTCCGTCAGGCGCTGGGCTTTGCCACCGACCGCAACGCCATCGTGCAGCAGCTGTTCGCACCCATCCAGCCCGACATCAAGCCCATCCAGAGCATGTTCACCCCGGCGTTCGGCGCGGCCTACAGCACGTCGTACTCCAAGTACACGCTCCAGCAGGGCCAGGTCGACACCTTGATGAAGGGTGACGGCTGGACCAAGGGTGCCGATGGCATCTGGGCCAAGGGCGGCACCAAGGCCAACCTCGAGCTCAAGACCACCACCGGCAACAAGCGTCGCCAGCTGACGGCGCAGATCCTCCAGACCCAGTGGCAGGCCGCGGGCTTCGCGCTCACGATCACACCGGAAAAGGCTGGGGTGCTGTTCGGTCAGGACCTTCCGGGCGGCAACTTCCAGATCGGCCTGTACGCCCAGACGCCGGCAGACAACGACCCAGGCCAGTGTGTGACCTGGTGCTCGAAGAACATCCCGACGGCGGCCAACGGCAACAGCGGCCAGAACTGGGACCGGATCAACGACGCCAACTTGGACAAGCCCTGGCTCGACGCCGACACCAATCTGGACGACAACGCCCGGATCGCCGACGCCCAGCAAGGTTCGACCGTCCTGGCGGACCTGGTACCGGCGCTGCCGCTCGATCCGTTCCCGGACATCCTGGTCATCAACAGTGACAAGATCGGGACGCAGCAGGGAACATTCCAGCACAACTTCGCCTACGGGCCCTTCACGTACCTCAACTACTGGTTCCTCAAGTAGCGGAGCGATAGACCGAATGACTGGGGCCCGGCCGTGATCAGCGTGCCGGGCCCCGCTCGTTCCCAGACGCTTGCGACCGGAAGCAACGTCTCGGTGCTACCCTCCGGTTCGGGATGCTGACATTCATCGTCCGGCGCATTGCCTATTCGATCCCGGTGCTGCTCCTGGCATCACTGCTGGTGTTCGTCTTTGTGCACGCCACCAGCGATCCGCTGGCGAAGTACGCCCAGAGCCGAGACCTCACCCTCAAGGCCCGCCAGGGCCTGGCGCAGGGAATCTACGAGCAACCGTGCCGGACATTCATCACCGGGTCGCCACCGCAGCAGGCCATGACGTGCACCAAAGCACCGGTGCTCAAGCAGTACTGGTACTGGCTCAGCCATTTCCTCAAGGGCAAGATGGGCAACAGCTTTGTCACCGGCCGAGCCGTGAGCTCAGACCTCAAGTCGTCCTTCGGGAACACCCTGCAATTAATCATATGGGGTGTCTTAATTTCGGCAATTCTGGCCATATCGATAGGTGTCTTGAGCGCGGTCCGGCAGTACAGCCTGCCGGACTACATCTTCACCGGCTTGTCGTTCGTTGGCCTCTCCATGCCCACGTTCTGGTTTGGCCTCATAGCGATCGATCTGTTCTCGAACCGATTAAGCACGTTATTACACGTGCATTACCCGATCTTCTTCAGCCTGGGCCTGCACAGCACGCACGCGCGCGGCTTCTTCCCTGCTTTTTTTGACTATGCCCGCCATTTGGCCCTTCCCGTGGCAACGCTCACGGTGCAGATCGTGGCGTCGTGGAGCCGCTACGAACGCTCCTCGATGCTCGACGTGATGTCGGCCGACTACATCCGTACGGCCACGGCCAAGGGCTTGTCCCGGCGCCGAGTCATCTTTCGCCACGGCCTGCGCAATGCCCTGATCCCGCTGGTAACTGTCATGGCGCTCGACATCGGCGGTTTGTTCGGTGGCCTCGTGGTGACCGAGCAGATCTTCTCGATTCACGGCATGGGGGCGCTGTTCCTGCAAGACCTGGGCAATGGCGACACCCAGGCGCTGCTCCCTTGGCTGATGGTCACCGCCGTGTTCGTCGTACTGTTCAACCTGCTGGCGGACGTCCTGTACGGCGTCCTTGACCCGAGGATCCGCCTGTCATGAAGACGAGAGGGAGCCTGACCGAAGTCTCGGCCGATCAGGAAAAGGTCACGACTGCGGCGCCCGAAGTTCCGCCCAGCGAGGTCAGCCTGGCGCCGCTCACCCAAGACGCCACCGATCCGCCCGCCCGGTCGCAATGGCAACTGTTCATGCGGCGGTTCCGGCGCCATCGCCTCGCCATTGCCTCGCTCGTGCTGCTGGTGGTGCTGTATCTCCTGGTGAGCTTCCCCCACCTCACGGCGCCGTTTCCACTGAACCCGAAGAACCTGTCGCTCCCCCGGGGGCCGACCACCACCCACATGATGGGTACCGACGACCTGGGCCGAGACCAGACCACCCGGATGATCTACGCCGCCCATCTGTCCATGACGATCGGGCTGCTGGTCGCCATCTTCTCCACCTTGATCGGGACCTTCGTCGGCGCCGTGGCCGGGTACTTCGGCGGATGGATCGACCAGCTGCTGATGCGGGTCACCGACCTGTTCCTGGTCGTTCCGGCCCTCGTGGTGATCGCGGTGGCCCAGCAGGGGTTGGACCAGAAAAAGCTGCCGCTCGTCGGAAAGTTGAGCTCGTCGACGCTCATCATCGGGATCTTGTCCATCCTGTTCTGGATGTACATCGCCCGCGTCGTCCGAGGGTTGTTTCTGTCGCTCAAGGAGAAAGAGTTCATCGAGGCGGCCCGCGCGTCAGGGGCCTCGAGTTGGCGGATCATGTTCCGCCATATCCTCCCCAACACCATCGGCCCGATCGTGGTCAACACGACGCTCGTGGTGGCTCAGGCGATCCTTCTCGAGTCCACGCTCTCCTTCCTGGGCCTCGGCATCAAGCCGCCGGCGGTGTCACTGGGTTCGATGATGTCCGACGCCGAGCAGTGGGTTGGGACCCATAACGCCTACTTGATCTATTTCCCGGGGCTGCTGCTACTGCTGATCGTGCTGGCGGTCAACTTTCTCGGCGACGGACTGCGTGACGCCTTCGATCCTCAGTCGAAGCACTAGGCCAGCAGGTGGCGCAGGATCTCAAGGCGGAAAATCCCCACGAGGTAGGACTCCCACCGCTGGACCCGATCCGGGCCGGCGAGCCCCTGTTGTCGGTCCGCGACCTGCGGGTGAGCTTCAAGACCGACGACGGGATCCTCAAAGCGGTGGATGGGGTGAGCTACGACGTCTACCCCAACGAGGTGTTGGGCATCGTCGGCGAATCGGGGTCGGGTAAGAGCGTCAGCTCGTTGGCCATCATGGGCCTGCTGCCGAAGTCCGCCCAGGTCACCGGCGAGATCGTCTTCCGGGGCCACGACCTCCTCCACATGGAGGAGAAGGACCGCCGCAAGCTCCGCGGTGGACGGCTGGCCATGGTGTTCCAGGATGCCCTGGCGGCGCTGAACCCGGTCTTCACCGTAGGGGACCAGATCGGCGAGGCAATCGCGGCCCACCAGCCAAAACTGTCCAAGCAGGCGAAGCGCAAGCTGACGATGGACCTGCTTGATCTTGTGGGCATCCCCAACCCGGCGGCGCGGGTCGACCAGTACCCGCACGAGTTCTCAGGTGGTATGCGCCAGCGGGCCATGATCGCCATGTCCATCGCCAACGAACCCGACGTGCTCATCGCCGACGAGCCCACGACGGCGCTGGATGTGACCATTCAGGCCCAGGTGCTGGAGGTGCTGGAGCGCATCCAGGACCGGACCAACTCGGCCATCGTCCTGATCACCCACGACCTTGGCGTCGTCGCCGGTGTCGCCGATCGCGTCCTGGTCATGTACGCCGGACGCCCGGTCGAAACGAGCGTCGTGGACGAGATCTTCTACCATCCGCGCCATCCCTACACCATCGGGCTGATGGCCTCGCTACCCCGGTTGGATGCGGCCGGGGCGCGAGAGGAGCGGCTCTACCGGATCAAGGGCCAGCCACCCTCGCTGATCTTCCTGCCCTCGGGGTGTCCGTTCCATCCCCGCTGCGAGTTTGCCGACATGCCGGCGCCGTGCGGCACCATCCGCCCCGATCTGGAGTTGGTCGAGCACACCTACGGCCGCCACATGGTGGCATGCCATCGCCGCCACGACATGGCCGATGTCGACCACAGCGAGCTGCACGCCGATGTGGGCGCCGAACTGGAGACGGTCGAGGATGCCGCCGCCGTGAGCCCGGCGGAGGCGACGGCGCTCGAACAGTTGAGTGTCCCGACCGAGGAGGAGGAATGACCGACACGGCCTCGACTCCGGAGTCGACACCGAATCCCGACTCGGCACCGGCACCCGCCTCGGCCCCGGAATCGACAAGTCCCGCCCAGGTCGCGGGGGCGGGCGTCTCCGGACCGGTGACGGCCCCGGCACCCGCCCCGGCCGCAGAAGCCACAAGTCCGGCCCAGGTCGCGGGCGGGGGCATCTCTGGACCGGGGACGGCCCCGGCACCTGCCTCGGCCTCGATCGCAGAGGCCACAAGCCCCGCCCAGGCGGCTGGCGCGGGCGCTTCCAAGCCGGCGACGGGCCCCTCGCCTCCGGCAGCGGCGCCGGCGACTGGCGTCCCGGCCGTCGCCGGTACCCCCGTCGCCAATGGTCATGCCCCGCCAGCGACGCAGAAGATCCTCGAAGTGCACGAACTCGTGCAGGACTTCCCGATCCGCGGTGGGTTGTTCCGCCGCGTCGAGGGCTACGTGCACGCCGTTTCGTCGATCAGCTTCGACGTGTCGGCGGGCGAGACCCTGGCGCTGGTCGGGGAGTCTGGGTGCGGCAAGTCCACCACCGGGCGGATGCTGCTGCAGCTGCTGATCGCGACGTCGGGGTCGGTGAAGTTCGAGGGCGAGGAGTTGATCGGGGCCAGCAAGAGCCGGATCCGGAGTCTGCGCCGGCGGATGCAGATCGTGTTCCAGGATCCCTACGCCTCGCTGAATCCTCGCATGACCGTCCAGGCGATCATCGCCGAACCCATGCGGGTGCATGGCATGTGGCGCGACGGCGGCGCTGCCAAGGTCAAGGAGATCATGGAGCTGGTCGGGCTCAACCCCGAACATGTGAACCGCTACCCCCACGAGTTCTCCGGGGGGCAGCGCCAGCGGATCGGAATCGCACGGTCGTTGGCCCTCGACCCCGCCCTCCTGGTGCTCGACGAGCCGGTATCGGCGCTGGATGTGTCGATCCAGGCTGGCGTCATCAACCTGCTGGAGGATCTTCAGGACCGCTTGGGCTTGGCCTATCTGTTCATTGCCCACGATCTTTCCGTGGTCCGCCACATCGCCGACCGTGTAGCCGTCATGTATCTGGGCAAGATCGTGGAGATCGGGGATCGGGATTCGGTCTACGACCAGCCCGCACACCCCTACACCCAGGCGCTCTTGTCGGCTGTTCCCGTTCCCGACCCGAGAAAGGAGCGGGCTCGGCAGCGAATCGTGCTCCAGGGTGATGTTCCGAGCCCTGCCTCGCCCCCGTCGGGATGCCGGTTCCGGACCCGATGCTGGAAGGCCCGCGACATCTGTGCCACCGAGGAGCCAGCGCTCATCGACCGGGGGCAGGGCCATCCCGTGGCCTGCCATTTCGCCGAGACGAAGCAAGTCGTCTGACCGGCTGGGCAGTTCGGCGCGGGTGCGCCTGACAGGATCAACGCAATGCGCGGGAACCGATCTCGAACACTGACGTGCGGCGTCGCCGCCACAGTCGTAGCGATGCTGGCCGCGTGCACCGGTGGCTCGGCCAAACCGCCGTTGGTGACGACGGTGACAACGAGGCCGATTCCGACGATCAACCAGGGCGGAGACATCGTGGTTGCGGCGGGCGGTGAACCCGGGTGCATGGATTGGATCAGCACCTGCTCCGGTTCGGCTTGGGGGATCTGGACCGTTCAGACCAACACCATGCCAAGGGCGTACGACTTCACACGCGACAACCAGTACAAGCCCAGCATTCTCCTGACGGGCGAGGCCGACGTCCAAGCCGGCCAGGAGCAAGTGGTGACGTACCACCTCAACCCCCGGGCGGTGTGGAACGACGGCCAGCCCATTACGTCCCACGATTTCAAGTACACGTGGGACCAAGTTGCCCACGGCCAGAACATCCACGACCAATCGGGTTACAAGAACATCGTGTCGGTGGACGACTCCGACCCGCACAGCGCAGTGGTCACCTTTTCCCAACCCTTTGCCGATTGGCGGAAGCTCTTCGGTGCCGCGTACGGCCTGTTGCCGAGCCACATCTTGGAGGGACACGACCGCGACGCCCTCATGAAGGATGGCTACACCTGGTCGGGCGGCCCGTGGGCGCTGGCGCCGGGGGGCTGGGTGCGGGGACAGTCGATCAAGCTGGTGCCCAACCCGAACTATTGGGGTAAGAAGCCCGACCTGGCGAGCGTGACGTTTCGGATCTTCACCGATGACGCCGCCGAGCTGCGGGCGTTCGACGCCGCCGAGGTGCTGGCCGCCTACCCGCGACCCGAACCGGGCAGTGCCGCCTACACGAGCGGGGGCACCACCTTCGTGGGCGTGACCGGCGGCCTTGACTACCAGGCGTTGTGGTTCGACGTCGAGCGGGCACCGGTGAGTGCCAAGGCGGTCCGTCAGGCCGTTGCCTACTCGCTCGACCGAGGCGCCATCGCCAGCCAGTTGTTCGGCCAGCTGCAGCCCGGGGTGCAATCGCTCCAGGGCCTCCTGACCCCGGCGTACGGTCAGTCGTACTTCGAGTCCTTCGTCAAGTATCGCCTCGATCTCACGACCGCGACGCAACTGATGCGCAGCGACGGCTGGGCCAAGGACGCTGAGGGCGTGTGGGCCAAGGGCGGCCTGCGGGCAACCATCGAGATCAAGGTGGCGGCAACCAGCCCTGGCAGCCTCCAAGCGGCGCAGCTGGTCGCGGCCGAGCTGCAGGCCGCCGGGTTCGTGGTGGCGGTGGTCCCCGAGGCACCCGACGCATTGTTCACCCACGACCTGCCCGCGGGCGTGTTCACCGCGGCGTTGTACCCCGTCGACCTGCGCCGGCAGGTGGCCAGCAACGTGCCGGTCGCGGCCGGTATCGACGACAACGATCCTGGGCTGTGCCGGTTGTTCTGCTCGGCAAGCATCCCGACGACCGCCAATGGGGCGACGGGAGCCAACTACGGCCGGGTGGCGGATCCGACCCTCGACCGCTACCTGGGGGACCTCGAAACCAACCTCAACGACAGCGCCCGGTTGGCCGACACCGAGCAGGCGGCGACCATCCTGGCCGATCTGGTACCGGTGATCCCGTTGGTCGCCTTGCCCGACATCGTGGTCGTCAATACCGCCAAGGTGGGGGTGGAAGGGGGGACGTTCAGCCACAACCTGGCCTACGGCCCGTACGAGTACCTCAACGAGTGGTACCTGAGGTAGCCAGGGGTATTGGCGACTCGGCGGACTGGTGGCCGGTGGGTCGGCTACCATGACCGCTCGCCCGGCCACGGCCGGAGCCCGTCGGAGTGGCGGAATAGGCAGACGCGCTAGCTTGAGGGGCTAGTGCCCGCAAGGGCATGGGGGTTCAAGTCCCCCCTCCGACACGAACCCATTCGGCAAACCTGAATGCCCGGTCCGCTCTTCGTAGGGCGGTCGCCCGGGGCTGCGTTGGTGTCTGAGCCAGACTGACCAACTGGCGCTAGGCAGCCCTGAGCAAGGCCTCCACAACGTCACGGCAACCCTCCACGACCTTTGCAAGACCGGTGAGCAGCGCGACGTTCGACGCCTGCGTCTCATAGGGCGACACGTCGAGCGGTCGAGATCGAGGAGCACCCCAACGCCATCCTTCAGCCGTCTGCCCCTGTTCTCTTCAGGAAAGATCAGTTACCATTCGCAACTACTTCCGGTTGTACGGCGAAGGGCGCGCCGATCAAGGCGAGGAGAGGGGCGAAACGGTGAAGAAGGCGGGCATCGCTATCGGTGCGGGGGTGTTGGCTGTGGTGGTGCTGGTCCTTGGCCTGGTGCTGAAGAACCAGTCGGACTTTTCCCGCAACTACCTCCACGGGCAGCTCGCGGAGCATGGCATCACCTTTACGCCGGTGGCCGACCTCCTGCCGGCACAGCAGCAGGTGCCGTGTTTGGTCGCCAATGCCGGTAAGCCGTTGACCACGGGCAAGCAGGCAGAGTGTTACGCCAAATACCAGATCGGCATCGACCTCACCCTGATCGATGGCGGCAAGACGTACTTCCAGAGCCACTACAACGGGTATCTCGCCCGCGCCAAGGCTGACGCCGCTCTCAAGGCGAACCCGAACGA
Source organism: uncultured Actinomycetota bacterium (assembly GCA_963733505.1). Classification (GTDB taxonomy): domain Bacteria; phylum Actinomycetota; class Acidimicrobiia; order Acidimicrobiales; family Palsa-688; genus JALYXV01. The sequence goes on along the minus strand of CAVTDW010000026.1, from coordinate 102,574 downwards.
TGCTGCAACGCTCGCGCTGGTGAAAGACGCCACCGACCTGTCCCGCAAGGCCGACGACCTCTTGGCCGGAGAGGCGACCCGCGGGTTGCTGCTGACCGGCTACGGGTTCAGTGTGGTCTCCGACCGACTCGCCCAGGCGGCCTATGCCTGCTTCATCGTCGCCGGACTCCTGCTGCTGGCCGGCATCGTCATGCTGGTCACGTCGAAGCGGACCCGACCCGCATTTTCGTAGTCCCGGCTCGGTTCTGCAAGACGGGGCCCTCACTTGGCGTCGCGTCGTTCGCGTTCTTCTCGTACTGCGGTCAGGATCTCCAGTTCGATCCGGTCTTTGGGTCTTCCAGCTGCCCGCTTCATGCGGATGAGATCATCGAGGTCGGAGACTTGAACCACGACACCGTCGCCGAGGTCGAAGGTCGCGGCATTCACGGCGAGCTGACTCGGGGATCGTCGTGACCGCGTTCGATCCGAGCGATCGTTGGTTGGACGATGCCGGGTTCGCGTCGCCAAGGCGCGTTGGGACAGGGCGGCGCGCCTTCGGGCGTTGCGCACTTCGCGTCCGGCTTTGATAGGTCATCGATGACAGCGGGACGGCTATCACCGAGACCGGGCTCCTCAGAGGAGCCGTCGCTCCGTCGCCCACCGGGTGAGTTCGTGGCGGGTCGAGAGCTGTAGCTTCCGGAGCACCGCCGAGACGTGGGTCTCGACCGTCTTCACCGATATCGTCAACTCGCGGGCGATCTCCTTGTAGGTGTAGCCCCGGGCGATGTGGCGGAGAACCTCCCGCTCCCGGGCAGTCAGTTGGTCAAGTTCGGGATCGAAGGCAGGTGTCGGCGTGCCGGGCGGTGCCGGTCCGGCGGCGAAGGCGTCGAGGACGAATCCGGCGAGGCGGGGGGAGAAGACGGCGTCGCCGTCGGCGATGCGTCCAATGGCTGCGGTCAGTTCCTGGCCCGAGATCGTCTTGGTGACGTAGCCGCGGGCGCCCGCCCGTATGACGTCGATGACGTCTTCGGCGGCATCGGAGACCGACAACGCCAGAAACCTGATGTTGGGGTGGGCGGGCGCCACCCCGTCGATCACCGCCCGCCCGCCCCCACCGGGCATGTGGACGTCGAGCAAGACCACGTCGGGTTGACGTTCGCCTATGAGCTCGATTGCGGCTTCGACCTCGTCCGCCTCGCCGATGACGTCCACTGCGTCGCCGATCTCGGCCCGCACGCCTGAGCGGAATAGTCGGTGATCGTCGACCAGGAAGACCCGGACCCGGCGTTCGGAACTCACGGCGTTCCGTTACGCCGGGGCATCGTCAGCGCCACCTCGGTGCCCTCACCGGGTGCGGTACGGATGGCGACGGTCCCGCCGTGTCGGGTCATGCGACCCTGGATCGACTCGGTAATGCCGCGCCGATCGGGGGCCACGGTGGCGAGATTGAATCCGTCGCCGCGGTCGCGGATGAACAGTGAAACCTGACCCGGTTCCACCTCGGCGAACAGCGACACCGTCGCCGCGCCCGACCATTTGGCGGCGTTCACCGCCGCCTCCCGCCCAGCGTCGACGAGGGCGGCGAGGTCCTCGTCAAGCTCGCAGTCGCCGACCGTGACCGACTCCACTGCGACACCGTGGGCCGCCTCCACTTCGGCTTCGACGGCCGTAAGGGCCGCGGCCAGGTGGACATCGGCTCCCAAGGCGCTCGGCCTGCGGTCCTCGAACAGCCACTGGCGCAGCTCCCGCTCCTGGGCGCGCGCCAGGGCGATCACCTGGCGGGGATCGTCGGCCCATTTCTGGATCAGTGCCAGGGTCTGCAAAACCGAGTCGTGGACATGGGCCGCCATCTCCGCCCGCTCCTGGCTGCGAACCCGTTCTCGCCGCTCCTCCGCCAGTTCCCGACCGAGTCGGGCCCAGAAGGAGCCGAACACGACGAGGAAGACCGCCACGATCGTCATCGCCGCGACGACCCCTTTTCCCAGGCCTCCAAGGGACTGGTCGAAGACGATGATGGCGCCCACACCAGCGGCGGCGATCACGACGGCGACGATGCTGCGGACGATCGCCCCCCGACGAGTTCGCATCCCCATCTGGTCGAGCGCCGGAAGGTGCGACGTCATCTGGCGGATCGCGGCCCGCTCGGTGTCGTCGCCGTCGCGCCACACCACGACGAGTCCGGCGCCGGCCAGCCCCACCGGCCACACCAAGCCGGCGGCGAACGCCAGCCCCGCGACCGTGAACACTGACAGCGCCGCCACGAGCAGCGTTCCAATCCCTACCGCCAGGGCGATGGTCCCCGCGTCGTGCGCCGCCCGCTGCAGGATCGATCGTTTTTCGTCGTCTCGTCGCAGCGCCAACCAGCCCACGGTGTAGGCGATCACCCCCGTGCCACCGCCAAGGGCGCCGATCACGAACACGATGCGGACAATTGTCGGGTCCCACCCGAAGCGGCGCCCGATGCCGGCGCAGACGCCGCCGAGGACACGGTTGCCGGCGTGGCGCCGCAACGGGCCCGAGTCGCGGGCGCGTCGTGGCCACCTGCGGCGACGCCGGTTCGCATCCGGGGGCGCATCCGGGTTCGCATCCGGGTGCGCATCCGGGGGCGTGACGGCGGGTGAGTCGGGAGTGACCATGGCGATGTGTCAATGATCGCACCCCATCCCCGACCCGACCATCAGGGACAACCCTGAGTGGTGGGGGACGCCCTCAGGGTCCAATCCGGGTTCTTCCCGATAGCTCGATTGGGCCCCGACGCAGATGATCGACCTATGGAAACCACCGAAGTCCCCACCCAACAGATCAAGCGCCTCACCCGCAGCCGTTCGGACCGCTACCTCGGCGGCGTCGCCGGCGGCCTCGGCGACTACTTCGGCATCGATCCGGTCGTCTTTCGGGTCTTGTTCGCCGCCCTCACCTTGGCGGGTGCATCCGGCATCGCGCTGTACCTCATCGCCTGGCTGGTCGTCCCCGACGAGGGCGCCGAGCAATCGATACTCGGCCAGCGGTTTGCCTCCGGGCGGCGACGGAGGACGATCAGGAACGTGATACTCGTCGCGGCCGCGGCCCTCATCGCATTGATCGTGTTGGCCACTGCCGCCCTCGGTATCGTCGCCGCCTCGTCGGGCGTCCCCATCAGTGGCGGGATCGGCGACCGCTCGTGGGCCCCAAGCGCCGCGCAGGAGATTCATCGCTCGTACCGGCTGGCGGCCGGCGACGCCGAACTCGACCTCTCTGCCATCGCCCTTCCCGAGGGTTCGACCCGCGTCGACGCGAGCGTCGTGGCTGGTCACCTCGTCGTGCGGGTGCCTCGGGATGCCGCGGTCACGGTCGACGCGCACACCGGAGCAGGGCGGGTCACCATGTTCGGGAACCGCTCCGAGGGTAGGAACGACGGCCACTACGTCTCGGCGGCATCAGGACCGCGCCTTGTCGTCACCGCCGAAGCCGGTGTCGGCGACGTGGAAGTCGTGCGAGCCTGACGCCATGGCGGCGGGGGACCATCGAGTCATTCGGTGTGCTTTAGTCGGTACGGGAGGTCGTGGATCACCGTGCCGCGGGGCGGCGCAGCATCCAGCCCCGCCACCGGCCAGGTGACGGTCCACCTGACTCTGTCCGATCAGTGTCCGATCAGTGTCGAATTCCCGCCCCGCCGAACGGCACTACTCCTGAACTCACGGCCACAAGGAGACCGACGATGCGATTCATGGTGATGCACTACCAAACCCAGGCAATGGAGGACGGCGTTCTGCCGTCACCGGAGACGCAGGCCGCCATCGGCCAGTACATGCACGAGGCGGCACTGTCGGGCGTACTGCTCTCCGGCGAAGGGGTCGCCTCGAGTTCCAAGGGTGCCCGCGTCGAGGTGGTCGACGGAAGCGTACGAGTCATCGACGGCCCGTTCGCCGAAGCCAAGGAGCTCATCGCGGGCTTCGCAATCCTTGAAGTGCGTTCGCTTGCAGAAGCGATCGAGCACGCCCGAAAGTTCGCCCTGCTCGTCGGCGCGGAGCGCGTCGACGTTCGCCGCGTCATCGAGGTGTCCGACCTCCAGTAGCACCAGTGGCTTGACAACCGATACGGCTCCCAGTTGGCTGAACAGCCAGCGCGGCCTCGCCCGTGTCGGTGATTACATGCATGACCCATCCAACCGCCACACCGTCAGCGAAGTCAGCGACCTCCCGGCCACGCTTGCGGCGGTGTGGCGCGTCGAGTCACCGCGTGTTCTCGCCCGGCTGGTCCGACTCATCGGAGACATCGATACCGCCGAAGAACTCGCCCAGGACACCTTCGTCGCCGCCGTCGAGAAATGGAGCCGCGACGGCATTCCCAACAATCCGGGCGCCTGGTTGAACACCACCGCCCGGTTCCTCGCCATCGACCGCATCCGACGACGCGATACCCAGCAGAGCAAGTATCACCAGGTAGCCGCCAGTCTGCCCGAGGACCGCGAACTCGACCTTGACAACATCGTCGACGGCGACCTCGCAGACGATCTGCTCGGTTTGATCTTCATGGCCTGCCACCCGATCCTGTCACCCGACGCCCGCTCCGCGTTGACACTCAAATTGGTCTGCGGACTCAGCACCGCAGAGGTCGCGAGAGCGTTTCTCGCGCCGGTGTCGACGATCGCGCAGCGCATCGTCCGGGCGAAGCGCACCTTGGCGGCAGCCAAGATCCGCTTCGAGCTGCCAGGCCCCACCGAGCGGCCGGAGCGCCTTGACGCCGTTCGTGAGGTCATCTACCTCGTATTCAACGAGGGTTACGCCGCCACGAGCGGCGAGCAGCTGGATCCGCCACGAGTTGTGCGACGAGGCACTTCGCCTTGGACGCATGCTCGCCAATCTGACCCCGACCGACTCCGAAACGCTCGGACTCCTCGCGCTGATCGAAATCCAGGCATCGCGCCTCGTCGCCCGCGTCGGCCCGAACGGAGCGCCCGTGCTGCTGATGGACCAGGACCGAACCCGTTGGGACCAACTCCTGATCCGTCGAGGACTGGCGCTCATCGATCGGATCGACCAGCTCCACGGCCCGGCCGGACCGTACGCCCTGCAAGCCGAGATCGCCGCCTGCCACGCCCGAGCCAGGACTGCGGCCGACACCGACTGGCGACGTATTGCGGCGCTCTATGACGGGCTGGCTCAGATCAGTCCATCGCCCGTGGTGGAACTCAACCGCGCCGTCGCCGTGGGTCGAGCATTCGGGCCCCACGCGGGACTCGATCTGGTCCTCCCACTGTTCGACGTGCCGGCAATGCGCGAGTACCACCTTCTCCCCGCGGTCGCGGGGGATCTCACCTGCCACGCCGGACGTCACGAGAACGCACGCCAGTACTTCCTGCGGGCGGCCGCCCTCACCCCAAACAGCCAGGAACGAACCACCATGCTGGAACGGGCGGCGCAATGTGCGGCTCACCACGGCGAATCGGCGTAGCCGAGCGGTCGCCGAACGTCCGTTCGATATAATCGGAGGCGTGGTAACGGCCGACGAACTGATCTGGCAGCCGTCCCTGTTTGACGGCTGCAACGCGGCCGAGATCGACGTCGGGTTCTCCTCGCTGGCTCGGCATCATCTCGACGCCGTTTCGTGGGTCGACTACGCCCCGGGCTGGGTGCGCGGCGCCGACGTGCTCTTTGCCAGGCTGTCCGAGGTGCGCCCGTGGGCTCAACGGACCCGGCGAATGTTCGACCGTGAGGTTCTTGAACCCCGCCTGACCTCTTCGTGGTCGGCGGCGGGCGGTCAGTTGCTCGAACCGGCGGTGGTCGAGCAGATGCGGGCTGTCCTGTCGGACCGCTACGGCGTGAACTTCGACAGCGCCGGATTCAACCTGTACCGCGACGGCCGGGACAGCGTGGCGTGGCATGGCGATCGGATTGCCCGGGAGATCGCCGAACCGGTGGTGGCCCTCGTATCGTTGGGAAAAGCCCGGCCGTTCCTGCTGCGCCCGAGGGGAGGGGGCCCGAGCCGGCGCTTCGTGCTCGGCGGCGGCGATCTGCTCGTGACCGGCGGGCGGACGCAGCGGGAATGGCAGCACAGCGTTCCCAAGGTGGCAGCCGCCGGTCCGCGCATCAGCATCGCCTTTCGCCACGGCCCAGATACACCGGCGACCCAACCGCGTACTCGAGGGACGACAATCCAGCGCTCGGACCGCCGGGCTAGCGCTCCTGCTCGGTAGGGCGGATGAGCATCTCGTTCACCGCCACATGCCTCGGCCGGGTGACGACGTAGGTGACGGCATCGGCGATGTCCTCGGCCTCCATGGCCTGGCCAAACTGGGATCGGAGGCCCTCGAGCACCGCTGGCCGGTTGTGGCCGACTAGCTCGGTGGCGGTGGCCCCGGGCTCGATCAGTGAGACGCGAAGGTAGCGTCGGGCAAACTCCTGGCGAAGGGATTCGCTGAAGGCGCCGACCCCGTGTTTGGTCAGGTTGTAGACGCCGCTGCCGCTGCGCGCCACCCGGCCGGCAACCGAGCTGATGTTGACCATGTCGGCCACGTGACGAGGTCCCTCGGCTGCGGCGCGCAGCAGGTGGGGCAGGGCGGCGTGGGCGCAGTACAGCAGCCCCAGGATGTTCAGTTCGACCATCTGTTGCCACTCCGGCAGGGGCGCGTCAGCGGCGGGACCGAGCAACATGACGCCGGCGTTGTTGATCAGCGTGTCGAGGCGACCGAGATCGCCAACGGTTCGCTCGACGGCGTCGGTCGCCTGGCGGGCGTCGGTGACGTCGCATTCGACGACGAGCACCGTTCCACCGCTGTCGCGAATATCGGCCGCGACCTGATCGAGGCGGTCCTTGCGCCGGGCCGCAACTGCCACCGCGGCGCCCTGGGCGGCCAGCGCCGCTGCCGTCGCGGCTCCGATTCCGCTCGAAGCCCCGGTCACCAGAGCGACGGTGCCGTCCAATGCCTTTTCGTTCCCGCTGGCCGAACGGCTCACGGGTCGCGCCGAAACCGTCATGGACACACCTTCTTTTCGGTCTTCTGGCCCAAGGCTCTTCGCCGCGGCGCGGTGCGCCTGGAGGAGGGCCAGTCGCTGGTCTCGGTGGTCGGTCCATTGCGGCCAACGCGAATGGCGCTGAATGTCTCGGATCGGCATGGCCGACGCGCGTAGTCGCCCGATGAAGACCACTCCGGCGATGTCGTGCCCGGAGTAGCGCGCTAAGTCAACCGCTGTTAGACGTCCACTGGGTGCGTCCCAACGCTACCGCCGTAGCAGGAGCACGACGACGATGATGATGAGAATCAGCAGGACTGTACCGCCACCGATATACATGCATGCTCTGTACCCCCGAATGTCGACTGCTCAACCGTCGGATCCAGGTTTCGCACCTTGGCGTCAGGTTGACGGCCGCTGAGGGCGAGTAATACGTTGTCCATGCGGGATTGACTATCCAACTCGGTTTTCACCGAGCCCCGCCTGCCCCAGACCCCGGCAGCGTCAGTGATGTGATGCGTCGAAGGGGGAGGGTGGACATGACGATCAGTCGGCGACAACGTTCTTCCTTGGCACCCGCGGCCGACACGACATGGCGGGAACGGGCGAGCTGCCAGTTCGTCAGGGCCGACTTGTTCTTCCCGGTGGGAACCACCGACCTGGATCTGAAGGAGATCGAGGCAGCCAAAGCGGTATGCCGAGACTGCCCCGTCCAGGGCCCGTGCTTGCAGTTCGCGCTCGAAACCAATCAGGAGGCCGGAATTTGGGGAGGGACCACCGAGGCCGAGCGACGACGAGCGCGCCGGGCGTGGCTCGCTGACCAACGCCGGCAGGCCGGCTGATCGGCCGGCGCCCACCATGTCGCTCGACCGCTCGCCACGCTCGGCCCCGGTCCACCTCGATCACGGTGCCGTTTCGTCGCTCGACTCGTTCGGTCGACGATTCACGCCAAGCTCCCGTGCCGCCCGCCCCCCCGCGAGGCAGGCGCGGTGCCGCTGACCCCAGCCCAGACCTCCCTTTGGGCTGGCGGTCGGCGGCCGACCTGAGTCTCGGGAATCGACGGCTGCCCGGTGTAGTCTTACGCCAGCACGATGTCCGCGCCGGTCGTGCCGGTCGCGCCGGTTCCGCCGCGGAGATCAAAGGAGCTGCTCCAGATCCTGGCAGCGCGTCTGTTCGACGCTCAACGACCAGAGGAGGACGGCTTGGCGGTCGACCATGCAAGATCGCTCCTGGCAGCCGGGTCCAAAGCGCGTCAGCGGTTGCGGGTCGGGCTGCGACTGCTTCGATGGACGAACGACTTCATCGGATCGCGACCGTAAACCAGTTGCCTCCCGAGCGGCGGCTGCGCATCCTCAACGAAATCCTTGCCGCCGGGCACGGTGATCGAGCCACGGCACGCCTCTGCGAGGTGTGCGCGGCGGTCGCCCGGGTGAGCGGGGCAGGCATCATGCTGATGTCCGGTGACGCACCCTGGGGTTCGGTGTGCAACACCAATGCAGTCAGCGCACTTATCGAAGAGTTGCAGTACACCCTTGGTGAGGGCCCCTGTGTCGACGCCTACCGTCACGACCGGCCCGTCCTCGAGCCCGACCTGGCCGATCCGGTCACGGCCCGCTGGCTGGCCTTCACCCCGCCTGCGGTGAAAGCCGGCGCCCGGGCGGTGTTCGGTTTCCCAATTCGGGTGGGGGCGCTGCGCCTGGGCGCGCTCAACTTGTACTCGGACCGGGCCGGCCCCCTAAGTGACGACCAGCACGCCGATGCCCTTGTGCTGGCCGAAGTCGCCGCTCAAGCGGTGCTCATGATGCAGGCCAACGCATCGCCGGGAACGTTGGCCTCGGAACTGGAGTCCGGAGGAGATTTCAAGTATGTCGTGCACCAGGCGTCAGGAATGGTCGCAGTTCAACTGAATGTCGGTGTGGCGGAAGCCTTCGTCCGGCTGCGGGGATTTGCATTTGCCAATGACCGTTCGCTCGATCAGGTCGCCGAGGACGTGGTCGAGCGTCGACTGCGCTTCGACGGCCTTGCTGCCGGCATGACGGACTCAGCGGGCTGATCGTACGGTTGCCTTCGATGCATGTGCGCTCGCGCCGGGTCGTACAATTGAGATGCTTCCTGGCTCGCGGTGAGGAGAGATGATGTCTAGAGAAGCAGTATTGGTCCGCACGCTGGTCGAGTTGGCCGACACCTTGGTAGAGGACTTCGACGTCGTCGAGCTGCTCACACTGCTGGCCGACCGTTGCGTCGAAGTGCTCGATGTCACCGCCGCGGGGCTCATGCTCGCTTCACCGGGGGGCGACCTGCGGGTGATGGCGTCGTCCAGCGAAGCCATGCGGCTCGTGGAGCTGTTCGAGATTCAGTCCGACGAAGGGCCCTGCCTCGATTGCTTCCGCACCGGTAAGCCGGTCATGAACCGCAACATCGGGGCGATGAACGGTCACTGGCCCAATTTTGTGCCGCGAGCGCTGGACTCCGGCTTCTCCTCGGTGTACGCCCTGCCCATGCGCCTGCGGGGCCTAACCATCGGCGCGATCAACCTGTTCCGCTCGACTGAGGGATTCCTCGACCCCGCAGACGTGGACGCGGCTCAGGCCTTTGCCGACGTCGCCACGATCGCCATCCTCCAACATCGCGCCACATTGGAGACGCAGCTGCTCAACACCCAGCTCACGCAGGCACTCAACAGCCGTGTAGTCATCGAACAGGCCAAGGGCGTGGTGGGCGAGCGTGCCGGACTCACCATGGAGCAGGCATTCACTCGGCTGCGCAACCATGCCCGGAACCACAATCTCCGGCTCGTCGACGTGGCTCGGGATGTCGTCGAGGGAAGATTGGCACCGCCGTCGTTGGACCCGTTGCGGACGTTGGAGCCCACGCGCCCACCGCTTCCCGCCTCGTAGCTCCTGGTCAGGAACGCGCGGCGCGGCGCTTCGCCCGACGCTGAGTCACCGCTTGGACAATTGCGGTCAGCATCGCTCCCAGAGCAGCGACCCAAAGCAGCACACCGAGGGTCGGGCTGAGCAAGGTGTAGGCGGTAAAGCCCGCCGTGAGAAGGATAACGGCAACAGCTGCCACTACGCCGAGGCTACGCCAGCTTGGTCGTGGTATCCCGTTAGCGGCGCGGGGCCGGTTCGCCCGGCGGAGCCACGAGGAGGAGCACAACGCCGACGATGAAGAGAATGGCGACTGCAATCAGCATTGCCCTGAGCAGGTGATTCGGTCCCGTCGTGGCGAGCGCGATTGTGCCCGTCGCGCCCTGTTGTCGTCGTTGCCGCCGCGGTACCGGTCGACCCAGACGACGTGCCCGTCGTGCCACCACCGAGGGCTGCGGTGGTCGTTCGGGGCGACGTTGTGCTGGTGGTCGTCGTGCCGGGAGCCGGGGCGCCCCGCGTGGTCGTCGTCGGGTGGGTCGTGGTCGTCACCCCTTGGATGGTCCGGCCAGCGGTCGTGGTGGTGTTGGCCGGGGTCGTCGTCGTGGTGGCGCCGCGGCTGGTTGTGGTGGTTTCCGGGATGACGGTCGTGGTCGTAGCACCCGGAGTGGTCGTGGTCGTGGCGCCCGGGATGACGGTCGTGGTGGTGGCACCCGGGATGACGGTCGTGGTGGTGCCGCCCGGGGTGGTCGTGGTGGTGGCGCCCGGAGTGGTCGTGGTCGTGGTCGTGGGTGCGGCGCAGGCCGGCGACAGGAAGCTGTCGTCGTCAAGGGTCACCGAGCCGTTGCGGGCCAGCGCCCGGCCCGTGACAACGGTGTTCGTGGGAACCGTGATGGAGGTCAATGCCATGATCGTTCCGACGAACGTTGAAGTGGTGCCGAGCACCGCGGAGCTGCCTATCTGCCAGTAGATGTTGCATGCGTCAGCGCCGTTGATCACGCTGACTTTGCTGGAGGAGGCCGTCGTCAATGCGGACGCGACCTGAAAGATGAACACGGCGTTCGGGTTGCCCTGGCCGTCCAAGGTGAGCGTCCCGCTGAGTTCCAGGGTGCTGGTCGACTTGTATACGCCGGTTGTCAGGGTCTGACCGACGAGGTCGCCCGCCACACCGGCAGTCGGGGAGCGCCCGGCCGCGTCGTCATACGCGATCGTTAGGTCGGCCTGTGCCTTTGCTGCCTCCGCATCACCTGCGTGGGTCGCGCCTCCGACGGCGCCGAGGGGGAACCCGGTGAACGCCGTCCCGGGACTCACACCGAGATCTCCGCTCAAGGTTGTGGCTCCGGTATTCGTGACCGTCTGGCCGCCCAGAACGGAATAGGTCGCGGCCGTGCCCAGCCCGACAGGCGCTTCACTGGCCTTGGCCGACGACGGAAAGACGAGGAGAGCGATCAACGAGATCCCGCTCGTAAGCGTGAACACCCTCACGGCCGATACCCACCGCGTCGCCTTCATGTTGACCGCGCGTCGCCTCAACGGACCAGACCTGATACGAGCCATCAGCTTCTCCAAACACAGCGGTGACAGGATCGGCCCGGGTCTGGAGCCAATGCGATCAAGGGAACGATATTCCTCGGGATATGTTCCAACTGTGCCTGGCTTTTGGCATGCAGTCAAATATCGGGAAATCTCGCGGGAAGTATCCTACCAATGGAGAAATCCGAGAACAATTGCTAAGGAAAACGGCATCCCGTCACGGCAGGAGGAGGCGGTGCAAGCGGCGACTGGTGATAGCCAAGCCGCCCATGCCCATCAGGGCCAGATATGCGACATCGATCATGGTCGCAACGCCGACGGAACCAAAGGACAGACCGCGCAACAGGTCCACACCCCGAAAAAGGGGCGTCACTTGTACCACAGCTTGCAGCGCCGGGCTGTAGGTCGACAGCGGATAAAACGTTGCGGAGAACAAGAACAATGGGAGGACAACCAACTGGACGAGATCGAGGTCCTGCCAGCTCCGGATATAGCAGGTGAACGCCATGCCGATCGCGGCGAACGCGAATCCGATCAAGATCGACGACGGCAGCAGCAGAAGCCCCCACCAGGAATGGATCAGTCCCATGGCAAGCATCACCAGAATAAATCCGCCGGCGTAGATAGCTCCCCGCATGAGACTGTAGACGATTTCCCCTACCGCGACGTCCCCCGGAGCCAAGGGCGTGGCGAGCATTCCGTCGTAAATATTGGCCTCCTTCAGCTTGTAGAAGATATTCATCGTGCTCTCGTAGATGGCTCCATTCATCGCGGATGCCGCCAGCAGCGCCGGAGCGACGAACGACGAGTAGGAGATGCTGCGCCCGTCGACGGTGACCCGTCCGACCAGCGCGCCGATGCCAACGCCGATCGACAGGAGGTAGAACACCGGCTCGAAGAATCCCGACAAGATGATCGTCCACATCCGCCGCATGACCGTGAAGTTGCGTTCGAGCACTCGCACGAATCGCCATCGCGGTCCGGTAAACGGCACCACAGCGCCAGATTCGCCGGTCATACGACCAGGCGCTTCCTGAAGCGGGCCACTGCCAGCGCCGATCCCGCCGCAGTCCAGACAACGAGGTACGACACATGCAAGGCCACGCCTGCGACGCTGGCGGTGCCGAGCGCCAGCGAGCGGCACAAGTCGACACCGTGCCACAGGGGGGTGATGTAGGCGATGGGGCGGACGGCGGCCGGGAGCTGGCTGATGGGGAAGAATGTGCCCGAGAAGAGGTAGAGGGGCACGATTCCGAAGCGCATGAGGTTGGCCAGGCCCTGAGGGCCCTCCAGCGACGCCGTCAGTGCCGCCACCGGCGCCGCGAACGCCATACCGGTGAGGACTGCGGCGGGCAGGGCGAGGACGATGGCACCCGAGCGGGCGGCGCCGAAGGCGATGATGGCAAGCAGGAACACCGTGCTGGTCATGGCGATTCGGACGGTGATCCAGAGCAGTTGGCCGAGGGCGATATCGGCCACCGTCAAGGGTGTGGCCAGCATGGCGTGAAAGGTGCGACGCCATTTGATGCCTTCCATGATCGGGTAGATCGCCTCGTTGGCCGCCGTTTGCATGGCTGCCGCGGCCAGCAGGCCGGGCGCCAGGAAGGCCAGGTAGCCCACACCACCGAGCGACGCCCGAGGCCCGGCCGCCCCCTTGTCGACCAACGACCCGAGCCCGACACCCATGGCCGCCAGCATCAGGATCGGCGTGAGGACGGTACTGAACACCGATCCCCGCCACCGGCGACGATAGGTCATGGCGGCGGTCTCGGCCGCCAGCCAGGTGCGGGAACCGGAGAGCATGCGTGCTCAGTCCGCCAGGCTGCGCCCGGTCAGGCGGAGGAAAATGTCTTCCAAGGAGCTGCGCCGGACGAGCATGCTCACCGGCGACAGCCGGCGGCCGTGCACCTCCGCCGCCGCGGCATCGCCGTCGTTGGTATACACGAGTACCCGGTCGGGAAGGGCTTCGATCCGTTCGCCCAGGCCGGCCAGACGCTCAAGCGCCGCCTCCTGCTGGCCCGCCGGGAAGCGCAACTCAAGCACCTCTCGAGTCGAATACCGAGCGATCAACTCCTGGGGCGCCCCTTCGGCGACGATGATCGCCTTGTCCATGACCACCAGGCGGTCGCACAACTGCTCGGCCTCATCCATGTAGTGGGTGGTCAGGATGAGGGTCTTGTGCTCTTGCTTCAAGCGGTACAGCCGGTCCCAGAGCACGTGCCGGGCCTGGGGGTCGAGCCCCGTCGTGGGCTCGTCCAGCAAGAGCAGATCGGGATCGTTGATCAGGGCCCGGGCGATGGTGAGGCGGCGTTTCATCCCGCCCGAAAGCAGCTCCACCCGCTGATCAGCTTTCTCACCCAGCTGCACGAAGTCGAGGAGATGGTTGACCCGCTCGCTGATCAGGCGCCGGGGAAGATCGAAGAACCGCCCATAGACGAACAGGTTTTCCCGAACCGTCAGCTCGGCGTCGAGGGTGTCGTCCTGCGGTACGACCCCGAGGCGTGCCCGGATGCTCGGCCCCTCGGTTGCCGCGTCCATCCCGAGCACCTGCAGCTTGCCCTCAGAGGCGGGCGAAACGCAGCCGACCATACGCATCGTCGAACTCTTCCCGGCGCCGTTCGGCCCGAGGAAGCCGAATGCTTCCCCTTGGGCCACGTCGAAGTCGATGGCGTCGACGGCGGTTGTGGTGCCGAAACGCTTCGTCAGGCCTCTCGCCTCGACCACGGTCGGGCGGCCCACGTCAGACATGGCGCGGGCGTAGCGGGCGCGACGATGCCTTCACCTGACCAGCATCGCGCCCGAGATCGAACTCGGCGGCGGGATTTCGTGGGGTTGCGCCTGTGACCCGGTACCAGTACTGGTCGACCAGCGGCCGGCGTGAGTCTCCTCGACGACGCGAGCGCCGGAACCGGCGGGGACTTTTCCCAACTGTCCGAAGGTTTTCGACGTTCTGACGAAGACCCGGCGGCCTGGGGTGGAACGGGCCGCCGGGCCTCCGGTGAAGGGGAACGGCTAGACGCCGCTCCCGTTGGCCGAGGACGTGCTACTGCCGCTCCCTCCGCTCCCATGCATGTGGGGGCAGTCCCCATTGTGCGTGGGGGCCGTCGACGACCCTGGTGCGGTCGTCGTCGGGGTTGGCGTTTGGGTTGACGCCGCTCCGGCGACACTGGCCGCGCCCAGGCTGAGGCCGAGAACCCCGGCCACCGCCCCCGCAGCCAGCACTATCCGTGTACGTGTCATGTTTGCTCCTCGATACGGGCCAGGGTGACCCGCAGGTTCACTTCACCATCGCAATCTCGCGGCCCGCTGTGGGCAAGCTCAGAAATTCCGCAGAATCGCGGATGGACCCTCGGCGGCGATCGTGGCGCCGGTCCAGGCGGCGCCGCGGATGCGCACGATGTCGGCGGTGCGGTAGCTCGCCACCCGCCGCGACCAGCAGTCGATCACCGTCCGGCCGGGCCGAGTCTGGAAGAAGGTCGTGAGCGGGCCCTCCTGTTGATAGGTGTCGGCTCCCTCGATGACCTCGGCCTCGCCACCTTTCAACCGGATCTCGTAGGTCATGCCGCAACGCTACGCCGGGGTGGCTGTGGGCATCCAGGGGTCCAACCCTGTGGATCTGGTCAGGTTGTCCACAGGATGGATCCGGTCCGGATCCAATCCGCGTAGGCGCGGGCGAAGAGGGCGGGCATACCGCCGGTGTGCCAGAAGACGGTCTTCGTCGCGGCGCCGATGCGACCGTCGCGCCGGGCCTGGATCAGTCCGGCCATCGCTTTGCCGGTGTAGACGGGATCGAGGATGATGCCCTCGAGGCGGGCCGCCAGCTCGAGTGCGTGGCGGCAGGCGTCGGTGGGCGCGGCGTAGCCGATTCCTATCTGGTCGTGATCGATCCGGCAGTGGCCGGCCGGCGGGGTCAGTCCGGCCAGGGTGGCCACCTCGTTCGCCTTCAACGGCACCTGTTGGTCCAGGTCCGGGCGGGCTCCGACGTCGATGCCAAGCACGAGGGCGTGATCGCCGAAGCCCGCGGCCAGCCCGGCGTGGGTCCCGCCGGAACCGTCGGCCACGACCACCAGTTCGACCTCCCCTTGGTGGGCGCGCTGCTGGGCGCGCAGCTCCTGGGCTGCGACGACGTAGCCCAGGGCGCCGATGGCGTTGGCGCCGCCGACGGGGATGGCGTAAGGGTGACGGCCCGTCGCCGTGAGCCGCTCGCTCTCGTCGACGATCGCCGCCTCGATGGCGTAGTAGGTGGCAGGGCCGATCCAGGTGATCGCCGGGCCGAGCAACTCGTCGAGCAGCACGTTGCCGCTGGGTTGCTCCGGTTGGCCGCCCGCGATCACCACGGTGCACGCCAGGCCCACCCGGTTGGCGGCGGCGGCTGTCATTCGCACGTGGTTGCTCTGGTGCCCGCCGCCGGTCACGAGTGTGTCGCACCCCTGGGCCTTGGCGTCGGCGCAGAGATATTCGAGTTTGCGGGCCTTGTTTCCTCCGCCTGCCAGGCCAGTGGCATCGTCGCGCTTGATCCACAAGGCACCGGGCTCCATACCGAGGTGGGCGCCTAACCGGTCGAGTCGCTCAAGCGGTGTCGGCAGGTGGGCCAAGGGGATCCGGGGGAATCCGATCCCTTCCCACTCGTCGGTCGGGTCTCGCCGCTGCTGGGTCGGTTCCGGGTTGCGGTTCGGCGGTCGTGGTCGGCGGTCGTGGTGGCGGGGGCACGGAGTCAAACGGTATGCCGACGGTGGTTGGTCGCGGGTTTTCTTCAGGACATCCCACATGGAATGTGGATTTGTCTGGGGAAATCGCTGCCGTGCCGCGCCGCGCCGCGCCGCGGTTCGGCTTGGCGAGGGGAAGGGGGCCACCGGCCTCACCGCCGGGGGAAGCGGTGCGGTCGGTGGCCCCCAGAAGAGGCGGGTCGCTCAGTCAGCCGGGCCGGAGCCCAAGGTGACCGTCGCCGTATGGCTGCCGCCTGACTGGCTGGTCCAGGTGAGCGTGACCTTGTCCCCGGGACGGTGGGTTGCCATGGCGGCGGTCAGCTCCTGCGATCCGGTCACCGTCGTGCCTCCCACCGAGGTGATGGCATCGCCGGCGACCAGGCCGGCGGCGGCGGCCGGAGTGTTGGCCGCCACGCCCATGACCGCAGCGCCGGTACCGG
Source organism: uncultured Actinomycetota bacterium (assembly GCA_963733505.1). Classification (GTDB taxonomy): domain Bacteria; phylum Actinomycetota; class Acidimicrobiia; order Acidimicrobiales; family Palsa-688; genus JALYXV01. The sequence continues at coordinate 86,117 of CAVTDW010000026.1, read as the reverse complement.
AGGACGTCGTGGAGAGCGAGACGCCGAGGAATGCCGGCAGGCCGATGTGGATCGTCGAGCTGGCTTTGCCGGATTCGATCTGTTGCGCGATCGAGAGGGCATGGTTGATCGGGATGGCGAAACTCACGGCCGCCCCGGCGTTGAACCGTCGCGCCGTCGAGGCCGCGGTGTCCATACCGATGACCTGCCCGTTGTTGTTGGCCAGCGGGCCTCCCGAGTCGCCCGGCTGAATAGGAGCGTTGGTTTCGATCAGGCCGTTGAGCGTCTCGGCGTTGGCACCACCTTGATCACTGGCCGTGATGGTCTGATCGACCGCTCGCACCGTTCCCGGTGACGACCGATGGGGCGCCCCCCCTGCCGCCCGCGTTGCCCAAAGCGACGACCGAGTCGCCGGCCTGGACGGTACTGGAGTCGCCGGTCGGAATGGTCTTCAGGCCGGACGCATTCTTCAGTTGCAGCACGGCCACGTCTTCAGTCGGATCGGTGCCGACCACGGTGGCGCTGTAGGTCCGGTTGGTGCTCGGGATGGTCACCGAAATGGTGGTCGCCCCGTCGATCACGTGGTTGTTGGTGAGCACTTCACCCGAGGAGGTGAGGACCATTCCCGTTCCCGCAGCGGCGCTGTTCTGGTAGGACAACTGCGTGTTGATGTCCACGATGCCCGGCGTCACCTTTGCCGTCACGGCGGCGGCGTCAGCGGGTACGGAGCCGGTCGACGGCTGCGTGGGTTGGGTCGGACTTGAGCCTGCGGACGGCGTGGTCCCACCGTTGGCGGGCGTGGTGGCGGGGCTGGTCGCCGAGGGCGCGGCCGGGGCTGTCGCCGGGGTGGACGACGCAGCCACGGGGGTGGATGCGGGCCGTCCGAGGGTCCTGCCGATACCGATGCCGATGAGCGCCGCGATCAACGCGGCAACGACGACGACCGCGAGACCGTTCTTTCCCCGCTGACGTGGCGCCTCGGGCGGCTGCCAAGCCGGCAGCGGGCCGGTGCCGCCGAAGCCACCGCCTCCGCCGTCTCCGCCCATGGGGACCGTCGGCGGAGTCCATGAGGGCGCCCACGGGGGCGGCTCGCTGATCCATTCCTGCGGCTGCGGTGGCGGCGGCGTGAGCACCGAGGTCGCTCCGCTGCCCCATTCTTGATAGCTGTCGGTCACGGCGTCGTCACTCCTGTGGCTGGTGTTGTTCCTAGTGAACGCCACCAACCTCAGAGCCGGATCAGGGGCATCTGTGCCCGGCATGAGACTTTGACTACCCGTTGACGACCGAGGCGGGCAGGCTGGCGAGGCGTCCTGCGAACACAGCGGTGATCTTCTCGATGGTGTTCTGGCCGGCCACGCTGATCTGAGGTGAGTCGACATCGGAGAAGTACACGCCCATCAAGGCCCGCCCCCGGCGCAGGTAGACCGCGACGGAATGGCGGGTGGTGCCGAGCTCATCGGTGCTCGCGAAGTCGTAGGCCTGGCGAATCACACCCGCCGGGGCGGCCGACCAGGTGCCGTCGGGCGCGGCGTTGAAGTGGGTGACTTCGGTTGGTTCGCCGACCGGACTCGTGACTGGCGTGGAGGGACAGTTGGACGCGACCGATCTCAGCTCGGAGAACGCCTGCTCGGTCGCCGCCGGGTTGGCATAGAGGACCGCCTCGGTGCTGAGCACGACGGTGGCCTGGGCGTCGAACGCGCCCACCTGAAGTCGCGCGGTACGCAGTGACTCGCTGGGGAACGTGCCGTTGCACAGATCGAGCGTCGGTTCGCCGGCCACCTGGTCGCCCCCGAGTAACGGCTGGACCACGACCGTCGATGCCACATCTTCCTGGGTGAGCACGAGCGAATCCAAGGCCGCGGTCGACGGGTCCCGGGGAACGGTCGACCCAGGACCGGGGACGGTCGGCACGACAGTCGGAGGCAGACCCGTCGCCGAGGGCCGGGACGTGCTGCGATGCCGGAACGCCAGGTACCCACCGAGCGTGCCGAGCGAGCCCACCACGATCATGACGCCGACGACCAGGGCAACGAAGCCCAATCCCGACGCCCATGGTGACGCTTTGGTTGCGGTTTCGACGGGGGCCGGATCGGGGCCCAGCCCACCCGGTCGCGGCGGTGGGGTCCAGGTGAGATAGGACGAAGGTGCTGACCATTCCGGCGGTGGCGGCGGCCACTGTTCCGGTCCGATGCCTGATGACGCCGCAGCGGCGGCAGGCGGAGCGCCGGCAGGGAAGGCCGGGGCCGGGGGAAGGTCAGCCGGTGCCGGTGCCGGTGCCGGGCCGGGCCGCGGCGGGCCAGGCCGGCAGTGGGACCGTGGGCGGCGCTGTGGGCGCTGCGGTAGTGGGTGCTGCTGTGGTGGGTGCTGGTGGGACGGCGAGCTCGGCGGTGTCGCGTCCCTCGTCCGCCCAGGGATCGGCCGGGCCGTGCGGGAAGGCGCCGTCGGTCCATGTCGAGCCGTCCCAGTACCGGTGGTGCGTGGGCGACCACGGGTCGGGATACCAGCCAGCCGGTGGTTGCCCGGCGGTCGGCGCGCCGTACGGGGCAGTACCGCTGCCCGGAGCGCCCCAGCCGGGGCTTTCGTCGGTCATCCGATTCCTTCCGGTCGCCCGCGGCGACTCCATTGACCAGTTTGCATGCCAGTCTGGACAGGTGATCTAAATCCCCGCTGAACACGCACTGAGAACTTCCGCAGAGGACGGTACTTACCTGTTTCCCAGCCCATCACCAGGTTGCCTTGAGGTTTGGTCACCACGCTGGCCGCAGTGGCAGTCGCGGTCCTCGCGACCACGCCCTCCTTTTCCCAATCCGATCTGAGGAGCACGAATGTCGGACACTGCGGCGGTACTCGAAGATGCCTTGTTCCAGATCAAACGGGTCATCGTCGGCCAGGATCGTATGGTCGAGCGGGCCTTCGTGTGCCTGCTGGCCCGGGGCCACTGCCTCATCGAGGGCGTGCCCGGCTTGGCGAAGACCCTGACTGTGTCGACCATGGCGAGCGTGGTGGGTGGGTCGTTCACTCGTATCCAGTTCACACCCGATCTGGTGCCTGCCGACATCGTGGGCACGCGGATCTGGCGGCCTTCGCAGGAGGAGTTCGACATCGAGTGGGGGCCGGTGTTCGCCAACATCGTGCTGGCTGACGAAATCAACCGAGCACCCGCCAAGGTCCAAAGTGCCCTGCTCGAGGTCATGGCGGAGCGCCAGGTGTCCATCGGTGGGCACACCCGGCGCGTCCCCGAGCCGTTCCTGGTCCTGGCCACCCAGAACCCCATCGAGTCCGAAGGGGTGTACGCCCTCCCCGAGGCGCAACGGGACCGTTTCCTCATGCAGATCGTGGTGGAGCAGCCGTCGTATCAGGAGGAGATCGAGATCGCGCATCGGATGAGCGTGCGGCCGCCCGCGGCCGAGCAGGTGCTGTCGCCCGAGCAGCTCCAGGCGCTTCAGGCGCTGGCCGACGACGTGTTCGTCCATCACGCGGTGCAGGACTATGCCGTCCGCTTGGTCATGGGTACTCGCGAGCCGGCTCGATGGGGAATGCCCGAGCTGGCTTCCCAGATCGCCTTGGGCGCCAGTCCCCGCGCGACACTCGGCCTCCTGTCCGGTGGGCGGGCGCTGGCGTTGCTGCGCGGGAGGCGGTTCCTCGTCCCTCAAGACATTTACGACGTGGCACCTGAGGTGCTTCGCCATCGCCTGCTGCTCACGTATGACGGGTTGGCCGCGGGCTTGCAGGTCGACGACGTCGTTGCCCGGGTGCTGGCGACGATTCAAGCGCCGCGGGTGGCGCCCCATCAGGACGAGCCCGGTCGGGGCGGTCCCCGTCCAGGGCCGACGGTATCGATGTCGGCGCCTGCGGGAGCAACAGCCGGCTATCTCGCCGACTCCGGCCAATCGTCCGTCGAGCCAGCCCCGTACCTGGAGCCTGCGCCCTATCTCGAGCCCGCACCCCGTGAGGCGACGTCCCGTGAGCGCGACGCCGTGACGCGATGTCCCGTGAGGCGACGTCGTGACGGACCAGTCGGGCCCAGGATCGAGGCGCGCCGACGAGCCCGTACACGAGCCAGACGCCGAGCACCTGGCCGGCCGGACCGGTCGGGCACGCAGGGCGGCTCGACTTCGGTGGCGGCAGTGGGGTGCCCCCCGGCCGCCAGCCACGCCCCCCTCGACGCCTCCCGGTGCGCTGGCCGCCAAGGCCGCCTTTCTCAGGCGGTTGGAGCTCGACGTGACCCGTCGCCTCGACGGATTGGTGAGCGGCGACTATCTGGCGCTGACCTCCGGCCCGGGAACGGAACCGGCCGGTGCCCGGGCCTACACCCCGGGTGACGATGCCCGCCGGATCGATTGGAGCCTGACCGCACGATCCCTCGCTCCCCATGTCCGGACCACCGAAGCGGACCGGGAGCTCGAGACCTGGATCGTTGTCGACCGTTCCGCCAGCCTGGACTTCGGGACCACCCAGCGCGAGAAGCGAGAAGTAGCGCTGGCGATGGTCGCCGCATTCGGCTTCCTCAACAGCCGAGCGGGAAACCGCCTCGGGGTGCTCATCGCCGGCGGTGATCATCTCGTCCGCGTGCCCGCTCGCAGCGGCCGGACGGCCGTTCTCGCTGCTCTTTCGCTCCTGTACGACAGCCCCCGGCGAGAGCGTGGGCCCGGTCCCGACGCCGACCTGGGCGCAGCATTGGCGCAAGTCGAGCGAACCCAGCGGCGGCGGGGCCAAGTGATCGTGATAAGTGACTTCCTCGACGCGACCGACTGGGTGACACCACTTCGCCGGCTCTCCCTGCGCCACCAGGTCGTGGCGGCCCAGGTCACCGATCCCCGGGAGCTCGAGCTCCCCGCCGTCGGCCTGCTGGAGGTGGTCGACGCCGAAACGGGGGTCCGTCTTCACGTCCAGACCAACTCCGCCGGGCTGCGGGAGCGCTATGCAAACGCGGTCGGCGAGCGACAGGACCGAATCCGGCGGATGCTCGGCGAGGCAGGCGCTGAGCACCTGGAACTGTCGACCGACCGCGACTGGTTGGTCGACGTCGCTCGTTTCATCCGTCGCCGCCGCAGTACCGGACCGCTCAGGGGCGCGGCCCGTTTCCGTCGTGCTGGGTCCTTTGGCCAGGCTGCGGCCCGCGGTGGCACTCCCAGTGGTGCCACCTCGAGCGGGGTTGCCGCCCTCGGCCCCGCAGCCGCCACCCACACCGCAGCCCAATCCGCCACCCACACCCGCACCGCCACCCGCACCGCCGCCCAATCCGCCACTGCCGCCCCCGGTGCGATCGCCGGCGGTGTCAGTGCCGGTCCTGTTGCTCCTGCCATTCCTGCAGGCTCCGGTCTCCCTGGAGGACGCCAACCATGACCTTTCTTGCCTCCTGGCGATTGCTGCTGCTCGTCGCTCCGATCGCCCTTCTGGTCGCCTACCTGTGGGTGCAGCGGTCCCGTCGGCGGGTGGCAGTTCGATTTACAAGTGTCGAACTGCTCGCCTCCGTTGCACCACGTCGCTCGGGTTGGCAGCGCCATATCGCCTCCGCCGGGCTGCTCGCCGCGTTGGTCCTCCTTGTGGTGGGCTTCGCCCAGCCTGCCCGAGTGCTGCGGACGCCGAAGCAGCGGGCGACGGTCATACTCACGCTCGACGTCTCTGGATCGATGATCGCGAACGACGTCAGCCCCAGTCGGTTGGCCGCGGCGGAACAGGCTGCCCGTGGATTCGTGAACGCCCTTCCGCCTGGCGTCCAGCTGGGGCTGGTGTCGTTTTCGAGCAGTGCGAGTGTTCTCGTGCCGCCGACGTCCGATCGCGCATCGGTGCTGGCGGCGATCGACACGCTGAAAGCGGGCGGGGGAACGGCCACTGCCGACGCCATCCTGCTCTCCCTCAACACGATTACGGCGGTCCCACCCGGAGCGGACGGCAAGGCGGCACCGGCCGCCGTGGTGCTGATGAGCGACGGCACGCCGACGCTCGGGCGAGCGGGCGCCTCGCCGAGCCAGAGCTTGGATGACGCCACCGCGGCCGCCAAGCAGGCGGGGGTGAAGGTGGACACCATCGCCTTCGGCACCCAAGAGGGGACCGTTGTTGTTCAGGGTCAGACGCTTTCGGTGCCCTCGGATCCCGCGGCGATGGCCCAGATCGCTTCGGCCACCGGTGGCGACACCTTCACGGCCCAGACAGCCGATCAGTTGAAGTCGGTGTACCACCAGATCGGCCGGGTGGTCGGCTACGACGTGCACCGCCATGAGATCACGGCGTGGTTCACCGGCATCGGTTTTCTCATGGTGGCGTTGGCGGGGATCGCCGCCCTCCTGTGGACGCAGCGGGTCGCGTGACGTGCGAGTCGCCTACGCGAGCGGGTCGCCTGAAGGATCTCTCCCGGGGAATGGGCGCACACGAATCCGACGCCATATTGAGGCGCCATGCCCGGATCTCGTCGATGGTGTCTTCAGGGAAAGTCATCGGACAATTGGTCCCGGATCACGACTGGCAACGATTGACAATCGTCTCGGTGGGTAGATAGAAATCCGAACCCCAAAGTCCCGGCGCGAACACGATGTCCTGCACCCACCGTGGAGCGGCGGAGCCCGGTTGGGTGCAGGGCTTCTCACCAAAGGGTGTGCTCCGACGCTCCGATGGGTACGCAATTCGCATGACCGACACTCCGGACACGGTCGTGCCAGAGACAGCGACCGCAGACGCGGGGCTTGGGTATCCCATGGAAAAGGCGGATCACGCCATGGGTTTGGAGCTTCAGATCGTCGAGCTTGTGGAGCAGCAGGCCCGGGCACGGGTTCAGCACCGCGACGAGGACGCAGACAAGTTCGAATCCGAGATTGACCAACTACGGGGGGAGTTGGCGGCGGCGTCAGAGGTCATTCCGCCACCGGCGTAATATTCGGTTTCTAGACGCGTTAGACCGTAGCCCTTCAGGCCGTTAGCGGATAATCATCTGGATCGCATTGCCAGTTCAACGGCCAAAAGCGCACGGCGGAGTACTGCGGAGTGCTCCAGACCACCCACGACCGAGCAGAGGCAGCCGTCGTCAGGTTGAGTTCGGTTGACCGCGGTGGCGCAACCAGTCGGTGATCCTCGTATGCAGGGGGGCTTTGGGGGCCAGCCACAACGACCGGGGCGTGCGCCACAGGGCCCTCGGCGTCAGCCACAGGGCCGGCATCCTCGGGCTGTCGCCCGCGCTCAGACGCGCGACCAATCCGAACGCCGCCCACGCCGTGGCCATGCCCGCGATGACGTCGAGCAGGAAATGGTTCGCCGTCGCCATCACGACGAGGGCCGTCAAGAAGCGGATAGACCACGACCACTACTCGCCAGCGACGGCCTCTGAGCATCTGCCACAACGCAACGGCGGTCCAACAGGCCCACGCCATGTGCAGTGACGGCATCGCCGCCAGTTCATTGGCCTGCGAAGCCACGGCGTTGGTCTGCCACGACCCCCAGGCATGGGTCACGGCGACGACATCGACGAAGCCGGCGGCGGGGAGCATCCGCGGCGGCGCGAGCGGATAGGCCCAGAAGACGACGAAGCCGATGACGTTGATCAGCACGAGCGAGTTGCGCAAGGACCGGTAGAGACCGGGGTGGCGCCACCAAAGCACGGCCACGACCCCAAGGGTGACGACGAAATGGGCGCTGTCGTAGAAGTTCGCCATCGGCAGGGCGATCGACCGGTGGGCCGCGGCCCAGGAATTGAGCGTCAGCTCAGGGTTGAGGTGCCAGACCCGCTCGATACGAAGAAGGGTCGCACCGTGAGCCAACGCGGTATGGAGTCGCAGGGGGGAGAGGTTGCTGATTTCGTCGTACAGCCAGCAAAGCCACACGATGACGAGCACTTCGACCCAGACGCGAGAGCGGCGGGTGGGCGCATCGGTCCACTCGGTGTCGAGGATGGGACGACTGAACCCCAGTCGTTCCCCCACGGTGACTCCCATCGGCTAGACGCTACCGGGGCCAAGGGCGGGGGACACGACTTGGCACCTCAGGCCTTGGCGGACCACGACTTGGCACGTCGAACCTTGGCATGCGACCAGGGGCAAGACGCCGAGACGCCGCCAGGTCGTCGGCAGGAGAGCCCAAAGCCAGTACCGGGCGAGATCCCGTGGTCGCCGATATGCGAGAGACCAACGGAGTCAAGGCCGCTGGGCGACGTCCCGCATCCAGACCAGTCCCAAGGGGAGCGTTTGGTAGAGCACCCCGTTGGCGCCCAACACGGTTGGCTGGCGGTTGTCGTTCTTGGTCGAGCCGGCCCCGGTCCGTTGGTGCCAGACGACACGCCCGTTGCGGTAGTCGATGGCGACGAAGTACCAGATATAACTTCCCGCTGCGGCCCGGGCCTCGTCTTGGGTGTAGCCGTAGATGAGGCCCGTCGCTGTCGACAGAACCGGCCCGGCCTTGATGCGCAGCGGCACCGTCCACGCAGTCTGGCAACCGGACCCATCCGCAAGGACGTCGATTCGGGCGACGCCAGGGGCCATCTGGTTGATGTTGTTGGCGGGACCACCGTCGGAGGGATTGGACAGCGGAGGTGGGGCGTTGTACCCGTTGACGACGATCACGCTGTTGGCGTCGGTAGGTCCGTCGCCCGACGAGTACCCGATAGGGGCGGTCGTAATGGCGCTGGCACCAGGGGAGAACAGCGCCACGCTGCACACCAAGCGAGGGTCGCCCGCAGTCCCCGTACCGGCTGCCGCCGCCGGTGTCGTGGTCGACGTAGCCGTCGGAGTGGGACCGGTCGGCAACGGGGCGGTCGTGGCCGGACTGGTCGTCGACGAAGCGGGGTCCGTAGCCGGCGCAGTCGCCCCCTTGGCCGTCGAGGTGGTCGAACCGGAACCGCTGTGCGCTCCCTCGGCCGCCAACGCTCCCCGAAGGAAAACCAGGAGGTGGGACTGCCCATCGGCGTTGTCGGTCACGGCCAGGTACTGGCCCCCGAGCAGGATGACCGGCGACCCGGTACCGCGCGTCGTGGCACCGGGCTTGGCGGCACTCCCGGCGTCGTAGGACTCCCGCCACACGGTCTCGATCTGGCCCGTGGCCGCGGTGAAGTCATACACCGCACCCCGCGCTCCCACCTTGTCGGCGCTGCCGGCGGGCGATGTGGCCAGGTACACGTCGCGCTGGTCCACCGCCAAGGCGGTCTCGGCTCGCTGGTCGGCCAGGGTGGTGGTCACGACCTGGTCGTCAGAGGTCACGTATCCGACGACGGTGCCGGTCGCGGGCCCGCCCGAGGTCGCGGGCCCACCCGAGGACGCGGGCCCGCCGAGGTCGCGGGCTCCCCGAGGAAGGGGAACCGCCCGAGGGAGGGGAACCGCCCGATACGAACCAAAGGTTGCCACTGCCGTCGACCACCGACGCCAACAGGCCCTGCCCGTCGGCCAGATGCCCATTGAGGTCGATATCGCGCAGCACCCGGAACTGGCCGCCATCGCTATCGGGCCGGCTCACGACGAAGAGGTGACGCTGTTGGGTCGTCACGATGATCCGGTCGGCGTCGTCCACGAGTGCGGTGGCAAGGGTCAGGTCCTGCCCAGGCGGCGACCACCGTGCTTGGACGGTCAACGTCGAGGCGTCGACCGCCGCCAGGCAGTTCTTGGTCAACCCCGGGGCGAGCTCGATCTGGCAACCGGCGGTCAGGCCGCCCCGGCGACCCCACAACAGCGGCGCTCGGATCGAAACCGCGGCGCTTCCCGTCACCGGTGCCCGGCCGAGCGGTGCCGGACCGTCGGTCGCGCCGCTGTTGCCGCCGTCGGCCCGGGCGGTCGCGAGCCGAGGCGTGAAGTCGATCTGAGCCGACAGGGGCGCGGGGAAGGTGCTCTGGCCGACGAACAGCGGGGCGTCGACCGCCGACTGGGCGTCGGGTATCGCCGGTGGGCCCGTCACCACCGGGGGAGCGGGAAGCGCCGGGGTGCTCTGGCAGGCCGCGACCGTCACGACCGTCACGACCGCCAACACCGCCGGAATCACCGCTGCGACGAGCCGTCGCGGCACGCGCACCCGCACGGTCACGGCCGACTGCCAGGCGCACTGATCAAGTACGGGGGCACGGTAGACGGGTGCTCCTTCGGGCGCCAGCCGCGGTCAGGTCGACGGGGCGCCCTCGGCGGGCCGGCGGGCGCGGATCGTGATCGTCGTCCAGGCACCCAAATGGATGCGATCCCCGTCTGCCAGCGCCACCGCGATGTTGGCCATGAGCGGCGTGGTGTCGTCGTTCATCGTCGTGCCGTTCGTCGAGCCCGGATCGACGACCGAGTAGGCGCCGCTCGGCTGCTCGAGGAGGATGCAATGCAGGTGCGAGATGGCCCCGTCCTCGGGCGCCCCGGAGAGGTCGACCTCGGGCTGAATGCCCCGGGAGTTGCTGCGGCGTCCGATGCGGATCTCGCTTCCTGCGAGCAGGAACGTCCGAGCTGGGCAGTGGATGGGAAAAGGGACTCCTTCCGGGGCGACCCGTTCGAAGTACTCACGGTCGGCCGCGGCGATCGCTTCCCAGGCCGCGGCGCTGGTCGTGCCCGCAGCGGCCGCGAGCACGGGGCTGCCCTGGCCGGGAGCGGGCCCGGGTGCGGTGTAGTCGTAGCCGCATTCCTCGCAGAAGCGATCCTGGCCCACCCTCGGCGTCTGGCAGACCGGACACCGTTGCTCGCCCGTTCCCGAGCCCGCCGCTGCGTCACCGGCCGGGTCGCCAGCCGGAGGGTCGGCAGCCGGAGGGACTGCGGCCGGGTCGATTGGTGCCGCCGCGGGTTCGGCCGGCCCGTCGCCCTTGAGCGTGGGTGTGCCAGCAGGTGGGGGGGCGGAGCAAGCGTTCCCTCGATACGGGCGCCGCATTGGTCGCAATAGTCGGACGTCTCGGATTGATGCCCATTAGGGCACAGGAAACTCATGGCGCTGACTTTGTCACTCGGACGGTCTTGGTGGAGCGGGTGTCGAGCGCCATTTCGTCAGCGTCGTCCACCCGGGACTTCAGGCGGACCGTGCCGCTGGCCGCGTCCTCGACGTCGACCACCCTGGACAGCAGCTTGGTCGTGGCGTCATTGCCGCTCGCCGCCGCCAGCTGGGCGGCGCGGCCCAGTTTTACGGTCGCGGTTGCGTCGTCGCCCGCCTTGCGAGCCTCGAGCCCTTCCTGGATGACCTGGGCCAACTCGGCCTGGCCCGTGTAGTGCGCCACCGCCCGGTTGATCCTGGTCGAGAGGGACGCATCGTCGGTCCAGATGGCCTTGACGAGCGCCTGGGAAACCACTTGATCGTCGACTACCAGGCTGACCCTGGCCGCCAGCATCTCGTCGCCCACCGCCCCTGGTTTCACCGTCACGCACACGTGGTAGTCCCGTGACTCGTCGCCCCACGCGCCGGTCGGATAGTCGCCCACGCGGTCATTCACCGGCACCCGCTTGTCGGTCAGCTCGGCGATGGTTGGCGCCACCTGTTTGACAAACGACACTGTGGCGGTCTGGGGCGTCCAGACCCGCAACGCCACATCCGCGGTGGCCTTTCCCATGGCGTGCTCGACCATGGCGGTGAAGTCGGCGGTGAGCTCGGCCGGGTCGGCGACGATGTCGACCGAGCCCAGCAGGGCCGAGGCAACCTTGCGCAATTCGCTCACGACCCAGTCGGTCCCGACACCGCGGCAGTCACACTGAAACCGTCCCTCGCAGGCCGCGAGGGTCTGGTTGAGCTCCTCGACCGTCTCGCTTTCGTCCTTGCCGTCGGTGAGCAGGATCGCATGGTTGAGCGAGGGCGGAAGGGTGGCGAAGAGCTGGTTGGCCAGGGCCAACCAGGCGCCGATGGCGGTGCCGCCTTGGGCCTGCAGCGCCGCCACGGCCTGTTTCGCCTCGTCTCGTGTCTCCGCCGAAGCCGGGCTCAGCGTGCCCGGCGCGGGGTAGACCTGATGGGCCAGCTTGGTCCCCGCGATGATCGCGAACCACACCCCGTCGCGAATGCAGTCGATGGCCGCCGCGGTTGCCTGCTGGGCCGCTCGCAACTTCGTCGCCGGGTAGTTCATGGATCCGGAGATGTCGATGATGATGATTTCCGCCGCCGTGGTGGGCTGGGCGGCGCCGCCCCCGGCAGTGGCCGTCACGGTCACGACCGCGTTGACCTCCGCCGCCCCTTCGGCCAGGTACTCGTTCTGGTAGGTCTCGGCGCTGAAGGTGGTCACGGCGTGCCTTTCTGCTCGGCGGTCGCTGCGGTCTGGTCGGCGGGGTGGTCGGCGTTCCCGTCGGTGTCCTGTTCGGCGGGCGGAATAGGCAGGTCGATAACGACGACGGTGATGTTGTCATGGCCGCCCGCAGTCAAGGCGAACGTGGTCAGCGACCTGGCCAACTCGATCGGGGTCGCGTCGGGCGGCTGGCTGTCCAGCAGGCGGGCCATGTCCTCGGTGCTGGAGGCGTAGTTCCAAAGCCCGTCGGAGCAAAGGAGGAGCCGGCCGGGCAAGGCCGGCGTCATGGTGATCACCCGGGCATCGACGTCAGGGGCGTCGGCACCGATCCATCGGGTGATGGCGTGCGAGCGAGGATCGGCCTCGGCCTCACCTTCGGTCATCCGGCCCGTCTCGACCTGGGCCTCCGCCCAGGAATCATCGACGGTCAACTTCAGGAGTCCTTCGGCCGGGTCCGGTCCGAGCCAGTACGCCCGGCTGTCACCAACCCAGCCCACCGCGACCTGGCCCAACCGGCAAGCGGCCGAGACGAGGGTGCACGCCGGACTGGCCATCTGGTCAGTGGGGGTCCACGGGAGGGCCATCACGGCGCGGGTGGCGGCGTCGGCGGCGTGGACCGTTGCGTCCGCCAGGGAGCCCGCCCCGCCGACCACGGCGGCCAAGACAGTGGCGGCGGCGGTTGCGGCCGACTCCGAGGCGTCCTCGGCTCGGACCGACGACGACACGCCGTCGCAGACCACCGCCACCACCCCGAAGTCGGCTGCCGGTCCCGCAAGCTCCAGATGGAACGCGTCCTCGTTGCGGGGATGTTGGCGACCCCGGTCGGTCACCCCGGCGGCCCAACCGAGGTCGAGTTCGAGGTGGTCGCGAGGTCCCGGTTGCAAAAGGCCGCACACGGTGCAATAGCCGTCGACGTCGATGTCTTCGGGCGCGGCGCCGCACCGGGCGCACGGCGCGGTCCGTCCCGAGGGGCCCGCCGGGGCGGTGGGTGTGGAGTGAGTCTGCGGGGCGCCGCCAAAGGCCTCCTCGGTGCTCGGGGCACCACTCGTCGTGCGGACCGCATCGCCGGCGCTGCCTCCCGATGCTCGGGCCTCCTCGGTGAGCGGTGTTCCGCACACTTCGCAAAACTGGTCGCTGGGCTCGACGGCGGCCCCGCATACCGGACAGATCGAGACGGTTGGCGCCCCGGCCGGGTCGGTCACCAAAGCGTCCTCGGGCGGACTTGGTTGGCTTGGTCGATCAGGGTGATCCGCTCTTCTGGTGTCGCCGCCAGGCGCGCCAGCGCCCGGTACGCCCGCTCGAGGCCCAGCCGTAGCCGCACCTCGGTCACCGGCTCGCCAAGCAGGGTGACAGACGGGTCGGGATGGATGCGCCCGGTGCGAAGCAGCTGAAGGGCAGCCTCATAGAGTTCCCTGGTCACGCTGGCCCGCTGCTCGCCGCTCAGCTTGAGGTGGGCCACGGTCGCCTCGGCCCGGCCCAGATCCGACAGCTCCGGTGTCGTCGTCCCGTCGACCTCGATGAGCGCCCGGGCGGCACACAGTTGGGCGTCGAGGTAGGAGCTCGAACCCTCGGGCACCCGGTTGTACGCCTCGACGGCGCCGATCCGGTCGCCCGCTGCCAGCCGGCACCGGGCCAGCCCGAACGACGCGGTGGTGAATCCCGCATCTGTTCGCGACACGACGTCGTACCAGGGCAGAGCCCGCTGGGCGGCGCCGCCCAACTCGGCGGTGACCGCCAGGGCCAGCTTCGGTCCCAGCTCGCCGGGCAGGTTGCCGTAGACCCAGTCGAACGCCGCCCACGCCCCGGCCGTGTCGCCCTGGTCGATGGCCGACAGGCCCCGTGTCCACCACACCCGCCAGTCGCCCGGGTCGTCGGCCTGGAGGGCGGCGAGGATCTCCTCGGCCGCTGCGTGCTGGCCGGTGTCGATCAAGGATCGGGCCAAGCGGAAATCGATCTCGGCGCTGTGGACGGGCGCCTCCCGCAGCAACTCGATCTGTTCGCTGGACTCGGCGGCCGCCAAGGTGGCCAGATAGCCCGCGGCGGGATCGTCCGCCGCGACGACCAAGGCGGGCAGCAGCCGCCAGTCCGCGCCGTCAGGACGAGCCCGCAGGTCGGTGGTGAACAGCCCACTGAGGGCCGGTCGGGGAATGCCGGTGTTGGCCGCCACCACTTCGCGCAGCACGCCCAGCAACTGCTCGGCCATTTCCTCGGCTGTTTGGAACCGGGCACCGGGATCGGTGGCCGTTCCCTTCAGGAGGAAACGGTAGAGCGAGTCGAACCGGGTGAAGAGTTCCACGTCGTCGGGGCGGGGGAGCGCCGCCACGTACTCGCGTTGGTAGCCCTTGAAGTCGATGCTCAAGGCCGCGAGGGTGCGGGCCACGGTGTACAGGTCCGACGAAACCGACGGCCCCACATCGGCGATCTCGGGCGCTTGGTATCCAACGGTGCCGTACACCGCGCTGGCCTCGTCGTCGGCGCGGCGCACCCCACCCAGGTCGATCAGCTTGAGGGACTCCTCGCTTTGGATCACATTGTCGGGCTTGAAGTCGCAGTACAACAGGTCCAGCCGGTGCAGGTAGCCGAGCGCCGGCAGGATCTCGAGCATGTAGGCGATGGCCTGCTCGAGGGGGAGCGGCTCGACCTTGCCACCCGCGGCGGCGCGCCGTTCTTTCAGCAAGTCCTTCAACGACGATCCGCCCACGTACTCCATGACGATGTAGCCGGAGCCCTTGTGCTGGACGAAGTTGAAGATCTTGACGATGTTCGGATGCTCGACTTGGGCGAGGAAGCGCCGTTCGGCCAGGGCCGCGATCATGGCGTCGTCGTCGCCGGCGTCGAGCAGGCCCTTCAGCACCACCCAGCGGTCCGAGACGTTGTGGTCGCGTGCGAGGTAGATCCACCCGAGTCCTCCGTGGGCGAGGCAGCCCACCACCTCGTACTGGCCGGCCACAAGGTCGCCGCGCGCCAGCTTGGGTGAGAACGAGAAGGCGTGCCCGCAGTTGCGGCAGAAGCCCTCGGGCCGCCCCTTGGCCCCGCTGCGGCCCCGACCCACGGGCTCGCCGCAATGGGCGCAGAACCGCTTGTCCTCGGGCACCTCTGGTACCGCCATGAGCGCCGTCGAGGGGTCCCGATACGGAACAGGCGGCACCTCGACCAGGCCCTGGCCCAAGTGGCTGCGCCCTGAGCCACGGGTCCGGCCAGAACCGCCGCGCGAGGTGCCGGTGCGACCACTGATCGTCGATCGACTCGACGCCACCGCGGAACGAGACGAGACAGCCGACGCCGCATTGGGCGCCGGGCCCGCCGTCGGTCGAGACTGCGACCCGATCGTCCCCGCGCCAGAACCGGCTGCGGCCGCGGGCGCCGAGCCCGGCCGCGGGCGCCAGTCCGCACACGTTGCAGTAGCCGTCCTCGATCGTCCCGGTGCAACCGGGCCGTTGGCATTTCACGTGGTCACCTCGCGAGATGCGGGCCCGGTCAGGGCTTGTTGGTACCGCCGGAGGAGTTGCTCCGCCTTCTCCAAGTCGGTCGGGGCCGTGAACAATGCCTCTTGGGCTCGGGCATACAGCCCCGCAACCGCCGGGTCTTCGAGCAGGCCGAGGCGGTAGGCCTTGGCCCGGTAGGCGTCGAGACGGCCCCGAAGCTCGTTGCGGGCCGCGACCGGGGCCCGGTTGGCCGCCAAGGCACGTTGGGCCTCACCGAGGGCGTCGCGGCACCGAGTGGTCCACTGGACCAGCAGGTTGCCGGCGGCCCGCCAGTCGCCTTGGGCGGACATGGCCGAGACAGAGGCCAGCTCGGCCTCGACGCCCTCGGCTACTGGACGGGGATCGATCACGGCCGGGTTGGCGATCTTGCTCAGCGCCACGGCGCGGGCGTCGGCGGCGGCCGCCGTAGTGGTGCGTAGGTCAGCCATGAGGGCGCGCGCCTCGCCCACCCGGATGGCCAGATTGTCACGGAGCTGGACCAGGCGCCGCAGCTCGTCGGTGGCTGCGCCGATGGTCCCGGCGATCGAGTCGACGATGTCTGCCGACGCGGTCAAAGGATCGGACATGACGCCACGCTGGAGCCGATCGAGTTGGGCCTGGGCCCGGTCCAGCTCGGGACGGTGGGTCTCCCCGACGGTGTCGGCGAGGCGGCGCGCCTCGGCGAGTTGGTCGGTCAGCGGGAGCAGTCGGGCGTCCAGGGCGCCCCACCGCCGGCTGCACTCCGAGATGACCGCCACGACCCGGTCGAACGCGGCCCGCATCCGGTCGAGCAACTGGGGCGGGCTGCACCGGATCGTCGTTTCAGCTGGTCCGAACAGACCCCGCTCGGCGAGGGGGATATCGGCCGTGGACAGCTCGATGGACGGTCCGTTGATCAGCCACTCCAGCTGCTTGATCGGTTCGGGATCGAGCCGGGGTTTGGTTCCCCGAAGATCGACCGCCTTCTCCAACACGTCGTTCAGCTGGCTGAACCATTGCCACAGGTAGGTGAGATCGCGTTTGGCCTCCTCCCAGCGCTCTTGGGTCGCCCCGCTCAGTGGTGACTGGTCGAGCCGGGTCCGACCGGCGTCGGTTTCCAGGTCGACCAGATTGGTCGACATCACCGCGACCGTGTCGCGGAGGTGACCCAGGTTGCGGTCGATCTCCGCGACGTCCACAGCTCAGTCCCGGTAGCTCGCGGCGGGCGGCGCCGGTGCCGTTCCCGGTCCCAGCCACCGGTTCCAGATGGCCGTCCAGGTCCCGTCCGCCCGTACCCGTTCCAGGACGCCGTTGACGAAGCGCACGAATTCAGGATGGCTCAAATTCGATGGCCATTCCGTAGGGCTCGTCGGTGAACTTGTCCCCGACCAGTTTCGTGTGCGGATCCTGGGCCTTCAGTCCCGCCAGGATGGTGTCGTCGGTCGACACCGCATCGATCGTGCCTGATTGCAGGGCGACCAGGCAGTCGGTCCAGTCGGTGACCTGGACCGGTATGGCAGGCGATTGCGCATGGGTCTTGCTGACGTCGACGACATTGCTGATCGAGGTCGAACCGGCGGCGGCGCAGGTGCGCTTGCCGCCGAGGTCTGCGCTGGATTTGATGTCCGAGTTGTCGCGAACGAGGATGCGTTGGCCGGCCTTGAAATAGACGCTGGAGAAGCTCACCAGGACTTCGCGGGCGCAGTTGACGGTCATCGTGTCGGCGACGATGTCGACCTGCCCGCTCTGCACGAACGGGATGCGCTGGGCGGAGCTGATCGCCACGAACTGCAGGTGGGTTTCCTGGTTCTGGCCGTCGTCACCGAAGATGGCCTTGGCCACCTGGCGGAGCATGTCGATGTCGAATCCCTCGATGTGGCCGCTGGCGGGATTGAGATAGCCGAAGAGGAGGGTGTTCTGGTCCACCCCGACGATGAGCCGGCCGCGCTGGCGGATGACCGACATGAACGAGCCCACGGGCAGGGCTCCCGGCGCGGGCAGCGGACCCGGCCGCAAACTGGCCTCGGGGTTGGTGCACGCGGGTGCCGTGGTCGGCGGACTCGGGGCAACCGTTGTGGTGGTGGCCTTCACCGCCAGAGCCCGTAGCGCGTCGCGGCTGGCGGTGCTGCTGCTCCCGCACGCCGCGATCCCGACGAGGGCAACGACCAACATGAGGGCCCCGATGCGGCGGTTCATCGGTATTCGTTGATCCTCTGCTGTACTCCGAGCAGCGCCAGCACGGCGGCCAGGACGACCAGCGCGATGCCTGCCAGGCTGAGCCGTGCCAGGTCGTGGGAGGCGCCCCTCGCCTTGGAGTCGAAGACGATCTGTGCCCGTCCGATTCGGTCGTTCAGTGCGTCACCCAGGCGGGTCGCCGCCAGGAGCTGGTCGCCGGTGGCCAAGTTGACCGCCGAGTCGACGTTGTTGGTGCTCTCGGCCTTCAGTACCAGGTCGTGGGCCTGCAAATAGGCGGGATACAGGCCCCCCGTTCCGGTCAGAGGTTGCCCGACGTCGGGAACCGAAGACCCGGCCTCGTCGAGCAACCCTGAGGACCCGTTGGGGGGACCCAGCTCGCCGGTCACCGCGTTGAAGTCGTCCAGGTACTGGCTGCCGCTACCCCGGGCCACCAAGGCCAGGTTTTCGTCGACCTGGGCGCGCGAGACCAGGATCCGGGCACTGGACAACAGTTGCACGGGATCCGATCCCTTGCTCTGCGCCTGTTTCAACTGGGCCGCGGACAGGAAAAAGGCGACGAGGGTCCATGCCGCCAGGACCAGGGTCAGAAGAGAAGCGACGACCAGGAGCGGGTTCAGGACCCGGTTGGTTCGTCGGGTGATGAATACCTGGGTCACCCCCAGCAGGGCCAGCGCCAGGAGGGCCCCGAGAACCAGGCCGGCGACGTCGAGCGCCGAGCGGCCCGACTTGTAGGCCCGGTCGAGCCTCCCCGACTCGGCCTGGTAGAGGCGACCCGCGGCGGGGAGGATGTCGGTCTGCATGAGTGACGAGGCTTCGCGAAGGTAGGCCGCGCCGACGGGGTAGCCAAGGCGGTTGTTGACTCGCGCCGCTTCGATGAGGCCGCTATAGGTCGGGAGGTCCTTGGTGATGACTCCGACGGCGTCGGTAGCCGCACCGGAGGTCCCGGCTTGGCCCGCGACCTTCGCCAGCTGGGTCGTGGCGGTAGCCAGGTCGTCGACATACACCTGGCGCCGGTCAGGTGGCTCGAGTCCCGCCTTCAGGAAGGTATTGGTGGCGGTGGCGTCGGCGTCGGCCAGCGAGGAGTAGATGACCTCGGCGCCGATCAACAGCCCCGCCTGCCGGCTGACCGCCTTGGTGGCTCGTTGCCTGGCCTGGAGGGCACCGGCGCCGACGACGGCGAACACGAGTAGTCCGGCGAGGGTCGCGGCGACCGCGAAGCGCATGCGCCCCGGGGTAGTCGTCAGCCGGCTGCCCCACCGGGCCGCAGCCCGCTCCCAGTTGACGACCCGGCGGGCTAACGGCGGACTGGCGCTTTGCACCACGTGCTTTCCGCCCACGTTTTCACGTTGGTCACCCTCCCGCTCGCGAGCCGACCAAAGGTACCAGCCGCTCGCGGCCATCCGGCGGCCGCCGAGGAGGTCCATCCTTTTGACTCGACAAATCCACACAGGGTGGGGGGTTTGTCGAGGGAAACCGGGACCCGGTCGTTTTGACTCGACAAATCCACACTGGACGGGGGGTTTGTCGAGGGAAAACCGAGCGGGACCCGATCACCGCAGCGACGACAGGCCCGGATGGGCCGCGTCGGCCGCCATCTGGTTGTCGTCGGCGGCCGTGCCGGCCAGGTACTGGTTCAAGAAGTCGACGGTCACGGCATCGACGATCGCCTGCCACTGGGACGTCCCTGAGAACGGGCCGAGGTGGGAGCCGCCGAGGAGGGTGAGGAGAAACCGGGGCGGGGTCGCCTCGTCGTACACCGCGAGGCTGCGCGCCGGTGGGTTGATCGTGTCGCGGTCGCCCTGGATGACCAGCAGCGGCGGATTGGGGCCCTGGTGGGGGACGACGGGCTGGCCGGCCATGGCGATGGCGGCCTTGATCACCGTCTTTCCCGGTTGGGCGACCGCGACCGCGACCGCCAGGGCGACCTCGGCCCCGTCGGAATGACCGGCCACACCGATCTTGTCCGGGTCGATCTTGGCCGTGATGGCCGGGGCCGGTCCGGCCGGGTCGAGCAGTGACGCCAGGACGAAGCGCACATCGGCCGGTTCGTTGTCGAGATCGCCCTCATCCACGGCGGTTCCGGCCACGGCGGGGTCGGCCAGCGGGAACGAGGGAGCGGCCACGACGTAGCCCCGAGCCGCCCAGAACTGGCAGAGCTGGGCGTAGGTGCCCGGACCGACCCGGTAGCCCGGTGCGAACACGACCAGGGGCCACCGCCGCCCACGCCCGGTGACGGGTGACCACACCACGGTTGTGAGTGCCCTGGTCGCGGCGATCCTCACCCCATGGCCGATGGTCGGGCGGGACGGGTCGACGAGGGCGACGCTCGTCGTGGTGACGGGGTAGGGGGGAGACGGCAGCGGGACCGTCGTGGACGCGGCGGTGGTCGGCGGCGGCGCCGACGATGTTGGCCCAACTGATGTGGTCGGCAAGCTCCGACCCGCCGATGCCGGTCGCGGGGCCGCAGAACGGCAGCCGCTCAGCACTGCGGCCAGAGTGACGGCCACCGCCACGGCGAGCGCCGATGCCAGGGGCCCAGCGGCTCTGACGGTGGACGGGCGAGGGGGCGTGGAGGGACCGTAGCCGGGCGTCGAATGGCTCCGGGTACCCTTCGGAACGTGGACGTGCTCGTCATCGTCGGTACCGACCCGGCGCCCCCCCGCCTCTTGGCCCGCGCCAATCACCACCTGGTCGTCGATGGCGCCACGGTGCCGCCGGGGACCATCGCGGACCTGCGGGCCCACATTCCCCACGCTGTCGGCGTGGTCGGGGCGGTGCCCGAGGCACTCCAAGTCGCCAAGGCGTTGCACCGGGCCGGGCTGCCGGTGACCTTTTACACCGATGAGGCGGTGACCGCCGACGCGGGGGTCGAGGTGGACCCGATCTCGGACCGGGGCCCGACGATGGACGTGGCCGACTCGCTGGTCGACCTGTTCGGCCACACGCCCCTGGTACGACTCGATCGCCTGGGTCGCGACCTGTCGTGCCACATGCTGGCCAAGCTCGAGTACCTCAACCCGGGCGGCAGCGTCAAGGATCGCCCGGCGCTGGCGATGATCGAGGCGGCCGAGGCGGCCGGCCTGCTCAAGCCCGGTGGGACGATCGTGGAGCCGACCTCGGGCAACACCGGTGTCGGCCTGGCGCTGGTGGCGGCCCGTCGGCGGTACCGGTGCATATTCACCATGCCCGACAAGATCGCCACCGAGAAGGTGCAACTGCTGCGGGCCTTCGGCGCCGATGTCATCGTCTGCCCGACCGCGGTCGACCCCGACCATCCCGACTCCTACTACTCGGTCGCCCGCCGGGTCACCGACTCGACCCCCGGGCGCCTTCCAGCCCAACCAGTACCAGAACCCCAACAACCCGGCCTCCCACCAGGCGTCGACCGGTCCCGAGATCTGGGAACAGACCGCGGGCCGGATCACCCATTTCGTGGCCGGCATCGGCACCGGCGGCACCATCTCGGGCGTGGGTCGGGCCTTGAAGGAGCGCAACCCGGCCATCCAGATCATCGGCGCCGATCCGGAGGGCTCGGTGTACTCCGGCGGCCAAGGCCGGCCGTACCTGGTCGAAGGAATCGGCGAGGACTTCTGGCCCCCGACGTACGACCCGTCGATCGTGGACCAGGTCGTGATGGTCAGCGACCGGGACTCGTTCCTGACCGCCCGCCGCCTCACGCGAGAGGAAGGGATCCTGGCCGGCGGCTCCTGCGGAACGGCGGCGTGGGCCGCCCTGTCGATCGGTCGCAGTCTCGGCCCCGACGCCGTGGTAGTGGTGTTGCTGCCCGACTCGGGACGGGGCTACCTGTCCAAGGTGTACAACGACCAGTGGTTGGCCGATCACGGTTTCCTCCGGGCGGGCGGCGAGACGGTGTCTGAGGTCATGACCCGCAAGGGCCAGCTGCCTCAGATCCCGCCCCTCGTCCACGCCCACCCCGACGAGACGGTCCGAGCGACCATCGCCCTGCTGAAAGAGTTCGGGGTGTCGCAGATGCCGGTGGTCAAGGCCGAGCCGCCCCTGTCCCTGGCCGAAGTGGTGGGGTCGGTCAGCGATCGCTCGCTCCTGGAGCGGGCGTTCCATCATCCGTCGGTCGTGGACCGGCCGGTCGGGGAAGTCATGGACCCGCCCCTTCCGACCATTGGCATGGGCGAGACGATCGACGAGGCGGCAACCCGGCTCCAGCAGAGCCAGGCGGTCGTGGTGCTCGACAGCGGCCATCCCGTCGGCATCTTGACCCGATCCGACCTGCTCGAGTTCCTGGCATCGGGCCGTCCGGGCATCGACGCTTGACGAGCCCCGGCCCCGACCCCGGCCCCAGCCCCGACCGCACCCCCAGCCCGGGCACCACTCCCGGCACCAGCCCCGCGGACTACGGCTTCGAGACGCGGGCGATCCATGCCGGCCAGGACCCCGACCCCACGACCGGGGCGGTCGTGACCCCGATCTACCAAACGTCGACCTACGCCCAGGAGGCGGTCGGCAAACACCAGGGCTACGAGTACAGCCGCACCGCCAACCCGACCCGCACCGCCCTGCAGCAGTGCCTGGCGGCCTTGGAAGGTGCCGACCACGGCCTGGCCTTCGCCAGCGGCCTGGCCGCCGAGCATGCGGTCCTCCACCTGCTGGAGCCGGGCGACCACATCTTGCTTCCCCACGACGCCTACGGCGGCACCTACCGTCTGGTCGCCCGGGTCCAGGGCCCTCGGGGCCTTGAGTTCAGCCCCGTCGACCTGAGCGACCTCGAGGCGGTGGCCGCGGCGTGGCGGCCCCAGACCCGGTTGGTCTGGGTGGAGACGCCCACGAACCCGCTGCTCGCCATCGTGGACATCGAAGCGGTCGCCGACTTCGCCCACCGCCGGGGGGCGCTGGTCGCGGTCGACAACACCTTCGCCACCCCCTACCTCCAGCAGCCGCTGGCATGCGGCGCCGATGTGGTGGTGCACTCCAGCACGAAGTACCTGGGGGGACACAGCGACGTGGTGGGCGGTTTGGTCGCCACCAAGGACCCGGGCGTGGCCGAGCAGCTGGCCTTTGTCCAGAACGCGGTGGGCGCCGTGCCCGGCCCGTTCGACTGCTTCCTCACCCTGCGGGGGATCAAGACGCTCGCGGTTCGCATGGATCGCCACTGCGCCAATGCCGCCGCGGTCGTCGACCTGCTCACGCGGGCACCCCAAGGTCGACCGGGTGTTCTACCCGGGCCTGGCCAGCCACCCGGGCCATGACGTGGCGGCCCGCCAGATGCGGGGATTCGGCGGGATGGTGAGTTTCACGGTGGCGGCGGGCGAGGGCGCGGCGCTCGAGGTGGCCCGGTTCACCCGCCTGTGGACCCTGGCGGAGTCACTGGGCGCGGTCGAGTCGCTGATCGAGCATCCCCACCGCATGACCCATGCATCCGTGGCCGACTCGCCCCTGGCGGTCGATCCGGCCCTGCTGCGGTTGTCGGTCGGCATCGAAACCGCCGACGACCTGGTGGACGATCTCCGCCAGGCGCTCGACCGAGCGGGCTGACGCCGGCTCAGCCGATCTTCTGGCGAGCGCCCAGGTACCCGAGTGCCACGGCGGCCACGACGAGGACGACCATGAACAGGCTGAAGATCAGGTCGGCCTTGCGGGTCCGAAGGGCGTAGATGCCGAGCAGTTGGGCGGCGACCAGGCATGCGGCGGCACCGAACAGCACCGTCACCACCCGACGCGCTCGGTCGCAACATGGCCGCGAAGGTTACCGTCCGCTGTCCAGCGGGGCGTGGCACACCCGCTGCCCGCTGCCCGCTGCCCGCCGGGGCGTCGTTGCGGCGGGCGAGCCGAGCCGCCCTCGGGGCGCCCGAAACGACGGCCGGGGGGACCGCGGCGTCGGTGGCGCGCCGCGGTCCCCTTTTCCCAGACCGCTTTTAGTAGCGGTACTGCTCGGTCTTGTACGGCCCGCCCAGGTCGACGCCCAGGTAGGACGCCTGCTTCTCGCTGATCGGCGTCAGGTGGGCGTCGAGCTTGGCGAGGTGGAGGCGGGCGACCTTCTCGTCGAGGTGGCGGGGCAGGACGTACACCTTGGTGTCGTAGGCCTCGCGGCGGGTGTAGAGCTCCAGCTGGGCCAACACCTGGTTGGTGAAGCTGAACGACATCACGAAACTCGGGTGGCCGGTGGCGCAGCCCAAGTTGAGCAGTCGCCCCTCCGCCAGGATGATCACCGAGTGCCCGTCGGGGAAGTCGAAGGCGTCCACTTGGGGCTTGATGTTGGTGCGCACGATTCCCGGCCAGCGCGACACCCCGGCCATGTCGATCTCGTTGTCGAAGTGGCCGATGTTGCCCACGATGGCGTTGTGCTTCATGTGGGACATGTGCTCGGCGGTGATGATGTCCCGGTTGCCGGTGGCGGTGATGAAGATGTCGCCGGTGTCGACCATTTCGTCGAGGGTGCGGACCTGGTAGCCCTCCATGGCGGCCTGCATGGCGCAGATGGGGTCGATCTCGGTGACGACCACCCGGGCGCCCTGGCCCTTCAGCGCCTGGGCGCAGCCTTTGCCCACGTCGCCGTAGCCGCAGACGACGGTGGTCTTGCCCGAGATCATGACGTCGGTGGCCCGGAAGATCCCGTCGACCAGCGAATGGCGGATGCCGTAGAGGTTGTCGAACTTGGACTTGGTGACCGAGTCGTTGACATTGATGGCGGGGAAAAGGAGGGTTCCCGCTTCTTGGCGTTGGTACAGGCGGTGGACCCCGGTGGTCGTTTCCTCGGTCACTCCCAGGATGCCCTCGGCAATTCGGGTCCAGCGCTTGGGGTCCTCACGAAGGGTCCGGTTGAGGGTGGCGAGAATGATCCCGTACTCGTCGGAGTCCTCGGGGCCGAGCTCGGGCACCGTGCCGTCGCGCTCGCATTCCATGCCCAGGTGGATGAGGAGGGTGGCGTCGCCACCGTCGTCGAGGATCATGTTGGGTCCCTCGCGGCCGCTCTCGTCGGGCGGCCAGCGCAACGCCTGCTCGGTGCACCACCAGTACTCCTCGAGGGTTTCCCCCTTCCAGGCGTACACCGGGATGCCGGCGGCCGCGATGGCGGCGGCGGCGTGATCCTGGGTGGAGAAGATGTTGCAGGACGCCCAGCGGATCTCGGCGCCCAGTGCGATCAGGGTTTCGATCAGGACCGCGGTCTGGATGGTCATGTGCAACGAGCCGGTGATGCGGGCGCCGGCCAGCGGCTGGCTGTCGCCGTACTCGGCCCGCAGCGCCATGAGGCCGGGCATTTCGACCTGGGCCAGGTCGATCTCCTTGCGGCCGAAGTCGGCCAGGGAGAGGTCGGCGACGCGGAAGTCGGTCGTGTCTCGCGGTTGCGTGGGTGACATAAGGGAACTCTGACTCCTTGTGATGGGGGTGGAGGGGGCGCGACCGGTCAGCTCTCAGGTGAAACAACCGGTGGCACGCGCCGAGCTGGGGCCATCTGACCCTTCCCATCTGGTCAGCTCAAAACAGGCTCCATTGTAGAGGGGGGCGAGTGCTCCTGGATCGCATCTGGGCAGTTGGGCTGTCGGACTGGGGAAGTCCGACTGGGCGGCCCTTGGTGGGTTCCCTAGGCTGTCGCCGTCATGCTCCACCTACCCCAGTCACCGCTTGCGCGTCGGCGCCGGATCCGGGCGCTGGTGATTCTGACCGCGGTGGTCCTGATCGCGGTGTACCTGGGCTCTCGTGGCGGGGGACCAAAGGCAAACACCGTCAATGCGTCCCCAACCGACGGCTCGACCGCGACGAGGGCTACGACGTCGCAGCCGGCGTGTCTCGCGACACCGTCGAGCTATGCCCCAGGCGTGCCGCCCAACAGCGACTGCCACAACATCTACGCCGCCGACGGCCCCAACCAGCTGGCGACGACTGTGGTCAACGATCCACCGCGGGTCTACGTTCCCAACCTGCAGAGCAACAGCGTCACGGTCATCGACCAGGCCACCGACAAGGTGATCCAGACCATCCCAGTCGGCAAACAGCCCCAGCACGTGGTCCCGTCGTACGACCTGAAGACGCTGTGGGTGAACAACGACAAGGGCAACTCCCTCACGCCGATCGATCCCCAGACCGCGACCGCGGGAACCCCGATCCCGGTCGACGACCCGTACAACTTGTACTTCACGCCCGACGGGACGCGTGCGGTGGTGATGGCCGAGGCACTGAAGCGGATGGACTTCCGGGATCCGCACACCATGGCGTTGCTGCACTCGTTGCCGGTCCCATGCAACGGGCTCAACCACATGGACTTCTCACCTGACGGCCGCAGCGCGGTGGCGGCGTGTGAGTTCGACGGCCAGTTGCTCTTGATCGACATGACCAACGGTCAAGAGAAGGTGCTGCAACAGCTGAAGGTCGGGGGGATGCCCCAGGACGTGAAACTGTCTCCGGACGGGACCGTGTACTACGTGGCCGACATGCAGGTCAATGGGGTGCATGTGATCGACGCCACGTCGTTTCGGGAGCTCGAAGTGATCAAGACTGGCAAGGGGGCACACGGGCTCTACCCGAGTCGTGATGGCACCAAGTTGTATGTGTCCAATAGGGGGGAAGGCAGCGTTTCGGTGATCGATTTCGCCAAACGGAAGGTGGCGGTCACCTGGGTGCTCAACGGCGGTAAGGGCAGCCCCGACATGGGTGGCGTCTCGGCCGATGGAAAGATCCTCTGGCTCAGCGGTCGTTACGACAACGAGATGTATGCCGTCGACACCGCGACCGGGAAGCTGATCACCGCCCCGATCAAGGTGGGGCGGGAACCGCACGGGGCGTGCGTCTGGCCCCAGCCCGGGCGCTACTCGATCGGCCACACCGGCGTGATGCGCTAACGCCGCCTCGGCGGGCAGAGCCGCGCGGACCGGCCCCGGAACGTAGGTCCCGGGGCCGGCCGCCTGCTGCTAGTCGGTTCTTAGGCTTGGTCGCCGCTGGCCTCAGGGGTGACCTTGGCGTGGGTGCCGCCGGTCGCCGGATCTGGGCCTTCATGCTCGCCATGCCTGGTTTCCTCGTGAATCTTGTTGAAGCGCTGCTCCAACTCGTCGCCCGAGGGTTCCATCGTGTTTCCATAACCCTGTTCAGGGCTCATGGGCTCCTCCTTCTATTCCGCCGTTGACAAACATGTACCCAAAGAGCGGCGCAGTATGCCCGGCATCACCGCAAATGCTTCTGGCGCGCCGCCTGTTTGGTGCGGTAACGCCGCCGCCGGACCGGTCTCGAACGCCGCTAGCTATTTGGCGCCGCCTCGAGGTCGGCGGCCGTGGCGCCCCCAGGGTCAGTCTCGGGCGACAGCCCGCCTCCGGCGATCGTCGGCGGTGCCATCAACGCCCGGGCGCACGCCGCACAGAGGTAACGAACCCCGAGCCCGGCGTCACCCAGGACCGGGATCATGGCCTTCTGTAGCACGGTCTGGCCGCAGCCCGGGCAGGCGACCTGCACGCCGGCATCATGGGAAGCCACGGCGCCGAAGCTACCCGCCCACCGGCGTTGTCGGCGGCCGCGCCGCTGCCCGGGCCTGCGGTGCTGCCTGGGCCTGCTGCGGGGTCGGTTGGGCCTGCTGCGGGGTCGGTTGGGCCTGCGGCGCCGGTTGGCGCGGTGGCGGCGGTCGGCGCGGCGGCGCCGGGCAGCAGTCGGCCCGGCAGGCATCGTGATACGGCCCGGCGGCGCCGAGAGCCAACTTCGGCCCGGCCGGGTCCATTCGTTCTTCGACCAGCTGGCGAATCATCGTCACGAACGCCGGATGGATACCCGCGGTGGCGGCCCGCACCATCGTCAAGCCGAGTTGCGACGCCAGCTCGGCCGCCTCCACGTCCAGGTCGTACACCACCTCCATGTGGTCGGCCACAAACCCGATGGGCGCGACAATCACCGGCTCCCCACCGTTTGCGGCCAGCGTCCGGAGGTGGTCCAAGATGTCCGGCTCCAGCCATGCCACTGTGGGCGGGCCACTTCGGCTCTGGAAGACGAGCGACCATGGCACCACGCCCGCCGGGTCGAACTGCTCCATGACCAGCATCGCCGTCTCGGTGAGTTGGCGCTGGTAATCCGACGTGGCGGCCATGGAGATCGGGATGCTGTGGGCGGTGAATGCCACCCGTACCGGCGAGGACCCGACCCCGGCCGAGGCCCGAGCCACCCGCAGGGCCGCGACGTTGGCTTCCACGAAACCGGGATGGTTGTAGAACACCCGCAGCTTGTCGATCTCAGGCGCCTCGGGGCCCACCGCGGCCCGGGCCTGGGCGATGTCCTCGAGGTACTGATGGCACCCGCTATAGGACGCGTAGGCCGAGGTAACAAACGCCAGCGCTCGCCGGACCCCGTCCTCCGCCATCTGGCGAACGGTGTCAGCCAGGAAGGGGTGCCAGTTGCGGTTGCCCCAGTACACCGGCAGGTCTCCGTCCGCCGGCCGCCCGCGCCAGCTCCTCGCCCAGGGCCGCCACCAGCGCCCGGTTGTGCCCGTTGATCGGGCTGCGGCCGCCAAATTGGTGGTAGTGGGCTGCGACGGCAGCCCGGCGTTCGGCGGGAACGGGCCGCCCGCGGAGCACGTTGTCCAGAAACGGCTCGACGTCGTCGGGACCTTCTGGACCACCGAACGACACGATGACGACGGCGTCGTACCCGCCGCCGGGTTCGGACAACCGACTAGCCGAAGTCGTGGGCGCCGGCGGAGCTGGCCGAGCTGGCGGTCCTGACGCCTGACGCCAATCGGGAGAGGCGGTCGGCCTCCAGTTCCTCCCGTAGCGCCTCGGCCCGAACCCGGGCCAGGCGACGGGCCTCGGCGCGGTTGCGCAGCGGCCACACGTTGATCTCGCTGCGCACCGTCACCAGCGCCTCGCTGCGACGGCGGATCCGCACCGCCGCCCCCTGGCGACTCGGGGTGGGGTGCACCTCGAAGCCGCGGATATCCGACCAGGGGACGTACTCGTGGCCTGCCACCCGGAACAGGTCGATGCCGCCGCCATCGGTTTCGATGCGCGCCTTGCCCGCCCGCCAGAGCAGCACGAGCAGCACAATCGTCCCCGGAATGACCACCCACAGGTAGTCGCCGGGAAGGGGCTTGATGCCCGTCTCGGGATCGGGCTCGAGCACCAGGCTCAAGGTGGCGAGGAAAACCCCGAGCAGTCCCGCGGCCAACAGGAGCTGCCGGCGGCGGCTGACGTACACCCGTTGATGCCCGTCCACGACCGGCGGCCTTTGCGTGACGCTCATTCCGGCCAACCTACCGAGGACTTGGCCGCCGTCGACCGCAGGGGCGCCAAGGCGGCGGCGATCGGCTCCAGCACGGCGGGGTCGTGCGGGGGCGGTAGCTGGACAATGGCCAGATCCAAACCGGCCTCGCCGAAGGCGGCGGCCTGCTCGGCCAGCTCACCCACCCCGGCTTCGGCGTTGAAACGCACATGGGTCGACGTCACGATCTCGCCGACGTCACGCCCGATCTCCGCGCAGCGTTCGGCCAGCACGTCGCGCTTCGCCGCCCAATGCGCCACTGGTCCACCGGGATAGTTCCAATGCTGGGCATAGCGGGCGACGCTGCGCAGGGTTCGGCGCTCGCCGGTTCCGCCGATGCATATGGGCGGGTGGGGCTGCTGGATTGCCTTGGGCTCGCAGCGGGCGCCATTCAGCGTGTAGTACTCGCCGTCGAAGTCCGAAACGCTGGTGCTCAGCAGGGCGATGATCACCTCGACTGCCTCGTCGAACCGGTCGAAACGCTCCTTCAGTGTGCCCAGCTCGATGCCGTACGCGTCGCACTCCTCCTCGTTCCAACCGGCGCCCAACCCGAGTTCGAGTCGACCGCCGGAAATGATGTCCACCGTGGCGGCCATGTTGGCCAGGACCGCGGGATGGCGGTACAGGACGCCGGTGACGAGGACGCCCAGGCGGAGCCGGGTGGTCGCCTGCGCCAGCGCGGTGGTGGCCGTCCACCCCTCGAGGCATGGGCCGGTCGAGTCCGAGAAGATGGGGTAGAAGTGGTCGAACGTCCAACCGGACTCGAACACGTCGATGTCGTCGGCGGCCTTCCAGACCGCCAGCATGTCGGCCCAGGTGGTGTGTTGCGGCGCGGTCTTGAAGGCGAAGCGCATCCCGCTACCGGCGGTGGTCCCGCTTCCAGGCGCTGATGAGATCGGCCCGCCACGCCAGGGCGGCGATCAGCGACAAGGCGCCGAGGAACGTCCCGACGACAAAGATGACCTCGCCGCCGATGATGAGCCCGGCGACGATGAGCAGCACCCCGAGGGCGCCGAACGCAACCGACAGAAGGAACCCGGGATGGGTGATCGGGATAGTCGGGGTGCCCCGGGGATCCTTGGCGGCGGTCACAGCCGCCAGACTACTGAGCGGGCGGACTTGGGGAAAAGGCGGCCCATGGTTGCCACACCTGCGATCGTGCCCTTCCAGTACGCCTCGGGGTCAGTCGGGCGAGCTGCCCGCGGGCCTTGGGGAACGACGTGACGCCGGCAGCTGGGCGGTGGCAACCGCGGCCACCATCAAGACCAGGATGCTCAACGCGATGCGCAGGGACTTGTGCGCACTGGGCAGCCCGGGGGTGGTCACTCCGACGAACCCCGAGAACGCCGGCAGAGCCCCGCCCGACGCGGTCGTCGTCGGCGCCGCCGTCACCGCCAGCTCGGGAGCCGCGGCGTCGGCGCCCAGCGCCGGCATGTCTGCAGGAGTCGAGGCCGGTGCGGGCAGTCCCGCCGCCCCGACCGACGCGACCGCGGGCTGCGAGCGGTTGGCCGTCGTGGAACGCTGGGTCGACGCGGCCGTACTCCCGGTCGCCGCTTTGGTGGTGGCGGGTGGTGTTGTGACGGGCGCCTTTGTCGTCGGAGGAGTGGTCGTTGCCGGGGCCGCGGTCGTCGGTGTGGTCTTGGGCGTCGGCGGGCAGAGGGCGGGCAGGAGGGTGCAGAGGCCGTCGCGCGAGGTCGCGCCCGCCGGGCTGGCGCCGGCCCAGAGCACCGCGGCGCTCGCCAACAGTCCGGTGGTGGCGGCGACTCCTACGAGACGGATCCAGCGCAGCATCGTCATGGGTGGCGCGACGCTACCCTGGCGATGTGACCGAGACCAGCACAACTTCGCCGGCCCGGACTGATCCACTGCTCGAAGGCGACCACGAGCGGATGGCGCACATCGTGCTCGAGGGTGTCACCAAGGACGACGGCGAGTTCGTCTCCGCCGGACCGAGTGTCGTGGAGGGCATCATCAACGGCACCGCGGTGCGGGCGCTGTGCGGCAAGGTCTGGGTACCGGGACGTGATCCTCGTCGGTTCCCGGTCTGCCCGACCTGCCAGGAAATCGCCGAATCGCTGGGTTGGGGTGTGCCGGGCTCGTAGCCGCTACAGGTGCTAGCGCTTTTCGAGCAATAGGCCGAGGAGCCGGTTCGTCTCGTGCTGCGCTTTCAGCATCGCTTCGAGCCGGTCGTTCGTTTCGCCCTGGGCCTTCTTGAGTTGGTCGTAGATGTCGTCGAGGTCAGCTCCCATAACCGGGATGGTAGGACGAAGCGGATCGGGGGCGCAGAGTCCCCAGGATCGTCAGGTCGTCGACGGCCCAGCCGCCGCCCGGCCGGTGAAACATGGTGAGGACGACCCGGTGCAGCCCAGGATCGCCTGATCGCGCCACGACGGCGTCGACGACGACCGGCGCGGCGCGTGGGTCGAGGAGGTCCACGGCCACCACTGCCGAAGGTGCGTCGGGGCCGCTGCGGGCATTGATCGAGACCCAGGTGGCGAGGACTCGCCGGCCGTGCCATGAGAGGACCACTCCGGCGGTGGGTGGGGGACCGCAATAGAGCCACGCTGCGACCGCTGCGGCGACCACCAACGGATCGGCCGGGCTGACCGATGCGGGGCAGGCAGTAGCTCGCCCCGGGGCCGGCCGGGGAACAAGGAGGGAGAGGGCGCCCATCGCGGCCGCAATGCACCGATAGCCCAGGCCGGTCCTCACGGTGTTTGGGCCCAAATCGTCTCGTACTGGATGGCCCGGGCCACGATCGTGGCGGGAACCGCGTCGGGGCCGGCGACGGTGGGCAGCGTCGGTGGCGGCGAGTCGCCCGTCGCCGGTCCGGACCCCGTGCACTGGCGGCCGGCGTAGGTCGGGCTACCGAAATGCCTTGTCCCCCACGGGGACCGCTCGACCGCCGCCGCCACGGCGGCCACGCCCGCGCTGGCCTGGAACGCCGTAATGACCGGCTGGTACAGCCCGTTCGTGACGGCGGTCGTCGTCGCCTGGACCCCGATCGCGAACGTCGGGTAGTTCCAGACGTGGCCACCGCCGGAAAGGTTGTTGAAGGCGGTGGCTCCAGGTTCCGGTTGGGTGGTCGCCAGCGGGTTGAACCGAGCACAGGTCCCTTCACCCGCCGCCCACGCGGCAAAGGCATCGAGGTTGGCGGCGGTGCTCGGCGCCGAGATTCGGGCCAGGACGGCGCTGCCGAACTGGCGGATGGGATTGTTGCCCGGCGGGACCGGGCTCAGGTCCTCACCGCCGGTGGCCGGTGAGGCAATGGAAATCGGCGCCGCGACGAGCAGTTGTTGCCAGAACCGACCCGCGTCGGGATCGCTCAGCGGTCGCTGGGCGAGCGGAGAACCCTTTGCGAGCGTGGCCAGTTGGTCCGCCAGCCAGGCCGCTTCTGTCCGGACGTCCTGCGGGTCGGCCGGCCCCCGTCCCTGGGCGTCGCGCGTGGCGAGGAACATCCCCTGCCTTGGCCCGGGGGGTCGATCGGCGGGGTGACGACCGGGAAGATGGTCGTACCGGGGCTGTCGCCGCGGACGCGTCCATCGGGCGCGTGACGGGCGAAGTCCGTCGCCACCGATCCGACTCCGGCGAGCAGGAACCACGGGATGCCGGATTGTTGGCCGGCGTCCTCGAGGGCGGGCACCACCTCGGGCGGTATGTCCCACTGGGCAGCCAGCTGGGACGCCCGGGCCAGTTGACCGGCGACGACGCCGCCGACCAGGAACGGAAGCAGGAACAGCCCCACGACCCCGCCGCACACGACGATGGTCGCCAGGCGCACGACCGGCTTCACCGGTCCCTCATACGTGGGTACGTCCGGCGGCTCGCCCGAGTGATTCGTCGAGCGCCATAAGGATGTGGGCGTCGCAGACGCCCCGAAAGCGCTCCAACCCCGTCGGGCTGGCGAACAGCTCCCCCGATCGTTGGAAGTGCTCCCAGCAGCGCCGTCGGGCCTGGGGGTGGTTCTCGCCCCGTTCGACCAGCTTTCGGACCACCTTGTCACCGACCCGGTTCAGGGCGTGGGGATCCCCGGTCCTCGCCAGGGCGATCAGTTCCGCGTCGTCGGTGACGAGCCGGGCGACGAGTGCGACCGCCAGGCTGTCGTCACCGTCGTGCGTTTCCGGCCCGGGAACGGGGGCCGCCCCTGCCGCGATCTCATGGTCGATCAGCGCCGCGGCCCGCAAGGCAGCATCGAGAACATTCGCCGTCACCCGCGGGAGGCGTCGCCCCAGTCGATCGGCCGCCGCTGCCAGGTCGGCCATGGTGGCCGCCGGATCGGCCTGACGGCTCACACCGCACGCCCCCGCCATGGTCAAGGCGGCGGACGCGTCGGCAGGCAACCAATCGAGTTGGAATGCCTCCCGGCGCATGTCGCGTCGGCCGTCGAGCCGCAACATTCTGAGCCAGGAGCACGGAGGTCGGTCCTCGGAGGCATAGACGGGCAACAGCCGGCACGCCACCTGAAGGCCGCGCTGGACGACGTCGTCGATGTCCATCTGCGGGCGGTAGCGCACGGTGCTGGCAAGGGCCCCTCGGAAATACCCGCGGATTACCAGCTCGGTGAGGGCGAGCAACCGATGCTCGGCGTCGCGCCCGCGCCGGGCGAGGCCGCTTTGTTGGCGCGCCAAGCGGGACGGGTCGACGCTCGGCAGGCCTTGCGAGGGGGGAAGTTGGCCCGCCCACGGCGGCGCCGACACCTCCCGCCCGCGCCGACGGAACCGGTAACAGGCGGGCGGCGCGACGTCTTCTCCGAGCGACCAAGAGAAGGTTCCGGTGACGGTCAGCCCTGCGACCTCGCCGGACACCTCCGCTGAGCCGGGCGCGGTCACGAGCGCACCGGGTTCGACGCTGCAGCGCAGTGGGTAGACCGACTGGCCGGCTGGTGGGGCCGTCGTCACCACTGACGTGGTGAAGACCAGAAATGCCCCGGGCTGATCGCCCACCTGCTGCACTGCCGCATTCCGGCCCACCCGGATATCGAGGATCAGCGCCTCGGCGTCGTCATTTCTGAGGTTTGCACGCACCACGGCCTCCCTTGTCGCAGTAAGGACGTGCGAGAAGGGCGGCGCGCGCGCCGGTAACGCCCAATTTTTCCCAAATCCTGCCTTTCGCGGCATGAGTGGAGAGGAAGGCGACAACGGAGGTGGGCAGTGAACGTGGTGGTGTTGCGGGGCCGTCTGGCGCGGCCGGCCGAGGAGCGGGTCCTGCCGTCGGGCGACCGGCTGGTGGGCTTCGAGGTGACTGTCGATGGTCCGGGGCGGGCCGAGACCGTCCCAGTGGTGTGGTTCGGGGCGCCGCCGAGCGCCGCCGGCTACGACGTCGACGCCCAGGTCGTGGTGGTGGGCCGGGTCAGGCGGCGGTTCTTCCGTGCGGGCGGGGCGACGGCGAGCCGGACCGAGGTGGTGGCCGAGGTGGTGTTGCCGGCTGGACACGCCAAGCGGGTGACGGCCGCGCTGCGTGAGGCCGCGGCCAAGGTCGAAGCGACCTAGGGAGCGGCCAGGGCCCGGACGGTGGCACCGTCGACCCACCACTTCACCCCGGTCAGGCCGGCGGCGCGGAAAAGACCTTCGAGTTCGGGGCGGTCCAATGATCGAACCACGATCTCGTTGTCGACCGTCCAGCCGTCGCCCGAGAAATGGCGTCGATAGCGAGAGGTCCGCGCACCGAGGTCGTGGACGAGCGAGCCGGCAAGGCGAATACCTTCGGCGTCGCCCAGGAGTTCCGGTTTGTTCCCGTTTTCGTGGCCGTCGGGGGGACCGTCGGCGCCGCCGACCTGAAAATCGCTCACCTCGACGCCGACCCGCCCGCCCGGCGCCAGGTGTTCTCGGGCCAGACGGAGGCAGGTGGTCATCTCAGATGGGGTCGTGAGCAACTGGAGGCTGTTGTAACCCACGAACACAAGGCCGAAGCGATGAGCGAACGCGAATCGGCGCATGTCCCCCGCGACGAAGACGGGCCACGTCCGGCGTAGCCGGTGGGCGGCGGCGGCGGCGGCGGCGGCGCCAGCATGACCGGGTCGTTGTCCAGTCCGACGACCGCACAACCGGCGTCCGCCAAGGGGCGGGTGAGTCGGCCAGTACCGCACGCCAGCTCCAGCACCGCCGCGCCTGCGTGGTCGGTCCGGGTGGCGCCGGCTGCCGCCTCGAACCACCAAGCGACGTCCTGGTCGGCGCGATGAAGCACGTGCCGGCATTCCCAGTCGTACAGGGCCGCGGTGTCGGGGGCGACGGCCGTGACGGTCAGTCTGCGACCTCGCGGAACACGAAACCGGTCTTCGGTTTGGGCCAGAAGAACGTGGTCTTCGGCGGCATGCGCTCCCCACCTCGCCCGGTCGAGGCGATCTGCTCGACGGTGACCGGACGAAGCAGCACCGCAGCCTGTGCCTCGCCCCGTTCGACCGCATGGCGCGCTCGCTGCAACCCGTGTTGATAGGTCACCTCGTGCTCGGGCAGCGCCGCCAGTGCGACCTCCAGGCGGCTCGAATCGAGGTTCTGGCCGGCGCTCGAGGTCGTGTCCGGCTTGGGGTGCAGAAGCCACGCACCCGAGGGGGTGATGAGTGCCATCGAGTCGGCCTGCACCATGCGTTCGAGGAGGCCGGCGTCGGCCGCCGCGTACTCGATCGGGGTCAGGACGAAGGAACCGGCCAGCGCCTCGACGAGATCGAAACCCGGAGGCAGGGCAGTGATCAAACGGTGAATGGCCTGCACGGACAACTGGGCCTCGGCCAACTCGACCACGAGCGCCATAACCGAGTCGTATGACCGGTTCCCGTCGTCGCCGTCGGCGTCCTCCCCCTTGCGGCGTGCCTGATAGGTGAGTGCTGTTTCGAAGCGGTGGTGGCCGTCTGCGATGACAAGGGGCGCGTCCGACACCGCGGTGCTGATCCAGGCCACGGCGTCAACATCGGTGATCGGCCACAGCTCGTGTTCGATGCCATCGGCGTCGACGACGGGAACCGACGACTTTGGGGCGACCAGCGCGTCTGACAGCCCAGCCGCCAACGACAAACCCCAGATGGGGGAGGTGTTGACTCGAGTCGCCGCCAAGAGTTGGAGGCGGTCGCTCTTGGCTTTGGGAGTGGTTCGTTCGTGGGGGAAGATCCCCGCCGCCCCCGGGGGCTCGAGCCCCAGCGCACCGATAACGCCGATGGTATGCCGCGCCGTGCCCGCCTCATCGGAGTACGCCATGCGGTAGCCGTAGAAGCTGGGGGTCGAGTCTCGTCGGAGGACCCCTTCCGCCTGCCAACGAGCGATCCGCCCCGCCGCCGCCTGGTACTGGTCGAGGCCGGGATCTTCGTCAGGAAGCTCGATTCGCACCGAGTTGTACGGCGACTGCTTTTGCAGGGTCGCCCGCTCTTCGGTCGAGATGACGTCGTAGGGCGGCGCGACGACATCGGACAGGCGGACGCGTTCGGGGTCGTAGCGAATGCCGAGGAACGGCTCGAATCGGGGCACTGCCCCTGCGTATCAAGACCAGCCGGATCAGGCAACCCGACGAGCGACGGCGGTGCGGCCGGCGGGCTCAGGGGGTCGGTGCTCAGGTCGGTGCGATCTGACCGCCCCGGTCCTTCCACAACCGGAACACCGCCCGTGCGATGCGCTCTGGACTGGTATTCCAGGTGAAGCTTTGGATCACCCATCCTTCGGCGGCCAGATCCGCCCGTCGGTTGCTGTCGTTGTCGATTCCGGACCGGGTGCCGTGGTGCTCCAGGCTCTCCCACTCGATCCCGATCTTGTTGTCCGGGATGGCGACATCGAGTCGATACGTCTTGTTGCCGCAGCGAACACGGAACTGCCGCTTGGCTGGCGGCAGCTGGAGGCGCTCCCATTCGGCATTCATCCGCTTCTCGAAGTCGCTCTCGTCGGGCCGATAGCCGGTGACGCGGTCGGCGAGAACCTTGTGGAGGGGCGCCAGCAGCCGCCGGCCGTGCTTCGATGCTGCGGCGCGCTCCACGAGTAGCCGGAGTCTCGGGAGCTGGACCAGGCCCCGCCGCATGGCGTCATCGACGCATTCGCCCAGTTGGCGCACCGTCAAGGTGCCCGCCAGGTCCATGATCGTCCGTTCGGGCGTCGTGACAGGAATCCCGCCGTGCTCCGTGCACTCTCCCGCCGTGATCCGGCCGACGTGGCTCGTGACGCCGTTCAGCTGCACCCACCGGTCGGCGGTCAGGTGAATGCCCGCGGTATGCCGATCGCTATGGCGCAGTTGCCAGATCGCCGCTGCGGTCGCGTGCGACGCCACAGCCGTGGCTCGGGCCCCGAGTACTGCCGCCAGGACGGCTTGTTCCCAACGTACCGGCGCACCAGCCATCCGGTAGACCAGATGTCGGATCCGGATGATCGATCCCCTCGCGGCCTGCCACTCGATCTGCCTCTGGCTCAGGCCCAGGTTCCGGAGCTGCCCAGTCGTGACCAGGCCGAGCTGCCTGGTTGCCGTGCGGTCAAGTTCCAACAACACCTGATGCACTTTAAGGAGGACCTGTGACGACTCAGCCCTTTTCCTTCAGGACATCCCACGTGGAGTGTGGGTTTGTCGAGGGAAAACGGTGAGGCCGGGGTGGTCGGGGGTGCCCGGCGGCGGTTTCCTTCAGGAGATCCCACGTGGAGTGTGGGTTTGTCGAGGGAAAACGGTGGGGCCGGGGTGGCGGGGGTGCGCGGCGGCGTTTTCCTTCAGGAGATCCCACATGGAGTGTGGGTTTGTCGAGGGAAAACGGTGGGGCCGGCTCCCTGGCAGACTGCGCGGCCATGACCTGGCTGCTCGACCTCGATGGCGTCGTGTGGCTGAGCGGTCAGCCCATCGCGGGGTCGGCTCAAGCGATCGAACGGCTACGCGACAGTGGCCGGCGTGTCGTGTTTTTCACGAACAACTCCGGCCCGACCGTCGCCGACCACCTGGCGGTCCTTGCGAAGGCCGGCGTGAATGCCACCGCGGACGAGGTCCTGACCTCCTCGCAGGCGGCCGCGTCACTCTTGGAACCAGGCACGTCCGCGGCAGTGATCGGTGGCCCCGGCGTCAGAGAGGCGTTGGCGGAACGGGGTGTCGAAGTGGTTCTCGCCACATCCGACCCCGCAGCGGTCGTCGTGGGCCGGACAACCGAGTTGTCCTACGAGGACCTCTCGGCAGCGGCAGCCGCGATCCGGGGAGGGGCTCGATTCATTGCCACCAACAGCGATGCCACGATGCCCACGCCGGATGGACCCGTCCCGGGAGCGGGGGCGATCATGGCCTTTCTCAGCGTGGCTTCGGGAGTGGAGCCGATCGTGGCAGGCAAGCCGGGCGTCGCCGCGGGCCAACTCGTGGCCGACCGGGTGGGTCGGGTCGAGGTTTCCGTAGGGGACCGCGCCGACACTGATGGCTTGTTTAGCCAGGTGACCAAGTCACGGTTTGCCCTGGTCCTTTCCGGCGTGACGACCGACGACGACCTGCCCGTCGAGCCGGCGCCCGACTTCGTCGGCGAGACGTTGATGGACATCGTCGATCAAGCGCTGGGCACATAGGCGCACAGAGCCACCACGTACCGGTTGTACCCTCAGGGAATGGCACAGCGCGACCTGTTGAAGCGATATCTCGATGCCGGGATGGCGTTCACCACGATGACGAAGTCGCGGGCCGAGGGAATCGTCCGCGAACTGGTCCGGGCAGGCGAGATCCAGCGGGACCAGGTACAGACCCAGGTCGATGAACTGATCGAACGCAGTCGGCGCAACAGCGACCACCTCATGGCCCTGGTGCGCAAGGAGGTCACTTCGCAGCTGACTGACCTCGGGACGACGCTACGGGACGAGCTGCGATCCCTTGAGCGACGTCTCGGAGGTCAGGGCGCGGGCGGCAATCCGGCTCCAGAGACGAAGGCGCCAGCCAAGAAGGCGCCCGCCAAGAAGTCGCCGGCCAAGAAGGCGCCCGCCTCCACAACACCGGCGCCAACAACGACCAAGGCGACCGACAGGCGACCAAAGCGACCGCGACCAAAGCGGCTAAGGCGACCAAGGCCAGCGCCAAGAAGGGGCCGGCAGACCAGAAATCGACGGGCGCGCCAGCCGCTGCCACCGCCGCGCCGGCCGAGAAAGCGGTTCCACGCTCCGCCGCCTCAACGGGACCCAAGAAGGCCGCAGCCAAGAAGGCCGCAGCCAAGAAGGCAGCGACGCCGCAGAGCGCCGACGCCAGCGCCAGCGACGCTCCGGCGACGGCTCCGGTCAAGAAGGCGCCAGCCAAGCGAGCCCCCCGAAAGAGCGCTACCACGCCTTCTCCCTCCGCCACCACTGCGCCCGACATCGCTCCAACCAGCGACCCAGGCACCACATCGCCAGAGGCGCCGGCGGCGGGGCCGACCGGTTCTGACCCCTCCTAACCACCAGCCGGACAAATGAGCGGCCGGCGACGGCTGGACGTCGAACTGGTCCGACGTGGCCTGGTCACCAGCCGAGAACAGGCCCAGGCCGCGGTCGCCGCGGGCGAGGTGCTCGTGGGCGGCGCGGTGGCCGAGAAGGCGTCACGGCTGGTCCACCCGGCCGACCCGGTCACCCTCGCGGGCCCACCGCCGCGCTTCGTCAGCCGCGGCGGCCTGAAGCTTGACGCGGCCCTCGACCGCTTCGCCGTCGACGTCGAAGGCCGGCGAGCCCTCGACGCGGGCGCCTCGACCGGCGGCTTCACCGACTGCCTCCTCCAGCGCGGCGCGGCCAGCGTCGTCGCGGTCGACGTGGGCCGCGGCCAGTTGCACGAGCGACTGGCCGCCGACCCACGGGTGGACTCACGGGAGCGCACCAACATCCGCCACGTCACCCTCGACCAGGTGGGTGGGTTGCCGTTCGAGGTAGTCGTGGCCGACCTTTCCTTCATCTCGCTTCGCACCGTGGCGCCGGTGCTCGTGAACCGCCTGAGCGCTCCGGGCGCCGCCATCGTCGTGCTGGTCAAGCCCCAGTTCGAAGCGGGACGACAGGCGGCATCGATTGGACGGGGTGTCATCCGCGACCCCGCCGTCTGGTCGGACACCCTCCGCCGGGTGATTGGCGCCCTGAGCGACCAGGGAGCCGCGATGATGGGCCTCATGGTCTCCCCGGTGACCGGCGCCGACGGCAACGTCGAGTTCCTGGCCCATTTCCAGGCGCACGTCAACAATGCATCGGACCGCCGCCAGGACGCGGACGACGTCATCAAAGCCGTCGTCGCCACGGCCGCCGCGGCTCACGGCATGGAACACAGATGATGGCAACAATCGGATTGTTTCCTCACCCCTCTCGCGTCGAAGCGATGGCTCTGGCGGCTGGGACCGCGGGATGGCTCATCGCCGAGGGCCACCAGGCCACGGTTCTCACCGATGACAACCCCGACCGGCAGCAGTTGGACCTGGCTGTCAGCCTGGGCGGCGATGGCACGATGCTGCGGGTCGTGCGCCTGGTGTCACCCTTCGGCGTGCCCGTCCTTGGCGTCAACGTGGGCCATCTCGGATTTCTCACCGAGGTCACGCCAGCCGATCTCACCCACGCGCTCAAACTGTTCCTCGCAGGCGAGTACCAGCTCGAGGAACGCATGACCCTGTCGGTCGAGGTCCGACCGCGGTCGGCCGAAATCCCGCCCCACACCACCGTGGCACTCAACGACGCCGTCCTCCAACGCACCTCGTCGGGCCACACCGTTCGCCTGGCGGTGTCTCTGAACGGGTCGCCGTTCCTGACGTACTCAGCCGACAGCCTGATCGTGGCCACGCCGACCGGTTCCACCGCGTACAACCTTTCCGCTCGGGGTCCCATCGCTTCTCCCCGGACCCGCCTGCTGCTCATGACGCCGGTCGCGGCCCACATGCTCTTCGACCGCTCCCTCGTCCTGGCCGAGGACGAGGACATCACCTTCGAAGTCCTGGGCGAGCTGCCGACCGAGCTCGTCGTCGACGGCAAGAGCGTCGGATGCCTGGCGGCCGGCGATGTGGTGCACTGCCGAGCGGGCGACCACGATGCTCGCTTCGTCGACTTCGGGGGCCGGGATTTCCACCGTGTCCTCAAGCAGAAGTTCGGGTCGGCGGACAGCTGATGCTGGTCGAACTACGGGTGAAAGAACTCGGAGTTATCGCTGATCTGGGTCTGGTGCTCGGGCCCGGGATGATCGCTTTGACCGGAGAAACTGGGGCTGGAAAAACCCTCGTCGTCGAAGCCATCGAGCTTCTGTTGGGGGGTCGGGCCGATCCCGTCCTGGTCCGGCCGGGTGCCACCGAAGCCGTCATCGAAGGTCGATTCGTCCGCCCTGAAGGAAGCAACGACGGCGACGACCTGGTTCTTGCCCGAACCGTCCCGGTGTCGGGTCGGTCGCGGGCCTACATAAACGGTCGTATGTCGCCGTTGTCGGCGCTCGACGAGGCGGCGGGCGCACTCGTCGACCTGCACGGGCAGCACAGCCACCAATCGCTGCTGTCGCCTGCCGCCCAGCGCGCTGGTCTCGACGCCTTCGCCCAGATCGACCTGCAACCGGTCGCCAACGCCAAGCGCGCTATCCGCCAGGCGGTCGAGGGGTTGGACCGTCTGGGCGGCGATGCCGCCAGCCGAGCCCGTGAGCAGGACATGTTGCGTTTCCAGGTGGCGGAGATCGATGGGACCAAGGTCGTCTCAGCCGACGAGGACGACCACCTGGCGCTGGAGGAGGAACGCCTGGCCGATGCCCGCGCCCACCGCGACGCCGCGGCCGCGAGCGAGGCCGCGTTGAGCGGCGACGGTGGTGCGGCCGACTCCTTGGGCGACGTGATCGCCATGTTGGCCGGGCATTCTCCGATGGCTGGCGTGCATGAGCGCCTTCGTGCGGTCGCCATCGAACTCGGTGACATTGCGACGGACTTGCGATCCCTGGCCGAGAGCCTGGAGGACGACCCGGTCCGCCTGGCCGCGGTGCGTGACCGGCGCCAGCTCCTGCGCCAAATGCGTCGCAAATACGGCGAGACGCTGGCGGACGTCCTGGACTACGGCGAGTCCGCCCGCCTGCGCCTGGCGGAACTCGATTCGTATGAGCAGCAGGCGTCCCGGCTGGAACAAGCCCGGGACCACGCCGCCCGGGACCTGGCCGATGCCGAAGCGTCGGTAGGGCGTCAACGCCGAGCCGCGGCGCCACGGCTGGCGGCCGCCGTGGAGCGCCAGCTGCAAACCCTGGCGATGCCCAAGGCCCGCCTCGAGGTCGTCGTGGGTAACGACCGCGCCGGTGAGGACGTCAGCTGGTTGCTCAGCGCCAACCCCGGCGAGGCGGCACGGCCGCTGAGCAAGGTGGCTTCGGGTGGTGAGCTGGCTCGGACCATGCTCGCCGTCCGGCTGGTCCTCGGCGGGATTGGACCAGACCGATGGCGCGACCGATGGCTCGACCGATCGCGGGGCCGCCACGCTCGTGTTCGACGAGGTCGACGCCGGAGTAGGCGGCGAGGCGGCGCTGGCGGTTGGCCAAGCACTGGCCGACTTGGCGCGCCATCACCAAGTGCTGGTCGTCACCCACCTCCCGCAGGTGGCGGCGTTTGCCGACCAACAAATCGCCGTCTACAAGGACGAGATCGACGGCCGAACGGTCGCAAAGGTCCAGCGACTGGACGAAACGGCCCGCGTTGTCGAACTGTCCCGCATGTTGTCGGGTCAACCCGACAGCGCCGCGGCGAGGCGGCACGCAGAAGAGCTTCTGGCTCTGGCGCAACAAGGAGGCAGCAGGCCTCGAGCGACGCGCCCTGCCCTCCTGTGAAATCGGAGGTTCGAGCCTGATGTGCGAGCCGGCTCATCCGGGACGCCGCCAGGTTCCGTAAGTCCCGGACATGGCGGCTTCGGTGATGTGGTTCCGGCGCGATCTGCGCCTGGCGGACAACGCCGCCCTGGCCGCAGCGGCCGATGCCGGCACGGACGTACTCGGCCTGTTCGTACTCGACGAGCGGCTGTGCCGACCCGCAGGCGCCAACCGGACCGCATTCCTGTACCGAGCGTTGCACGATCTCAACCGCCAACTCGGCGGCCGCCTCGTTGTCCGGCGGGGCGACCCACGCGAGGTGGTCCCGCAGGTCGCAGCGGAGGTCGGTGCCGATCGGGTGTGGTGCGCCGCCGACTTCGGGCCCTACGGCGCGGGTCGCGACGAGGCCGTCGCGACCAGCCTCGCGGCGTGCGACCGGCGCCTCGACCGGGTCGGCTCGCCCTACGCCGTGGAGCCGGGCACCGTGGTCAAGGCGGACGGGACCCCGTATCGGGTATTCACGCCGTTCTTCCGCGAATGGGTGAAGCATCTCGATCCGGAGACTGTTCCCAAGCCGAAGGTGTCGTGGCTTGATGGTCGAAGCGACGGCGTGCCCGACGACCGGCACGTCACGGCCGCACTGCCTGAAGCCACCGAACAAGCAGCCCAGCGGCGGCTCGAGCAGTTCCTGGCGCGGGACTTGGCCCGCTATACCGAACGGCGCGAGTACCCGGCCGAGGACGGAACGTCGCGCCTGTCGCCCTACCTGAAGTTCGGCCTCCTCCACCCCAATCAGATCCTGTCGCGGCTGGGCGATGGCCCCGGAGCAACGCGTTTCCTCACCGAGCTGGCGTGGCGGGAGTTCTACGCCGACGTGCTGTGGCATGACCCAGCCTCAGCCCAGCGGGCCTGGCAACCCGCCATGCGAGGCCTACGAGCCGACCACGGCCACGAAGCCGACCGGCTCTTCGAGGCCTGGGCGGCAGGGCAGACGGGGTATCCGTTGGTGGACGCGGGCATGCGCCAGCTCCGGGCAGAAGGTTGGATGCACAACCGGGTGCGGATGGTCACGGCCAGTTTCTTGGTGAAGGACCTGCATCTCCCGTGGCAACGGGGTGCCCGTCATTTCCTCGCTCACCTCGTCGACGGCGACCTGGCTTCCAACAACCACGGCTGGCAGTGGGTCGCGGGATCGGGCACCGACGCCGCCCCCTTTTTCCGAATCTTCAATCCCGTCACCCAGTCGCGGCGCTGCGACGCCGACGGGGACTACATCCGCCGTTTCGTTCCCGAGCTGCGCCGCCTGGCGGGTCCTGACGTGCACCAGCCGTGGCGTGCCCGCGGGGGGCCGCCGGCCGGGTATCCGGCGCCCATCGTCGACCACGCCGTCGAGCGGGAGGAGGCGCTGGCCCGCTATCGCGAGCTCGGGGCATCCGCCGGGCAGGGTCGAGACCCGCGGTAAGCTGGTTTGGCCGCCCCCGTTGGCGTCCACAGGTTCGAGACGGGAGGAGGATTGATGGCGAAGCACATCTTCGTCACCGGCGGCGTTGCCAGTTCGTTGGGCAAGGGTCTGACCGCGTCTTCGCTGGGCCGGCTGCTC
Source organism: uncultured Actinomycetota bacterium (assembly GCA_963733505.1). Taxonomy (GTDB): domain Bacteria; phylum Actinomycetota; class Acidimicrobiia; order Acidimicrobiales; family Palsa-688; genus JALYXV01. Next base: position 41,881 of record CAVTDW010000026.1, on the reverse strand, counting down.
AAGAGCCGGGGGCTACGGGTCACGATGCAGAAACTCGACCCGTACATCAACGTCGACCCGGGGACGATGAACCCCTTCGAGCACGGCGAGGTTTTCGTCACCGACGACGGCGGCGAGACCGACCTCGATCTCGGCCACTACGAGCGGTTCATCGACGAAAACCTGCACCGGGACTCCAATGCCACGACCGGCTCGATCTACCAGTCGGTGATCGCCAAGGAACGGCGGGGCGACTTCCTGGGCAAGACCGTCCAGGTCATCCCGCATATCACCGACGAGATCAAGGGCCGAATCAAGCGACTGGCCTCGGACGCGGTGGACGTGGTGATCACCGAGGTCGGAGGCACCGTCGGCGACATCGAAATCCTCCCGTTCCTGGAGGCCATCCGCCAGTTCCGCAAGGACGTTGGCCGGGACAACGTCTGCTACGTGCACGTCACCCTGGTCCCGTACCTGGGTCCGTCGGGGGAGCAGAAGACCAAGCCGACCCAGCACTCGGTGACCGAGCTGCGCAGCCGGGGCATACAGCCCGACGTGATCATCTGTCGCAGCGATCGGGAGATCTCCTCGGGCTTGAAGCGAAAGATTTCGCTGTTGTGCGACGTGCCCATCGAGGCCGTCGTCTCATGCGTCGACGCCCCGAACCTGTACGAGATCCCGTTGGCCCTTCACGAGGAAGGGCTCGACGACTACGTCTTTCGGCTGCTGCGCTTCGACGAAGAGCGACACCCGCTCGACCTCGGGGATTGGGAGCGGCTGGTCGAGCGCGTCGAGGCCGCCACCCGGCCGGTGCGCATCGGCTTGATCGGCAAGTACGTCAACCTCCCCGACGCCTACCTCTCGGTGGGCGAGGCGCTGCGTCACGGCGGGTACTTCCACGGCGCCAAGATCGACCTCGAGTGGATCCAGGCCGAGGATGTCGAGGGCCTGCTGGCTGACGGGCGGCTGCGGGACCTCGACGGGATCGTCATCCCGGGCGGGTTCGGTGAGCGGGGGATCGAAGGAAAGATTGCGGCCGCCGGTTACGCCCGGGACCATGGGATCCCGTGCCTGGGCTTGTGCCTCGGCCTCCAGGTGATGGTCATCGAGTACGCCCGCCACGTCTGCGGGCTCACCAGGGCCAACTCGCGAGAGTTCGACTCCACCACGCCGCACCCGGTGATCGACCTGATGGACGAGCAACGCGACATCGTCGACATGGGCGGCAGTATGCGGCTGGGGGCGTATGTCGCCCGTTTGCGGGCCGACAGCCAGGTGGCCCGGGCCTACGGTGACACCGTCGTCTACGAACGGCACCGGCACCGCTACGAGGTCAACACGGCGTACCGCCGCCGGCTCGAAGATGCCGGGCTGGTGGCGTGCGGGACGTCCCCCGACGACCGGTTGGTCGAGTTCATCGAGCTGCCCGGCCATCCCATGTGGGTGGGGACCCAGGCCCATCCGGAGTTCAAGAGCCGACCCGACCGTCCCCATCCCTTGTTCCGAGAGCTGGTAGGAGCGGCGCTGGCGAGGGCCGAGGGTCGGGTCCCGAGATTGCTCGACGTGAGCACCTTGCTCGCAGCGCCAGCGCCAGCGCCAGCCCACGGGTCAGCCGGGCCGGTCGTCGTGCCGGCCGCCGTCGAGGCCCAAGCCCGTTGAGCTTTCGCCGGGTCAGCGAGGAGGTGCGCTTCCAGGGTTCGCTGATCAGCGTGGCGACCGCCACGTTCGTCGGGCCCGACGGCGAGGAGTTCGAGCGGGACGTGGTGCATCACCCCGGGGCGGTGTCGGTCGTCCCCGTCGTTGCCCGGCCCGGGGGCGGGTATGAGGCCATCTTGGTCCGCCAGTACCGGGCCGCGGTCGATGCCGAGCTACTCGAGGTCGTGGCGGGCAAGCGCGACGTCGCGGGCGAGCCACCGGAGCTGACGGCCCGGCGGGAGCTGGCCGAGGAGATCGGGATGATCGCCGGTCGCCTCGACCTGCTGGCTGAGTTCTACAACTCGCCCGGCTTCTGCGACGAACACTCCTATGTGTTCGTCGGCCTCGACCTGAAACCCACCGAATCGGAGGCCCACGGGATCGAGGAGCAGTACATGACCATCGAGCGGGTCGCGCTCGACGACGTGGGCGCCATGATCCGAAGTCGCCAGATTGTCGACGCCAAGACGATCATCGGCCTGACACTGGCCCGCCAGGCGCTCGACTCGATGACGCCCTGAACCTCGAAGCGGCAGCCCGCACAGGCGGAGGCGCCGCTACGCTCGGACCTGTGATCGTCGGGGTGCCAGCCGAGGTCAAGTCATCGGAGAACCGGGTGTCCATGACACCCGACGGTGTTCGCGAGCTCACCGCCTTGGGTCATACGGTGCTGGTCGAGCGCGGCGCTGGAGAAGGGTCGTCCATCGCCGACGCCGATTTCGCCCGCTCGGGCGCCCAACTCGTGGCCACCGCGGCGGACGCGTGGGCCGCCGAGTTGGTCGTGAAGGTCAAGGAACCGCAGCTGGAGGAGTTCGCGTTCCTCCGTCCCGACCTGGTGCTGTTCACCTACCTCCACCTGGCCGCCTACCCCGAGGTGGCCAAGGCCCTGCTGGCTGCGGGCACTACCAGCCTCGCCTACGAAACCGTCCAGTTGCCCGACGGGTCACTCCCGCTGCTGGCGCCGATGAGCGAGGTTGCGGGGCGGATGGCGACCCAGGTGGGGGCGCATTACCTCGAGCGCAACAACGGCGGCCGCGGGGTCCTGCTCGGAGGCGCCCCGGGTGTGCGGCCCGCCCGCGTCGTGGTGCTCGGGGCGGGCAACGTCGGCTGGAATGCCGCCTGGATCGCCCAAGGCATGGAAGCCGAGGTGCTCCTCCTCGACAAGAACATCGACCGGCTCCGCTGGGTCGACCAGATCCACAAGGGCCGGATCATGACCCTCGCCTCCAACCGGGGCGCCATCGAGCGGGCCACCGCCCGGGCCGACCTCGTGATCGGCGCGGTCCTCGTGGCGGGCGGGCGGGCCCCGGTCGTCATGACCGAGGACATGGTGGCCGCCATGAAGCCCGGCTCGGTGATCGTCGATGTCGCCGTCGATCAGGGCGGCTGCATCGCAACCACCCACGAGACGACCCACGGCGACCCCGTCTACCTCCGCCACGGCGTCTTGCACTACGCGGTCGGCAACATGCCGGGCGCCGTTCCTCACACCTCGACCTACGCCCTGACCAACGCCACGCTGCCGTACGTGGTCGAGGTGGCCAACTGCGGCCCGGTCGTGGCGTGCGGGGACATCGCCCTCCGCAAGGGCCTCACGACCGTCGGTGGACGGGTCACCAACGACGTCGTGGCCGAGGCGCTCGGGCTGCCCTACACCGACCCGTTCGTCGATCCGATTTGACGGGGGGAAAAGGGACAGCCCCTGCCGGTCGAACCGGGACCGTTCCACTCAGCCTCGATGGCGAGGAGTTCCTCTCCTGGTTGGCAGTCGAGCGGGGCAGGGCGGTCAACACGCTGGCGGCCTACCGGCGGGACCTGCGGGCCTATGAAGCGTGGCTGCGCCAGCGCCAGTTGACGCTCGAGGCAGTGAGCGAGGCCGACGTCCTGGCCTACATCGCCTCGCTCTGGGCGTCGGGGCGGGCCCCGTCGAGCGTGGCCCGAGCGCTGGTCGCGGTGCGTTCCCTTCATCATTTCCTCGTCGACGAAGGCCTGACGGGCATCGACCCGACGGGCGATGTCGGCAATCCCAGGGTGCCCCAAGGACTACCCAAGGCGCTCACCGAGGCCGACGTGATCATGCTGCTCGGGGCGGTGGTGGGGGAGGACGCCACCGCCCGCCGGGACCGGGCCATCCTCGAGTTGCTCTACGGCACGGGTATGCGGATCTCGGAGCTGGTGGGCCTCTCCATGCACGACCTGGCTCTCGATTCCGACGTGGTCCGGGTGCTCGGCAAAGGCTCCAAGGAGCGGCTGGTCCCGCTCGGCCGCTACGCCCGGGCGGCGCTCGACGACTGGTTGTCGGCCAACGGGCGCGGTGCCATGTCACCGCTTCGTTGGGCCAGGCGGGGCGATTCGGATGCGGTGTTCCTCAACGCCCGAGGCGGCCGCCTCTCGCGCCAAGGGGCCTGGGGAATCGTCCGCCGCTACGGCGACAAGGTGGGCCTCGGCGATCGCCTGACGCCGCACGTGCTGCGTCACAGCTGCGCCACCCACATGCTCGACCACGGCGCCGACATCCGGGTGGTCCAGGAACTGCTCGGACACGCCTCGATCGCCACCACCCAGGTGTACACCAAGGTGTCGACTGAGCGGCTGCGGTCGGCCTACGACGCCGCCCACCCCCGGGCCCGTCCCGCATGACGTTTCGGCGCCCGCGGCGTCCAACTCAGAAACCCCGGTAACAAGCGTCGCGCCGATGACCTGGGGGTTACACTCTGGCTATGACGTCGACCGACGCGACGACCGCTGACCTCCGCTCGATGCTCGAAGAGGAACGTGATTCGTTGCGCGCCCGCTTGAGCGAACTCGGCTACGGCGCCAACGGCCTCGAATACGACTCGAACTTCGCAGACTCGAGCCAGGTGACCGCGGAGCGGGGCGAGGCAGAAGCCCTGGCGGCCAAGTTGCAGGAGACGCTCGTCGAGGTGGAGCACGCCATCGGGAAGTTGGACGAGACGAGCTTCGGGACTTGCGAGTCCTGCAGCAAGCCGATCGGCGCCGCCCGCCTCGAGGCCAAGCCCGCCGCCCGCTACTGCATCGACTGCGCCAGCAAGCGCTGACCTACCCCTGAACCTGGCGCGGGCGGCGATCCGCGACCTGGCAGCATGAAACCCGTGAAGCGCGACCAGACCATCGTCTTGGTGATCGTGGGGGTGGCGGTCGCGCTCGCCCTTTCGCGTCGCGTCGTCACCGCCCAGACGCTGCTGTTGTTCGGCGCGGCCGTGCCGTCCATCATCCTGCACGAGGTTTCGCACGGGATCGTGGCGCTGTACTTCGGCGACGACACGGCCAAGCGGGCCGGCCGCCTGACCCTCAACCCGATCGCCCACGTCGACCTGTTCGGGACGATCATCCTTCCGGCATTGCTGTCCCTGTCGGGCCTCGGCGTGTTCGGCTATGCCAAGCCGGTGCCGATCAACCCCTCGCGCATGCGCCACCCCCGAGACGACGCCGTCGTGGTCAGCCTGGCAGGACCGGCGACCAATGTGTTGCTGGCCGTGATTGCCGCGGTGGTGCTACGCCAGCAGCATCCGTCGTTCATCGCCCTCGACAGCGGGCCGTGGCGCATCCGCATACCGTTCGCCTTCGGGATCATCAACGTGGTACTGGCGGTGTTCAACCTGATTCCGTTCCCCCCGCTCGACGGCTCCGCGGTCATCGACCGGTTCGTGCCGAAGGCGTGGCGAAGCGGCTGGGAATCCCTCCGGCGCTACGGGGTGCTGATCCTGGTTGGGGTCGCGCTGCTGCTTCCGGGCGCCCTCTCGCGGCTGTTCACCCCGGCCATCACCCTGTGGGAGCGAATCATCGCCCCATGAGATCGGGCTTCGGAAGTGCTTCGCACTTGGCCCGGCGTTTTGCCCAGTCGCTGTGGCCGGCGGCGCCGCGGCCGGCGGACGATGCCTGGGCCCGGTCACTTTTGAGCGACGGCGAGCAACGGCTGTGGGGCCAGATGTCGGGCTGCGACCGCCGCCACGCGGTTGCCGTCGCCCGCCGCCTGTCCGACCGGCCCGCCGCCGACCTGCCCGCCCTCGAACCGGCGGCGCTACCGGCGGCGCTGCTGCACGACGTGGGGAAGGTCGAGTCGCGACTCGGGCCGTGGCGCCGGGCCGCGGCGACGGCGTTGGCGCTCGCCCTAGGCCGCGATCGCGTCGCCAAGGGCCGGGGCCGCATGGCCCGCTACCTGCGTCACGACGTCCTCGGCGCCCAACTGCTCGAGCGGGCCGGGAGCAACCACCTCACCGTCGCCTGGGCGAGGGAGCACCACCTGCCCCCGGCTCAGTGGACGCTTCGCCCGGACCTTGCCGCCGCGCTCAAGGCGGCGGATGACGACTAGAGCGTCGTCGATGTGCGAGTGGCGATGAGCACCGACGCCAGCCAGGCCAGACCGAGGACCGTTCCACCCCCCACCAGCGCACCGCCCACGGTGTCGGAGAACATGTGAAGGTGAACCCGGACCAACGCCAGGCCCATGGCAGGCACCACAACGGCTGCCGGGGCGACCGCGACCAGGCCCCAGCGACGCCCGCGCCGGTAGGCCAGCAGCACGGCGACGGCGACGACCGCGGCGATCGCGGTGCTGTGCCCTGAGGGAAATCCGTAGCTGTCACCCTCGCGCCGGCCCACCAGCGGTTTGCCGATGATCTCGGTCAACAACATCGCCAGTGGGCAGGCGGCGACCGCCACCAGGGCCGAAATCCGGTCCCGGAGCACCAGCGCAGCCAGGACGACCAGGGTGACGAGAATCAGATAGGTGGTCGTGTCTCCGAGCGACACGATGATGCGGGCGGCTCGCCACGACAACAGCGGAATCCCGAAAAGATGGCCGTTGGCCACCCGGCGCCCCTGAATATCGAGCCACAGCGGTGCCCCGCTGTGGTGGATCTGGACGGAAAGCGCCAGCACGACTGCCGCCGAGGCAGCAGTCAACGCCAGTGCCCAGCGGCGGGCCCGGCGGTCGAGCGGTTGCATCCGCCCATCTTGGTTCACGGCGCGGGGCAACGGGACTCACCCAAGTTCGTTGCAGGCGCAATGGAATCGCTCCTACGCTCGTTGCGATGCGCTTGACCCGGAGTGACGTCGTGTGACCCCCGAGGGCGAGCGACTGTTGACCCGATCGGAAGCGGCGCGCTACCTCGGGGTGCCTCCGGGCAGGATCTACCAGTGGGCTCGATCGGGCCGGCTTCGTTGTGTCGTGACCCTTGGCGGCCACGCCCGCTTCCGCCTGGCGGACCTCGACGCCGCCCAAGGCGCGCCTCCTCGGCGGGGTGACCGCCGTCGCGAGCCGCCACCGGACCAGTCGCCGCCGTCCAGTCCCCCCGTGGACAGCCACGACGAGGACAGCCACGACGAACGACGACAGCCTGCGCTAGCTGACGGGCTCGGTGGGCGATCAGGGGCGGGGCACCAAACCGACCGCGTCGCGCGCCCGGCGCAACGTGACCGACGCGGTGGCGTGCGCCTTGTCGGCTCCCTGTGCCAATGCCTTCTCGGCCACACCAGGTTCCGCGGTCAGTTCCCGGTACCGCTGCTGGATCGGGCGGAGCATCTCCACCAGCGCCGCGGCGGTGTCGGCCTTGAGCGGGCCGTACTGCGAGTACTCTGCCGCCACCTCGGCGGGCGCACGGCCGGTGGCCAGCCCCAAGAGTTCGAGCAAGTTGGACACGCCCGGCTTGGCGGCGGGGTCGTAACGCACCGCTGCTTCGCCGGTTTCGGCGTCGGTCACGGCCCGCTTGATCTTGCTCTCGATGACCTTGGGCGGATCGAGCAGCAGCACGACCCCCTGCGGTGACTCCGCCGATTTCGACATCTTGGCCGTCGGCTGCTGAAGGTCCATGATGCGAGCCCCCCGCCCGGCCGCGGGGATGGCGGCCGCGGGCACGACGAATGTCTTCCCGTAGCGCTTGTTGAACCGCATGGCCAGGTCGCGGGTCAGTTCGAGATGTTGCCGCTGGTCGTCGCCGACCGGCACCCGGTCGGCGTCGTACAGCAGAATGTCGGCCGCCTGCAGGACCGGGTAGGTGAACAAACCCACCCGGGCCGCCTCCTCGCCCCCGCGCGCCGTCTTGTCCTTGAACTGGGTCATGCGCCGCAACTCGCCCATGGATGCGGTGCACTCGAGCAACCACGACAGCTCGGTGTGCTCCGGGACGTGGCTTTGCAAGAACAAGGTGCAGACGTCGGGGTCGAGCCCGACCGCAAGCAGGATGTTGGCGCACTCCATCGACTTGGCCCGCAGCTCCGCAGGGTCGCGGGGCACCGTCAGAGCGTGCAGGTCGACCAGGCAGAAGGAGCAGTCGTAGACGTGCTGATCGTCGACCCAGCCACGCAGCGCGCCCAGGTAGTTGCCCAGGTGGATGTCGCCCGTGGGCTGGACGCCCGACAGCACTCGTGTCACCGGCTGATGGTATGCGCCGTGCCGGTCACACCCCGCCGGTATTCTCAGATCACGATGCCATACGAGGTCACCACCGCAGTTTTCGAGGGTCCGTTCGACCTGTTGCTGCACCTCATCACCCGCGAGCAGGTCGACATCTACCAGGTGTCGCTGTCGTCAATCGTCGACGCCTATGTCGCCGAGATGCAGAACCTGCGGACACTCGATCTCGACGTGGCGACCGAGTTCCTGCTCATCGCGGCGGTGCTGCTGGAGTTGAAGGCTCGGCGGCTCCTGCCCGGCAGCGACGAGGTGGAGGACGAGGAGGAGCTGGCGTTGTGGGAGGAGCGCGATCTGCTCCTGGCCCGGCTGTTCGAATGCAAGACCTTCAAGGACGCGGCCGCCGCCCTGCGGCGGATGATGGACGCCGCCGGTCGGTCGTTCCCCCGCCGCAGCGGCCTCGAGGAGCGCTTCCTCGACGTGACACCGGACCTGTTGGCCGGAATCACGCCCGAGCGCCTGAGGAAGGCGTGCCTCTCGGCCCTCTCGCCCCGACTCCTGCCTCACGTCGATATGGACCACGTCGCGCCCATCCGGGTCAGCGTGGCCGACGCCGTGACCGAGCTGCTCGACGAGTTGCCTCGTGCCGGCACGATCACCTTCGGCCGGCTCACCGAGGCGCTGGTCGAGCGCCTCGAGGTGATCGTCCGCTTCCTTGCCGTGCTCGAGTTGTACAAGCGTGGGTGGGTTGAGCTCTCGCAGTCGGGCAACTTCGGCGATCTCACCGTCACCTGGATGGGCACGGAGGGCGAGGGCCGGGAGCCGGCCGCCTTTTCCCCGATCGAGGAGTATCAAGGCTGATGGCCACCGAGGTCGAACGGGCCATCGAGGCCATCGTCATGGTGGCTGAAGAGCCGATACCGCCCCATCTGCTGGCCCAGATCCTGGAGGTCCCGCCCGCCCGGGTCGAGGAGCTGTGCCAGTCGCTGGCCGAGTCCTACGTCGCCGACGACCGCGGCTTCGAACTGGTCCGGGTGGCGGGCGGGTACCGCTTCCAGAGCCACGCCGACCTGGCGGGCTACGTCGAGCGCTTCGCCCTCGAGGGCCAGTCGAGCCGGCTGTCGGCCGCCGCCCTGGAGACCCTCGCCCTCGTGGCCTACAAGCAGCCCATCTCACGGGCCCAGGTCTCGGAGGTGCGGGGCGTGAGCGTCGACGGCGTCATGCGGACCTTGCAACACCGGGGGTACGTGGCTGAAGTGGGGCGCGATCCCGGGCCCGGCCAGGCCGTGTTGTACGGGACGACCGCCCGGTTCCTCGAGAAGCTGGGCATCGATTCCCTCGACCAGTTGCCTCCGCTGGCCCAGTTCGTGCCCGGACCCGAGGTGATGGACGCCTTGGACGCGGGACTGCGCCATGGAGGGGGAAAATCCTCGCCCGAGGTGGCGATCACCGACGAGGGGTCGGCGGACGAGGCGCGGTGATGGCGACGCCGGGCGCCGGGGGGCCGGGGAAGCCTGACGGACCGCCGGCCGACGGCTGGGACCGATTTCGAGGGGGAGCGGCTGCAGAAGGTGCTGGCCCGGGCGGGCATCGCCAGCCGGCGGGCGGCCGAGGAGCTGATCGCAGGCGGCCGGGTCACGGTCAATGGCGCCGTGGCGTCACTGGGGCGCCGGGTGGACGTGGCCCATGACCTGGTGGCCGTTGACGGGGCGCCGCTGTCGGTGCGGCCCGGCCAGGTGTACTACCTGCTCAACAAGCCCGAGGGCGTGGTGACCACGGCGTCGGACCCCGAAGGTCGGCGCACGGTCGTCCAGCTGGTCCCGGCCGAACCCCGGGTCTTCCCGGTCGGCCGGCTGGACGCGGGCACCGAAGGTTTGCTGCTGCTCACCAACGACGGGGACCTGACGCACCACTTGACCCATCCCCGCTTTGGGGTGGACAAGGAGTACCTGGCCCACGTCGAGGGACAGCCGTCACCGGCCGACGTCCGGCGCCTCCGTGAGGGCGTCGAGCTCGAGGATGGGCGCACGTCGCCGGCGCGAGTCGCCTTGGTGGCGCCGGACATGTTGCGCATCGTGATCCACGAGGGTCGCAACCGCCAGGTGCGGCGCATGTGCGACGCGGTCGGACACCCGGTGCGGCGGCTGGTGCGTACCAGGATCGGACCGCTGACCGACCGGCGGCTGGCGCCGGGGGAGTGGCGGCCGCTCACGCCGGCGGAGGTTCGCAGCCTGTCAGAGGCGGCGGCGGCCCCCGGGGTGCCTTCGACGCCGACGCTGTCGCGTTCTCAAGCCCGAGCCCGAGGTCGTTCTCGATCCCGCACGCGTTGACGTGTTGAGCGTGCCGGGCGGGCCTTCACGGGGCCCGCCCGGCACATCTCAGCTAGCGGACCGGGATGGCAACGATGGCGGTGTAGAGCTCCTCGTCGTTGGCGACGATCCCATTGTTTTCTATCCCCGAGCACAGCTTGGGCGGGTTGCCGGGACCGGTGGCCGAGCCCGGGCACAAGAAGATGTCCGGGTTGCGGGTGTCGCTCCAGAGCGGGTGGGCCACGCTGTCGACGGCCGACAGGCCCGTGTAGTCACCCCAGAACTGACCGCTGCCGGTGGCTGCGGGGAACTGGGTGGGCGGCGGCATGGAGCCCGACGTCACTCGGATCTGGCCGAAGTTGACCATGTCCCGGCTGCCCGAAAGGCTGAAGTCGGAGTAGCCGGTGATCTCGTTGTTGCCGTACTGCCGGTCGTAGTAGGACACCGCCAGGTTGCCGGTGTTGGTGATCGCGGCCCACTGCCACCACTGATCCTTTCCGGCCTGTCCGGGCGCTTGGGTCACGAGCGTCTCCGAGCGGGGGTCGGCGCTGGTCCCGGTGAAGCTCGCCCCGGCGTTGCTCGACGTGCTGATCAGGATCTTGTTGTTGCACGCTCCGACCGTCTTGACCCCGGTGTAGATGGGGTTGCCCGAACCTGAGAAGCCGGTCGGAACGCATCCGTTGGACTCCTTGGAATCGGCGTTGATGTAGGAGCCGAAGGTCACGATGACCTGGCTGGGATCGACAGGGTTGACAGCGCCGGACGGGTAGTTGGTCGCCCGGAACACCGAGTTGTGTGTCGGCCCCTTCTCCGGCACGCAGGCCCGACCCGGGTCGGCGCCGGCGCCCTGGTAGGTGTCGCAGTCGGGCAGGTCGTAGTAGTCGCTGACCTTCACCGGCGCCGCGAAGCTGGCCCCGCCGTCGGTGGACTTCGCCAGCATCATCTGATAACGGTTATCGGTGCCCGCTGGTCGCCTGGTTGTTGAAGTTGGCGTAGGTGACGTACAGGGCACCGTCGGGGCCGGTGAAGGGATCGGAGAACTGGTTCTCGTTGCAGTTGCCGAGCGGGGTCCCCGCGCCGAAGGTGTTGGTGCAGACGGCGCTGTTGCCGCTGACCAGCACCTTGGGGCTGAACGACTCGCCGTAGTTCTTCGAGTAGGCCTCGTAGATGTAGCCGCTGCCGTTGTTGGCGAACTCCGTCCAGCTCACGTAGATGCGGTCCTGGAAGGGGCTGCCGACGTGGTTGTCGATCGTCATCAGCTGCTTGTCCAAGAAGGCCGGGATCCCCGTCGCCGTGGGATCGAAGCTGAATGGCGACACGTAACGGCCGGGGAAGTTCCACGACGCCCCGTTGTTGCCAGTGGAGCGGAACACCACGAAGGCGCTCGACTGGTCGGGGTTGGCGCTGGCCACGTCGCCCCGGTTGAACAGCTGGCAGCTCAGATAGGCGTTGCCCTTGGTGTCCCAGGCGACCGAGGTGTCACCGCTGGCCTGCCAGTACTGGCGGGCATTGCCGGCGATACCACGGGTGAAGCTGTCGGGAACCGTCGAGTTGTTCCACGTCGCCCCGTTGGTCAGCGAGTAGGCGGTGCCGCAGGTTCCGTCGCCTCGGACGTAGTCGTTGTTGCTGGCCACGATGTGGGTCGGGTGGAGCGGATCCTGGGCGATCGAGGTCTCGTTGTTGGCCTGGCCTCGACCCTGCAGATCCGAGTCGGTGACGTTCAGGCAGTTCTGGTTGACCTTGACGTTGCCGCCCAGGTTGTTGGAACACCCGGTCACGCCGGCGGGGTAGTAGTTGGCCGGGCGTGCCGGCCAGGCCGGCGGTGCTGAACCCGGTGGGCGTACCTTCGGGGGAACCGTCAGGGCCTTGGCCCTCGTCGTCGCCACCGATGGACGCGTTCGGCGTGATCCGGCTCGAGGCGTTGATGAGCTCGCTGGAGATCAGGCGCTTCTGAATCGGATTCAGGTTTTTGACGGTGAAGGCTGCCGCCTGCGCGGTACTCCCTGCGCTCACCACCAGCGGCAACATCGCGACCGCGAGCGTGCTCACAGACACCAATGTCACGAACATCCTGCGCCGAACCAACATGTGACCCCCTGTCCACAGCACCGCGGCAACGTTCCTCGGCGAACCGACGCTATTGCCAGGCGGGGGCGCGTTACAAGGGTTTGGCGGAGCATTCGCACTCGGCGGCCAGCCGAGCCGGCCCGCGTACTTGGGTGTCGAGCCGCTTACTTGGTGCTGGGCTCCCAGCGAAAGCGCCGGCTCGCCACGAGGAGGGCCACACCTCCCCACGCGACCATGACCAGCAAATCCCCGCCGCGCAGGCTGCTGCGGGCGCGGGGATCGAACGCCGCGAACGTCCCGGTGATGAAATGGCGCACCGGGAACACCCCCGCGATCTTGGTCAGGACCGACCCCTTGCTAATCGGGAAGAACGTCCCCGAGATGAAGAGCAGGGGGAAGAACAGCAGGTTCACGATGGCAGGCGCGGCGTCGGCGTTGGGCACGACGGTCGTGACCGCTAGGCCCATGGCGCAGAAGCACGCGGCACCGATGGCCAGGGTCACGATGAGGGCGGCGATGTTGCCGGGGATGGAAACGCCGTAGGCGATGACGCCGAAGGCGATCACGATGGCGGTGAGCAAGATGCCGACGACGACGGAGTTGCCGATGAGGCCGCCGAGGTAGATCCACGCCGGAAGCGGCGCCCCGCGGACCCGCTTGAGCGTCCCCGCCTCCCGCTTGAAGGTGACCGTGATCGCCAAGTTGGTGAAGGTGACACCCATGATGCCGAAGGCCACGATGGCCGGGATGTAGTACTGGGTGTAGCTGATGTTGCCCAGCTCGGCGATCTTGCCGTTGCCATTGGTGGTGGCGAAGATGACCATGATCAGGATCGGGAACACGAAGGAGAACCCCGCCGCCGCGGGGTTGCGCCAGTAGGACCGCTGCTCCCACCCGACCTGTCGGCCGAGCAGCTCGAGATCGTTGGTCATGTGGCGGCCTTCGTGGCGTTGGTGGCGTTGGTGGCGTTGGTGGCGTTCGGGGGCGGCGCGCTTTCGGCGGCGTCGCCCGCCAGTTCCAGGTAGACGTCCTCGAGGCTGGGCCTGGTCACCGTGAGGCCCGGAAGCTCCAAGCGGCGCTCGACCGCCCAGCCGGTCAGGCGGGCCAGCGCCGCGGTGGGTTCCTGGGTGTCGATGACGACCTCACCGGCCATCTTGTCGGGTCGGGCGGGGACCGGCAGGTCCTGCAGCGTGATTCCTTCGGGTAGGGAGAATCGGATATTGACCGCGGCCTGGTTGCGGCCGCCGAGCGAGTCGGGCGTGCCCTCGGCCACGAACACGCCCCCGGCGATGACCGCGACCCGGTTGGCGAGATGCTGGGCCTCGTCCATGTAGTGGGTGGTCAGCAGGACCGTCTTGCCCAGCGAGCACAGGTTGCGGATGATCACCCAGCTGGCCCGCCGGGCCGACGGATCGAAGCCGGTCGTCGGCTCGTCCAGGAAGATCAGGTCGGGATTCCCTATGAGGCCGAGCGCCAGGTCGAGGCGCCGCTGCTGGCCGCCCGACAACGTCCGCAGCCGGGACCGGCGTTTCTCCTCGAGTCCGACCAGCCCGATCACGTCATCGACGTTGGAAGGATGGGGGTACCAGAAGGTGCGCTGGCGCAGGACTTCTTCGACCGTCAGGTAGGGCTCGGTCGTGGACTCCTGGAGCACGATGCCGATGCGCTCCCGCAACCGGCGGCTTCCCTTTTCAGGGTCCATCCCCAGCACTTCGACGGTCCCCGCCGAGCGTTTCCGGTAGCCCTCGAGGATCTCGACGATTGAGGTCTTGCCCGCGCCGTTCGGGCCGAGCAGGGCGAATACCTCGCCCTCTTCAATGGAGAAGCTGACGCCTTTGACCGCCTCGACGGCGCCGTACGACTTCCGGAGTCCGTCGACTGCGACGGCAACGCCCATGGGACCTCCTTGCCAGATGGGAGGTGCGGGTCACGCTATCAGCGGTCCGATAGGTGACGGGGCACGTAGGCTCCCGCCTCGTGTCTTCCGCCGTGCGAGCTCTTCGTGGTGCAACCACCCTCAAAGCCGACACCCTCGAGCAGGTGAACGAGCGGGTCCAAGCGTTGGTCGAGACCATGCTTCAGCACAACGGGGTGGACAAGGAGGACCTCATCAGTGTGTTGTTCACCGCCACCGATGACATCCGATCGGTGTTCCCGGCGACCGCGGCGCGCGCCATCGGCCTGGGGGACGTGCCGTTGATCTGTGCGAGGGAGCTCGATGTGGTCGGGGGCACACCGCTGTGCATCCGGGTGCTCATGCATCTGAACACCGACAGATCCCGCGCCGAGTTGCACCACGTGTACCTCGAAGGGGCCAGAGGGCTGCGCGATGACCTACCGGGCTAGCCGGATTAGCAGGCTTAGTCGGTGCTCGCCGGTGCTCGCCGGTGCTGTCGGTCCGGCTGTGCTGCCGGTGCTGCCGGCTCGGGTTCTCGGCCGTGGCCGATAGGTGACCGACTCTCCCCGGCGGGCGGCGATCATCGGCACCGGATTGATCGGCGGTTCCATCGGGTTGGCGCTGCGCCGAGAGGGTTGGCACGTGAGTGGCGTCGATCGCGATCAGCACCGGGCGGCGCGGGCCCTGCATCTCGGCGCGCTCGACGCGGTCGGCGCCGACCCCGACGCCGAGGTGATCTTCGTCGCCACGCCTGCGGGGGCAGTGGTCGCAGCGGCCGTCGAGGCCCTGGCGTTCGGGGCCCCTGACAGCGTCGTGACCGACGTCGCAGGGGTGAAGACGCCGATCGTCGCGGCGCTCGACCACCCGCGGTTCGTGGGCGGCCATCCCATGGCCGGGTCCGAGCAGGAAGGCGTCGACGGCGCCGACGCCAGCCTGTTCGAGGGTGCCACCTGGGTCCTGACCCCGACCGCCAACACCGACCCGGCCGCCTACTCCCGGGTGCTCGGTGTCGTGACATCGTTCGGCGCCGACGCCGTCGCGATGCCTGCGGCGCGCCACGACGGCATGGTCGCCATGGTGTCGCACGTGCCCCACCTGACGGCGGCCGCGTTGATGACGCTGGCGGCCGACGCCGCGACCGAACAGGCGGCGTTGCTGCGCCTGGCCGCCGGGGGCTTCCGGGACATGACCCGGATCGCGGCGGGCCACCCGGGCATCTGGCCCGACCTCTGCCTGGACAACCGTATTGCCATCGCCGAGACGCTCGACCGCCTGATGGACGCGGTCGGCGGCTTGCGGACCATGGTGACCGAAGGTGACCGCGCCGGAATCCTCGCGGTGTTGGAGCGGGCTCGCGAGGCCCGCTTGAACCTCCCCGCCCGGGTACTCCACCCTGACGAGATGATCGAAATCCGGGTGCCTGTGCCCGACCGGCCGGGCGTCTTGGCCGAGGTGACGACGGTCCTCGGGGAAGGCAACGTCAACATCTACGACCTCGAGATCGCTCACTCCGCCGAAGGTCCTCGCGGCGTGCTCGTCCTCGCGGTCGACGCCACTGACGCCGGGGCCGCGATTTCGGCGTTGAGCGGGCGCGGCTACCACCCCACCCTGCGACGTTTGGCGCCATGAGCCGGTCGCTCGGGACGCGATGACGCAGCTGGTGATCCCGGGAGGGATGGGCCCGGTCACTGGCCGCCTGCGCGTTCCAGGCGACAAGTCCATTTCTCATCGCGCCGTGCTCCTCGCCGCGCTGGCCGAGGGTCGTTCGGAGTTGCGCCGCCTATCGTCGGGACTCGATGTCGGGCGGACGCTCGCGGCCATCGCCGCCTGCGGCGCGCTCGTCGATGGCTCGACCCGCGAGAGCGGAACGCCGACTGTGACCGTGACCGGCGGGCGCAGCCTGCTCCGGGAACCGGCGGCCGTGATCGACGTGGGCAACTCAGGCACCGCCATCCGGCTGCTGGCCGGCTGGAGTGCTGCCTTTCCCTGGCTCACGGTCCTGCAGGGCGACGCGTCGATCGCCGAGCGGCCCATGGGTCGGGTGGCGACACCGCTTCGAGCCATGGGGGCGCGCATCGACGGGCGAGACGACGGCCGGCTTCCCCCCTTGATCGTCCGCGGCGGCGGGCTGTCGGGAATCGACTACCGGCTGCCGGTGGCCAGTGCCCAGGTCAAGGCGGCCATCCTGCTGGCCGGATTGGCGGCCGACGGGGCCACGACGGTTCGGGAGGACGTTCCGACTCGCGCCCACACCGAGGAGATGCTGGCGGCGTGTGGCGCCGATCTCGACGTGGGCACGGGCTGGGTGACGGTGCGACGCTCGGAACTGTCCCCGTTCAACCTGACGATTCCGGCCGACCCCTCGCAGGCGGCGTTCTGGGTGGTCGCGGCCTGCCTCGTACCGGACAGCGAGCTGGTGGTCGAGGACGTCTACGTCGGCCAGGCGCGGGCCGGGTTCGTCGAGGTCCTGCGGCGCATGGGCGCCGACATCTCGTACGAACACCTGGACGAGCGGCGTCAGACCGCCGACCTTCGGGTCCGGTACGGGCCATTGGCTGCCACGACGGTTGGCGGGTCGGAGGTGCCGGGCCTGATCGACGAGATTCCCGTGCTCGCGGTGGCCGCGGCGCGGGCCGAGGGTGTGACGACATTCGCCGACGCGGCGGAGCTACGGGTCAAGGAAAGCGACCGGGTGGCGTCGGTGGTGGCGGCGTTGCGCGCCGTCGGAGTGAGCGCCGAGCCACGCTCCGACGGGCTGGCGGTGGAGGGCAACGGCGGCGCACCGCTTGCCGGAGGCGAGATCGACTCCCAGGGCGATCATCGGGTGGCTATGGCGTTGGCGATCGCCGGGTTGGACGCCTCGGGACCGACGGTTGTAGCAGGATGGGAGTCCGTCGCCACTAGTTATCCGGGCTTCGAGGAGGACCTCCGCCGGTGCGTGTCATAGCGATCGACGGGCCTGCTGGTTCGGGAAAGTCGACGGTTGCTCGGGCGCTCGCCGCCCGGCTCGGTCTGGACTACCTCGATACCGGTGCCATGTACCGCAGCGTGGCGTTCGCGGCGCTGCGGCGGGGCATCGACCCCGACGACGCGCCACTCGTCGCCCGGCTGGCGGCGCAGGTCGCGATCGACGTGGCCGACACGGTGACCGTGGACGGGGTCGACGCCACGATCGAGATCCGGGGGCCTGAGGTAACCCGGGCCGTGTCGGCCGTGGCGGCCAATCCTGAGGTGCGTCGCGAACTCAGGCGACGCCAGCGGGAGTGGGCGAACACGCACGGCGGTGGCGTCATCGAGGGCCGAGATATCGGCAGCGTGGTTTTTCCCGAGGCCGACCTGAAGGTGTATCTCACCGCCAGCGACGCGGAGCGGGCGGGCCGCCGCAGCAAAGAGGTGCTCGACCTGGACTACGACACGGTCGCGGCGGATATCGCCCGGCGGGATTACGCCGACTCCAGCCGCACCGCGGCACCGCTGGTAGTGGCCACCGGCGCCATCACGGTCGACACCACGGGTTTGTCCATCGAAGAGGTCGTGGACCGGGTCTTGGCGCTGCTGCCCGACAACACCGCCGAAGGGAAGCGATGACCGTCGACCCGGCCTTGCCCGAGGCGCAGCCACCCGCTACCGAGCCGGTGCCGGTCCAGGACCGCGCACCTGCGCCTGGTCCGAGAGGGGCCGCCGAGGACCGGCCTTTGACCCGCGGCGAACAACTCCTGTATCAGGTCGTCGCCGCGATCCTGCGCCTGTTCGGGCGCCTGTTCTGGCGGGTGCGAGTCGAGGGACGGGCCAATGTCCCGGCCGCCGGCCCATTCGTCCTGGCGCCCGTTCACCGTTCGAACATCGACACGGTTCTCATGTCCTTCGTCACCCGCCGGGGCATGCGCTACATGGCCAAGGACAGCCTCTGGCGCTACCGCTGGTCGGCGCGGCTGCTCACTGCGGCCGGCGGTTTCCCGGTTAACCGAGAGACGGCAGATCGTGAGGCCCTGCGGACGTGCGAGGCCGCCCTGCGACGAGGGGAACCGGTCGTCATATTTCCCGAGGGAACCCGCCGGTCCGGTCCTGTCGTGACCGACCTGTTCGACGGAGCTGCCTTCGTGGCCATTCGCGGTGGGGTTCCCATCGTGCCCGTTGGTATCGGCGGAAGCGCGGGCGCCATGCCGAAGGGATCGAAGCTGCTTCGGCCCGTCAAGATCCGCATCGTGATCGGGCCGCCGATCCAGCCGCCGCCTCGCCAGGGCGTGGGCTCCAAAGGCGGCCGCCGTCAGGTCCACGACCTGACCGCCCAACTTGGGGCAGAGCTCCAACGCCTGTTCGACCGCGCTGAGGGGCGGCCCACGACGACCGACGCCGCCTGATCCGCCCCGGCCGCCCGGTTTTCCCAGAGAAATCCCCCTTCCAGTGTGGGTTTGTCGAGTCAAAACCGGCGGTCCGCGGCGGTCCGTCGCCCGGGTTTTTCCAGAGAGATCCCCCTTCCACTGTGGGTTTGTCGAGTGAAAACCCCGGCCGGTCCCGCAGGCGGTCCCTCGCCCGGGTTTTTCCCAGAGAGATCCCCCTTCCAATGTGGGTTTGTCGAGTGAAAACCCCGCCTGAGCCCGAGCGGCGATCCGCGGGCGGACAAGGTCAGACCTGCACGGCCTCCTGTAGGCGTTCGCCCGCCCGCGCCGAATCGGGGCCCACCGGCTCCGACCGGTCGCAACAGGACTGAAGAAACCGGGGCAGGACAGCCGCCACCCTGCGGGCGAGTTCGTCGCCTCGATGGGCGAGGAACCGCGCCGTGGTCCCAGGTCCCGCCAGCGGCATGGTTCCGGGACTGTCCTCCGGCAGCCGGCGGCCCAGAAGATGCAGCGCCGCCACATGGCGGTGGCCCCCCACCACCGCCGGTCCGTCCCACCACCGTGAGGGGCCGCCATTCCCGGCTTCGGTCCCCAAGCGGAGCCCTTCGCGCAGCAGCGGCCGGCCTTCGAGTTCGACGTCGAGTCGCTGTTCGACCGCTCCGGCGGTCTCACCGGTCCGCCCCAGAGTGAGGCTGTCGAGCCATAGCGCGCGGGCGCCGTGCTCCAGCCTGACCCAGGCCCGACCGTGATGGCGGCACCCGGCGCAGGCAATGAGCGGCTCGGGCAGCCACACCAACTGGGCGCCGGCACCGACGTGGCACTCGACCTCGAGAGCGGTCGTTTCGCCGTCCCGGCAGGGATGGGCGATCGTGGCCGCGGTCGTCCGCACCTCAAGTCGCGAGCCCGGCGCCAGGTCGATCCGGATCCGCAGCCGGTCACCCGTGAGGAGCCCGGCCGCCGACCCCACCAGCATCAGCATCGGCCCCACGGGCCCCGGCAGGACCTTGGCCGCGATCGGAGGCGTGGTGGCCAGCCTGACCACGCGGGTGCCTTCGACGCGAACATCGAGACTCCCGTTCATGCGCCGGGCGACGCCGCGACGTCCGAGGCCGAGGCCGAGGCCGAGAGGTGCGTTTCGATGAATGCCGCCACCTCGGCCTGGCCTCCGATGCCGGCGAGGGAGGTGAACACGGTCGGACGCGACCCCCGCGCCAGCGCGGCATCGCGCGCCATGATCCCAAGGTCTGCGCTGCACGAACGGTGCCAGGTCGGTCTTGTTGATCACCAGCAGGTCGGATCGGGTGATGCCGGGACCGCCCTTGCGAGGGACCTTGTCGCCTCCCGCCACGTCGATCACGAACAGCTGCACATCGGCGAGGGCGGGGCTGAACGTGGCCGTGAGGTTGTCGCCCCCCGACTCGATCAAGACGAGCTCGAGGTCGGGGACCCGCCGGATCAGCTCCTCGACCGCGTCCAAGTTGGCGGACACGTCATCGCGAATGGCGGTATGGGGGCAGCAACCCGTCTCGACCGCCACGATCCGCTCGGCCGGCAGCACGCCCATGCGGAGCAGCGCTTCGGCGTCTTCCCGGGTGTAGATGTCGTTCGTCACCACCGCCGTCTGATAGCGCCCCGCCAGGGTTCGGCAGAGGGCCGCCACCAATGCCGTCTTGCCTGATCCGACCGGCCCACCGATCCCCACACGCAGCACTCGCCGCGGCTCACGAGGCAAACAGACGCACCTCCCAACGGGCATGCGCTTCGGCGCGCAGCTCGACCAGTGGGGCCGACCAGGCCGGCCCGTCACAAAATGGTCCCGCCGCGGCGGCGCCTCCCTCGGCTGCCACCTCGGCGGCCAACGCCGTCAAGGCGATCGCCACTGCCATGGCGTCGGCGGCGTCGACGGGCAGGAGCCGCACCGCGGCCGACACCGCCCCGGCGAGCAGGTGGTGCACCGCCAGTTGCGCGGCGTCGTCAGGGCCGAGGCCCGCGGCCCGGGCGACGACGCCGACGACGACGGGGTGATGTTGGCCCGGTCCGCCGGCGACCACCGGGAAGCTCCGCGCCGCCGCCCGGCGCAATCCCCGCCCGAGCCGTCGAGAGGCCACGCGCAGCGCCGGCGACGGGCAGCGGGCATCCGCCTCAGCGTCCAGCTCGGCCTCGTCGCCCCCCAAGCACGAGGAGGCGGCCAGCCATGCGTCGATCGCCCCGGTCGACGCCAGTCGCCCGGCCACGAATGCCTGAAGGGTGGGAAAAAGGCGAGCGGGGTCGATCGATCCGTCGGCGACTGCCGCTTCCAGCCCACCCGAGTGGGCATGGCCCCCTCCGGGGAACCGGCCGTCAGCGAGCAGGAGCGCGTGCGGTGCCAGCACGGTCAAAACAGGCTGTACCGCTGGGCCAGCGGCAGCACCGACACGGGATCGGGTTCGACCAGCTCGCCGTCGATGCGCACCGCGAAGGTCGAGGGGTCGACTTCGATGGTGGGCGTGGCGGTGTTTTCCGGAAGGTCGGCCTTCCCCCGTGCCCTCGTGTTGGCCACGGCGACCAGCGGTCGGGTGATGCGCAACCGACCGGCGAGGTCGTCCTCGAGCGCCGCCGGGGCGACGAATGCGACCGACACCGTGCCCGCAATGGCATCGGCGAACATGGGCCGGGCCCGTACCGGCTGCGGGGTCGGAATGGAGGCGTTGGCGTCGCCCATTTGCGCCCATGCAGCCAGCCCACCCTTCACGACCACATCGGGGCGGATACCGAACCACGACGGGCTCCACAGGACCAGGTCGGCCATTTTCCCCACCTCTATCGAGCCCACCTCGCCGTCGAGGCCATGGGCGACGGCTGGGCAGATGGTGATCTTGGCGATGTAGCGCCGGGCTCGCAGGTTGTCGGCGCCCGCCACCGGCTC
Organism: uncultured Actinomycetota bacterium; assembly: GCA_963733505.1. Taxonomy (GTDB): domain Bacteria; phylum Actinomycetota; class Acidimicrobiia; order Acidimicrobiales; family Palsa-688; genus JALYXV01. The sequence goes on along the minus strand of CAVTDW010000026.1, from coordinate 20,316 downwards.
GCCCGGGAGGGGACCCATCCGGCCCTTCATGACGTGCGCCGTCTGCCAGGTGCGCACCGACACCTCGCCGACTCGCCCCATCGCCTGGGCGTCGGAACCGATGATGGAAATTGCGCCCAGGTCGTGCAGGTAGTCCTCGGCCGCGATGGTCGAGGGGCGGATGCGGCTCTCGGCGAAGGCCAGGTCCTCGGCCACTCGCGGGTTCAGGTGGTGGCAGACCATCAGCATGTCGAGGTGCTCGTCGATGGTGTTGACCGTGTGCGGCCGGGTGGGATTGGTCGACGAGGGCAGCACATTGGGCGCCGACGCGACCGTGATGATGTCGGGGGCGTGGCCGCCGCCGGCTCCCTCGGTGTGGTAGGCGTGGATCGAGCGCCCGGCGATGGCCGCCAGCGTGTCGGCGACGAAACCCGCCTCGTTGAGGGTGTCGGTGTGAATGGCGACCTGCACGCCCAGGAGGTCGGCGGCGCGGAGGCAGGCGTCGATGGCGGCCGGCGTCGAACCCCAGTCCTCGTGCAGCTTGAAGCCCGCGGCGCCACCACGGCCCTGGGCCAACAGGGCCTCCTCGGAGATGGTGTTGCCCTTTCCGAGCAGGGCCACATTGACCGGCCAACGATCGAGCGCCTCGAGCATGCGTGCCAGGTTCCAGGGGCCGGGGGTGACCGTCGTGGCGCGCGTGCCCTCAGGGGGCCCGGTCCCGCCGCCGACGATCGTGGTCGTTCCGGCCGCCAGCGCCACCTCGATGACCTGAGGGCAGATCAGGTGGACATGGCAGTCCACGATGCCCGCCGTGAGGATCCGCCCCTCTCCGGAGAGCACCTCGGTGTCGGGGCCGATCACCAAGGCGGGGTCGACCCCGTCCATGATGTCGGGGTTTCCGGCCTTACCGATGGCGGTGATGCGCCCCGCCCGGACGCCGACGTCTGCCTTTATCACCCCCCAGTGATCGAGGATGAGGGCATTGGTGATCACCAGGTCGACGGTGCTGAAGAGGGCTTGGCCCATCGATTCCCTGATCACCTTGCCGCCACCGAAGACCGCCTCGTCTCCCGCGCCGGTGCCAACCGGGGCGCAGCGGTCCTCGGTCGGGCTGATCCAGAGGTCGGTGTCGCCCAACCGGACCCGATCGCCAACGGTTGGCCCGTACAGGTCGACATAGCGTCGGCGGTCGATCCTCACGGCCCGATCCTCACGGCACTCCTCACAGCACTCCTCACTGCACGGGCCCCTTGATCTGCAGGCCCGGTACCACGCCTCGCCCGGCGAGGCTGACGAGGGTGACCTCCCGGCTCACACCCGGTTCGAAACGCACTCCGGTGCCCGCGGGGACGTCGAGGCGGAAGCCCCACGCCTGGTCCCGGTCGAACGCCAGCGCCCGGTTGACCTCCGCGAAATGGAAGTGCGAGCCCACCTGGACCGGACGGTCGCCGGTGTTCTCGACCACCATCACCCGGCGGGTCCGGCCCGGGTTCAGCTCGATCTGGCCCGGCGCCGCCACCACCTCGCCGGGGATCATGCGATGGGCTGGTGGAGGGTCACCAGCTTGGTTCCGTCGGGAAAGGTGGCCTCCACTTGGACCTCATGCAGCATCTCAGGGACGCCTTCCATGACATCGATACGCGTGAGTACCTCCCGGCCGGCCGCCATCAGGTCCGCGACGGTGCGGCCATCGCGCGCCCCTTCGAGCACGTACGACGAGAGCAGGGCGGTCGCCTCGGGTGCATTAAGTACGACTCCGCGCGCCCGCCGGTCTCGGGCGACGATCGCCGCCATCGATACCAGTAACCGGTCGACATCACTCGGGCTCAGTCGCACTGTTGCATAACCTGGCCGCAAGTTAGAAGGTCCGTGTTACGAGAACCTGAACTGCGATATTAAGGAAATGTTTCGGCTCTCTTTCGAGTATCCGATTCTTCAGATTCACGTCATCATCGGTTCACGCGGCATATACACGTGGCACTCGATCAGGAAACACCGGATTCATAGGGTCCCGATTTGTCAATTTCTCGAAGGGTGGACGAATGCGGGGACGAAGGTTCAGGATTTTGCTTGCGCCAGCACTGGGGGTCTGCCTGTTGGCGGCCGCCTGCGGCAGTAAGTCCAGTTCGACCGGCACGACCGGGTCCACTACCGGCGGCAGCGCGCTGCCGGGGGTCTCGGGCAACACCATCAAGGTCGGTGATCTTCACTCGCTGAGCGGCACCATGGCGATCAGCGAAGTGACGGTGAAGAATGCCGAACTCCTGGCAATCGATCAGATCAACGCTGCCGGTGGAGTCTTGGGCAAGCAGGTCGTGCCTGTGGTCGAGGACGGTCAGTCCGACTGGCCCACCTTCGCGGAGAAGTCGCAGAAGCTAATTTCGGTTGACAAGGTGGCGGTGGTGTTCGGCGGATGGACCTCGGCCAGCCGGAAAGCCATGCTGCCGGTCTTCGAAAGCAACAAGGCGCTGCTTTTCTACCCGGTTCAGTATGAGGGCCTGGAGGCGTCGCCGTACATCTATTACATGGGTGCAACCACGAACCAGCAGATCGTGCCTGCCCTCGACTACCTGAAGGCCCAAGGCAAGACCAAGCTGTTCTTGGTCGGCAGCGACTACGTCTTCCCCAAGACGGCGAACAAGGAGATCAAGGCCTACGCCAAGGCAAACGGCATCGACATTGTCGGTGAGGAATACACCCCGCTCGGGGCGACGGAGTACGGGACCATCATCAACAAGATCACGGCGGCCAAGCCCACGGCGGTGTTCAACACCTTGAACGGCGACAGCAACGTGGCCTTCTTCAAGCAAATGCGCAGCGCCCAAGTCACACCTCAGCAACTGCCCGTGCTCTCGGTGAGCGTGGCCGAGCAGGAAGTGGCCGGTATCGGCGCCGACGTCGTGGCGGGCGACCTGGTGTCGTGGAACTACTACCAGACGACCAATACCCCCGAAAGTGTTGCGTTCGTCAAGGCGTACCAAGCCAAGTACGGCGCCGACAAGGTGGTCGACGACCCGATGGAAGCCGCGTTCACCGGTGTCCACCTGTGGGCCCTGGCCGTGGCCAAAGCCGGGACGACGAACGTGGAAGCGGTCAAGGCCGCCATGGCAGGCTTGACCTACCAGGCCCCCGAGGGTTTGGTGACGGTGGATGGCGACAACCACCACATCACCAAGACGGCCCGGATCGGCCTCATCAGCGCCACCGGCCAGATCAATGAGGTCGCGAACTCGGGCGGTCCCATCAAGCCCGATCCGTTCCTCAAGTCCTACCCCTGGGCCGCGGGTCTTTCCTAGCCATGCACGTCGCCCTGGCGCAGCTGGTCACCGGCTTGAGCATCAGCGCGGTCCTTCTGCTCATCGCGCTGGGCCTGACGTTCACCTTCGGCCAGATGCGGGTCATCAACATGGCCCATGGCGAGTTCATCATGGCCGGCGCCTATACCGCCTACATGTTGCAGGGGCCGCTCGGTCACCAGTCCCTCCTCGTCGCCCTTCCGGTCGCCTTCGTGGTGGCCGGGGCGATCGGGCTGGTGCTCGAGCGGCTTCTGATCCGCCGTCTGTACGGGCGGCCCCTCGACACGCTCCTGATGACCTGGGGGGTCAGCCTGATCCTCCAGCAGCTGGCCCGGGACCTCTTCGGCGCCCCTAACGTCGAGGTCCGGGCGCCGACCTGGCTCGATGGTGGTGTCGACGTGGGCGGTATCACGATCGGGGCCAACCGCCTGTTCATCATGGCGATCGTGGTGGTTTCGGTCGCCGCGATCTGGTTCTATCTCACCCGGTCGCCCCAAGGCCGGCGTACCCGGGCGGTCGTGGAGAACCGCCAACTGGCAGCATGCAGCGGGATCGCGACGACGACGGTCGACCAGCGCACGTTCTTCATCGGATCGGGCTTGGCGGGGGTGGCCGGCGTCGGTATCACGCTGCTCGGATCGGTCGGGCCGACCCTCGGTTCCAACTACCTCATCGACGCCTTCTTGGTGGTCGTCGTGGGCGGGCTCGGCCACTTGCGGGGAGCGGTCCTGGCCGCCATCGGGCTCGGATTGCTGCGGGCCTATGTGGAGTACTGGAGTCACGCCAGCATCGCCCGCGTGGTGGTGTTCCTGGCCATCGTGGCCTTCTTGCAAGCCCGGCCCCAAGGACTATTCGTGCTGAAAACCAGGTCCCTGCAATGAGCCTGCTGCTGCGAGGTCCGCGAGCCGCACCACGGCGGAGCCGCCGGTGGTGGCTCGGGTTCGGGCTGGCCATGATCTTGTTGTTGGTGGTCGCGCCGCTGGCCCTCTCGGCGTTCCGGTTGAGCCTTTTGAGCAAGTACCTGTGCTTTGCCATCGTCGCCCTCGGTATCGATGTGGCTTGGGGCTACGGCGGCATGCTGACGCTGGGCCAGGGAGTGTTCTTCGGCATCGGCGGCTACGCCATGGGCATGTACCTCAAGCTCCATGAAGCAGGCGCGGGGCACCTGCCAGATTTCATGGTGTGGAGCGGCGTGGGAAAACTGCCGTTGGTTTGGAAACCGTTCCGCTACGCCTGGGTGGCGTTGCCGGCTGCGATCCTCCTCCCGGTCGCAGTCGCCGTGGGGCTCGGCTATCTGATCTTTCGCCAGCGGGTGCGGGGGGCCTATTTCGCCATCTTGTGCCAGGCCCTCGCGGCCGCCTTCGCCATCTGGCTGGTGGGGGAGCAGGGCCTAACCGGCGGCACCAATGGGCTGACGAACTTCCACGAACTGTTCGGTTTCAAACTCTCCGATCCGACCAACCAGCGGACCCTGTATTTCGTGGTGGCGGGGACGCTGCTCGGGTTATTCCTGCTGGCCCGGGCTCTCATCCAGAGCCGGTATGGCCGGCTCCTGGTGGCCGTACGCGATGGCGAGGACCGGGTCCGATTCCTCGGTTACAACCCGCTTGTGGTGAAGACCCTGGCCTTCGCGTTCTCGGCCGCCCTGGCGGGACTCGCTGGTGCCTTGTTCGTGCCCGTCGTCGGCATCATTTCGCCGACGCTCGTCGACGTGGTCCCATCGCTGGAACTGCTGATCGGCGTCGCGGTTGGTGGTCGGGGAACCCTGTACGGGGCGATCATCGGCGCGATCGCGGTCAACTGGGCCAAGACCGGCCTGAGTGAGCACTTCGCCTCCGGCTGGCTGTACTTCCAGGGGGCGTTGTTCGTCCTGGTGATCGTCTACGCCCCCGGCGGGCTCGTCGGCTTGTGGCGCAAGGGTCGCGACGCCGTCGTGGGGCGTCGGAGGGATGGGGCGAACCGGACTGGCTGGAGTCGCCGGACTGGCGGGACTGGCCGGACCGGCCCGACCAGCGTGGCCGTGCACCCCGAAACTGCGCCCGCCCGTACTGTCGAACTCACAGGCGCGCCATGACGGCCCTGCTCGAGGTCGAGGATCTCGAGGTGGTCTTCGACGGGTTCCGGGCCATCGACCAACTCAGCTTCCAGCTGAACGAAGGGGAGCTCCGGTTCCTCATCGGGCCCAACGGGGCCGGCAAGACGACGCTCATCGACGTGATCACCGGGCTGACGAGGCCGGCCGGGGGGAGCGTGCGTTTCGAGGGCAGCGAGCTGGTGGGTCGCCGCGAACATGAGATCGTCCGGCGGGGCGTGGGCCGGACCTTCCAGACGGCGACGGTGTTCGAGCAACTCACCGTGCTGGAAAACGTCGACTTGGCGGCCACGTTCCGCATGCCGTACCGCTCGCTCCTGCGCCGGGCCCGTCAACCTGCCGAGGGTGTGATGCACGCCCTGGCCACCGTCGAGCTCGACGGCTTGGCCGACCGGCCCGCGGCCGTGCTCTCGCACGGTCAGCGACAATGGCTGGAGCTTGCCATGCTGCTGGTCCAGCAACCACGGCTGCTGCTCCTCGACGAGCCGGTGGCGGGGATGACCAAGCAGGAGCGGTCCCGGACCGGCGCACTCCTCGGACAGATCGCCCAGGAGAGAACCGTGCTGGTGGTCGAACACGACATGGACTTCCTGCGCCGCTTCGCCAGCACGGTGACCGTCATGCACGAAGGAAAGGTCCTCTGTGAAGGTCCGCTGGCCGAAATCCAAGCCAACCCGATGGTGCAGGAGGTGTACCTCGGACGATCCGAACGTGGGGCGCCGTCGCTCGTGGGCGCGGTCACCGCCGGAACGCCCCCGGCGCGCTCCGGTGGCACCGACGTGGAGCACGCGATCTGATGCTGACCGTGTCGGGAATCGACGTCGCCTACGGGCGGTCACAGGTCCTCTTCGACGTTTCCCTCGAGATCCCCGATCGTGCGCTGGTATGCGTCATGGGCCGCAACGGCGTCGGGAAGACGACGCTGCTGCACGCGTTGATGGGCCTCCTGCCCTGCGCCTCGGGGCGGGTCACCTTCGATGGGAGCGATATCACGGGTTGGCGTCCCGAGCGCCGGGTGAAGGCGGGGATCGGTTACGTACCGCAAGGCCATGAAGTGTTCGGCCAACTGACGGTGTGGGAGAACCTGCAGGTGGCATGGGAGGTCAGTACCGCGGCCAAGGCGTCGGCGCTCGACGATGTGCTGGACTTGTTCCCGAGGCTTCGGCCCCTGCTCAAGCGCCGGGCCGGTTTCCTGTCCGGTGGGCAGCAACAGCAGCTCTCGATTGCCCGGGCGCTGGTCGGCCAGCCGCGTCTGCTCCTGCTGGACGAGCCGACCGAAGGCATTCAGCCGTCGATCATCCTCGAGATCGAGGCGGCCATCGAGGGTCTGCACCACGACGGGCTGTCGATCTTGCTGGTCGAGCAATACCTCGACTTCGCCATCCGGCTGGCGGATCGATACGTGGTACTCGACGCGGGCGAGGTGGCGAGGGCTGGCCCGGCCTCGGAGCTCGCCGAGCCGTCGGTCCGCCAACTGCTGTCGATCTGACGCGCAGACGCTCAGACGTTCAGACGCTCAGACGCGGGACCGCCAATCTCGCCAGGACGCCGAATCGGGCGGGCGCTACTGGGTCAGGGCGTCCAGGACGTCGCTGGCCGCGATTTGGCGGTCCTCGGGGAGGGCGTCGGCGCCGGCGCCGTCCGACTCGCGGCGCTCGGGTGCGAGCAGCGACACCGCAGCGGCGGCCGACACCGCCCGGAGCAGCTCCCGAAGTTCCGGAGGGAGCGGGAAATACTCGTCCTCGTCGGTGACGGTGACCTCGGTGGTGCCCCGTCGGGGATGCAGGCGCTCGATGACCGAGCGCACCAACTCCTCCGGCGCGGAGGCACCGGCGGTGACACCGACCACGCCCCGAAGGTCGTCGGGGAGCTCATCGGCGCCGTTGACCCGCATGACACGGGGCGACCCGGCGGTGCGAGCGGTGCGTTCCAGCGCCAACGTGTTCGAGGAGTTGGGAGAACCGATCACGACCACCGAGTCCGCTTTGCCGGCGATCGCCTTCAGGGCCGCCTGCCGGTTCGTCGTCGCGAAGCACAAGTCGCTGCGGCCGGGCATCCACAGATCAGGGAAGCGTTCCTCGGCCGACGCCAAGACCGATCGCCACTCGTCGAGCGACAGGGTGGTCTGGGCGAGGAAGGCGACCGGTGTTCCCGGATCGGGGAGTGCTCGCACATCCTCCTCGGTCTCGACCAGGTGGACGGCGTGGGGCGCCACGGCGACGGTGCCCACCGCCTCGTCGTGGCCCTGATGGCCGACGTACACCACGGTGTAGCCCTTTCCCGCCCGCACTCGAACCTCGTGATGAACCTTGGTCACCAGCGGGCATACCGCGTCCACCACGATGCCACCGTTGGCTCGGGCGGCAGCCACCACATCGGGAGCCGAGCCATGGGCGGACAGCATCAGCGGCGCGCCGGTGGGTACTGCCGCCACGTCGTCGACGAAGATCACGCCGAGGGCGCGGAAGCGGTCGACCACGACCTGGTTGTGCACGATTTCGTGGTAGCAGTACACCGGCGGCTCGAAGACCCGCACCATCCACCCGAGCGCCTTGATGGCCATCTCCACCCCGGCGCAGAATCCCCGGGGAGCAGCCAGCAGAACCTCGTCGACGTCCACGCCGCTCAGGCTAGAGGCTCCGCAGGGGCCAGCGGCTGAGCCCGGTATCCTGCTCCTGTTATGTCACTGCCGCGCGTGGTGGCGGTGGCCCCCGGGTCACCGGCCGCCCGGGCCGGCCTGGCCCCCGGCGACGAGATCGTCGCCATGGGCGGCCAAGTCCCCCGAGATGTCATCCAATACCAATGGCTCGCCGACGAGCCCATCCTCGAGATGGAGCTGCGACGCGGGGGCCTCGAGGTCCCCGTCACCGTCGTGCGCGAGGGAAACGAGGCGCTCGGTATCGAGGTCGACGCCGCCCTGTTCGACCAGGTCCGGACGTGCGACAACCACTGCGAGTTCTGCTTTATCTACCAGCTCCCCAAGGGGCTTCGGAAGAGCCTGTACGTCAAGGATGACGACTACCGGCTGTCGTTCCTCTACGGGAACTTCACCACCCTCACGCGATTCACCGAGTCGGATCTCGAACGGGTCGTGACCGAGGGCCTGTCACCGCTGTGGGTCAGCATCCACGCCACCGACCCCGAGATCCGCGCCGCCATGTTGCGCAACCGACGAGGCGCCACCAGCCTGCGCTGGCTGCGGGCGTTGCTGGACCACGGCGTCGAGGTGCACGGCCAGGTCGTCGTATGTCCGGGTATCAACGACGGCGCGGTGCTCGACGACACCCTGGCGGGCGTGCTCGATTGCTACCCAGAGATGAAGTCCGTGGCGTGCGTTCCCCTCGGGGTGAGCAAGTACACCGCCGAGGGCAACATGCGGCCCCACAGCACGGCCGAGGCGGGGGCCACCGTCGAGCTGATTGAAGGCTGGCAGGCGACATTCGCCTCGGTGCTCGGACGACAGATGGTGTTCCCCTCCGACGAGTACTACCTACTGGCCGGCGAGGATTTTCCCCCGATGCCGTCCTACGAGGACCTGGCCCAGTTGGAGAACGGCGTCGGGATCGCGGCCGCATTCGCTTCTGCTTTTCAGGGCGACTCGGTGGGTGTTCCCCACGTCGGGGGCTTCTTCCAGTCCGTCGACGGGGCGCCGGCGGCCGGCTACCGGGCCCCGCGGGCGCCGGGGAGCGTGACATTCATGCCCCGGCCCGGAGCACCGATCACCGTGGTGACCGGTACCTACGGCGCCCCGATCCTGGCCCCGCTGGTCGAGCCGTTCGGCGCCCGCGTCCTCCCGGTCACCAATGACTTCTTCGGGGGCAACATCGCGGTGGCGGGCCTGCTGGCGGGCGAGGACGTGGCCGCGGCCCTGATGGACCAACCCCACGGCCACCGGTACCTTCTTCCCGACGTGTGCCTCTCGGGCGGCCGCTTCCTCGACGGGCTGGGGTTGGAAGACTTGCCCCGGGCGGTCGAAGTCGTGCCCGCCGACGGCGCCTCGCTGCGCCGGGCGCTGGAAGGGGCGAGCCATGACTGAGGCGACTCGGACGCCAGCCATGCCCGTTGTGGCGGTCGTCGGACGGCCCAATGTCGGCAAGAGCACCCTGGTCAACCGGATCATCGGGCGCCGCATCGCCATTGTCGAGGAGCGCCCCGGGGTGACGCGAGACCGCAAGGTGCTGCCGGCCGAGTGGCAGGGTCGCGCCTTTTCGATCGTCGACACCGGCGGGTGGTTACCCGGTGGCAGTTCCCTCGACCACCAGGTCACGGCCCAGGCCGAGCGGGCCATCAAGTCCGCCGATGTGATCCTGCTCGTCGTCGACACCACCGTCGGGGTGACCGACGAGGACGCCCGGGTGGCAGGGATCCTCCGGCGGTCGGGCCGCCCGGCGCTGGTGGTGGCCAACAAGGTCGACGCCAACACTCGCGAGTCCGATGCCTGGGTGTTCGAACGCCTGGGTCTCGGCGACCCGATCATGGTGAGCGCCCTGCACGGGCGCGGCGCCGGCGACCTGCTCGACGAAGTCGTGGCCCGCCTGCCGCCGCCCGCGGTCGACGGGTCGCGTTCAGACGAGGGCGAGGCCGGCGCAGGCCGGCCAGGACAGCGAGGCCGGCGCCGACGATAACGACCACATCATCTCCGTTGCCATCGTCGGGCGGCCCAACGTCGGCAAGTCGACGCTGTTCAACCGGCTGATCGGCGAGGAGCGGTCGGTCGTGCACGACCTGCCGGGCACCACGCGCGACACCATCGACACCGTCGTCGAGACCCCCGACGGCCCGATCCGTTTCGTCGACACCGCGGGCCTTCGGCGCCGGGCCAAAGAGTCCGTGGGCGCCGAGTACTACTCGCTGGTGCGTGCCCTCCAGGCCATCGACCAGGCCGAGGCGGCATTATTCGTGATCGACGCCACCGAGGGCGTGACCCACCAGGATCAGCGCCTGGCGGAACGGGTCGACGGCGCCGGCAATCCGATCGTGATCTGCCTCAACAAGTGGGAATTGTTGGACGCCACCCAACGGGCCCAGGTAACGGCCGACATCGAGGACCGGCTGTCGTTCCTGTCCTACGCACCGGTGCTGAAGATCAGCGCCCTCACCGGGCTCGGCGTGCACAAACTGCTGCCCAAGCTGGCCGCGTCGGTCGAGGCCTACCACCGGCGGGTGCCGACCCGCGAGCTCAACAAACTGATCGCCGAAGCCCAGGCGGCCCAGGCGTCGCCCGGCGGGCGCGTCCTCTACGCCACCCAGGGCGCGTCCGACCCACCGACGTTCACCCTGTTCGCCACCAGGACCATTCCCCCGACCTACCTGCGCTACCTGGAGCGGCGGATCCGGGAGCATTTCGAGTTCGGCCCGACGCCGCTGAAGCTTCGCGTCCGCCGCCGCGGCGCCTGACGCTCGCCCCCCGGGCGGCCGAGGTCGCCCCGAGCGCAGTGACCGGGGCCGCGGCGTGAAATGTCCAGTACCGTCGCGGTCATGCTCGACCGGCCGTGGCTGCTGGCCTTGGCCATCGGATGTGCGGTCGCCGCCGTTCTCTGGGGGCGATCGGCCCGACGGCTCGAACGGGCCGCGACCCGTATCGAGGCCCAGACGGCCGGTTCGATCAGCGGACGCGACGCGGTCGACCTGGCGCGCAGCGCCTGGCAGAAGGACCTGCACGCCGCGGTCCTCTACGGCGTGCTGGCGATCGGATTGTTCTTCGCCTCGTGGTCGACCGCGCCCTGGCTGTCCTTGCCCCTACTGGCGCTGGCCGTGCCCGTCGTGGCGTCCATCCGATTCGCCCCACGGTTCCTCGGCGAAGCGAGGCTGGCCGAGGAGCGCTCCCAGCTGGAGCGCCGGGCGGCCGAGGTCCTGGCCCAAGAAGAGCTGGCACCGCGGCGCTGGGCGGCCCGGCTGGCGCCGGCCGAGCTGCCGCTGATCGAAGGTTTCGAGCTGGGCCGGGTGTACGAGCCGGGCACGGGGATGATGGCGGGCGACTTCTACGACGTCTACCGCAACGGTGCCGAGCGGCTGGCCTGCGTGATCGGCGACGTGGCGGGCCACGGCATCGAGCCGTCGATCACGGCCTTCCAGGTCAAGTACCTACTGCGCAACTTCATCCGCCAGTACCGCGATCCCGCCCAGGCGCTCGAGGAGCTGAACGTGGTCCTGTCGACCAGCGGCCGCCCCGAGGACCTGGTCTCGGTGTGCGTGGTGGTCTTCGACACCGCGGCGGGAACCGTCCGTTACGCCTCAGCCGGCCATCCCCCCGTGTGGCTGTGGCATGACGGTGAGTTGAACGCGCTGCGGGCCACCGGGCCCCTTCTCACCCTCGACCCGACGGGCAGCTTCCACTCCCGGGAGATGCCGTTGGATCCGGGTGACTTGTTGCTGCTGTACACCGACGGCTTGTCCGAGGCCCGTGCGGGTGGCCAGCTGTTCGGCGAAGATCGCATCGCCAACATCATCAAGCGCGACCCGGGGCAAGAGGCGACGACCCTGTGCAAGGTGTTGCTCGAAGCGGCCCGCGACTTTGCGTCCGAGCCCCTGAGCGACGACGTGGCGATCCTGGCGGTGCGCCGCACCTAGAGGGCTGCGGCGGCGGGTCGGCGGGGAGTCTTGTATGGGTTTGTGTCTCTTGTAGTGGTTTGACCCCTCGTAGCGGTGTCAAACCACTACAAGGACACAAGCCCGTACCAAAGCGAGGCTTGCCCGGACCACAGGGACAGCGAAAGGACAGCCCCCGCGGCGCCGGCAGGCGCCCTCCATGGGCGAGACTGAGGGTGCCATGGGCCGCGACATCACTGACGCCTCCGACCGCGCTCGGCGGGGCAACGCCGAGCGGGAGCGCGAACGCGACAAGCTGGCCCGCGAAGCAAAGCTCTTCGTGCGCGACCGCCTGGCGCTCCTCCTCGACGAGGGCAGCTTCGTCGAGGACGGCCTGCTGGCCAACTCCCTTGCCCCCACCGACGATCTGCCCGCCGACGGGGTGATCACGGGCCGGGGCCAGGTGGACGGCCGCCCGGTGTGCATCATGGCCAACGACCAAACGGTGAAGGCGGGGTCGTGGGGAGCCCGGACGGTCGAGAAGATCATCCGCCTGACCGAGTACGCCCTGGCCCACGAACTGCCGATCGTGTGGCTGGTCGATTCCGCGGGGGCGCGCATCACCGACCAGGTGCAGCTCTTTCCCGGCCGGCGGGGCGCCGGGCGGATCTTCTACAACCAGGTCCGGCTGTCGGGCCGGGTCCCCCAGGTGTGCTGCCTGTTCGGCCCCTCGGCCGCGGGCGGGGCGTATATCCCGAGCTTCTGCGACGCCGTGTTCATGGTCGAGGGCAACGCCTCGATGTACCTCGGCTCGCCCCGCATGGCCGAGATGGTGATCGGCGAACATGCCAGCCTCGAGGAGATGGGCGGCGCCCGGATGCACGCCTCGGTCTCGGGCTCGGGCGACACGCTCGCCTCCGACGACGCCGACGCCATCTCGCTGGCCCGAACGTGGCTGTCGTACTTCCCCACCAACTGGCGAGACGCCCCACCAGTCGGCGAATCGGCCAAGCCCCACACCACCCTCACCGCCGCCATGATCCCCGCCTCGCCCGCCGAGGGCTACGACGTTCACGGCGTGATCGACGCGCTGGTCGACGAGGACAGCTTCTTCGAGGTCAAAGCGCTGTGGGCGCCGGAACTGGTGATCGGCCTGGCCCGCCTCGACGGCAATCCCCTCGGCGTGGTCGCCAACAACCCGGCGGTCAAGGGGGGCGTGCTCTTCGTCGACTCCGCCGACAAGGCGGCCCGCTTCATCTGGTGCTGCGACGCCTTCAACATCCCGCTGCTCTTTCTGTGCGACGTGCCGGGATTCATGGTCGGCACCCAGGTCGAGCGCCAGGGCATCATCCGCCACGGCGCCAAGATGATCACGGCGGTGTCGGAGGCGACCGTGCCCAAGGTCTCGGTGATCCTGCGCAAGGCCTACGGCGCCGGGCTCTATGCGATGGCCGGCCCCGCCTTCGAACCCGACGCGTGCCTGGCGCTGCCCTCCGCCCAGATCGCGGTCATGGGCCCCGAGGCGGCGGTCAACGCGGTGTACGCCAAGAAGATCGCCGCCATCGAGGACGCGGCCGAGCGGGAACGCTTCGTCACCGAACGCCGGATCGAGTACGAAGCCGACGTCGACCTCCTGCGGCTGGCCTCGGACCTCGTCATCGACGCGGTCGTGGAGCCCGAATCGCTGCGGGCCGAGCTGATCTCGCGCCTGCAGCTGGCCGGCGGGAAGGACCGCACCTTCACCGAGCGCCACCACGGGGTGCCGCCGGTATGACCGCTGCCGTTGCGACCTCGGTGCGGATCCGCGAGGTCGGCCCCCGCGACGGGCTGCAAGGCGAGGCGCCCCTTTCGGTTGCCGACCGGGTGCGCCTGATCGAGGCGCTGGCCGCCACCGGCGTGGCCGACATCGAGGCCGTGGCCTTCGTTTCCCCCCGCGCCGTGCCCGCCATGGCCCAGGCGGCCGAGGTGCTGGCGGCGCTGCCCCGGCGAGCCGGCGTGCGCTATTGGGCCCTCGTCCCCAACGTGCGCGGCGCCGAGCTGGCGTTGGCGGCGGCGGTCGACGGACTCACCGTGACGGTCTCGGCCTCAGAGGCCTACTCGGGAAAAAACGTCGCCATGTCGGTGCAGGAATCGGTGGCCGAAGCGGGCCGTATTGCGGCGCGGGCCGGCTCGGTGGCGGTGAACGCCGTCATCTCGTGTGCGTTTGGTTCGCCGTTCGAAGGTGACATCGCGGCGTCGGTGGTAGCAGGACTGGCTCGCCAGCTCCTCGATGGTGGGGCCACCAGCATCACGCTGGCCGATACGACGGGGATGGCCACCCCGGGCCGCATCGACGCCTTGTTGATTGCGACGGGCAACGCGGTGGGGCTCCACCTGCACGACACCCGGGGAACCGCCCTCCTCAACGCGTATGTCGCACTCGGGCGGGGAATTTCCCAGTTCGATTGTGCCGTCGGCGGTCTCGGCGGCTCGCCCTTCGCCCCCGGCGCGGGCGGCAACCTGGCCACCGAGGACCTGGTGTACCTGCTCGACGAGTTGGGGGTCGAAACGGGGGTCGACCTGCCGTCGGTCCTCCACGCCAGCGCCCTGGTGGCGGCGCTGGTCGGACATCCGGTGCCGAGCCGGGTGGCCCAGGCGGGGCCGAGGAGGTCCGGCCATGCCGTGGTGTGAGAGTTGCAGCAAGTTCTGGAGCCCGCCCGCCATGGGCAAGGGAGGGGAGTGCCCGACCTGCGGCCAGGTGATCGCCCCGCCCCGCAACGTCCCCTGGCATTTCAAGGCGTTACTGGGCGGGATCGTCGTGTATCTGGGCTACCGGGCCTACCAAGGCGTCGAGTGGGTGATGCACCACCTCTAGGCGCCCTAGGATGCCCGAGGTTCACACCGCGGGCTGTGGCGCAGCTTGGTTAGCGCGCTTGACTGGGGGTCAAGAGGTCCCGAGTTCAAATCTCGGCAGCCCGACTAGAAAAGAGCAGGTCAGAGCCGGTGCGGGAAGCACCGGCTTTTTTCGTTCCAGGGCCATGTATGCAGGATGTATGTAGTTGTCGGCCACCCGGCGTACCATCTGCGGTATGCGAGCGGTCGAGGCGGTGGAGCCGTCGGTGCAGCGCCAGCGTGGTCGGTGGGTCGTGCGGATCTCGGGCTACGACCCGGCGACCGGGCGGCGGCGCGTCCGCCAGCTGGGGACATTCGACACCAAGCGGGCGGCACTCGCTTGTGCCCGGGCTGCCGCCGAGGGGCGCGCCGGGGGTGACGACGAGACGGTTGGCGCCTTCCTTGAGCAGGTATGGCTGCCGGCCAAGGACGGCCGGGTCGAGGTAGCCACCTACGACCAATACCGCTGGGCCGTCGCCCGCCACATCGTCCCGATGATCGGGGCGGTGCGGCTCGGGGACCTGACGCCCGAGGTGGTCGACGACTGGCTGCGCGAGCTGTCGGTGCCGCCCGATGGTGGCAAGGCCAGGCTCGGCTCGACGTCGTGCCGGCTGGTGCGCAAAGTGCTGTCGATGGCCCTGGAGGAGGCGGTGCAGCGGGGGCGGCTGGCCCGCAACCCCGTCGTCCTTACCCAGCCGCCGCGTGCCACGCGGTCGCGCCAGCGCCTCGGTTGGACCCTGGAAGAGGCGCGGGCGTTTCTGGCCGCCGTGGCCGATCATCGACTGGGGGCGGCATTTCATCTCGGCCTCGTGACTGGCTTGCGCCGGGGTGAGGTTCTCGGGTTGCGCTGGAACGATATAGATCTCGACCGATTCCAGTTGGAGGTCGTACAGCAGCTGGCGGTGGAGCGTGGACGGCCGGTCATGAAGCAACTCAAGACCGAGGCCAGCGAACGAATTGTTACCTTCGGCCCGGCGACGGCCGACGTTCTCCGCCGGCACCGGGCCCGCCAGCTGTCGGAGGCGTCGGTGTGCGGGCGAGCCTGGGTGGATTCAGGGCTGGTGTTCACGACGGGGTTCGGCAGCCACATCGACCCCAACAACTTCGGGCGGCTAATGGACGATCTCATCACCAGGGCGGGCCTGCCCCGTATCACGCCCAAAGGGCTGCGGCACACTGCCCAGTCGGTCGGCCGGGTCGTGGTCGGCGACGACAAGGTCATGCAGGAGCGTCTCGGCCACGCCGACGTCGAGATCACCCTCAACACATACACGTACACTGTTTCCGAGCAGCATCGGCGGGCCGGGGAGCAGATCGACCAGGTGTTCACCGGGCCGACGCCCGGGTGAGCCCGTTCCGGGCCCGGATCGAGGAGCTCGCCGATGACGCCCTGGTGGTCGTACGGGGCGGCGGTCTTGACACCGTGACGATCCGATCTGATGCCATCGCCGCTGCGGCTCGCTTCGGGGAGCACGGCATCTCCGTCTTCTCGGCGGTCGACGAGACGACATTGGATGCCCTGGCCCGGGACCGCCTGGCCCAGTTCGACATCCTTGTCCTCATGACGGCCGGGGCGATCCGCGGGGCCGGGCTGGAGCTGCGACCGACCTTCCGGCGACCGCACTACACCATCATGCTCCCCGACCTGGGTCGGGACATCGAGCGGCTCGTCGCGTGCGACAATGTTCGCATGACCAACCCGCACCACCTGCGGTCGGAGGAAGAGCGATGACGGTCGCTGTCGACATCGAGATCGACTGGAACGAGGAGGATGAGACCGGCCTGCCTTGGACGTTGGTAGACCGGGCACTGACGCCGTCCAAGATCGTCCCGGGCGCATACGTCGTCGCTGGCCGCGGGACAGCGGTCGCCGTTGCCGAGGTGGTCGATGTCGATGACGAAGGAATCGTGCATCTGCGGCCTCTCACGGGGCCCGTGTCGTCCCACTCCCACCTGCTGTCGGCGTCGGCATAGGCGGGGTTTCGCCGGACGACTGTCGTCCTCCGCGGGGGGGACGACTTCAGTCCAGTCGGGCAACCGAGGAACGGTTCGGCTCTCGGCCGGCCAACCGGGCGTAAATGCGCTCGGGTGCTCGCGGGCCAGAGCGAAGATTCGTAGCCAATCAGCCACGCCGACCCGCGGTCGGAGCTTCACCTACGACCCCGCCGGCCGGCTCACCCAAACCGTCGAAGGCGCCGTCACCCGACGCTACGCCTACGACGCCGACTCCAACCGCTGTGCCCTGGCCGCGGCGTGCAACGCCCCCTGGGCGTACAACGCCGCCGACCAGCTCACCGCCTCCCCCCAAGCCACCGGCTACACGTACAACAGCCACGGCCAGCTCAGCGCCGCCGCCCGGGTCGACGGCAAAACCGAGAACATCGGCTACGCCGCCAACGACCACGCCGCCACCATCGACGACGGCACCACCACCGTCACCGAAACCCTGGCCCCCGGCGGACGGGTGCTGGAACGCAAAGTGACCAACGACACCACCCACAACCTCACCGAAGACACCCTCCTACGGTTACGCCGGCTCCGGTGACAGCCCCGCCTACACCCGAGCGGCCGCCGGGGGAGCGGTCACCAGCTACCTGGGCGCCTGCGTCGACGTCGCCGGCACCGCCACCTGGCAGATCCGAAACGGCCACGGCGACGTCGTGGGCACCACCGACGCCGCCGCCGTCTACAGCGCCAACCCGGCCACCGACGAGTTCGGCATCGGCTCCGCCCCCGCCAGCCGTCTCGGCTACCTGGGCGGCGCCGAACGCTTCACCACCGACGCCAACCTCGGGATCATCCGCATGGGCGTCCGCCTCTACGACCCCACCCTGGGACGCTTCCTGCAAACCGACCCCATCCCCGGCGGGTCCGCCAACAACTACGACTACGCCAACCAAGACCCCGTCAACGGCTTCGACCTCGGCGGCGACATCTCCTTCTGCTCCGACGACTACTGCGGCGCCGCACAAGCCAGCCACCAATCCGACAACCCGGAATCACCGTTGAACATTTCCTATGACTTCATCAACGCCAACCAGCATGCCAGGGAAAACCTCGCGATCGACAACGCCCCGTACTACGGCAAGACGACATTTGCCAAAGCCGCTATCGGAACGGTCCAGATCTTTGGACAATACGCCGGGTACGCTGCGGTCGCCGCTGCAGCCGTCGGCACAGGAGGAATTGACCTGGGAGTAATAGGCGGTATAGGTGCAGTCGGCGCCGGAACCACAGCAGGTGTCACGTGCACGGCTCGCGGTTGGGTTACCAAGAAATGCGCTGGCGACGAGGTAGCCACCGGCGTAGCTGTTGCCAGCACCGTACTGGGGCCGAGCGCTGATCGCCGCGTCTTTTCGACCGCGATAACGCGACAAGCGCCGCTTGGGACGACGTTTCAGAATGGTTAGGGTTCTGATGTCGAAGGCGGCGAGAGACTTCGCTGGAGTCGGAGGTTTGGCGCTCTTCGGTGGAGCGATCCACATTTTCTACCCAGAGTCTTCGCGAACGGATGAACGAAAGACGGCGAGAAGTCGCAAGGGTCGCCGGGTTTGGGCGTGGATCTGGGTCATGTTCGGAACAGCATGCTTGATGATTGCGCTCGTACTTCTACTCTTTGCTTAGATCGCACGCTCTGACCGGGGGTGTGCACACGTACTCATCAGTGCGCCAGCACCTTTGCGGCCTTGGGTGGAGCCTCCGTCACCGGCGGCTTACTCAAGGCGGAAACGCCAACTGAATTGCGGGTCGCGCTTCAAGCCAGAAGCCTTCTGTGGAGCAATTGTCCCGATAGGTCAGCCGCTAACCCGCCAGATTGAAGAGTTCCGAGCCAGCAGCAGGGGTATTGGATATACTCCTCGGCGGCTACTTTATGGATTTGACGAAAGACATCGAAAACGAGCATCCGGAAAGGCAAGAGGTGGCGAGGGGACAACGGCTCGTTGCTCGGTGGCAATTTAGGGTAAGCGTCGTGTTATTATTGGTTGCACTGGTTCTGTTCCTATTGGATATCGTCGCGTGATATCGACTGCACGGTCGCGGGCGCGCTCGTGTCCGTTCAATTCAGTCTTGCCTAGCCTGCTCGGAGTTCGACGATGAAAAGACGTGTGTCGTCATTCAGGTTGGTGCCGCCTGAGCTCGGTGCTTCGCACGCGACCACAAAAGGAGCGCGACCTCGCCACCAGCCTAACCGTGGGTGGGACCCCGAGTTGTCCGGTTTGAGGTGGCGGCGCACGTCGGCGAATCTGACGCAACACCGGCGGCGCCGCCCTCGACTCGGGCGCCTCACCATCAGAACCTTCGCCACTGTCTTCCTTTTCGCAGCGTGTTCCGGCACCCCGTCGGCGGACGTCTTACACGGTCAAACGACGTCGACCTCGGAACCCACCGCCTCACTTTCCTTGACCACGCCTTCCTCAGCCGCCCATTCGTCGACCTTGCCGCCGGCGTCGTCAGTCTGCTCGTTGGCGTCGACCGCCCAGATCACCCGACTGCTGCAGGCTGGAGATGTCGCGGTCGAACCCTCATCGACAGGATGCCGGTGGTTTGCCGCAGACGCGAACGTGAACGTGTCCTTGGCGGTGAACTTCTACGACACCTCCGCCGAGGCGAGCGCCACGTTCCAGTCGGAACAATTGTTCGACCCGAACCAGCACCCATACGCGTTGGGCGACCGTGCCTACACCTCCGCCCTGCCGCCGCGCCACGCCGTGGCCAAGGTTCTTGTCGGGAAGGCCATCGTGACAGTCGTGGTCAACGGCCCCACCCCACAAGCCAATGCCATCGCGGCCGCGCAAGCTATCATCGAGCCGGCCAGCGTCCGGGTTCGTCAGGGCTGGCGCCCCTAGCCCGTGACCACCTCGGCGACTCCACCGCTATAGGCATCTGTCGGGGTTCGACAACCGACGAACGAGGAACGTGCCGTCGAGTTGCTGGCGCAGCGGCCGAGCCCCCAGGCGGCAGGGTGGGCGGCGGTGGGGAACGGCAGGGTGATCTCGCCGTCTGGTCCCCGCCGCGCCGCCGGACGTTCATGAGCGGCCGTTCAAGGTGATCGATGTGGTCGAAATTTTGGTGCATCGGTACGCCGGTCGGCGGATCGGGGAAGTGAGCTCGTCGCTGGGGGTGGATCCCAAGACGGTCCGCAGTATCTGGCCCCGGCGATCGCGGCCGGGTTGGCCCCGGGCGGCCCGGCGTTGTCGGGTGGTCAGTGGGCGGCGCTGGTGGAGGGCTGGTTCCCCGATCTGGTGGACCGGGCCCGACGCCAGTCGAGCTGGCCGGAGATCGAGGCGCACCAGCCGACTTCGAGGCGCTCATTTCACCTCGGAGCGCAGGCAGATCACGGTTATGCTGTGCTGGACGACCGAGCCGACCGTGTATGCAGATTGTATGCAGAATGTTTGGGACAAGGGGTCACGAGGCCACACCAGCCGGATTGTGTCAGGAGTGAATGGCCTGGTCCGCAGTACTATCCGGCATCAGGCGGCATGGGTCGACAAACCCTCGGACTGACTGGGGGTCAAGAGGTCCCGAGTTCAAATCTCGGCAGCCCGA
>CAVTDW010000025.1:0-267895 GCA_963733505.1 uncultured Actinomycetota bacterium | reverse complement strand
CCGCAGTCGTGACGACGACGCTGTCAGCATTGGTTCCCGAGTGAAATACCACGCTCGCAGGCGGCAGCTCGGCCTGGGTCCACCCGTCGGGGTAGAGGGCGGAGAAGTTGTGCTGGCTGGAGCTGTACGGCGAGAACTTCCCCTCGGCACTCAGGACCGGGTTGTCGGTGATGTAACCGGTCACGGTGGCACCTTTCACCTGGTACCAACCGTTGGCCCCGTCACCGGTGTGACTGAGCACGGTCACCGTGACGCCCTGGGCGGCGGTGCCGACAACGGCGGCGGTCTTGGCGGGCGCCGCCCGAAGGTTGAGCCCGATGGGGCTCAAGACGGTGCGGGGTCCGCTCGCCTGGATCGGCACGGTGGTGGACGACCCGTTGGCCGGCGTGGTCGGAGCGGTCGACGTGGGCGTCGTCGCTGCCGTCGTGGTCGAGGTCGCGGCCTTCTTCCCGCTGCAGGCCGCGAACGAGAACGATCACCGTCGGCAGGAGCGCCCGGCGCAGGAGCACCCGGCGCAGCACGGTCCGCTCCACGGTCCACCCCCTGGTCCGTGCCCTCGCATGGCACCCCGACCACGCTCGCTAAACCTATCCGGTCGGCGCCGGCCGACCACGGTCATCGGGGTCCGGACGTGCCCGCCGAGCGCGTATGAGGGTGTCGGCCGCGGCCCAGGCACCCGCGTGCCGGCGGGCTGTGCGTCGGGGCGGTGTCAAGCCAGCGCGGCCAGCCGACCGGCACTCGTGTGCCGTGGGCCGTGCGCCCCCGCTGGCCGCGGCCCGGTACTCGCGTGCCGCCGGGCCGTGCGCCGCCGCCGCTGGTTTGAGCCCAGAGCAGCGTCGGGGCGGTGTCAAGCCGGCGCGGCCAGCTGACCGGAACGCTGGCCGTTGGTTTCGGGCCGAACTGAGGAGCGTTCCGTCCACCGTGTGCGGACGGCCCAGTCGGCCACCAGGTCGGGCCGGGACCGCGAGTTGACTCGGCCGCCATGGACCCACTTGCCCCCGTAGCTGGCTTCGCGGCGACTTCGCGGGCCTCGTGGGAGCAGTTCCAGTCGCTGTCGCCGCTGATGAACATGACATCCCATAGGTGGGTCGTTGTCCCAGGTCGAGCCTCGGTCCTCGACGCCTTTTCGGCCGACGAGGGCGGCGGCAACGCCGCCGGTCTGAGCGTTTCAGCACGGGATTCGGCTCAGTGATGACCGAGTAAGAAATCGTCGTTCACCCCTTGACAGTCGAACGTCTGTTCGACTACACTGCACGTAGTAGTTGCCTTCGTGGGCCTGGCTGATGGCCCTCCTTCTCGTCGAAATTCTCATTGGCGTTGGGAGGTGTTGTCGTGCTGGCCAAATTGACTGAGGCGTGCCGGGTGCTGGGCGATGCCATCGGAGCGACCGACCCGTCCCTGCTGTCGGGGGTGGACTGCGCTGAAATGGTGGAGCTGCTGGCTCGCACCGAGAAGCGTTCCGCCGCATTGCGAGTGGTCGCGGCCGCTCGGGCGGCGAGCTGCGGCGCCCACAAGAACCGGGGCTTCTCGGATCCCGCCCGGTGGCTGGCCGACACCGCAGGTACCACCACTGGTGAGGCCAAGGCCGCATTGGACACCATCGACGGTCTCGATCAGTGCCCCCATACCAAGGAAGCGCTCATGGCGGGCGACCTCTCCCTGATCCAAGCGCGTGAGATCACCAAGACCGAGGCCGCGGTCGCCGGTTCGGAGTCAAAGCTCTTGGAGCTGGCGGGACGGTCCGGCGTCGGCGCACTCAAGGACTCGGCTCGACGGCAGCGCCTGGAAGCCGAGGATCCCGCCGAACTTCACCGCCGGCAACACAACGAGCGGTACTTCCGCCATTGGGTGGACGAGCACGGGATGTCTCGCGGCAGCTGGGCGCTGCCGCCCGAGGTCGGTGTGCCGATGTGCAACCGCATCGATACGGAGACAGACCGCTTCATCCGCGAAGCGCGCCGCAACGGCGGTCCGGAACCTCGGGAGCGCGTGGCCGCCGACGCGCTGGCCAAGTTGATCCGCGGAGGGGGGAAGCCCAGTGCCAACCGCGCCGAGCTGGTGCTGGTATGTGACATCGCCGCCTTCCAACGCGGATACGCCGAGCCTGGTGAGGTCTGTCACGTCATCGCAGGCGGGCCGGTCCCGGTGTCAGTCGCCCGTGAGATGGCCACCGGGGCGTTCATCAAGGCGGTCTTGCACGACGGCGTGCGAATCGAGACCGTGGCCCACTTCGGCCGCTACCTCAACGCCAAGCTGCGCACCGCCCTCGGCCTCGGCGAGCCGCCACTGTTCGACGGCGCGATGTGCGCCCACTGCGACCGGCGTTACGGCCTCCAATGGGACCACGCCGACCCAGTGGCCAACCATGGACCCACCAGCTACGACAATCTTCGGGCCCTGTGCTGGCCCTGCCACAAGGACAAGACCGACCGGGACCGAGCAGCCGGTCTGCTCAGCCCTCGCCTACCCACCGCACCCGATCCACCATGACCCAGCCGGTCGCACAAGCACACGTTCCCCCACGCTCGATCCTCGGCGAAACGGCCTCCGCCGCCTCGTGACCCCGCCGCCACCTGACGTGCTTCCGTCACCAGGCATCCAGCCGTCCACTGCACCTTGAAAGGCCGTCATCGAATCGCCGGTTCACCAGCAGCCGGGGCGGTATCGTTTCCCTCTTGGCGCTACCTCGGTCGGACCACCGTTCGCCGATCGGCGCCGCGACCACGCGACCATTGATCGAAGCGCGCGATGTCGCGGTGTCCTACGGACCTCGCACGGTGTGGGAGGGCGCATCGTTCACCATCGAGGCGGGCGAGTTTGTCGCCGTCCTCGGGCCCAACGGGGCCGGCAAGTCGACCCTCGCCCGACTCCTGCTGGGGCTGGTCTCGCCCTCGGCGGGCGAGCTCACGGTCCTCGGCCGGCCCCCCCGGCGCGGCAACCCCTCTATTGGGTACGTCCCCCAGCGCCGCCCCATCGACCCCGAGCTGCGACTCATGGGAACCGAACTGGTCAAGCTGGGACTGGTCGGCCACAAATGGGGTCCCGGCCTGCCGCGCCGCAAGGACAGCGCCGAACTGGCAGCCCAGGTCGACGCCGCAGTCGCCGCCGTGGGCGCCACCGGCTTCGCCAAGCACGCCGTCGGCACCCTCTCGGGCGGCGAACTCCAGCGGCTCCTCCTCGCCGAGGCCATCATCTCCGACCCGCAGATCCTCCTGCTCGACGAGCCGCTCGCCAGCCTCGACCTGCGCAACCAGGCTGTCGTGGCGCGCCTGGTCGCCGACCTGGCCTCGTCACGCCATATGGCGGTGCTCCTGATCGCCCACGACGTCAACCCCCTCCTACCGGTGCTCGACAAGGTCATCTACGTCGCCCGGGGTCGAATAACGATCGGCCGGCCTGAGGAAGTGATCACGACCGAGCGGCTGTCCGCCCTCTACGACGCCCCGGTCGAGGTGCTGCGCGACAGCCGGGGCCGGCTCTTCGTCGTCGGGTTGGAGGACGAGGCGTCCCACCCCCACGACTGCCCGCCCCACGAGGTCTGCTGAGCTCGACGGCCTACCGGTCGACGGCCTACCGGCCGGGCCCGCCGGCGATCCAGCGCAGCGCGGGGAGGCTCGGGACAAAGGTATACGCCCCACCCCGGGTGACCACGAAACGCTTGAAGCCCCGCAGCACCAGCGGCTCAGTCCCTTGGCGAGGCCAGCTGAAGGTGCTCGTGGCGGGATCGTTGGCACCGATCAAGGGGTCGTTGGTGCCGGTAATCCGGGGGTCCTGGAACCCCAGATTGACCCAGTCGTACTGCATGGCCTCGAACTGGGCCGCCAGGCTGGCGCAGAAGAAGTTGCCCAGCAGGCCCCGGGGGGCGTCGCGGGTGGCGGCGTCATCGGGGTCCCATCTCGGGCCGTACGGGATTCCCCGCCGGATCAGGGCCCGGCTGCGGTTGGACGACCGTTGCACGATGTGGGCGCCGCGCGGGTTGGTGCGGCGGATGTGGGCACCGATCGGGCAGACGACCCCGTCGGGGTCACCATCGACGTAGTCGAACTCGTTCAGGTGCCGGTCCTCGTGGAACGCCTCGGCCTCGGCCGCGGTCGGCGCCAGCGACAAGGGCACGCCGCTGCGCCACCGGCCGCACAACTTGGCCGCGGCCAGCTCCCGGTCGACGCCATGGTCCACCTCGACCCTCGCCAGGAAGTCTTCGAAGCCCGCCACGTCCTGGCCCAGGACCCGGAACGCGTCGAAGGTGCCGTTGCGGCCCAGGACGTCGGGTTGGGGAACGTTCCAGATGACGCTCGGAATGGCGCTCGGGTAGCCGAGGAGAACGACGCCGATGGGGGCCAACGGGAGCTGGTCGGGTGCCGCGGACGGGTCGTGAACGCCAAGGAAACGCGGCTGGGAGATGCCGTCGGCGTAGCCGAAATGCACGATGCGACGCCCCGTCACCGGGTCGTCGAGCACCTCGCCGTCGAAGACGTCATCCGATATCGGGGAGAACGCCCGGCCCCGGGCCGCCGCCATGACCTCCTCGCAGACCTGGTCGACGTCGGCGCGCGTCCAACCGTGGACGGTCACGACCAGGTGGACCCGATGGGTATCAGCCAGGCCGCCGACCCACCCGCCAGGCGCGCTGTCGCCCACATCGCCGAGGCGCGAGGCCCGGGCGGCCATTCCCTGTGTGAACTCGGGCGGGAAGGTGCCGAGACTCGAGGCCGGGACGCCGACCGCGGCCAGGCCGGCGAAGGTGAACCCAATGTTGAGACACCACCGGTAGCCCGCCTCCCGAGGCGGTCGTTCCGCCGAGGTGACGTCCGGCGTGGAGCGGTCGCCGTCGACCATGAGGCCGAGAGCGAGGCGGGCGGCCGACGGATCGTCCACCGTGAGCACCAAATGGCGTACCACTCGGTACCGCGCCCCGTAGGCGCGCAGGATGTTGCCCTGCACCTCGCCCATCAGCCCCGGAAGCGACACGGCCCCGCCGGCAGCAGCCCCACCGGCAGGGGCCGATCGAGCTACCACCCGATACCCAATCCGTCGCGGATCTGGGCAACCGAGTATCCGGGATAGCCCCGATAGATTCCCATCTGGACGTTGGGGTGCTGGTGCAGCAGGACCAGCGTTTGGCGTTGCAGCGCCACCAGGTCCGAGGTGACGTCGGTGGCCAGTTCGGGGAGCTGCAGCGCGTCGTGGCGCCGGACCCATTCGATGAACTCGTCGACGTGACTGCCGCACGGGGTTGGGGCCGGGTCCTGGACGAAGTCCATGATCCGGTCAAAAGCCTGGCCGATCACCCCGATGAAATCCCGGATGTAACCGTTGAAGTCGCCGTCAAATATCGAGAACATGCACAGGTTGCCCTCGATCACATCGAACCGGGCGAAATGAACGGTCCCGACGTTATTGAGACCGACCAGTATCTGGTCGGTCTCCTGAAACAGCATTTTGCCCAATTGCCCTCGGAACGCCACCTGTGGAAAACGCAGCGGCATCACCAGGTTCATCGGGGTCTGCAAGTTGTCCGAGGGCGCCATCGACGATCTCAGCGGAACGTCGAGGGGGCCTTCGACGCGGGACCAGAACGCCGTGAGCAGGGATCCGAGCATCACCGAGGGGCGCCCGCATGGGGTCACCGAGGTACCTGCGGAAACCGGCCCAGGCTTCGCGAACCGAAGAAACCTGCCCCATGGCCGCGAGCCTAGGATCGCCTTCGCAACTGGGCAATGAATCCGGCCAAGCGTATCCTTCCGTCTAATTCTTTTGCCGGTTTACCTGACCTCGCGGAACCGGCTGGATACAGTCTCTATGGTGCCCCTACAGGCAAACCAAACCGGCGAGACATCGGATGCCGATGCGCTGGTTGACTCCCTTATCAAGGCCTCCCCGCCCTACCGTCGCGGGACTCGCCCGATTCATGCCCCGGGGATCGCGGCCACCGGCTGGTTCAGCGGAACCCCGGTCGCCTCCTTGTTCACCGTTGCGCCGCAGTTCGCCGGCCGGCCGGTGCCGGTGACGGTCCGGTTCTCCAACGGTACGGGGGACATGGACGAACCGGATTCGACCCCTGCCGTGCGGGGGATGGCGGTCAAGTTCCAGCCCGGCACCGAGGACGAAACAGACATGGTCGCCATGAGCCTGCCGATGTTCTTCGTCGAAGACGTCGAGCGCTTCCGGCGGTTCGTGGTCGCGGCCACGCCGGCGGCGCCCACGCGCCGTTCTCGCTGGCAGAATCTGCGCCAGCGCATCCGGCTCGACACGCCGTACCCGCCCGCGACGTCGGGGGGCGCAGCGTCGAACGACCAGGGGGTGTTCGACTTCGCGGCGTCCTACCCCCCGGCCTGCCCTGCGGTGGCATACCTCGGCGCCAAGTTCGTGCCCGAGAGTTACACCACCTGCTCGTACCATGCCGTGCACGCCTTCACCCTCACGGGACCCGACGGCACCGAGCGGTCGATGCGCTTCCACTGGGAGCCGGTCGAAGGGGTGCGCTCGGCGTCGCCCGCGGTCACCGGCAACTTCCTCCGAGGCGGGCTGCAGGACTGGATCACCAACGGCCGGGCCGAGTTCGTCCTGCGGGCCCAAGTGGCTGAACAGGGTGACAACACCGCTGATCCCACCCGGCCCTGGTCGAGTCGCCGCCCGCGTGTCGTGCTCGGCCACCTTCGGCTCACCGACATCCCGACGGACCAGTTCCACGGCGGCGAACTCCTGAGCTTCGACCCCACCCGCCTGGCGCGCGGCATAGGGCTATCTGACGACCCCACCCTCGCCGTGCGCGGTGAGGTCTATCGACGCTCCTTCGCCCGCCGCTGCCCGGTCGCCGAAGCGGCGAACCCCGCCGCCGCCCACTAAAGCCTCCATCCCGGAGGACGCTGCGCCGAACGCATGACCAACCCCTCCGACCACGCCTCGAATCATCCGCTGCCCGACCAACCCCGATGGTTGCCGCGCGACGTCGAGGAAGTGGCGCCCCGCCCCGCCCTCACGAGACGGCGCATCGTCCTCAAAGCCCTGAACCTGGTCGAAGAACATGGACTGGACGCGCTCACCATGCGGCGGGTGGCGTCGGCGCTGGCAGTGACGCCGATGTCGCTCTACAACCACGTGGCGGACAAAGCCGAACTGGTCGATCTGATGGTGGACTTCCTCATCGGCGACGTCGTCGCCAAGCTGCCCCAGGACCACGGCGACTGGGAGGCCAAGCTCCGGGCCCAGGCCCGGCACAACCATGACATGTGGCGGGCTCACCCCGGCATCGTGCGGGTGTACGCCGAGGGCGTCACCATGGGCCCCAACGGGCTGCTCAACACCGAGTACGCCCTCGGCCTACTCCGAGACGCCGGCTTCTGCGCCGAGGAAGCGGCCGCCGCCTTCATGCTCCTGTACCGCTGGAGCATGGCCACCCTGCTCGTCGGGCGGACCCGCCCGGTCAGCCGTCATCTCGCTCCCCCGCCCGCGCCGACGTCGAAGGAAGACCGGCTGCGAGCCTATTTCTCGGCGGTGCCGCTGGAGGAGATCCCCAACATCGAGGCGACGGTCATGCATCTGAGCGGCTCGTCGATCGAGTTCGGGCTCGACATCATCCTCGGGGGGCTGAAGGAGCGGCTCAAGAGGAACGCCGAAGCCGAAGCGGACGCCCACGGCGGCCCCAAAGGCGCGCCCTGACGGTACGATCGCAGCGGCGACCATCGACAACAGGAGGTGGAATGGCGAGCGATCGCGTCCCCCACCAGATCCCCATCTTCGACGATGCGGCCGAGGAGCGCCGGCACCGCAAGCAGCGGCTGGCGGCCGGTTTCCGCCTCTTCGGGCACTTCGGCTTCGACGAGGGCGTCGCCGGGCACATCACCGCCCGCGACCCCGAGCGCAGCGACCACTTCTGGGTCAACCCGTTCGGGATGCACTTCAGCCAGATTCGGGTCCGCGATCTCATCCTGGTCAACCACCACGGCGAGGTCGTCGAGGGCAGCTGGCCGGTCAACCAGGCGGCGTTCTGCATCCATTCCCAGGTCCATGCGGCCCGGCCCGACGTGGTGGCCGCCGCCCACTCGCACTCCATCCACGGCAAGGCGTTCTCCTCCCTGCACCGCCGCCTCGACCCCATCACCCAGGACGCCTGCTCGTTCTTCGGCGACCACGAGGTCTTCGACGACTACGCAGGCGTGGTCGTCGACATCGAAGAGGGCAAGCGCATCGCCCACGCGCTCGGCGACCACAAGGCGTGCATCCTGAGCAACCACGGCCTCCTGACGGTGGGCCACTCGGTCGACGAGGCGGTGTGGTGGTTCCTCGCCATGGAGCGCTGCTGCCACGCCCAGCTCCTCGCCATGGCCGCAGGCGACCCCCGGATGATCGACGACGAGACGGCCCGCCTCACCTGGACCCAGATCGGTAGTCATCTTGCTGGTTGGTTCTCATTCCAGCCGCTGTACGACTGGATCGTGAGCCAGCAACCCGACCTCCTGGAGGAGTAGGCCGGACCCGCATCAGGCGTCTATTTTCCCACCTCCAAGACCTTTCCTGCCTGTTCGGGCTCCTCGGTCGCCGACCACCCGCGACCGCGATCAGGGTCTTCGGGGGCGTCGTGGCCGCCACTGACTGGGGAAACTGCCCACGGGGTCGTACCCTAAAGCGTTGTAGGTTAAGCGCATGGCCCGCAGGATCGATATCGAGCTGACTAGCGCGCGGCCCGATGGAAGCTGGACCTGGCGGGCCGCGGGCGCCCTCAAGCCTCGCGGCGTGCTCGACGGCACCCTGCTGAGCCAGGGAGCCAAGCCGGGGGACGTCCTCCGGGTTGACGCCGACTTCGAGATGGACGGCATCACCATCGTGGCCGTACTGCCCCCCAAGGAGAAGAAGGCCGAGCCGGAACGCCTCGAGATCATCGGGCCGCCCCGGGCGGCGACCCCCGACGTCACCACGACCCTGGCCCGACCCCTGCGCGACGGCGACGACAGCCCCCGGCGACCCCGGCGCGACGGTGGTCCGGCGCGCAACGGTGCCGCACCCTCGGGGCGCCGTGACCCACGAGAAGGTGGGGAAAATCCCGACCGTCCCGCGAGACCGGCGAGATCCGAGGGATCCGACCGTGGCGCGGGCGGGCCCCGGCCGCCCCGCCAGGATCGGGCGAGAATCGACCGAGGCTCCCGGCCCGGCGGACCCGTGACCACCGGCGCCGCGTCAGGCGGCGAACGTCGCCCAGGCGGGGCACCGGGCCGAGGCCAACGGCCGCCGCGCGATCAGCCGACGGGCGACACTGCAGAGCCCCGTAGCTCGGGCTCCGGCGGCTCGGTTGGATCGGGCGGGGCCGGCTCCGACTCAGGCGCTGGTGGCGCCGGTTCTGGCGCGGGTGGCTCGAGTTCTGGCGCCCGCTCGGGCGCTGGCGGCTCCGGTTCTGGAGCCCGCTCGGGCGCAGGTCCCCGCTCTGGCGGCGCGCCAAGCGGCGCCGGCGGCGGTACGAGCGGTGGTGCCGGCGCCCGCGGTGGAGGCTTCCCGGGCGCCGCGGCGGCCGGAGCGGGCACGTCGCCCGGCGGACCGCCACGACCGAAGCCTCGCCGGCTCAACCCTGGCAACACCCACCGCAACGCCCTGCTCGAATCCCTGCCCCCCGAACATCGGCCCATCGCCGAGCAGGTCGTCCGAGGCGGGATTCCTTCGGTTCGGGCTGCGATCCACTTGGAAGGCGAGAAGGCAGCGGCCGAGGGCCGCCCGGCGCCCAACGCCGACGCCCTGCTCGGCATCGCCGAACAACTGCTCCCCAAGGTCAAGGCGGCCGAGTGGCGTGACCGGGCCGAGGCGGCGGCCAAACTGGCCGACGAACTCCCGCTGCGCGACCTTCGCTCCATCCTCGACGGGGCCAGTTCGGCCCGCGACGACGAGGCCCGCAATCTGGCGGCCGGCCTCCGCGAAACCCTGGAACGCCGAGTCGAGGCGCTCAGGACCGGCTGGATCGACGAGATCCAGTCCAACTTGGCCGAGACCCG
This sequence comes from uncultured Actinomycetota bacterium, assembly GCA_963733505.1. Classification (GTDB taxonomy): domain Bacteria; phylum Actinomycetota; class Acidimicrobiia; order Acidimicrobiales; family Palsa-688; genus JALYXV01. Next base: position 257,918 of record CAVTDW010000025.1, on the reverse strand, counting down.
CGTCGTGCGGGCGTTACGGCTGTCCGCCCGGCCACCCGACGCCACCACCCGGCTCCCGGCCGACGTGGCCACGTTGTTGACCGAGGCGGCGAGCAAGGCGATGAGCACAGACACGCCGAGCGAACGCTGGGCCGCCATGCTCGAAGCGGTCGCGGCGTCGCCGGTCCGGCGTCAGGTGAAACCCGAGGGTCTTCCGTCTGACGCCACCGAAGCGCTCCTTCAGGCGGCCCGGCAGCAGTCGGGTCGGATCCCCGCGCTGGCACCGATGCTGGGCATCTCGATGCCACCGCCGCCGGGCCCGATCCGCCGCAGCCCCTCACCCGCCCCCGGCGCGACGGCCGTCAGCCGGCCTGAGGTGCGCTGACCTCGTTCGTGTCCTGCTCGGTTGTCGTGGGCGGAACCATCGCAGGCGCGCGACCAGCCCGGCGAGCGGCCGGGGGCCATGACTCGACGAGTGCCAACAGAAAGATGAGGGCGACCGTCGAGTACACCGCGCCTCCCGCCCCGTAGAGCTGGAATCCGACCAGGGCGACGATCAGCACCAGGGCCGGTCCGACGCGGACCGTACGAGGATCGACCCGGCGGCGGACCACCAGAATCTCGACGAGCTGCAACCCGATGATCAGGCTGGCCACGCTGGCGATGACCATCGTGTCGGGGTTGGCCGCGGCCAGCAGCAGGGCCGGAATGCCTCCGAGGATGACCCCGAGCAGCGGGATGGCGCTGAAGGACCCAAGTACCAGTCCGAGGACGAATGGGGCAGGCAGGTCGAGCAGATAGAAGACCAGGGTGCCAACCGCGGTGACGGTGATCACCTGGGCCAACGTGACAAGGACATAGTTGCGAGCCCGCGTCGAGGCGCGCGAAAAGGCACGTGCCACTTGGGCCTTTCGATCGGGATCGGTGATCTGGTCCAAAGCGCCGGCCAGAAAACGGGGCCCGTAGCCGAGGAAGAACAGCAGGAGGACGCCGTTGACGAAATACACGGGCGCCGTGCCGGCCGCTTTCGACACCGCCGCACTGGCGCTGAAGCGCTTGTCGATTTCTGCCACGAACGAATGCACCCGCTCGGCCAGCCGGAACTGCGCCGCCACTTGGTAGCGGTGCTCGAGTTGCACCGCCGCCGATGGCAGCGATGTCCGGATGTGGCTCACCTCGGCGCGCAGGCTGGCCATGACTCCGAGCCAGGTTCCGACGGCGATGAGCACCACGGCGAGCACCGTGATCAGCAATGCGATGCCCCGGCGCATCCACCGGTCGAGGCCGTCGATGATCGCCGACAACAGCCATGCCACGATGAGCGTCGCGAAGGCCCACCCGATGGTGCGCCGGGCCGCCACGAACACGTCGCCGACGATGATCGCCGTACCTATCGAGGCAATAACAAGCAGCGTCGAACCGAGGGTGGGCCTGACGCGCCAAGTGCCGGCCGGAGCTGGTTGGGCGGGGTCGCCTCCGGACACCGGTCTACAGTAACCCGATGGCCGTGCCCGACCCTGGGAGTCCAAGGGCGCTGGTGCTCGAACCGCAGACCTTCGCCTACATCGTGGGGGGCCTGCTCCTGAGCGCGGCGGTGTTCGCGGTGTTCCGGGCCGCCAGCTCGGCGATCACGACGATCGCGGTGGGCGTGATCCTGGCGTTGGCATTGGACCCAGTCGTGTCCTCCGTCCGCCGACGGTGGGGATGGCCGCGCCCGCGCGCCGTTCTGCTCGTCATGGGCGGCGTCTTCACCCTCGTCACCCTTCTCGTGGTGGTGATGGGACCGAAGGCGGCCACTCAGGCCCGCAAGCTCTCGTCGGATCTCCCCAAGACGGTCCGCCAGTTCTACGACCTGCCCGCCGTCGGACCGTGGTTGCAAGACCAAGATGCCGCGGGCAAAGTCGACCAGGCGGTGCACGAACTCCCCTCGCAGATAAGCGACGCCAGCATCACCTCGACGGTGGAACGGCTCATCGGTGGCGTGTTGTCGGCCCTGCTGGTGGTGACCATCGCCTTGGCGGTGCTGCTCGACGGCGAATACCTGATTCTCCTGGTCCGCCGGCTCCTGCCCGTGAAATGGCTGGCCCGGGCCGACGAGATCGGGCGGGTGTTCTACGTCGCCATCGCCCACTATTTCGGTGGCTCGCTGGCAGTCGCCGCCTTGATGGGTGCCGTCGTGCTCACGCTGTGCCTGGCCTTCGGCGTGCCGCTGGCGCCGCTGGCCGCCATCTGGGCCATGTTCACCGACCTCATACCGCAGGTCGGCGGATTGCTCGGTGGGGCCCTGCTCGGCCTACTGGCGCTCACGAGGGGGCCATTTGTCTTCGTGGCGGTGGTGGGCCTCTACGTCGTCTACATGAACCTCGAGAACCACGTCATCAGCCCCGCCATCATCGGACCGGCCGTCGACGTGACACCACCGACGACGATGTTGGCCGCGCTGATCGGCGGCGCGGCCGCGGGTGTGCCCGGCGCCCTGGTCGCCACGCCCCTCGTCGGGGCGCTGAAGCAGCTCTACATGGAGTTCCGATTTGGGCGCAAGCCGTTCGTTTCGGACGCGCCCAGCCTGCTGAGCCGGATCCGTACGTTGCGACGGCGGCGGCCGCCCGATGCCGACGCCGATGCCGACGCCGAGGCGCACACCCCCACCTGACCCTCGCCGGGTCCCCGGAGCGCCGGAGGTCGGCCGCTACTGTCTTTGTTGATGGTCGACTACCTGGTGGCCAACCGTGTGGCGGTCATCACGATCGGCCGACCGGAGGCTCGAAATGCCGTCGACGGGGCGGTGGCGACGGGGATCGAGAACGCCATCGACCGCATGGAGGCCGACCCGGAGTGCTGGGCGGGCATCCTGGCCGGTGAGGGGCCAGTGTTCTGCGCCGGGGCGGACCTGAAGGCCATTGCCTCGGGCCACGCGGCCAGCCTGCGCACCGAGCGGGGTGGTTTCGCGGGGTTGGTCAACCGGGACCGGTCCAAGCCGCTCATCGCCGCGGTGGACGGGCCGGCCCTCGCCGGTGGCTTCGAGATGGTTCTGGCGTGCGACCTGGTCGTGGCCTCGCGCCGCGCCGTCTTCGGCCTGCCCGAGGTGAAGCGTTCCCTGGTCGCGGCCGGTGGTGGCCTGTTTCGCCTGCCTCGCACGGTCGGCCCCAAGGTGGCCATGGAACTGATCCTGACGGGCGATCCCATCGCGGCCGAGCTGGCCTACGAGCTGGGCCTGGTCAACGTTCTGGTCGATCCGGGCGAGGCGCTGGCGGGCGCCCGCTCGATGGCGGCACGGATCGTGGCCAACGCGCCCCACGCGGTATGGGCCAGCCGCAGCGTCGCCGCCAAGGCCATGAGCGAGGACGACGCCACCTTGTGGAAGCTCACGGCCGAAGCCTTCGCCAAAGTGGGCAAGACCGACGACTTCATCGAAGGGCCCCGAGCCTTCATCGAAAAACGCCCCGCCAAATGGCAGGGCCGCTGACAGTTCTTCCGTCGATATGGAACGAATCCTTCATGAGACGGCCGTGTCTTGCTCGCGCTATCGGTCCATGAGCCAGGAGTGCAAAGCCAGGCCGCCGTCTACGGGGAGGTTGGCGCCGGTGATGTAACCGCTCCAGGCATCACTGAGCAGTACGGCGACGACCTTGGCGACGTCGTCGGGGTCACCGCTGCGGCCAGCGGGGATCAACCGGGCGATCGATGGATCCTCGAGGGGCTGCGGATTGGTCATGGACCGGATGGAGCCGGGTGACACGGCGTTGACCCGGATGGCGGGTGTCCCAGCTCGTAGGCAAGCTCGCGTGTGAGCATGGCCACCGCTGCTTTGCTGGTGCTGTAGTGGGGCTGGAGCCGCAGGATGGTGTCATGCAGGGATGAGATGAACACGATCGAGCCTCGTTGCTCATTGGCGATCAGCCGCTCGACCAGGCGACGGGTGAAGAACCACGGGCCCCGACGGACTCGGCCAGGTCGACGAAGCGTGAGGTGTGGAGATCCCGACGTTGTTGACGATGAGCTCCATGGGGCCGTAGGCGGCGAGGAGATCGTCGGCCAAGGCGGTGGTGTCGAGGCAAGCGAGGTCCCCCACGATGGCGTCGCAGCCAAGCACGGACGCCGTATCGCGCAAGGCCTTCTCGTCGCTGTCAACTGCCACTACGAGCGACCCGCAGCGCACCAGGCGCCACGCTATCGCTCTCCCGATTCCGTGGGCGGCTCCGGTGACGACGGCTCGGCGTCCCCACAGGTCTGCGGGGAGTGGCCTGACTCGGCCTCGTTCACCCCGCGCTACCGTCGCTGCGGTGGCCCTGGGCGCGGGTGTGGCGAACGACGCCGGGCGGGAGAACGCATCGTGATCACCCATGAACCTCCGGGCGGACCTGTCACCGCGCCCTCCGTCCTGAGAGGGGCGTGCTTAACGGCTCCGATCTCAGAACATTCGGGGCGGCGTTCCCCGCGATCCGCGCAACCTTCGCGCATTCAGGCAACTTCCGCGCGTTTTCGGGACATAGCCCCACAAACGCGCCAAGGTTGCCCGAGGGCGCGAAGGTTGCGGGACCTATCACCCCACGAACCTTCGATCTGACGTATCACCGTCGAACATCGGACTGAGGGTGATCGATCGGCGACAATGGAGCGGTGACGGGCTGCTGGACGAGGTGATCCCCTATGCCGTCGGCAAGAACCTGCGGAACCAGTGCTGCAGCGACGGCGTCACCGTCGAGTTCGACACCTATCCCGCAGATCACGTGACCGTGGTCGTCGAGGGGGTCCCGGTTGCCATGCTGTGGCTAAATGCTCGAATCGCGGGGGAGCCCCCGCCGAACAACTGCTCGTCCCCGTAGCAACTTGTCCGGCCGGGAGCTCCGTCCTCACCAAATACGTGGTCGTATGCCTCGGCCTTGGTCAGGCGAATGTGGGCAGGATTCCGTGCTCGTGGAGGAATTCCGCCAGGCCGTCGACCAGCGGCAGCGTTGCCACGTGAACCAACGGGACCCATGCCGCCTCGGCCGCGTCGTCGCCTGCCTTGGGTGGATCGGTGGAGAGCACCGTCACCATGAAGTCGAGGATCAAGAAGTGGTAGTCGTCGCCGATGCGCTCCACCCAGCCGACGAACTGGTCGCACATCGCTTCGAGATTGGTTTCCTCGGCCACTTCTCGCACCACTGCTTCAGCCAGGGTTTCCCCTCGCTCGACGCGGCCCCCAGGTACCGACCATTGGCCTCCCGCGGGACCGTGGCCGCGGCGGATCATCAGGAGCTGGTCGTCGGCCACGGCAATGGCGCCGACACAGACCTCCGGGCGATCAGCCATCGCCTTTGAGTCGCCGGTGCATCACCAGTAGCCGGGCCGTGAACCCCGATTCCTCGAAGAAGTTCTTGGTGGCCCGGGCTCCGGGTAGGGCCAGGGCATCGGCCCCGGCGCAGCCCTGCTCCTCGAACCAGGCGACGACGAGGTCGGCCATGGCCTCCCCTACCCCGACCGAACGAGCGTCGAGCTCCACGAACAGGTCCTCGATGACGCCCAGCCGCTCACCGTCGGGAAGCTCGTCGATACGGCCCGCGGCGTAGCCGACGACGAAGTCGTCGATGGTCCCGACCCAGACCGTACGGTCGGGATCGCTGATCTCGGTGCGCAACGACACCTCGACGGGGTCGCGCCAGGCCTCGCGCAGGAACAGGAGGCTGGCCCCTCGGAACTGGAGCAGCTCCTCCTTGGCCTGGAGGTACAGCTCCGCCAGCCGGCCCACGTCCTCGGCCGTGGCCAGCCGCGCTCCTTCCACCGGCTCAGGTCCGTCCGGTCTGAAGTTGTGCGACCTTGGTCAAGATGGTGCGCCGGCCCCGGCCCGCCGCCTCGTACGTGCGCACCGCTTCCAGCTCGGGTGGGGCCAAACCGGCCAGCCGCTGGACGACCTGGGACGCCGAAAGCGAGTCATAGCCAGGGATCGCCAGCTCGGCGCTGTCGAGACTCGACCGCGACGCAGTCCGGACGCGGGGACCCCCGTTGGCCGACGGGGCCGCCGGGTCGGCCCGCAAGGAGTCCGTCGAGCGAGCCGCGGTATCGACCAAGGAGGAGTCCACCGAGGGGGCCGCGGGATCGACACGGAAGGAATCCACCGAGGCGCCCTCGGCGGGTACGGCCTCGACGGCCGAACCGGGGCTGCGACCGACTTCCTCACGGGCCTCACGGGCGGCGCGCTGGCGTGCCTTCGGTGCGACCTCGGCGCTCGGGGGTGACGCGCTCGCCGAAGTCGGCGGGGGTGGCCCGGGAAGCAGACCGAAGCTCACGAGGGTCTCCGAGACGATCTTCTGCCCGTGCCGCGAAGCGTGTTCGCCGACCATCTTGGCGATGCCGACCTGGTGGCCGACGCGTCTGCGGCCCTTGTCCACCCACTCGGGAAGGGTGTCCTTGGCCGCCAGGGCCAGCCCGACGGGACCGAAGAACGCCAAGTTGAGCACCTGCTTGATGGGTGATCGGTCGTGGCTCACGTCGGGTCTCAGATTCACCTTACGGTGGTTCGGACGATCAATACGTCACACGGTGCGTGGTGCGACACCTTGTTGGGCACGTTCCCCAGCAGGAAGCGGCTGGCGGAATTCATACCCTTCGAGCCCACCACGATCACGTCGGCGCCTCGGGCCTCGGCCACCCCGACCAGTGCGGCGGCGGGATCGCCTGCCTCGGCGATGATGTGCACCAGCTCGGCGCCCACACCCTCCTCGGACGCAATCCGCGCTGCGTCAGCGACGTGTTGGGCGGCAGCCGCCGAGTCGGTGACGGTCCATTCGAGATCCTCGGGGACGTCTTCGGCGGCGGCGGTGGAACGGTTGGGCTGGAAGGCCGTCACGATGAGCAGCTCGCTTCCGCACGCCGCGGCCAGCGCCGCGGCGTGGCGAACGGCGATCGACGCGGTCGCCGAGCCATCGGTTCCCACGACAATGCGTGCGTAGGTCAAACGCAGTCCCGGCAGATCATGGCGTCGCGATCGGCCAGTTGGCTGGGGTGTTTGACAAGGAAGCACGACTGGCAGACGAACTCTCCCGGCTGCTTGGGCAGCACCTTGAGGGGGCTGTCGGGGCGGTCGTCGCTGTCCGGGGAATCCTCGTCGTCGTCATCGTCGTCGTCGGTGACGACCAACCGCTCCTTCAGGATCACGTCCAGGCTGGCCTCGACATCGTCGGAGTCGGCCTCCTCGTCGTCGTCTTCTTCCTCTTCCTCTTCGCGTGGGGCCGCGACGACATGCGCCGGTCGAGGCGGCTCGGCCAGTGCGACATCGACGTCGACATCGTCGAGCACCTCGTCGTCGAGCACCTCGTCGTCGTCGTCGTCGTCGAGCGGCTCGTCGTCGAGGTCGGCCTCGTCGAGGTCGTCGTCCAGCTCTTCAAGTTCCGCCTCGTCGGGGTCCTCAGGAGCCTCGCCCTCGTCGGCGAGGAGTTCCTCGTCGAGATCGTCGTCTGCCTTGCCCATTCGCATCCTTCGGCCGCGGTCGGTGCGGGATGATAGGCCCACGCGAGCGGGTCTGGTGACACCGAAGGTGACTTCGTTGTCTACGGGGCCGGGGGCACGGTCGTCGTGCCCTGCGGAACGACGGCGCCAGCGGCGCCCGCCGCTCCCCCACCACCGGTGTCGAAGGTGGCCTGGACATCGTCCACTCGCCAGTGGCCCGCCACCTTGAGGAGGGTCAGCTGGACATAGGGCTCCAACGCATGGGTCCCGGTCAGGCTGGTCACCGTGATTTGGACCAAGACGACGGTCGTGGCCTTGCCGGAGTCGACCGGACCCACCCACACGCCTTGGACCGAGCCCGTTCCCCGGTTGTGCTCGGCGACGTACGCCTGCTCGAACCCCGTGAATCCGGACTCGAACTGGTTTTGGAACGAACCGGTGGCGTTGGCCAGCACCGATTTCTTCCAGACGTCGAGGTGCTCGTAGTCGTAGGTCGTCAGGGCGGCGATGGTCTTTCCCGAGACGTCGCGCAGTTCGGCGCCACGGTCGCGTTCCGCCTGGAGGGCACTTCGCTGCTGCAACGCCAAGACGGCGAACACCAGCGCCGCCAAGGCGAGGACCACGCAACCGACGAGTGACCAGCGCGCCGCCAGGCTGCCCGAGGCGGGGACGCGGACCACTCCGGGGTCGTCGCCGGCCGGCGGGGCGGGGGGGTCGGGGTCAACGGGCTCGGCCGACAACTCGGCGAAGGACGCTTCGACCCCCGCCGCCTCCTCGGAGGGTAGGGCGCTCGTGCTACGCCCGATGATCGTCCCACCGCTGCGGCCGGTGACCGGTTCGGTCATGACGTCGTCCGGGTCGAACGCCGGCGCCGAGTCCATGCCACGGCGAACAGGAGCAGGCAGACGCCGGTGACGGCATCGGCGGCCGGGGTCGGGACCTCGCCCGACAACAGCATGAAGCGCGCCGAGATGTTGGTCGGGCGGTAGTCAGCGGCGACGGGACGCAGGGCGCTGGTGCAGCCCGGAATGGCCGCCGACGCCGGGAAGGTGTGAACCGGGTTGTACAGGACGGCCGGGTTGTTGGAGTTCAGCGTCAGGCCGACCCGCAACCACGCCCCGTTCAGACCGGTCCCCGAGGGGCCGGAATCGAAGTCCACGCTGTCGTTGATGCCCGCGAAGGCCTTCGGCCCCACATCGAGCAGCGTGCTCAACTCCTTCAGCTTCCTCGGCGTGGACGTGAGGTCGAGCACGGGGTTCAGGCCCTTCAGGGTGCAGTCGAGGTTGCCTTGGGCAGCGGCCACCAAGTTGGCGACGGACAGAAACAGCGGGTTGGCGGTGTCCAGCAGATGGTTGGTCGTTGGTTGGATCGACTGGAGGGTCGCCGCCACCTGCGTCAGATCGACCAGCGATTGGTCGAGCGACGCTCGGTGCTGGGTCACGGTATGCACCAGCTTGGTGCTGTTGGCGAGCAACTGGTCGATGGCACCGGTGCGAGTCACGAGGGCTCCCGAAAGGCGGTCGCCCGATTGGATCAGCGAGCGCAGCGAGTCGGCGGTCCCCGCCAGCGCCACCGACAGGTTGGCCACCAGCGACTGGAGTTGGTCGGCCGGGATCGACTTCAGCAAGCCGGTCGCGGACTGCAACAGCTCCGAGAACTGCACGGGCGTGGTGGTGTACCCGTACTCCGGGTGGGCGTCATCCTTGCGGGCGGGAATCTTGAAACCCGTCTGGTAGTAGGGGCCGTGGGTGCCCGCGAAGCCTGCCGGCGGCTGGAAGTTGATGTACTGCTCGCCGATGGTCGATTTCAGATCGAGGTGGGCCACCGAACCGGCGGGGATGAAATGGCCCTTCATCATGTCCATGTGCACGATGGCGCCGCCGTCGGCCGGGTCACGCGACACGCGTCGATACCTCCCCGTAGGGCACGCCCAAGTAGTCGACTTCGTCGTGGGACACCAGGCCGTTGGCATCGGTGAATGCGGCGCTGAGCTGGTAGGGGTGGGTGATCTGGCCCACAGTGATGATGGATCGGGTGGCCTCGAACAACAGCACGGCGAACAACGCCACGAAGAAGATCAGGTTCAGCCGGATCCGCGACCGCCTCACTTCGGGGACCTGGGGTCGAGCAGGAACGGGACCACCCGCAGGTAGATCCCGCCGTAGTTGCCGTAGATGCCCTTCGGAAAGTCGACCGAGAACCGCTGCAGCCAGTCGAGCAGGACCTGGAGATCCCCGAGCGAGCTGACGACGGTGGCGGTGACCGCGTCGACCTGCTTGATCTCGCGATCGATGTCGGCCTGATATTTGTTGAGGCTGTAGTCCGCCGCCTCGGCCAAGTGGGTGAGCGAGGCCAGAGCGGTGACCGCCTGGTTGCGGTCCTTGGCCAGCAGGGTCGTCGTGGCGGCCAGGTTGCTCAGCAGGTTGGACAGATCCGGGGCCGCGGCCGCCAGTGTCTGGGTGGCGTGGTCGAGGCTGTCGATCACCTGGCCGATTTCCTTGGTTCGGGTGGCCAAGGTGCCCGAGATCTGGTTGAGGTCGCCGATCAGGGCCCCCAGCTGGGGGCCCCGGCCGCCGAAGCCCTGGGCACCGGTCGCCACGATCGTCTGGACATCGGTCGCCGTCACCGCGCCGAGCAGCTTGACGGCAGTGTCGGCCACGACCTCGAGCTCGGGCTGCTGGACGGAGTTCGGAACCTTGTCACCGTTTTGCAGGAAGGGCGCCTGGCTCGGCGAGGCGAGTGGCCGCAGTTCGACGAAGCGCTCGCCCAGCAGCGACGTGGTGCGCAGGATGGCCTCGGAGTTCTTGGGGATCCTGATGCCGTTGTTGATGCGCAGCTTGACCTCCGACTGAAAGTCCTTGGTCAGGGTGATCTTGCTGACCGTGCCCACCCGGAGGTCGGCGACCTGCACCCCGCCCCGGCTCTGCAGGTCACCCGAGTCGCTGAAATAGGCCGTCACGGTATAGCCGCCAGTACTGCACGCCGACAGCAGGGTGGCCACGAGGACCGCGGCGAGGGCCAGTGCCGTCACTCGGCGAGACGAGGCGGTCACCACAGGTGGCCCAGGACGTTATGGGCCCACCCCGCGAGGGTGGCCAGCGGGCCGGTGGCGGAGGCGGGTGGCGGTGAGGCGGCGGGCATGCCGTAGCCGGCTACCTGGGGTGTCGTCGCCCCGCCACTGCCGATCAGGTTCAACACCGCCGCCAGCGGGCTGGCGGGCTGCGGCGTGGCGCCAAGAGCCTTCTGGCCCGTCGCAGGCGCCTTGGTCGTCGGGGTGGTGCGGGCCGCGCTTCCGGCCTGACCGTTGCCCTTGGCGGCGGTGCCGGTACCCCCAGCAGGCGTGGCCGGCGCCGCCGCGGCCGGTGCCGTCAGGCCCAGGGGCAGCTGAATGCTCCCGGGGGCGCATTGGGGCAGCACGTCGAGCAACGGGATGGCGAGGCACAGCGGCAGTCCCAGCGCCTGCAGCAGTCCGTTGACCGTCGACCCGAGGCTGTCACGCAGGTCGATGCGGTGGTAGGTGGGGTTGTAGGCGGCGATGAATCCCGCCTTACCGTCGAGGTTGGGACCGGCGACGAGTTGGGGCAGCGAGGACAGGAGGGTCGAGACGTTGGTGAGGTTGCCGTCCAGCGTCTGCACCAGGTCGGACAGTGACTTGATGTCCTCCTGCAGTGGCGCCGCGTGCGCGGTGACCAGGTCGAGGGCGTTGGTCGACACGCTGGCCAGGCTGGTGACGAGGCTGGCGATGGTGCCTCGCTCCTGGGCCAGGAGCGAGGTGGTCTGGGCGAACAGGTCCATCACCTTGCCGAGCTGTGACTCCCGGGTGTCGAGCACGGTGGTGAATTGCTGCAGGTTGTCGATCAGGGCGACGAGCTGCTGGTCCTTGTCGGCCAAGGTATTGGTGATGCCGGACAGGCTGCGGATGGCGTCGTTGACGTTCTGACCGTTTCCGGTCAGGTCGTCGTTGAGGTTGGTCACCAGGCGGCCGGTGGCCTGCGGATCCAGCGACTTGAGCAGGTCGTTGACCGCCGAGAGGGCCTCGTCGGGCTCGACGGGAACCGACGTGCGATCGACGGGGATGATGCGCTGGTCCTCGGCGGCCGGGTCGAGGCGGGGCTGGCCTTCCACCCAGGCGGGGAACAGCTGGACGTAGCGGGCACCGAGCAGCGACTGGGGCACGATGACGGCGTTGACGTCCCGAGGTAACGGAACGCCCTTGCGGACCGAGAACGAGACCCGGACCTGATGGTCGTCGATGACCTTCACGGACTGGACGTGGCCCACGGTCATGCCCAGCACCTTGACCTCGGCCTGGGAGTACAGGGACACGGTGTTCTTGAAGATGGCGACCAGGTGGTCGCTGGCGGTCCCGCCGAAGCTGCAGCTCGAGAGCAGGGCCGCGAGGAGCAGCGTTGCCAGACCGGAGGACACGACACGTCTCGCCCGCGACGCGGCCCACTGGCGGGGCACCACGGGGCGCCAGCGGGTACTCGGCCGGCCCTTTTCCCCCGTCCTGTTCTTCATGGGGCCGGCACCGCCAGGGGCAGATGCAGGGCGCCGAGGGTCTTGATCAAGGCGGTGCACAAGGCGTCGAGGGGCGTCCCGTCGGGATGGCCCTTCAGGGCGGCCACGCAGCCGAGCACGTCGAAGCCGATCGTCTTGATGTACACGTCCTGCCACGGGCCGTGGGACGTGGCCAGCCCCATCGAGTTCACGCCTGGGCCGAGGGCCGCCAGGATGTTGTTGATGTCCGCCTCGTGGGCCGCGATGGCACCGAGCGTGGGGTGCAGGCGGGTCAGGATGGCGTCGAGGGTGGCCTTGTTGGTCGCGATGACCCGGTCGAGCTGGGCCACGGCACCGTTGGCGGCGTTCAACCCGACCGCGATGTCGTTTCGGCGCTGCTGCAGGTTGAGCAGAATGCCCTGGCTCTGGTCGATGAGGCTGACCAGGACCTGATCCTTGGCGCTCAGCTGCTTGGACAAGGTGGCGGCCCGATCGAGCAGCTCCCGCACCTGGGCGTCGCGGGCGTTCAAGGTGTCGGAGATTTGGGTCACCGACGTGAGCAAGGTGGTGATCTGCTCACGTTTGCCCTGCGTGACGCCGGCCAGCTCCTTGATCAGCTGGTTGAGCTTGGCGGTATCGGTGGCCTGGATGTTGGTCGTGGCCTTGGTGAAGAGGCTGAAGATGTCGAAGGGGATCTCGGTGCGGTCGATCGGGATCACCCGGGCCGAGGACGGCAGGGTGTTGAGGAACGGTGCCGTGGCGGCCCCGGTCAGGCGGACCGCTCGGGCCCCGAGGAGCGTCTCGAGGACGATGTGGGCCTGAGTGGAGGGACCCAGGTGGATGCCGTTGTGCACGTTCAGGCTGACCCGGACGCAACCCGCCTCCGCTCCCTGGATACCGATGAAGTCGGGGTCGGGCGACTTGCGGGCGCAGGGTCGCGCCTGGTGGACCGCCTCGACCTTGGTGACGCGCCCGACCCGGACGCCGGCCAGGAGGACGTTGTCGTTGGTTTGGATGCCACCGGAGTCGACGAAGATGGCCTCGACGGAGTAGCCGTGCTCGAGCAGGTGCTTCACGCCGACGAGCAGGGCGCCACCGACGAGCATCACGATCACCAGCACCGAGGCGATGCCGACGACGAAGGGGTTGCGGTCCCGGAAGGACTTGATCGCCACGGTTAGCCCCCTCCCCCGCTGCCGTCAGGGCTCGAGCCGGCGTTGGCCAGGGCACCGAGGAAGTCGTTGATGCCGACCCCCGTCGGGGTGGCGGGATTGGCGGCGGTGCCGAGTGCGGGGCTCGGGGCATGGTAGCGGCGCCCGGGGTGGCGCTGGTGGCGGCGCCCGGGGTGGGGCTGGTGGCGGCCGTCTTCGGGCTCGCGGCCTTGGGCGCGGCGCCGTTGGCGGTGGCGGCCCCCGGGCCAGGGTTGTTGAGCGGGGTGTTGCAGGGGATGGCAGCATCGACGCCCGGAAGCAGCTGGACCGAAAGGCAGGGGGCGGTGAGGGCGAGGAACTGGCCCACGTTGCCCAGCGCCAGGAGGCTGCGAGAGGCGTTGGGGAAACCGGCCAGGATCGCATTGATGGTCGGCAGCCGGCCCACGACCACGTTGAGCACCGTGTTGAGATTGGTGAGGATGCGGTCGATCTGAGCCCGGTTGGCGGACAGCAGCCGGTCGAGATTGGTCGAGACGGTGCCCAGGTTGGTGATGGCGTCGTCGACGATCTTGGTGTTGCTGCTGAACGTCGAGGAAATGGCGACGAGGTTGTCGAGGACGGTCTTGATCTCCTGGTCGCGATTGGAGACCGTGGCCGCAACCGTGTTGACATTGCCGACCAGGCGGCCGATGGCGTCGTCGTGCGTCGCCAGGCTGGCGGTGACGTTGGCCAGGTTGTCCAGCGCCTGGGAGAGGTTCTGCTCGTTGCCCGACAGCGCACCTGAGACGGCGTCGACGAACTGGTTGATCTGGCCCGGGTCGAGCACGTTGATGATGGGGCCCAGCCGGTTGAACAGCTCGCCGATGTCGACCACCGAAATGGTGTTCACGACGCGGTCACCGCTGCGCAGCACCGTGGGGGCGGCATGGGCGGCGTCGGGTGGCGTCAGGTAGAGGTAGCGCTGGCCGAGCAGGTTGCGCCAGCGGATCGAGGCCTCGGTGTTGTTGGGCAGCCGGACGGTCTTGTGGACCGAGAAGTGCACCTGGGCCCGGCCGGTGCCGTTGTTCGGCCCGTCGACCACCTTGATCGAACTGACCTTGCCGACGATCACGCCGGCGACCTTGACCGAGTCGCCGGCATTGAGGCCGGTGACGTCGTCGAAGTTGGCCGAGAGGCTGTAGTCCCGGTGGAGGAACCACAGGTGGCTGGGCCGGATGTTGCCGATGGTAAAGGCCAGGTAGACGGTGAGGACGAGGCAGACCGTGACGAAGGCGACCAACTTCGTCCCCGTGAAGCGGCTCACTTGAGCAGCCCCCCGACCAGCTTGAGGAGGTTGTTGACCCCCTTGACGACCTGGGGTAAGCCGGCGTTGTTGGCTCCTGGCGCCCCGCTGTTGGGGTTCGAGGGCGCTCCGCCCTTGCTGGTCGCCCCGGCTCCGCTGGCCCCGGCTCCGCGGCTCCCGCCTTCGGCGCCGCGTTGGCCGCGCTGGCGTTGGCCGCCGCCGCATTCATTGCCGCGGTGTTGGCCGCCGCCGCCGCTGCCGCTGCTGCCGCCTTCGATGCCGGCAGGCCGGTCGGGGTGCAGGGCGCGACCTGGCCGAACGGGCAACCGCCGCCCAGGACCAGCTTGATGGCGCCCAGCACCGTGCCCGGGCCGTAGGGGACGTGGCCGATCTCGGTCAGCATCTGCACGAACTGGCGGATTCCGACGATGGTGGGGTCGACTTCGCTCAGGCGGGGGATGAGCGTGCTCAGGACCTGGCCACCCTCGAGGATCAGCTTGTCCTGGGTCGCCCGGTTGGCGTCGAGGAGATTGGCGGTGTCGTTCGACAACCGGGACAGGTTGGCGAGGATGCTCGTGATCTCGTCCCCGCGGGTGTTGACCTGGGGCAGGACGATGTTGAGCGACTTGGCCAGCGCCACGACGTTCGGGGAGTCGTTGGCGATCGACGAGCTGAGCAGGGCAAAGTCGGACAGGAGCTGCTGGGTGTCGAGATCGTGGGCGACGGCGACGTCGGCCAACGACTGGAAGTTGCCCAGTTGGCGGTTGATCGCCGGCCCTTCGCCCCGTCCCGCCTCGGCGAGGGTGTCGAGCACCACCGTCAGCTGGTCGGGGTCGATCTTGGCCAGGATGGGATAGGCGGCGGCCAGCACGTCTTCGAGTTCGGTGCCCCGGGTGGGCGCCGTCTGGGTGACGGTGTCACCGTCTTTGAAGAACGGCCCTGTCAGCTCGACCTGGGTGTCCTTCGGGACGATGTCCACGAACTTCTCGCCGAAGAGGGTCTTGGGCTTGATGCGGGCCAGGGAATCCTGGGGCACTTGCTGGTCCCGGGAGATGACCATCTTGACGCGTGCCTGGCCGTTGACCAGCTTCACGTACTTGACGGCGCCGATGGTGACGCCGTGGATCTTGACGTCGGATTTGGCCTGCAGCCCCTGGCCGGCGGCGTCGAAGGTGGCGTACAGGCTGCGGAGGGACTTGAAACGGTCGCCGTTGGTGTACAGGACGCCGACGTAGACCGCGGCCGAGAACAGGATCAGCGCGATGGCGCCCGTCAGGGCGTGGACGATCCGGTCCTTGTCCATCGGCCGCACTACCCCGCGATCTTCACGGTGTTGGTGCCGCCCCAGAACAGGATCGAAAGTATGAGGTTGAGGATGACGACGGTCACGATGCTGGCTCGGATGGCCCGCCCGACCGCCACCCCCACGCCCGCCGGGCCTCCCTTGGCGGTGAAGCCGTAGTAGCAGTGGATCATCGCCACCACCACGGCGAACAGGGTCGCCTTGCACACGCTGTAGAAGATGTCGATCGGCGGGAGGTACTTGCGGAAGTAGTGGTGGTAGACGCCCGGGGACATCCCGAAGAACTTGGTGCTGATCAGCTCGGTGGCGAAAAAGCTGGCGATGAGCGACAGCAGGTACAGGGGGATGATGCACAAGGCGGCGGCGATGACCCGGGTGGAGACCAGGTACACCAGGCTGGGGACGGACATGACCTCGAGGGCGTCGATCTCATCGGAGATCCGCATGGCCCCGAGCTCGGCGGTGAAGCCGGCCCCGACCTGGGCCGCGAACGCCACGCCCGCGATGAGCGGGGTGATCTCCCTGGTATTGGCGAAGGCGCCGATGAGCCCCGTGAAGGACTGGGCACCGATGGCTTGCAGTCCCTTGAAACCCTGCAGCCCCACCTCGGTGCCGGTGAAGAACGACATCGAGAAGATCACGAAGATCATTCCGCCACCGACGATCAGCGCCCCGGCGCCGATGGCGATGTCGCTCATGAGCGAGAACACGATGCTCATATAGCGGCGCCGGATCACCTTGCCGGTGAGGATGTCGCCGATGATCCGCAGGTAAAACGACAGCTGGCGGCCCGCCTCCTCCAAGAGCCCGGTCGCCCCGGCAAGCGGCCCCGATCGGCGAAGGCGAGTGGCCACGATCTACAGCTTCTGGGGTACCAGGGCGAAATACAGCGTGGTCATGACGAAGTTGGCGAAGAAGATCAGGATGAACGCCACGACGACGGCCTGGTTGACGGCGTCGCCGACGCCCTTCGGGCCCCCCTTGCAGTACAGGCCCTTGTAGCACGCGACCATGGCCGCAATCAGTCCGAACACGAAGGCCTTGGCGAGTGCCGACCACAGGTCGGCCAGCTGGGCCAGGGTGGTGAAACCCGAGAAGTACGCCCCGGCGGTCACGTGCTGCACCTGCACGTTGAAGATGAATCCGCCCGCCAACCCGGCGACGCCGACCAACGAGACGAGGAGGAGGCTGACTGTCGCCGCGGCCCACAGCCGGGGCGTGACCAGCCGGTGGATGGGATTGATGCCCATGACCTCCATGGCGGCGATCTCGTCGCGGATCTTGCGCGAGCCGATGTCGGCGGTCATGGCCGATCCGCCCGCGCCGGCGATCATGAGGGCCGCGGCTACGGGCGAGGCCTCGCGGACGATGGCGAGCAGCATGACCGCGCCGGTGGCGGACTGGGCGCCCAGTTGCTGGTTGAGCGAGCCCACGTCCAGGGCGATCACCATGCCGAAGGGGATGGCGATCAGGATCACCGGCAGGCTGGTCACCTTGGCGATGAACCAGCACTGGTCGATGTACTCCCGTTTCCAGTCTCGGACGCGGAAGGTGGCCCGCAGGCCCTCGAGGGCGACGGCGAACATGTTGCCGGTCTCGCGGACGAGGGTCTGGGGCTTGTTGGCAAACGTCGACGCCATCAGCGCCACGTCCTCTCGGCGCGGGTCCTCTCGGCGCGGGTCCGGTTGGGGCGGGTCCGGTTGGGACGGCTCCGGTTGGGGCGACTCCGGTTGGAGCGAGGGTGGTTGGAGCGGCTCCGGTTGGAGCAGGTGTCGTCGAGCCGGGACGGGTCGGGGCTGTCTGGTAGCGCCCAGGCTGCTACTTCCGCCGATTCTTCCCTTTGTGCCGGGCCCACCCGGCCTGCTCGCGCTATGGACACGCGGGGCTCGATCGCATCAGCAAGCGGTCAAACCGTCATGATCTTGTCGTCGGCGAAGTCGGCGGCAGTCCAGTTTTCATTGTCATTCGCCATTTCGTCCATCCCGATCGGCCCCCGGGCTTGCCCGGCCAGGAACTGGCGGATGATCGGGTTCCCGTCCGCCAACATCTCGTCCTTGGACGCGAAGCGCACCAGGCCGGAGCGAAAGAGAATGCCCATGTACTCGGCCGTGCGCATGACTGAGGCGATGTTGTGGGTGATGATGAAAAATGTGGCCCCGGTTTTGGCTTGCACGTCGACCACTAGTTCGTCCAGGTAGGCGACTCGGACCGGGTCCAGACCGGAGTCAGGCTCGTCGAACAACACGATCTCGGGGTCCATGACGAGGGCCCGGGCAAGGCCGGCGCGCTTCTTCATCCCCCCGGACACCTCACCGGGCGTCTTCTTCAGGTGGTCGAGCAGGCCCACCATCCCGGCCTTTTCGAGGACGATGTCGCGGATCTCCTTGTCGTGTTTCTTGGTGTGCTCCCGGAGCGGGAAGGCGATGTTGTCGAACAGGGTCATCGACCCGAACAGGGCACCGTCCTGAAACAGGACGCCGAACTTGCGTCGCACCCGGTAGATGTCTTTCTCGCCCATGCCGACGGTCTGCTCACCGTCGACCCAGATCTCACCCGAGTCGGGGCGCAGCAGCCCGAGGATGTTCTTGAGCAACACCGACTTGCCAGTGCCCGACGGACCGAGGATGGCCGTGATGTGCCCCTTTGGTACGTCGAAGCTGATGTCCTTCAGGACGGTGTGCGAGCCGAACGACTTGGTCACGTTGCGCAGGCAGATGATCCCGTCGGGCTGCCGGTTGGGCTGCGTGTACGACTGCCGGTCGGGTTGGCGGTCGGGGAACTGCGGCGTTTCGCCCTGCCCGTCCTGCCATCCATCGCCCTGCCCTCGGTTCGGCCCAGCGATCGCCGGACCCCCCCTTCTAGTAGCCATTACAAGCCCCCCTAAGGAATGTCTGGCCACGGAAGTCTACCCAAGGGTAACCACGCCATGGTTGACGCCCCAACCATGAATTCCGACTTGAGCACGCCAAATCGCCAGGCCGGCCTCCGCCTATTCGGACGTCTCGGCCGATGCGCCGTGACGTCCCACCCGGTGGTTCGGCCGGTGGGCCTGCATCGACGGTCGAGGTTGCCGTGTCGATGGCAGGGTGACCCGGAACGCCTTTGGTGCCGTCCTCCGAGAGGTGCCCCCCGGGCCGAAGCCGAGGCGGAACCTGCAAGTTAACGTTGTCTACTGGGCGTTCCGAGTCACCCTCGCCTCGCGCGCCTGCTCGAGGAAGGCGTGCAAGGTGCCACAAGTTGTCGCATACCGGCATGGTGCCCGTCAAGCGCCCTTTCGACGTCGTGACCTGGCTATTTGCGCGTCCGTGCTGGTCAGGGGTGCGCGGAAATTTCGCGGTGCGATCGATGAAACTTTGTCCGTTTTGCCCATTCGACCTCGATGATCCAGGGGCCGGCTCACCCGAAGCGTGGGCGCAGGCTCAACACGCTGCGGACATACAGCTGACTGACTGGGAGCACGCCGTAACGCTGAAGGGTCCCGAACCCCTGGTAGTACGACGCCACGGCACCGCAGACCTGTCCGCCCGTCGCTCGCAGGAGGGAGCCAAGGAAGGCGGCCATCATCCGGATGTTGTCCGACGGCACATTCAACTTGAGGTTGGTGCCGAGTGACTGGTTGACCCACACCGCCGTGGCGGGGAGCAACTGACCAATCCCGCGAGCATCGTCAGGGGACACGGCGCTGTTCGTCCACCCAGACTCCTGCCAGGCTTCGGCCTCCATCAGATCGACCGGCACCCCGTACACCTTGGCCCACTTGGCGAACAGGGGGCGCAGCGCCAAGCGGGACGGGTCCTTTGTCAACTCGGCCGGCAGCTGGCCCTTCGGACCGGTGGGCGGCTGGTAGGTCGCGCAGAAGGTGCGCTCGGCCAGTCGCGGGTCGGCTGGAACGCCGTGTTCGGACAGCGAACCGCTCGGGGAGCGCTTGCTGGTCGTGGCGGCGCCACTTTGGGAGCCCTTGGCGCCCACGGGGAGGTAGATCGTCCGCCCTGCCAGGAGCAGGTCGGAAAGCTTCATGTGGTTGGCCGACGCCAGCTGTCCCATCGTGACGCCGTAGCGCTGGGACAGGCCCCACAGTGTGTCGCCCCGTTTGACCTTGATGGCCGGGCGCGACGCCGTGTGGCTGAAGCTGGCCTGGCCAGCCAGAAGTAGGGCGCCAACCGACAGGACGGCGGCGGCGGTTCGGAGGGGAGAAATTCGAGGCATGGAGGGGTCCTCTCTCCGCCGAACGGGGACCATACACGTTCACTTCAGCCTCAGCAAGCTCAACTTCAACACCAACAACAGGGTTACCTTTAGTCACTTTAGGGTTGCAAACGCGTCTTTCATGTACCGACGTGCTCGGTACCCGGTGCGCTCCCGAGTGAGACACTGGCATCGTGGATTCCTGGTCCCCGACCGGTCCCGACGATGCGCCCGGCGAGCGTTACCCGACCTATCCGGGTGCGCCGCCGACCTATCAACCCCCCGGGAGCTATGGCGCACCACCACCACCACCCGGCTACGGCCCACCACGACTGGCTACGGCCCACCACAGCCTGGCTACGGCCCAACGCCGGGCTACGGCCCACCACCGCTGGCTACGGCCCACCACAGCCTGGCTACGGCCCACAGCCGGGCTACTGGCTGCCGTCGGGCCCGCTACACAAGGGTGCGAACCTTGGTCGCCCGCCCGCCGGCCCCGGGTCGCTGGCCGAGCCCTGGCGACGGTTGGTCGCGCGACTCCTCGACAACGTCATCCTGCTGCCCGTGACCGCGCTGGTCATCGTGGGGGCGATCGTCATCGTGGCCCCGAACTTTGGCCCCCTCTTTCCGTCGTCGGACAACGGGTCCTCATCCAATCGGACCCCGGGATTCGTCTGGCTCGAGCTGACGATCGTCGTCGCGTCGTTGGCGCTCGGCGTGCTGTTCCTGTTCTACGACGCCTTCTGCACGGTGCGCTGGGGACGAACGCCGGGCAAGGCGGTCCTGCACATCCGCCCGCTCAAGGCCGACGGCCGCCGGCTCGGCTGGGGTCCCGCGCTCGGCCGCGAGGCTCTCTTCCGCCTGTCGGGGGTAATCGGAATCATCGGCCTGCTCGATCCGCTGTGGTGCGTCTGGGACGCGCAGCGCCAGTGTCTGCACGACAAGGCGGTGTCGACGATCGTCGTTCAGGACTGAGTGCTGCGGGTGCGTCGTTGCTCGGCCCGGCGCTCGCCTTCGAGGCGTTCGAGACCCGCGTGCTCGTAGTCCTGGCAGTCGACGAAGGTCATCAGTTCCGCCAGCGCCTTGTGACCGGCGCGCTCAGCGATGAGGCGGTACATGTCCTGGCAGACCTTCCGGTACTCCGGATGACCCTGCGGGGTGGTGCGCAGTTCGATCATGTGCATGGCCTCGCGGGCGTTGAACTGCATGACGTAGCGGACGCGGTAGGCCAACGCCACCGCGTAGGAGGCCTCGGGCGGCCCGAAGCGTCCCGCCAGGGCGTCGTGCAGTTCCGCGGAGCGGACCATCGACGCGTGGTAGCTGGCTTGGCCGCCCGCCGCCACCACTGCCTCGGGCAGCGTGTAACCGTGGTCGGGGGTGAGATGTTGCCATTCGATAGTCAACATGCGGTGTCGCTGGAGGTCCCGGAAAGCCCCATAGTCCGACAGCACGTCGAATCGGTACATCGTTCGTTCGAGGGCTCGACCGGGGCGGTGGCGCCGGTTGGTCCGCTCCCCCGCGTAGGTGCGGACCACGTCCAAACGCTCGTCGACCGACATGGCGTCCACCTTCGCCAGCAGCGCCGTCTCGCTCATGTCGGTGTAGGGGTACAGCATGGCCGCGATGGTCTTGACCTCGCCGTCGGGGTCCCAGTCCACGAGGGTGACCGATGGAGCCCCGGCCACGGCCGGTTCCGCGACGTCGCCCGCTGCGTGCGCGTCGGGAGAACCGGCGAACAATGCGTCGGCGAGGTCCTGCATGGCCTGCTGGTTCTTCTCCAAATAGGCCGACCACGCGCCACCGCGGTCGGGAACATCGATGCGGCGTAGAAACGAAGGGATGACCTTGCGCAGCTCGGTCAGGATCAGGTCGGCGTAGGCCCGAGCCTCCGGGAGCGGGTGGGCCCGCATCCGCAACAACAGTGCTTCGTACGCCTGTCCGGTCCCGTAGATGCCCACATTGGAGGTGGCGGCCGCCGGCAGCAGGCCGCGGAGCGCATCGAACGCCTTGGCCTTGATGGACTGCCGGTAACTGAAGTCCGAGTCGCCCGCCCCCTTGGGGAACTGCTTGGCAAACCAACCCTGCAGGACCGGCAGCAGGGCACCGTAGGTGTCGAACATGCGGTCCATGTCGCCCACGTAGCGGGCTCCGAGCGGTGACGCGAGGATCTCGGGGTCCCGGTAGTAGCGGTAGCGGCCGTTGCTCAGGCGGGCGTCGTAGGCGATGTAGCGGGTTGATTGCTCCATGTAGGCCATGAGGCGGCCCCACTCCAGAACCTTGGTCAGCAGGTTGGACGTCTGCTCGCAGGCCAGGTGGACCCCACCGAGTTGGGCGACCGAGTCGTCCCCATACTCGAAGAAGACCTTGTCGTAGAGCTGCTCGGCGCGCACCAGGCCCACGGTGGCGTCGATGCTGTGGTCGCCGCTGATGTCCAACTCGCCGACGAACTCGTCGAGGAACAGCCGCCGCAGGCTCTTCGACGACCGGGAGTACCGGGCGAAGAGCGCGCCCTTGACGATCTCGGGCAGGTTGACCAGGGCGAAGACGGGTTGGTCCAGGTTGGTGAAGTACCGCCGGAGGATTTCGGCCTCGGCGTCGCTCCACTCCTCGGCGGCATAGACGTGCATGGCGGTCCTGAGCCTACGGGCAGTCACAGGTGCGGGTGTGGGACCGTACCCGGCCTGCGGCGTAGCGCGAGCGGCTCGTCCGACGGCGCGGTTCGTCAGTTCGGCCGGTACCGTGCACGCATGAGCGAACCACAGCCGCAGTACGACGCCCGCTCGCCCGGCGCCCTTCCCGAGAGCATCCCGGTCACGACGACCTTCGAGTTCCCGGAGTGGCGGGTCCAGCGCTACATCGGTACCTGCTTCGGCTTGGTCGTGCGCAGCATGGGGGCCGTCAAGGGTATTGGTGCCGCCTTCAAGTCGCTGGCGGGTGGCGAGGTGACGCAGTACACCGAGCTCCTCGAGGACAGCCGCCGCCACGCCATGGATCGCATGATCGAAAATGCCCGGATCATGGGTGGCAACGCGGTAGTCGGGATGCGCTTCGATTCCTCGGAGATCGGGCAGAGCCTCACCGAGATCGTCGCCTACGGCACCGCGGTCATCGTCGGACCGCAGTGATCAGTCTGGTGATCATCGGGGTCTTGGCCGTCGTCGCCATCGTCGGGTGGTTCAAACTCCGCCGCCACGGCCAGAACGACCATCCCGCCGCCACGTGGCTGCCGACCGAAGAGTCCTTCCGTGACCCGTCCTCAGGCGAAATCATGCGGGTATGGCTCGATCCCGCCGACGGTTCCCGGCACTATGTCCCCGAGGTCCGCCGGCCCTGACCGCCCGTTGTGCCAAGGCCGGATTCTCGGGCCCTGACTATCGCCTCGCTCCGATTTATGAGGTGGAGCTTGTTGAGGATATTGGAGACATTGTTCGCCACCGTTTTCGTCGACAGGTGCAACCGATCGCCAATAGCGGCGTTCGAATGTCCGGCGGCCAGCGCGTCGAGAATGTCGCGCTCGCGGTCAGTGAGCTCGGGAAACGGCAGGGTCGCAGTGTGCTGCCGGCCCCCGAACCACGTCCGCAGTCGATCGGCCAGGGCCGCGCCGAACACCGCTTGACCGGCGGCCACCGACTCGACCGCGGCGGTGATGTCCCGGCCGTCCGCGCCCTTCACCAGGTAGCCGGCCGCCCCGGCCGCGAGCGCCGCGAACACGGTGGCATCGTCCTCATACATGGTCAGCACCAGAACTGCGGTGGCGGGGCTCCGGGCGGCGATCTCGCGGGTGGCCTCGATGCCGTGGAGTTCGGGCATCTGGAGGTCCATCAGCACGACGTCAGGCTTGAGCTCGACGACCATGTCCACGACGGCCCGACCATCACTTGCTTCGCCCACGACCTCGATCCCGGGGGCGACGGCGAGCACCGCCCGCAGACCCTGGCGGACCATCGGGTGGTCATCCGCGATGACGACGGTTGTCACCCGGTCACCGAGACGAGGGGAAAGCGGGACACGACGGTCGCGCCTCCGTCTGGCCCGGGACCGGCGCTGAAGGTGCCGCCCAGTTCCTCGGCCCGCTCCCGCATGGCCGACAGCCCGACGCCCGGCACCCATGGCGACTTCGAGGACCCGTCGTCGTGGACCTGCAGCACGAGCCAGCGAGCCCCGACCACCAGCCGCACCTCACACCGCCGAGCAGCGCCGTGCCGGACGACATTGTGGAGAGCCTCGACGGCCGTACGGAACACAGCCACCTCGACCGCGGCGGGCAGCACCGAAGACGCGTCGCCCTCGATGTGGATTCGGAGATCGGTGCCCCGAGCCAGCCGCTCCGCCTGGGCGCGTAGCGCGCCGACCAAACCGAGGTCGTCGAGGGCCGGTGGGCGAAGGCCGTAGACGAGGCGGCGCAGGTCGTCGATGGCCAGGTTCGTCGACCTTCCGCTCCCGGCGGAAAGAGGAGACTCACACCGGGGAGCGGAATCGTGACGACATGGCGGGGTCGGACCCTTGTCGCTTCCCTCGCCGGCCTCGCCGTCGTCGCCGGTGGAACCGCGTACGCCGACATCCCACACGGAAACATCATCAACGCCTGTTACGTGAAAAGCGCGGGCGTACTGCGCGTTATCGACACCTCAGCGACCCGGTGCCGGTCGGGCGAGACATCATTGGCCTGGAACGTCCAAGGACCCGCTGGGCCCGCCGGTCCAGTCGGCCCGCAGGGACCGGCTGGTCCGCACGGACCGACCGGGGCGACCGGGGAGACCGGGGCGGCAGGACCGGCAGGGGCGCACGGACCGGTCGGGCCGACCGGGGCGGCAGGACCGGCAGGGGCGCACGGACCGGTCGGGCCGACCGGGGCGGCAGGACCGGCAGGACCGGCAGGATCTGCGGGATCTGCGGGCGTCGCAGGACCGCTCGGCCCGGCGGGGCCGGTGGGCGCAACCGGGCCCCCCGGAGCGACGGGGCTAGATGGACCGCAGGGACCGGCCGGTCCGCAGGGGGCGGCGGGCGCAACCGGTCCGCAGGGGGCGGCGGGAGCGTCCGGGCCCGCGGGCATCTCGGCGGCGCGCTTCGTACCTACGGGAGCGGTTGAACTTCCAGACAGCGGTGACTTCGAAAGATTGGCGGTCACAACCGTCCCGGCCGGCAACTACGTCGTCACCGCGACAGTTTCTTTTTTCGACAATCCAAATGACGACAACAGCGTCATCTGCGAGCTTCGGTCCGGCACCAATTTCATCGGAGGGCAGAAGACCGCGATGGCCGAGGGCTTCAGTGACTTCCGCCAGATCAATTTCGACTACACATCCCTGGCGGTCACGGGTGGGGCGGCCGTTGGTGCCGGTGGCGGTGAGATCTCGTTCTGGTGCCGAGCCGAAGGCCACAACTCGACGCCAGTTACTGGTTTTTCTGCGCCTGATACTCCTGTGGATACCGGCGGTCAACTGATGATCCTCCAGGTCGGCGGTTTTTTCTGATCGAAAGTCACGCCGTCAGGGACCGGGCGCGGACAGAGCCCGGTCCCTAATCGCGCCCGCGCGCTCGAATGGCACGCCGATGTCCGCTGGTGAGGAGACTTACATACCCTTCCAACGAATAATCGCGGCTCGGTTTGACCGATCGCGCCGTGCCATAGCGCGATTCCATCGCTGGGTGTCGAGTCGGCGCCCGAGCAGAGCCGCACCCCTATCGAATGCCGGGCCCGCGTCCCAGGGCAACTATCCGAAGGGATATCTCGGCACCCTCAGCTGTATCGAATCGGCGGCCACGCACACCCTCTGGCGAGCGCTTACCCGTTGCCGGGCAACGCCCACCGCCTTCCAACCCGGAGGGCCTCAAGCCAAAGGATGCCAGCAATGACACGCGATTCGCGAACTCTGACAGCAGACCCGGCCGGCGGGCTCGGCCGATTCGGTGCCGCCCCTTGGGGGCGGCGCTTTTCCCGAACGGGCCGAGGCGTGGCCCTCACCGCCGTGGTCCTCGGCATGGCCGCGGTAGGAATTGGTGGTGCCGGTTCCGCCGGGGCCAGCCCGGCACCCTCGGATCAGGTCGATCTGTGCGGCCAGGCACCGGTCGGCTATGCCCGGTGCTTCGCCGTGGCCGTCCGGCCGCCGGCCGGTCAGGCCCAGCCGAACACGCCCCAGGGCTATGGCCCGACCGATCTGCAGTCCGCCTACAAGTTGCCGTCGGCGACCGTCGGCACCGGTCGGCGCGTCGCCATCGTCGACGCTTTCGACGATCCCAACGCCGAGGCTGACCTGGCTACCTACCGGTCGACCTATGGCCTGCCAGCGTGTACCACCGCCAATGGTTGCTTCCACAAGGTCAATCAGAGTGGGGCGGCCGGTCCCTATCCGTCCGCCAACGCCGGTTGGGCCGGCGAGATCTCGCTGGATCTCGACATGGTGTCGGCCACCTGCCCGAAGTGCAGCATCACGCTCGTTGAGACCAATGACAACAACTTGAGCAACTTGGCGGCAGGCGTGAACACCGCCGCCTCCCTTGGCGCGACCACCATCAGCAACAGCTACGGCAGTGGTGAGTGGTCCGGTGAGACGGCATTCGACGCCTCCTATAACCACCCCGGGATCCCGGTCACGGTGAGCACCGGCGACAGTGGATTCGGGCCGGCATACCCCGCCGCGTCGCGGTATGTCACCGCGGTAGGCGGGACGTCACTGACGACGGCTGCCAACGCCAGGGGTTGGTCGGAGACGGCATGGTCAGGTGCGGGCAGCGGTTGCAGCGCCTATGAAGCCAAGCCGGCATGGCAGCACGACGGCGGTTGCGTCCGCCGGACGATGGCCGACGTTTCCGCAGTCGCCGACCCAGCGACGGGCGTCGCGGTGTACGACAGCTACCCGAGTGGAGGATGGGCCAAGTTCGGGGGCACCAGTGCATCGGCTCCGATCATCGCCAGCGTCTACGCCATGGCCAGCACCGACGTCCGCACCGCCGCCGCGTCCGCCTACTACCGCTCCAGCAACGCCTCGGTGTACGACGTGACATCGGGCAGCAACGGCAGTTGTGGCGGCTCGTACTTGTGCACCGCCGGTTTCGGGTTTGACGGACCGACCGGGCTGGGCACGCCCCATGGCGTTGCCGCCGACAGTTGGGCGTATGTGTGGGCCAACCAACCGACCTCGGCGTCGTACACGCCCAGCTCGTCGTACTCGGCCAACTCGACGGGCGGTATCAACACCGTCACCCGATCCTCGACCGGGAGCTATGTCGTCCACTTCCCCGGCATGGCCCAGGGCGGAACGGTTGACGTGACGTCGTACTCGAACACCGGAAACTGCCACGTCGGTTCGTGGTTCGGCGACAGCGTTGGTGAGAACGTCTCCGTGTACTGCTATGCCCCGGGCGGCGCGGCCCAGGACTCGTATTTCACCGCGTCGTTCTCCTCCCCGGCGGGTAGCCCCGGTCGGATCGGCTTCGTCTGGGCCAACCAGCCGTCCAGCGCCTCGTACACGCCGTCGTCGTACTACCAGTTCAACTCGACCGGTGCGACCAACACCATCACCCGCTCCGCCATCGGCGTCTATCGCGTGCTGCTCCCCGGCCTCGGTAGCTACGCCGGAACGGTGAAGGTCACGGCGTACGGCGCCGGGTCCCAAAGCTGTTCGGTGACCCAGTGGGGTTCGAGCACCGCCGACCAGTATGTGAATGTCGCTTGCGTCAACGCAGCCGGTGCGCCGGTTGATGCCTACTTCACCGCCACCTACACCAATGCCCTTCCCTTTACCGGGCGCAGCGGTGTGGGCAACGCCTACCTGTGGGCCAACCAGCCGTCCTCGGCGTCGTACACGCCAAGCTCGTACTACTCCTACAACTCCACGGGCGGCACCAACACCATCACCCGTTCCGGCGTGGGCACGTACACCCTTTCGCTTCCCAACCTGGGGGGCTCAAATGGTGACGTCCAGGTGACCGGGTACGGCGTGGCCACCCAGTGCCGGGTACTCAACTGGTACCCGTCGGGCACCACCCAGATGGTCAACGTCGGTTGCACCAACATGGCTGGAGTCGCCACGGACAGCTACTTCCAGGCGGCATTCACCCGCTAGGCAACTCCGAAGCGTCGCTGGGGGTGGGTCCGGGAGGTCTCCGGGCCCACCGCCGCGTCCAGGCCACGGGACCACTGCGAGGTTGAGCACAGGACCACGTGACGGGGTCAATAAGGCATGCCGAGCAAATAGACGAGCACCTACATTCGTGGGGTGGCGCCGGTCGTGGACCCCGAAGTCGGTGTGGCTGAGTTGGTGGCGCTGTTGTCGCTGGGGACGGATCTGGGTCTGGGGCAGCCGATGGAGCACATGATCCGGGCGTGTTTGATCGCCTTGCGCCTCGCCGAGATCCTGAAGTTGAGCGAGTCCGAGCGCTCCGTCGTCTACTACGCGGGGTTGCTGGCCTGGGTGGGGTGCCACACCGACGCCTACGAGCAGGCCAAATGGCTGGGCGACGACCTCACGCTCAAATGCGACGCCCACTACGCCTACGATCTCGGGCGGCCCGGCCCGGCCGCGGCGTTCCTGCTCAAGCACATCGGCGGCGCGGGAAGGCCGCTGTTGGCACGAGGAAGGGTCGGCATGGGTTTCCTTGGCGAGGGACGCCGCGCCCTGGAGGCTCTGGCGACAAACCACTATCTGGCCACCGACGAGCTGGCGGGCGGCCTGGGACTGGGCGACGAGGTCCGGGCCAGCCTCAAGGAGAGCTATGAACGGTGGGACGGCACTGGTGCCTTCCACCTGAAGCAAGACCAGATCTCGCTCAGCTCGCGACTGATCAACCTGGCCGACGTGGTCGAGGTCTTTCGTCGCACCGGGGGTGTCGAGGCCGCGGTCGCGGTGGCCCGGGAGCGAAGGGGTACCCAGTTCGACCCTGCCCTGGTCGACCTGTTCTGCGATCAGGCGGCCATGTTGTGCAGCGACATCGATGACGCGACGAGCTGGGACCGGGTGATCCGGTCAGAACCGTCGCTGGGATCGAAGATGAGCGACCGGGACCTTGACGTCGCCCTGGCGGCGATCGGCGAGTTCGCGGAGCTCAAGTCGCCGTGGTCAATGGGACACTCCGGTCGAGTGGCCGACCTGGCCAAGGCCGCCGCCTGCGGCTTGGGGCTGCCACCGGGGGACGTGGCGATGCTGCGACGGGCGGCTTTGGTTCATGACATCGGGCACCTCGGGGTCTCGAACGCCGTTTGGGACAAGCACGGCCAGCTCACCCTCGCGGAAATGGAGCGGGTGCGCCTCCACCCTTACCTGGCCGAGCGGATGCTGTCCTTCGTGGCGGCGCTCTCGCCGCTGGCTGCCATCGCTGTCCAACACCATGAACGCCTTGACGGCACCGGCTATCCCCGCGGGTTGTCGGGGAACGCAATCACGCAGTCGGGGCGGATCCTTGCCGCCGCGGATGTCTACAGCGCCCTCACCGAGATGCGACCGCATCGTCCGGCCTTTGGGCATGACGAAGCAGCGGCGGAGCTGCGGTCACAGGTGACTGGGGGCCGCCTCGACGGCGACGCGGTCTCGGCGGTCCTTGCCGCCGCCGGGCACCGGGCGGCTCGTCGGCGTGAGTGGCCCTCGGGATTGACCAGCCGCGAGGTCGAGGTGCTGCGGCTGGTGGCGCTCGGCCTGTCGAACAAGGAGATCGCCGAACAGTTGGTGATCTCCACCAAGACAGCGGGCACCCATGTCGAGCACATCTACACCAAGATCGACGCAACCAACCGGGCCCAGGCCAGCATCTTCGCCATGAAGTACGGCCTCATGGCCGACACCTAACCCCCGGATCCAAATCTCAGGCCACCCGGGGCGACGCCGGCAAACGACTGAGTCACCAACTCAGAGTTGGCCCGGCGCTCCAGGAGAATGCATGGAGAATCGCCTGAAGATCAGGCGAACACCCGATGACTGCCATATCAGTTCTCCGTACCGTCGCACCCAAGCGATCGAGGCGACGGGAGAGAGAAATGAAAGTCCAAGACGAAGGCGTGCAGGTGGCCGACTGTTCGGCCCGTGCCAACGGGATCGACATCCACTATGTCGAGGCCGGGCGGGGAAATCCGCTGTTGCTGTTGCACGGTGGCGTGGTGTCCACCAATCCCATCTGGGGCGACGTGCCCGTTTCGTACCAATCCCACATGGCCCGGTTGGCCGAGCATTTCCGGGTGATCGCGCCCGACACCCGAGGGTGCGGACGGACCGCTCACTCCGGTGGCGTCATCACCTGGGACCTGCTGGCCGACGACGTCGTCGCTCTCATCGACGTTCTCGGCCTCGGCCGGCCGCTGATCGCGGGGTTCAGCGAGGGCGCCGTTACAGCAACCGTCGTTGGTATCCGCAACCCCGCCTCGATACGAGCCGTGGTGAACGACGCGGGCTTCGATCTGTTCAACCCGGCGTCGCTGACCTTCCCCATGATGCGCCAAATACTCGGAGGGAGTCCGACTGCGACCCAAGCCGACCCCGACGCAGCCGCCCGGTCCTTCGAGCAGTCAGACCAGATGCGCGCTGCATTCGCCCTGCTGAAGGCCGACCAAGACAGCGGACAGGGCGACGGCTACTGGAGGGAATACCTCCGTCTCGCCTTCCACCGCCTGACCGAGCCGCCCGGCTACACCGTCGCCGACCTGGAACGGATTACCGCCCCGACACTGATACTCGGGGGCGACCGAGACGACTTCTGCACGCCTGAAGAGGCAGTCGCCGCCTACCGCGCCCTTCCGTCTGGCGAGCTTGCGATCATGCCCGCCACGCCCCACATCATCACGCCCACCAAAGTGACGCACATGATCGAGTTCCTCGAGCGCCAACTCGCTCCAGCCCGCTGATCGTTCCTGTCGACGGCATGGGTACGCGGTCCCACGTGCGCACGAACGTTCCACTTTTATGGCGAAGCACGGTAGGGGTCCGCTGGACCGCAAGAATCCGAGAGCGGGGCCATAACCTCGTGTGCGTGACCGATCTCAAGGTGCCACCGCGATTGACGTGGGACCAGGTGCTGGCCTGGCGCATGAAGCGCCAGTGGTTGAGCGAGACGACAACGGGTTCCGCGGTCGATGTCGTACGCCGACTGGCGGGAGTACAGGCGCAGGTGCCCTCCGCCGCCGTCGCCGCGGTGGCGGCGCGCCAAACCGAGCCACGGTCCGGTGAGGTCGACGAGCTCATTTCGCAGCGAGCATTGATGCGAACGTGGGCGATGCGAGGAACCTTGCATCTCCTCTCCCCCGATGACGCTGGCGCCTACCTGTCGTTGCTCAGCGCCAGCCGGGGCTGGGAAAAGGCTTCCTGGCAGCGCACCTTCTTGGAGGTGGGCGATCTCGACCGCCTTGCCGGTGCGGTGTACGAACTGCTGGACGGGACAGTGCTCAGCCGGGAGGAACTCGTCGCCGGGGTCGTTGCGCGCACCGGTGACCCGGTATTAGGCGAGAAAGTCCGTTCGGGCTGGGGTGCGGTGCTCAAGCCCCTGGCTTGGCAAGGCATATTGTGCAACGGCCCCAGTAGTGGAACTCGGGTCACGTTTACCAGGCCCGATACCTGGTTTCCCGACTGGTCGGGACTTCCCCCCGGTGGAACAGGCGGCATCGGTCGCGGTCAGGGCCTATCTCGGTGCGCTACGGCCCGGCGAGCCCCGCCACCTTCGACCAGTGGTTGAGCCGCGGCACCTCAAAAAGGGCGGCATTGCGCACCTGGTTTGCCCAACTCGGTGACCAACTGGTGGTGGTCGACGTCGAGGGTGAGATGTTGCATGCCCGCGCCGAGGACCTCGGTGACCTGATGGATTCTCGTCCAGACCGCACGGTTCGTCTGTTGCCCGCCTTCGACCAATACGTCCTCGGCCCCGGAACCAGCGACGTCCGCATCATCGCAGCCCCTCGTCGCCGATTCATCAGCAAAGCGGCGGGGTGGATCTCCCCAGTGGTCGTGGCGGGCGGCAAGGTGGTCGGCACCTGGCAGGTCACGCGAGACCGGGTCGAGGTTGAACTGTTCGCCGAGCACGGCGACCTTGCCCCCGATGTCCTCGCCCGCGAGGTCGAGCGCATTGCTTCGGGCGCGGGCGGCGGGACGCACTACTCGATGTCCGTCAGCACCGTTTGAGACCGACTTGTGCGAGCATCGGCGGGAGACAACCCACGGCCCGTTCGTCGACACCTATGGCTTGGCGGCTCTATTGCAGCCTTGGTTTCGTAAATGTCGGTCCAGGCGCCGATTGGAAGCAGGCCTACGATCCCGGGACGAAGTATCGGGGCCTCCGATCGCCACTACTTCCACCGCCGGATCGTCGACACTCGTGAGGGTGCGATCCCAAACATCCAGGTAGGCGACAACACCGCCACGGTCGGCAACGTTGCCCGCGGCCCCGGCACCGCTTCGGAATGCCGCAGCGTCGGCGCCGGCATCCGACGCAGGCATGGCGCCATAGATCCCATCGCCGAATATCACGGTGCTTTCTACCTGACGAGCCGGAAGTGATCCGGTAGGCCCGTCCGGGGCCGGCACGCGATCGGTCGCCACCCTGCTTGCTCGCCCGACGCTTCCGCCTGCGGACAACGAGCACCAACAGTACGAACAGCACGACCAGCACCCCGCCGACCAACAGCCCAATGCCGGGCCCAGTGCGTCCTGGGTCGACGCTCGCTCCATCGTCTCGTTGCGTCTCTTGGACGTCGATGTCATCGGCCACAGATCAACGGTACTGCCGGGCCCACCGACGGGTCCGGCGTTCGGTCAAGCTGGTGCGGCCTCCACGATCGCCCGGAGGGCATCGACGTGGTCCTTGAATGCGGCGCGACCATCGTCGGTGAGCGACAGCCAGGTTCGGGGCCGCTTGCCCACATGGCCTTTGCGGACACGGAGGTAGCCGGCTTCCTCCAACCGAGCGGCGTGCTGCGACAACAGCGAGTCGCTGATCTCGACGACGTCGCGCACCGTGGAGAACTCCAGCTCCGCGGCTGCGGCGAGCGCCGCCGCGATCGAGAAGCGCACCGGCTGATACATCACGTCGTCGAGCCGGGTACGGGGGTGGCTCATTGCTGCGCCGACCGGCGCCGGTTGCCGAGCGCGTAGCCAAGGAGAGGCGCCGCCGATGCCACCGCGGCGATCGTGGCCGCCACCGGAATGTCGCCTTTCAACACGTTGGCAAAGACGATCCACGCGGCATACCACGGGCTCCACCACAACCACACGCGCCATTGCTTGGGCGTGAGCGGATGCACCCGCCCGTACCCCCTGATGTAATACAGCCAGCAGATGATCGTGCCCGCAGCCGACGACGCCAACACCACCGGACCCCAAATGTTCCCATTGATGAAATCGAAAGGCGGAATGAACACCAGCACCCACACCGCCCAGGCCATCTGGACCAACCACTCCCTGGGGACCGGCCTTCACGGTGCGTTCTTGTACCCGTCGGGCGTGGAGCAACATTGCGGCTGCGGTCACTGGATCTTCCACAGACCCTCCTTACTTGCGTGCCGCTAAAGTACATCGTCCGTGTGCAAGTGTCAACCAAGGTCCTCGAGGTCTGCCAGCTCGAGCTGGGCGAGGTGGTCGGGGTCGGCGACCATCTCGATTTGGACGATCTTCCCGTCGGTGATCGTGAAACTGAACACCACCTGCGGCCGACCGCCCACCGCCCATACCAGCCCCGCGACCCCGTCGATCAATGCCGCCTTAGCCGCCCGGGCGCGACCGGAGAAGGTACCGGCCACCGCTTCGGCCCCCTGGACCTCCCTCGGGGCACCCGACAGCACGGCGGCGCCGTCGGCTCGGAGCATGACGCCGGGGTCGAGCAACTCCAGCAGCGCCTCGAAATCGCCGCCGCGCGCCGCCGCCAGGAACGCCTCGACGACCTGGCGCTGGCGGGTGAGATCTCCGCCGGCGTCGGTGTCGGCTCCTTGCACCCGGCGCCGGGCCCGGCTCGCCAGTTGCCTGGCCGCGGTCGAGGAGCGCCCGAGGATGGGTGCGATCTCGTCGAAGGGCACGGCGAACAGGTCATGCAGCACGAATGCCAGCCGCTCCGCGGGCGCCAAGGTGTCGAGCACCACCAGCAGCGCCAGGCCCACCGAGTCGGCCAACAGCGCCTCATGCTCGGGATCGACCCCAACGGCGGCGGGCCCCGGCGGGTCCGATTCCTGGACCCCGAGCGGCTCCCCGAGGGGCTCCCCAAGCGGCACCTCGCGCCGCGACTGACGCGACCGCAGCATGTCCAGGCACACCCGGGCCACCACCGTCGTGAGCCATCCCGCCAGGTTGTCGACACCCGACGTGTCGGATCGGCTGAGGCGAAGCCAGGCTTCTTGCACCGCGTCGTCCGCCTCGCTGGCCGAACCGAGCATGCGATAGGCCACCGCCCGCAGATGAGCCCGGTTGCTCTCGAACCGCTCCGCCAAAACCTCACTATCGTCCATCGGTCACATTCCTTCGCCGCGTTCCGTCATAGAGCCTGACGGACGAAACCCAGCCGATGTGACGCAATGTCATCACGATAAAGGAGTTCTCCATGAGTCAAGGCTTCAAGCTCATCGTCTATCCGGTCAAAGACCTCGACCACGCCAAGAAGCTCTACAGCACGCTCCTGGGTGTGGCGCCCTACGCCGATGCCCCGTATTACGTGGGGTTTCGTGTGGGGGACCAAGAAATAGGATTGGACCCCAATGGCCACAAGCAAGGAATGACCGGCCCGCTCGGCTATTGGCAAGTCGACGATATTGCCGCGACGCTACAGGCCCTCCTCGATGCCGGCGCACGAAACACAGCAGGAGATCAAGGACGTGGGCGGCGGCAAGTTGGTGGCTTCGGTCAGGGACGCCGACAACAATGTCACCGGACTGACCCAGGAGCCGTGAACAAGATTCACACCACGATCGTCAAGGCGTCGGGTTCGACGCGCATCGACAGGTTCCGGGCTCGTCCGATCGCGACGCCGTCCAACTCGACGGCCAACGGCCGGTCGAATTCGACCTGCAGCGCCGCGACCCGGCGTTCCTTGATGCCGGGATGAGGCAGGTGCGTGCCGCTCGGCAACCGGGCCCGGACCTTCCACAGGTCCGGCAACGCCAGCCGAGCATCGTAGGTGTCGAGGAGGCCGTCGTTCGGGTGTGACTTCGGTCCGAGGTCCCACGCCCCCCGCCACTGGGCGTTCATGGCGACCAGCACCCGCCGCCACGACCGGCTGCGGGCCACCAGGTGGGCCACGAACAGGTGCAACCGGCCGTCGACGAGCACCTCGCCCAAGTCGACGCTGAATGTCATCGCCTCGTCGGAATGGAGCCGCTCCGGCGTCGCCGGCGCCGCTGCCGCCCAGCGTGCGCCACAGGTCCCCGCCGACGAGGCCGAGGACCGGGAGCGGGATCCGCCGGGAGCGGGATTCCTCCAACACCCGTCGCGCCTCGGCGTCGCTCGCGACCACGACGCCGTCGGGCGGCAACTGGGCCGCCTCCCCCCACGGTTGCCCTTTTCCAATCGGCATCGCTGCGACCCGTTACTCCGCCTCGCTGACCGCAACCTCGGCGTGGGCGTCGATCACCGACACCGCCGCCGACGCCGCCACCACACCCCGGAACAACTGGTCAGCGGCCGAGCGAGCCGCGGCCGCGGTCGAGGGATCGGGCGCCACCTCGCCCAGCTGGCGCAGCAGGTCGACCAGCTGCTTCACGTTGCGCACGAAGTCCCCCCCGGACAGCTCGGCTCCCTCGATCAGGGCCTCCAAGTCGCCCCCGGCCGCCCAGCCGTGCGCCAGGGTCATGAAGCCGGCCTCGGGCGGGCGGGTCAGCGGCAACCCGGCCTCCTCCTCGGCCGAGTTGAGTTCGCCGGCCAGACCCTCGATGGCCTCCCACCGCTGCTTGGTGAGCGAGCTCGGGAACGCCGCCACCCCCTCGCCCTGGCCGCGGGCCTCGTAGGTGAACACCGACGCCACGGCGGCCAGATCGGGGGCGCTCAGATCGTCCAGCAACCCCTGCTGCAAGGACTCTGCAACCAGCAGGTCAGCTTCGTGATAGGTCCGGGCCAGGCGCTGGCCGGCCGGCGTCAAGGCCCAACCGTCCACATAACCCCACGCCTCGAGCACGCGCAGCACCCGGTCGAACTGGCGGGCCAGCGACTCGGTTCGTCCCCGGATGCGCCGCTCCATGCGCTCGGCGTCTCGGATGAGGCGTTCGGCCCGATCGGCGGCCCGCAGGTGGCGCCGGGCGTCGGGGCAGCTGGCCACCGGGTGGGCGGCGGCCGCCTCGGCGCGGGCCATCACCTCCTCACCTCGGCCCCGGGGGCCACGGCCAGGGCCGTGCAACCCCACCAGGCCGTCCTCGCGCAGCCGGGCCGCCTGCAGCGCCGAGGCCACGTGGCGCTGAAAGCCGGCATTGTTGGGGGCATAGGGCGCGGGCAGCTCGATGCGCGCCACCGGGCGAGGCGGCGCCGGGAAATCCTTCGGGCCGAGCGAAAGCATCCGCCGGTCGGTGGTGATGGCCCGCAGCCGCAGGTCGCCGCCGCGCCGGCGCGAGGTCGACAGGATCGCCACCCGGCCCCCCGATTTGCCACCGGGCACGACGAGCACGTCGCCTGGCTTCACCCGGTCGAGCGCCGCCAGCACGTCGCCGCTGAAGGCGTGGCGATGTCGGCCGGACTCCTCGCTGGCGTGCAGAAGGGCCCGGTACTCCTCGATGTCGCCCCGCTCGCAATGCGCCGCGGCCTGCGCTTCGGCCACCGCCTCGCGGGTGCGCTCCAGCTGCGCCTCCAGCCGTACCACGTCGCTGTCGGCGCGGTACTGGGCGAAGGACAAGTTGAGGAGATGGTGGGCCACGTCGGGCGGGTAGCGCCGGACCAGGTTGGCCGCCATGTTGTAGGTCGGCCGGAAGCTGCTCGTGAGGGCGTAGGTCCGGGTCCCGGCCAAGCCCGCCACCTGGTCGAAGGGCACGAACGGCGACCACAGCACGATGGCGTAGCCGACGTCGTCGATGCCCCGCCGCCCGGCCCGCCCGGTCAGCTGCGTGTACTCCCCCGGGGTCAGGAACTCGTGGCGCTCACCGGTGAACTTGGTCAGCTTCTCGATGACCACCGACCGGGCCGGCATGTTGATGCCGAGCGACAGCGTCTCGGTGGCGAACACCACCTTGACCAGTCCCGCCGCGAAGCACGCCTCGACCGCCTCCTTGAACGGCGGCACCATGCCCGCGTGGTGGGCCGCGAACCCCGACTCCAGCCCGCCGATCCAGTTGTTGTAGTCGAGCACCCGCAGGTCGTCGTCGGAAAGGGTTTCCACATGGGCCTCGACGATGGCCCGGATCTGGCGGCGTTCCTCCGGCTGGGTGAGGCGGTGGCCGTCGCGCACGCACTGGGTGACGGCGTCGTCGCAGGCCGCCCGGCTGAAGATGAAGTAGATGGCGGGGAGCATTTCGGCGTCGGCCAGGAGTTCGACGACCTCGGGCCGCCGGGGCGTGAACAGCCTCCCCCGGGGCCGGCCCCGCTGCCCCGGGTGGCGCAGGGTCTTGCTGTCGAGGGCGCTGGCCTCGGCGTTGGGCCGGCCATCAACCAGGGTGGGGAAAAGGAGGAGCCGTTCGCTGCTGCGGTCTCCCAGAAGGTAGAGGTTGTGCAGCTCGACCGGTCGCCGTTCTTCGATGACGGCCGCGGTATCGCCGCGCACGGTTCGGATCCAGTCGGCCAGCTCCTCGGCGTTGGACACCGTCGCCGAGAGGCACACCAGGTCGACGGTGGGCGGCGTGTGGATGATGACTTCCTCCCACACCGGGCCGCGGTAGGCGTTTTGGAGGTAGTGGACCTCGTCGAGGATCACGTAGCGCAGGCCGTCGAGGGCGCCCGACCCGGCGTAGATCATGTTGCGCAACACCTCGGTGGTCATGACCACGACGGGCGCGTCGCCGTTGATGGCGTTGTCACCGGTCAACAGGCCGACGCGTTCGGCACCATGGCGGCGCACCAGGTCGCCGTATTTCTGGTTGGACAGCGCCTTGAGGGGGGTCGTGTAGAAGACCTTCGAGCCTTCGGCCAGGGCTCGGGCAATGGCATACTCCGCCACCACGGTCTTGCCCGATCCGGTCGGCGCCGCCACCACGACGCTCGATCCGGCGTCGAGGGCATCGAGGGCCGCCAGCTGGAAGGGGTCCAGCTGGAATCCGAGGCTGGTGGCGAACGACGTGCGGACCGCTTCGGCCGGCCCTCGCTCCGCCTTCACACCAGTAGTTGTACCCGAATCGGGCTCATTTCTTGAGGATGCGACCGATGACGATGGCCGTCTCGTAGAAGATGTAGAGGGGCACCGCCATGGCGATGAAGGAGTACGGGTCGCTGCTCGGCGTGACCACGCACGCCAGGAACGCGATGCCCACGATGGCGGGGCGGCGGACCTTGCGCAGCTTCCGGCTCGACACGACGCCCACGACCTCGAGGAACACCAGTACCACGGGGAACAGGAACACGACCCCGAAGATGGCGGCCGCGGCCACGTACAGGCTCACGTACTTCGAGGGCCCGTACAGGGCGGCGACGTTGTTGCCGCCGATGCGGATCAGGAAGTCGAGCGCCTTGGGCCATACCAGGACCGAGACGGTCACCCCCAGGCTGAACAGCAGCAGCGCCGACGCCACGAAGCTGATGGCGTAGCGCCGCTCGTGTTTGTGCAGCCCCGGTGTGATGAACCGCCACAGCTCCCACAGGAGGATGGGCGACGAGAAGAAGACGCCCAGGTAGGCCGCCACTTTGAGACGGGTGCTGAATCCTTCGAGGGGACCGGTCACGACGAACTGCCCCTGAAGGCCCACCTGCTTGGGGTGCTTCCGGGCGAAGTCCTGGTACGGATGGGCGATGAAGTGGATCACCGAGTTGTACAGAAAGAACCCGAAGAGGGTGCCGATGACCAAGGCGATGATGCAGATGATGATCCGCTTGCGCAGTTCGGTCAGGTGCTCCACCAGGGTCATTCGGGGCAGGCCGTCGACCTCCTTGCCCTCGCCGGGAGGGTGCGAGCCGTTGGAGTTCTCTTTGTTGGCGCGGCGCAGTCGGAGTGCGATGAGGGTGTCCCTTCAGGCCCGGCTCGTCGCTAGTTGAGCGACGGGTCGTCGGGTGCCGGCGGCAGGGAGGGGAGCCCGGGGAGGGCGAACCCTGAGGAGACGGAGTCGATCGACGAGATGGATGGGTTAGCGGAGTTGGATGACGCGGCGTAGGTGGCGGCGTTGGTCCAGGTTGCGGGTTCGCCCGCGGCGGTCATGGGCGACGCCGGCGTCGCAGCAGTGGCGGCCGCGGCGCCCGGCGCGGTCGTGATGGCCCGGCTCAGGCCGCCGAGCTCCTCGCGCCAGCCGCCGACCTCGTTGCGCAGGTCCCCGACGGCGGCGGTGAGGGCGTCCTTGGGCTCGGCCAGCGCACCGGAAACCTCCTCCTGGAAACGGGAGGTCAGCTTGCGCAGCTCCGCGATCCACTTGCCCGCGGTGCGCGCCGCCTGGGGCAGGCGGGTCGGGCCGATGACGACCAAGGCGATGACGGCCAGCAGGAGGAGCTTCTCGGGTCCCGGAAAATTCAGCACCGAATTCCAGTCTACCGGGGGCCTAAATCGCGAATGCCTCGCCTGTCGGCACCGACGGCGGCGATCTCGTCTCTGACCTGCGCCACCATCGGACGTACCTGGGCCAGCTCCACGATCGACGCCTGGAGCGAGGCGGCCTCGTCGACGAGGCGACGGGCACCACGCCAGATGGGGACGGCGGCGGCCGCGGCGACGGCCAACGGCAACCACCAGAGGGGGGACAGCATCAACATAAGATACGGAGCGTCGAGCAGGATTGGACGGTGGACTCCATCCTTCGACCGCCGATCGGCTTCGCCCACCGCGGCGCCCGGGCCCTCGCCCCCGAGAACACGCTGGCTGCGTTCCGCCTGGCCCTCAGCCTGGGCGCGTCCGGCTTGGAAAGCGACGTGTGGCTGACTGCCGACGGCGTGGCCGTGCTGGACCACGACGGCGCGGTGCGCTCCGGTCTTCGGCGCCGGTCGATCGGCGACATCGAGCGAGCCCAACTCCCGCCCCACATTCCCACCCTGGAGGACCTCTACGCCGACTGCGGCACCGCCTTCCATCTGTCGCTCGACGTCAAGGACACCGCTGCTGCTACGGCAGTGGTCGCCGTGGCCCGGGCCGCGGGGGACGAGGCGCTGAGCAAGCTCTGGCTGTGCCATCCCGATTGGGAACAGCTCGCTCAATGGCGGGCCGAGGGCACCCCGGCTCGGGCGGCGACGGGCGGCCGATCGCCGCTCCCCGATCAGGTGCGGCTGGTGGACTCGACCCGGCTGCGACGCCTCCGCGAGGGGCCCGAACGCCGGGCGGCGTCGCTGGCCGATGCGGGGATCGACGCCGTGAACATGCACCTGACGGACTGGACGCCGGGCCTGACGACGCTGTTCCACCGGTTCCAGCGCCTGGCGCTGGCATGGGACGCGCAGTTCGAACGCAACCTGGTCACCCTGCTGCGGATGGGTTGTGACGGCGTCTACAGCGACTACGTCGACCGTATGGTCGCCGCCCTGAACGCGCTAGAGCAGCCCCAGGCCTGACAGAGGCCAGACCCGTACGAAGGCGCGGCCGACGATCAGATGCCCCGCGATGGGTCCGATGAATCGGCTGTCCTTGGAATTGCCGCGGTTGTCCCCCATCACGAAGTACTGCCCGGCCGGCACGGTCATGAGTGGCAGGCTGGTCGTCACCGTTCCCGCCGGCAGGTACGGCTCCTTGAGGAGCTGGCCGTTGAT
This sequence comes from uncultured Actinomycetota bacterium, assembly GCA_963733505.1. Lineage (GTDB taxonomy): Bacteria > Actinomycetota > Acidimicrobiia > Acidimicrobiales > Palsa-688 > JALYXV01. The sequence continues at coordinate 217,343 of CAVTDW010000025.1, read as the reverse complement.
GTAGACGAGGCCGTCGCGGCCTTCGATCTGATCGCCGGGGAGCCCGATCACCCGCTTGATCAGGTCCTTGATCGTCGGGTCGTCGGCCTCGCTCGGTGGGCGTTTGAACACCACGATGTCCCCGCGGTGGATGCTGTGGAGGTCGTAGCTGAGCTTGTTGACCAGCACCCGGTCGCCCGGCTTCAGTGTCGGCTCCATCGAGCCCGACGGGATGTAGAACGCCTGGATCAGGAAGGTCTTGACGACGATCGCCACCGTGAGGGCGGCGACGAGGATGATGACCCACTCGGCGATGGCCCGCGCCGACCCGCCCTTGCGGGCGTGGCTCGTCCCAGTCGGCCCGTTCGGCCCGGTCGGCCCGGTCGGACTGCCGGGGTCGAGCGGATCGGGGGCGTCGAGCGCCGACGGCCCGCCACCGTGAATGTCCGCGCCGGAGGCGCCCTCGGACCGACCCAGCGTCGCCGGACCGGTTCGTGGCGTCACAGGGGTACCGGGGAAACGAGCGACCGGGTCGGACACGACCTCTGTACGTTACCGAACCGGCTTGGGTACTCGGTATCGAGCCAGAATGCGCCCGGCCGCCGACGGCCCGGCGGTCGCGTCGCCGTCGACCACCGTCGCCGATGGCCCGGCGCGCAGGAGGAGGCGCTCCAACCATGCTCGCTCGCTCACCGGCAACGTGACCCGCAAGACCCCGCCGGGCCGCTCGGCCACACCGAGGTTGGGGTACTGCTCGGCGATCCAGCGCGCCGGCCGGTCCAGGTCGAGCACGATGGTCTGGCGGCTGGCGTCGGCGTGAAACGTCCGGCGATCGAGCGGTCCCGGCGGGGCCACGAACGTCTCGGCCAGCATGGTGGCGCCGCTGATGCGGTCGACCCGGAACAGCCGCTCGCCTCCGGCGGCCCGGCAGAACCCGCTCAGGTACCACTGCCCCCGGGCGTTGAACACCTCCCACGGCTCGACCAGGCGCGTCCCGCTGCTGTCGCGCCCGAAGGAGTAGTAGTCGAGTTGGAGCTGGCGATGCTCGGCGGTCGCCCGCCGGAGCACGTCGAGCACCTCGGGAACGGCGGGGCCGAGTTCGACCGCGACCGAGTCGTCCGCGTCCACCCCGAGCACCGATGCCAACTTGTCCAAGGCCCGAGCCAAGGCACCGTCGTCGTCGGCGCCGGGTATCGACAAGAGGGCCGAACCGGCGCCCAACAGGGCCAGACCTTCGGGCGGCGTAAGGCGCAGCGGCCGGTGGAAGTAGTCGGCGAAGCGGATCCACACCCGGCCGTCCGCGACGTCGACCTCGATCAGCGAATCGGGTGTAAAGGGGTACACCCCGCACAGGAACAGCAGGTCGAGGTCGTCGAGGAGGTCGGCTTCGGTGACCCCGAACCGCTCGCACACCTCGACGATCGGGGGGCCGTCGCGCGCCGCCACCCACGGGACCACGGCCAGCAAGCGCGCCAGGCGGTCCTGGGCCCCGGGGCGGCTCACGGCGCCGCCATCGTTTCCAACCAGTCGATCAGGTCGTCGACCAGCACCGGCGGGCCGAGCAGCTGGGCGTGATCCAAGAAGCCCAGGACGAACGCCCGGAAGGCGTCGCGATTGGTGACCGAAACCGACAGCACGACGCTGCCGTCGGCGCGTCGCTCGACCCCGGCGCCGGCACCGGCGGCGGTGATGGCCCAGCTGGCCTGGCCCGCGTCGACCAGGAGGGTGGCGGTCACCTCCTCGTCCTCGCCGAGCTGCCACGCGGGCGCCGGGGCCGCCGATCCGGCCGGGGGCCGCTCGAACGCGCCGGGAGAACCCACCGGCTCGGGGGTGGTCTCGATTCGATCGAGGCGGAACGTCCGCGACCCGCCCCGGCTGTGGTCCCACCCGGCCAGATACCACTGCCCGTTGCGAAACGACAGCCGCCAGGGGTCGATCCGGCGCTCCCCGCCGTGGTAGCGGAACGTGACCGCTTGGCGGTCGGCGACCGCCCCGAACAGCACCGCCACCCGCTCGCCGGCCGGCAGCGCCACCGCCGCCGCCGTGGGCGCCACGACCGCGACGCCCGCCGATTGCTGCGGCGCACCGGCCGCGGCCAGCTTCCAGAGCGCACCGGTGGCGGCGCTGCGGCCCCACGCCCCTTCCACGTCGACCGCCGAGGCCGCCAGATGCAGGGCCGCCAGCTCGTCCTCGGCCAGACCCGGGGTCGGGCAGCTGGTAGCGGTCACGGGGGATGCGGTAGCCGGTCGACCCCTCAGGACGGGTCTGGTCCAGCGGCTCGAGCACGAGCGGCATACCCATCTGACGGAGTACGTCCTTGTCGCGCTCGAAGTTGCGCCGGAACGAGTCGTCGTCGTCGGAATACCCCCCGACGCGGACCCGCAACTCCTCGCGGCTCAAGGGCTGGCGGGCGTCGAGCAAGGCGGCAACAAGATTGACCAGCCGCTCCAGCCGCTCCACGCCCCGAGCCTACCGAGCCAGCAGCGCCAAGCGTCTCCTCCCGTGCCTTCTCGATCCCTTTCATTCCTCGGTCGGGGGCCCCGCCGCAGTCCCGCCCGACCGCGCCGCGATCCGTGCGAATCCTTCGAGCCGGCTGGGAACGCGAACCGGGAGGCATTTTCCCAGACCGAGGTTTAGAGGGAGGCGATCAGCTTCTCGACTCGTTCGTCGCGGGATTTGAACGGGTCCTTGCACAGGACCGTCCGCTGCGCCTGGTCGTTCAGCTTCAGGTGCACCCAGTCGACGGTGAAATCCCGGCGCCGTTCCTTGGCCTTGCGGATGAACTCGCCCCGCAGCCGGGCCCGCGTCGTCTGGGGGGGCTCGTCGATGGCGATGTCGATCTCGGCGTCGGTGCACACCCGTTCGACCAGTCCCTTGGCCTGCATCAGGTAGTACAGGCCCCGGCCCCGGCTGACGTCGTGGTACTGGAGGTCCATGAGCGCCACCTTGGGATGCGTCAGGGGCAGGTCGTTCTTCTGGCGGTACCCCTCGATCAGGCGGTGCTTGATCACCCAGTCGCACTCCCGGTCGAGGGTGAACGGGTCCTTGTCGATCTGGGTCAGGCAGTGCTCCCACATGTCGAGCGCCTGGTCCTCGAGCGGTGACAGGCCCTTCTTCTCCTGGTAGCGCCGGGCCCGGTTGAGGTACTCCGACTGGATGTCGAAGGCGCTGGCCTCCCGGCCGTTGGCCAGCCTGACCCGCCGCTTGCACGTGGTGTCGTGGCTGATCTCGCGGATGGCCCGGATGGGGTTCTCCAGCGTCATGTCCCGCAGCACCACCCCCGGGTCCTCCAGCATCCGCAGCAGGATCGACGTGGCGCCCACCTTCAAGAAGGTGGCGTACTCGCTCATGTTGGAGTCGCCCACGATGACGTGCAGGCGCCGGTACTTCTCGGCGTCGGCGTGGGGCTCGTCGCGGGTGTTGATGATGGGGCGGCTGCGCGTGGTCGCCGACGAAACGCCTTCCCAGATGTGTTCGGCCCGCTGGCTGATGCAGTACATGGCGCCCCGGGCGGTCTGGAGCACCTTGCCCGCCCCGGCGTAGATCTGGCGGGACACGAAGAACGGGATCAGCACTTCGGCGTAGTGCCCGAAATCGTCCCGGCGGCTGGTCAGGTAGTTCTCGTGGCAGCCGTAGGAGTTGCCGGCCGAGTCGGTGTTGTTCTTGAACAGGAAGATGACGCCCCGGATGCCCTCCTCCCGCAGCCGGGCCTCGGCCGAGACGACGAGGTGCTCCAGGATCCGCTCGCCCGCCTTGTCGTGCACGACCAGGTCGTGGATGGAATCGCACTCGGGCGTGGCGTACTCGGGGTGGCTGCCCACGTCGAGGTAGAGCCGGGCGCCGTTCTCCAGGAAAACGTTGGAGGACCGGCCCCAGCTCACCACCCGGCGAAAGAGGTAGCGCGCCACCTCGTCGGGGCTCAGCCGCCGCTGGCCGCGGAGGGTGCAGGTGACGCCGTATTCGTTCTCCAGGCCGAAGATGCGACGGTCCATGACTAACGCACGCTACCTTGATCGGTGATGGCCGGGGCCAACATGGTGCACCTTCGGACAGTTAATACGGCCTTTCACGCCCGGGTCATCGCGGCTCGTCTGGGCGCCGATGGCATCCCGACCCAGCTCCAGGGAGCCGTCGACGGCCCCTACCCGCTGGGCGACATTTCGGTCTGGGTGGCCCGCGAGGACGCCGACTCGGCCAAGGAGCTCCTGTTGGCCGACGAGGTGGAAGCGGCGTTCGACCTTCCCGACGAGGGCGAGCCGTGGGAGGACCGGGCTCGGCGGCCGGTCCTGCTCGGGCTGACCCGCCACCAGCTGCTCGCCGTGTTCGGCATTGCGGTGCTGCTGTGGTCGGCGGCGCTGGCCCGGATCTTCGCCTGACTCTTGGCTCGGCCCGGGCTGCCTGAGGGGCCGCTCTCGGGCATCACCGTCGTCGACCTCTCCCGGGTGCTGGCGGGCCCGTATTGCACCATGGTGCTGGCCGACCTGGGCGCCCGGGTGATCAAGGTCGAGCGCCCCGGCGGCGACGACGCCCGCCAGATGGGGCCGTTCGTCGACGGGACCTCGGCCTACTTCGCCTCCGTCAACCGGGGCAAGGAGTCCATCGTCCTCGACCTGCTGGTGCCGTCGGATCGCTCGGTGTTCGAGGCGCTGCTGGACGGCGCCGATGTGCTGGTCGAGAACTTCCGGCCGGGCGTGCTCGAACGACTGGGCTATGGCTGGGAAAAGGTGGCCGTGCGCTGGCCGGGCCTGGTGCTCGCTTCGGTGTCGGGATTCGGCCAGACCGGGCCGTATGCCGATCGCCCGTCGTATGACATGGTGGCCCAGGCGATGGGCGGGATGATGAGCATCACCGGCGAGCGCGGGGGTGAGCCGGTCCGGGTGGGCAGTTCGATCGGGGATTTGGCGGCCGCCTTGTTCTGCGCCATCGGGGTGGTCAGCGCCTTGTTCGAACGGCGTGTGTCGGGGGTCGCCCGCCACGTGGACGTGTCCATGCTGGACAGCCAGGTGGCACTGCTCGAGAACGCCATCGTGCGCTATGGCGCCTCGGGCGTCGTTCCCGGGCCGCTCGGGGCGCGGCACCCGTCGATCACGCCGTTCGGCGTGTTCCGGGCCGCTTCGGGGACGCGGTTGGTGATCGCGGCGGGCAATGACGAGATCTTCGGCCGGTTGTGCCGTGTGCTGGAGCTGGCCGACGTTGCGCTGGATGGGCGTTTCTCGACCAACGAGTCGCGGTGCCGGCACGAGATGGAGCTGGAAGCGCTGCTGGAGGCGGCCCTGGCGACCCGTTCGGCCGACGAGTGGCTGGTGGTGTTCGAGGAGGCGCGGGTGCCGTGCTCCCCCATCAACGACGTGGCCGCCGTCCTCGCCGACCCGCAGGTGCTGGCGCGCCGGATGGTCATCACGCTGGACGACTCGGGTTTGGGGCCTTCTTCGGGTTCGGGCGCGGGTTCGGGCGCGGGTGCGCCGGGCAGCGCCGGGTTGGGGCTGGGCAGCGCCGGGTTGCGGGTGGCGGGCAACCCCATCAAGTTGAGCGGCGTCGACGATCCCGCGATTCGCCCCGGGGCGCCGGCCTTGGATGCCGACCGGGATTCGCTCCTGGCGGAGTTCGGTATAGCCAGAAGGGAGCGAGCCATGCCAAGTGACATCAGCGCGTCTTTTCAGGTCACCAGCTGGAAGGAAGAACCCTTCGACCAGCGCGCCGACGGTGCCAAGTTGACGACCGCGACGGTGACGAAGTCCTACTCGGGCGACATCGAGGGTGACTCGGTCACGGAGTGGCTGATGGCCTACGCCGCGGACGGCTCGGCGTCGTTCGTGGGCGTGGAGCGCATCGATGGCACCATTGGGGCGCGGCGCGGGACCATGGTCGTGCGGCATGTGGGCAGCTTCGAGGGCGGCGCGGCCACCGCCGAACTCACGGTCGTGGCCGGGTGCGGCACCGGCGAACTGGCGCAGGTCACCGGACGCGGTGACTTCCTGGCCGATCCGGCGGGAAAGGTGCGGCTCGAGCTCGAGTTCGGCTGAGTCGGGCTCGCGGCTGCGGGCGGGGCGGCCGGGGCCCACACGCAACTGGGGAGACGGCACGAGTAGGTTCCGCGGAGAGAAGCTGTCGTCCAGACAACAGGTTCGCTCCCGAGAACCGAGCGGGGCTACGGCTGGAAGCGGTAGCCGATCCCGCGGACGGTCTTGATCCAACGCGGGCGATCGGCGTCGTCTTCGATGTGCTGGCGCAGCCTGCGGGCGTGCTCGGTCACCGTCCCCGGATCTTGCAGCTCGCCCGACGACCGCCACACCTCGGCCAGGAGCTGCTCGCGGGAGAAGACCTGACCGGGCGACGATGCCAGGAACACGAGCAACTCGAATTCCCTTGGTGGAAGTTCGACCGCCGAACCCCGAACCGTCACCTGGCGGCCGGATGGATCGATTTCGAGTCCGTCGAAGGCGAGCTTCGAGGCCGCCGGACGGCGGTGATCCGCTCGTCGGAGCACGGCGTCGATCCGGGCGGCCAGCTCGGCGGTGAAAAACGGCTTGACGACGTAGTCGTCGGCACCGGAACGCAAGCCCAGCACCCGGTCACCCTCGTCGGCCTTGGCGGTCAACAAGATGACGGGTACGTCACTCGTCTGCCTCAGTTGGGCCAGCAGGTCGAGGCCGTCCTGACCGGGCATCATCACGTCGACCAGGAGTAGATCGGCCGGCACATTCGACAGATGCTCGATGGCCGATGGTCCGTCGGGCGCCTCGTCGATGAGGTAGCCCTCCATCGACAGCAGTCGCCGCAGCAGCTTCCGGGTCGACTCGTCATCGTCCACCACGAGAATGCGGGCCGGCCCGTCGCGCTGAGAGGTGGTTCCCACAATGGCGAGGGTAACGCTCCCCGCCTGCGCCCAAGGCGACGCCCGGAATAGGCGGTATTTCCGCGGTCGAAACGCGCCGTATTTCGCCAACAACGGAAAATCAACGAATGCCCAACGGCTCGCCTCAAGTGGCGACCGAACGCCTCCGATCCACCCTCTGCGGCTGGCCAGACACAACGACCGGCCAACGTTCCTCGATCAGAGGACACCCACCACTACATGGAGGTTAATGAAATGCGCAAGCTCATTCCGGTCGTCGGTCCCCTTCTGGCTGCTCTGCTCTCGGCCATTCCCGTCGTCGGCCCGATCCTCGCCGCCATCCTGGCCTAGCCAAGATCCGATCGAGAAGTGTCCACTACGCCGACCAAAGTCAGCGACCCCGCTTTCCAGCAGCTGCACGCTCCCGCCCTCCGGGAAGTTCACGACAAAGGTGGCTCACCTGAGCGCCTTCCGGTGGAATCGAGCCCCGATACTCGGGCGTCGATCGCCGCCACTGTCATGGTTCTGGCCTGCATGCTGGCTCGGCTCCCCGATCGTTTCCTTCACGAAACGGGGCTCCGAGGTTGGGGAGCTGCTTTGGTCGGCGTCATCGCGTTGGTGAACGGTGCCCGGGTCTTGGCCCAGGCACCGTTCACGTTCGCCCGCCGAAGCGTTTCGGTGCCGAAGTGGGTCGTCCAACAGTCGGTGACCTTGGTCGGCACCATCGCCATTGGTGCCGCCCTGACGCTCCCGCTGTATGCCTTGATCCGCGCCTCGTCGGCGTGGTGGCTGTGGGCCTGGCTGTTGTTCGCGGCGGTGACCGTCGCCGGCCAAGCGGCCATGCCGCTCGTCGTTCGGGCGCAGGCGGGCCCGCTCCTTGCTGCCCCCCTCCCCCTCGCCCAGCGAGTTCGCATCATCGGCGCACAGGCCGGCGTCGATCTCGGGGGCGGCGTCTTGATCGCGGGCAAGACGACCACCAAGGGACCACGCTGCAATGCCTACGTCGTCGGCCTCGGCCCCACCCGGCGAGTCGTGCTCGAACCTGGTGTTGCCGCCTGGCCGCCGGAACTGATCGACCAGGTCGTAGCCCACGAGATCGGCCACTGGCGCCTGGGGCACAGCGCCCGGCGACTTCCGATCACCATCGGGGCCCAACTGGTCACCTTCGCCCTGGCTGCGGTCATCCTCTCGTACCGACCCCTCTTGGACATCGCAGGCGTCGCCCATCCCGGCGATCCCCGCTCCTATCCCCTCCTCTTGGCGCTCACGGCGGCGCTGGTGCTCCCCGCCCGCCTGTTGCTGGCTCGCTACGACCGGGCCCAGGAACTGGCGGCCGACCGATTCGCGCTGCGGGTGCTCGGGGCGCCCGAGGCCTTCACCCGCATGCTCGATCGAGCGGCGCGAGACGGCGGGGCGCCGAGGCAGCTGCCGTGGTGGCGCCATGCCGTCGCCGGCCATCCCCCCATCGACGAACGAATCCTGGCGTGCCAGCAGTTGGTGCCCGCCACCTACGCCGGAAGGACGCTCCAGCCATGAGCTACCAACGATCATTCCCCTGGGCTCCTGTCGCCGCCATCGGCGTCACCGTTGCCCTCGTGGCGGGCGGCGCGATGACGATGATGCTGAGCCATGACCGCGGATCCGGTAGGCCGTTGGCAATTTCGGATTCCGCTTCCGGTTCCGGTTCGGGCTCACCCACGGGTGCAGGCAACCTCTCGCCGGCGCCACCCGGTGGCGCGGGTGGGGCCGGAGTCGCAGGTGGCGCCGCTGGCGCCAGCGGCGCGGCCGGCGCCACCGCGTCCACCGCGTCCACCGCGACCGCTAAGAACGCAGCCGCGGCCTCCGCACCGGCCCCGACGGTGGCCGGCCGACGCCCGACGACGACTCCGCCCAGCACCCAGTCACCCGCCAAGCAACCGACCGCTCCTGTTGGTCCGGCCGCCGCCGCACCGGGGACCTACCGGTACCGCCAGGCCGGCTCGCTGGCCGGCACGCCTGGCGAAGGCACGCTCGTCGTGGCGCCGGTCTCGGCATCGGGCACACAGGTCTGGACCCGAAAGGTCGGTGGGACCGTGCCCGCGTCGGCTTCGGTGATGCTCTTCAACGCGACCGGCTCGTATCTCGTCTCACCAGGCGGCCAGGTTGGCGGCGCCCCCGCGACCTGTACCTTCACGGCTCCGGTTCCGTGGCCTCTGTGGCCGACCACGCCAGGCGCGACATTCTCGGCGCAAGCCACCTGCAGTGGCCCCGTGAGCTCCTACCAGGTGACCGGGCGGGTGCAGGGGACGGCCACGGTGTCACTGGATGGCCACGCGATCGCCACCTCGATCGTGGTCAACACGTTCGTCCTGAAGGGAACCTACGCCGGCAGTCCCCTCACCATGACCCTGACCGAGACCGACTACTACGCGCCGACGTTGCGCGTTCCCGTCGTGACCCGCACCCATGTCGTCGGAAGTGCCCTCGGCCTCGCGGTGAGCACCGACCGTACCGACACCCTCGAATCCGCCACGCCGTCCTAGCGGTCGCACCGGCGGTACAAGCCGGGGTGGTCGAGCGACACCTCGGTGCGGTACACCCCTTCGGGGACTTCGTCGACCCGCCGACGGGCCAGTAGCGCTCCGACAACCACGTGGTTACTCCTGGTAGTCGACGACGAAGCGCTCGAAGACCACTTCGATGTCGGGATGGAACTCGACGCCGATCGTCGGCAAGTAGCGACTGAAAAAGCTGGCATGCCCCTCGAGCCAACTCGTACGGGTCCGGTCGCCTTCTCCCTCATCCCACGCGAACGAGTCATCCACTGACGACAGTGGCCCGATGCGCAGGTCCGTGGTGCGCAGCACGGCCCGTGGGCAACTGGCCCCGTCCGTGGCGATCCAGCGCGATCCGATCGCCGGGAAGGACTCACCGTCGTGGTCGTATTCAGCCACCGCACCCGCCGTCGCCCGCTTCGTGCCGTTGAGGACCAAGTCGATGAGTTCGTCGGCCAGGTCCACATGATCCCCGAAGGCGCTCACGACCGGCGGCGGCGAGGAACCCGAGGCGGCAGCGCCGGCGGCGCAGCACCGTTGCCAGAACGCTTGGATCAGTTCCGGGTCAACTGGTGGAAGGGGCTGGCGCACTCGTGCGAGTCGCGCGGTCCGAGCCGGATCGTCAATCCGCCAGATTGACGAAGCGCACGCCGACGAAGTTGGGAACCCAACCGAACGCGCACGGAGCCAGATACGGGCAGGAACTGAACTCCACTCGTCCGGTTCCGTCGCACGGCACCCGGACGCTGGAGGGGACTTGCCGTTGGGTACCGTATTTTGCCAACTTCACCTGATCCGGGGCGCTCCCTGAGGAGTCCTGGACGAACCAGGCGTAGACCTGGCTGAACAGGCCCGTGAAGCCGTGCCCGGCGCCGATTCGTGCGACTGCCAGGTTCTGGCCACCGACAACGGGACCAGTGCGTCCCGGCCAGATGGGACCCGGGCACACCGTGTACACCACCGCCTGCACATTGCTCCCGTTGACCAAGCCAATGAAGTGCTCGTTCGGCCGGATCCTCTCGTTGGCGCCGGCGGCGGCCGACCCTCCAGCCAGTAAGGCGACCACGATCACCATGACGACGACGAAGGGGCGGACAACCAGGCGCATCGCAGGCCTCCTAACTTTCCTCGGTCACCCACTCTGCTACATCAGCACCCACCGAGGAGGCGACGGCCGGCCATATGGGCCTGCTTGACCTACACCCCACGGGGGAGACGGCAGCCCGCAAGATCCATCTCGTGGGCGACGACTGCCGCGGGGGTGTCGGTTTATGGTCGCTTCGACACCATTCGGAGGCAACGCCATGATCGAGGCCCGCGGGCTGACCAAACGGTACGGCGAGAAACTGGCCGTCGACGACCTCACCTTCACCGTGCGACCCGGCATCGTGACCGGATTCCTCGGGCCGAACGGGTCGGGGAAGTCGACGACGATGCGGATGCTGATGGGTCTCGACAACCCGACCCGTGGGACGGCGACAATCAACGGGCGGCGCTACGCCGACCAACCCGCACCCATGCGCGAGGTGGGAGCACTGCTCGAGGCCAAGGCGATCCATGGTGGGCGCTCCGCCCGCAACCACCTGCTGGCCCTGGCGGCGACCACGGGCATCCCCCGCCGGCGGGTCGAGGAGGTCATCGACCTGGTCGGATTGACCGACGTGGCCCGTAAGCGGTCGGGCGGATTCTCGTTGGGCATGGGGCAGCGCCTCGGCATCGCGTCGGCGTTGCTCGGCGACCCAGGAACGCTGATCCTCGACGAGCCGGTCAACGGCCTTGACCCGGAGGGCATCGTGTGGATCCGCAATCTGCTCAAGGCCTTGGCAGCCGAAGGGCGCACCATCTTCGTCTCGTCCCATCTGATGAGCGAGATGGCCCTCACGGCATCGCACCTGATCGTGATCGGTCGCGGCCAGCTGATCGCCGATGTGGGCGTCGACGAGCTCACCCGCATGGCCTCTCACAATCGGGTCAGGGTGCGCACCACTGAAGCAGAGCGGCTTCGCCGACTGCTGGCAGGTGACGGTGTCGGCGTGACTTCGCCCGACCCCGACACGCTCGAGGTGACCGGCCTCGACAGTTCGGAGATCGGTCTGGTGGCGGCTCGAGTCGGAATTCCCCTCATCGAGCTGATGCCGCTGCAGGCCTCACTCGAGGAGGCGTTCATGAACATCACACGAGACACCGTGGAGTTCGCCAGCCCCATCGAGCATCTTGGCGAGTCGGTCGGTGCGGGAGGGGCCCTGCGATGACCACCACGACCTTGCACTCGACGGCGCTGCCGACGGTTACCCAGAAGCGGGTGATCGTGTCGGAATGGCTCAAGCTGCGCTCACTGCGCTCGACACTGTTCTCCCTGCTCGCCGCCGTCATCTGTACCGTCGGGCTGGGCACCTTGATCAGTGCCCTGCGGGCCAACGACATCAGGGCCCACGGAGGATTCTTTCCCGGCCCGAGCTTCGACCCCACCGCGGTCACCCTTCGAGGCGTCTACCTCGCCCAGCTCGCGATCGGGGTCCTCGGCGTGCTCATGGTCACTGGTGAGTACAGCACCGGCATGATCCGCGCCACGCTGTCTGCCGTACCGCGCCGGTTGCCCGTCCTGTGGGCCAAGGCGCTGGTTTTCGCGGTGGTGGTGTTCGTGAGCATGGGCGTGGCAAGCCTCATTGCCTTCGAAGCCGGCGCCGCGTTCTTCGCCGGGGCCGGCATCCATATCGGCCTGGCGACTCCCGGCGCCGCCCGGGCGATCCTGGGCGCCGCCCTGTATCTCACGGTTATTGCCTTGCTCGGTGTCGGACTGGGATTCCTGGTGCGCAACACTGCCGGGGCCATCGCCACCCTGTTCGGGGTGATGTTCCTCTTGCCGCCCATCGTCAGTGCTTTGCCACCCTCGCTGTACGCCGACGTGTACCGGTTCCTTCCGTTGCTGGCCGGGTCGCAGGTCATGACCACTGTTCGCGAGACGAGCCTGCTGTCGCCGTGGTCAGGCATCGGCGTGTTCGCGCTGTACGCCGTGGCGGCCGTTGCCGGCGGCGCGGTCGTCCTCAAACGCCGCGACGCCTGACGGCGGCGCCGTCAACTCACGCCACGCGACGCGTTCCGGATCGTGAGGGCGCCTCGACGGCGGGCGGCGACCGCCAGGATCAGGAGCAGGAGCACGCCCTCGACGACCAGGCTGATCAACCCGAGCGTCTCAGTCCAGTTGCCCCGGTCGTCGACCGCCATCGGCAGGCCGGGACCTCGCGTCAGGACGAAGCCGACCAGCGGGCCGAGGGCGACCCCGAGTGACAGGAACCATCCCTTCCGGGCGGCCTTACTCAGGAGCAGGACCGCGGCCGCGATGGCCGCGAACTCCAAGACGAAGTACCCGACTCCGATGTAGGTCGGATCTTTGTGGCCCGGGAAGCCCCCTTGATCCTTGATGTGAATGATGGCCACGGCGAGACACAGGGCGGCGGCGGTGAGGCGAGGTACGAGGGCGGCGCCGAGGCGGCCGACGCCGGCGCGGGAGGGACGATGGATCCGGGGGCTGGAATCAAAGACAGCAGTCGACATTGGGACGTGTTTCCTCTCGGTGGGTGGTTGGTTGACCGGTGTAGAAGGCGCTCCCGCGGGAGCGTCGATGACCTGAGCGCTACGCGTGACCGAACGCGATATCCGCCGTCATGGCGGTCCGGGGCGTTGCGCTCTGGCGGTGTTCATGTGACTCATCCTCCGCCGATCACCCGCCTGCTACTACTGGACATTGGTCGTACGACGTACGCCGGGGGTGGGTCGGAGGGAGTGGGACCCTGGGGTGGGTAAGAAGACGCCATGACCACACTCGAGAACCGGCCCAACACCGCACTCCTGGTCGTCGACGTCCAAAACGGCGTCGTGGCGGGGGCTCACCAGCGTGACGCAGTCGTGGCCAACGTCGGCACCCTCGTTGACAAGGCGCGACGCGAACGAGTCCCCGTCGTGTGGGTCCAGCACTCCGACGAGCACCTGGCGAGGGAAAGCGATGACTGGCGGATCGTCCCTGAGCTGACGCCGAACGAGGCCGAGCCGCTCGTCGAGAAGAACTATGGCGATTCTTTCGAGGACACCACCCTCGAGAACGCCCTATCGAGCCTCGGAGTCGGGCGACTCATCGTGGTGGGGGCCGAAACCGACGCGTGCATCCGCTCGACGCTCCACGGCGCTTTCGTCCGGGGGTACGACGCAACCCTGGTCAGCGACGCCCATACCACCGGCGACCAGACGGCATGGGGGGCGCCGCCGCCGGACCAGGTCATCGCCCATACCAACCTGTACTGGACCTACCAGACGGCGCCTGGGCGGAACGCCGGGACGGCCAAGACGACTGATGTCGACTTCCGCGGTACGTCCTGACCGCCTGCGAGCCAAGGTCGCTCAGAGACCGAACGCCGCGTGGACCGCCTCGATGGGCTTATGGACCCAATCGGCATAGCTCAGCGTCGTCATGAACGAGCGAGGCAGCATCCGGTCGACATACAAGATGCCTTGCAGGTGGTCGATTTCGTGCTGGAGGATCCGGGCGTGCCAGCCACTTTGCACCTCTTCGTGGTACCGGCCCGAGGGATCTAGCCATCGCACGCGGACGGCTCTCGCTCGCGGCACTAAGGCGCAGTAGCCATCGACGCTCAGGCAACCCTCGAAGAACGTCCTGCGCTCTTCGCCCACCACCTCGACCTCCGGGTTGATGAGCACGTACGGCGCGACCGGCGTGCGTTCCAGTTCGGCCAGGCGATTCTCGGGCACCCTCGCATGGAACTCCGGTGGGTCCTGAACCAACACCACCCGCAATGAGACGCCAATCTGCGGCGCCGCCAGGCCCACCCCGGGAGCTTCGACCAGGCCTGCCCGTAAGGCGTCGATCAGCTCAGCCAGCTTGGGCGAGGTGAGTTTGTCGGGGTCGACATGGTGGGCGCTGCGGCGCAGGACGGGCGCGCCCGCCTGGAGGATCACGCCGGCACCGCCGTCAACCCGATGGATCGTCACGGTGCCGCGGGGCCAGCCGTCGCGGTTCAGGCCGGAGAGTCGCCGGTCCCGGTCTCAGGCAGGTCCGCGAGCTCACCGCCGGCGCCGGGTTTGGTCTGGCCGGCATCGGCGACCACCTCAGCCGCCTCGGCCGGCAGCCCGAGCAGCTCGGCGGTCTCGACATCTTCGATCCGGCGGAACGCCCGGCGGCTCTCCGTTCGAATGAGCAGCGCCACCTCGAGATCGGGAACGGCCAGCACCTGGTCAGGGCCGCCGAGGGCGGCGGTGGCGGCCTTCAGGGCGTCGGTCAGCGACCATCCGGGTGTGTAGGCCAGCGCCATTCGGCCGGTAATGGCTTCCGCCTCACCCCCGAGCACCGAGAACCGGTCTTCGTCGACCACCGAGCCGTCATACAGGATGTGGAAAATCTGATCGCCGCCGCTGTCGACGCCAACCTCGGCCACCAGGATCTCCACTTCGAGGGGCTTCATCTCGTGGGTGAATACGTTGCCGATGTGCTGGGCGTACAGGTTGGCCAGCGACCGGGCGTCGACGTCCTCGCGGCTGAACTGGAAGCCCTTGACGTCGGCGTACTGCACGCCGGAGCGGCGTAGTTGGTCGAACTCGTTGTACCGGCCCACCCCCGCGAACGCGATTCGGTCGTAGATCTCGCTGACCTTATGCAGGGTCTTGGAGGTGTTTTCGGCGCAGATCAAGATGCCGTCGGCGTAGGTCGCGGCGATGAGTGGACGGCCCCGGGCGATGTTCTTACGGGCGAAGTCCGCCTTGTCCTTCATGAACTGCTCGGGTGCTACGTAAAACGGCATGCTCATAGCGACAGACCCTTCCGGGACTTGGCTGCGATGACCGAAGCGAAGCGTTCTGCCACGTCGGATTCCGCCAACCGTTCGAAGCCCGCGACGGTGATGGTCGCCACGGTTGGATAGATGCCGCGGACCGTGTCGGGGCCACCGGTGGCCGAGTCCTCGTCGGCCGCCTCGTACAGCGCCTGCACCGCCAACTCGACGGCCGAGTTGCGGTCGAGGCCCTCCCGCCAACCCAGCTTGATGGTCGTGCGGGCATCGCGGCCGCCCGAGCCGTCGGCGTGGAACTCGGTCTCCTCGTAGCGGCCCCCGGTCGGGTCGAAGCTGAAGATCCGGCCTCGCTTCTGGCGACGGTCGTAACCGGCGAACAGCGGGACCACCACGAATCCCTGCATGGCCATGGCGAGGTTCGACTTCAGCAGCTGCGAGAGCTGATTGGCCTTGCCTTCGAGGCTCACCGCCGAGCCCTCGACCTTTTCGTAGTGCTCGAGCTGCAGTTGGAACACCCGGACCATTTCCATCCCGATACCCGCGGACCCGGCGAAGGCCACACCGCTGTGACGGTCGGCCGGCTGGACCTTCTCCATGGCCCGGTGGGCGATGGACGAACCGGCGGTGGCTCGGCGGTCGCCCGCCATAACGACTCCGTCGGCGTAACGAATGGCGGCGATGGTGGTGGCGTGGGTGATCTCGACGGCGCGTTTATCTCCCAGCTCCGGCCCGGCAAACGGGTCTTGGCCCAGCTTGCGCAGCAGGTTCAGGAAGTTGGGTCCGGGATCGTCCTCGGGGCGGAACAGCGGGAGGGGCATACAGGGGATGCACCCTACTGACCGCCAGCGTCAACGGGGCTACTGGCCGCCCTTTTGCACGTAGGCCCGCACGAACTCCTCGGCGTTCTCGTCGAGCACCTCGTCGATCTCATCGAGGAGATCGTCCAACTCCGCCTTGAGCTTGTCGCCTTTTTCGGTAGAAGCCGGGGCGGCCTCTTCGGTCTCGGTCTCCGTCTCGGTCCGGCTCGGTTGCTTTTTGATCTGTTCGCGTTCAGCCATTCCCACACTCCATCTTTGAACCTCGGAACATCTAGTTGCCGAGCCGGGCTAGGAGCTCGGCTGGGCTCTCGCATCCTTGCAACAAGGCATCGACATGTGCTGCGGTTCCTCTGAGGGGTTCCATCATCGGCACTCGCCGCAGTGGATCAGTACCGAGGTCGAAGACCAGGGAATCCCAGTTGGCCGCGGCCACCTGGGAACCCCACCGCTCGAGGCACTTGCCCCGGAAATAGGCTCGGGTCGTCGTCGGCGGCTCGGACATGGCGGCCAGCACCGATTCCTCGGTGAGCAGGCGCTCCATGCCCAGTCGTTCGTACAGCGACTTCTCGGGACGCACGTCGTGGTACTGCAGGTCCATGGCGGCCAGCTTGGGGTCTCGCCATGACAGGCCATGACGCTCCCGATAGCCGTTGATCACCCGGTACTTGGCCACCCAGTCGAGGGTGGTGGCGAGCGACATGGGGTCGGATTCCAAGGCACCGAGCACGTGCTCCCAGCGCCGCAGGATCTCTTGGCCGATCTCGTCGCCCCCGACGGATTCGAGACCCCGGTCCTCGGCGTACTTGCGGGCCAGGTCGAGGTGCTCCCACTGCATGTCGAGCGCCGTCATCGTCCGGCCATCGGCGAGTTCGAGGGTCCGGGTGAGCGACAAGTCGTACGACACCCGGCGCATCGCGATCACCGGGTCGGCCAAGGTGAGATCCCGATCCCCGGCCCGGGCGAACCAGTCGTCCTCGATCATGGACAGCACCAGGGCGGTCGTGCCCACCTTCAAGAAGGTGGAGACCTCCGACAGGTTGGCATCACCGACGATGACGTGCAGCCGCCGGTACTTCTGGGCGTCGCAGTGCGGTTCGTCCCGGGTGTTGACGATGGGCCGCTTGAGCGTGGTCTCGAGCCCGACCTCCTCCTCGAAGAAGTCGGCTCGCTGCGTGAGCTGGAACGTGACCTCCATGCCCAGGGTGGAGGATGCCTCGGTGCCGACCTTGCCGGCTCCGGTGAACACCTGACGGGAGACGAAGTGAGGGATGACCCGCTGCACGATGCGGGCAAAGGGGACACTGCGGTCCATGAGGTAGTTCTCGTGGGTGCCGTAGGAGTTGCCCTTGCCATCGGAGTTGTTCTTCAACACCACGATCGACTGTCCCGGAGGCAGGATCCGGCTGGCCGCGACCACCGAGCGGGCCAGGATGCGCTCGCCGGCCTTGTCAAAGCGCACGGCGTCCATGGCGTTGGCGCACTCCGGTGTCGAGTACTCGGGGTGAGCGTGGTCCACGTAGTAGCGGGCACCGTTGGTCAGCACGGCATTGACCAGGTGGGTCTCGACCTCGGGCGGCATCGAGCCTTCGCGTGCGAAGCCTCGGGCGTCCTTGCCTGGGGTCTCATCCTCGAAGTCCCACGCCACCCGGCGGGCGAGTTCGGCCACGTAGGCGTTGATCAGCGCGGAAGAGGCCGCGATCGGGTTGGGATCCGATGAGCCCCGGATGATGATCCCGTACTCGGTCTCAAGCCCGAGCACTTTGACGATGGCCACGGAACCGACCTTAACCGCAGCGCGCGCCAAAACGGGAGAGCGCGGGGCGGGCGACCCGCACCCGGGTCACCCTTTTCCCCGACCCTTCGCCGTTACAGGTACTGGCCAGTCGCCACTCGCTCGATCGCTCTGCCACCAGTGGTTTCCTTACCCTCGGAGACCAGCGTTCGCACGTAGACGATGCGCTCACCCTTCTTTCCGGAGATCTTCGCCCAGTCGTCCGGATTGGTGGTGTTGGGCAGGTCCTCGTGTTCCTTGTACTCCTGCTTGATCGAAGCCAGCATGTCCTCGGTCCTGATGCCGCGGCCAGAACCGGCGATGACTCGCTTGATCGACAGCTTCTTGGCCCGGCGGACGATGTTCTCGATCATGGCGCCGGAGGAGAAGTCCTTGAAGTACATCGTCTCCTTGTCACCGTTTTGGTAGGTGACCTCGAGGAAGCGGTTGTCGTCGTCGTCTCGGTACATCTCGGCGACGGTCTTCTCGATCATCACCCGCACGCATTTCTCGCGGTCGCCACCACCGAGGCGGTCCACTTCCCCCTCGTCGAGGGGCAGGTCCGCGGTCAGGTAGCGGGAGAAGATCTGGGCCGCGGCCTCCTGGTCGGGTCGCTCGATCTTGATCTTCACGTCGAGGCGCCCAGGCCGCAGGATGGCCGGGTCGATGAGATCCTCCCGGTTGGAGGCACCGATGACGATGACGTTCTTCAGCGTTTCCACACCGTCGAT
The DNA here is from genome assembly GCA_963733505.1 of uncultured Actinomycetota bacterium. Taxonomy (GTDB): domain Bacteria; phylum Actinomycetota; class Acidimicrobiia; order Acidimicrobiales; family Palsa-688; genus JALYXV01. Next base: position 198,877 of record CAVTDW010000025.1, on the reverse strand, counting down.
CTCGGCCAGCAACTGGGGGACGATCGTGGACTCCATGTCCGACGAGATCCCCGTACCCCGGGTGCGGAACAGGGAGTCCATCTCGTCGAAGAAGACGATGACGGGGAAACCCTCTTCGCTCTTCTCCCGGGCCCGTTGGAAGACCAGCCGGATCTGGCGCTCGGTTTCACCGACGTACTTGTTGAGCAGCTCTGGGCCCTTGATGTTGAGGAAGTACGACCGGGCGTTGTCATCGCCGGTCACCTCGGCCACCTTCTTGGCCAGCGAGTTGGCGACCGCCTTGGCGATGAGGGTCTTGCCGCAGCCCGGAGGGCCGTAGAGCAAGATGCCCTTGGGCGCCGGGAGCTTGTGCTCGAGGAAGAGGTCCCGGTGCAAGAAGGGCAACTCCACGGCATCGGTGATGGCTTCGATCTGGCTGTCGAGTCCACCGACGTCGGCGTAGGAGATGTCCGGCACCTCTTCGAGGACCAACTCCTCGACCTCGGGCCGGGGCAGCTTTTCGAGCAGGAGGCCGGTTCGGCCGTCCATGAGGATGCTGTCGCCGGATCGGAGCTTCTCGGCCCGCAGGGTCTCGGCGATCTCGACGACGCGCTCCTCGTCGGCCCGGCCCACGATGATGGCTCGGATCCCGTCGCTCAGTACCTCTTTCATGGTCACGACCTCGCCGGAGGTCTCGCTCCCCCGGGCCAGGACCACGTTGAGCGACTCGTTGAGGACGACTTCTTGTCCTCGCTCCAGTTTGCTGTCGGTCAGCTCGGGGTGCAGGGCGACGCGCATCTTGCGACCGCCCGCGAACACGTCGATGCTGCCGTCGTCGTTGGTGCCCAGGTAGGTGCCGTACGCCGACGGCGGCTGGGTCAGCTTGTCGACCTCCTCACGCAGGGACGCAATGTGCTCGCGCGCCTCGCGGAGGGTGTAGGTCAGCTTCTCGTTCTGGCTGATCGCCTGCTGCAGCTGGCCCTTGGTCTCAAGCAGCTTCTCCTCCAGGGTGCGGACCCGTTTCGGGCCGTCCTGAAGCCGCTTGCGGAGGGTGCTGACCTCTTCTTCCAGGGTGCGGACCTGCTCATGTAACTCCGCCGCCTCACGTTGGTGTGCGGCGAGCTGCGACGCGGTGTCCTCGGAGTCGGCCAACCAGACCACCTCCTCTCTTGAACGACATGACGACTACTGGGCGATTGCTAGGCGTTGCGGGCGTGTGCTGGGCCTGTGCTGGGCCTGTAAGGGCCTGTGAGTGGACCGGCACTGCGAGTCCGCCGACTTGCGCGGACGGCTGTCCGTGGCGACCATACCCCCTCGTTCCGCGCAAGCGGCGGACATTGGGCCCGCTGTTTTCCCGGTGATGTCCGTGAAAATGCAGCGTTCGGGGTATGCTAACTACGTACGGATCGGATACCCCCCTCTGCTGGTGTGAGGGCGTGACTGGAGAGGCGACGCAGGATGAAGGTCTGGATCGATCAGGATCTCTGCACTGGCGACGGGCTGTGCGAGGAGATCGCGCCTGCCGTGTTCACGCTGCTCGATGACGGGTTGGCGTATGTCAAAGAGGGGCCCAAGGTGTTTTCCGATCCGGGTGGGGCCGAGGGTCTCGCCAACTTCCCCGACAACCTGGCCGACGCGGTCATCGAGTCGGCCGAGGAGTGTCCCGGCGAGTGCATCTTCATCGAGGTCGAGTAGTCGGCTAAACATTCCCGTCAGACGGGGGCAGGAGTCAGACGTCCGGAAGCAGGTAAATCCGTCCGGAAGGCTTGGCCGTACCGAACTGAAGGTACTCATCGGACTACTCGATTTTTCGGAGGTTGGGCATGCACGTTCCCCGGTCTGGCGCCTTGTTGGCCGCGGCACTGATCCTGAGCGCGGGCTTGGGCGCTTGCAGTAGCAAGTCGAGCACCAGCTCGACCACCACGACCAGCGCCGCCAGCGGTGCCAGCGGTTCGACCACGTCGGTGGCCGGTGGAACCTCGACGACGGCGGCTGCGACCGCGGCCGCGGGCAAGATCACGATTCAGGGGTTCAAGTTCGTGCCGGACCCGTCCAAGGCGAAGGTCGGCGACACGGTCACCGTCACCAACCAGGACGGGACCGATCACTCGCTGACCGCGACCGACGGCTCGTTCGACACTGGCGTGTTCTCCAGTGGGTCCAAGACGTTCACCGTGAGCAAGGCGGGGACGTTCAGCTTCCACTGCAAGATCCACAACTTCATGACCGGGACGCTCACCGTCACAAGCTGACGGGAGCCTGATCCGACGGGGCGATCAGCCCCGTAGAGCAGGCATGAGAGTTCGAATCTTCGCCTCCGTCGCAGCCATCAGCGTCGCCCTCGGTGGTTACCTCCACCTGCAGATTTGGCGGGGTGGGTACCAGTTCGCGCCCGTCAAGGAGATGTTCCTTCTGAATGTCGGAATCTCCGGAGCGGTCGCGGTGGCGCTCCTCCTGCACCCCCGCAAGCTGACGGCGGCGGCCGGGCTACTGCTGTCGTTCGGCAGCCTGGCGGCGTTCGCACTCAGCCGGGGACCGGGCCTACCGACCCTGCATGGGACGTTCAAGGAGATGGCGCTGGCGCCGCACAATGTGCGCTTCCTGGGTGGCCCGGCGGCACTGCCGCTGTTGGTGGCGGAGGGGTTCGCGGTGGTCTGTTGCGTCGTCGTGCTTGCCAGCCGCCGCAGCGCCCCAGCGCCGGCGCGTTCGCAGGCTTCGGGGTTTCGGTTCCGTCCGGTCGCGGCATAGGCAGGTCGCCCTGGTGGCCCCTTTGGGCGCGTCAGCCCTTGGGGCGTGCCGCTTGGGAGCGTCACTGGGCGTGTCCTGGGTGATCATCACAGTGCCGCTCGATGGCGCTGCTTTTAGAGAGCGTCGACGACCGTCCCGAGACCGGGGATGCGGAACAGCGCTGGATTGTCGATGACGCGCCGGATGGCACCGTGGGTCGAGATCCCCTCGGCCATCATGAGGCGCACCAGGTTGCCGACCACGACCGGCGCCGCGAACGACGTCCCGCTCCACTGCGCCCAGCCGTCGAAGTCGTCGGGGTCGTCGCCGTACTGCCCAACCTCGGCGGGCCCATCGAAGACGAAGAACGAGCTGAGCAGGTCCGACCCCGGGGCGCAGGCGTCCACCCACTCCCCATAGTTGGTGAACCAGGCGGGGCCGTGGGGGCCCAGGGCACCCACCGCCACGACGCCGGGGAGGGCAGCGGGGAAGGCCGGGCGGGAGGTGGCGTCGTTGCCCGCTGAGGCGACGACGTGGACTCCCGAGTGCTGGATCCGTCGGATGGTCCACGCCATGAGGTAGGGCTCGTCGAGCACATAGCCGCCGAAGGACAGGCTGAGAACGGTCCGATCTGGTTCGGGGATCACCAGGTGGCGGATCCGCCGTGAGATCTCCCACTCGTCTCCGTCGCCAAAGGTGCTGAGCACCCGGTGAACGGTGATCTCGCAACCAGGAGCGATCTGGGCGATCACTCCGGCGATGAAGGTCCCATGACCCGCAGTCGGGTCCAGGTACTCGTCGTCGTCCTCGTCGGGGAAGTCGATGTCAGCCGGGTCCGCAGGTGTGATGCCGCTGCCAAGCATTCCCGGCCGGAACCCCTCGGCCGCCAGGCCTGTGTCGAGGACGATCACCTTCGGGCTGCCGGCGACGAGATCGCGGTGGATCCGAGCACCGAGTGCCGTGGTCTGGGTGTGCCGGGGCGGGGGCAGTGCGCTGCTGTGAGTCGGTTCGGTGTGGCTCGTGCCCGCCACCGGGCTCCCGTACACCGGGCTGCCATACACCGGGCTCCCATACACCGGGCTCCCATACACCGGGCTCCCATACACCGGGCTCCCATACACCGGGCTCCCATACACCGGGCTGCCGTACACCGGGCTGCCATACACCGGGCTGCCGTACACCGGACTCCCATACACCGGGTTGCCTGACACTCCCGAGTGGGAGAAATACACATGGTTCGGCTGGGCAATGATGCCGTGGAGCCGCAGTTCCTCAACTAGAAGAACGGGGTCGTCGATGTTGGTCAAGCGCGAGAACGGACCGATCGTCGCTTCCTCGAGCTGGGCATCGGGGAAGAGCGACTGAGCGATCGTCAAGGCATCGGCCCCTCGGGTCGTGAGGACCTCGCGGGGCCGGTAGGCGAAGGGCAGGCCGTCAGTCGTTTCTGCGAACGTCACCCGGTGGGTCCATGGACCCGACGGCCGCGACGGCTCTGCCGCCCCACCAGACGAGTCGCCGCCACTTCCATCCCCGCCGCCCCCTCCATTTCCCGCGACCGCCCCCGCCGTCCCCGCCACCGTCGCCCCCACCGGCGCCGCCGGCGTGTTCGTATCCCCCCGATGGGGACGTGCCGGCACCCTCAGGCGTCTGGTCGACCGTGTCGCTCATTGCACTCCCCTTGTCGGATAATCGAGTTCCGCAGCGTCGCCGGGATACATACGAATGTGTACGATCCGCCCAGCGTGTCGCTCGCAGATGCTCTCACGAAGCTTCGGGAGCTCGCAGAGCAGCGACACCGGGATCCATTGGTCAGCCTCGACGGGGCGCGCGCCATCCTCACGTTCACCGACGATCCCGAAGTCGCCGGCCCGGCGCTGCACGTCGTCGCCCTGGCCCAACACGAGCTCGGCAATGAAGTCGATGCCGTGTCGACGTTCCAGCATTCCATCGCCATCACCGCCGAGCTTGGCCTCACCGACTGGGAGGCGGTCGCACGCTCCGGGTTGGCGGTCTCCCTCGTTGCCCTCGGTGATGCCACCGGCGCCGAACGCGAGATCGCCCGGGCCCAGCTCCTCTGGTCACCGGCAAGCCGGGGCGTCGTCTCCATGCGCCACGGCGTGGTACTGCAACGGACGGGGCGGCTGAGCGAGGCGCTCACCGTCTACCAGCGAGCCCTGCACTGGCTGCGGGAAGTCGGCGACGAACCGTCGCAGGCAGTCGTGCACCTCAACGAAGGAATCCTCCACGCCTATCAGGGCCACCGAGCGGCCGGCCTCGAGCACCTGTCGCGGGCCGAGCACATCGCCCGCGAGCGGGATCTGCCCGTCCTCGTCGCGATGGCCACCCACAACCTCGGATTTGCCCTCGGCCGACTGGGTGAGCTTCCCGACGCTCTCGCAGCGTTCGATCGAGCCGAAACCGCCTACACCGCGCTCGGCAATCCACCGCGGCTGGTCGCGGTGCTCGAAGCCGACCGTTGCGAGGTCCTGCTGCTGGCGGGGTTGGTCGCCGAGGCCCAGTCGGCTGCCACCCGGGCGATCGAGGCGCTGGTCGTGGTGGGTGATCAGGCACACCTCATGGAGGGCCGGCTCCTCCTGGCCCGGGCGCTGCTGACCGGGGGCGACTACCACGAGGCAGCCGAAGAGGCGACCAGGGCCGCCAAGGGGTTTACCAAGGCGGCCCGTTTACCGTGGGCCGCACTGGCGAGGTACGTGGCGATTCAGGCGGAGGTCCTGGAGAGCCAGGAACTGGCGGCACCTTCGAGCCGACTGCTGCAGCGCGCCCGGCGGATCGCGGGTGAACTCGATGCCCAGGGTTGGCCGGTCGAAGCCGTTCACGTGCGTACCTTCGCCGGTCGCCTGGCGCTGGCCCTCGGGCATCCCGCCATCGCTCGCACTGAACTCACACGGGCCGTGGCGGCCCGGACGCAGGGCACCGCCGATCTTCGGGCCCAGGCCTGGCACGGGGCCGCACTTCTGCGACTGGCCGACGGTGATCGTGCGGCGGCGCGCCGAGCGCTGCATCGGGGGATGGCCGTCGTCGACGAATACCGGGCGTCGCTCGGCGCCACCGAGTTGCGGGCGCATGCCGCCAGTTACGGGTCGGATCTCGCCCGGCTCGGGATGCGCCTCGCCCTCGAGGAAGGGAAGGCGGTCGATGTCCTCCGATGGGCCGAACGGTGGCGGGCCGGCGCCCTGCAACGGCCGGCGGTGCGACCACCCGAGGACGAGCGGCTCGCCGCCGCGCTGAGCGAGTTGCGCCAGGCCCAGGCCGAGTTGCGGTCCACCTCCTTGAGTGCCACGCCGGGCCCGGGGTCGAGCTCGGGCCCGGGTCGAGCTCGGGCCCGGGGTCGAGCTCGCCTGGGGCCGCGACCGCCCTCCGGGCTCGGATCGCCGAACTCGAACGGTCGGTTCGAAGTCACACGCGCCAGGCCAGGGACGACGCCGCCGCGACCGGGCGAGTCGACGTGGCCGCCGTTCGCGTGGCGCTGGGCGAGCGTTGGCTGGTGGAGTACGTGTCGTTCGAGGGCCAGTTGCACGCAGTCACGGTCAACCGCAAGGGTGTCGGTCTCCACCACCTGGGGCCCGCTCCGGTCGAGGACGAGAAACGGTACCTGCTGTTCGCGATCCGCCGCCTGTGGTCGTCACCGTTCCGCGCTCCCGCCGAGGATGCGCTGCGGGCGACCGCGGCCCGCCTCGACACGATGCTTCTCGCCCCGCTCGGCATTCCGGCAGGCGTCCCGCTCGTCGTGGTGCCCACCGGGGTGCTCCATGCCTTGCCGTGGTCGGCGCTTCCGAGCCTGGCGGGGCGACCAACCACCATCGCGCCGAGCGCCGCGTTGTGGCTGGGAGATCGCCACCGCATATCCGTGCCAATCAGCGGGCCTCCCGTGGCACTCGTTGCGGGACCGCATTTGCCCGGCGCCGACGAGGAGGTGCGCCAGATCGGGACGATCTATCCCGACGCGCAGACGCTCCAGGGCACCAACGCCTCGGCATCGGCGGTGATGGCCGCCCTCGAAAGCGCGGACGTCGCCCATCTGGCGGCCCACGGCCGTTTCCGGGCGGACAGCCCGCTGTTCTCATCGATCCTGCTCGCCGATGGACCGGTCACGGTCTACGACCTCGAGCGCCTGTGCTGCGCCCCTCGCACCGTCGTGCTGGCCTCCTGCGACGCCGCCGTGAGCGCCGTCCGGGTGGGTGACGAACTGCTGGGCACCGCAGCCGCCCTCATCGGGCTCGGCGTGCGCGCCGTCGTGGCTCCGGTCATGCCCGTTCCCGACGGGTCGACGGCGCCGTTCATGGTTGCGTTGCACCGCCGAATCCAAGCGGGTGCAACGGCTGCGGAGGCCTTGGCGGGCGCCCGAGCCGGTCAGGACCCGGCGGTCGCGGCCGCGTTCATCTGCATCGGCTGCGATGACGCCGGTGCTACCTCGTGATCCACGGGGTGACGACCGCCCCCTCGTGGGCGTGGATGCGTAACCGGCAGCGACCTGGGCCGGTGGTCAGATGGAACCGACCCAGTTGGTCGGCTTTGGCCGTGACCACCTGGCCGGGCGTCTCGAGGTCCACGTCGACGGACATGGGAGGGGTGATGGCTCCGACCACCGTTCGTCCGTCGGCCTGGAGGTCGAGGTCCACGTTGACCTGAGGTGTGGCGAACGTCACGAGACGGTCCGAAAGCTCGCCCAGGGGCTCCATGGTCACGTCGTGGCGGAACAGCAGGGCTGCATCGTCGACGAGGCTGTCGGCCACAAGTTCGGCCAGCTCGGCGTCGACGTCACCCAGCTGGGCGACTGCCTTGGCCGCGAGCACCGCATCAGCGGGAACCGGATCTGCCTGCTCGAGGGATTCCGAGAGGAGCGTCAGCAGGGCGTCGTCGTCGGAAAGGTCGAAGTGGGTCAAGGCTGTCCTCCTTCAATAAAAGGGCGAAACTCCGGCGCACTCCGAAGTCGGTCGAGGCAGCGTTGGCGCGTGGGGCCGATGCTGCCGTGCGGCATGGCGAGGAGTTCGCTGATCTCCTCATAGGAGAGCCGGGGTACCGCGGTCAGGAGGCGGAGCAGTTCTCGGCAGTTTCGGGGTAGCGCCCGAAATGCCGCATGCAAAGCGACGCGAACCTCGCGCTCGACCAACCGATCGTCGGTCGATGGCTCGCTGTCCTCGCGCTCGAGGGGCTCGTCGGAGACGACCACCCGGCCACGAGCCCGCAGCAAGGTGTGCGCCTCGTTGCGGGCGGTGGTCGCAATCCAACCGGGGAGACGTTCTGGCTCGCGAATGGTATGCAAGCGCTCGAACAAGCGGCAGAACGTCCCCGCGAAGACGTCCTGGCGGTCGTCCCTGGAGAGCCCGAAGTCCCCGATGGTGTGCCAAACCAATCGCTGAAGCGCTTCGACGAGCGCTTCTTTGGCCTCGAGATCGCCGTCTCGGGCCAGCTTGACAAGCTCTGTGAAGTCCGGGCGCGCCGACCCGCCAGCGGGATGGTCGGCGGCCGCCCTCATCAGCCGAAGCGTAGTTGGAGGGGCCAGTCGCATCGCCCTCCGGGGCGGTACCACGGCTCGCCAAGTGTTCGACATGTTGAAGTGACGCCGGTGCGGCCGGGGCGATACATCCAATTGAACCTTTTTCGTTCCGAAACCCCTAACTCCCTTGACAACGCGAAGTCGGGCTGATCAAGGGGGACGGTCAGCTCAGGCACGGACCCGTACCCACGGCGCCGCCGAGCGGTTGGCGTAGGACGGCGTCCAGTTCGCTGCTCGCTAAGGCGTAGGCGGTGGTGGGCCGGTCCGGAGCGATGGCGAACGCGACACCGAGAACCGCTCCCGCCTGATTGACCAACGGCGCCCCCGAATCACCCGGATGGAGCACGCTCGAGAGTATGTAGACGTTCCGGCTGGTCTGATGGCTGTCGTACAGGTCCCGTCCCACCGCCGTCACGTTCTGGGCGATCTCGGCCGGCGCCACGAACAGCGCATCCTGGCCGTTGGGATGGCCGTACACGGCGCCGGTCTCACCGACCCTGCCCTCCGCCCGCGCCAGGGGCACCTGACCCAACCCCGGAACCCGAAGCAGGGCCAGGTCGCGGTTGGAGTCGAACAGAACCACGGTCGCGGCCAGCTTGGAGCCGTTCAGCAGTTGAACCTTGGTGCGTCCACGTCCCTCGCCGGCGACCACGTGCGCGTTGGTCGCGATGAGATCGGTGGCGACGGCGAAGCCGCTGCCGTCTTGGATCCGGTTGCACGCCTGCCCTTCCACCTTGACAGTGGAGTGCTGGACCAAAGCGTCGGCGGCCGCGCTCATCCCGGCCGACGCGGGTGGCGAAGCAAGCGTCTCGCCGCTGTGGAGGGAGTCGAAGACCTGCGGAAAGGCGTCGGGGCCGACCAGGCGTCGCAAAACCTGCAGCGCATCGGGAGCTCGGGGAAAGTGGGCGTCGACCCACACGCTGATCGACGAGGACCGGGCGGCACGGGCTGGCCAACCCGGAACGGTCGCGATCGAAGGAAGCAGTAGCCACAGGGCGACCAGCACGCCGAGGGCGCCGATGCCGGCACCGACGCCGCGGTCGAGGTAGCGGATGGGGCCGATCGGCAATGCCCGGTGGAGCCGGGCGCCCGCAACAAGACCCAATGCCTGGCCGGCCAGGGCCCCCCCGATGAGAACCATGAAGGCGATGAGCAGCCGTTCCGAGGGCTTCCCGGGGCTGATCCAGCGGATGATCTGGGGAAGGAAGCGGGCGGCGGCGTAGATGCCGACCCCGAGGCCGATCCACGACACCGCCCGGGCGAGGAAGCCCAATCGGTACCCGCCGACGCCCGCGGCGACCGCTACGACGAATATGACGAGGTCGAGGACGTTCACATCCCGGCTCCGCCGCCCATCGCACCGTCCTCAAGCCCCGTCGCCAACTCACGCCCTGTCGCCGACTCGCGCTCAGGCCCAGACTCACGCCCAGACCCGTCCTCACGCTCAGGTCCAGACTCCGACGGCTCGTATCCCGACCGGTCGGGCCATGATCCCCGGCGCCGCTGATCCCATTTCGCCTGGGCGTAGGGCGCGCTGGGCCGGCCGCCGCTCTTGCCAGCCAGCAACCGGGCCGCGGTCAGGAAGCCGGTATGCGCCACCATCCGATGGTCTGGCCGCACCGATGGCCCATCGATGTGCCAACTCCGCTGGAGAACCTCGACCGTCTCCGCCATCCCCAGTCCGCTGTCGTCCATCGCCTCGCGCAGCTGGGCCACCTGGCCGATCGTGGGCAGGTAGGCCACGAGAATGCCGCCCGGCCGCAACGCGGTCTCGGCGTGTTTGACCACCCGCCACGGCTCCGGGAGGTCGAGGATCATGCGGTCCAGGTTCTGCTCGTCGATCCCGTCGTAGACGTCGCGGAGTTCGACCCGGTACCGGCTGAGCACCTCGGGACCGAGAAAGCTCACCACATTGGCCCGGGCCCGGTTGGCGAAGTCCTCGCGCAACTCGTAGCCGACCACGTCCGCTCCCGCCCGCAGAAGCGTCATCGACAGTGCCCCGCTCCCCACCCCCGCCTCCAACACCCGAGCCCCTGGGAAGATGTCGGCCAGCATCAGGATCGGGCCGAGGTCCTTCGGATAGATCACCTGCGCCCCGCGGGGCATCTTGAGGATGACCTCGGCCAAGGTTGGGCGAACTGCGGTGTAGCTGCCGCCCCGGCTGGAGCGCACGACCACGCCCTCGGGCCGGCCGATCAAGTCGTCGTGGCTCACCGGTCCGGCGTGGGCGTGGAACTCACCGCCTACCGAGAGCGTCTGCAGGTACCGGCGATCCTTGCTGTCGAGCAGCATGACCCGGTCGCCGACGACGAAAGGCCGCCGGTCGTCAGCTGCCGGACTCTCGCTGGCTGGTGACTCGTCCTCCCCGACCGGCTCGCTCACGCCGCGTCCGCCGGTCCATCCACTGACCTTGCCAGCACATCCGTACCGACCAACGCCCCGCCAGCTGCACCCGCCAGCCCGCATCCGCCACGGCCGCCGCACCCGCCGCACCCGCCCCGCCCGCCGCACCCGATGGCACGGGCGCCGCCTTGGCGACCAGCTTGCAGAATGCGCACCACTCCCCCGTGGTGGGAGAGCCGCAACCGGCGCAGGGCTGCAGCCCCTCACGTTCCTCCTCGGCGATCCCGGTGAACAATGGCGAGACCCGATCGAGGAAGCTGAAGTAGAACGCCGCCTTCGTTCCCGGCGATTGCACCTCGATCTGGTTCAGGGCGTCCTTGTAGCCGAGGTGCTTGTTGCCCACGGCCATTGGGCATTCCTCGACGATGTAGTCGATTCCCGACAGCACGCAGTACGCCGCCATCTCACGTTCCCCCATGCGGATCAGCGGCTTGACCTTGCGGACAAAGCCATTGGTCCCTGGCAGCACCGGAGCCTGGCGCCCCAAGTACGCCGTCTCCCACCGCAACACGTTGCCGAACAGCACCGCCGCTTCGTCGTCGAGGTTGTGCCCGGTCGCGACCACGTCGTAGCCGTGGTCCACCGCGGCCTGGTTGAACAGGTGGCGCTTGGACAGACCACACGCCGAGCACGGCGCACGCTTGGCCGCCCGGGCCCCCGTAGGGATGTCGAACCCAAACTCCGATGGGATGTCCACTTCGATCAACTTCAGGCCCCGGCGGGCCGCGAAGTCCCGAGTGAAGGTTCCCGATGATCCGCTGTACTCCCCGATTCCGAGTCCCAGATACAGCCCGTCGACCTGGTACCCGAGGGCGAGGAGGATGTCCCACAGGGCCAGCGAGTCCTTTCCGCCCGAGACCGCCACCAGGACCCGATCCGTCGGGCCCATCATGTCGAAGTCGTCGATGGCCCGCGACACCTGATCCCGGCAGTGTTTGAGGAAGCACGGCTGGCAGAACCCGGCATTGTGACGACGGACCTCGATGACCGCCGGCTCGCGGCACACCCGGCACTTCACGCCGCGCCGCCGCCCAGCCCGACCGCGCGCCCCGCCGCCCCCGCCCAGCCCCGCCGCTCAACCCGGCCCCGGCGCTTGGTCCGCAGCCGCCCGAGATCACGGGGCGGATCTCGATGGCGGTGCCGTCGTCGGACAACAAGGCGTCGCCGGTGACGAGGGTGTCACCCACGATGACCAGGACCGACTCGCGGTTGATGCCGAGTCGTTCGAGCAGCGCATGGACCCGCACCGGGGCAGCCACTTCCACTTCGCGCCTCGGATTGCGGAGAAGGACTTTCACCGCTCCATTGTCGCCGATGGATCACCCTCAGACCGAGGTCGAACCGTGTGACTCCACGCAACCTCCGCGCCCTCAGGCAACCTTGGCGCGTTTGTGGGTCTATGTCCCGAAAACGCGCGGAAGTTGCCTGAATGCGCGAAGGTTGCCCGATCGCTGACTCGTCCCGGACCGGCGGGAACGTGCCGTTTGCCGTACGAACACCCCAGCCCAGCCCAGCTCAGGCTGGAGGCTCGTGGGTGATCACGATGCGTTCTCCCGCCCGGAGCACCTCGCGGTACACCACCGACTCCTCCTTGGCGAAGGCGCGCTGCGCCATCCGCAGCACCAACGCCGCCCCGCCGGCATACAACCACGCCTTATTGCCGTTGACGACCCCTTGGCGCCACCCACGGCGCATGGCCAGCCGGATGAGCCAACTCATACGCGACGGATTTCGACCACCGTGGTCTTCTTTTTCCCCTTCCTTCGACCAAGGAAGTAGGCCAAGAGGATCAGCAGGATCACCCCACCGATGGCTGCGATCTCGACGATCGGCTTGACGCCCTCGACCGCCTCGTCGGCATCACCTTTGATCTCGCGCAGCTTGGCCTCGATGTCGGCCTTGGTCACCGGCGGATCGGATTTCTTCGCCATCAGCGCTCCTTGCTCCCTGGCCCATGGGAGATGCGGCGCACCATGAGCCCGATCACTGCGCCGAGGAAAACCACCACGATCAGGTAGGGCACCCACGACCAGTTGCCGGTCAGGTGGTGGCCGGTCTCGCTCTGGAGGGCTCGCAGCAGCCCGACGCCGGCCAACAGGAACCCGAGGCTGATCATCAGCGCCCCGGCCACACCAAACGCGACCCACCGCAGCAGCAGCTTGAGCGGATCGATCGTCTGCTGCTTGGCATAGGTGACGATCAGGTTGACGAGCTCTTTGAACTCAGCCGGCAGACTCTCGTCCTTGCCCGACTTCTTGGTGTCTCGAGGTACTGCCAAGGCAACCTCATCTCGGGCGTATCGGGGCTATTGGGACACCATTATTCCCGTTTGAGACGATAGGCGAGTACTTCCGCATGTTCCTCGGCCAACTGCTCGAGGGCGCGGAGGCGTTCGATGTGGTCGTCGGTGCCGAGCAGACGTTGCTTGTCCAGGCTGGCGATGGGGGCGACGGCGAGCAGTTGCCAGGCCGCGACCACCGGGTCGTCGGACAAACCGACGTCCGCCGGGGGCACCTCCTCGCCCAGCTCGGCAGCCAGCGCCAGCAATCGCTGCACCGCTCGCTCAGCCGCCGCCAAGACGTCGGCGGCATCCGAGTCGCCCGCAGGCCACGGCAGCTCGGCCCGCTCGTCCACCAGGGCGACCGGGTACGGGTCGTCGGGCACCCACTCCCGCACGTCGATCCGGCGGCCACCAAGGGCCAACGCAACCCATCTCCCGTCGGCCAACTCCGTCGCCCCGACGATGCGGGCCACGGTCGCCACGGCAAAACGCTGGTCGTCGCCACCGACCTCCGAACCCCGCTCGATCAGGACCACGCCGAACTCCGGCTCGCCCCGCAGGCAATCGAACATGAGCACCCGGTACCGGGGCTCGAACACGTGCAACGGGAGGATTCCGTGAGGCACCAAGACGGTGCCCAACGGGAACATCGGCATGCGGCGGCTCATGGGCGCCTCAACGGGCGGGCAGCGGGGACAGGTCGGCGATCGGCGGGGCCTGCGGGAACTGGGCCAAGGCCACGCCGACCCGGTCGCCGAGGGCGTCACCGGCGCTCAGACTCAGCGTGGCGTTGGAGATGAGGGAAAAGGCCACGCCGGTCGCGCCGGGCGCGCCGGTGGCGGCAACGGACCCGGCTGCGGGGGTCACGAAGCCGCTCAGTGCCGCAACGCCGTCAAGGCTGCCCGTCTTGGCCCTGAGTCGCCCCGCCGCCGGGGTTCCGACCATGCGACGGACCAGGGTCCCGGTCTTCCCGGCGACGGCCAGACCCCGGCCGATGAGACCGTCGGGTCCACCTCGGACGAGCGCCGCGAGGATCAGCTGGCACGTGGCCCGGTCGCCGCGGTCAAGACCGGAACCATCGACCATGTGCAGGCCCGCGGTCGGCAAATGATCCGCCTCCAGGGCGGACTGGACGGCCGCCACCCCCGCCGCGGTGGTCGGCGTCGCGGGCGACGCCTGGCGACCCAGCTCCTTGGTGATCAACTCGGCGCCGTTGTTGTCGCTGCGCCGGAGCACCTCGTCGACGACATCGGGGAGGGGCGCGGAGGAGAAGTCGGTGATCTTGGGCGCCGCCGCCGGCGCCGTGCCCTTCACGGCGGGGCCGCCGACGGAGATCCCCCGCGCCGCCAAGAGGGCGGCAAAGGTCGCCGCCGCCTGCTGGGCAGGCTGGGGGGCGGGCACGCCGGGACTGCTACCGGCAAATCCGTCGTTGACCGACAATGCGCTGAGCGGTCCGACCTCGCCGCTCACGGTGTAACGGCTCGGCCAGGTGGCGACGTTGCGCTGGGTGTCGTAGCGCGACTCGTCGCCCACGATCGAACCCGTGACCTTGGTCACGCCCGCGGCCCGGACCTGGTCGGCGAGGGTGTTGAGGTTGTCGTAGATCTGCGCCGGAAAGTGGAAGGTGGCGACGTACTCGGGAGTCCGCAGCAGCGGATCACCGCCCCCGACGAGGTAGAGATTCCCGTTCACGACTCCCCCGGCGGGCGCCTTGTCGCCCTTGACGGTGGTCGTGAAGCGCTGGGTTGCGGGGAGCTTGTCGAGGGCCGCGGTGGCCGTGAGCAGCTTGAGGTTCGACGCGGGCAACAGCGCCTTGGTCGGGTCGTGGCTGTAGATGGGCACCGACCCCGCCTGGACGATCAGGCACGAGCTGGCCGCGGTCGGGCCGAAACGAGAATCGGACAAGGCGGCGTCGAGGGCGGTGTCGAGCTTGGCCGTTGCCACCGCCAAGGCGAGCAACTCCGGTACCCGGCGCAGCGACAGTACGGGCGTCGACACCCCCTGGGGCACCACTTGGGGTACCGCCTGAGACGGCGCCACGGCGCTGGACGCGAGCGGTGCCGCCTGCGCGGTTGCGCCCGCGAGCGCCACCGGGAGCAGGGCCGCCGGGGGCAGGGCCGCGGGGAGCAGGGCTGCGACCAGCCCGGCGGCCAGCGCCAGCGCCAGCGCCGGCGCCGGCGCCACGAGGCGGCCCGAGTGTCGCCTCACCGGCACGCCGACGCAGCGTACTGAGTGGCGGGGGATGTCCCGGTTCAGCCGGCGGGTTCGAGTGCGGCGCGAAAGAACCCCCGCACGTGCTCGAGGCGCTCGTCCAAGGCCTCCGACGAGAGGGGATCTCGCTCCAGGAGGATCTCGAGGAACGGGACGTCGCTGAAGTAGGTCAACAAGGTGCCGTAGCCGGTCAGCAGCAGCTGGGCCGGATCGTGGCGGCGGAACCTTCCAGCCGCCATCTCCCTCCGAAGGAAGCCGGCCGCTCGATCGAGTTCGGGGCGCAGGACGGTCGCCAGTTCGGTGGCCAGGCGGCTTCCACCTTCGAGCGCCTCGCGGCGGAAGAGTCGCACGAAATCGGGATTCTGCCGGAAGAAGTCGAAGCTGTCGTCCAGCACCCGGTCCACCTGGGCCCAGCCATCGCGAGGTGACGTGGCCGATTTGCCGATGCGGCGCGACCAGTCCGACAGGGCGGTCTCGAACACCTCGCGGTACAGCGATTCCTTGGACTGGAAGTGGTACAGCAGGCTGGGCCGGCGGATGCCGACCTCTTCGGCGATATCGTTGAGCGACGTTCCGTCGTAGCCGTGCTCCGCGAACAGGCGGAGGGCGGAAACCAAGATGGCATCTCGGGTCGAGCCGGAAGTCGGGGCGGCAGCCGTAGGTGTCGCCATGCGCCATAGGGTACTGGCCGAACCGTTACGAAACTGCGAGATTCGCCTCAAGCCGGGACGTTTTGGTGGC
Source organism: uncultured Actinomycetota bacterium (assembly GCA_963733505.1). Classification (GTDB taxonomy): domain Bacteria; phylum Actinomycetota; class Acidimicrobiia; order Acidimicrobiales; family Palsa-688; genus JALYXV01. The sequence continues at coordinate 183,017 of CAVTDW010000025.1, read as the reverse complement.
GATGTTCCACCGTGGCCCCTTATCGGAGAGTGACCCGTCTGTCGTGGCCGTCGCGGAATCAGCCTGAAGAGGGCTTCACCCTCATCGAGGTCTTGGTCGCGATGGGCGTCATTTTTACCGCCCTACTCGTGATGGCCCTCACCATGCTGAGCAGCTTCTCTGCTGTCGGCTTCAGCCGCCAACGAAGCGAAGCCACGGCTTTGGCCGATCAGTCGCTGGAACAGATGAGGGCCCTGCCCGCCAACCTGCTCTTCATGAGTACCAGCGACCTGGCATCCGATACCCAGGTCGTCCCGGCCGGCTGCGCCGCCGCCGGGATCACCTGCTCCTTCAACAGCCGCGAGGTGCCGGTGGCCAACTTCGGTGCGTCCCCGCCCGCGGGCCCGTTGGTGCCCCACATCGCGACTCGTACGGCGCTGCCCGGCAACACCGTCTACACGATTGCCAGCTACATCAGCTACGACCCGCTGGACACCACGAAACAGACCTTGATCGCCACCGTGCAGGTCAAGTGGAGCAATCCGCAGAAGGGCGGAGTGCAACCCAACCTCCAGGTGGAAAGCAAGATCTACAACGGCAAGTTCAGCGACGCCGGCCCCGGAATCCACACCTTCGCCGCCACTGCGCAAGGCACCCCGGGTGGGATCCTGGTCTCGGGCACCCTCCTCAATCGCAGCCTGGCCAACCTGGCCATGAACTTCCCTTCGGTGAACGCGGGCCTGGGAGGAACGAGCATTCCGGGCACGACCGACGTCGGTGCCGGCGCGGCCCCCAGCCCGGTTTCGGCGTCGGTGGCGGCGGACACCATCTCGGCCGCCTCCTTGGCGCTCGTGAGCACGGGTGCGGCCAGCGCCAGCGCCCAGTCCCTGGCCGGCGCCGTCCCCGCCGTGAGCCCAGTGGGAACCCAGACCTCTAACCCGACGGTGCTGAGCCTCCCCGGTAGTCAGGGCCTGAGCGTCGGATCGCTGGTCGGCAACTTCGCGGCCGGTTCCTCCAACAAGACCGAGGCCATCGCGGCCACATCGGCCGACGGAAGGATCACCATTCCGACCGGCGGCGGCAACATGCCGAACACGCCGCAACTCGGCTACGGACGCTCCGTCGCGACGCAGTCCGGGGTCATCTCGGCCGACCTCTCCCTCCTCGGGGCCGTCAACATCGGCCTGGTCTCGGCGACGCCGACCGGCAACTCGCCGCCCGGGCCGGACACGGCCACGGTGCAACAGAACGGCACCGCGACCACCCCGTTCGCCCAGACGGTCACGGCATCGGCCCAAAAGGCACTCACCGAACTCGACGTCCTCACGATCCTCGGCAATCCCACGGTGAAGCTCACCGGATTCAAGGCCGCGGCGACGTCGTGTGCCGCGGGACCTGCCAATCCCGGTGGCTGCGCCGGGACGCCGGCACCGACCAACGCCGGTCAGCTCGTGATCGCCGGGCTGCTCAACATCCCGCTGGCGGGCGCCACACCCGCCACGATCACCATCCCGTCCATCAACCTCAATACCGGGCTGGTGAACATACAGGCGACCGGTTCGGTCACCATCGGCGCCACGCCGTCGACCACGGGGAACACGGCAACGGTCCCCTCCCCCGTCACGGTCAACGTCCACCTGGTGGTTTCCCTGCTTCTCGGGCTCGTGACGCTCACGGATCTCAACATCTCGGTCAACTTGGGCACGATTACCACGTCAGCGAGCTACTCATGACCCGCCAGCCACTGTCCGAGCAACGATCCGAGCAGCGACCGACCAGCGATCCGAGCAGGGCTTCACGCTGGTCGAGATCCTCATCACCACGACCTTGATGCTGATCGTGCTGGCCATCGTGCTTCCGATGGTGAGCGGCAGCCTCAACACCTTGACCAACACCCAGGTTCGTTCCGACGCCACCGACAACGCCCAGCTGGCGCTGCGCCAGGTGCAGCACGACGTGGTGTCGAGCGCCATCCTCTACAACGACGCCACGCTGGCCAACGGGACCGGAATCATCCACCTGATGACCTACGGGGCCGGCGGCAACGGAAATCCGGTCTGCGTGGAGTACCAGGTGGCGTACCCGGCCGCGGGCCAGCCGCAGCTCGGCACCATGCAGCGACGCACCAAGGCCCCCGGGGCCGCGACCTACCCGTCGAACTGGAGCAATGTCATGACCGGCATCGTCAACAGCACCCAGGTCGCGGTCGCACCAGCGCCGTCGCCCCCACCGGTGTTCACCATCGCCGGACAAGCACGCAGCCTGGACGTCAACTTGTGGGTGAACGTCGATACCAGGACCGCCAATGCCGCCGCCCCGGCCAACTACACCTCGACGTTCACGGGCCGGGCCATTCCGGCCAACTCCTCCTCGACCTCGGCGGTGTGCTGATGAGCTCCACCCGCGGTGCCCGGCGCATCGCCCGCCACGACGAAGATGGCTTCGCCTTGATGACGTCGTTCCTCGTCCTCCTGATCTCCGTTGTCGTCGTCACCGGAGCGCTCCAACTGGCGGCGCACACCTCGCAGCGCAGCGGGCTCAACCGCAATCAGAGCGCAGCTGTCAACGCGGCCGAGGCCGGGATCGAGGCGGCGTTGTCCAAGCTGTCCGACGGGACCTGCCCGGGGGCGGCGTTCTCGGAAACACAACTTCCCGACCAGAACCTGCCGACCGAGTCCTACATCATCCAGGCGCCGGTCAGCTGCACGGTCAACGGTCCCGCCGTGATTCTCGCGACCGGGTATGTGCCCAACGCCACCAGTCCTGTCGCCAAGACGACGATGGTCGCCCACATCAATCGCTCGCTCGGCGCACCCACCTCAGGGGGCGTCGGCGGCTACGACTTCCCGAATGTCCTCTACACCGACACCACCCTGGGCACGAGTGCCAGCCCGGCGCTGCTCAGCGTCTTCGGCAACGGCGGCACCACCCCGAGCATCACGGCCAACGGCGGCGCCTACATCGGCACCGGCGGCACCCCAGCGCAGCTCAGCGGCCCGGTGAGCAGTTGGGGTCCCCTCACGCTCAATGCGTCTCAGATCGGGGGCGCAGTGGTCGGCACTGACGTGACCATCGCCGGCGCCACGGTCCAGGGCGCGGTCGCGGCGACAGCGAACCTCAGCCTCGACACGGTCACCATCAACGGCACCGCCACCTATGGCGGTTCGTACACCCATTCCGGGAGTATCACCGTGACGGGCGGGCCGCCGAGTTCGGCCACGACCATCCAGCCCCTCCGGCGCCCCTTCCCGGCGTTCACCAACAACTCGGCCACGATCGGCACCACGCTCGGCGTCGGCAGCGCCACCGCCAGCTGCCCCGGGTCGGCGACGACGTGGACGGCACCGTTCTACGACATCGCCGCCAACTGCGCCGTCCACTACACCCCCGGGACGTACAGCTCGACCGCGGCCAACAAGAACACCGTGATCATCGCCCAGGGTTCGCTCACCGTTGACGTCCCCCCGACCGCCGTCGGCGGGCAGCTGTACGTCATCACCACAGGCGGGGGCACCTTGACCATCAACGGCTCAGGTTCCACCCTTCCGGTGTTCGCCTTCACCGATGGCACCTTGAACCTGAGCGGCTCGGTCGTCGGACAGTTCGCGGGCCACGCCATCACCACCACCTCCGGGGCCGCCACCTTGACCTTCACCCCCCCGGCTACCCCCGTGCCCAACTTTGCCTTCCCCGCCGGCTACACCCAGCCGAACCTGGGCACCGCAGGAGTACCGGGCGCCTTCCTCAGCACGGTGAGCTTCGAGTACCAGTGTGCCGGCGTCGTGGTGACCCCCTGCTGAGGTCACCGGGTTTACCTACTGATCGGTAGGTAGGTTGGATGGCAGCCTGGTGCCCGAAGGGCCGCCCCCCGCGTCAGTCCCAGGGCGACGAGTAGCCTGGCGAGTCCGATGGACATCGTCTCTGCTGTGTTCGCTGAGAGCATCAACCTGCGTGCGGTCCCTGGGCCGTCCACCCGGATCGACCTCACCGGGATCATGTTCTCCCTCCCTGCGCCGACCCCGCCGCCGGTCACCGTGCAACCCCACCTCATCGTCCTGGTCCGATCCCGCCCCACCGATCCGGGCCAGGGAATCCTCGAAGTCGTGTTCACCCACGGCACCGACCCCGGCGGTGAAGAGGTGGCCCGCAACGTTTCGCCGTTCAACGTCGAGCCGGGCAAGTTCACCTACCGCCTGGTGCGCGCCGAGCTGGCCTTCAAGGACTACGGCACGATCGAAGCCAACTGCCGGCTCCTGCCCGGTGGAGCCGTCCTCACCGTCCCCCTGACCCTGTTGCCGGTCGTCTGATCGAGCGTCGCGTGCGCTTCGCCTCGAGCCTGTCGACCCATCCGGTCACGGCGCACGCCACGGGCGAGGTGATCGGCCAGGTCATCGAGCAGGTCGGTCGCCACCCCGATTTGGCGGTGCTGTTCGTGACCCGTCCCCATGCCGGGGCGTTGGAGGAGGCGGCCGACGCGGTGTGCCGCTTGCTCGAGCCCACGCTGCTCATCGGCTGCGCAGCCGAGTCCGTCGTGGGCAACCAGCGCGAGATCGAGCAAACCGAAGCGGTCAGCCTGTGGGCCGGGCTCACCGGGCCCATCGTGCCGGTGCGCCTGTGGACCGAGTTCGAACGTGGCGAGGACGACGAGCGACGACACGGGCAGGGGTCGGCCCATACCGGTCATCGTCGGATGGCCCGACGATCTGCCCTTCGAGCCTCAGGCGCTGATCCTTCTCGCCGATCCGTACAGCTTCGCGGTCGACCTGCTCCTGCGGGGGCTGGCCAACGAACACCCGCGCCTGCCCGTCATCGGCGGCATGGCCTCGGCCGCCCACGGCCCCGGGGGCAACCGGCTGATCCTCGGCGAAACCGTGTTCACCGACGGTGCGGTCGGGGTGCTCATCGGCCCGGGGGTCACCGTGTCCAGCGTGGTCTCCCAGGGATGCCGACCGATCGGCCGGCCCTTGGCGGTGACCCGCACCGAGGGCAACATCATCTACGAGCTGGCCGGCCAACCGGCGCTGCAACGACTCCTCCAGATGGCCAAGGAGGGGATGTCCGAACGCGACATCGAGCTCATCAACCAGGGCCTGCACATGGGCATCGTGATCGACGAGCACAAGATCGACTTCGCCCGGGGCGACTTTCTCATCCGCAACGTCGTCGGGGCCGACCGGGCCAACGGAGCGATCGCCATCGGCGATGCCGTCGAGGTGGGCACGACCGTTCAGTTCCACGTACGCGATGCCGAAGCGGCCGACGAGGAACTGCGCGAACTCCTGGCCGACCGCCGGGCCGACGGCGTGTTGCTGTTCACCTGCAATGGCCGTGGCACCCGGCTGTTCACCAAACCCGACCACGATGCCGGCGTGGTCGGCGACCTGCTCGGCGAACCGCCGGTCGCCGGATTCTTCGCAGCGGGCGAACTGGGACCGGTGGGCGGCCGCAACTTCGTCCACGGCTTTACGGCGTCGATGGCCCTGTTCGAAGAGCCGGCGCTCCTCGACCCCCTACCAGAGCCCACGTAGCCGGGGAGGCAGAGGGAGTCCGGGGAGGCGGGGGCGTTCTGCGAGCGGGGCCCGACAATGCTCACCCGGTTCCAGCCTAGGTAGGGTTGTTCCATGAGCGATCGCGACATCGAGCAGCTGGGAATCAACGTTATCCGGGGCCTCGCCATGGACGCGGTGCAGAAGGCCAACTCGGGCCATCCGGGCACCGCCATGGCGCTGGCGCCGTTGACCCATGTGCTCTGGACCCGGATCATGCGCCACGACCCGTCCGAGCCCGATTGGCCCGACCGCGACCGCTTCATCCTGTCATGCGGGCACGCCTCCATCCTGCTCTACTCGATGCTGTACCTCACCGGGTACGGCCTCACGCTCGACGACCTGAAGGCACTTCCGCCAGCTGCACAGCAAGACGGCGGGCCATCCCGAGGTGCACCATGCCCCGGGCATCGAGGTCACGACCGGCCCACTCGGAGCGGGCTTCTCCAACGGCGTCGGCATGGGCGTGGCCGAGCGCTATCTCCGGGCCACGTTCAGCCCCGACCTGGTCGACCACCACACCTTCGTCTTCTGCAGTGACGGCGATCTCATGGAGGGCATCAGCCACGAGGCGGGATCGCTCGCCGGCCACCTCGGCCTGGGCCGCCTGATCTACGTCTACGACGACAACCACATCACCATCGACGGGCCCACCGAGCTCTCGTTGACCGACGACGCGGGCAAGCGCTTCGAGGCCTACGGGTGGGATGTCAACAACCTGGGCGAGACAGCCAACGACCTCGACACCCTCGAAGGGGCGATCCGCGGGGCCATGGCGGTCGAGGACAAGCCGTCGCTGCTGATCTTGCGCAGCCACATCGGCTGGCCGTCGCCCAACAAGACCGACACGCCTTCCGCCCACGGCGAGCCCCTCGGAGCCGACGAGATCCGCGCCACCAAAGAGATCCTGGGCATGCCCGCCGACCAGTCGTTCTGGGTGCCCGACGAGGTGCTGGAGTTCTACCGCCAGACCATCCCCCGCGGCCAGGCCCTCCGCCAGGCGTGGGAGCAGCGCCTGGCGAGCTGGACTGGTGACCGCGACGCGTGGGATGCGGCCCTGGCGGGCCGGGGCCTCACCGGCTGGGCGGCCAAGCTGCCCACCTGGCCGGCGGGCGAAAAGCTGGCCACCCGCCAGGCCATCAAGTCGTGCGTCAACGCCACCCTCGACGTGGTCCCGGGCCTGATGAGCGGAGGCGCCGACCTCACGGGCAACACCGGCACCAAGCTCGACCACGCCGAGATCCAGAGCCCCGAGCATCCCGGCGGGCGCCAAATTGCGTTCGGCGTTCGCGAGCACGCCATGGGGGGAATGATGAACGGCATGGCCCTCCACGGGGGCGTCCTGCCCATCGGGGGGACCTTCTTCATCTTCAGCGACTACATGCGAGGTGCCGTGCGGTTGGCGGCGCTCAGCGAGGCCAAGGTCGTCTACAGCTGGACCCACGACTCGGTCGGCCTGGGCGAGGACGGCCCCACCCACCAGCCCATCGAACACCTGGCGTCGCTGCGGGCCATGCCCCAGTTGCGCGTCATCCGCCCCGCCGACGCCAACGAAACGGCCCATGCCTACCGCATCGCGGTGGACAGCGACGGGCCCACCGCCTTGATCCTCACTCGCCAAGCCCTCCCCGTGCTCGAGGGCACCTCCGAGCGCTACGCCGACGTGGCCAAGGGCGGCTACGTCTTGGTGCCGGGCGGCGACGAGCCCGATGTGGTCCTGATCGGCACCGGAAGCGAGGTCTCGGTCTGCGTGGAGGCGGCCAAGCTGCTCGAGGCCGACGACATCAACACCCGCGTGGTGTCGCTGCCCTCGTGGGAACTGTTCGAGTTGCAGGGCGAGGACTACCAGGCCGAGGTGCTGGGCTACGACACGCCGGTGCTCTCGGTCGAGGCGGCGACGTCGTTCGGGTGGTCAAAATGGGCCGACGACTGGGTGGCGATCGACCACTTCGGTGCCTCGGCCCCCGGCGCCCAGGTGCTGGCCGAGTTCGGCTTCACCCCCGACAACGTGGCCAGCCGGGCCCGCCAGCTGCTCGACACCTTCGGCGGCATGGACTTCGACGACGAGGACGACATCGACGCCGACATCATGGAGGAAGTAGAGGAGGTCGAAGACTGACAATGGCCACCACCCGGCTGCACCAGCTGTTCGCCCAACAGGGCCAGAGCCCCTGGATCGACAACCTCCAGCGCTCGTACCTGAGCACCGGCCGGCTCGAAGAGCTGGTCGCCGACGGGATTCGAGGGGTGACCTCGAACCCCACCATCTTCCAGAAGGCCATCGAGGGCTCGGCCGACTACGACGACGACTTCCGCCGGCTCACCGACCACAAGAGCGTCGAGGACGCCTACTGGGATCTGGTGGTCGACGACGTCACCAATGCGTGCGGGGTGCTCCGGCCGCTGTACGACCAAAGCGGCGGTGGCGACGGCTACGTGTCGCTCGAGGTAGCTCCCAGCCTGGCCCGTGACACCGAGGGCACCATCAGCGCGGCCCGCAACCTGCACCAGCGCATCGGACTGCCCAACTTGATGGTGAAGATCCCGGCGACGGGCGAGGGCGTTCCCGCCATCGAGCAAATGATCAGCGAGGGGCGCAACACCAACGTGACCCTCATCTTCGGCCTGGAGCGCTATGACGCCGTCATCGAGGCCTACCTGAGCGGCCTCGAGGCCTGGGTCGGCGGTGGCGGTGACCCCACACAGGTCCACAGCGTGGCCTCGTTCTTCGTCAGCCGGGTCGACACTGAGGTCGACCGCCGCCTCGAGAAGCTTGGGGAAAAGGGGATGGCGCTTCGCGGTAAGGCCGCCATCGCCCAGGCCAAGATGGCCTACCAGCATTTCGAAAAGGCGTTTTCCGGCGATCGCTGGGCAACGCTGCGGGCCCAGGGTGCACACCGGCAACGGCCGTTGTGGGCCTCGACATCGACCAAGAATCCGGCGTTTCCCGACTTGTACTACGTCGAGAACCTGATCGGTCCCCACACGGTCGACACCATGCCCGAACCCACGGTCACGGCGTTCATGGACCACGGCGTCGTCGCCCGCACCATCGACCAGGGCGTCGAGGAGGCCAAGGCCCATCTCGACGCGCTGGGCGAGGTGGGAATCGACATGTGCGAGGTGGCCCAACTCCTCGAGGACGAAGGGGTGTCCAGTTTCTCCAAGAGCTTCGACGAACTGCAGCAGGCGCTCACCGATAAAGCATCCCAGCTGTAGCCGGCCGGGCATCGCGCCGGTGACAACGATCGTTTTGGTCACTGAGTACATCTATTTCATCGGTTTGTGGCAACAACGGCGCCGCCAGGTCGTGCTCACATGACGCTGACCGAGTCCATGGAGGCCAATCCGCTGGCGGCGGGGCTGGAGCAGGGCCGGCGCGCTCCGCCAGGGATGCTGGTCGTCTTCGGTGCCTCGGGCGACCTGACGGCGCGCAAGCTGATGCCCGCCGTGGCGTCGCTCTCACGCCGGCGCCTGCTGCCCTCGACGTTCGCGGTCGTGGGGGTGGCGCGAAGCCGGATGAGCGACGACGATTTCCGGGCCAAGCTGATCGATGCGGTCCCCGACGGTGGGCCGGCCTGGGCCGAACTCGTGAAGGGGTTCCGTTACGTGGCCGGTGACTACGGCGGGGCCGACACCATGGAACGCCTGAAGACCGTCCTGGAGGAGGTCGACGCCGACCGGGGAACGGCGGGCAACCGTCTCTTCTACCTGGCGACGGTGCCCTCGGTGTTCGAGCCGGTCGCCGACGCCCTGGGTGCCGCGGGCCTGAACTGCCCGTCGCGGCCTGACGCGTTCGTCCGCCTCGTCATCGAGAAGCCCTTCGGCCGGGACTTGGCCAGCGCCCGGCACCTCGACGAGGCCCTGCACCGCAACTTCGAGGAAGGCCAGATCTACCGGATCGACCACTACCTGGGCAAGGAAACGGTGCAGAACGTCCTGGCCCTGCGCTTCGCCAACGCCATCTTCGAGCCCATCTGGGACCGGCGCTACGTGGACCATGTGCAGATCACGGTGGCCGAGGCGCTCGGCGTCGAGCACCGGGGCGGGTTCTACGAGACCGCCGGGGCGCTCCGCGACATCGTGCAGAACCACGTCATGCAGGTCCTGTCGCTCACCCTCATGGAGCCGCCCGCCACGATCGACGCGCAGGGCATCCGCGACGAGAAGGTGAAGGCCCTGCGGGCCGTGAAGATCATGTCGGTCGAGCAGGTCCCGACCGAGGTGGTCCGGGCCCAATACGAGGCCGGGTGGTCGGAGGGCATGGCCGTACCCGGCTATCGAGAAGAAGAGGACGTGGCGCCCGACAGCCGCACCGAGACCTATGTCGCCATGAAGCTGGAGGTGGACAACTGGCGCTGGGCCGGGGTCCCCATCTTTGTGCGCACCGGCAAACGTCTCCCCAAACGGGTGACCGAGGTGGCGTTGCAGTTCCAACGGGTTCCCCACCAGCCCTTCGGGGCCCAGGAGTCCCGTGACCTGCACCCCAATGCCCTGGTCATGCGTATCCAACCCGACGAGGGCATCAGCCTGCGCTTCGGCGCCAAGGTCCCCGGTCAGGCGTTCGAGGTGCGCGACGTCCTCATGGACTTCTCCTATGGCGCCGCCTTCCTCGAGGAGCCACCCGACGCCTACGAACGGTTGCTGCTCGACGCCATGATCGGCGATCCCACGCTGTTTATTCGCAGCGACGAGGTGCTGCAGTCGTGGTGCATCGTCGACCCAATCCTCACCGCCTGGGCATCCAAGGACACGCCCTTGGCGCGCTATCCCTCTGGGACATGGGGCCCCAAACAAGCCGATCAACTCCTGGCCCGGGAAGGGCGGCGGTGGCGGACGCCGTAGCCCTCAACCGCTGGAACGGCACCGACGTCGGGTTGGGCGCCGTGGTCGACACCATGGCGCAGTTGCGGCGCAGCGTGGCCCGCACGGCGTCGCGCACGTGGGTGATGACCTTGGTCGCGATCGCGGTGAACGACGACGAGGCGTATCAGGCTACCCAGGTCCTGCGGGCCCTCGGCGCCCACCACCCGGCCCGGCTGCTGGTCGTGCAACCCCAACCCGATGCCGCCGAGGGGTCGGCGGGGATCGACGCCAGCGTGACGATCTACGGGACCGAGATCGACGGCCACCCGCTGACGTTCGACGAGATCTCCCTCTGGGTCAAGGGCGACGCGGCCCGTCACCTCGACTCGATCGTCGAACCGTTCACCCTGTCGGACCTCCCCGTTGTGGTGTGGTACCCGGCCAGCCTGCCGGCGGTGTCCGAGCCCCTCCTCGCCAAGGCGAGCAGCGTGCTGGTCGACACGAGGGAGGCCCACGACGTCGCGGGGCTGATTGCTCTGGCGGGCCGGCGGGCGGTGGTCGACCTCTCGTGGATGCGCCTGCGGCCCTGGAGGGAGATGGTGGCGGCGCTGTTCGATCCTCCGGAGTTCCGGCCCTACGCCCGCCAGATCACGTCGGCCGCCATCGCCGGCAAGGGGGGGCCGCGCCGCCTGCTGGCGGGATGGCTGGGATCGCGCCTCGGGCTGGCCAAGGAACACATGGAGCTACACGACGCCCGCCACGCCCGGGTGGTGCTGCGCTCCGGTTCGGCCGCCACCTTCGAAGTGGCTCGGGAGGAAGGCGAACGCCTGGTGCGAGCCAGCGCCGTCATCGACGGCGAGATCCGCCACCACGAGCTGCTTCCCCTCCCCGACGACTCCCTGGTGTGGTCCCTGTCGGAGGCGCTGACCCACTTAGGACGCGACCGGGTGTGGCAGCAGGCCCTGGCCGCGGGCGTCGCGGCCGACGCCTGGCTCTAAGGTCGCCAACCGCCAGTTAACCTGCGTCGCGTGAACGGGGAACTCTTCGTCGTCGAAGACGTACCCAGCGCATTCGCGGAGCGGGTGGTGGACGCCTTCCACGTGCGCATCGACGAGGAGTTCTCCCTGGCGGTCTCGGGCGGGGCGACGGCCCGGGCCTGTTACGAGAAGCTGGCCGTCGTCGGCGCCGAACAGATCGACTGGTGGCTGGTCAACGTCCTCTGGAGCGACGAGCGTTGCGTGCCCCCCGACCACCCCGACTCCAACCAGCTGCTCGTCCGCCAGGCGCTGCTGGAGAAGGTGGGCGCCGCCAATGCGGTGTACCCCATGCGCTGCGAGGAAGGCCCCGAGCCCTACCAGCTCCGCCTGGGCGAGATGGGGCGGATCGACGTGGTTCACCTGGGGATGGGGCCCGACGGGCACACCGCCTCGTTGTTTCCTGATTCGGCCGGCCTCAGCGCCGATCCCGGCGTGTTGGTCACGATGAACGAGGACCCGTCGGGTCGCAACCCGCACCGCCGTATGACCTTTACCTATAGCGGTATCGCCCGCGGCCGCCTGGTGATCTTCACCGTGGCGGGCGAATCCAAGCGCGAAGCCATGCAGGCGGTATACGACGGCGCCGACCTGCCCGCCGCCCGAGTCACGGCGGACCGCATCATCTGGCTGGTCGATCCCGCCGCCGCGCCCAAGGGCACGCACTAGACACTCGCCGCCAGAGGGGGAGTGTCAGGAGCCTTCGACGGGCGGGTGGGCCTGCGGGCTTCCCGGGGTTGGCGACGCGGGCGGCGGCGCACCGCCGGGGAGTTCGGAGATCGTGCGGTGTAAGGACTCCCGCAGGCGGGTCAGTCCGTCACGCATCTCGTCACGTTCGGCCTCCAGCCGCAGCAGCTCGGCCCGCATGGCATCACGTTCGTCGCCCAGTTGGGCCAGAACCCGACCGCGCTGCGCTTCCGCGTCGGCGACCACCGCCTGGCCCCGCTCCAACGCCAGCGCCTCGCGGCCCGCAGCCCGGCTCTCCGCTTCGGCCAGTAGCCGCTCGGCCGACTCGGCCGCCTTCGCCTCGGCCTGCTGCACCACGGCGGCGGCCTGATCAGCGGCCCCGGCGATGAACGCCTCCATCTCCGCCTGGCGGGATTGGGCATTTGCGACCAGGTCGACCGCCTCCTGACGGGCCCGGCCGATGATCGCCACGGCTTCGGCATCGGCGTCGGCTTGGACGGCGATAGCCCCCTCCTCGGCCAGTTGCAAGATCCGGGTCACCCGTTCACCGAGTGCTTGCATGGTCCGAGGCGAACTGTCGTTCAGCTGCTGGTCGAGTTGCGCCAGTCGGTTGCGCAAGTGCAGCACTTGCTCGCGCAGGTGGGCGGCCTCGGACTCCGCTTCCTCCATGCGCACCGTGGCGTTGCCCAGCCACTCCCGCAGCGTGTCGACGTAATCGTCTACCTGGGTGCGGTCATAACCGCGGACCGTTACGGCAAATTGGGGAGCCAGCTCGGTCGTCATCGGGTTTCCTCCGTCGTCCTCGCGTTGCCGCGGCGACGGGCAGTGGTGACAGCCGTCGCCGACTCCGCCACCACCAGACTAGAACGGGAACGCATACCAAGGGAGGACCCATTGCAGATCTACGCCAACGCAGGGAGCAAACGACCGGGATCGCGACGGGTCACAGCCCGCATCACCGTGGCCCTCGTGGCCGGTGTCGCCCTGTTCGGGGCGGCTCCCCTGTCGGCCGCTCGGGCCGCGCCGTTGTCCTACGTCTCGCTGGGCGACTCCTACACCGCGGCGCCCGCCGTGCTTCCACCGGCCCCGAATGCGCCGCTCGAATGCTTCCAATCAGCGGTCAACTACCCGCACCTCGCGGCTGGCGCCCTCGGTCTCACGCTGACCGATCGCAGCTGTAGCGGCGCCACGACCGCCGACATGACGACGGCGCAGTACCCCGATCAACCGCCGCAGTTCAACGCCCTGAAGCCGACCACGGGCGTGGTCACCCTGGGCATCGGGGGCAACGACAACCAGCTGTTCATCAGCGCCCTGTTGGCCTGCTCGACCACCGACGCCGTCGACGTGTTGAACATCGGCACCCCGTGCAAGAGCCTCTTCGGCAACTACTTCCTCGACCACGTCAATGCCGACGCCCCGGTGGTGGGCCAGGCCATCGGCACGATCCACACCCGCTCCCCCGCCGCCCGGGTGTTCGTGATCGGCTACCCCGACATCCTCCCCCAACGGGGCAACTGCTACCCGCAGCTGACCTTGACGACGGGCGACGTGGCCTACCTGAACCAGCTGGAAATGGCGCTCAACGCCATGCTCCGCCGGGAAGCGACGGCGCATGGCGCCACGTTCGTCGACACCTTCGCCGCCGGCGTCGGACATGACGCGTGCCAGGCGGAGGGCACGCGCTGGGTCGAGCCCATCGTGCCCGGCACCGACGCCTTCCCGGTCCATCCCAACGCCAAGGGGGAGGCCGCCGACGCTCTGGCGGTCGAATCGGCCCTGCACGCCGCGGGCTTCTAACAGCCAGACCCACAGGTACCCTCGCCGGGTGCTCCACCACGTCACCCTCTGGGTTCCCGACCTTCGTCGGGCCGAGGTCTCCTGGGGGTGGCTGCTAGGCGAGCTCGGCTATACGCGGGACCGGTCCCTCGGCCCGGTGCTGCTCTTCCGCCACGCCAGCGGGTTCGCGGTGGCGCTGGAGCAGTCCGAGGACATGGTGCCGGGCATGCTGTACAGCCGGATGCGGCCGGGGCTGAATCACATCGCCTTCGCCCTTGAATCCGAGGCCGCCCTGGCGGTCATCGTCGCCGATGCCGCGGAGCACCAATGGCGGGCCTTGCCTATCGACGGGCACCCGATCGCGGGCGGGGCCCACGTCGCCTACCTCGAAGACGGCGATGGTTTCGAGGTGGAGTTGGTGGCACCCTCGGGTACCTGAGCGCGGGCCCATTCGGCCAGCTGGACCCGGGAGGTCAGGTCGAGCTTGCGCAGCACGTTGGAGACATGGACCGATGCCGTCTTGGTGGAGATGAACAGCCGAGCCGCGATCTGCCCGTTGGTCAGACCCTCCTCGACCAGTCGCACCACTTCGAGCTCGCGGGCCGTGAGGTCGCCCAGACCGCTCGGGCGGCCACGACCTTCGCCTAAGCGATGCAGGAGGGCCAGCGCTTCGTCGTGGCGCCAACCAGGCCAGCGGACGAGGAGTGATCGCGCCGCGTCGGCGTGGAGGCGGGCCTCGTCGAAGCGCTCGAGGGCCAGCAGGCTGCGGGCTGCGCCGAGGTGGGCGTCGGCCAGCACCGCCGGGCTGCGGCGCACCCCATTGTCTCGGGTGGCCGCTTCGTACGCCTGGACAGCCTCCGGCAGCTGGTTGCGCCGTTCGGCCAGCGCCCCGTCGAGATGGGGCACCCAGGCCGGGTCGGCGGGGTTCTCGGCCCGGTGATTCGGCCCCGCCAGCGCGGCTTGGGTCCGCAACGCTTCCACTTCGTCGGCCGGGAACCCCGCCCGCAGCACGCTCACCAGGGCGTGATACCACAGGTCTCCCGACCCGCTCTCGTGGTGTCCCTGGTATCCCTCGAAGGCGTGGACCAAGGAGTGCAGGAGCTCGCGCATCCTGGGCTCGTCTTTGTCGAGGGCGGCCAGGCGGACCCCGAGGCCATAGGTGACGATCAGCTCCTCCTCCTTCCCGTCGGGATCGACGACGACGTCGCGGCGGGCCAGGAGCTCCGCAGCCGTCGCCCGATCCCCAGACTCCATGGCCAGCTCAGCCGCGACCAGGGGCGCCCAGGAACGCTGGGACGGCGCCAGTAGGTCAAAGAGCTCGGCCTGGGCGGCGGGCAGGTCGCCGACCACGTGGGCGAAGAAGGTGGCGCGCAGGAGGTGCCACGACGGTCGCCAATCCTCCCGGCCGCTGCGCTCGATGAGTCGACCCATCCGATTCAACAACTCCTCGGCGCGCTCGACCGGCCAGCGTCGAAAAACGACGTGCGCCAGGTTGTTCATGGCCCGCAACGCCGACTGGAAGTCTTGGGCCGCTTCGGCCCCGTCGAGGCCTTCGAGGACGAGGGCTTCGGCCTCGGCTTCCCTCCCCGCGATGCCACCCAGCGCCGAGCCCTTGTTGACCGCGATCGCGGCCCGCAAGACGGTTCCGGGACCTGCGGTCTCGCCGTCGAGGCCGTCACCGCCGGCCCGGCCGTCTCGGTCGTTCAGGCCGGCCAGGCGCAGGGCCTCGTCGGCCCACTCGACGGCCTCGCGATTGCGACCCGTCAGCATCGCCGACTCGGCCATCAAATTGGCGACCCAGGCCCGCTCCTCGCCCGCCGGCAGGTGCTCCGCCACCTCGTGGGCCGCGGCCACCATGGCCCGGTGGCCCGCCACGTCTCCCGCCTCCCATCGCAGCCGGGCGGCCACCCGAGTGGCGTGGGACAGCGCCGCCATGTCTCCCAAGCTCTCGGCCAGCCGGCGCCATTGCTCGGCGCGCTCGAGGGCACTGTCAGGCAGCCCGACAGACCACGCGGCGCGCGTCGCCAACTCCAGCAGTTCAAGGTCGGCGTCCATCTCGGCCAAGCCCATCTCGGCCAACCGCAGGGCCTGATAGGTGGCCCCGGTCCGCAGGTAGTACGCCGCGCCCGCCCGCGCCGCCACGACGACGTCATCCCAGCGGTTGGCGCCCTCGGCGTGGTAGGCGAGTGCCGCCCAATCGTCGCTGCCCGCCTCCTGGAGGGCGGCGAGGGCCTTCTCGTGCAGTCGCCGGCGCTCTCGGCCGAGCAGCCGCCCGGCGACCGCCTCGCGTGTCAGGGCGTGGCGGAAGGCGAAGACGTCGGTGTCCTGCTCGACGATCAGCGACTGGCCTACCAGGGCCCGCAGGACGTCGACCAGCCGGTCTTCGCCCAGTCCGGTGAGGGCGGCGAGCAGGTCGAAGGGGATCCGCTGACCAAGGATGGCGGCGGTGTCCACGACCAGCCGCTGGTCGCCTTCCAGGCCATCGAGGTGGCGTAGGACGGCCTCGGTGAGGGTGGCGGGCAACGGGAGACCGGCCAGCTGGTCGACGCTCGTCGAACCCGCAGCCAGGAGCAGTTCCTCGAGGAAGAACGGATTGCCGGCGGTGCGCCGGTGCAGGTCGGCGGCCGCCGCGAAGGGTGCGACCTCGCCGCGGACCGCGGTCACCAGGGCCCGAACCTCCTCGACGCTCAGGCGACCCAGCGTCAAATGCTCGACCTGGTGCTGACGTTCGATGGCGGCCAGCAGGTCGGTGACGTGGCGGCGGTCGAGATCTTCTGGTCGATAGGTCCCGACCAGCAGGATTGGCAGATTCGGTGACGCCGCCAGGTGGCGGAACAGGCCCAGGCTTTCCGCGTCCGCCCAATGAAGATCCTCGAACACGACCACGCCGGAGCTGGCGCCGGCGAGAAACCGCACCAGTTCGGTCGCGGCGCGCGCCAACTCGTCCGCCGAGCAGGTGCACGCCGGGTCCGACAGCTGGACCGCGACCGGTCCGAGCAAGGCGCAGAGCGCATCCTCCCAGGGCCGGAGTTCGGGCGGCACCCGGGTCCAGAGCGACACGACGGGCGCCACCGCTTCGAGCAACAACTCGTAGGGTCGACCCATGGCGCCCTGCTCGGCCTGGCCGGTGAGCAAGGGCACATCGGCGGGCACGTGGGAGACGAGTTCCTGGATCAGGCGGGTCTTGCCGACACCGGCCTCGCCGCTGACCAGCGCCACGCGCGGGCTGCCACCGGGGTGCACCATGGCTCGCAGCCGCTCCAACTCCTCGGCCCGGCCGACCATGATCGGAGACAGCCCAGCGCGAGCCACCAGCACCAAGGCGACGGTAGTAGTTATGAACGATGAACGGAGGCGAGCATCCCCGTCGAGCGCCGGATCGAGCGCGCCTGGCGGAGCACCGAGAAGGGGCCGACCCGCTCGGAAGCGGGGGTCGCCACTGCCGCGGCATGGAGTGTCCGAGCTGTCTCAGCCTCGGACATCATGCTGCGCCGGTGGTCTGTGGCCATCTGCTGCACAGCATTGGAAGTGAACATGGGTCCAGAGTGCGCCCCTAAGGTAGGCGCCGACATTGGGCGGCTACCTCATTTCGGACCGACGCGTGCCTAAGACGGCACTTCTCCCCGTGGTGGCCGTGACCGGCGACCCACCGGGCCGCCCCCGGCGGCGGTGACGCGAGCTACACCATGTCGTGCGACGCCAGCTGGGCGTCGACGACCGCCCCCAAGATGACGGCGAATGACGTCATCCACAGCCACAACAGCAGCACCACCACCGCGCCCAGGGCGCCGTAGGTTCCCGCCGCCTTGAACTTCGACGCCTGGGAGGCATAGCCCGACAGACCGATCGATCCCACCATCCACACTGCGGTGGCGACACCGGACCCCCAGCTGATCCATCGCGGTCGGTGCGTGGCCCGATCGGGTCCATAGCGGTACAGCACCGCCAGACCGACCAGCATCAGCGCCGCCAGTACGACGAATCGAAGGACACTGACGCCGAGACGGGCCACGCCCGCCAGTCCCAGGCCATTCAACAGCGCGGGCAGGGCCAGCAACGCCCCGAGGGAGGCCCCGAGCGCCAGGATGGAACCGAGGGTCATGAGCAGCGCCACGCTTCGGAGCTTGAGGAACCTGCGGGTTTCGGCCCGGCCCGAGACCACCGTGAGGGCCGCGAGAAGCCACCGCATGCCGCTGCTGGCGCTCCACAAGGCGACGGCGAGGCTCACCGCCAGGCTCAGTCGCAGTCCGCCGGCCGAGCTGGCGGTGATCGACTTCAGCTGGGCCACCACGAGCTGGCGGGCCTCGGGCGGCAGCGTGGTCGTCAGTGACGAAATCTGGCGGTCGACCTCGGCCCGGCTGACGACCAATCCGTACAGCGAGACCGCGGCCGCCATGGCCGGCACCAGCGCCAGCATGGCGTAGAACGCCACGCCACCGGCCAGCAGGGGAACGTTTTCGACTCGGACCGCTCGGACCGTGCCCCTTAGCGGGCGGGTCCATGGATGGCTTGCGCGGTCATCGATGACCGGTGACCGTAGGCGAAACGGTCAGGATTGACGCGACGAGCGCCCGAGGCGGCGCCCCCGGGAACGGCCGGCCGCCGAGGCGGCATGGATGGTACGGGCCGATCGAGCCTCCGCCATCATGCTGCGGCGGTGATCAGCGGCGAGCTGGTGCACAGCATCTGAAGTGAACATGTATCCCAGGGTGTGCCCCTGAGGTAGGGGCCCACATTGGGCAACTACCTCATTTTGGGGAGCCGGTGGCTTAGGACCCGCCCGCGAGGAGCGCCGCGACCGGAGCCCGATAGAGCCGGTGACGCATGACGGGCTCGCGGCCGTCGGGCGCCCACGGACTGAGGACCCACCGATAACCGGCCCGGCTCGCGGCGGCACAGAGGGCGGGAACAAGGAGTGACGCTGGACCGTCGACCGCGGTGACCACACAGCCGGTCCACGCCCGCCGCCGGGCCTGCGAGGCCATCGACCAGGCGCCACCACCGCGCCCGCGCCCGCCTCGGGGGCCGAGGCCGCCTGCGACATCGGGAACCGCCATCACCGACGCCGCGCCGTCGAGGGTCGACAGCATCAACGCCGGGTCGACGAAGGGACCGACATCGGCGGGCACGACGAACTCCTTTCGCGTCAGCGTCAGCGTCATCGAGCCGGCGCCCGCCTCCGCCGCCGCCAGGCGGTAGGAACACTGTTCGTCGGCCACCGCCAACCCGGCGGCCTCGAGGAGGTCGCCGTACCACGGCGGATTCCACGCCCGTCCCGTCGTCGCCGGTTCGTCGTTTCCCGCGACCAGAACCCCTGCTTCTTCGGCGGCGGTCCACGACAGTGGGCCGACCACGGTCTGCGACCCGCGATCCGCCAGCCAATCGCGCCGCAGCGGCCAGCAGGGCCTGCACCGCGTCGAGGTCGTCTGGGCCCTCGACCGCAAGGAAGCCGAACGATCCGTCGCCGTCGCCTTGGCGGTGGGCACTCAACCGGGCAACGGGGCGACCACCGCGGCGAGCCAGCAGGAGCACCGCCTCCCCACACGGCGGTAGGTGGGCCCGAAGGCGACGTCGTTGCCCCGCCAGCAGCCAGTCGGCCCCGGGGTGATCGGCACTGAGGGCGACCGCGAGATCGGCGAATTCACGCCACGGCACCCCTTTTCCCACCTCCTCGACGATCACCGGGATCACGATTGGAAACCTAGGGGCATAGGGTGACTCGATGGCCATCGACGAGCTTCTCGGTCTGACGTTGCGAGAGCTCGTATCCCGGGCGGGCGCCGCCCGGGACCGGGCGTGGGGCCGGCGGGTCACCTACTCGCCCAAGGTCTTCATTCCCCTCACGATGCTGTGCCGCGACCGGTGCGGGTACTGCACCTTCGCCAAGGCGCCGGCCCGGGTGGCGGCGCCGTACCTCACGCCCGAGCAGGTCCTCGACATCGCTCGGGCGGGCGCGGCCGCCGGTTGCGCCGAGGCGCTGTTCACCCTCGGGGAGGCACCCGAGGACCGCTATCCGGCCGCGGCTGAGTGGCTCGCCGAGCGCGGCCACCGCTCCACGGTCGACTACCTGGTCGCCATGTGCCGGTTGGTCGTCGAGGAGACCGGGCTCCTCCCCCATGCCAATGCCGGAGCGTTGAACGGCGAGGAGCTGGCTGCCCTGCGGACGGTTTCGGCGTCGCAGGGAATGATGATCGAGTCGCTGCGGGCCGACCTCGACTGCCATCGAGGGGCACCCGACAAGACGCCAGCGCGCCGGTTGGCGACGCTGGAGGCCGCCGGTGCGCTGGCCATCCCGTTCACCACCGGGATCCTGGTCGGGATCGGCGAGACCCGCGCCGACCGGTTGGAGGCGCTGGCGGCCATCGCCGAGTCACACCGGCGCCACGGCCACGTCCAGGAGGTGATCGTGCAGAACTTCCTGCCCAAGGCCGGCACCTCCATGCACGGCGCCGCCCCGTGCCCGCCCGAGGAGTTCCAGTGGTCCATCGCCGCCGCCCGATTGGTGCTGCCTGCTGACATACAGGTACAGGCACCGCCCAACCTGTCCGACGACCTGGCCCCGCTGCTGGCGGCCGGGATCGGCGACTGGGGCGGGGTGTCGCCCGTCACGGTCGACCATGTCAACCCCGAGCGGCCGTGGCCGGCGCTCGAACGGCTGCGGGCGATCACCGAGGAGGCCGGTTTCTCGCTGGCGCCCCGGCTCACGATCTACCCCCGGTATGCCGAGTCGCCAGAGCGGTGGCTCGATCCGTCCATGCGTTTCCCGGTCCTGGATCGCTCCGACGCCGAGAGCCTGGCGCGAGAGCCGGCCGAGGAGTGGTATTCCGGGGCCGAGTCAGCCCCGCCGATGCTCTTGGCGGCGCCCGATGCCGCACGGGGGCCTGGTGGGCGCGGGGCGACGCTTGTGGGTACGGGGTCGACTGGTGGCTCGGGCGCTCCCGGTCCCGGCGTCGGCGCAGCATCGGTCGCGCCATTCGGTGGACCGGTCGCCGAAGTTCTGGGCGGGGTCCTGCTCGGGCAGGAGGCGGGTGTCGAGGAGCTCACCACCCTTTTCAGCGCTCGGGGCCCCGAGGTCGTGGCGGTGGCCGAGGTGGCCGACGGGCTGCGCCAGGAGGTGGTCGGCGACGTCATCACCTGGGTGTCCAACCGCAACATCAACTACACCAACGTCTGCACCTTCAAGTGCAAGTTTTGCGCCTTCTCCAAGGGGCCGCTGTCGCTCAACCTTCGGGGTACGCCGTACCTGTTGGGGCTGGACGAGATCACGCGGCGGGTGGTCGAGGCGGAGGCACTGGGCGCCACCGAGGTATGCCTGCAGGGCGGTATTCATCCGAGCTTCGACGGTGACTATTACCTCGAAGTTATCCGGGCGGTGCGGGAGGCTTCGGAGACCATCCACATCCATGGTTTTACCGCCCTCGAGGTCCACGAGGGCGCTCGCCGCCTCGGCGAGCCGTTGGCGGTGTATCTGCAGCGGTTGATGGATGCGGGGCTGAAGACGCTCCCGGGCACGGCGGCCGAGATCCTCGACGACGAAGTGCGGGCGGTCCTCTGCCCCGACAAGATCAACAGTGAAACGTGGCTCGAGGTGCACCGCACCGCCCATTCGCTCGGCCTGCGATCCAACATCACCATCATGTTCGGAGCGATCGAACGTCCGGTGCATTGGGCGCGTCACCTGGTCCGCACCCGGGCGCTGCAGAAGGAAACGGGAGGTTTCACCGAGTTCGTGCCGCTGCCGTTCGTGCATATGGCGTCGCCGATCTACTTGCAGCGGCGCTCGCGCCGCGGTCCGACCTACCGCGAGGCGCTGCTGATGCACGCCGTGGGACGCATCGCCTATCACGGGTGGGTCCCCAACATCCAGGCTTCCTGGGTGAAGATGGGGCTCGACGGTGTGCGCCAGCTGTTGCAGGCCGGTGTCAACGACCTGGGTGGGACGCTGATGGACGAGAACATCTCCCGGGCCGCGGGTGCCCGCCACGGGCAGATGCTCGACGAGGCGGCCCTGCGGGACCTGGCCGACTCGCTCGGGCGGCGGCTCGAGCAGCGCACCACCCTGTACGGCCGGGTCGCACCCGCGAGCTGACGAGTCGCCGCACCGCCGACCGGTTGATGGCACGCGTTCGGGTCGGCACGCGGTGCGGCCGTCGGGTGCCCCGGTCAGATGCCGCAATAAGTGGACCCAAAGCCGGGTCAGCGCTATGTAGTCCAGTACGCCCGACGGGGGCAGCGCAACCAGCGGGTCACTGACGACCCCACGTCACCCGTGGGTCCTCAGCCCAGCCGCAGGCCCGTCTCGGGGTGAAATGCGTGCTCCTGGGCCGGGAGGATGTCGATGTGGATCGTCTCGCCGATGTGGGGCGAAGCCTGTCCGCCGGCCCGGATGACAAAAGGCTTGTCGGTGGCGGAGTCGTCGCCGAGGAGGGTGCCATAGACGAAGGCATCGGCGCCCAGCTCTTCGACCAGCTTGACCTTCATGGCCAACCCGGAGTCGGTGGTTGACACCGTGAACGCCTCCGGCCGCATCCCCAGGGTGATCGTGGTCAGCCCCGCCGCTGCCTTGAGCACCTCACGGTCGAGGGGCATGGTCACCCCGGCCACGACCGCGCCGTCGCCTTTCAGTGTCGCGGTGCGCAGGTTCATGGCCGGTGAGCCGATGAACGCCGCCACAAAAGCGTTGCACGGCCGGTCGTAGAGATTGCGCGGCGTGTCGACCTGCTGCAGGACCCCATCCTTCAGGACGGCCACGCGGTGGCCCATGGTCATGGCTTCGACCTGGTCGTGGGTGACGTAGACCGTCGTGGTTCCGAGGCGAGCCTGCAGATCGGCGATGTTGGCGCGCGTTTCGACCCGCAACTTGGCATCGAGGTTCGACAGCGGCTCGTCCATCAGGAACACGCGTGGTTCGCGCACGATCGCCCGGCCCATGGCCACGCGCTGGCGCTGACCGCCGGAGAGCGCCTTGGGTTTGCGCTCCAAGTAGCGTTCCAGATCGAGCAGCTTGGCCGCCTCGTGCACCTTCTTGTCGCGATCGGCCTTCGGGATACCCTTGAGCTTCAGGGCGAAACCCATGTTCTCCGCCACCGACATGTGGGGATAGAGCGCATAGTTCTGAAAGACCATGGCAATGTCGCGGTCCTTCGGTGCTTTCTTCGACACATCGACGCCGTCGATCTGGATCTCGCCCGCAGTGACATCCTCGAGGCCCGCCAGCATTCGCAGGGCCGTCGATTTCCCCGAGCCCGACGGACCCACCAGGACCATGAACTCACCATCGCGAATGTCCAGGTTCAGGGCGTTGATGGCGGGGACGGGGTTGCCCTCGTACACGCAGGTCGCTTCTTTGTAACTGACTTCAGCCACAGGAATCCCCTTTTCTCAACCCTTGACACTGCCGGCCAGCAACCCGCGGACGAAGTAGCGCTGGAGGGCAAAGAACACGATCATGGGAATCACGATCGAGATGAATCCGCCTGCCGTGAGCAGCTCCCACTTGCTCCCCAGCGACCCGGTCAGCTGTGACAGGCGAGCAGTCAGAGGCTGAACCTTGGGCGAACCGCCGCCGAAGGTCAAGGCGACCAGAAGGTCGTTCCACACCCAGATGAACTGGAAGATGCCGAACGAGGCGATGGCGGGCAAGGACAGGGGCAGGACGACGCTGCGGAAGATCCGCAGCGGACCCGCGCCGTCGACCTTGGCCGCCTCGATGACCGAAGTCGGTAACTGCGACATGAAGTTGTGCAACAAGAAGATGGCCAAGGGCAGGGAGAACATGGTGTGCGAGAGCCAAATGGCGGAATAGGTACCCGCGATGTGCAGCTTCGGGAGGATGGTGATCGAGCCGATGTGGGCGCCGCCCGAGTACAACTGCAGCAGCGGTACCAGCGACATCTGCAGCGGCACCACCTGCAACGCGAAGATCACGAAGAAGATGAAGTCGCTCCCTTTGAACCGCACCCAGGAGAGTACGTAGGCCGCCATCGAAGCGATCGCGATCGGGATGATCGTGGCGGGGATGCAGATGGCCAAGGAGTTGACCATGTACGGGAACAACCCGCCCCCGCCGCCGAAGCTGTTCGAGAACATGATGTTGTTGTAGTTCGAGAGCGTCAGATGGGCGTGTGAGAAGAACGTCCACCAGCCGTTGGAGTTGGCGTCCGCCTTCGGCCGGAGCGAGGTGACGAGGAGGCCGAAGGTGGGCACCGTCCAGAGCACGGTCAAGACGATGACCAGCAGCGACGCGATCGGGCTGCTGAAGGCCTTTCTGACCTTCTTGATGTCGCCGCCAGTCGTCGCCGGGACCGTGGTCATCACCACGGGTGGGGTCGTCGTCGTCATCTTGTCGCCCTCTCCCTCTTCATCTGCACGACGTTGTAGGCAACGAGAGGCATCACCGCAAGGAACAGCACCACCGCCAAAGCGCTGCCCCGACCGGTTTCGAAGTTGACGAACGTCTCGCTGTACATCTTGTTCGAGAGCACTTGGGTGCCGAAGTTGCCACCGGTGACGGTCCGGACGATGTCGAATACCTTCAAGGTGGCGATCATGATCGTGGTAATGACCACGACCAACGTGCCCCGGATCATGGGATCTGCACGGTCCGGAACAGCTTGAAGCCTCCGGCTCCGTCCATGCGCGCCGCTTCGAGGATTTCATCGGGGATTCCCTTCAGCGCCGCCGACAGCACGACCATGGCGAAACCCGTCTGGATCCAGATCATGATCACCATCAGCAGGAATGTGTTGAGCGGGATCGAAAGCAGCCAGTTGGGGGGATGCGACCACCCCACTTTGATGGCAATCGCGCTGAGCAGACCGATCTGCTGCTGGCTCGGATCGCGCGCCGTGTAGATGAACTTCCAGATGATCGAGGCGCCGACGAAGGAGATGGCGGTCGGAAGGAATATCAGCGACTTGGCGACGTTCTGGTGCTTCATCCGGTCTACCAGTAGCGCCACCAATAACCCGAAACCGGTAGCGAACAACGGGGCGATGACGAGCCACTCCCCCGTCTTGATCAGGACGCTGCGGTTGTTCGGATCCGTGAACACCCAGTAAAAGTTCTTGAAGCCGACCGTCTTCTTACTGTTGGAGTTCAGGAGGCTCAGATAGATGGTGCGCAGTGCCGGCACCACGAGGCCGACGAGCAACAGGATCAGCGCCGGTCCGAGACAGATGAGCACCGACAGCGGTCGCTGCAGCCGCCCTGTGGCCCGACCGGCAAAGTAGAAGATGAGGAGCACGATGGCGATGAAGCCACCCACTACCTCGATCACACTGAAGAGTTTCGAGGCCGACTCGCTCAGTGTCGAGGCCAAGATGACCGCGGGGCCCCCAGAAACGAACAACGCCTACCCCCCTCAATCAAGCCGACAACGCTTGTAGTGCCGAGCATCCCTCACAGCTTCGTTGCGGCCCGCGGGCAACGCCCGCGGGCCGCTAACGGCTAACGGCTAACGGCTAGCCGCTACGAAAGTTCGACGCAGAAACAACCGGACGTCCGCGTGCCTAGCTCGGCCACGCGGCATCGATCTCCTTGGCGACGGCATCGATGGACTTGCCTTGCCCGAACCACTCGGTCATGGCGGACCATTCGGCACCCGATCCCACCGCGGCGGGCATGAGGTCGGAGGCGTCGAAGCGGAACGTCGCGTCGGCTCGCGTCAGGTATTGGGCGGACAGCTTGTCGATGGGATCGGTGTACAGGCTCTGGTCGACCTTCTGGTTCGCCGACACCCAACCGGGGGCCACCGCGATGCGGCTGTTGGCCCAGTCGGCGGTGGACAGGTAGTTCTGCACCGCCTGGACGGCCGGGGCGCTCGAGAACGCGGTGACGAACTCGCCGCCGCCTTCGACCGGCGTGGCGGTCGAGGCGTTGACGGCGGGAAGGTAGAAGGCGAACACATCGCCGGTGGGCGAGACAACGGTGCCCTTCGGCCACTGAGCCTCATAGAACGACGCCTGCTGCAACATCGAGCAGGTCCCCTTGAGGATAGGCAGGCCGGCATCCTGGAAGGTGGTGGTGGCGATCGTCTTGACGGCGCCGACGCCGCCGTTGACATACGCCGGGTTCTGCATGTAGTCGGCGACGGTCTTCATGGCAGCCTCGATCTTCGGGTCCTGGAACTTGATCGTGTGTGCCACCCACTGGTCGTAGACCGTTCCCCCATAGGTGCCGAGTACCGCTTCTTCGAGCCAGTCGGTCGCCGGCCATCCGGTGGCGGTACCCGAGCTGATGCCGCCACACCAGGGCTTGTTCTTCCCGTCAGCCACGATCTTGGCCGAGAGGGTCATCAGGTCGGCCCACGTGGTCGGAACGGTGTAGCCCGCGGCCGTGAATGCCTTGGGCGAGTACCAGACGAGCGACTTCATGTTGGCGCTCATCGGGGCCGCGTAGAACGTCCCGCCGACGGATCCGTACGCCTTCCAGGCGGCGTTCCAGGCGTTTTCGTTGGTGACCGTCGCCGCCGGCGGCTTCACAACCTTGCCCGACGTCACCATCTGCGCCAGCAGGCCGGGCTGGGGAATGACCGCCAGGTCGGGCTGCGTGCCGCCTTGCACGCGCACCGGCAGCTGGGACTCGAAGTCATTGGAGCCTTCGTACTTGATCGTGATTCCGGTGCAGGACTCGAACTTCGACCACGAGCTCTGCAGCGAGTCCGACTCCGGAGAAAGGATCGATGCGAACATGCTCACGCTCGATCCCGCGTGGCCGGCGTACGCCGAGTATTTGGCACAATCGCCGGTCAGGGTTGGTCCCGTGGGCGCGGTCGTACCGGTCGTGCCGGTAGTAGCGCTCTTACCGCCGGACGAGCATGCCACCAGGATCGTGGCCAACGCGGGCGCCACGAGGGCCGCGACGGTTCGGCGCCGCTTCCGGTTCATTGCCATTGATGCCTCCTTGATCAAGACGTGCAAGGATCCCCCTTTGCATGTAAGCGTTATCATACCTACAGGCACAGCCCGCGATCAAGGACCTTTTTCCGGGGCCGCGGGCGGCGCTAAGGACGCAGTGGAGCCGTCGACCCGCGGACCTGCAGCGACGTCGGCAACACCCGCTCTTGGCATTCCTTGTTCGGGCAGGCAAGGAGGGCGAGGAGATCCTGCGCCCCCTGGGCTCCCAGCTCCTCTACCGGTTGGCTGACCGTCGTCAGGTCCATCAGGTCCGCCATGTCGTGACCGTCGAAGCCCACCAGGGCCAGGTCCGAGCCGGCACGTAGCCCGTGGCGGCGCAGCGCCCGCATCGCGCCAAAGGCCATTTCATCGGACATGGCGAAGACCGCGGTCGGTGGCTCCGGCTGGGCGAGCAGGGTGTTCATGGCCTCCTCCCCACCCGCTTTGGTGAAGTTGCCACTGACCTGCAAGCGGACCTCGGCGGCCAGTCCGGCGGCCGCCAGGACTTCCAGGTATCCGGTGGTCCGGTGGAGTTCGGGGAGGAACGAGCCTGACCCGGGCCGCCCGCCGATGAGCCCGATCCGCTTGTGGCCTTGGTTCACGAGGTGTTGAGTGGCGACGCGGGCGCCGTCGACGTCGTCGATACACACGCTGCACACGCCGTTCACCTGGGTACCGACCAGCGTGAACGGGAAGCGGTGGTGCAGGAGCCCGTTCACATCGGGGCTGGCGGCGGGCAGCCCGAGTACCAGGACGCCGTCGACGCGGCTTCGCAGCCGCCGTTCCGCCAGCGAAGGGCTCGACACCATGGGATCAGTGACGGTGTGGAGCAGGAGGTCGACGTCGGCCTCCTGCATCGTCCGCTCGACGCCGGCCAGCAGTGTTGCGAAATACCACTTCGAGATGGACGGTGTGAGGACCGCGACACTTCCAGTCCGACCGCTCGCCAGCCGTGATGCGGTGGGCGAGATGACATAGTCGAGGCGGTCCGCGACCCTCTTGATGTGCTCCCGCGTGACGGGGTCGACATTGCCCAACCCCCGCAGGGCGCGAGAGACAGTGGCCGTGGAGACGCCGGCTTCGCGTGCGACTTCACGGATTGTTATGGCCACGCACGGTCCCCCCGAGTACTACGGAAACGCCTACATGGACAACTGGTTTTCAGCATCCTCCGCGCTGCTTGTCGGTGCCCCATTGCGGGCCCACCCGGCATGCAAACGCTAACACAGCATGCCCGGCCGTCAACCCCTAGGCAGGCTTTCTCGATGGCGGCACATAGTGGCGACTCTCCGTCCGCCCGTCGCTTGCGGCTGCGGCCTTACTCAGGGTAGGTCGGCGACGCGACCTGACCCCGTTGCGCGAGCGAGGCGCGCAACCACATGGCGCTGTCCTTGGGCCGGCGCTCGAGGCGGTCGGCCTCCACACGAACGATGCCGAAGCGCGCCGTCCAGCCGTATGCCCATTCAAGGTTGTCCAGGAAAGACCAGGCGTAGTACCCGCGAACGGGAAGGCCCTCATCGCGGGCCGCAAGGAGCGCCGACAGGTGCGAGCGGAAAAAGGCGACCCGCTCGGGATCGTGCACTGCGGACTCCGCATCGGTCTCGTCGGTGGCCGCGCCGTTCTCTGCCACCCATAGGGGAACGCCGGGTAATTCCTGGTTCGCCCGGCGCAGGACGGCGACGAGGCCAGGCGGGTGGATTTCCCATCCCATTTCTGTTCGGGGTGACCGAGGGACGAAATGCATCGGCGGGGCGCCTGGAAATGCGGCGGCCTCACGGGCATCGGTGACGCGGGCGCCGTCGACAGACTCGGGGCCGGCGCCGGGGCCGGGGCCGATGGCGCCCTCGGCGCCGTCGCCGTCGGCCACACGCAGGATCGTGTAGTAGTTGACGCCCAACCAATCGAGGGGACGGGCAATCGCGTCGAGATCACCGGGTTGGATAAAGGACCAGTCAGTCACCTGCTGGGTGCGTTCGACGAGACCGGGAGGAACCCCTCGCCCGGCGAGCAGCTGAAGGAACAGTTGATTCTGTATCGCGTCGACGTGCTCCGCCGCCGGCTCCGCCGCCACCGTCTCGGCCATCACCGGGTACAGATTCACGACGATGCCCAGTTCCCGCGCCCCACGGCTTCGCAGCTGCTCCATCGCCCAGCCGTGGCCGAGCATCAGGTGGTGGGCGGCGCCGAACGCGGCCGCCCCGTCGCGCCACCCGGGAGCATGGACACCGGAAGCATGGCCGAGGAAGGCGGCACACCACGGCTCGTTCAGCGTCGCCCACCGATGCACCCGGTCGGCCAGGCGGTCCGCCACGACGCCGGCATACTCGGCGAAATACGAGGCCGTATCCCTGTTCGGCCAACCGCCGCGTTCCTGCACGCGGCTCGGCAGGTCCCAGTGATACAGCGTCGCCACTGGTGCGATCCCCCGGGCCAGCAGGCCGTCGACCAGGCGCTCGTAGAAGTCCAGGCCGGCGTGGGAGATCGCCCCGGTACCGTCCGCCATAACACGGGGCCAGGAGATGGAGAACCGGTAGGCGTCGACTCCCAACCACGCCAGCAGGTCGAGGTCGTCCTCCAGGCGGTGGACATGGTCACATGCCGGCTCGCCGGTGCTTCCGTCGACGATCGTTCCCGGCCGGGCGGCGAAGTCGTCCCAGATGCTGCTACCCCGCTCGGCAACCGCGCCTTCGATCTGCCACGCCGACGTGGCGACCCCGATCTCCAGATCCGGCGGTAACACGAGTAGCTCGGGTACCTCGGGTAGCTCGGGTACCTCGGGTGGCTCGTTCATGTCGTCGCGATCCTCGTTGCGCTCATTGGTCCCGGCGGGCCCGTCAATGCGGCTGTGGAAAGGCGCTCGTAGCCGGCGTCATTCGGGTGGTAGCGGTCGGAGGAAAAAGTACCGCTCCGAATGCCGTCGCGACATGGGGCCCGTCCTGCCCGCTGGTCAGTCGGGATCGGGCGCTCGACCGGGGGAGGACTCGTCGAGCACCCGGCCCATGATGAGGGCATCCCAGAGGGAACCGTCGCGCCGGCGGTAGTGGCGCCGGAGACGACCTTCGGTCTCAAACCCGAACCTTTCGTAGAGCCCGATGGCGGCGGCGTTGTGCGGCCACACCTGCAGCGTCAACTTGTGCACACGTTGTTGGCCAGCCCATGCAATGGCCTCCGCGAGCAGCGCCGAACCGACACCACGGCCGCGCCAGGCGGCGTCGACCGCCATGCCGAGGTCGCCGATGCCGATATAGGTCCGGACGAACAGTTGCCCAACCTGGGTCACGCCGGACTCGGCGTGGGCCTCGGCGATGAACGCCACCGCCGGGCTGGCGTCGTCGGCCAAGGCATCCACGAAGCGTTGTCGATGGCGCGCACGATCGACCGGCAGTTCGGCGCCGATCCACTTGCCCTCAGCCGCTACTGCCTCGTAGAGGTCGAACCAACCTTCGAAATCGGCCTCGCCCGCGGGCCGGACAGAATACGCCACGCCTTGCATGACCGAACCGTAGGGAGCCGGCGGCTCACGCTCCAATGGTTTTGGGGATTTCGGGAGCGTGTCCCGGCGGTCAGACCGGCGTAATGCCATTATTCGGTTGCCATGACGCCGAACCTGGGCCCGATGCGCACCGCCGCTGAGGTGCAGAGGTGACGGCGACGCTGAAGCTCAATCCGTCCATCGGCCCCGCCGGGACCGTCGTCGCCGTGTCGACGACCGGATTTTCGGGGGCCACGCCGGTTCAGGTGAGCCTGCTCGGTGAGGCGGGGGCCGTACTGCGGGAGTCGGCCACGACCGATGCCGACGGGGCGGCCACGGTCAGCTTCACCGTGCCCCGTGATTCGCATCTCGGTCCGGGGTGGCATTGCGTCGTGGCAAACGGCACCGCCGACGCATCGGCGGAGGTGGCGATGGCGATTTTCGAGGTCACCGCTTCGCCGCGCCCGCCCGTCGCAGTGGAAGCGCCAGCACCGAGCGAGGTGCCGACCAGCCCAACCCCGGTCACCGTTATTGCGCCGATCGAAGACGAGGGTGGGAAACATGGCCCGGTCGCGACGAGCGCCACGTCCGATCCGATCGAGCCGATCGCGGCGAACGCCGACGGCGTCGCGGTGCCGGCCGCGGCATCGCCGGCGTCGGGCGGGGCCGGCAATGAGCCCGAAACCGCGCCGGGCGCGGGCGTCACCGAGGGCGCCGCTTCGAGCCGGCGGACCGGGAAAACACGCCCAGGACACCGACGTGGCACGCGCATCGGCGCGGCGACCGGGCGACCGACCAAGCCCCAGGCCACCGAGGAGCCTCGTCTCCCGGCCAACCGGTCTCACCGCCGCGCCGAGCGGGCTCAGCCGCCAACACCCGGTCCATCCCCTCGGCCTTCGCCGTCTGCACCACCCCCTCCTCCGCCACTCCCGCCGTCCGATCGCTCGGTCTCCCCTCCGTCCCGGCCACCCTCTCCGTCCCGGGGGTCGGTGTCCCCTCCGTCCGCGCCACCCCCGCCGTCCCGTCGGTCGGTGTCCCCTACGTCCCGTCCATCGGCGGCCGACCGGGGTCGCCGCCCGGCCACGGCCACGACCAGACGTTCGGGCGCCGGCGGCCCGGAGCCGGGCCGGGATCGGCGTCCTCCTGGCCATCGCAGTTCTCGGCGGCGGCCTCGTCGCCGCCAGCGGTCTTCCTGCGTCGCCGGTCGGCCAACTGGTGTCGGATCAGGCCAACGCCATCGCTGATCCGCCCGCCGGCCCCGGAGGCCAAGCGGCGCCGTCGGCGGCCACGACCGCCGCGGCGATCAGATCCACGCAACTCGGCAGCGGCCAGGAGGTGACCCTCGCCTTCGGCGGCGACGTGCACTTCGAAGGCCCAGTGGCCAAACGGCTGTCGTCGAACCCGCGCACCGTGTTCAACCCCGCCAAGGCGTTGTATGCCGGCGCTGACGTCACGATGGTCAACCTCGAGACGGCCATCACCAACGCGGGGGAGGCTGCGCCAAAGCAGTTCGTGTTCCGGGCACCACCGTCGGCGCTCACCGCGATCAAGGCCGGGGGCATCACCGTCGTGACCGAGGCCAACAATCACGGGGAGGACTACGGCGCCGACGGACTTGCCGACACGATCGCGGCGGCAACGCGTGCCGGCCTGCCGGTCATCGGGATCGGCGAGAACGTCGAACAAGCCTTCGCCCCCTACCGGGCGACGATCAAAGGGCAGCGCATCGCCATCATCGCCGCGACCCATGTTCTCGACGACAACCTGCGCGACGAATGGACCGCCACCGAAACCCATCCCGGCCTTGCCTCGGCCTACGACCTGGACCATTTGCTTTCGGCGGTCCGCCAGGCTCGGCTCACGTCCGATACCGTCGCCGTCTACCTGCATTGGGGCATCGAAACCCAGGCGTGCCCGACGCCGGCCCAGGAGGATCTGGCTCACCAGGTGGTCGCGGCCGGGGCCGACATTGTCGTGGGCAGCCACACCCATGTGCTCTTGGGTTCGGGCCTCATGGACGGCGCGCTGGTGGACTACGGCCTGGGTAACTTCGCCTTCTACGCCACCCAGCCGGCACAGCGGGAGAGCGGTGTGCTGCGGGTCACGGTCACGGGAAGGCGCATCGACGCCTACCGGTGGCTGCCGGCGCGCCTTTCGGGGGGCGTCGCGACTCCCCTCCTCGGGTCAGCGTCCAAGGCGGCGCTGACGCGGTGGTCGGCCTTGCGTGGTTGCACCGACCTCGAGGCTTGATCGCCTTGCACAACTCGCGCTCGGGGTGCCCGCCCGCGTGAGAGGCTGATCCGCGGATGACCGATCAACCACCGCGCCGGCGGCTCAGCCGGACCGGGAACCCCGACGTCGATCAGGAACTCGAAGCCCTGCTCGACACCCTGGGCGTCACTGCCAACCGGGACCAACTGCTCGAGATCCTGACGACTGCGGTCCACCTGGCGACCGACAAGACCGACCGGTTGGACCTCAAGATCGCCAGTTCCGCGCTGCGGGAGATGCGGGCCGGATTCCAGGTCTTCGCGCCCCATCGCCACGTCCCCAAGGTGACCATGTTCGGGTCGGCCCGGACCCACCCCACCGATCCGCTGTACCGCCAGGCCCGGGACCTGGCGGCGGTCCTGGCCCAGCACGGCTGGTCCACCGTGACCGGCGCGGGGCCGGGAATCATGGCGGCCGGCCTGGAGGGAGCCGGCCCCGAGCACGCCTTCGGTATCAACATCGAGCTGCCGTTCGAGACCGAGCCGAACGAGTTCATCGCCTCTGATCCCAAGTTGGTGTCGATGAAGTACTTCTTCACCAGAAAGCTGCTGCTGGTAAAGGAGTCAGACGGTTTCGCGGTACTTCCCGGAGGCTTCGGCACCTTGGACGAGGAGTTCGAACTCCTGACCTTGCTGCAGACAGGAAAAGCGGCGCCCGCGCCCATCGTCCTGCTCGAAGTTCCCGGGGGAACGTACTGGCATGCCTGGGAGCATTGGATCACGAGCGAGGTCGAACCACGGCAGCTGATCGACCCCGACGACCGGCACTTCTACAAGATCACCGACAACGTCGAGGAGGCGGCGCGGGAGATCCTGGGCTTCTATCGCAATTACCACTCCCTTCGTTTCGTCGGCCGCACCCTCGTGATCCGGCTGCGGACACGGCCCACCGACCTGGAGCTCGGGGCCCTGTCGGAGGAGTTCGCCGACATCAGCGGGGGCGGCAAGATCGAGGCGTTGGAGGGGCCATTGCCGCCCGAGGCCCGATCGGACGACCATGCCGACCTGCCCCGCATTGCGCTGCGTTTCGATCGCATGTCCTACGCCCGCCTCCGCCTGCTAATCGACGCGCTCAACGACCTCCCGAGCGCCCCGGCCTTACCGGAGATCGCGCACCCCGCGGGCGGCTAGGGCCGACTACCTCAGGGGAGCACCGCCGGTAGCGGCTCAGACGGCGCTGACGAGGCGGGCGCCTCGGACGGTGCGGGCGGCTCTGATGGGGCGGCACGCATGCGGTACCGCTGCCACGCCGGGATGAACGCGAAGGACGCCCCGACGGCGCCGATCAGGCCCGCGCCGATCACCATCGAGACCCGGCCGCGCTCGGACCAGTACACGTCCTTGAAGTGAACAAGCAGCGCCGACTCGTCGATGACCAACGCCGCTCCCGCGCCGTAGCCGACGGCCACCAACGGGTTGGCCCGGAAGCGGTCGGCTCCGTGGATGGCGACGCCGCCGGAGGCGGCCAGCAGCTTGATGCCCCACAAGTAATGGTGGAGATGGATGCCACCCCAGCTGGCGTCTCGGAAGGGGCCGACCTCTTCCTTGATGGCGTACGTCAGGGCTCGGGTACCGCCGAAGGTCACGGCGAAGGCGGCCCAACTGATTAGGGCACTGCGCTGACGAGGACCGATACCACCGAGAAACCCCCCGGAGCTGGGCACCTCGCTCTTCAAGTTCATTGTGCTTGCGCTAGGCACGGCCGTTTCCTCGGTATCGATATGCCCAACCTAGCCAGTGTCACAGTGGTGCAATCCCGCGTCGGTCACGGTTCGGTCCCGCCTCGGCTCCGTCATTCGGGGTCGTCGGGTTCCGCCAGGATGGCCGCCGCCTTCTCGACCGCCCGGCGGGCCCGGGTCAGGCGGCGTTCGTCGACGGGGAGTTCCGTGCCGCCGGCATCGATCGATTCACGCAGTCGCTCCATTGCCAGGTCAGCCAGTTCCTCGGCGATGCCTTCGAGGCGCTGGCGGATGTCCTGGAACTCACCGGCCATCGCCGGACCTCCGCGCTCCCGACGGGCGACCGATCGCGGCCGCGATCAACTCCACGGGGTGTCGCACCTCCAGTCCCGCCGACGCCAGCCAGAGCGAACAACCGGGGTTGGCGCTGGCGACAATCTTGGCGCCACTGCGCCCAACCGCGGCCAGCTTGCGTTCCCTGATCGCGCCCGCCATGGCCGGGTGTTGGACGCTGTACGCGCCGCCCGCCCCGCAGCACATGCCTTCGTCGTCCAACTCGACCACCTCGACGTAGGGCGCCAGCACCGAGCGCACCGGGAGATGGGCCCGCTGGACGTGACGCAGATGGCACGGATCCTGCACGACCACCGGGCCGGGAAGCTGACAGCTCCCGGGCGGAAGAAGGTCCAGCCGCCCGGCCAACCATTCGTGGATGTCGAGGACGCGGCCCGCGAAGCGAACCGCGTCCTTGGTGCCGACCAGGTGGCCGTAGTCCTTCAGGGCCGCACCGCAGCCGGCGGAGTCGACCAGGATCGGGGAGTCGCCGGGCATCGACGCCATGACCCGGACGGCCAAACGGCGGGCCTGATCGGTCAGACCGGCGTGGGTGTGCAGCGCCCCGCAACAATCCCCGCCCGACCCGGGCAAGGCCACGCCGGCACCAGTCGCCTCGATGACTCGTTGGGCGGCAACGTGCACGTTGCGCTGCCAGGCGTCCATGACACAGCCCGTGAAGAGGTAGACATCGGTCCCGCTGGCGCTGAGCTCGGGCTGGCGCAACGGAAGCCGGGGCAGTCCCAGCCGTGCCGACAGCGAAGGCGGCACCAAGCGGGCTCGTTGGGCGGCCGCGCCGAGCGCGGTCAGGGCGAGCAACAACCGGTGGTGGCCAAGCACCGCATACCCCGCCCGGCGCCACCACGGTTGATAGCCCGTGTCGGTGGCAAGAGCGTGGCGCGCCCCTTCCATCAGCCGCCCGAACGGAACCGCCGAGGGGCACGCCACCTCGCAGGCCCGGCACTGGACGCACAGGTCCATGAACTCGGTGAACGTGGCGTCCATGACCGCGCCGGCATGCACCGCCCGCATGGCAGCGATCCGCCCTCGGGGCGACGCCGATTCCTCGCCCGTGACGCGGTAGGTCGGGCAGCTCGGCAGGCACAACCCGCACGAGACGCAGGCCGCCAGATCGTCGTCGTCGATGGGCAAGCGTCCGGCCGCGGACGACAAGGCCTGCGAGCGGCTGGGCCGTCATGCCGTGAGCGTCCGGGCCGTCATGCCGCCGCGACCTGCCGGCCGGGGTTGAGTCGGCCCACGGGGTCGAAACGGCGCTGCAGCTCCTCGTGCAGCTTTGCCACCGATGGTGCCAGCGCTCTCGGCCACGTCACCCCGACGGCCGCCGCCAACGCCCCCGGGTCCGAGGCATACACCGTGCCGACGCCGATCTGCGCCAGCCACCGCCCCTCAACGCCCGCGCGCCGGCGCCGCGGCGCCGCCAGTGCCCGCAGACCCCGCAGCGCCCCCGGCGGCAACGACAGGCGGCCGCCCACCGGCAGGTCAGGTGCCCCCGCCACTTCGGCGAACGCCGGACCGAGCACCTCGCGGGCCTGGACCTCGACGTCGTCGGGATGCCCTTCGAGCAGCACCGAGACCCGCTGGCCATCCCACAGGACCGACGAGGCCCGGTACAGCCGGCTGAACACCTCGAACGGGTCGACCGAACCGGGTTCCACCGACTGCAGCCAGCGACTGACCGAAGGCACCGGCTGGCAACGCAACACGACCTCGCCCAGGAGCCCGAGTGTCCCCAACGAACCGACCAGCAACCGGCACAGGTCAAATCCGGTCACGTTCTTCACGACCGGGCCCCCCGCCTTGACCAGCCGGCCGGCGGCCGAAACGAAGCGCACCTCGAGCACGCAGTCGCGCACCGGGCCGTACCGCAGCCTGCCGGAGTCCGCTGTGTCCAACCGCCAAGACGCCGCCGACGGTGGCCCGGGTGGGGTCGACCGGATCGAGGGGCACCATCTGGCCGCCCTCGGCGAGCACCGAGTTGAGCGCCGCCACCGTGGTCCCGGCCCGGACCCGCACGATCATCTCGGCCGGCTCATGGAGGAGCACACCCGACGGGGCGGCAACTTCGCGGGTCCCGTCGACGGGAAGGCCTCCGACGTCCCACTGGGTCCGGCCCCCCGCCACGCACACCGGGTCGTCGGTGCCGACCAGGGCCGCAAACTCCTCCAGTGACGGACGCGCTGACCTGGGCGACGGTCATATCCACGCCCCGGGCGGCAGGTCCTGGAGGTCGCCGCAACGGGCTCCCCCGGGCAGCACCTTCCACGGGTTGCACGCCTGGTCAGGATCGAACGCCGATCGCAACCACCCCTGGGCTTCCAGGTCATCGGCACTGAACACCAGGCCCATGAAGTCCCGTTTTTCCAGGCCGATGCCGTGCTCGCCGCTCAGCATCCCGCCCGCGGCCACGCACACCTCGATGATCTCCTTGCCGGCCGCCAGGACCCGATCCATCACCCCCGGCTCCCGCTTGTCGAACAGGATCAACGGGTGCAGGTTGCCGTCGCCGGCATGGAACACGTTGCCCAGTTGCAGCTGGTGGCGTTCGGCGATCTGGTACACCTCGGTCAGCACCGCCACCAGCTGGCTTCGGGGAACGACGGTGTCGTGGAGGTAGTAGTTGGGCTTGATGCGGGCAATAGCGCCGAACGCCGACTTGCGTCCCTTCCACAGCAGCGCCCGCTCGGCCGGGTCGGTCGCGACGCGCACCGTTCGGGCGCCCTGGGCCTTGGCGATGCCGGTGATCGCCTCCGCGGCGGCGGCCACCCCCGACGCCAGGCCGTCCACCTCGACGAGGAGCACGGCGGCGGCGTCGGTCGGGAACCCGGCGTGGACGTACGCCTCCACCGCCCCGGTGATCACGGCGTCCATCATCTCGAGGGCGGCGGGGACGATGCCCGCCGCGATCACGCCGCTGACGGTCTGTGCCGCCGCTTCGATGCTCGTGAAGTCGGCCAGCAGCGTCGTGACTGCGGGCGGCAGGGGCGTGAGCCGGACCGCGATGCGGGTGGCGATTCCCATGGTTCCCTCGCTGCCGACGAACGCGCCCCGTAGGTCGTAGCCCGCCGGTTCGGGGTCGAGGCCGCCCAGCTCGACGATCGACCCGTCGGGCAGCACGGTCTCCATCGCCAGGACGTGAGCGGTGGTGACGCCGTGCAGGAGGCAGTGCGGGCCCCCGGAGTTGTTGGCCACGTTGCCGCCGATGGTGCAGGACTGCTGGCTCGACGGGTCGGGGGCGAAATGCAGGCCGTAGGGGGCGACGGCGCGCGACAAGTCGAGGTTCAACACACCCGGCTGGACCCACGCCACCCGCGCCTCGGGATCGACGGAGAGGATCTGGTTCATCTTGGTGGTGACGATCACCACCGGGGGCCGGGGCCCGGTGGGCACGGCGCCGCCCGCCAACCCGGTCCCCGAACCACGGGGTACGAACGGCCGGCCATGGGCCCGGCTCACGCGAACCGCCGCCGCCACCTCCTCGGTGGTGGTCGGGAAGCAGATCACGGCCGCGTCGCCCGACAACATCGAGGCGTCGCGCCGGTAGAGCGCCAACTCGGTGGGCTCGGCCCGGACCCGGTCCGGCGACAGCGCCGCCGCCAAGTCGGCGACCAAAGCGGCGACCGAGTCGGCGACCGAGCCAGCGACCGGCTCACCGACGGGGTCACCGACCGGCGAAGCGGACGTGACCCGAGGCGCGGTTGTAACCACCCGTTCAGTCTGCCTCGACCACACGACTCATGGTCAGAAAGCGGTGGGAGTCCAACTCACGGGCTGGGGCAGCTGATCCCGGCCGCGGGCACCGTCAGCGACACCAGGTACGAATCGACATGGCTGCGGATACAGGCGCTCGACCGGTACCCGGTATGGCCATCGCCCACCCGGGTGAGGAGCACCCCGTGTTTCAGCTCCTTGGCCAGCGCCTGGGCGTCTGAGTACGGCGTGGCCGGATCCCCGGTCGAGCCCACCACCACGATCGGGGGGCTGGTCGGGGCGGCGATGACGTGGGGCGTGCTCGTCGGCGATGCCGGCCACGTCGTGCACGTCAACGCCCCGTACAGGTCGGCCACGCCAAACTCCGGTGCCCGTTGCTTGGCCGTCGCCGAGGCCTGCTGCAACGCCGCCGGGTCCCGGGGCCAGGGCTGATCCACACACGAGATGGCATTGTTGGACTCGAGGGCGTTGGTGTAGGCCCCGTTCTGGCTGCGCTGGGTGTACTCGTCGGAATACTGCAGCAGCAGCGACCCGTCGCCCGCTTGGGCACGCGAGAGGGCGTTGGCCAACCCGGCCCACGTCGACTGGTCGTACAGCGGTTGGACCACCCCGAAGAACGCCTCCCCGGGTCCGAGCGTCCTGCCGCCACTGGCGGGAAGCGGGTTGGCTGCGATGCGGGCCATGAGGGCGTCGAACGCCGCATGGAGGTCGCCGGTCGGCTTCCACAGGCAGATCGGATTGCTGGAACAGTCGTCGAAGAAGGCCTTGAGCTCCTTGTCGAAACCGGCGGCCTGTTCGATGTTGGTCGACACCGGGTCGAGCGCCGGATCCAGGGCGCCGTCGAGAACCATGGCCCGGATGTGGTCGGGAAACAGGTCGGCGTAGAGCGCGCCCAGGAACGTGCCGTAGGAGAACCCGATGTAGCTCAGCTTGGCGTCGCCGACCGCCGATCGGATCTCGTCCATGTCCCGGGCGGCGTTGATCGTCCCCACGAAGGGAAGGATGGCGCCGCTGCGGGCCTGGCATTGCTGCCCGAACGTCCGGGCGGCCGCCAGCAGCTGCTGGAAACCTGCCTCGGTCGTCGGCGCCGGATTGAGGTGGACGAACTGGTCGAGCTGGGGGCCGGTGACACAGCGCACCGGAGAACTGCGACCCACGCCGCGGGGATCGAAGCTGACGATGTCGAAGCGCGACAACACCGAATCCGACAGCAGCGACGCCAGGTAGTCCAGGGAGTCGACCCCGGAGGCGCCCGGGCCGCCGGGGTTCATGAGCAGCGATCCGATCTTGGTCCCCGTCGCCTTCAGGCGGTCGAGGGCGATGCCGATCTTGGCCCCGCCCGGCTTGGTGTAGTCGAGCGGCACCTGGAGGGTGGCGCAGTCGTAGCCGTCAGGACCGTCGGCGCCGGAACACGGCTTCCACGACACCGGCTGCACGGGTGGCAGCGACGGGCTCGTCGCCGACGGACTCGACGAACCCGGAGCCGTCACCCCGCTGGTCG
Organism: uncultured Actinomycetota bacterium; assembly: GCA_963733505.1. Lineage (GTDB taxonomy): Bacteria > Actinomycetota > Acidimicrobiia > Acidimicrobiales > Palsa-688 > JALYXV01. The sequence continues at coordinate 143,306 of CAVTDW010000025.1, read as the reverse complement.
CGCCGGCAACCGTGGTCGACGACGCCCCGAAGTCGGCCGTCGACTTGCCCCCGCCGGACGAACAGGCCGCGGCCACGACCGCGACCGCGGCCGACGCCGCCAACCACCGGGAGAAACGCACGCCAGCCACGACCCCCCACGGTAGTGGGGGTCGGTGCCGGAACACGACGCAGTACCGTGCCCAAGATGAGCGCAGAGCTGCGACTGGCCAAGTATGCCGAGGCCGAGGCCGGGCGCATCGTCGCCACGCTGTTCGACTGGCTGCGCATCCCGTCCATCTCGGCCCACCCCGACCACGCCCACGACGTCCGGGCCTCGGCCGAGTTCTGCGCCCGGCTGCTGAAGGAGGCGGGCCTCGAGCATGTGGCCGTGCTCGGGCCGCCCGTCGAGGCGGGGCCGGAGGCGCACCTCGGCCACGCCGGCCCAGCCGTCTACGGGGACTGGTTGCATGCCGGGCCCGACGCGCCGACGGTCCTCGTCTATGGCCACCACGACGTGCAACCCGTGGACCCCGTGGAACTCTGGACCTCGCCCCCCTTTTCCCCGGTCATCGTCGACGGCGAATGCCGTGCGCGCGGCGCGGTGGACGACAAGGGCCAGGTGCTCTACGAGATCGAGGCGGCCCGGGGCCTGCTGGCGACCGACGGCGCCCTGCCGGTCAACCTCAAGTTCATCGTCGAGGGTGAGGAAGAGATCGGCAGCCCGCACTTCGAGGCGCTGCTGCACCGGGAGGCGCAGCGCCTGGCGTGCGACGTGATCGTCGTCTCCGACACGTCGATGCTGGCGCCCGACGTGCCGTCGATCACCGTCGGCATGCGAGGCCTGGTCGCCTTCGACGTGGACCTGGTGACCAGCACGACCGACCTGCACAGCGGGCTGTGGGGCGGGACCGTCCCCAACGCCGCCCGGGTGGCCGCGGAGCTGGCCGCGGCCTTGCACGACGCCGACGGGCGGGTCACCCTGCCTCACTTCTACGACCGGGTTCGGCCGCTGTCGGCCGCCGAGGTCGAGTCGCTGGCCGCCCAACCCTTCGACGAGGCGGAGTTCATGGGCCAGGCCGGGGTGCGGGCCCTGGTGGGCGAGGCGGGCTACACGCCGATCGAGCGCACCACGACCCGCCCGACGGCCGAGGTGGTCGGCCTGAGCGGCGGCTACCAGGGGGCGGGCATCAAGACGATCGTGCCCGCCACCGCCAACCTCAAGATCGCCTTCCGCCTGGTGCCCGACCAGCGCCCCGACGAGGTGGCGGCCGCCTTCGGCGACTGGCTGGCGGCGCAGGTCCCGAAGGGTGTGGCCGTCGTCGTGACGCCCGAGGGCGGCGTCTCACCCGCCCTGACGCCCGTCGATCATCCCGCCATGGGGGCGTTGGTGCGGGCGATCGAGCGGGTGTGGGGGACGGCGCCGTTGTTCACCCGGTCCGGGGGCAGCGGGCCCGAGGAGGCGCTCGGCCGGGTGCTCGACGCCCCGGTGCTGTTCCTCGGCATCGCCCTGCCCGACGATCGCTTCCACGCCCCGAACGAACGCATGGTGATGTCCCAGTTCTGGAAGGGGCTCCTGGCGGCGGGCGAGTTGCTCGCCGAGCTCGGTGGCTAAGAAGCGGTCTGGGGAAAAGGCCCCGCCCGCGGCTGGTCAGGCGGCGCCGGAGGGGGCGCACGAGTGGGTGTCGTTCCCCGACCCGTCGGAGGAGCGGACCTGGGTATTCGACGTCACGTTCCTCGTGTCGCGGTGGCACTGCATCTACGGCGCGGGGTGCCAGGGTGTGCTCACCGGGCCCGCGCCCGAGTTGGAACAGGGGTGTTGTTCGTACGGGGCGCATTTCACCGATGACGCCGACGTGGAGCGGGTGGGTCGCGCCGCGTCTGCGTTGACCGCGGCCCAGTGGCAGTTCCGCCGCCGGGGCCAGCGGGGCGGGACGGTGCGGACCGAGGCCGACGGGACCGTGGTCACGCGGTTGGTCGACGGGGCGTGCATCTTCTTGAACCGGCCGGGCTTTGCCGGTGGGGCCGGCTGCGCCTTGCATCGGGCGGCCCTCGAGGCCGGGACCCGGCCCATGGACCTGAAACCCGACGTGTGCTGGCAGCTTCCGTTGCGCCGGGAGGACACGACCGACGAGCGGGGCCGCGTCACCTCCACCGTCACCCAGTGGGACCGCCGCCATTGGGGCGACGGGGGCGACGAGTTCCACTGGTGGTGCACCTCGGCCCCCGAGGCGTTCGGCGGCCGCAAGCCGGTGTATCGGGCCATGCGCGACGAACTGGTCGAACTGTGCGGCGCCACGGTCTACGAGCTGGTGGCCGGCTACCTCGACGCCCGAGTGGGCGGCGGCAGCGGTCGTCGGCTGCGGCGCTGGCGGCGCGTGGCGGGCGCTGTGCCGCTGCCGCACCCCGCCGTGCGACCTGGCCCTGCTTCTTAGGGTGAGATAGCAGGACATGACCGCCACAGGTCATGTAGTGCTAACAAAGGCCCAGCGCCGGCTCCCGCCGTGCGACCTGGCCCTGCTCCTTCGGGGTGAGATAGCAGGACATGACCGCCACAGGTCATGTAGTGCTAACAAAGGCCCAGCGGCGGCTCCCGCCGTGCGACCTGGCCCTGCTCCTCAGGGGTGAGATAGCACGACATGACCGCCACAGGTCATGTAGTGCTAACAAAGGCCGGCCCGGCCCGCTCCCGCCGCGCCGCGCGTCAGGCCCGGAGGGCTCGCAGGACCGGCCACGCGGCCGCGTCGGTCCCGGGCCACTCGTAGATGCTGCCGCCGACGCTGGCCGTGTCCTTGGCGGCGTTGACGAAACCGCTCATGTCACCGATGCCGATGCCGTCCACGCTGACGCCGCCGATGGGGTTGACCGGTGCTCGGGCCGCGACGCCCAAGTCGTGGCGCAGGCGTCGCACGCTGTCGACCGTATAGCGGTAGGCGTCACGAAACCCCGAACTGGTCAACCGGTCGGTCCAGTACACCATCGGGAGCCACGCGTCATAGGACGGGGCGAGGGCGACATAGGGGAAGTCGGGCCAGTAGTTGGTGTTGACGACCTCGAGCAGCGTGGCCGGCAGGACGATGGCCCCGAGTGGCCGGCCCGGCAGCGCGAAGCGAAGCTGCTGCGACAGCGAGATGAGCGCCGCGTTGCGGTGTCCCACGTCCGCGACATCGGTCGATTCGATGTCGACGGCCACCCCATCGGCCGGCAGGCGGGCGATCTCGAGGAAGCGGGCCATGTCGTCGGCCAGGTTGACCAGCGTGGGCAGGTACCACACCACGATCGACATCCTGTTCTTGTGGGCCCGCCGAATCAGGGGCACCAGGAGATCTGGCTCCAGGACGGTCGCGGGTCCGGTTTGGGACGCCGCCTGGATGTACAGGGTCTGGACCCCGGCCGCCGCCATGGCGTCGATATCGGCCAGGCCGAAACGGGGCGCGCCCCCGGTGAACGTGTTGCTCCACGAGTACATGTCCACCCAGGCCCCCAGGCCCTCGTATGGCCCAGGGGCGCGAGCGAAGGCGGCGGCGGTGTCGATGTGCCCGGACTTGCCGGGAAGGACCTGGTAGACGAGCGCGCTGAGCAGGACCACCGCGAGCGCGGCGGCCACACCTACCATCAATGGCCGCGACGACCTCTGCCCCTCTGCGCCTGCCCGCACGAGGATGGTGACTCTACCGCTGCCGGGTTACGTCGGCGAGTGACCGGCCTCTTGGTCGGAGAACTCGTCCTCGCCCTCGTCCTCGTCCTCGTCCTCAGTTGCGAGGCACCACGACGCGTGATCCTCGTCCGGATCCGCGCCGCACTCGGGACATGGTTCTACTATCACCTCGGCCGAGCGCTTTAAGGCGCGCGCTTCTTCGAAGCGGCGATGCCGTCCCTTTTTCACGCGGTGCTCCCCGTATGAGACGAGCCTGACGGCGAGAGTCTACCGCTGCGTCGTTCGAGCGGACATCGTCTGGCGGTTGTCGCCTCCCGACCCGGGTACCCCAGGCCGCGGGGGCGATAGCCTCGGGTGGTGAGCACACCACTGGACATCGACGCCATGATCGGCCGGTTCCAGGCCCGGGCCAAGGCGGTACGTCAGCGCGGCATACCGCCGATCGAGGGCGCCGACCGTAAGCGGTTCATCGACCAGGCCCGGATCGACTTCCTCGACTACGCCATGATCGGCGATGCCGAGGCGACGCTCGACGACGGGATCCTCACCCTGCGCATCGACCTTCGGCCCAAGGCGGCCGACTCAGACGGGGTCGCGCCCTAACCTGCGCTCGGGGGCGGGTCCACGCCCTCCAGCAGATCCAGGGGATCCAGTAGTTCTAGCGGCGGCAGGGGCTCCAGGGCCTCCAGGGCCTCGGTCGGATTGATCCCGTCGAGACGGGCGATGGCATCGGACACGTCCCGGGTGGCGAGGGGCTGACGTGAACGAGCTTCGAGGACCAGCCGGCCCGCGCCTTCGAAGGCGAGCGCCGCGTCGCCGCTGACCAGGCGGGCCAGGTGCCCGCCGACCAGTTCCGCCCGCCAGCCGGTGCCCAGCCGCGAGCCCGGCTGATCGGACAGGAAGGCGACCAGATCGGACCGGGTGGCCAGCAACGAGGCGTCGATCCGCTCGTCTCGTGACAGCTGCGCGATCCATGCCGCCGCCAGGGCAACGGCGGGCCGCCAGTTGCGGTCCACCTCGTCGGCGGGCGGCAGCTGCAACGCGTCGTCGGGCAACTGGCGACCGCGGCTGATGGCGTCGAGGATCTGCGTGGGGACGTCGCCCCGGAGGTGGCGGCCGTCGAGGCCCCGGATCGCCCGCAGCGCGGCCGCGGTGACCGGCTGGCCGTGGACGATCGCCTGGAGACCGAGATCGGGGAGGACGAAGCGGACCGGTTGGTTGACCTCCCGGCCACGCATTTCCCGCCAGGCCGACACCTCCTGGGCCACACCGCGGGCGGGGCCACGAAGTTGGCGGGCATCGCGAAGCTTCCACCAGGCCCGTGCGGGATCGCTCGGGCCCACGGCGCGCTGGCGTAGCAGCTCGCACTCCTCCTCGGCCCAGGACAGGCGCCCGCGCTCGGTGAGTTGTTTGGCGATGACGTCGGCCAGATCGAGCAGGTGGGCCACGTCGTCGGCCGCGTAGGCCAGCTGCCCGGCGCTCAAGGGCCGGACGCTCCAATCGGTCAACCGGTCGCCCTTTTGCAGGCGCAGGTCGAGGAACGTGTAGACCAGAGCCGACAGCGACGCCAAACCATGCCCGAGGAAGGCCGCCGCGATCTGGGTGTCGAACAGCTGACTCGGGCGGGCGCCGCACGCTTGGAACAGCACCTCGAGATCCTGATCCGCGGCATGCGCGACGAGGATCGCATCCCCGGTGAGAACCGTGGCGAAGGATCGGAAGTCGACGGCCAAGGGGTCGATGAGTGCAACCCCCGCGGGCCGGCCGGCGCTGGACGGCCACGCCACCTGTACCAGCGCCAAGTCGGGCCAATAGGTCCGCTCCCGGTGAAACTCGGTGTCGAGGGCGTAGCGTTCAACCCCGACGAGGTGGTCGATCAGCTGGCCGAGCGCACTCTCGGTATTGATCAGGTCTGGCACAGACTGGCAGCAAGCTCCTCGGCCCAACCGCCACTCGATGGTGGCGGTGGCGACGCCTGATTGTAGATCGTGGCCACCCGCACCCGGTGTGACCCGAGGTGGTGGCCTCGGTGTGACGTCAGGGGGCGCCCCGGTGGATGCCTAGGTGTGGCGGGAGATGAAGCCCCGGGAGCGGAACACCCGCAGCATCCGCGTGACGAACGCGGCGGCCAAAACGGCGGTTACGACGCTGCCGATCGCGGCCAGAGCCAGCTGGTCCCACGGCAGCGCGTGACCAGCGACCACGTCGCGGGCGGCCGCGAAGGCATGGGTGGTCGGAAGGATGGCGGCGAGCGGCTGGAGTATGCCGGGGAGGGCCGTCACCGGGTAGAACACACCGGACAGCGGCATGATCAGGGCGATCAGGCCCCAGGCCAGGATCTCGGCCCCCTGACCGACGCGCAGGATGATGCCGATGACGATGAGGCCGATCGACCAGCCCACGATCAGCAGGATGGCGATGATCGGGATAAGGGCGAGGCCCACGTCGGTGATCCGGAAGGCGAACAGGGCCAGCGCCACGACGGAGACGGTCCCCACGCCCATGAGCAGCTTGGCGAGTCCGAACAGGGCCACGCCTGCGACGAACTCGAACTCGGTCAGCGGCGTCACCATCAAGTTGAGCAGGTTCCGCGACCAGGTCTCCTCCATGAATCCCGTGGCCAGCGATATTTCCGCCTGGAAGACGACGTGGAACAAGATGATTCCGGCCAGGAGGAATGCCACGCCCTTGGGCCCGGTCCCGGAGGCCCGGCTGAAGTACACGCCCAGCGATCCGAACAAGATGGCGTCGACCACGGGCCAGAACACCACGTCGAACCAGCGCTGGGGCGCCCGCTGGAGTACGTAGGCATGGCGGCGGGCGACGGTGCGGATCCGCAGCCACGACGTCGATCGAGCGCTTGGACTGGTCACGCCTGGGCTCAGCGCGCTCATCGGGCCCGCTCGCCTTCGGTCTCGGCCAGGTGGAGGAAGACTCCTTCCAGGTCGTCGCGGCCGAAGAATGCCGCCACCTCGTCGGGCGAGCCGTCGGCGACGACCCGCCCGCCCGAGAGGAAGACGACGCGCTGGCAGAGGCGCTCAACCTCGGTCATGTTGTGGCTCGTGACGAGCAGCGCCGTGTCATCCTCGGCGCAGATGCGGGCCAGGCCGGCTCGGACCTTGTGGGCGACATCGGGATCGAGCGACGCCGTCGGTTCGTCGAGGATGAGGAGCCGAGGGCGGTGGAGGGTCGCCTTGACGATCCCGACGAGCGTGCGCTGGCCCGAGGACAGCTCGTTGCCCATGTTGGCGGAGAGATGGCTGATGCCGAAGCGGTCGAGGGCCTCCTCGACCGCGGGACCGGGGTGCGCCAGCCCGTACAGCTTGGCGAACAGGGTCAAGAACTCGCGGACCCGCAGCCGTTCGGGCAACGGGAGGTAGCCGGCCGCGAATCCCACGTGGGCCATGGCCCGACTCCGCTCGGCCGGCAGCGTGTGGCCCGCGATCTCGACCACGCCCTCGTCGGGTCGCACCACGCCGAGCAGCATCATGAGCGTGGTGGTCTTGCCCGCTCCGTTGGGGCCGAGCAGGCCGACCCGCTCCCCCGGGTCCACGGACAGGTCGACGCCGGCCACGGCGAGGGTCCGCCGGTAACGCTTCACCAGGCCGGTGGCGCGCAAGACGGTTCGACCCGAGGACATGGATGCAGTCTCGCAGCGGCCTGCGACGCCAGCATCTGGTTTTCGAAGCGCGGGAGGAGGCACCCGGCGCGCGGAGCGCCCCGACCTTTATCCTGGCGTTTCATGGCGCGGATGAGACGCCGGGTTGGGCGTGGTGGTCGAAGGGTGCGCCCGAGCCGGAGGGTTCGTCAAGAGCGGGCGCTGACCGTCGCCGCATGGGCGATCCTGGTGCTCGGCGTGGCCCAGGTTGTCGCGCCGGTGGTATCGGCGGCGCGGCCGGTTGCCCCGCCGGAACGAGCGGCGTTTCGGACCCCGAGTCCTGCTCCGACAACCGCCGCCGCACCGAGCACATCCATTCCCGCTCCCGCTTCTGCACCCGCTCCCGCTTCCGCATCCCGCTTCTACATCCGCTCCGAGCGTGGCATCGTCACGCCCTCGTGCCGCGGGCCCGGCGGCGCCATCCACGACCTTCCCGACGCCGGTGCCGGCGCCCGGCTTGGCGGCGTCAACCTCGACTTCGGCTGTCCCCGTGACCACACCGTTGACGGCGCCGCCCATCAAGGCGACGAGCCCCGGTGGCTACGGCTGCCAGGCGGCGTTGGCCTATCTGGCGGCCAACCAGGCGCCGGGCTTCGTCGATGTCTGCGCGCCCCATTCAGCGGGCCCCGGCGCCGCCGGCACGACCGTCGCCGAGTACCTACCGGGCGCCACGACGGGCACGATCTACATCTCGTGTCCCGCGCCGATCGTGTACCAGAACGAGGCCAGCAACAGCTGGAAGTTTTCCGGTTTGTCGAATGCGCCGCTCGACCCGTGGGGTGGCGTCCCGTGGAGTCAATGCCGGGCCGGTGACATCGCACCCAGATGACGTGCCGCCTCGGCCGCAGTCCGCCGGAGGCAGGCGCCCCGTCCCCTAGCCTCCGGCCATGGCTGGCTCGACAGGTGAACCGATCGGCCCGTTTCCCGACGGGGCTGACCCCGACGAGTACGACAAGCTCCGCCGACGTGTGCTCTGGAAGATGCCGTACGGCCTCTACGCGGTCGGAAGCAGGTCAGGCGTCAAACGTCAGCTGATGACGCTCAACTGGGCGACCCAGCTGAGCTTCGAGCCCAAGTTGGTCGGGGTCGGCGTCGAGCAGACGGCGGTCACCCATGGTCTGATCCGGGAGGGCGGAGTCTTCAGCCTGTGCATGATCGACCGCGAGGACCGGGCCATCGTGCGCAAATTCGTGAAACCGGTGGAGCTTGACGAGGCCGCATCCACGCTGAACGGCTTCGCCTTCCATGACGGCCCGGCGACGGGCGTGCCGGTCCTGGACCAGGCGGTGGCGTGGCTGGAGTGTGGCGTCCGCCAGGAGGTGGCCTGCGGCAACCACACCCTGTTCATCGGCGAGGTCCTCAACTGCGGCTTCCAGAAGCCCGAGGACACCCCGGTCCTGCGCATGGAGGACACGAGGATGAACTACGGCGGTTGAGCCGGACGACGCGACGAGCGAATAGGCGAGACGCCTGGCAGTAGCCTGCCGTCTCATGTTGGCAGAACTCACCTTCAAGGTCGTCTACGAGTACGACGACGAGCATTCGCTGGACTGGCACACCCGCCAGGCCGAGGATCTCACCCGCCAGGCGCTGGCGGGCCACGCCGCCATGTTCGACGTCGAGGTCATCGGCCGGCGCGCACCGATCGACGACTTCGAGCTGAAGTAGGACTTCAGCGCAGGACCCGCCAACAACGGGTCGACGGTGCGGTTCACGACAACCGCTGGCGAATGAGCCAGCGGAAGGTGGGCGGCGGTGGCGGCGGTATCGGGTGGCCTGACCCCTCGCCGATCTGGCGACGCCGGCGCATCTCCAGCCGGAGGCTCTCCTCGCCCCGTTTCATGGCCCAGTGGTGGTTGGCCGCAAATGCCGGGCGAAGAAGCCAGCTCAGCCGGCGCAGGAGCGGCTTGGTGGCTCGGATGCGCCAGTCGTAGGTGATCAAGACTTCCGGGCCGTCCTGTTCGAACGTCCAGCGGCCGGTTCCCTCCAGGTCTCCTGTCGCTTCCAGCGCATACCCGCTGTCGCTCAACGCCTCGGTGACACGGAGCGTCCAGCGCAGCGTGTACGGGAGCCAGCCCTTGGTGTAGAGGTCGAGAACCCGGCCAAGGCCGCCCGGACCGCCTTCCTCAAGTTGGATCACGGTCAGGTAGACCGACGGCCACCAGCGGGTGACCGACGCAAAGTCGTCGTCGCCCAGCACCGCCTTGACCTCGTCGACGGTGCCCGCGACCCGCCATTCGGTCAAGAAGCTGTAGTCGCGTCCCACAACCGCACGACGGTATCAGCGCATGGCGGAACGGGTGATCCCGCACATTGCGTTCAGGTAGAACAAAAGGAAAATGGCCGTGCGAAGGCACGCAGATCGGAGGTTCGGGCGCCCTCGTCGCGTACGCTCAAGCCATGGAGGGGCGGCTCATCGCGCTGGCGCAACGTGGGAAGACCCAACCGCCGCCTCCCTGGATTATCTGGGAGCTGCTGTCTGATCCATTCCAATCCGATGACCGGCCGTGGTTCGACCGTCGCGAAGGCGAGCAGCCGCCAAGGATTCTGTCTGCCACGAAGCCTCAGGCCATCACTTGGAGCTCGATTTGGTCCGATCATCCAGAACTGATCATCGAGTTCCAAATCGAGCCCTGCGGCGCCGGGGCAGCCGTGACATGGACTCTGTTCGGACCCGAACGGTGCCTCGACGATGAGGACATCCGACAGCGCCGCTACCGTCTCAACCAACTGATCAATGGGCAGCTGCGCGATACGTTCGACCAGTAGCAGGCCCAGTACTCCTGAAGCTGTCCCCAGGGGACAATGTCGCGTCGACCATTGGACTCGTTGCCCTGGGTGAATACTTGAAACAGCCTAAGGTGCGTCATCGAGATCGCCTGCTCTGTAGCGAGGCTGGCTCCGTGCGCTGGTATTGGTTTCCTCATTCCTGTTGTTATTGCGACGGGACGCTCAGTGCCGGGGTGCAATTGACGGCGCTGAGCTTCTGGTTCGCGAGTTTCTCGCTGATGATGGTGACATACGACGCCATGATGTTTCATTCGCTGCTCACGGTGGCGGCGTTGAATGTCGTCGATGTCATGATTCCATTCTTTTTCGGCATCACCGAGTTCTCATTGTTCCCATTGCTTGCCCCGGTCACGGTCGCGGGCAACCCGTCGCAATCCACGGCCGGCGCACTGACACATTTGTCGTGGTGGCCGCTCGGTTTGGCCACGATGGCTCTCGTCGGGTCGCTGTACATGCTGAACGCCCAGACCTCGCTGAGCAAGACCCTCGAGGCGCTCCCGGACCACCTCAGGCCCTACCTGTTGCAGTGCAAGTCCGTGATGAGAAAGGACCAGTTCGGGCTTGCGGGTTCGGCGGCCTTCAATCTGATTGCTTTTCTCTTGCTGCGCTACGGATTCCCAGAACTCAAATTCTTGGGGTGGCTTCCGTCAGGGGCGGAGCTCCGTCCATGGGAAGGCGTCCTCGGCATCATTGTCATCGCCAATTCCTGCCAGTCACTCTTTACCTTCGAGCGTCTCCGGCGAGATCTGGCCGATGCCCTCAACCGGCCGGTCGCCGCAGAAGACTGAACGTCGACGGCGGGTTGTCTGCTGTCTGCCTCTAGTTAAGGCCATGTTGGCTAGCGACGAGTCAGTCGGTCCGATCCTACGGGCGACCTGCTGCAGGCTCGGGTCGAGGTGGCCGCCGCCGGTGACCTCGATGCGGTCGAGCGCCAGCGAGGTTGCCAGCAGTTGCAGCTCCTCCATCAACTCGGCGACCACTTCCCGCTCGTTCACCCCGGTTCCGCCCAAGCGCTCTGGACAAGCAACGTCAGGTTGGCCCGGTCCGCCTTCAGGACCCGTGGTCCCCACGGCGGGGTTGACCAACGCCTGACCCCAAACAGGGTTACGGCGTGCCGGGAACGTCCGGTGGGGCACGACGGTTCGAGTCGGCTTGGACCTCGACGAGAGCCGAGGCAGAATCGTGGCCGGGAGCGACCAGGCTCCAGGTCAAGGCGGTCTGCCCATTGGCCGCGTCGTCGGGCACCACAAGGTGCATGATGAAGGACTCCTGGCCGTGAGGGGCGATGGGCTTCGCCGCAGCGCAGTTCAGTCGGTGACTGTCCTTATCGGCAGCGGTGCCCTGCAGGCCCTGGATGAAGTTCGGGCAGGGACCGAGTGTGACGGCGGCGCCGGTGGGGTTGGCCAACATGACGGCGTAGACGGCCGTGGTCCCGGCTCGTAGGCGTTGCGGAGCGGCAATGGTGACCTTCAGGGCAGCTATGGGCTCAGGAAGGGCGACCGGCGACGGCACTGGCCAGGCGAAAGCGGTGACGCTAAGCCCGCAGATCCCGTCGAAGGAAGCGCCCGGGATGACGATGTCCCCGCCTCCGGGGAGCGTGACGACCACGTGCTGGTAGACGGCGCCGCTCGCTCCTCCCGGGTTTGTGGCACAGGTGGATGCTGTCTGGATGGTGAGGTCACTCGATCCGTTTGGTGCGACATCGCCCGGCGGTCCGCCGTCCCCGAAAAAGGTGCCGTCGGTCGCGACGAGGTCGGGATGGCCGGGCTCGCTGGCCACGACTCTGGGGTAGCCACCGAGCAGGCACGTCGTCGTGCTGGCATTGGTGAACTTGTAGTAGTGCGCGAGGTGGCCGCCGGCGCCGTTGCCCCCATTGTCGGTGACGGTGAGCTGCGATGCCCGACATGGCGGACTCGACGTCGGAGGCAGCGTCGCCGGTGGCGGTGGTGGCGGCGAGTATGGACCAGGCGACAGATCGGCCCAGGGGACGGCATCGGACGGGATATTCGATCCTGGGACGAGTGGGAAACTGGGGCCGGCAACTCGAACGACATGCGTTCGGGAGCGCCCCAACACCCCTGAAATGCCCAAGCCCACCACGACCGTCACAACAACAGCAGCCGACGCGACCAACGCCACGCGGCGTCTTTGCCGTGCCCGTCCACGGCGCTGCACGTCTGCCAGGCGCTGCAGCGCCCGGCCTCGTTCATCGGCATCAGGGGGCGTGGTGAGCGACATGAAGCGCCTCCTCCAAGTCGGGGCCGAACCTGCGTCGAAGGGCGGCCAGTCCTCGACGTACGTGGGTTTTGATCGTCTCGGGGCTCACCCCCAAAGTCCTGGCGGCCTCTTGTTCCGTTAGTCCTACGAGGTAGCGAAGAGCCAATGCTTGGCGCTGCCGGGGGGATAGACGACGCAGGGCTGCAACCAGGAAGTGCCGGTCGAGCACCGAGTCCTCGTCGGGGCCGCCCCGCAGGTTGAACACACGAGGGCGTGTGCGTCGCAGCGAGTCGAGAGCCAGGTTGATGGCGACCCGGGTCACCCAAGCTTCGGCGTATGGTCCGATCCGGCCCCAGGACACCAGGGCCCGAGCCATCGTCTCAGCGGCAACGTCCTCGGCGGCCGTCGGATCATGCAATACCCGGCGCGCCGTCCGCTCGGCCCGAACGAACAGACCGACGTAGGCCGTCTCGAATCCTGCTTCTGGCCTACTCACATCGACCTAACGATCTCCGCCGCCCAACCGGGTACACGCCGACCGAAAGTTTGCTGGCGCCACTTCTGCCCGGCGTCTGCCGGCGTCGCCGCCGGGCCGGGTCGTATGCGGCGGTCGTTGCGGCGGCCGCCTGAGACCTGGTCGGGAGTACGTCTGGAGTAAGCGCAGGTTTCCGTGTCCGCTCTCGGCCATGAGCAAAGGGAGGTTGACGCCGTCCTCGGCGAGGTGGGGAGGGCGGAGTGGCGCAGCAACGTCATATGTCGACCCCACGTACGAGCGACCAGCAGAACTCGCCTGTCAGGCGTCGCATCGCCTAAACGACTGCTTGCGAGAACTGGCCGCCCACGCGCCAGTGTGGGCAAACGGCGTAAACAAGCCGTTCCACAATCAACCCCATCCACGTCTGTCTCGGTGGGTTTTATTTCACCCGATGTCCGTGGGTCACCTCCTCGGCTACGGACGATAGTTTTTGCATGGGACGCGCCCAGTGGAACTATTTCTCGGCCCGCGGCGCGACCGGAACGACGGGCTGATCGCTCGAGCTAGCGACGTGCCATGGCTGAGCGACAAGCGCTAGTTGGAGCGCTGGGCCCTCTAGAACACGGTTGTAGGTTCCGTCCTGGCCAGGTGAGCGGGGGCTGGAGTACAAACTGTTGTCCCCACGACAGTTTGCATTCCGGCCTCCCGGCAGGGCCGTCGACCCATCGACGCGGCCGGACCTCGTCATGCTGTTTGAAGAACAGAGTTTCGAATCTGACGGAACCCGACCCACAAATGTGACGCCGCGCGGGCAGTCAGCGGTAGCCACCGACGATCGTTGCGCCGGTCGCGACTGGGGGGATGTCGCATCGGTCCGCAATGTCGGCGACGAAGGCTTGGAAGGCGGGAAGGGCCGGCAGCGAGTCGGGCTCGTCGATGTCGTGCTCGATGACGACGTGGATGAAGCTCACGCCGTCGTCGAGCCGGAAGACCTTGTAGGTGAACCCCTCCGGCTGGCGTTGCTCCAACTCGGCAAAGACCGCTTCGATCAGCCGCTGGTTTTCGGCCGCCCGCTCGGGCTTGACCTGGTAGCGCACCACAATCGTCTTCATCCTGTGCCCCCGCTTCGCGCGGCCGGGACGGCCGCGGCACCGACTGAGACTGCCGGCGGTCGTGAGACTCATCGGTACTGCCCGTGGCTACTCGCTGGTGGCGGCGAATCCCTGGCGCAGGGTGTTCTCACTGACCACGCGGGGCTCGAGGAAGGAGAGCAGATAGTCGGGCCCACCGGCCTTGGACCCCACACCGGACAGGCCGAGGCCGCCGAAGGGCTGGCGTCCGACGACCGCGCCGGTGATCCCGCGGTTGACGTACACGTTGCCGGCTCGCAGTTCGGCCGACGCCCGCCGGATGGTCGCGGGGCTGCGTGAAAGGATGCCCGCGGTCAAGGCGTAGTCCGTGTCGTTGGCCAGAGCGAGCGCCTCGTCGAGGTCGCCGGCGCGAAACACGCTCAGCACCGGCCCGAAGATCTCCTCCGTCGCCAGGCGGCCTCGACGGTCGACGTCGGTGACGATCGTCGGGCCGACGAACCAACCCTCGTCGGGAACGTCCTGGCGTTCCAGTACGACCGTTCCTTCGGCCCGGGCGACGGGCAGGTAACCCGACACCTTGGCGTGCGCCTCGGCATCGATCAGGGGGCCGATGTCGGTTCCCATCGACGCCGGTTGCCCGATCCGCAGCAGTGCGGCCGCCCCGACCAGCCGGGAAACCAACTCGTCGTGGCCGTCTGCCCACGACGATCAAACGAGATAGTGCCGAGCACTTCTGGCCGCTGAAACCGAACGCCGACCCAAGGATGATCGGTACCGCCTGGTCGAGATCAGCGTCGGTGTCGACAATGAGCGCGTTCTTGCCCCCCATCTCGGCGATGACCCGTTTGACGTGACGCTGGCCCGGCACGACGCGGGCCGCCATTTCGTTGATCGCCAGGCCCACGGCTTTCGACCCGGTGAAGGCGATGAGGGCGACATCGGGGTGGGCGACCAGCCGGGCACCCACGTCCTCGCCGCGGCCAGGCAGGAAGGCCAGCACCCCCGGTGGCAACCCCGCCGCCGTAAGCGCATCCACCAACGTGGCGCCAATGGCGGGGGTTTGCTCGGCGGGCTTGAAGCACACGGCGTTTCCAGCCACCAGCGCCGCCGACACCATCCCGGTGGCGATGGCGAGGGGGAAGTTCCACGGGGCGATCACCGCCGCCACACCCCGTGGCTGGTAGTGGAGCGTGTTCACCTCGCCCGGAGGTGACTGGACACCAAAGCGCCCCGGGCCGCCCGCCCCCGCCTCCAGCATCGGCATCTGGCGCCCGTAGTACTCGAGAAAGTCGATGGCCTCGCACACATCTGCCTCCGCCTCAGCCCACGGCTTGCCCGCCTCGAACACCTCCAGCGCCGCCAGGTCGGGCCGCCGGGCCCGCATCCACTCGGCCGCGCCGAACAGCACCGCGGCCCGAGCGGCCACGGGCGTCGAACGCCACCCGCTCCATGCCGCCAAACAGCAAGCCACCGCTTCGTCCGCCTCGGCGGCCCCACACGAGGCCGAGGTGGCGACGACCACCGACGGCCGAGCCGGATCGACCGACACGATCCCCTCCGCAGTGTCGACCGCCCGGCCGCCGATCACCGCCGGCACATCGCACCTCCGAGACGATCCCGGACCCGACGACCGGTACCGACCCGGACGCAGGACCCGCCGACGCCGGTCCCGACCCCGGGCGCACCACCCGGGTGACTGCCGCCGCCATCGAGGCGCGGGCCGCCGCCCGGCGCCACTCGGCGAGCGGTTCGGGCCGGTACTCGCCGGGGTCGGACGGGTCGGTCGGTGCCCGGCGGGCCACGCTAGGAACGCCCGGCAGAGAATCCCACGCCACCGCCGGCGCACCCACCAGTTCCGACACCGCCCGTCCCTCGGCGAAACGGTGACGAACAAAGCTCTCGTTCGACGTGTTCTCCAGCAACCGCCGCACCAGATACGCCATCCCCGGCACCAACTCCCCCACCGGCGCGTACACCCGCAATCGCAGCCCGAGCCGCCGGATGGCCGCCTGGATCGGCTCCGCCATGCCGTACAACATCTGGATCTCGTAGGCGCTGTCCGGGATGCCCGACGAACGGGCCCGCACCACGGCATGGGCCAACGAACGAAGGTTGTGCGACGCGAACGCCGGCCGGACCGACCCGATCTGCGCGAGCAGCATCGCCGTCAGGCGCTCGTAGTTGGCGTCGGTCTCGTCCTTCTCCGAATACAGCGGCGACGGCCAGCCGGCGGCGGCCGCTTCGATCGTCTCGGCATCCCAATACGCCCCCTTGACCAGGCGCACGCCGACCGGCGCCCGCCCGTCGCGCACCCGCGCCGAGGACCAGGCGCACAGATCGGCCAGGTCCTCGCGCGAGTCGCGCGTGTACGCCTGAATCACGCAACCGGCGTCCAACTCCGAAAACTCGGGCTCGTCCAACAGGTCACGAAACAACTGCAACGTCAGGTCCTTGGCGTCGTAGTGCTCCATGTCGAACCACACGAAGACACCCGCTTCGGCGCAGTCCTTGAGCAGCGGCCGCAGCCGGCCCTTGGCCGACGCCAGCCCGTCGGAACGCGTCAGCGGTGCGTACTGCGTCGCCAGCGCCGTGGGCTTGATGCTCACCTGCACCCGGGGCAACCGTCCCCGGTCGTCGCGCTCCAAGTGGTCGTCAGGCGCCCAGGCGGCCGACGACCGCACCAACGTCGAGACCAGCGTCGAGACCCGCTCGGCGTAGCGATCGGCCTCGGCGTCGGTGACCGTCTTCTCCCCCAGCAGGTCCACCACGAACCCGCTCCCGGCCCGCCACAGCTGGTGCAGCCGATCCACCGCCTCCGCGGGCGTGGCGCCCACGATGAACTGCTCCGCCATGCGCCGGATGTTGCGCCGCGCCACCGTGGCGGTGATCGACCCACCGCCGGGAACATGGTCGGCCAGCCCCACCCCCAGATCGAGCGCCTTGGGCACGTCGGCGCCGTCGAAGTACTCCCGCACGTGGCGCAGCACCTCGGCGTCGCTGTGGGTCGCCGGAAACACGTCCACGAACCGGAACAGCTGGGTCTTGAACGACGGGTGCGACATCGCCCAGCCCAACATGCGGTCGCTCCACCACGACATGCGGTAAACGTTGGCCTTCTCGCCCTCGCCCAGTTCCGCGATCTGCGTGGCCAAGGTCGTGACGTCGCCGTCGAATGCGTCCGAGTTGCGCACCACCCCTCCAGGGTACGGTCGGCCTACGCCGTCACGGTGAAACGCAGCCCACCGAGTGACGCCACCGCCCCCGACCCGGTCCGGCCGTCGAAGAGCCCCGCCAGCTCCTCGAGCGACCCCGGCGCCACCTCGACGACGAGCAGCCCCCCGTCGAGGCGCCACCCCTCCTCGGGCCCCACCTCGAAGCGCACCTCGCCCGCGTCGCCGACCATCACGAACACGGCGCCGTCGTGGGTCAGCCTGCGCCGCAACGCGGGCCCGAGCGCCGTCGCCGCCCCGGCCCCGAGCGTCACCACCAGCACCCGCCGTTTCCCCCGCCCCCGCCAGTGCCACCCGAGGGTGGTCACGCCGAGCTCGTCGAGGGCGCTGCCCTCGGCCGTCACGCCGGCCTGGGCCGCCTCCCGCAGCGCCGGGTCGTCGAGCAGCGAGGGGCGGTCAAGCGCCGTCGTGAGCCACCGGTCACGGCCCCGCAACAACTCGACCACCGCCGAGGTCCGCCACGACCGGCACAGCTCCAACTCGTCGGCCGTCAGCCCGACCAGCTGCAGGAACTGGACCTCGCCCAGCGCCCCGAGCGCCGGGTCCACGGTCACCGCCGCGGCCGTGATCGCCGTCTCGGCATCGAGCTTGATGGGCCCCCGCAGGTCGATCTGGTGGCCGTCGGCGAAGCCGTGCCCGCTGCGCCGGGCGTACGCCGCCAGGCTCACCAGCAGGTCGACGGCCCACGTCGGCAACTCGTCGTCGCCCCGCGCCAGCCGCACCGTCAGCTCGAACCCCTGGTCCGCCAGCCCCAACGTCACCAGGTGCCACGCCCCGTCCAAGGCGTAGACCCGGACCTGGTCGACGGCACTACGACGGGGGGAAAATACCTCCCGCGGTGATCCTCCCGAGATGCGGTCGGCATAGGCCGCGGCGGCGGCTTGGCCCGGGTCACCACCCGGCTCACGCCCCGCAATCAACGAACGCTCAGTCCCGTTCCCGCTTGTCCCAGTTGGGATCGAGCTGATGGAGGAACAGGAAACACCGCTCCTCCTCGTCCTTCTCACCGATCGCCGCCGCCCGGCTGCGGAGCTGGTCGAGGGCCCGCAGGAAGCCTCGGTTGGACTGGTAGCGCCACCGCACATAGCCCGAGCCCCGCCACCCGGCGCCGCGCAGGGCGTCGAGGCCGCGGTGGTAGCCCACCCGGGCGTAGGCATAGCCTTCGATGTCGTCGGTGGCGATCTCGGCCAGCTCGGCCCACGCCTGCACGTATCGGGGATAGGTGGCCGCGACCGTGGCCAATGCCGCCTTGCGCTGGTCCTCGGGCTGGGCGAGGGCGCGGGCCAATGCCCCTTGGGCCTGGCCCGGTGCGTCGGGCAGACTCGTCTCGGGAATCCCGCCGGTGAAGGGCACAGCTGACTCGTTTGCCATAGGTGCATGCTGGCACACAATCTCTGAGAGTCTGACGGGCGTGGCCGAGACCGGGTGCCTGTTCTGCCAGATCGTGAGCGGCGCGACGGCCGGCCATGTCGTGCTGGACGAGCCGGAGGTACTGGCGTTCCTCGACATCCGCCCCCTTTTCCCCGGCCATGTTCTGACCATCCCGAAGCGGCACTTCGAGACCTTGACGGACCTGCCGCCGGAGCTGGTCGAGCCGCTGTTCGCCGCCACCCGGCGTCTGGCGGCGGCGGTCGAAGCCGCCATGGGAGCGGACGGCTCCTTCGTGGCGATCAACAACCGGGTGAGCCAGAGCGTCCCCCACCTGCACGTGCATGTGGTTCCCCGCAAGCGCAAGGACGGGCTGCGGGGGTTCATGTGGCCCCGGCAGCGTTACCCCGACGAGGCGGCGGCGGCCGCCACGGCCGGTGCCATCGGGGAGGCGCTCAGAGCGACTTGAGCTCGGCGATCAGGGCGACCAGGTCGGCAATGGTGGCCCGCAGGACGGGGAGTCGGGCGAGGGAGATCCCCCGCACGACCATCGGCGCGGTGCGGCGGGCGAGGAGGCGGGTGCGGGCCGCGGGTCGGAGGGGTCGGCCAGACAGGTGGACGATGGTCGTCTCCCGATGCAGGACGGCCCGAGCAGTGACGACCAGTACACCGGCGCAGGCCAGGTCGAATCCATCGACGGCATGACTCCTGGCGCAGGGTCTTGCTGATTTTGCGGCGTGAGCAGCGCGGTCACGGTTGGCAGGGTGACCATCGCCTGACAGACCTCGGCCACCCGGCCGGGAGCTGGCGCAGGGCCTCGTCGGATTCTGGTTCGGAGCCGGGATCCACGTCACGCGCAACGGTCCCCGGCCGACTTGACCGCAGCCAGGACGCCTCGGCGAATGACCAGAACCTGATCGGACCGATCAGTCACCACCAGGTCGTGGGACGACACGACGAACGTCTGCCCGGCCTTCGTCAGGGGCGATCGAGGCGTTTCGGAGCGGGCGCCGACTGGGGCGAGGCGGCGGGGGCTGGTCGGGATGATCAGGTCCGGGTCGCCGGCCACCGCCATGGCTATCGCCAGCCGCTGCTGCTCGCCGTCGGACAGCTCGTTCGGCGGCTTCTTGAAGCTGCGCCGAAGGCCCGATCAGGGCTGATCACGTCGAGCCATCGCCTCGATGACGCCGATTCGCGGCCGCCGTCAGGTCGTGTTTCGTCGGTCGCTGGACACGCAGGATGGGCCGGGCTGCGGCGGGCGTGCAGCAGGTAGGCCTGGTCGTAGAAGGCCTGGATCAGGTGCTCTTTCGACGCAAAGTAGTCGTAGTAGGGCGACTTGCCGACGCCCGAGCACCCCCGCTCGCCGCGAGGGCCCGCATGGTCGTCGTCCCCCGTATCCCCGTTCCCGAAACAGTCGCACGCGGTAGATCTGGACCAGCTCGCTTCAGCTGCCGCCAGGCCGGAGCCGGGCTCAGCGGGCATCGCGCCGCAGTTCGGGAAGGGGTCGGGCGCTCGAGGGCCGTTCGACGATGGCGGCTCAGGCGATGCCCGACACGATGGCGCCGATCACGCACCAGGCGGCCGCGATGGCATCGAAGCGGAACAAGGGGCTCGGAGGGCTGTTCGGGAGGGGGTCCAACCGGGAGAAGACGAGCGCTACGGCCAGCCAGGCCAGACCCACGCCGACGACGAGACCGCCGGTCAGAGTGCGGCCACTTCGGCCAGCGTCGCCTGGTGGGCGCTGCGCGCCTTGACTCCGAGCCGCAGGGCGAGTGCCGTCCCGAGGCGCCGTCGCCGGGATTGCCGCGAAGTACAGGCCGATGCCGCACAACGTCACCGCTCCCTCCGCCAGGCCGATCAGGTGAAGGTAGTCGAGGGCCCACAGCTGGGGTTGGAGGGCACTGCCCGGCGAACCGCTGCAGGCTGGGCGCGAAGATGGCGCGCCCGGTGCCGCGCCAGCCGGGGCCCCCGGGGGCGCTGCTGACCCAGATCTGGGGCGCCTCGTTGACCCCGATCCGGATCAACGCGGCCCGATTGACCACCAGCAGGTCACGACCGGTCTGCTGGCCAGGGAAGGCCTTGGCCCGTCCCACCACTCGCGGCAGGAAGGAATATCGTGCCCTTGTCGCCCGACAATGCGATCGTGAGTCCGGTCAGGCGAGCGATCTGCCCGACCGCGATACCGGAACCGGTCCCGTGTCGGGGTGGTCGGACAGGCGGCGCAGCAGGTTGGGCAGCGACGCAGCCGGCGAAGCTCGACTCCCAGAACGCCGCCCGGGCGAAGGTCGCCGGGTCCACGCCGAGCACGACCGATGCGGGATGGCCCTGTGGTGGCGGTGCCCTCGGCGGTGACGGTCACGGTGTGGCATGGGCCGCAGCCGGGTCGTAGGGAGGACGGGGACGGGCACCTGCCGGTTGAAGGCTTGGGCGGCGGCCGGCGCCAGCGGAGTCATGGCTCGACCGTGCCGAAGCGTTGCCGCCAGCGACGCTCCGAACTGACGATGCCGATCGACGCTGCCGACGCGGTCATCTTTGGAGAGGCCCGCCACCGGCCCGCTTCGAGATCGCCGGGCGGTCGACCAGGCCGAGGTCAGAACAACGCCACGTAGCCCAGGGAGCAGATAGGAAAGCGATCACCCGGCATCAGGACGGCGTGGGCACATGACCTCGTACCGTTGAAGACGTCCACCAGGAATACCGTCCACGTATCGATGCAGCGATCGACGGCCCCACCGGAGTTCACAACTCGTGAGGCGGCGCGGCCAGCGCCAGGACCAGATAGAGCAGGTAGTCGCTCTTTTTCCCCGAGAACACCCGAACGGACGTCGAGGTTGCGCACCCGTGTGGCCACCACGACGGCCCCGACGGCCACGCCGAGCAGGGCGGCGACGAGGGCGGAGACGGTTGCAACGAGCAACGCCCGGGGTTCGGCCACCGCGCTCGGCCCGAACCAACGCACCGTCGACACTGCCACCGTCAGGCCCGCGGCGGCTCCGACCAGCGTCGGCACCGACAGCTCGAGCATCGCCTTGGCCGCCAACGCTCCCGGCGAGGCGCCTCGTATGGCGAGGACGCGGAGCTCGACTCGGCGGCGCTCGAGCCACGTCCCGCTGGCGGCGATGATCACGAGTAGCGCCACGGCGACGCTCGCCAGGCTCACCGGCCCGACCGCCGAGGCGACTGCCGCCTCGGTCTGCTCGGCGTGCTGGATGCTGGCGGGGAGGTCGAAGTGGGCCGGGCCTTCGCCGACCGCTTTGGCGAGGCGGGAGTCCGGATCCTCGCTGGACGCGGCGACCGACCCGAGGTGGGCCCGGACGGCCCGGGCCGCGGACATCGTCCAGTTTCGGGCGTCGGGCGGGAACTCCCACCATGCGGTGACACTGCCCTTGTCGGTGTGCTGCAGTGATCGCTCGATCAACTGCGGCTGGTCGACGACGGCCACGGGCGGCGTGGTCGCGTTGCCGAACACCTCGATCTGGGGCTGCAGGGAGCACCAGAACTGGTCCCGCTCGAGGAGCAGGTCCCGGAAGATGCCGTGGACCGCGATCGGCAACACGGCGGCGCCCACCCGCAGATCCAGCACGCTCCCGGCGACCGCGTGGAGCTGAGCTGCCGTCGTGTCGGGCAGCCAGATGCCGGGGGAGGCGACGGCGCTGAGGATGTGAATGTGCTGCTCCGCCCCTCGCCGGGCGACCAGGGCGATTTGCTGAGGCGGTTGGGCGTTGCCCGCGATCGAGGCGTCGGCGTTGCCCCCGAAGACCGTCGTGACCTCGGGGCCGAGGTGGGGAGTTCCTCGAACCGCTCCCACCAGCGTCGACTCGGCTGTGCCCAGATCGATTGCGGGCGCGGCGTCGGGGGACGGGGCGGGGGCGCGTCGGTGGGCGGCGACACTCCCCCGGCCGCGGGCACCGCCGCTTGGCGGACTACCCGCAGGCCGACGTCATACGGCAGCCCTTGGCCAGGTCCTGGCGCAGGGCGCCTCTCGTGGCCGACGAGGTCAAGACCGGCCGGGATCCAGCCGCCAACCCCAGCACCACCCCCGCCACCCCGACACCGGCGAACAGCGCCGGGGAGCGGAAGGCCAGCAGCGGGGCGCGCAACCACGGGGACCATCGAAGGAACCGCAGCCGCCCCATCACCGGCCCACTGTGGCGTGGCCACCGACTCGTCTAACCCTTTTTTGAACAGTTCAGACGGTGAGCGGGGCGCTGGCGCGGCGCACCCGCAGCGCCCACCAGATCAGGGGCACCTGCAACGGCAGCCGGGCCCACGCCAGGGTCGCCTCGAGTGTGCTCCGGCGACTCCAGTTGACTGCCATCTGCACGTTGGCCGGGAAGACGGCGAGGAAGAGCACCGCGGCCATCGTTGCTCCGGCCCGGCGGCTGCGCCGGGCGGCCACGGCGGCGGCGACGGCGAGTTCGGCCCCACCGCTGGCGAGCACCCAGCCGCGGGCAGTCCCCGGCAGGGCGTGGGGGATGATCGGGTCGTAGAACCGGGGAACGACGAAATGGGCCACGCCGGTGACGGTGAGCATTCCCGCCAGGGCCGCCGCGGCCGCCTGGTGGGCGTCGACTCGCATCGGTCCACCTTCCCACATCCGCCAAGTCAAGCCCGGCCGCCTTTCCTGGTTGGTCCCCCTGACCTGATGTTCGGAACTGCGCTGGCGTACGGTTGACCGCCGTGACCGATGACTTGCGGGCCGAAACGGTCCACGTCTCAGGCTCACGATGGCGACGAGATAGAGGCGTACCTCGCGCAACCACTCGGCGGCGGGCCGTTTGGGGCAGTGGTCGTGATCCACCACCTCCCGGGCTACGACGAGGCGTCGTTGGAGATCACCCGGAGGTTCGCCGCGCACGGGTATCTGGCGATCTGCCCCAACCTGTACAGCCGGGATGCGCCGGGCGCCTCGCCGGCGGAGGCGGCCGCGATCGTCCGGGCCGCGGGCGGGGTACCCGACGAACGGCTGGTGGGTGACGTGGACTCGGCCGCCCGCTATTTGCGGTCCCTGCCGTCGAGCAACGCCAAGGTGGGCGTCATCGGCTTCTGCTCGGGCGGCCGGCACGCCTTCCTGGCCGCCTGCCGATTGCCCCTCGATGCGGCGGTCGACTGTTACGGAGCGTTCATCGTCAGTCCGCCACCCGAGGATTCGCCGCTCAAGACGCGCCCAATCGTGGGATTGGCCGGCGACTTGTCGTGTCCCCTACTCGGGCTGTTCGGCGCCGAGGACCGCAATCCCTCGCCCGCCGAGACGGCGACGCTGGCTGGCGTGCTCCAGGCGCACGGCAAGTCCTTCGAGTTCCACACCATGGCCGACGCCGGCCACGCCTTCTTCGCCGTCGACCGACCCAATTACCGCCCCGAGGCCGCCAACAAGGGTTGGCCGCTCATCTGGGACTTCTTCGGCCGCTATCTGGCGTGACTCTGCGGGTTAGTTATGGCTCTGGTGGCGGCTTATGGTCGTCCAGCGCTGTAGGCGGACCAGAGAGCCATAAGTCGCCCGGAGAGTGAACGGGATTACGGCTGCAACAGGTCGACCGGGCCCTCGGGGCCGCGGCGGATGAACCACTCCCAGCCATACACGGCTGCGAACTGCTCCAGGCCGATCTGCATGGCCGAGGTCGTTTCGGGAATCTGGCTGGCGTGCGCCGCCATGGCAGCCCGCTTGCGGTCGAGCACGACGCCGACCGGCACCGTGGTCGTGACCATCACCGTGGGGACCCCGATGTTGGACCGGGCCAGACCGAGATCGCCGGCCAGGATCGCCTCCTCGACCAGGTGGGTTTCGACGAAGTGCAGGTACTCCCGGTCGACCGTGGCCTCGTAGACCGTCGGGGTGGCCGCCCGCTCCGCGGCCAGGAGGCCGGCACGGTGGACCTGCACGTGGTCGGGATGGCCGTAGATGCCGAACTCGTCGTAGACGACGAGCGCGCAGGCATCCTCCTCGATCAGGACCTGTGCCAGGCGGGCGGCGACGTCGCATGGGTCGGCGGCGCAGAACGCACCCTCGGATCGGTTGGCCGGGTCCCCCGCCAACCCGGAGTCCTGGTAACCGAGGAAGACGACGCTGGAGACCCCAAGCAAGGAAGCCGCCCGTGCTGTCTCGCCTTGGCGAACGGCGGCCAAATGCTCGGCGGCGTGCGGGATCCCGAGTTCTCCGCCCGTCGCCACGACCACGACCACCCGATGGCCGGCGTCGCTCAACCGGGCGATGGTGCCGCCAGTGAAGATGGCCTCGTCGTCGGGATGGGCGTGGAAGAACACGATGACCGCCACCGCGAGAGTCTGCCCCGGTACGGTGACGCCACGCCGAGTCCCGCTGTCTGTTTCCGACTGGTAGTCGCCTGCCTCGCCGCCTGCACCCTCTCGGCCTGCGCCGGCAGTGGCGCGTCGAGCGGACCGACGGCCCAGGCACGCGTCGTGGTGACGAGCACCACGGCCGCCACCGTGGCTGCGTCGACGACCAGCACGGGAAAGGCGGCGGCCGCCAGCACCACGACGACCGGACCGAGGGCGACGACCACGCCCGCACAGGCCTCGCCCGCTTCGGCGCCCTCGCCGTCCTCGGCGTCGGGCGTCCTCGGTGGGCTGCGCGGCAAGACGATCCTCGTCGACCCCGGCCACAACGGAGGCAACGGAGCGCATGCCTCCTTCATCAACCAGCAAGTGTTCGTGGGCAACGGGTACAAGGCGTGCGACACGACCGGGACCCAGACCAACGACGGCTACACGGAGGCGGCGTACAACTTCGACGTGGCCACCCGTTTGGCGGCGCTCCTGCGGGCCGCGGGCGCCACGGTCGTGTTGACCCGCCCCGACAACAACGGGTACGGCCCGTGCATCACCGAACGGGCGGCCATCGGCAACCGAGCCCACGCCGATGCGGCCATCTCCGTCCACGCCGACGGAGGACCGCCGAGCGGCCGGGGATTCCACGTGATCCAACCGGCGCCGGTTGCGGGGTACAACACCGCCATCGTCGTGCCCTCGGACCGCTTGGCGCTCGACGTGCGACGGGACTATCAGGCCACGACCGGTATGCCGTTCGCCACCTATACCGCCAGCAGCGGACTCGAGACCAGAAGCGACCTCGGAGGCCTGAACCTCTCGACGGTTCCCAAGGTGTTCATCGAAACCGGCAACATGCGCAACAGCACCGACGCGGCCCTGTTGCGGTCACCCGATTTTCGCCAAAAGGTTGCCCAGGCGCTGGCCCAGGCGTTCGCCGACTTCCTGTCGGGTCGGTAGCTAGCCCTCCAACTGGTCGATGAACTCGCCCGAGGTCATGGGCTTGGAGAACATCGGGAAGTCGTAGTTGAGGGCGTTCTCGTGCTCGGCGGCCGACGTGGCGGCGACGCAGTCGGAAAGCGTGATGACCTCGTAGCCGTTTTCGTAGCCGGAACGCATGGTGGACTCGACGCAGCAGTTGGTGAGGAAGCCGCCGAGGGCGATCGTGGTAATTCCCTTGCTACGCAGGATGAAGTCGAGGTTGGTGCTGGCGAAGGTGTCGAGTCCCCGCTTGCCCTCGACGACGATGTCGCCGTCGGCCGGTGCCAGGTCGTCGACGATGGCGGCGCCCCAGCTGCCCTTCACGAAGGCGTTCCCGTCGACGACGCCCTTGAGGATCCCGTACGGATGCGAGCTCAACTCGTTGTACCCCGCCGAGAACGTGATCGGGGCATGCATGACGGTCACCCCCGCCTTGCGGGCGGCATCGACGACCCGTTGGGTGTTGGCCATCATGCCGGTCGTTCCCATGACGTCCTGCACCGCGCCGTGCAGCACACCGCCTTCGGACGTGAAGTCGTTCTGGTACTCGATGAGGACGACGGCGGTCGTAGCGGGATCGATCGACATGGTCATTTCCCCCTTGTAAGTCGGTTCCGGCGTCACGGTACCCCGGGTCGGAGTCTTACGCTCAGCCCCCCACGTGCAGCACGTGCTGCGTTTTTCCCCGCCTCAAGATCACGAAGCGACCGATGACGTCATCTCGCCCGATCGGGCGATCTTCCGCCTGGCGGCGGTTGTTCACGTAGACGCCGCCGCCCTGGAGCTGTCGGCGGGCGTCGCTCTTGGACGACGCCAGGCCCGTGCGCACCAGGGCGTCGGTCAGGAGGAGGGGGCCGTCGAGTTCGTCGGGTCCGACCGCGGAGGATGGGGCGTCGGCGAGGGCGGCCGCGAGGGTCGCGTCGTCGAGCGTGGCCACCTCCTCGGTGAACAACACGTCGGCCGCCCGCTCGGCCCGGCTCGCCTCGGCCTCGCCGTGCACCATCGTGGTCAGCTCCCGCGCCAGTGCCCGCTGGGCCTGACGCTGTTCAGGATGGCGGGCAGTCGCTTCGTCGAGTTCCTCGATGGCGCCGCGGTCGAGGAAGCTGAACGCTCGCAGATAGCGGCCGATCTCGGCGTCGGAGGCGCGGATCCAGTATTGGAAGAACTCATAGGGGCTGGTCCGTTTGGGGTCGAGCCAGATGTTGCCGCTCTCGGTCTTTCCGAACTTGGTGCCGTCGGCCTTGGTGATGAGCGGGCTGGTGAGGCCGAACGCCTGGACCTCGCGGCGCCGGCGGATCAGGTCGACACCCTCGGTGATGTTGCCCCACTGATCGCTGCCGCCGAGCTGGAGCCGGCAGCCGTAGCGGTCGTAGAGCTGCAGGTAGTCCCAGGCCTGGAGGAGCATGTAGCTGAACTCGGTGAACGAGATCCCTTGTTCACGGCCTTCGAGGCGCAGGCGGACCGAGTCCTTGCGCACCATCTCGTTGACGCTGAACAGCTTGCCGACGTCGCGGAGGAAGTCGAGCAGCCGAGCCTCGCCCAGCCAGGTGGTGTTGTCCTCGAGAATGGCGCCGCCGGGGTTCCTGCGTTCGGCGGGGTGAAGTCGAGGAAGCGCTCGAGCTGGGCCTTGATGCCCACCTTGTTGTGGTCGAGCTCGTCGGGGGCGAGGAGCACGCGTTCGTCGGTCTTGCCGCCAGGGTCGCCGATCATTCCGGTACCGCCGCCGATCAGGGCGATCGGGGTGTGGCCGGCCTGCTGGAGGCGGCGCAGGTTGCAGACCTGCATCAGGTGACCGACGTGCAGGCTGTCAGCAGTCGGGTCGAAGCCGATGTAGGCGACGAGCGAGTCGCGGTCAAGCAACTTGGGCAGCGTTTCGGTGTCGGTGACCTGGTGGACCAGGCCCCGCCACGTGAGGTCTTCGAACAGCCCGCTCATTGCTGGTCATCCTTACATGGGCGGGGTACTGGGTCGGTGGCCCTTTCGGAGCCACCGACCTACGAACTGCCGGGCGTCGAAGGTCGACTAGTTGTTGGGAGCCCACTCCAGGGTCTGGGATTCGCTCAGGTAGTCCTGGCCAGTGGACGGCAGCTCGTCGGCCATCATCTGGTTGAACTGCTCCATGAGATCCTGACGCAGCTGGCTCAGCTCGAAGTCGGTCATTTATCGCTCCTCGTTTCGACGGTCGCTCCGAGTCGAGACGACCTGGTCCAGTCGTGGCCGACCCGACCTGCAGAAGGGGAGCAGGACAGCCCAGGAGCACCCCGGGCGGCGTCGGCCATAACAGTTGTGTCGGCCACCGCGGTGATTGCCTTGAGGGCCAGTCGTGGGTTTGTCTTGGGGGGTTTGTGGTGGCCTGTGGCTGTCAGCGTTGGACGACGGGAATGCTCGGGCCGCGGCGGCTCGAGCGGGTCGTGCGGTCACGCCCCGCCCGCTTCGAGGTGTACATCGCCTCGTCGGCGGCCGCGATGAGGCCTTCCTCGTCAGCTGCGTTGGTCGGAATGGCCGCAACACCGGCGCTCAGGGTGACCTTCAGCATCGAGGCGTTACCCGACACGCTTGATCGCATCCGTTCGGCGACGCGCACCGCGTCGTCCAGGCTGCAGTTGGGCAGGATGGCGGTGAACTCCTCGCCGCCGTATCGGGCGACCAGGTCGACATCGCGGGCCGCGGCGGCCAGCATCTGAGCAACCTGACGGAGCACGTCGTCGCCGGCCTGATGACCGAGGGTGTCGTTGACCCGCTTGAAGTGGTCGACATCGAATACGACGAGGCTCAACGGTTCGTACGTACGGCGCGACCGGGTGACTTCTCGGCCCAGGACCTCTTCGAAGACGCGACGGTTGGCCAGGCCCGTGAGGCCGTCCTCGTTGGCCAGGCGCTCCACCTCGGCGATCAGCCGCCGGTTGCGTACCGCCATGGCCGCGTTGGCGGCGTACTGGTTGAGCATCGTGACCGCCCGGACGGGGAGCTTGACGCCGAAGGGGCCGCCGCGCTCGACCGCCAGGGCGCCGAGGGGCTCTCCCTCGGCGGTGAGCGGCAGGACGACGATGTTGCGAGCGTCGGGCAAGAGGCGGTCGAGCGTGGCGTCGAGGAGTGGGTCGAGCGCTCGAACCAATACCGGTCCGCGCTCCGCCCAGGCCCGTTCCACGACGACGTCGGGGCGGACCGGCTCAGCTTGGTGTTCGATCGTGGTCGCCGGTTGGCTGGTCGCGTCGTGGCCGGCCGTGCGTGGCCGGCCGTTGTGGCGCCGTTCCCGTTGTGGCTGATCGTGTCGTGGCTGGTCGTGTCGTGGCTGGTCGTGTCGTGGCTGGTCGTGCTCGTGGTCGGGGATCTGGTGGCCTGGGACGGTCGACATGGCGGTGGTGCCGTCAGGCAGTCGAAGCAGCACCGCGCCTCGGGCGAAGCCGAACGCCTCAACGGAGCGTGCCAAGAGGACCTGCATGATGTCCTCGGGGCAGGTCGTCCGTTCGAGGGCGGCGGACATCAGGGCCAGACCTTTGAGTTCGTTTGTACTGCGGCGCAGCTCGCGTTCGTTGACCCACGAGTAGAAGGAGGTGCAGCCCGCCACCAGCCAGAAGGCCAGGATGGACAGGACGACCGCGCTCGTCGGGGGCTCACTGACGGTCGCGCCCGGCGTGCCGACGAGGCGGCTGACCTGGGCGTTGAGCGCGAAGGTGTAGAGCAACACGAACACCAGCGAGTCGATGAGCGCCATGCGCAGACCGGTGCGGTGGTTGCCCAGCAGCGTGACGGCGATGAGATGGACGTAGAGAAGGAAGACCAGCTGGCTACGCGGCCCGCCCGTCGGCGCCATGATCAAGGCGATGTAGGCCACATCGACCAGCTGCATCACGCTCTGGATGTCGATGGACCACTTGGCTCGACGCCGGGCGGCCTCGGCCCCGATTGCGAATGCCATGTAGGCCGCGGTGACGGGTCCGACGACCGCCACTCCGATCCCGATGACACTCGGGGCGGCGGCGGCCACGACGAGAACCGTGAATGCGATTCCGAACCGGACGACGAGCAACGCTCCGAAGCGTTCGGCCAGCCGGTCGAGGTCGCGGTCAGGCAATGGCCGAGTGGCGCCTCGACGGAAGGCCCAGATCATGGCGACTCGCCCTGCTGCCCAGGTGAGCCGGCCGGCGGCCGCGGCGAACTAGGGGGCAGCCGCGGCGAACGCTTCTGCTGGCTGGCCGGCTCCGCCGCCGCCGCCATGCTGAGCTCGCCGAACAAGGGTGACCTCCTATGCGAAACGTCTCAAATGACTGTCGACACGCTGTGGGCAGACCTTGAGCAATCTGCCCAGATTTCTCCCATTTGCCCGGTACCGCCGCGATCGGCCGAGTTCAGTTGAGACGGGCACGCAGGGTCCGAGCCTGTACCAGGAGGTTTTCGCCGCCCGTGCCGCTCGCCTCGGCCAGCTCCTCCAAGGCATCGGCGGCCTCTCCGAAGCGCCCGAGGTTGACGAGCAGCTGCGCCAACTGGGCCATCTCGCTGGGGTCGACACCGGGGATGGCGGCCCGCAGCCGGCCGACCCACATGAGCGCCTCGGGGTCCCGGCGGTCGAGGTAACTGCGCTTCAAGTTGGCCAGCATGCGGGCCAAGATCGATCGAGGCCGAGCACCCTCGAGGACCGACGCGGGCAGCGACGCGGTGGCGCCGAACAGGCTGGTGAACAGGTCGGCACACTGGTCGGCGTCGAGCATGCGGCCTTGGTGGAACGGGTCGATCAGCACTCGGGGCGTCGCGGTGTGGCGCACCAGGAAGTGGCCGGGCATGCCGACGCCCTCGAGGGGTACGCCGATTCGGCGGCCCACCTCGATCATGAGCACCGACAGTGAGATCGGAATGCCCATGCGCCGGTCGAGCACCTGGTCGAGGAACGAGTTGCGGGGATCGGAGTAGTCCTCGGTATCGCCCGCGAAGCCCATGTCCTCGAACAGGAGACGACGCAGCCCGTCCAGCGTGGGCTCCGAGCACTGAGCCGCCAGGGCATCGAGCCGGTCGAGCTGGGCACTGACGTCGAGCCCTGGGTTGGCGTGGGCGGCGAGGAGAAGGGCGGCATGGTCGAGGGCCAGGGCGTTTTCGGGCCCCTGAACAAGAGCGATGAAGGCCTCGGTCGCGGTCACTGGGTCATCAGTCGGATCATCAGTCGGTCATCGGAGGTCTTCGGTGCGGCCCTGGGTCGCGGACGACGGCGCAGGAAGCTCACGACGTCCAGGGTACGGGAGCGGGCGATACAGGAACGCGGCGCGGCCGGCTCAAACCCTCAATGCGAGGATGCCCAAGCCAGCAATCGGTCCGCCTCCCAGGTGTTCACGACTCGCTCCGCGGGTACACCGCAGGCGACCGCGCGTTCGCATCCGTTCATCTGCCATTCCAGTTGGCCCGGGGCGTGGGCGTCGGTGTCGATCGACACCATGCAGCCGTGATCGAGCGCCCGGCGCAGCAACCGTTTGGGCGGGTCGAGCCGCTCGGGGCGTGAGTTGATTTCGACTGCCTTGCCATGGCGGGCGCAGGCTGCGAACACCGCGTCGGCGTCGAATGACGACTCGGGCCGACCCCGGCCGACGACGATGCGGCCCGTGCAGTGACCGAGGATGTCGGTGTTGGGATGCTCCATGGCACGAATCATTCGCTTCGTCATGGCCTCGGAGTCCATCCGGAGCTTGGAGTGCACGCTCGCGACCACGACGTCGAGCGAGGACAGCAGGTCTTCGTCCTGGTCGAGGCCCCCGTCTTCGAGAATGTCGACCTCGATCCCGGTGAGGATGCGGAACGGCGCCATCGCCTCGTTCAGCTCGGCCAGCACCTCAAGCTGCTGGCGGAGACGCTCTGGGGACAGTCCGTGAGCAATCGTCAGGCGGGGTGAATGATCGGTCAGGACCACGTAGGCGTGGCCCAGATCACGGGCCGCCCGCGCCATCACGTCGATGGGGCTGCCCCCATCGGACCAATCGGAATGGGTGTGACAGTCGCCTCGCAAGGCCGCTCGCAACTCGGCCACGGCGGGATCGACCACACGGGGGACCTCGGGCTCGGCCTCGGCTTCCAGCCGCATCAGATACTGGGGCTGCTGCCCACCCAGCGCCTCGACGATGACCTGGGCCGTCGTGTCGCCGATCCCTCGCAGATCCCGCAACCGGCCCCGGGCCGCCAGCTCCGTAAGCCGCTCAGGGCCCGCCTTGGAGGCGGTGGCGGCGGCGCTGCGGAACGCCCGGACGCGATAGGTCGGTTCTCGCGCCTTCTCCAAGAGGTAGGCGATCCGTTCGAGCGCCGCCACCGGGTCGAGCGCCCCGTCAAGGCCGTCGTCTGCCGAGCCGTTGGCGCCCCGCACCGCGGGGCGGTCGGCCTCGCCCGCTGGGTCAGTCGTTTCCGCCACCGCCACCCCCGTTACCAGTTCGCTTGACCGTTGCCGGAGGCGCGATGGGCGCGCCGGCTGCGTGCAGTATGCCGGTTGCCTGCACGTATTCGGATGCCGTGAGTTGCCCCTGCTGGTACCACTGGACGGCCTGGTTGACCAGGCTTGACGCCGCGCTCACCCGGCTGGCGCCCTCTGGCGTCGCCGCCACATTGTTCAGGCCCGCGGCCAACTCTCCCGCGGCGGCGCTCTTGGACCGCGCCATGCGGGCGGCAATGGCCTTGATTGCGATAGCGACCGGGTCCGTCGGCGCTGGGGCCACCACCGGTGGTGCAGTGGTCGCCGTCGTGGCCGCCGTCGTCGCGGTCGAGCGAGGGATCGAGGCCGTGGTCGTGACCCCTGGGGTGGTCGTCGTAGTGCTGTTCGCACTCTTGCCCGACCCGGACTGGGCAACGATCAGGACCACCACGAGCGCCAGGACCGCGCCGGCTGCCAGTACCGGCAGCACCCACCGCCGCCGTGGGTGCGGTGCGAACAGCGGCTCGGGCGACCCCGGCAGCGGTCGTGTGGCCGAGGCCGCCACCGAGGCCGCCGCTGCGGGCGGCGCCAGCGGCGGGGCCGGCAGCGCCGGTGGCGGTATCTGCGGTCCGAGCGGAAGGGGAACGGGCCGCCCCGCGGGCATGATCTCGGTAACCGGCGGCGGTTGCCGGCGAAGGTCGGCGGCCATCTCGGCCGCGGACGCATAGCGCTGGGCCGGATCCAACGCCATCGCCCGGCCGATCACCGAAACGAACTGCCGGTCGGCGTCGGGCCGCAACGCCAAAGGATCCTGGGCCGCGCCCTGCACGGCCGCGGCGGCGATGGCAACCGGCGTCGTGCCTGGGAACGGCTTTGTTCCCGTCAACGCCTCGTACAGCACCACGCCCAGCGAATACAGGTCGCTCTGCGGCGTCGCCGGCTCGCCCATGGCTCGTTCCGGCGCCAGGTAGGCCGCAGTTCCGACCACCAGACCGGTGCCGGTCAACGCCGCGGCCGTCTCGACGTTGGCCGCCTCCGCGGCAGGCGACTCGACGACTCGGGCGATGCCGAAGTCGGCGACCTTCGCCCGACCGTCGGGTCCGAACAAGATGTTGGCCGGTTTGATGTCGCGATGGATGATCCCCGCCTCGTGGGCCGCGCCCAAGGCGCCCAGCACGTCGCCCGCCAGCCGGTGCAACCAAGCCAGATCGACCGGGCCCCGCTCGATCGTGTCGGCCAGCGATTCCCCCCGCAGCCGCTCCATCACGATGTAGGACCGGCCGTTGTCTTCGCCTGCGTCGTACACCGCCACGACATTCGGATGCGTCAACCGGGCGGCGGCCCTCGCCTCGAGCTCGAAGCGCCGCCGTAGGTCGGCGACCGCCGCCAGATCGGGCCGGAGAAGCTTGACGGCCACGGGCCGGGCCAGGCGCTCGTCCCGACCGTCGTACACCTCAGCCATGCCACCGGCGCCCAGCAGGGAGTGCAATCGGTACCGCCCGGCCAGCACCACATCCTCGATGGGCGGGCTGTCCACGACACAAGTCCTACCCAACTGGCAGAGCGGGCGCACGCCGGCCTCCCCGCGCCACTCCCTGGCAGCGCCCACGGGCGCCCGCCGGGCTGCGTCGGACGACGGCCACCGGGGCACAATGGGGTGGTGGCCCGACCAACCTCGCCCCGCCCGGCGGCGCTCCTCCTGACGGGGGGCGCCAGCCGGCGGATGGGGCGGGACAAGGCGGCCGTCGTCATCGCCGGCACGCCGCTGGCGGAACGAACCGCCCAGCTCCTGCAACTCGTGGCGGAACCGGTCATCGAGATCGGGCCGGGATTTACCACCCTGCCGCGGACGAGCGAGCAGCCACCGGGATCAGGTCCCCTGGCCGCCGTGGCCGCGGGAGCGGCCGAACTGGCCCGATGCGAGTACGTCGGGGCGGTCCTCGTCGTCGCCACCGACCTCCCCCGCCTCACCGAGGCCTACCTGCTCCTCCTCGCCCGCCACCCGGTCCCGAGTCCCGACCACTCGGTCGTGCCCCGAGATGCAACCGACAGGCCGCAGCCGCTCTGCGCCCGCTACAGCGCCAGCGCGGTCGCCACGGCGCAAACCCTGGCGATCCAGGGCCAGCGGTCGATGACGGCGCTGCTGGAGGCGGTGCCGATCACGTGGCTCACCGCCGCCAGCACCGGCACCGGCGCAGACACCGGCGCCGGCGCCGACGTCCTGCGCGACATCGACACCCCCGACGACCTCGAAGCAGTGCGGCTCGCCTACGACCTCGCACCCCGCGCCGGCACCGCCGAAGGGCGGCGCCCGTGACCGACTCGCTTCCGATACGACACCCGGTCACCGATGTCCGCGTCGTGGCCGTGCGCCCCGACCGACACCTCGAGATCCCCGACCAGGTGGCCACCGAGGAACCGATGGAGATACGCGCCGCCGGTCCCGGCCAACGGCCCGCCCCGGTCGCAGTCACCATGCGCACCCCGGGTCACGACTTCGACCTGGCGGTCGGATTCCTCTTTACCGAAGGCGTGATCACGAACCCTGCCGACGTGGCTGCGGTCAAGTACTGCGACCTTCCCGACGACGTCGAGCAGCGTTTCAACACCGTCACCGTCGAACTGACCCGGCCCCTCCCGCCCGAACGGGCGGCCCGGAACTTCGCGGTCAACGCCAGTTGCGGTGTGTGCGGCAAGACCAGCATCGACGAGGTGACCATCGCCTGCCCGGCCCTGCCACCCGCCACCCCCGGCGCACCCGGCGCCCCCGCCGCCGCCGACACCGACGGCGCCGGAACCCCTGCCGTGCCCGCCTCGCTCATCCATGGGCTCCCCGACCGCCTGCGGGCCCAACAACGGCTGTTCGACCGCACCGGCGGCCTCCACGCGGCCGCCATCTTCGACCACGCCGGTATCGGCATCCCCGACGGGCCGCCAACCGCGGTGCGCGAGGACGTGGGTCGGCACAACGCAGTCGACAAACTGGCCGGCCACGCCCTGCTCACGGGCCAACTCCCCCTCAGCGGCCACGTGCTGGTCGTCTCCGGCCGGGTCAGCTTCGAGATCGTGCAGAAGGCGGCAATGGCCGGATTGGCCGTGATCGTCGCCGTCTCGGCCCCGTCCAGCCTGGCCGTCGAGGCGGCCGACCGGCTGGGCGTCACGATCGCGGGCTTCGTGCGGGGCGACCGATTCAACATCTACACCCATCCAGAGCGCATCGACCTGACCCGATAAAGCAGGTATGAACCAGGTCGAGCAGACACGCCTCTTCGGGCTGGCCGTCGGCTTCCAGGGACACATCCGCCGGTGGCGACGGGCCGTGGCGATGCAGGAGGAGCGGATCCGCTCCCACCCCTGGGAACCGGGACGTCCCGACCGGGCCGTCGACACCGAGCTCCTCGCCGTCTCCCTGCGCAGCCTGCTTCGGGCCTGCTGGGCGTGCCACGGCTGTTTCGACCGCCCGTTCCACGCCCCGTTCCAGGAGGCGATGAACTCCTTCGAAGCCGCGGTCCCCCACGCCCGGGTGATCCGGGACCTGCTGCAACGCTTCGACCGCTACGAGGCCGACGGCCACCTCGATGTGTTCATCAGCCTGGACGAGCCGGCCGAATGGCGGGTCGGGCCCGAGGGCTACTCCCTGCTCGTCAACGAACTACGCCTGGATCTGGGTACGGCCGCCCGGGAGTCGGACCGCATGGCGGCCACGGCCCTGCAGGCCATCGACTACATCATGTTCTGCCTGGAGAATGTCGGCGAACTTCCCGGCTGGCCCGAGTAAGAACCGGCCTGGGGAAAATGCCTCCCGCTACTTGGCAACCCGGGGTTCCCGGGGCAGGCCCAGGATGCGCTCGCCCACGATGTTCCGCTGGATCTGGGCCGTCCCACCCCAGATGGTCTCGGATCGGGAGTAGAAGAACGACGACTGCAGCACGCTGACCGGATACCCCGGCAACGGCTGGCGCAGCCCGTATCCGGGCACGAACTCCGCCTCACCCGACCCGCTGAGCGCCTGCCCCTCCATGCCCAGGATGTCGATCGCCAGTTCCATCACTTCCTGGTGGTATTCGGACCAGAACATCTTGTTGGTGGCGGCCAGCGCCTTGACGCCCTCGTCGTTGGTACCGCCCAACGCCGCGGTCAACGCCCGGTAGCCGTTGATCTGCATGATCTTGACCTTGGTCCAGGCATCGGCCAGTCGCTGGCGCACCACCGGATCGGCGGCTCGCCCATTGCCCTGGGCCAGGGCGATCAAGTCGTCCAGCTCCTTCTTGAATCGCCGGTACCCCGTGGTGGCCGAGGTCCCCCGCTCGAACCCCAAGGTCGTCATGGCGACGGTCCAGCCGTTGTTGACGCCGCCCACCACGTTGGCCTTCGGGCAGCGGGCACCGTCGAAGAACACCTCGTTGAACTCCGCCGACCCGTCGGGCTGGCGGATGGGCCGGGCCTCGATCCCCGGCTGTTTCATCGGTACCAGCAAGTACGAGATGCCGGCGTGCTTCGGCGCCTCGGGGTCGGTTCGGGCGAGGAGGAAGATGTAGTCGGCTTCGTGTGCCTGGGTCGTCCACAGCTTCTGGCCGTTGATCACCCACTCGTCGCCGTCGATCTCCGCCCGGGTCTTCACCGCCGCCAGGTCACTGCCCGCGTCGGGCTCGGAGAAACCCTGGCACCACGAAATCCGCCCCGCCAGGATCTGGGGCAGGAACTCCTTCTTCTGCTCCTCGGTCCCCCAGCGCAGGATGGTCGGACCGACGAGGGTGTCGCCGAAGAAGTCGGCCCGAAGGGGCGCCCCGGCCCGCTCGAACTCTTCGGCCAGGACGACGGCCTCCATGGTGGTCAGGCCTTTGCCGCCGTACTCGACGGGCCAGGTGGCACAGATCCAGCCACCCTCGAACAGTCGCTCGTTCCAGTCGTCCCCCGGCGGCAGGTTGTCGGCCAGCCATCTCCGGATCTCGACCCGGAATGCCTCGGTTTCGGGCGGGTAGCTCAGGTCCATCGCCGCCAAAACCTAATCGTGCTGTCGTGCGGTCGAACTCTCGTAGGGGTTTGTGTCTCTCGGAGGACTTATCACCCCACAGCGGTAACAACCCCGCCAAGAGCCACAAAGCCATACAAGAGCGGGTCAGCTGCCAGCTCCCGGCGAGGCAGGGCTCAGGAGGGCCAGGGATAGGCGCTCAGGGCGGCCCATTCGGGAGCCGTCATGTACTGCCACACCCAGAACGAGGCACCCTTGGCCCCGCCGCGTCGCGCCACGTCGAGGAACCGGGCGATCTCGGCCCCGCTCGGGGGACCATCCCGACCGCCGTAGGGGCCCATGTCGAACGCCTGGCCGATCAGGTGCACGGGCGCCAGGCCGGCCAGCTTCTGCAACGCCATGGTCGCGTCCGCCCCCGGCTCGACGCAGCTCCAGTACAGCATCGGCGCGAAGGCATCGATGTAGGGGACCATCGCCTCATAGGGGTAGCGGGCCAACCAGTAGTCGGTGGGTGGATAGACGGTCGCGATCAGCGGCCGGCCGCCCATATGGGGCCGCACCAGGCCCAGATAGGTCGAGGCCCGCTTACCCGACAGCGCCGTACCCTCACTGCCGGTCTCGATGTCGGCGCTCCAGCCGTCGAGCTGATCGCCGCCCGGCGACCGCCAGGTCAGGGCCTGGTTGGTCCAGGCCACATCGGCGACGGGGTCATAGAGGTACGGGAACCCCCAACCGATCACCGCGACGCCCGCCCGGTGGAGGGCGGGAACCAGGGCATTGAGCCAGCTCTGGCCGTAGAAACCGTCGAGTGAGCTGCCCACCCGGACCCAGACCTGGCGCAGCCCGGCGCTCTGGGCCTGGCGGACGATGAGGTCGACGCTGCCGCCGCTGGTCTTGTTCTGCTGCCAGATCCACATCCCCTTGCCGCTGAGCGCCGCCAGGTCGGCCACCTTGGGCGCCGCCGCCGGTGGTAGCGGCAGGGCCGACTCCGGCACCAGCACCGCCGGGTGGCCCGGCGCCGTCGGCGCCGGCGGCTTGTGCGATGGCGGGCACCCGGTCAGCGCAACCGGGCCGATGGGGCCGACCGACGGGGGCGGACGGGTCGTGGTGGGCGCTGCGGTGGTGGGTGCAGTTGTCACCGCGCTGGCCGAGGGGACCGTCAGTTCGGGAAGTCTGGTCCCCGGAGTCACCGATGCCGGCCTGCTGGTCGTC
This sequence comes from uncultured Actinomycetota bacterium, assembly GCA_963733505.1. Taxonomy (GTDB): domain Bacteria; phylum Actinomycetota; class Acidimicrobiia; order Acidimicrobiales; family Palsa-688; genus JALYXV01. Next base: position 105,006 of record CAVTDW010000025.1, on the reverse strand, counting down.
GTCGCCGACGACACCACGGCGCGCCCCGTCTTGTCGGTCCCTCCGGTGACGGCCACCGCCACCCCCGCCACCAGCAGCACCAACGAGGCGACGAGCAGGACGAAGCGACGACCCCCGCCGAGGTCGGTCACGGCTCCGCCGGCCCGGCAACGAGCTTCGATTGGCCCCGGCGACGTCGGCCGGCGGCCACGCCCACCCCTACCGCTCCTCCAACCGCCACCACCAGCCCCACCCCGAGCAGCGGCCCCACACCCCGCCCGGAACCGGCGCCCGTACCTGCGCTCAGCCCGGCCACCCCGGCCGGTACCGAGCCCCGGGGGTAGCCAGGCAACACCAGCGCCGCCGGGTGGGCGCCATCTTGTCCCTGATCCCAAACGACCGTCGTTCCGTCCGCGGCCCGGGTGGTCACGGGCAGTTCGACCACCCGTTTCTGGGCGAAGGCCCCCGAGAACGTGAACTGGGCGTAGCCGCCCTGGGGGATGTTTCCATCGAAAAACCGCAGCCGTCCGGGCCCATTCTCCTGCTGCCAGCCGGGAACCGAGTCGACCCGCTGCAAGGTGAAGTCCGCGGGCAGGACGACGTCAATCTCGACCATGGGCGACGGTTCCTCGGACGGGACGCCGAGCGCCACGGTCGTGACCACGTGCGCCGGCACGTAGGGGTCCTCGATCCCCGGGTGGGCGGCCGCCGGCACCGCCATCAGGACCAGCGACCATCCGCCGAGGGCGACACCGAACACGACGCGCCACACGACCCCCACGGTACTGACCGACCGTCGATGCCGCAGGGCGGCCGTTGCCCCCAGCCGGTCCGCGTCGCGCGCGGCCAGCCGCGGCGAACCGACCGCCCCGCGTCACCCGGTGATCAAACCTCTGTCGCCGACGGCGATCGGCGAATGTCCCAGCCTGCTGTCCCAGCTCCCTTAGCGCATATTGATTCGTCGGACGTTGGCCGCCTGGAGCCCCTTGGGGCCCTGGCTCACCTCAAACTCGACCTCTTCATTCTCCTCAAGGTTCCTGTACCCAGAGCCTTCGATGGCGCTGAAGTGCACGAACACATCCGGGCCGCCCTGCTGGGCGATGAAGCCGTAACCCTTTTCAGAGTTGAACCACTTCACGTGTCCCGTTGCCACAAGCATTCCCCTCCTTTCTCGGCCGCCGGGGCTCCTGTACGCCTTGCCCGGACCGGCCTCCGGCTGTCGCCGGGAGGGAACTGCTCGACCTGCGATGCTGCGCCCTCGGCGGGCACGGTAGCACGGGAAAACCGGCCCCGTACGCCCGAAGTTCTCTGCTGCGATGTACGGGCAAGTCCGTTTTGGACCCCCCCGTCAGCGCGTCACCAAGGCGTCGAGTTCAGCCACCAAAACAGCGACGACTTCCGATCCCGTGGGCGCCTCGATCGACTCGGCGGCGGGTCCCACGTCGACCGTCACGATGCTGCCGCCCGCCTCGGGGACCAACGTCAAGCGGCAGAAGCACGGCGCCGGTTCGCGCAGGTACACCTCGAGCAAGTAGGGCTCGTCGGCCACCAGGATGTCGCCCACTCCGTAGGCCGCCAGGAACAGGGCCTCGAATGCCTCGGCCGGCAGCACCCCGACCGAAAAGGTGTCGGGGTCGCCGGGCTCCTCGGCGTGCGAGTCGGGCGAGTCGGGCGAGTCGGGCGAGACCGACGCCACCGCCGCTTCCTCAGCGCAGCGCCCTTCGATCTCTGTCAATGCCCGGTTGACGGCCGTCATGCGCGCCGACAGCTCGGCGCGCTCCGCCGGCGGTCGGGCGGCGTGTACATCGGGGTGGAGCCGTTTGGCCAGCCGGCGGCGCGCCGCTCGGGCCTCGGCCAGCGACGACCCGGCGGGGAGGCCCAGGATCTGCCACGGATCGGGCGTGGTCACCCCGCAACGGTAGCGTCGGTGCCCTGGCTCGCCTCGTGGCGACGTGCGTCGCTTCAGGACTGGGGTTGCCCGAACGCGCAGCACGTGGCACATGGTGCTTGCGGGGGATTGATCATTGTGCAATCTTCGGCGCCATCAACGGCAGGACGAGAGGTCACGCATGAGGCGGTCCGCCTGGCTAGTGGGGTTGGTGCTGGTCCTCGTCGCCTGCGGGAGCAAGAGCAGCGGCTCAGCCGCCAAGGCCGGGTCCGGCTCGTCGAGCACCACCAGTGCTCCGGCCGGTGTCGAGAAGGCCAAGCCGGCGCCGGGGACCGGCAATGTGCAGGGCAAAGTCGTGTTCGACGAGAAGCCGGCGGTGGGCATCGCGGTGACCTTGTGTGAGAAGTTCTCCCAATATGTCGATGGGTGTTCGGGTCAGCAATACAAGGCCGAGACCGACAGCGACGGCCTGTACCTGATCGCCAACGTGCCTCCGGGCGTCTACCAGGCCCTGACGGTCGCGGTGTTCGACACCAGCAACTATCTGTTCGCGCAATCCGGCATCCTGACGCCCAAGACCTACACCGTCACCGCCGATAAGACACTGTTCGTCGACACGACCTACCTGTGGAAGTCCGACCTGCATCTGGTCAACCCCGTCGCCGGCTCGAAGGTTTCGGGCACCAACTTGACCTTGAGCTGGAGTGCCTACCCCGATGCCACGTACTACATGGTCTCGGTCAACGCCTCGGATCCAGGCACTTCCAGCCCCTTACCGAGCCAGCGGGTCGCGGGCACCACCTTCACGCTGACCAATTCACTCGCCGCCGCCACCTACCGCTGGCAGGTCGAGGCCTACGACGCCAAAGATCACAAGCTCGCCGCCAGTCCCGACGACGTGACGTTCGCGGTCGTCGCGGGCTGAGCGCAGTAGTTGCCCAGGATAGGCCGCGGCGGATCTGCTGAGGACTGGCTGAGGACCGAGGCGGGATGAACGAACGCACCGAAGACGGCACTCCCGCAGGTCAAAGGGCACCTCGCCTCGTGGCCGTGGTCCCCCACACCCACTGGGACCGGGAGTGGTACCTGCCATTCCAGGCGTTCCGTCTGGGGTTGGTGGAAGTGCTCGACGAGTTCCTCCCCCGGCTGGAGTCCGATGCGGGCTACGACCGGTTCCTGCTCGACGGGCAGATGGCGGTGGTCGACGATTACCTGGAGCTGCGACCCGAGGCGGCCGAGGTGCTGCGCCGCCTGGCCGAAGCGGGCCGCCTGACCGTCGGCCCGTGGTACATCCTCATGGACGAGTTCCTCGTGTCGGGCGAGACGATCATCCGCAACCTTCAGCTGGGCCTCGAACGGGCGCACGCCTTCGGGGGGGCCATGTCGGTCGGCTACTTGCCCGACATGTTCGGCCACGTGGCCCAGATGCCTCAGCTTCTGCGCCTGGCGGGCTTCGAGCACGCCGTCGTCTGGCGGGGCGTGCCCGCGGCGGTCGACCGCAGCGCCTTTTGGTGGCAGGCACCCGACGGCTCGACGGTGCGCGCCGAATACCTGCTGGTGGGCTACGGCAACGGCGCCGCCATGCCCGCCGATCCGGCGGCGCTGGTGCGCCGAACCCTGGCCCACGAGGCCGAGACGGCCCGTTTCGCCCTCGGCGGCGACGCGCCGATGTTGTGGATGAACGGAACCGACCACCAGGCGCCCCAGCCCTGGCTGGGCGAGGTGCTGGCCGCGGCCAACGCGGCCCAGGACCACTTCCAGTTCACCGTCAGCTCGCTGCCCGAGTACCTGGCCAAGGCGCCGACCGACGGCCTGCCGTCGTGGCGCGGTGAGCTGCGCAGCGGCGCCCGGGCCAACCTGCTCATGGGTGTCGCCTCCAACCGGGTCGACGTCAAGATCGCCGCCGCCCGAGCCGAACGCGCCTTGGAGCGAGTAGCCGAGCCACTGTGCGCCCTGTGGCTGGCGCCCGACAAGTGGCCCGGGGCGGAGTTGCGGCTGGCCTGGGAAAATGTGATCCGTAACTCGGCTCACGATTCCATCTGCGCCTGCTCCCATGACCTGGTCGGGACCTCCGTCCTCCACCGCTACAGCGAGGCAACCACGATCGCCGAGGTGCTGCGGCGCCGGGCGCTCGAGGCCGCAGCCGCCGTGATGCCCGGTCGGGGGCCGGTCGTGCTCAACCCATCCGCCCGCGCCCGCAGCGGTGTCGTCGAGGTGGTGGTGGATGGCGAGGACCCCGTTGCCGGGGCCCAGGTGGTCGAGCACGTGGCGGCCCGGGTCATGGAGGTCTCGGGAGTCGGGGCCGACCTGGGCAACCTGCTCGGCCAACTCGAAGAGGCGGGCTTCCGGCCCAATCAAGCGGGGCAACTGGCCCTGGACGCAGACCAGTCGGCGGGCGTCTCCCTGTCGTTCGTGGCTGAGGCGACCCGGCACCGCGCCTTCACCGGGGCATCACTCCTGGCCGAGGCGTGGGCCCAGGCGGGGGCGCTCGCCGACCGGCCGCTTCGGATCCGCGCCGAGCGGTCGGGCTGGCAACGGGTGGCGGTGCACGTCGCCGACGTCCCCGGCTACGGCTGGGCGCAGTGGGATGCGGCGCCGCTCACGGTGGGGCCGGTATCGGTGAGCGCCGACGGCGCCGGAGTGGGCAATGGCGTCATCGACGTTGCGGTCGACGCCTCCGACGGGACCTGGTCGATCACCCCGACCGACGGCCGCCCCGCCCTCACGGGATTGGATCGCCTGGTGGACGACGGCGAGGCCGGCGATACCTATAACTACGCTCCCCCCGTCGTCGACACGGTGGTGGACCGGCCCGAGTCGGTAGCCATCGAGCTGATCGAGGCGGGCCCGGTGCGGGGCGTCCTGCGCGTCACGAGGCGCTACACCTGGCCCGAGCGCCTGGCCGGCGACGCCGCGACCCGGGTCGGTGCGCAGCGAATCGACGTGGTCACCGACCTCGAGTTGCGGGCCGGGGAGGACGTCGTTCGCGTGTCCGCGTCGTTCGACAACCGCTGCCGTGACCACCGGCTGCGGGCGTGGTTCCCGCTCCCTGCGCCGGTCGAGGGCTCGCGGGCGGAGTGCGCCTTCGGGGTGGTCGCCCGCGGCCTCGACGCCGAAGGAGGGCCGCACGAGTTGGGGCTGCCCACGTTTCCGTCCCGGCGGTTCGTGTCCGCGGGTGCGGTCACGGTGCTCCACGAGGGCCTCCTGGAGTACGAGCTGGTGGACGACGGCCGGGCCTTGGCGCTCACGCTGCTGCGGGCCAACGGGATGCTGTCGCGCCCAGTCATGGCGACCCGGGACAACTCGGCCGGCCCAGCCCTGCCCCTCGAAGGGCCGCAGATGCAAGGGCCGCTCACGGTCCGCTACGCCGTGCACTACGGCGATCGGGAACCCTACGCACTGGCCGACCAGGTGTGGGTGCCCCTCGAGGTGGTGACGGGCGCCGGGCAGGTAGCGGGCCCGGCGCACGGCAGCGCCCTCGACGTGCGCGGCGCCGAGGTATCGGCCCTGCAGCGGGTGGGGGGGCGGTTGGAGGTCAGGGTGTTCAACCCCAGTGGCGAGGAGGCGACCGTCGTGGTTGCCGGCCGCGGCGGCTGGCTGGTCGACCTCAGGGGGGCGCAGTTGGAGCGATTCGAGGAGTCCTTCGCCCTGCGGCCCTGGGGCATCGCCACCGCCCGCCTCGACGGCCACCCGTAGTTCGGCGGTGACGGTCGGGGATGCCCTGAACTTCGACCGGGTCGATGTCGTGCGAGGCGCGACGCCCGTGTTACGGGCCGTGACCTGGCGGGTGGCCCGCGAGGAGCGGTGGGCCGTTCTCGGCCCCAACGGCTCCGGCAAGACGACGCTGCTGCAGCTGGCGTCGGGGTACCTCCACCCCACCCGGGGCACCGTTGCGGTGCTCGGCCACCAGCTCGGCCACGTCGACGTCCGGAGCCTGCGTCAACGCATCGGCATCGTCAGCGCCGCGATCGCCAAGATGCTGGTGCCGTCGGTCACGGCCGTGGACGTGGTGATGAGCGCCCGCCACGCGGCCCTCGAGCCGTGGTGGCACACCTACGCCGCCGCCGATCGCAGCCGGGCCGAGGACCTGCTGGCCCGCGCCGGCTTCGCGGCGGTCGCCGACCGGCCGTTCGGGGTGCTCTCCGAGGGCGAACGCCAGCAGGTCCTGCTGGCCCGGACCTTGATGGCCGAACCGGACCTCCTGCTGCTCGACGAGCCCGCCGCGGGGCTCGACATCGCGGGGCGCGAGCGCCTCGTTTCCCGGCTGGCGCAGCTGGCGGCCGATCCCGCGTCGCCGCCGATGGTCCTGGTCACACACCACGTGGAGGAGATCCCCGCCCATTTTTCCCACCTGCTGTTGCTTCGCGAGGGCGCCGTCGTGGCGGCGGGGCCGATCGAGGAGGTCCTGACCTCGGCCAACGTGTCGACCACCTTCGGGATGGGGCTCGACGTGGAGGGCGCTCGGGGCCGCTGGACCTGCCGGGCGGCGGGCTTCATCGATCCCTAACCGCTCGGTCGCAGTCTCCCCACAGGAGCGGCGCAGCCTTTCGGGTGAGCCACCACCAACGAAAGGACGATGTCATGAAACTCGCCAAGCCGGTACTTGTCGCCGTCGCGGCCGGTGTGATCGGCGTGGGCACTTGGACGGCCCTGCCCGCGGGGGCCGCCAGCCGCCCGACGGTGCAGAGCGACGCCACGACGGCCGCCGCCGCACCGGCTCCTCCGGCCAAATGCGAAACCGAGGAGTGGCCCGATGCCGCCAACGGGCAGCCGGCGGGACTGGCGGCCGGGGCGCCCCAGGGCTTCTACCTGTGGCACAACACCACCGGGTGGCACCTCGAGGTGACCCACCCGACCCATGACCACGTGGTGTTCAGCGGTTGGATCACGACCAATGGGACCATCGAGTCCCAGCGGGTCGACGACGAGCGCAACGACGTCGTCAAGGTGGGCCCGCAGGACCATCGGGTCGGGTTCGTTTTCAACAACTACGGCGCCATCGACGGCGTGCACTTCGCGACCCACTGCGCCGATTCGTTGGTGTTCCACCTGTTCGTCAACGGCCATCCCGCCGGCGGCGAGCAGGTCTTTGTCGGCCACGGATCGACGCACCCGTTGTCGATGCCGTTCACCATTGACCGCCGCGGCGTCCACTAACTGCGAGCCGTCGAACGCACTGCCGCCCCCGCCCCGGCGGGGGTGGTGGCGCGCCCGGGGCCCACTGGCACGAACGACGCCGGTGTAGGTACCCTGTCCGGCCAGGAACTTGGGGGAGTGGCAGTGTCGCCGCACTCCGGAAGGCCGATGCGAGACCGACCGAGACCGACACCCACGTAGACGAGGAACCCCATTGCCGGAGCAGATGAACATCCATCGGGCGAGCCGCACCAACGGCAGCGTCGCCCGACCGATCATGTTGGCGATCGCCGGCGACAGTGCCGCAGGGAAGACCACGATCACCAAGGGTTTGGTGGCCGCCCTCGGGCCGGAGCGGATCACCTCGGTCTGTGTGGATGACTACCACCGTTATGACCGGGTGGAGCGCAAGTCGCTGCCGTTCACCCCACTGCACCCGGAGTGCAACTACATCGAGATCATGGAGCAGCACCTGCAGCTGCTCAGCATGGGCCAGGCCATCTTGAAGCCGGTGTACAACCATCACGACGGCACCCTCGGGCGGCCGGTGCTGGTCGAGCCACGGGAATTCGTGATCATCGAAGGGCTGTTCCCGCTCTACACCAAGCTGTCGCGGGCGTGCTTCGACATCACGGTGTACCTGGACCCGCCCGAGATCGTGCGCCGGGCCTGGAAGGTCAAGCGCGACACCCAGAAGCGGGGCTACACCGAGGAGCAGGTCGTCGCCGATCTGGCCAAACGGGAGCCGGAGTCGGCGGCGTTCATCCGGCCCCAGCGGGCGCATGCCGACATCGTGGTGCGTTTCGCCCCCGTCGAGCTCCGGGGCGAGGTCGTGGGCGACCCGCCCAGCGCCACCATCCAGCTGCGGCCCACCATCCCCCACCCCGACCTGTCCAAGATCATCGGCGAGAACACCCGCGAGGCCATGCACGTCAAGCTGCTTCGCGACGACGACGGCAAGCCGGTGGACTTGGTCCATGTGCACGCCTATGCCGAGCGAGACACGACCCGGGTGATCGAGGAAGCGATCTGGGACGAGTTGGATACCCACGAGGCCGCTGCCCCAGGCGTTGGGTCTGATCGACACCGACACCCGCAACGAGGCCCTGGCGGTGACGCAGCTCCTGCTGTTGTTCCACCTCATCCAGGCGAAGGGCCAGATCAGCATGACCGCCGACCTGGCGTAGCCCTGGCGTAGCCCTGGCGGCGGCCCGCGCTCAGGTGGGACTCGGGGTCACGGGGGCCTCGGCGACCGCCCGGATCTGGCGGGACTTCCCCGTCGCCAGGACCGAACCGGCCAAGATCATGGGGAAGCCGATGGCGATGCCGAGCGACAGCGGCTCGCCCAGTGCGATGACGCCGAGGACGACGGCCACCGCGGGATTGACGAAGGTGATCACGGTGGCCCGGGCCGGGCCCACCTCGACGATGAGGGCGAAGAACAGGAGGAAGGCGACCGCAGTGCAGACGACGGTGAGCACCGCGACGGCCCCCACGACCTCGCCCGACACGTGATCGGGCCAGGTGCTGAGGGCGATCGGGGCGTACGCCAGCGAGGTCAGGCCGAAGGAAGCGGCGACCAGGCCCAGGCCGGGCATGTCCGAGAAACGGCGACTGATGATCAAGGGACCGGTGGCATACCCGACCGCGGTCAGGGTCGCCTCGCCCACGGCCAGCAGGTTGGTCCCATGGAGGTCGATCCCGACCAGTAGTCCCACCCCGCTCAGGCCGATCAACAACCCGATGACCCGCCGGCGGTCCAGCTGCTCCTCGTGGCCGACCGCCAGCGCCAGCCCCGCCCCGATCAGGGGCACGGTGGCGATGAGCAGGCCCGACACCGAACTGGACAGCCGCTTCTCGGCGGTCGACAGCAGGAACCATGGACCCGCCACCTCGATGGCGGTATAGGCCAGCACGGCCCGCCAATGGGCGAGGAGGGGCCGGAGGTAGCCGCGGCGCCAGGCGATGGGTACCAGCAGGAGGGCGGCGGGGGCGGTGCGGGCGAACACCAACTGCGGCGCCGAGAGTTCGCGTACCGCCACCTTGATGAGCAGATAGGGGATCCCCCAGATGACGCTCATCAACAGGAACAGCAGCTGCCCGCGCCGGGACATGGTCCTCCAAAGCTCCGAAGTTGCAAACGGGTCACGGCATCATGCAGGCGAACGGAAGCCGGGGCAAGCGAGAATCGGACGGCGCATCCCCCAGATTCATAGAAGTAGCGGGCCGCCATAACAGGTTGCTCACAACTCTCTGGCCTACTGATGGTCGTGGCCGAGGCGACCGATCCGACGAGGGCCAACATCGCCCACCTGCTGCGCCGGGCCGGTTTCGGCGCTCACCCCGACGAGGTCGACCAGGCAACACGGGCGGGGTACCGGGCAACCGTCGAGTCCCTGCTCGCGGGCCTGAGTGCCCATGACCCGGCGGGCGACGCCGTGCGCCTCCCCGACCTGACCGCGGCGCGGGTGACCCTGGGCCCGGTCCCGACCGATCCGGCCGCCCGCCAGGCGTACCAGCGTCAGCGCCGAGCGCTGGAAAACCAGCAGTACGTGGCGCTGCAGCGTTGGTGGCTCGACCGGATGATCGTCACCTCGACGCCGCTGCGGGAGAAGCTGACCCTGCTCTGGCACGGCCATTTCGCCACCGCCTTCCAGAAGGTGAAGGTGGCGGGCCTGATGTACCGCCAGAACCAGCTGTTCCGGACCCTCGGCGGTGCCAGCTTCGAGGCGTTGACCCAGGCGGTGGCCAAGGACGCGGCCATGATGCTGTGGCTCGACACCGAGTCCAATGTGGCCGGCCACCCCAACGAGAACTTCGCCCGGGAACTGATGGAGCTGTTCACGCTCGGGATCGGCAACTACAGCGAGACCGACGTGCAGGAAGCGGCCCGGGCGTTCACCGGTTGGACCTTGTCGCTCGGGAGCGGCGAGTTCGTGCTGAACGCCCGGCGCCACGACAGCGGCGTGAAGACGGTCCTCGGCCAGACCGGGAACCTCGACGGGACCGACGTGGTCAGCCTCATCACCCACAGCCCGGCCTCGTCGCGCTTCGTCGTGGCCAAGCTCTGGAGCCATCTGGCCTATCCGGTTTCGACGACCGACCCGATCGTCGGACCGCTGGCGGCGGCATACGCCAAAGATCTCAACGTCACGTCGCTGTTGCGGGCCATCCTCCTCCATCCCGCGTTCACCAGCCCTACGGCCCGCCAGGGTCTCGTCAAGCAGCCCATCGAGTGGGTCGTCGGCCTGGCCCGGGCGTTCGGGGTCGACGCCGACCTGAAGCCCCCCGGCGCCCCGGCGGAAGCGGCCACGGGCGCTGCCACTGGCGCGGCCACGGGTGCTGCGGCGACCCCTCGGGTCGCCTTGAGCAACGTCCTCACCGCCTTGGCCCAGGTGCCGTTCAACCCGCCGAGCGTGGGCGGCTGGCCCCAGAACACCTACTGGCTGAATACCGCCACCTCACTCATCCGGCTGCAGTTCGCGGCGACGCTCGGGCACCGCCTCGACCTGTCCTGGCTGACGGCCCTGCCGGCCAACCAGCGACCGGCGGAGCTGGCGCGCCGCCTCTCCGTCGACGGGTGGGGCCAAACCACGGTGGCGGCGTTGAACCATGTGGCGTCGCAGCCGACCGCCCTGGTGGCGTTGGCCGTGTGCGCCCCCGAGTACATCCTCAACTGATCGTGGAGCGTCCCATGCCTCCCATGTCGTCGCACGACCCCACTCAGACAGCCGCTCAGACAGCGAGCCACACAGGGAATCACACCGTCAGCCGCCGGTGGTTCATCGCCGGGGCGGCGGGGGTCGGTGTGGCGGGCGCCACCGCCCTGGCGCTCAGCCACGACGCCTGGGGCCACCTGCTCGCTCCGGCCCAGTCGGGCGCCAGCCGGAGCCTGGCCGCCGGCAAGGGGATCCTCGTGATGGTGACCCTCTACGGCGGCAACGACGGGCTCAACACCGTGATCCCCTACCAGGACAGCCAGTACCTGCACGGCCGCCCGACGCTCGGCTATCAACCCGATCAGGTGCTCCCGGTGGGCGACGGGCTGGCCTTTCACCCCAATCTGAAGGGAATGAAGGCCCTCTGGGACGCCAAGCAGCTGGCCGTGGTCCGGGGGGTCGGCTACCCCAATCCGGTGCTCAGCCACTTCCGGGGGATGGACATCTGGCAGACGGCCTCACCGGAGACCCCCGTCGCCTCAGGTGTCCTCGGGCGCTGGCTCGACGCCACCGGCACCGATCCCATGCGGGCCATCAGCATCGGGAACACCCTGCCCCGGCTCCTCGCAGGCGAGCACAGCGCGGGCACCGCCGTCTCCGGCGGCTCGATCACCATCCCGGGAGGCCCCGCATTGGCTCCGGTCCTGGCGTCGTTCGACGCGGCCGGCCCCGACCGAACGGGGCTGGCGGCGATGGTCGCCCACTCCGGCGCCGACCTCCTCCAGGTCCAGCACACCTTGGATGACCTGCTGAACAGTTCCGCCGGCGCGGCCACGGCCGCCCCGACGACCCAGCCCACCAACGGGGCCAAAGCGAAGGCAGCCCCGAAAGCCAAAGCGCCCCCAAGGCCCCCAAGGCGGCGGCCACAGATCTGACCAGCCAGTTGGACGTCGTCGCCCAGCTCGTCAAGGCGGGCAGCCCGACGCGGGTCTATCAGGTCAGTATGGGCGGCTTCGACAACCACGCCCAGGAAAAGGACGCCCACGCCCGCCTCATGAGCGAGCTGGACACCGGGATCAGCGGATTCATGACCTCGTTGAAGGACCATCCAGCGGCGGCCAACGTGGTCCTGATGACGTACTCGGAGTTCGGGCGCCGCGTCGCCGAGAACCTGAGCGGCGGCACCGACCACGGCACCGCGGCGCCGTTGTTCGTCGCCGGCCACGCCGTCAAGGGCGGCCAGTTCTACGGAGCGGAACCGTCGCTCGTCGACCTGGACAACGGCAACCTCAAGTTCACGACCGACTTCCGCAGCGTCTTCGCAACCATGCTGGCCGACGTGATCGGGGTCGACCCGAAGGTCGCGCTGAACCAGACGTTCCCGACCCTCAGTCTGATCTGACGCCCCTGCGGGGACGCGGACTCAGGAGTGAACCGACTCCAGAACCGTGAGGCCACGCAGCCGGGTGATGAGTTCGCTGCTGGTGTAGAGGTGCCGGTCGAGCGTCTGCGTCAGCCAGCGTTCTACCTCGCGGCGGACCTCACCCTCCTCGAGCATGCCCCAGAGATCGAACAGCCGGTCCTGGACCGTCGTCGACGACAACGACAGGCCATCGCTCAACTCGGCGATCCAACGATCGACCGCACCTTGGACTGACTCCTCAACCACAATGACTCCTCTCGGCACAACAAGCCATACGGTACAGCGTCTGGGAGGTCATTCTTGTTCCCCCCGGTCCGCACCGCTCCTGCCGAGCCGGAATCGGAGCCCCCCGCACCCCCGCTCGCACCCCCGCCCGCAGACCCCGTTGTCGGTACCGTCGTCGATGCCGGAGGTCGTGAACGCACGGTCGACTGCGCCGGGTTGGACGGATGCACCACGCCCGCGGGACCGTTGCCGAACGCCGCCAGCAGGTTGGCCATGACCGGCCCCAGCACCCGCCCGGCGCAGCCCACCGGCTGGCAATGGACATCCATGTTGCCGACCCAGTCGGTCGTCCCCGAGGCGAACACACCGGCGCCGCTCGGGGCGCTGTAGTACGTGGCGTCGGCGAAGTCGGCCTTGCCCCCGCAACGAAGCGGCGAATGGGTGAGGATCTCGACGTTTGACGGCCCGGGGACCGTTGGGTCGTAGCGGTCGTACTCGGAACCGACTACGCCGGGCAGCTTCAGGCCCGCGGGGGCGGCCACCCCGTCGAACAACCAGTTGGCGGGGTCGACGACGACCATGTCGGCCCGGACTGGGTTGCACTGGTAGAAGTCGCCGATCAGCTGGCTTTCGGGATTGCGGTTGGGCGGATCCCGCCAGTTGACGGTGACGTCGGCGTCGTCCTTGCCCCGCAACGGATCCTCTCGGGCCGACTTGTAGTCGATCTGGCGGCGGTCGGCACCAAGCGGCGACGGCACCAAACGGATATGGCGGAACACGGCGTTGGCGCCGAGGAACGCCAGGTTGACGCCCCGGTCCCGGGCCTGTTCCAGGCTCTGGCGCATCGTGAGCGAGTAGTACTCGTCGTGTCCCAGGCTGATGGCCGCCCGGTGACCCAGCAGGGGGTTGGGCTGGTGTTGCAGGTCGATGTCGGTGACGTAGGTGACGTCGAGGCCCAGCGACTCGACCAGCGACACCAGCGGATACTCCAGGCCCAGGAAGTCGCCCGCCCCGTCGCCGAGGGTGTACGGACGGTCGAACGACACAATCCGAGCCCGGTGCCCGTAGTCGCTGCCGGTTCGGTTCTGCCCTTGGTACAGGTCGTAGCCGCCCCAGATGTTGTACGCCTGCCAGGTGGTGACGGCGTTGATCACCACGAAGGCGGCGGTGCTGGCATCGTTGCGAACCGTGAGCGGCACGTAGCGTTGCTTGCCGGTGCTGGCGACCAGTTTCAGCAGGTAGTCGCCGCCGGGCCAGGCCGTCGTCGCCAAGGTGAGCGAGGCCTGCCAGGGCGCCTCCACCATGTTGGTCACGGGGGTGACGACGGGCCGGGCCTGCGTGGTGCCCGCCAACTCCTGCGACGTGTGGAGGAGGCGGGCGCCGAGGCCCTGGTAGTACCCCATGCGGTACACCTCGACGTGAAAGGTGGGCGCCGCGGTGGAGACGTACAGGCTGACCGGTTCACCTTGGTTGATGCTGGTGGTCGACGCGAACCCCTCGATCTCATGGTTGTCCGCCCCGTCGGTGAGCTTCCACCCCGCCGAGCCGGGCAGGGCGTTCTCGGACTGCAGCCGGGCCGAGACCTGCGAGGCCTTGCCGGGCTGACCGCTCACGACCGTCCCCGGTGTCGTGATGGTGGGTTCGGTCTCCGAGCCGGTGGGCGACGGGCCACCGGCGACGCCCCGGCGATCGCCGATGACACCACCGATGCTGACCCCGATACCCGCCAGGACGACGACCACCAGGGCCCGAGTGATCAGCTGCCGACGCCGTATCCGACGCCCCGCCGCGGGGTGTTGCCAGCCGAGCGAGGCCCCCGATCCCGATGCTTCCCCCGACCCGAACGCACCGCCCGCCCTGCGGGGTGCCTCCACGGCGGCCCATTCGCCCTCCGCGACCTCGGCACTGCGGGCACCACCTGTTCCGGGCGGACCCCCCACGGGACCGGGTCCGGGACCGGCCCCGGGCGGCGTGCTGCGGCCCGAGGGCCGCGGAGCACGGTGAACCGGCCTATACCGGGCCACGGTTTGGACGCACCTCGCTCGACGGCCCGATGGGCCGCCACGCTATCGGGGACGAGGTCGCGAGTTCCGGTCGAACGCGCCCAATGGCGCGCCTAAGGCCAGCGCGGCGACCGGCCCTCCAAGAAGGCGGTGATCGCCTCGATCTGGTCGGCCCCACCGATCAGGCGCCGCTGGGCCCGCTGCTCCGCGAGCAGCCCTTCCTCGAAGCTGACCCGCCCGGCCAGGTTGAGCAGTTCCTTGGCCGAACGGATGGCCGAGGGGCTCTTCGCCGCGATCTCGCGGGCCAGGGCCAGGGCATCCTCGCGGGGAGTGTCGCTGAGCCGGGTCGCCAACCCGAGTCGTACCGCCTCGTCGCCCCTGACCGTGCGCCCGGAGAACGTGAGGTCCTTGGCCACGTCCAACCCCACCAGAGCGGGCAACACCTGGCTCCCGGTCATGTCCGGGATCAACCCCCAACGGATCTCCAGCACCGACAGCTCGGCGTCGGGAGCGACGATGCGGATGTCGGCGCCCAGCGCCAGTTGCAGGCCGCCACCGAGGGCGTGGCCGTGCACCGCCGCGATCACCGGCACCGCCAGGGCGCTCCAGGCGGTTACGGCGTGCTGGGCGACCGACGCCATGTGGCCCACCCGACGGCCCAGTGCGCCCACCGCGAACGAGCCGCCTCCGGCGTCGCCTTTTCCCAACATGGCTTCGAAGGCGGCCCGGTCGAGCCCGGCGCAGAACGACCGGCCCTCCCCGGAGAGCACCACCGCCCGCACCGCCGGGTCGCCGCCTACGGCCTCGCCCGCGTCGATGAGGGCGTCGAACATGGCCAGGTCGATGGCATTGCGTTTCTCGGGCCGGGTGAGGCGGACGTCGGCGACGCCGTCTTCGATGGTGCAGCTGACGCGATCCGACATGGGAAAAGGCCTCCCGGGGTGCTCGGCGGGCCATGGTAGGGGCACGGTCCGCCCGCGGGTCACGCCGGCCCGGAATACTGGGGTCGTGGCCCACAGCGATCTGGCGTTGCTGGTTCGGATAGTGGTCGGCTTCGTGCTGGCGTACTGCTTCGGCTTCGAACGCCAGCTTCGAGGGTCGGTCGCAGGTGATCGGACGTTCTCGATGGTCGGGGCGGCGGCGGCCGCCATCACCTCGGTCGCGGCCAAATCGTCGCCCCAGGCGATCGCGGGTGTGGTGACGGGAATCGGGTTCATCGGCGCCGGGGTGGTGTTCCACGGCTCCATGGGCGTGATCCGCGGGGTCACGACCGCGGCCACGATCTTCGCCGCGGCCGGGATCGGCATCGTGGTGGGGTTCGGCCATCTGCTGCTCGCGGTCGTCATGACCGTGCTGCTGCTGCTGACGTTGGAGCTGCAACACATCCCCTTCCTGCGCTGGCTGGACGCCAGCAGTTATGCCCCGCGCTTCAAGAACGACCGGTTGGAGTTGGGCACCGACGAGCTACCCCCGCCGCACTGATGCCCTCGGCTGGGCTGCCGAGCGCCGAGCTGGTTGCGGCCGAGGGCATCGAAACCCAGATCCGGCGAGTCCGGGTGGGCGACGGTCACGTGCTGGTGGCCCGGCTGACGTCGGGGGAGGTCGTGGCGTTCGCGCCCGTGTGCCCGCACCAGTTCACGGAGTTGGACGAGGCCACCATCCGGGACGGGACGCTGCGGTGCCCCCGTCATGGATACCTGTATGACACCCGGTCGGGTGAGAATATCCATCCTGGTCGTGAGACCCCGCCTGAGAATATGTGGAAGGTGCGACCTGGGTTCTTGCCTTGTTATCAGGTCCGTGAAGAGGACGGGTGGATCTCGGTATCCGACGACCCCTCTCCCCCACCGTTGACCTATGATCCGGCGCTGGAGGAGCGCCCGGCTCGAGGTGACGGGGATGACCCGGCCTCGGTGGCGGCGGGCGCGGGCGCGACGGCGGGAGTGGGCGCGGCGCCGGGCGCGGTCGAGCAGTCGCTGAAGTTCCTCACCGCATCTTCGGGGTCGACGTTCGAGATCCGACTGCCGCTGGTCCCCCGCCCCGGATTCGCCTGGCGGTTCGAAGTGGTCGGCGAGCTGCTGCAGGTGGTCGACGAACAGTTCGAGCCCGGGTATTCCCCCTGCCACGTCGTCAGGGTGGCCGCCCAGGGCGTAGGGGCGGCCACCCTTTCGTGCATCTATGCCGGCGAGCAGGGGGAACGGGCCGAGGTGCGTACGTTCATCGTGCGGATCCAGCCGGGTTGACAGGCGTCGACCCGGCATTGAGCCGGCGCCTGGCTACTGGAAGTACCAGTACCCGCCCAGCTCGCCGCAGAAGTGGTCGGTGCCACCGGCGGCACGGCACCGCTGGTAGGCCGGGGCGCCGGTCGAATCATCGGCCCGGGCGGTCGTCGATTGGGTAGCGGCCAGCGCGGTGGTTGCACCCGTGATGGAAATGAATCCGGCGAGCATTGCGGAGGCAATAAGCTTCTTCATGGTAGGTTCTCTCCCTTATCCTTTGGTGATCGACATCCTCGATCCGTGAGGTATTCGCACCACGTCGCACCCCGGATTACTCGGTTATTCGAAGGGAGGATTCTTTGTTCGAAAGTGATCCGGAGAAGGCTCCGGTGACGCGCCGTACAATCGGCGCGATGGAATCCGACGAAGATCCGCAGGAAGACCCGGCGGCGGGACCCTTCACCTACCTGCTGATGCTCGACGCCGGGTCACCGGTGTCGCGGGAGGCGGCCGAAGCGGCCCGGGCGCTCGTCACGGCGCGCCTCGAACGTGACGACCCGCGGATGTTCTATGCCGAACTCAAGCGCCAGGTGAACCGCATCTTCGACGGTGTGCAGGTCTCGGCCGAGTTGAAGCCCGTCGTCGAGGAGCGCGTCGAGTGGGTCGCCAGCCTGCTGTCCGCCATGGCAGTCGTCACCGAAATGCTGGTGCACGGCTCGACCGGGCTCACCCGGGCGGTGGCCGACGCCACGGCCGAGGAGCCCGACGAGAAGGACGCCTACCTCGCGCTCATGGCGACGCCCGAGCGCCTGATCGAACTGACCTTCCAGCTGGCCGAGGAAAAGGGCTGGACGATCTGAGTCCAGTCGTGTGCGGGTCGTGCGGAGGTCGTGTGGGGCTGACGGCTAGCCGGTGTTGCGCAGGCCCGACGCCACCCCGTTGACGGTGAGCAGCAGGGCCCGGCGCAGGAGTGGTTCCGGCTCGCTCGAGGCACGCAGGCGGGCGAGCAGCGCCACCTGGAGATAGCAGATCGGGTCCAGGTGGGTGCGCCGCACCCGGATGGCCTGTTCCAGTTCGGGGTGATCCTCGACCAAGCGCTGGTGGCCGGTGAGGCGGAGGATCTCCCGCTTGGTCAGCTCGTGCTCGTTCCTGATCACTTCGAACAGGTGCTGGTGGACCGGGTCGACCAGGGTGCGAACGTAGTGGGCCGCCACTTCCATGTCGGTCTTGGCGACGGTCATCTCGACGCTGGCCACGAACGAACGAAAGAAGTGCCACTGCTGGTACATCTCGGCGAGGGTGTCCCCCCACCCGTCGGCGCGGGCCGCGGCCAGTCCGGAGCCCAGGCCGAACCATCCGGGCACGATCTGGCGGGACTGGTTCCAGCCGAACACCCACGGGATGGCCCGCAGGCCGCCCAGTCCCCCCTCTTCCGGTCTTGTCGACGGGCGGGAGCCGATGTTGAGCGCCGCCAGCTCGTTGACCGGGGTGGCGGTGAGGAAATACTCGAGCAGCCCGGGGCTCTCCACCAGCGAACGGTAGGCGACATAGGCGGCGTCGGAAACGCCGGTCATGGCATTGTCCCAGTGGCGCAGGACATCCAGGTCGACCCGGGACTGGCGGTGCAGGAGCGACGCTTCGAGGACCGCCGCCAAGGCGAGCTCCAGGTTGTGCCGGGCCAGCCCGGGGAGCCCGTACTTGGCCGAGATGGCCTCGCCCTGTTCGGTCACCTTGATGCGGCCTTCGAGGGTGCCGTAGGGCTGGGCCAGGATCGATTCGTGGGTCGGGCCACCGCCCCGGCTCACCGAACCGCCTCGGCCGTGGGAGATCCGCAGCACCACACCGTGGTGCTGGACCACGTCGCGCAGTTGGCGCTGGGCCCGGTGAATCTCCCAGCGCGACGTGGTGATGCCGGCGTCCTTGTTGGAGTCGGAGTACCCGAGCATGACCTCTTGGATGTCGCCTCGAAGTGACACCACCCGGCGGTACAGGGAGTTGCTGAGCAGTCGATCCATGATCTCCCCCGCCCGACGAAGCTCCTCGACGGTCTCGAACAACGGCACGAAGCCGATCTTGGCGACCCCCTCGCCCCCGCCCCGTACGTCGATCAGGCCGGCTTCGCGCGCCAGCACGACCGCGGCCAAGACGTCGTCGGCCCCCTTGGTCATGGACACGATGTAGCTCTCGATGACCTCGGGGCCGAAGCGGTCGATGGCCGTGCGGATGGCGTGAAAGGCGTCCATGGTGCGCGCCACGGCGCCGTCGAGCACCGTGGTCGGCCCGATGAGGGGACGCCGGCTGGCCAACTCGCCGAGCAGCACCTCGGTGCGTTCGTCGGGCTCCAACGCCCCGTACAGCACCGGGAGGTCGCCCACCCGGTCGAACAGGTCGGCCAGCACGGCGTGGTGGCGGGCCGAGTGTTCCCGGACATCCATGGTGGCCAGGTCGAGGCCGATGGTCGCCACCAGGCGGATGACGCGGCGCAGGGCGCCGTCGGCCAGTAGTTCACCGCGGTTCTGGCGGAGTGAGGTGTCCATCAGTTGCAGGTCTGCCAGCAGCTCGGCGCGCTGCTGGTAGTCGCGGCCGGGCTGGTGGGCCGACACGGCGAGCGCCCGGCGGCGGGTCTCGTGGAGTCGCTCGCGGATGTAGAAGCACTTCAGCCGGTAGGGCTCGTCGGCGTTCAACCGGGCGAAGCGCTCGTAGACCTCAGGGAAGTAGCGCCGGTCGTCCTCGAGGCTGGCCAGCAACTCCTCCGATGCCGGCGCCACCCGGGTCGATGTGCTCAGCTGCCACGACAGCTCCTCGATCAGCGGCACGAGCAGGCCCATCGCCTGCTCGCGCTGCATGGCCAGGACGCTCAGGGTGACCTCGGCGGTCACGTAGGGATTGCCGTCACGGTCACCCGCGACCCACGTCCCAAACCGCAGCGGCCGGGCGTCGTTCGGCAGCTCGATGCCCAGCCGGGCCATCTCGCGGTCCAGGTCTTCGAGCAGGTCGGGCATGACGTTGCGGAACAGGTCGACCAGGTAATAGATGACCGAATCGGCCTCGTCGCGCGGCTCGGGCTTGTCGAGGCGCAGTTCGTCGGTCTGCCAGATGGCGTCGATTACCTCGGCCAGCTTCCGGTCGGCGGTGCCGATATCCTCGGCGTCTTCGGGGTACGACCGGTCGCCCAGCAACTCCGCCACCCGGCGCAACTTCATGAGGATCGAACGCCGGGCTGCTTCGGTGGGGTGGGCGGTGAATACCGGTCGCAGCTCGAGGCTGTCGACCACACGGTGAAGGATCGGCGCGGCGACTCCTTCGTCCTGCACCCGGTCGATCGTCTGGCGGAGCCACCCGCCCGGGCCATGGCCCCGGCGGTCGCTCAGGTCGAGGACCTGGCCGACCTGCTCGGCCACGTTGGCCAGTCGGGAGAAGGCAGAGAACGCCCGAACCAGACGGATCGACGTGTCGAGATCCAAGTTCGACAGGATCGTGAGGAGGTCCGACGCCGGGTCCGGGGCACCGCCAAGGGGTGGGGCGGTTGCCGTTTCGCCCTCGGACGAGGTCGCGACGGAGTGTTCAGTGAGGTCTCGCACCTGGCGGACGAGTGCGGCCAGTTCTGGTCCCTCCTGACGAACGAGGGACTCGTCGAGCAGCCGGGCCAGCCGCCCGAGGTCGGCGGCGGCCGCGAGCGGCGCGGGTGGCGGTGGTGGCGGAGGTGGCGGTGGCGAGTCGGGTGCCGGTGGCGAGTCGGGCGCCGGTGGGAGCGCCACTGGGACCGGGGCCAGTTCAGTGCCGACGGGCGCGTTCACACCCTCCATGGTCCCGCTCGTAGCCGACAACGCCGTCACGGGCAGATCACGATCGGATGAACTAATGCTGGTTCGCCACCTCACGCTGCCCGGAGCTGCACCGGACAGCGGGCGAAACCGCTAGGCGGCCGTTTGTGTTTCGGCCGCCCGCGCCACCAGTTCGGCGGCTGTTCGCACGCTGTCGTCGATGCGCACCGGACCGCCGTCGGGCAAGGAATCGATCCATCCCGGTGTGACCGGGCTGTCGGCGTCGCGAGCCTTGAATCGTCGCATTGCAAGAGAGAGTGATTGGCGGCGACCCTGATACGCGCAATAGCAGCGCGGTTACTCGTCGCCCTCCAAGAGGGCATCGATCCGGTTGATGATGGCGACTCGGTTGGCTCCGCCCTGTTCGCGGAGGAGGATTTCGACCAGCTCCTTGTCGTCGAGCTCGGGGAGAAGCGGGAGGATCTCCGCCACATGGAGGACGTCGTAGTCCTCGATCGGAAATGGGAACTCCTCGGGCGGTGCCGGAGCGAGGCGCCCTCGGCTCGCCCCTGCCGCGGGCCCACGCGCCGCGCCTCGCCGTTCCGCGGGCCCGGGTGGCGCCGGCGCCGCGGCCGCAGGGACGTTGGGCCGAGCGACGGGCGGGCGGGCAGCGGCCCGAGCCGGCGAATCAGAGACCGCGACCGCGGCGCGAACCGGCACAGCCGAGCGCGCCGGCGCAGCCGAACGAGCCGCAGCCGCAACCGGCGCCACCTCGCCAGCCGAGCGGGCCGCAGGCGCAACCGGCGCCACCGAGCGAGGCGCAGGAGCGCGGGGCGCCATAGCGGGAGCGGGTGCCACCGAGCGAGCCGCGGCGCGAGCCGCTGCACCCGCGTTGGCCGCAGCCCCGACGGGTGCAGGTACGGTCCTCGGAGGCGGCGGCGGGGCTTGTATCCAGTCCGACACCACGGGGTTCCGCTTGGGCGGGCGCGGCCGTTGCTGCGTTTCGTTCCAGATCGGTTGGCCGGGGCGGTCATCCGCCAGAACGTCGTCGTCCGGGTCGGGTTCGGTATCCACCCGTTCGGCGGTCATCGGGATCGTCAAGGTGGAACCGACGGTCCGCCGCCGGGGCGGCAACGATGCGGCCACCGCCACTTGACTGCGCGGCGGCGGCGCGGGCAGGTCCCGGTTGCCACTGGCGAAAACCTCGCCATCGGGCGCCGCGAGCGAGGCCGGCCAGGCCAACTCCTCGTCGAGCCCGGAGGCTCCCCGCCTCCGCCTCGACGACAGGATCAAACCCACAGCCGCCAGGGCGCTGCAAGCAATCGACACGTAGATCAGCAACGCGGTATGCGAGAGGAACCCCAAAATCAGCGTGGCGGCGGCAGCCAGAACCAAGCCGAGCGTCAGCCGAGCACTCACTGCGCCCCTATCTCATTCCTTTTCATAGCTCCAAGGTACCGGTGCCGTCACTTCTTTCTAGGTATTTGACGGGGCGCGCCGCCCGAGTCGCAATGCGGCCGGCGCACCGGCAGGAACGATTGGGTGGCGGGGCGCGACAGGATCCACCCGACGATACGGTTCGTCCGCAGCGGCACGCGGGTCGGTTTCGCCCTTATTGGGCCACAGCGACATGGCCCGCTCCGCCTGGGCCGTGATCGTGAGCGACGGATTCACGCCGAGGTTGGCCGACACCGCGGCGCCATCGACGATGTGCAGTCCGGGGTAGCCGTAGACCCGGTGGTACGGGTCGATCACCCCGGTGTCGCGACTGTCACCGATGACGGCGCCGCCCAGAAAATGGGCCGTCATCGGGATGTTGAAGACGTCGTTCCATCCGCCGCCGGCGAAGCCGCCGATGCGCCGGGCGATGCGCCGGACCACGTCGTGACCGGCCGGGATCCAGGTCGGGTTCGGGTCGCCGTGGCCCTGTTTCGACGTCAGGCGGCGCCGGCCGAAGACCCCCAACCGGCTGGGCTTGGTGTAACAGGTGATGGAGTTGTCGCGTGTCTGCATGACCAGGGCGATGATCGTTTGCTCCGACCAGTGGCGCAGGCTCACGTTGCGCGCCATGGTCACGGGGTGGCGGGCCATCTCCCGCAACCAGGTGAGTTGGCGGTTGCGGCCATCGCCGTCGGCGAGCGCCGTGGTGAGAAAACCCATGGCATTGCTGCCCTTGCCGTAGCGGACCGGCTCGACGTGGGTGTCCTCGCTCGGATGAAACGACGAGGTGATCGCCACCCCCTTGGTGAAGTCGGCGCCGGTCCGAAAGGTCCGGGCGCCGAGTATGGCCTCGGAGTTGGTCCTGGTCAGCTCGCCCAACCGGGCGGACAGCCGGGGCAGCTGCCCGTCGTCGCGCATGCGGTGCAACAACCGCTGGGTCCCCATCGTGCCCGCGGCCAGCACGACATGCTCAGCCACGAACGTCCGCCCGCCGGCACCGCCCCTTCGACGGCGCCCACCGGTCCGCGACGTCGACACTTCGTAGCCGCCTCCATTGGCGGGCCGGATGGCATCGACGGTCGTGAGGTCACGCACCACGGCGCCGCCCTGCTCTGCCAGATAGAGGTAGTTCTTGAGCAAGGTGTTCTTGGCGCCATGGCGGCACCCGGTCATGCACTCGCCGCACTCAATGCAACCCCGCCGAGCCGGGCCGACACCGCCAAAATAGGGATCGTCGACCTCGACGCCGGGCTCGCCGAAGAACACGCCCACCGGAGTGGGGTGGAACGTGTCCCCCACCCCCAACTCCTCCGCCACTGCTTTCATGACCTCGTCGGAGGGCGTCATGGTCGGATTGTCGACCGCCCCCAGCATGCGTTTCGCCTGGTCGTATGCCAGCGCCAGCTCGTCGCGCCAGTCGGTGATATGGCGCCATTGCGGGTCGTCGTAGAACGGCGGCAGGGGCTCGTACAGCGTGTTGGCGTAGAGCAGCGATCCGCCGCCGACGCCCGCGCCCGACAGGATCATGACGTCCTTCAGCAGCGAGATGCGCTGCAGCCCGTAACAACCGAGCCGGGGCGCCCAGAAGAACGACCGAACCTGCCACGACGTCTTCGGATAGGACGTCTCGTCGAAACGGCGCCCGGCCTCGAGCACCGCCACCCGGTAACCCTTTTCCGTCAGTCGCAGCGCCGCGACGCTGCCGCCGAACCCGCTGCCGACCACGACGACGTCGTAGCGGTCCACGTCTTCTCCGGGCGGTGCCATCAACAAGGCGATCCTAACGATGGACCTGTGGAGCAAGGCGTCAACCTGCTGCGAGGAGGGCGAAGGTCTGTTCCTGGGCTACGGCGTCCCGCACCCAGCTGTGCCGTAAAGGCCCAACCCGTGCTTCGGAGCCCCGAGTGGTCGACCGCTTGGCTGCCCGATGCGCCGAATCACCGGCGCCGCCAACGGGCCCTGGTGACTCGACCGCCCGGCGACCCCGAACGGCGCCGGATGAGGCCACGGCTCGCACGGACCGGCACGGTAAGGACCCCGCCGCCCGACTAGTGGGTCCGCGATGGGGTTTCTATGAGGAGAATCAACCGTGAGTGTCGGAGGAAAGAGCGAGCCCAGCCGATCCCAGCCACCATCTCATCGTTCGTGGCGACCCCCGCCCCGGGGGGCATGGGGGTCTTGTAGGGGTTTGTGGCTCTTGTACAGGGTTGTTACCCCTGAGGGGTGATAACCCCGCCCAGAGACTCAAACCCCTACCAGCGAGCGGACCTACTGGGCGAGGCGGAGTCTCGAGCCGTCGAAACCGTGGGGGTCGGTGCGAGTCGTGGGCTCAGAAGGGCGCTCGGCGTCGCGGGCGGTCGAACCTGAGGTGAATCAACCTTGAGTGTCGGAGGAAAGAGCGAGCTCAGCCGACCAGCCACCATTCTCGTTCGTGGCGCCCCCCGCCAGGGGGCAGGGTCGGTAGGGACACCCCGCGGTCTCACGGCCCGACCCGACCGCCCGCCGCCCGACCGTCGACGGCCGGGGGCCCGCAAACAACCGGGCGCTACGCTCCGACGATGGGCCAGGTCTGGGCGATCGTCGTGGCGGCGGGGGCCGGCACCCGATTCGGCGGGCCCAAACAGTTCGAACCCCTGCTCGGCCAGCGAGTCCTCGACTGGTCCGTGGCCGCGGCGGCCGCCACCTGCGACGGCGTCGTCGTCGTCCTGCCCCCCGACCGGCTCGAGCCGGGAACCCAACCCGGCGGCGCCACCCGCTCCGCCTCCGTACGAGCGGGCCTGGCCGCGGTCCCCGACTCGGCCGAGATCGTGGTCGTCCACGACGCCGCCCGCCCCCTCGCCCGGCCCGAACTGTTCCAGCGGGTCGTCGCCGCGATCCGCGCCAGCGCCCGCGCCGACGCCGCCATCGCCGTCGTCCCGGTGGCCGACACGATCAAGCGAGTCCGGGGTGACCGCGTCACCGAGACCCTCGACCGAGGCGAACTCGTCATGGTCCAGACGCCCCAGGCGTTCCGGGCCGACGCGCTCCGCAAGGCCCATGCCGGCGAGCCCGAGGCAACCGACGACGCCGCCCTCATCGAAGCCATCGGCGGGACGGTCGTCACGGTGCCCGGCGATCGCCGCAACTTCAAGCTCACCTCCCCCGACGACCTGCTCCTGGCGAGCGTGCTGCTGGCGCCGCGCTGATGGCGATCCGCGTCGGGCTCGGCTTCGACGTCCACCCCTTCACGCCCGCCGCCGCGGCACCGCGGCCGCTGATCTTGGCCGGCGTCACCTTCCCGGGCGAACCCGGTTTGGCGGGCCACAGCGACGCCGACGTGGTGGCCCACGCCGTGGCCGACGCTGTCCTCGGGGCGGCGGGCCTCGGCGACCTGGGCCTCCATTTTCCCGACTCCGACCCCGCGTGGCGCGACGCCGACAGCATCGGCCTCCTGGCCGAGACGATTCGCCTGGCCGCGGCCGGCGGCTGGCACGTGGTCAACATCGACTGCACCGTCGTCCTCGAGGCGCCCCGGCTGGCGCCGCACCGGGCGGCCATGCAGGACCGGCTGCAGGCGGTCGTGGGCGGCCCCGTCAGCGTGAAGGCCAAGCGGGCCGAGGGCCTCGGGGCGCTGGGCCGCCGGGAGGGCATCGCGTGTTACGCCGTGGTCCTGCTCGAATCGTCCTAACGGCGATCTGGGAAAAGGCCTCCCCGGGCGCGCCCGGCGCCGGGCGACGGGACAGGCCTGCCGCTACTTGGGCGAGCGTTTCGCGCGCCGGCCCTCGAGCCAACTGGCGGGACCGCGCCGGGCCGGGTCAGCCGCCGGTGCCGGCGGCTGGAGGCCGCTGCGGGGCTCGGGCCGGTAGGCCCACAAGGTGTCGCTGCTGGGGGCGGTCACCGTTGTCGGCATCGGGGCGCCGGGCGGCCAGGTAATACCCCAGCCGTCACTGCTCTGGCGGAACTGTTCGGTGTGGGTGGCGCACAACCGCAGCGACCCCGGGAGGTCGGGGCGGGACACCGAGGCGGCGGCCCGTCGGTCGCATTCGGACACGAAACATCGGTCGACGTCGCTCATAGCCGCTACTTTCCGTCCGCTCCCGGTTGTGCCGCTATCAGGACAACCGCCGAGCCTGTCGTGTGCACCCTACGGCCGCATTCCACTCACGCGGGCTTCCCGAGGAGTAGTTTGTCGCTCGTGGGGGCAGGGGGACGGTTGCGTAGCTCCGCGGTCGCATTGCCGACCGTGACCGTGCTGGCCGCCGGGCTGCTGGCGGGTTGCAGTGGCGGCGGCCTCCTCGGCCAGCAGCGGCGGGTGTGCGTCGACCCCCGCCAGAACGTCATCGATCAGCGGCAGTGCACCCAGCCGGGCGGGACCGGGCGCTACTACTACTACAACGGGGCGAGCGCGGGCCTCGGCAGCCACATCAGCGGCGGCAGCTTCACGTCGGGGTCACATTCGAGTTCGAGCAGCTCGCGTTCCAGCTCGCGTTCGTCGAGCCGAGTCGGACGGGGTGGCTTCGGTGGCCACTCCTCGGGCGGGTAGGGCTGCGATGGAGCGCCGGCGGCTCGAGCCCCGGGCCGATTGGGTCGACATCGTGGCCGAGCAGGGCCTCGTCTACTGCTGGACGGAGCAGCCCGACGGCACCATGGTCCCGTACTGGGACGAGTCGGTCTGCTACGCCTTCGACCTGGCCGAGGTCGACCAGCTCGAACGGGCGGCGGCCGAGCTGTGGGAGCTCTGCGTCGCGGCCGGCGACCACATGCTCAGCCACGGCTGGTTGGAGCGCATGGGCGTGCCCCGCGAGGCGCACGACCTGGTGCGCCGGAGCTGGGACACCGAACCACCGGCGCTGTACGGGCGCTTCGACTTCCGATACGACGGCACCGGCCCCGCCAAGCTGCTCGAGTTCAACGCCGACACCCCGACCAGCCTGCTGGAAGCGGCGGCCATCCAGTGGTTCTGGGTGGAGGACCGTTTCCCCGACGCCGATCAGTGGAACTCCATCCACGACCGGCTGGTCGCCAAGTGGCGCGACATCGCCCAGTCGTGGAAGCCCGACGGCCCGCTGCATGTCTGCTGGACCGAGGCCGAGGAGTCGGGCGAGGACATGATGAACGTCGGCTACCTGGCCGAGACGGCGCGCCAGGCGGGACTCGACGTGGTCCTGCTGCCCATCGAGGAGCTGGGCTGGGACTACGACAACGAGCGCTTCGTCGGCCTGGAGATGGAGCCGGTTCGCATGCTCTTCAAGTTGTACCCGTGGGAGTGGGCGCTCGACGACCCCTTTGGACTGTTCGCCCTGGAAACGCTCTGGGTGGACCCCGTGAGCGGGCCCGACCCCCACGGCGGCCGGGGCACGATCTGGGTCGAGCCCATCTGGAAGATGCTGTGGTCCAACAAGGCGCTGCTGGCCGCCCTCTGGGAGGTGGCCCCCGGCCACCCGAATCTCCTGCCCGCGTACCTCGACGGGCCCCACGACCTGGTCGACTACGCCACCAAGCCGTTGCTCGGCCGCGAGGGTGCCAACGTCACGTTGGTCCAGGGCGGCCAGGTCCTGACCAAGGGCCCCGACCAGGAGTACGGCGACGAAGGATTCGTCCACCAGGGCCTGGCCGTACTTCCCGACTTCGACGGAGCCCACCCCGTGCTCGGGGTGTGGCTGGTCGACGGGCAGCCGGCCGGCCTCGGCGTGCGCGAGTCCGATTCGCTCATCACCGACAACCAGTCCCGTTTCGTCCCTCATCTGATAGATGGCTGAGAGCCAGGAGGCATTGTCATGACCAGCGCGGACTGGACCGAGATCGCCCATGGACTCGGGCGCACCTTTTCGTACCTCGGCGTCGGGGTGGTGCTGCTGGCGGCCGGTTTCCACGTGCTGGACATGTTGACGCCCGGCAAGTTGGCCGACTTCATCATGACCCAGCGCAACCGCAACGCCGCCCGGGTGGCGTCGGCGGCCATGCTCAGCCTGGCCATCGTGATCGCCACCGCGGTCGTCACGACCAACGACGACTTCGCCTTCGGCTTGGTGTCGACGGCCATCTTCGGCGCCGTCGGGGTGCTGCTGCAGACCGTGGTCTACGTCGTGCTGGACTTCCTGACGCCGGGGAAGCTGGGCGACGTGGTGTGCGCCCCCGAGGACCATCCCGGCTCCTGGGTGCTGGCCGCCAGCCTGCTGGCCAGCGGTGTCATCGTGGCGGCCTGCATCAGCTAGTTGCAGTTGCGTCGCGGGCGACGGTCAGCGGTCCTGAAGCTCCTCGATGGACGCCGCCTTCCAGACGTCGCGAAAACCCCGGCCGTCGGTGCGCAGCTGGCCGCAGTACCGGCAGCGGACGCCGCCGTCGCCCGGTCCGCCGCAGTTGGGGCAGGGCGCTCCCGGTGGCACCGACGCCGGTGTGAGGTCGCTCTCCTCCTTCCCGAACGTCCACTCCTCGAGCCACGTCCTCTCCTTGTGATCGCCGACCTTCAAGCCGATCCGGTTGACTTTGTAGTCGGTGCTGCGGGCGGTGAAGCGCACCAGGATGCAGTCCCAGCCGTCCTCCAGCCACGCCCCGGTGACGCGAGCGTCGAGCACCGCCAGGTGTTCGACGACCGGACGCAGGTCGTCGTTGCGCATGGCGTCGATACCCTCGCGGTGGGCGTCCCACAGCTCGTCGAGCATCCACGGGCGGCTGGCGTCGGCGTCCAGCTTCGACCAGTTCTCGGTCACGTCCTGGAACACCCCCTGCGCCTCCCGCAGGAACGGGCCCAACTCCCAACCGGGGTCACGGACCCGCATGGCGTCGAGGTATTCCTCGATCTCGGCGCCGGGCTGGTACTCGCTCGGCGGGCCACCCCGGTCCTCGGTGACAGAGTCGTCGGCCATTGGTCCGAGAGCCTAAGGCTGTCGGGCGCTCAGGGCCCGGTCACGAGGAACGTCGAGAACTGCCACACGTCCTCGGCCGGTGGCCTCGGCCGGCCGTAGCCGGCAAAGGGGTCGGCCCAGTGGTCGAGCGGCGTCCAGTCGACGGCACGGGAGACGAACGGACCCAGGTACGGGCGGGCGTGGGCCAGGACCTCTTCGTAGGGAAGGTCGTCGGGAAGGCACACCCCCTCCGAGGGGTTCTCGAGCAGCCACTGCAACGCGCCCGAGCACCGCCGCCGCCACCTGCAAGGTCGTGGCGTTCTGATGGGGTACCAGGCGGCGGGCTTCGTGGATGTCGAGCAGGGAGCCGATCCACCAGCTGGTGAACGGGTGGCCCATGAGCAGGCAGCCCAGCTCGTCGCGGCCATCGACGATGTCGTCGTTCATGATCCGCTGGTCGGGCTGCAACACGTCGTTGCGCATGTGCAGCTCGTGCAGGCTGGCGATGGCGGCGTCGGCGGGGCAGTAGGCGTAGTGGACGGTGGGGCGGTACACCGCCTCTCCATCTGCGGTGACGGTGAGCGCCTCGGCGATGGAGAACGCCTCGCCGTGGCGGATGACCATGCCGACGATCTCGCCGCAGGGCACCCAGGACCGGACCCAGGTCCGGCAGCCCGGATGGGCCAGGCAGATCTGGTGGCGGGGGCCGTGGGCGTGGCGCTGGGCCAGGGCCGGCAGGGTCTTCTCGTGCGTCCCCCATCCCATCTCGGCCGGGGCGATCCCCTCCTCGTAGAAGCCCTCCACCGACCAGGTGTTGACGAACTCGTTCTCTCGTTTGGGTCGCCCGCTGATCTGGGTGTCCCGTTCGGAGATGTGGATCACCTTGATCCCGAGGGACTGGGCGACCACGTTCCAGGAGCCGTCACCCCGGGCGGCGCTGAGCGTGTCTCGGGATGGCCCAGGCGCGGCGCCGGCCAGCACCCGGTCGGCGATGTCCGCCAGGGCCGCCTTGGTGAAATGCGACACCAGGCCGGGATTGGCGCCGTGGTCGAGCACCGCGGTCGGGCCGCGGTTGTCACCCCACTGGGCGATCATGGCCCGAAGCGCCATATGGCGGGCATACAGGGTGCGGGCCACGGGCGCTTGGCGGCCGACCCCATCGTAGGGATCCCACACTTCGAGCGAGGCGTTGACGTAGCGGACGCCGTGCTCCCGGCACCACTGGAGAAGGTCGGCGGTCCCGATATTCCAGGCCAGGTCGACGATCACGTCGCCCCGGCCGGCATGGACGGCGAGCAACTGGCGATAGTTGTCCTCGGTGACGCGCGCCTTCGACGAAGGTGGCGCCGTGCTCGCTGACGAAGCGAGCGGCCTCGCCCACGTCGGCGAAGTCGAGCACCGTGTACTGCGACGGCGCGGCGTCGACGTGGGCGAACAGCAACGGCAGGGTGCAGCGGGCCACGCTGCCCAGGCCGATGACCAGGATCCGCCCGGGGTAGCTCATGTACGGAACACCTCGACGCCGGCCGACCACGTGCCGAGCACGTCCAGGGCGGCCAGTTGGGAGGGGTGAACCGAGCGGGGGTCGGCGGAGAGCAGGCACAGGTCGGCCCGCTGGCCGACCGCCAGGCGACCGGCCAGGGACTCCTCGAAGGCTTGGAAGGCCACCCCTTCGGTGTAGGCGGCCAAGGCCCGGTCGATCGACAGTCGCTGCTCGGGCAGCCAACCGCCGGGAGGCTCGCCCCTCGAAGTCTGGCGGCTGACGGCCACCGCCAGGCCGTCGAGCGGCCGCATCGACGTCACCGGCCAGTCGCTCCCGAAACTGATGCGGGCCCCGAGGCGGTCGAGTCCCCCGATGGGGTACTGCCAGGACGTCCGGGGCCATCCCAGGCGGGGCTCGGTGAGCCTGGTCATGACCCGGTCGCGCTGGGCCCAGAGTGGTTGGAAGTTGGTGATGACCCCAAGGGGTGCGAAGCGGGGCAGGTCCTCGGGCTGCACCAGTTGCGCATGGGCGATCACGGCCCGGCGGTCACGGGCACCGTTGACCCGGCCGGCACGCTCGATGGCGTCGAGCGCCGACCGTACGGCTCCGTCGCCGATGGCGTGAATGTGCACCCCGAATCCGTCGGCGTCGAAGGCGGCCACCGCTTCGTCCAACTCGGACCGATCCCAGTTGGCGATGCCGTGCGAGCACGGATCGTCGGCGTACGGCTCGACCAGGTCGGCGGTGCCCGCTTCGAGGATTCCGTCGGCGAAGAACTTCACGCTGGTGACCGCCAGGGCGTCACCGGGGCCGCCGCCCACGTCGCCTCGGATGGCATTGAAGTCGGCCCGCTGGTCACGCCAGCGGCGCGGATCGGCCCGCAGCGCCAGCGCCATCGGGCACGGCATGGCGCCCGCCGCCGCCAGCCGGGTGTACACCGCCACGTCGCTCGGGGTGACCGAGGCGTCGAGTCCCCAGACGATGCCGTGGGCCACCATTTCCAGCAGGGCCCGGCGCAGACCCAGTTCCTTCTCGGCGCCGGTCGGCAGCGGTGCGTGGGCCGCCACCTGCTGGGCGGCCTCCTCGAGCAGGGCGCCCGTGGGCGAGCCGTCGGGATGGCGCACGAAGCGACCGCCGTCGGGGTCGGCGGTGGCGTCGGTGATGCCGGCTACCGACAGGGCGGCCGAGTTGGCCCAGCCCGAGTGGTGATCTGACGCCCACAGCAACACCGGCCGGTCGTCGACGACCTGGTCGAGGAGTTGGGCCGTGCCCAGGCCTCCTGGGAGGAGGGCTGGGTCGTAGCCGGCGCCGGTGATCCAGCGCCGGCTGGGGTGCTCACGGGCGTGCTCGGCCACCCGGCGCAACAGGTCGTGGACCGACGTGGCACCGTCGAGCGGTACCCCAGTTTTCCAGTAGCCGCCCCAGAGCGGGTGGAGGTGACCGTCCCGGAAGGCAGGGACGATCGTGCCGTCGCCGACGTCGACCACCCGGCTGCGCCCCCCGCTCGGCGCGCCCGCGAGGGCCTCGTGTCCGAGGGCCACGATGGTGCCGCCCGAGACGGCAACGGTGGCTGCGTCCTGGCGCCCCCGGAAGACCAGCGTTTCACTGGGGTCGCGGTCGTCGTCGGCGGCCGACCTGGGCGGCCATCGGCTGGGCGAAACCCTCAGGCGAGAGACGCCGTCAGCGGCTCGCCCCGAGCTTCGTGGTCCGCGATCGGGAGGCCGTCGACGTAGGTGACGGTGTTGGTGCGCACCGCATGGACCCGGGGGCCGGGGGTGATGATGCCTACCAGGTTGAGGGGGTCGGTGGCCGAGATGTGCACCGTCTCGCCGTCGCGGGGGCTGCGCCGCACGCTTCGGAGTTGTTCGACCGCCTCGGGCAGGGCGTACTGCTCGCCGGTAAAACCAGTGACGAACCGGCCGCCGCGCGCCGTGCCCCGCGCTTCCATCCGCCGCAAGGCCCACAGCACGTCGCGCCACGGAAGGGCGAGCGTTTCGCGGGCGACGAGGTCCCGGAAGACCACGCCCCAGCGGGCCAGCAGCTGCTCGGCCACCGCCTCGGCCAGCGCGTCGCGATCGGCCACCTCGCCGGCGGCGGGGAGAAGCGACCATCGTCCCCCGCCACTGGCCGCGGCACTGGCCCCGGCGCTGGCTGCACTGGCAGATCTGGCGGAGCCGGCGGGGCCGGCGGCTGCGCTGGCGGTCCTGGCGGCCCCGCTGCGACCAGCACCTGCGGCGGGGGCGCCGGCGCCCGCCCGTAGCCGGCGGCCGTCCCGTAGCCCGCGCCCGTCTGGTAGCCGGCGCCCGTCCCGTAGCCCGACGCGCCCCGGCGGAGGCCTCGACGGCCCTGCCATTGACGTTGGTGCGATGCCACCTGGCGGCCCGCCAGCAACGAACGAATGGCCGAGAAGCCATCGGCCGTCAAGAGGCCCCGGGCCACGCCGTCCCAGAGGGCCGTCTCGACCTCAGCCGGCAGCCGGCGGGCCGCGGTCGCCAGCTCGGGCAGGAACATGGCGCCGAACTCCCGGAGCGCCTCGATGATGTCGTGGCTGGCGCCCGCGGCGGGCTCCGCCGGGACGGCATCGCCGCGGGCCGACTGCATCAGCCAGGGCAGATCGGCCCGCAGGAGCAGCGTGATCGGCGTGGCCCGGGAGGTGATGCTGGCCGAGTGTGCGACTGGGGATCCGTCGGGTCCCGCGCCAGCACCGGCGCCGCCCGCTGCGTCCCCTTCGCCGGCGCCGTCTCGAACTCTAATCCGGCCCCACGCCACCTGCCCGCTGTGGCAGAGCTCGTCCAGCCAGGCGGGCCGGTAGTGCTCGATGCGGGCGGGCAGGACCTGGGACTCCCAGGTGCCGGCGGGCAACTCGCATCCCTGCAGCTGCTCGATCACCGACACCAGGCCGGAACGGCCCTGGCGCTGAGTACCCGGGGCCACGTGGTGCCACCGCAGCAAGAACCGCATCAGGTCCTGGGCCGTCACCGGTTCGATCTCTCGGCGTAGGCGCTTCTGGGTGTAGCCGTGGATGCGGGCCAAGAGGCGCCGGGAGCACCATTGGGCACCAGGGTCGCCCAGGCCCGGCTCGAAGTCGCCGCTCAGGGCGAACCCCTCGTGCTCGAGGCGGGCCAGGCCGATGGCCACGGTGCCCGCTCCGAGGGCGGTCGCGGCCGCCAGCTGGGCGACGGTCACCGGACCCATGATGTCGAGATGGCCCCGGAGTACCGTGGCCGCGATCGCGTCGGCGTCCCCGTTCGTGACCGCATCGGTGTCATCCAGACCGAACGGCACCGCAGGTTCGAAGCGAACCCCGGGAAACAGCAGGTCGACCTGGGCGCGCTGTTCGGCCGGGCACCACAGGGCGTCGCCCGCCGGTGTCACCGCCGTCGCGGCCCGATGCCGAGTCACGAGCTCCTCGAACCAGGCGGAAAGCGCCGGGATGGGCCGCGAGACGACGAGCGACAGCAGCAGGTCGTGCAACTCGTCGGTGTCACGGACCTCTGGCGCCGCCTCGCCTCGCACCCGGGCGATGGCGTCGGGGTCGAGGGTTGCCAGGTCCCGGGCATCGACGGGAAGTCCCCGGCGCAGCGTGACGGCCCGGCTGCGGCGCTCCTCCAAGGGAGCGTCGTCCAAGAACGTGTAGGGCCGGCCGTTGAGGATTTCGTGCGACAGCGGTGACGGCTCGGTGCTGTCCCGGCAGGTCACCGCGATGGCCCCACTTTCCAGTCCCTTGACCATCTCGACCAGACCCTCGACGTCCATGGCCTCGGTCAGGCAGTCGTGCATGGTCTGGCGAACCAGGGGGTGGTCGGGTATCTCGATGGGGCCGGTGGCGTTTTCCTGGCAGCCCGCCAAGGCGGGGAAGACCGCCACCATCAGATCGTCGGCCTCCATGCGCTGGATGGGCGGCGGATTCTTGCGGCCACCGCGGAAGCGCAGCACCGCCAGCGACCGGTTGAGGTTCCACCGCCAGCGGATGGCGAACATCGGCGACAGCAGGGCCGCCTGGCGCAGCACCTGGGTGGCGGTCGCCGACGATACGAACCGAGCGACGGAGTCCAGCGGGAAGCTGTGTTGGGGCCCAAGGGAGAGCAGCACCGCGTCGTCGTTGGCCGCCGCCTGCAGCTCGAAGTCGAACGACACGCAGAACCGCTTGCGCAACGCCAACCCGAACGCCCGGTTGATCCGGCCACCGAAGGGCGCGTGCACGATGAGCTGCATTCCCCCCGAATCGTCGAAGAAGCGCTCGATGTAGATGTGGTCGAGGGTGGGCAACCCGCCCAAGGCCACTTGGCTGGCTGCGAGGTACTGGACCACCATTGCCGCCACGACCTCGGTCACCCCGCAGCGCTCGCCCACCCAGGCCACCGCGGCATCGACCGGCGTGTCGTGGGAGGGGTCGCCCATTTCCCCACCCCTAAGCAAGCGATCGACGCCGGCCCGAAGGTCCGACACTTCCTCGGACAGCTCCCTCGTGCGGGCCGGAGCCTCGCCCAGCCAGAACGGGACCGACGGCGGGGCGCCGCCGGCGTCCACCACCCGGACGATGCCCGGCTCGACGCGGCGGATGCGCCATGAGGTCGATCCGAGCAGGAACACGTCGCCGGCCATGGACTCGATCGCCCAGTCCTCGATGACGGTGCCGACAAGGGTGTCGTCGGGATCGGCCAGGACCCGGTAGTCCCCCGTCTCGGGGATGGCTCCGCCCGAGGTGAGGGCGGCCAGGCGGGCGCCTCGCCGGCCCGAGAGTTCGCCGTTGATGCGGTCGCGGTGCACGTACGCCGCCCGCCGGCCCCGGCCCGTGACGATGCCGTCGGAGACCAGCTCGACCACCTCGTCGAACGCCTCCCGGGCCAAGTCGCTGTAGGGCGCCGCCCCGCGAACCAGCTGGTACAGGTCGTCCTCGCGCCAGCGGCTGGCGGCCGTCTCGGCCACGATTTGCTGGGCCAAGATGTCGAGGGGCGCCACCGGGGGCGAGATGGCGTCGAGGCGCCCGGCCCGCACCCCTTTCAGGAGCGCGCAGCACTCCACCAGTTCGTCGCGGGTCATGGGGAACAGGCGGCCCTTGGGCAGGCCGCCCTTGTGGTGCCCGGAACGACCGACGCGCTGCAGGAAGGTGGCCATGCTGCGGGGCGAGGCGATCTGGCAGACCAGCTCCACGGGTCCGATGTCGATGCCGAGCTCGAGTGACGCCGTGGCCACCAGGGCCCGCAACTCGCCCGCCCGCAGCCGGGTCTCCACCCGCAGGCGGCGGTCCTTGGAGAGGCTGCCGTGATGCGAGGCGACCACGTCGTCGCCCAACCGCTCGCCCAGCAGGTGGGCGATGCGCTCGGCCAGGCGCCGGGTGTTGACGAACACCAAGGTGGTGCGGTGGGCCTCGACGTAGCCGGCGATGCGGTCGAGGATCTCGGCCAGCTGTTCCGCCGATGCCACCGCTTCGAGCTCGCCGTCGGGCAGCTCGATCGCCAAGTCCAGCTCTCGCCGGTGGCCGACATCGACGATGGCGCAGCGGGGCTTGCCATCGGGACCGGTGCGGCCCGGTCCGGCACCAATGAGGAGCCGGGCCACGGTCTCGATGGGCCGCTGGGTGGCGGACAGGCCGACGCGGACCGGCCGCTGGTCGCAGACGTGGTCCAGTCGCTCCAGGGTCAGGGTCAGGTGCGAGCCTCGCTTGTCGCGCGCCATGGCATGGATCTCGTCCACGATGACGGTGCGTACCGAGGTGAGTGTGGCCCGGCTGCGTTCGGCCGTCACCATGAGGTAGAGCGACTCGGGCGTGGTGACCAAGAAGTTGGGGGGCCGGCGCAGCATGGCGGCCCGGGCGGAGGAGGTGGTGTCGCCGTTGCGGACCTCGGCGCGCAGCGCCGGGCCCGGCCGGCCCATGCGCTCGGCCACCTCGGCGATCTCCCGAAGGGGGATCTCCAGGTTTTGCTGGATGTCGACCGCCAGCGCCTTCAGGGGCGAGACATACACCACCTGGGTAGCACCCTCCACCTGCTCGCCCGACTCGGCCGCCCGGTAGAGGGCGTCGATGGCCATGAGGAAGCCGGCCAAGGTCTTGCCCGAGCCCGTGGGGGCGGCGATGAGGGTGTCCTCGCCCGCGGCCACATGCGGCCAGCCGAGTACCTGGGGCTCGGTCGGACCCTCGGGGAAACGGGTCAGGAACCACTCCCGCACGGCAGGGTGCATGGTGGCTAGGACCTGATCAGCAGGCCCTTCGTCGTCAGCTGGGGGTTCGGCGTCAACGACCGTTTCTGCGAACATACGTTCCCGACAGATTAGCACCCGGGAGTGACATTCATCACCCCTGGGTGGGCGCGGTTCCTTCCAGGCGGCGCAGGACTTGGAGGTCATTTGCGTCGGGATGGGCCGATCCTCCGAGGTAGTACATCACCGACTCGGGATCGAGGCTGTGGGCCAGCCCCAGGGCATGGCCGAGTTCGTGGGTGGCGATCACGGTCATGCGGTCCTGGTCGATTTCGCAGTTCGAGCAGACCAGGACGATGGCGGAGCGGTATTCATGGTTGCGAGCCACGCGAGGAACGAACAGGCCTTGTTCGCCCGCCGAACCTTGGCGTGAAATGACCGCTGTCGTCGCCTGGCACACCTCGATACGATCCCGGTGCTGGCCGCAGTCAGTTGCGGCGGGCACGTCTGCGGTACCGGCGGGGCTGGCGAGGTCGGCGGGGCTGGCGGGGTCGGCGGTCAGGGTGAGGTGCATCGCCGAGCCGCCCTGTGTCCAGGTCGTCACCGCGTCGGCCAGCGCCTGATGCCACGCGGCGTCGTTGGTGCGGTCGACGATCGTCACGTTTCGGTGGGTGGACGGCCAGTGGTCGCCGATGCCGTTGTCGTAGATGCCGATCGGCGTCCCACCATGGGAGGTGAGGACGACGAACAACGAGATGGACAGCAGGACGGCAATGACCGACGCCAGCACTCCCGGCAGGTGCAGGTCATGCGCCGGATCCATGGGGTTGAACGTATAGGCCCCCGGCGCTTACTGCGGACGGCACGATTGCCCCAAGGCGCGGTGTCGCCGCGACAGGTGAGGCGAGGGCGCGGCGCACGCCGGTGCGTTGTTTCGGGCGGTGCATAGGCTCGGTGACCATGACCGATACGAAGTCGCCGACCGCGGCGCCCGCCAGCCGCGCCGGGCGAGTCCGGGTCGAGCGAGGCCAGAAATGGGTCCGGGCGTACCTGGGCGGCCAGGTGGTCGCCGACACCCGATCGCCCCTGATGGTCTGGGAACTCCCCTATTTCCCGACCTATTACTTCCCGATGGGCGACGTCGTCGCTCAGCTGGTCCCCGCCGGCCCAGGCCCGCATTCGCCCAGCCGGGGTGACTCGGAACTGTTCGATGTCGCGGTGGGGGCCGGAGCAGGGGCCGGGGCCGCCAGGTCGACCGCCCCGGGGGCGGCGCTGCGTTATCCCGACTCTCCCATCGAGGCCCTCCGTGACACGGTCCGCTTCGACTGGGACGCCATGGACGAATGGCTGGAGGAAGACGAGCCGGTCTACACCCACCCACGGGACCCCTACCACCGCGTCGACATCCTGGCCAGCAGCCGCCACGTGGAGATCACGGTCGACGGAGTGGTGGTGGCCGACAGCCACCAACCCAGGATCCTTTTCGAGACCGGCCTCCCGCCGAGGTACTACCTCCCGCTGGCTGCCGTCCGGTTCGATCTGCTCCGCCCGTCGACGACCGTCACGCACTGCCCCTACAAGGGCGCCGCCACGTACTGGTCGGTCGAGGTCGCCGAGACGCTCCACCGCGACCTGGTCTGGACCTACCGGGCACCCTTCGCCGAGAGCCAGAAGATCGCGGGCCTGGCCTGCTTCTACAACGAGAAGGTCGACATCGATGTCGATGGGGTCCGCCAGGATCGGCCCCACACCCCGTTCAGCTGAACGCCGGAGTGTCGCTCGACGGGCTGCGACAAGCGGTCGACACCGACTCCTGGGCATTGATGGCCCTGATCGGCGCCTGTTGGGCTGAGTACCCCGGCTGCATCATCGACTTCGCGGGCGAGTACCCGGAGTTGCTGGCTCCTGCCAGCCACTACCGGGCTGCCGGCGGGGCGCTGTGGGTGCTGCCCGAGGGCGACTGGATCGCGGCGTCGATCGGGCTGGCGCCAGGGCGCGAGCAACCCGTCGAGTTGGTCAAGCTGTACGTGGCCCGGCACCGCCGGGGCCGTGGGCTCGGGCAGTCGCTGGTCGGATTCGTGGAACGCCAGGCGCGTGAGCGCGGCGCCACCGGGATCGAGCTGTGGAGTGACAGCCGGTTCCACGGGGCGCACCGGCTCTACGAGCGCCTCGGCTACCGACGCACCGGTGCGTCGCGGGACCTGTACGACCTCAGCAAGACCACCGAGTACTCGTTCCACAAGGTGCTCGCCTGAGCGACCCGGCCCGCAGCCGGTTTTCCCTCGACAAACCCACACTGGACGTGGGGTCTCCCTAGGAAAAACGCCGGTCCGCCTGAGCGGGCCGACCCGCAGCCGGTTTTCCCTCGACAAACCCACACTGGACGTGGGGTCTCCCTAGGGAAAACGCCGGTCCGCCGACGCGGCCGCCCGCAGCCGGTTTTCCCTCGACAAACCCACACTGGACGTGGGGTCTCCCTAGGAAAAACGCCCGGCCCGCGACGTGGCCGACCCCGCAGCCGGTTTTCCCTCGACAAACCCACACTGGACGTGTGGTCTCCCTTGGGAAAACGCCGGTCTGGGATCTACCTCGACGCCACCCTTGGCTGGGGCTGGAAAAATGGCCGGCCACGACCGCCAGGTCAGGACCGGAGTGCGTCTACCAGGTGCGGAACTCGGGGTCGGGGATGTCAGCCGCCAGACTCTGCAGGCCGGTCGGCAGGCTGTCCCGGATCTGGATGTACAGCACGCCCAACTCCTCCATCTTGTCGGCGCCGATGACGTCAGTGAGCGCCGGTAGCAGTTCGTTCTCCTCGAACGGAACGTGGGCGTCGAGCTCGGCGCGCAGGTCAACAAGGGCCTTCTCGAAGGGGGGTTCGCC
Organism: uncultured Actinomycetota bacterium; assembly: GCA_963733505.1. Classification (GTDB taxonomy): domain Bacteria; phylum Actinomycetota; class Acidimicrobiia; order Acidimicrobiales; family Palsa-688; genus JALYXV01. The sequence goes on along the minus strand of CAVTDW010000025.1, from coordinate 65,942 downwards.
CGGGTGGCTGTCCTCGATCGCCACCAGTGCCTTGCGCATGGCCTGGTGCTCGTCTTGGGCCTTGTTGGCCATGTCGATGCCGCCGGGAACGATGTCCCGGAGGGCGGGATACAACAGCTGCTGCTCGGTCGCCGTGTGCGCCGCCAAGGCGTCGATCAGCCGGTGCGCCAGGGGAAAACGGTCGTGCCGGCTGGTGGCGAGCGAGTCGAGTAGCTCGAACACCTCGCGGTGCTCCTGGGCGAGGATGTCACGCAGATCAGGAATTCTGGCTCCCTTGGTCGGTCTGGTTTCCTCAGGCTATGCGCCAGTTCCCTGGCATCCAAACGTGCTTGCTGGAGTTGCAGCCCAACCGAGCGGGCGCCTGATCCTCCCTCCTACCCGCGGCGCCCGGTATCGTTCGAACTGGGGTCGGGCGCTAGGGGGAACGAGTGACGTCTTCGACGGAAGGATCGGCGACTGTGAACGACCGCGTGCTGCCGGCCACGCGGGTGCTGTCGGTGGTGATCATCCCGTTCCTGCTCGTGGCGTTCGTGGTCCTGTACTTCTTCCCGTCGGCCAAGGACACCGCCAACCTCTTCGCGTGGAAGATCGTGCCGCCCTTCACGCCGATGCTCCTCGGATCGGTCTACCTGGGCGGCTCGTACTTCTTCCTTCGAGCAGCCCGGGAAACCCAATGGCACCGGGTCGAAGGGGGCTTCCTCTCCGTCGGGAGTTTCGCGACGTTGATGGGGATCGCGACGCTCCTGCACTGGAACAAGTTCATCCACTCCAACGTGGCGTTCTGGCTGTGGGCCGGGCTGTACTTCACGACACCGTTTCTTGTGTTCGGCGTGTGGTTCTTGAACCAACGCCAGGAGTCAGACCCGGTGCCCGGGGATCTGCTGCTTTCGAGGGGGACGGCGATGCTGATCGGCACGCTGGGCGGTTTAGCCGCGGCCAGCAGCGTGTTCCTGTTTCTCTTTCCCAAGACGGCGATCAGCATCTGGCCGTGGAAGCTCACGGAGTTGACCGCCCGGGTGATGGGCGCCATCTTCGCCCTCGGTGTGGCAGGCATCGGAGCCTTTGTCGACCGGCGATGGAGTGGCGCGCGAATCCTGCTTCAGGTCGAAGGATTCATGCTCGCTTTGATCCTCGTGGCGGCCATCAGAGCCCACAACGATTTTAAAACGTCGAGACCCCTGACCTGGGTCTTCGCGGCCGGCTTCTTGGGGCTGGCCGTGGCGACCGCGATCCTCTACGCCCGGATGGAGGCAATGGCGGCCGAAACGGGCACCTGAGACGAGTACCTCACCCGGAAGAAACCCCTGATTGGGTCTGCGATGCCCACGTTGTGGGCGATGGTGATTCCGTCCGCCGGGTGGTCCAGGCTGAGCGAGATCCCGACGTCATCGACGGTGTCGAGGTCGGTGTTGGGGTCGTACACCCTGATCGTGAGCCGGTCACCAACCAGGTCGTAGCCGTAGGCCAGAACCTGGTGGTTTCTTCCAAGCTGTGCGGGATTCGGCGACCTGACCGTCACCAGGCCAAGCGGCGACGGGCGACCGGCGTCGAGGTCGGACCGAATCCCCGGCCATTCATCGACGACGGTGCGCCAGCCGACGCCTCGCAGCGTTGCCGGCCATGCGCCAATGTCCTCGTCGGGAAGGGCCATCCATTGGTAGTACTTGACGGCGCCCCACGGCAGGTTCCAGCTGTCGAAGAGCCGCTTCACGATGTAATCGAAGAGCGGGTCTCCTGGAAGTGGAAGTGGGTTCGCAAGGGGCGGGAGTCCAGCCGTGAAGACATCCAACACGGTAAATACCATGCCGCCGCAGAGGCCCTTGCTGGCACTGCCAAGCGCGACCTTTCCTATTCCTGGGACCTTGACGACAATGTCGGCTTCTTTCGGCCATGCGTTGACAAAGCGCAGTCCGTTGACGCTCGGGAGGAAATTGGGGATGTCCGCCACCGCGCCCTTCCCTCAGCTGTTCCAGTCGTCTTCGGCGTCCCAGGCCTCGTTGTGTCGGGCGACCTGCTCTTTCCAGTGTTCCGCCGCCTCCTTGCTCGGGTAGGGCCCGAGGCGTCGTCCGGGAGGGCAGTCGCTCTCGGACGGCTCGGCCGCCTCATGGTCGAGACACCAGTACCACCCGTCACTCGCCATCAAGTCCTCCTCCTTGGCCCCGCCTCGATGGTAGTGAAGGGTGGGTGCAGGACCCTACGATCGAACATCGACCAGGGAACGGAGACGAGCCATGAGCCAGGGCGATGAGTGGTCACCCGACGAGCCGACGGGCACGGAAGTGTTCGAACAGGGTGACGAGGCACTCGACGACGAAACCCGGTTGGATCCCGAGTACACCGAGCGCGTCGCTGACGACCCGTCGCTCGAGCCCAACCTCCAAGTCGACGATCGTGAACTGGAGGAGGTGGGTGCCGAGTTCGACGACCCTGAGTCGTTCGTCACCCTCGACGGTGGAATTGACGACCCCGACGGCCTCGGCGAAGCTCCGAGCGGCGCGCGCCGTCGCGAAGCAGACGAGGGCGGATGGGACCTCGATGCGACGGACTCCGACGGCTGACCGGGTCTGATCACGTCGCTCGCTCGGGCGTGACTTCGGTGGCCCACCTCGGAGCCACGACGGTCGCCTGCCCGACACTTGGGTCTTCCGCTCGACGGCGGGTGACCGGCGACCGGGGGCGCCTTTTCCCCCCTTATTTGACGAGACCCGCGGCCAGGTTGATCGTGGCCGCGATTATCACGGTGCCGAACAGGTACGACAGCAGCCCATGACGCAGCGCCGTCCGGCGTATCTCCTGCGACGTGAGGTTGGTGTCCGACACCTGGTAGGTCATGCCGATCGTGAAGGCCAGGTACGCAAAGTCGAGGTAGTCCGGCTCGGCATCGTCGTTGAAGTCGATTCCGCCGTCGGGGCCCACGTAGTACAGCGCCGCATAGCGGAGGGTGAACAGCGTGTGGACCACCCCCCAGGAGACGACGATGGTCGCGATCCCGGCGCCGAGCAGTACCGCCTTTTCGTCTCCGCTCGTGCCCGCCGCCTTGACCACGCCGAGGACGACCGCCACCAGGCTCATCAAGCTGGCGGAGAGGAGCACCGCATCGGCCACAGCCCGTCGCGGATCCTCTGCGGTGGCGTGGGCACTGGTCGTCTCGGCGTCCATGCGGCCGATCCGCCACCATTCCGGCACGGTCCACACCAGGGCGGTGGCGACCCACAAGAGGAGGGGGACGGTCTGCCAGGATGCCCTGAAGGCGGCCACGGCGCCGACCGCAGCGCCGACGCTGATCGCCACCGCCAAGCGCAGCGTGATCGGGAATCGTCGCTTGGTGCGGACAGCCCTGGGCGGGTCGTTCGTCACGGCGCCGGTTGTTGTCCGGTCGGGCTCATTCGGTGAGAGTAGGGCGACCCTGGGCGTCGTGGTGGGTCGGTTGGCTTCGTTGAATTCCGGGTAAGGGTGCGGCGACCCGTAGCGCCACAGCTGTCGCGGAGCGGCCGCTTGTCGAAGAAGGAGTTCGCATGGACGCCATCACGTTGCTGAAGAACGATCACAAGACCGTTGAGAAGTTGTTCAAGACCTTCGAGAAGGCCGGTGATCGAGCGGAGCAGACCAAGGCCAAGACGGTGGAGCAGATCATCGAGGAACTGTCGGTGCACGCGTCCATCGAGGAGATGGTTTTCTATCCCGCCGTCCGCAGTGAAGTTTCCGGCGCCGAGGACCAGGTGCTCGAGAGCCTGGAGGAGCACCACATCGTCAAGTGGGTGCTTTCCGAGCTCGAGAGCATGGGACCCGAGGACGAGCGCTTCGATGCCAAGGTCACGGTGCTGATCGAGAACGTGCGCCACCACGTCGAGGAAGAGGAGTCGGAGCTGTTTCCGACCGTCCGCAACGCAATCGGCCGGAAGCGCATGAACGAGATCGGCGACGCCATGGAAGCGGCCAAGAAGACGGCGCCCCGCCGTCCGCATCCACGTGCGAGCGACACGCCGCACGGCGATGGGGTGGCTGGCGCGGTCGGCGACGCCAAGGACATGATCCACGAGGTGGCGCAGAAGGTATCGGTCGGCTAGCGGCCGCCTCCCGCGGCGGCGCGACCGTCGCCGGCGGTTTTCGACGCCGCAAGCAGGTGGTAACAACGACGGCAAGCCTGTATCGGTTGGCCGTCGCGCGAGCAGACTCCGAGCCCGACAACCACGCTTGCCCACATTTCCGCCGGGAATTCTCGGTCCGTCTCGTCATCTGGGATGGAGAATGGGCCGCGCAACCAGGTTCCGGACGAGGCGGGGCGCGAGACTGACCGAATGCCGATGCCGGGCGATCCGGTTGCTCCGGTCGCTCCGGTCGCTCCGGTCGCGCGTGACCGAGCCGCCGATTCTCGACCCTCGCCCTCGGCAGTGCGTATCCGACTCTTCGGCGAGCTAGATCTGTGCGTTGACGGCGAGCAACTCCCCCCTCTGGAGTCGAGCCGGGCGAGATCGCTGTTGGGATACCTCGTCCTTCATCACCAGGCGCCCCAGACCCGGCAGCGCTTGGCGTTCATGCTGTGGCCTGACTCGATCGAGGGGCAGGCGCGCACCAACCTGCGGCACCTCCTCCACCTGCTTCGAGCGGCAAACCCGGCGCTCGAACGGTTCCTCGACGTCACACCACACGCCCTGCGGTGGCGTTACGAGGCCGGGTGTTGGGTTGACGTCGCCGCCTTCGAAGCGGCGCTCGCTCGTGCCGTCGAACCCGATCTTCCAGATCGCGACGCGATGGCGGTCCTTCGAGATTCGATCGAGTTGTATGCCGGCGACCTACTCGAAGGCTGTTACGACGACTGGATCCTTGAAGAGCGCGAGCGTCTCCGGGATTGCTACCTCTCGGCGCTGCAAAGGCTGATGGGCCGCCTGGCCGACGTCGGTGACCGCGTCGAGGCAATCCGTGTCGGGCGGCAGCTCCTGCGAGGCGACCCGCTGAATGAGCATTTCTACCGGCAGCTCATGCGCCTCTATCACGAGGCCGGCGACCCAGCCGGGGCCCTTCGCGTGTACCACGAGTGCGTCACGACCTTGCTGCGCGAGCTGAACATCGAACCCTCCGACGAAACCATGAGGACCTACCAGACGCTGCTGACCGGACACCCGTCAGCGCGATCCGGGTCGGCGGGAAACGGCGACGGGGGGAGCCGGGCAGAGGCCGATGTCCCCAGCACACTTGCCCGCCTATCGTCTGCCGTGGGCGGAACGGTCCTCGTCGGCCGGGCTGCGGAATGGGACGAACTGGCCGACCACTGGTCGGGCGCCGAACGCGGCCAGTCGCGTTTGGTGCTGGTGACGGGCGAACCGGGGATCGGAAAGACGCATCTCGTCGAGACGTTTGCCGCCTGGTGTGCCCACCGTGGTGCCTTGTCGGGCCAGGCCCGCTCGTACGCGACCGAAGGGGAACTGGGCTACGGCGTGGCCATCGGGTGGCTCCGGTGCCCCGAAGTCACTGCCCTGGTCAGGCGACTTGGCCGGGCGGATCGCGCCGAACTGGCCAACCTGCTACCCGAACTGGGCGATTTCGCCGTCGGCGCGGGCCTTGCGGCAATCGACGAGGCCGAACAACGACGCCGGCTGTTCGACGTCATTGGCCGCACCATTTCGACCTCGGCCCGGCCGGTCCTCCTGGTCGCCGACGACGCCCAATGGTGCGACTCGCTGAGCCTCCAGCTCATCCACTACCTGGTGCGACTCACGCCGAGTCCCCGACTGCTCGTCCTCGCGACAGTGCGTCGCGAAGACCTCGACGACGCTCACACCCTCGATGCCATTACCTCCGGATTGAGGATGATCGACCGAGCGGCGGAGGTTCCCCTCGGTCGTCTGGCCCGGGCCGATATCGCGGCGCTGGTGCGCGAATTGGGGCGACGTGAACCTGATCCCACCTCTCTCGACCGACTCCACGCCGAGACCGAAGGCAACCCCTTGTTCATCGTCGAAGCGATGCGCGCCGGTTGGGGCGGCGCCGGCCCGTTGAGCCCAGACGGTGAACGGTCGCGGCTTACCCCGAAGTTGCAGGCGGTCATCGGCGCCCGGATCAATCAGCTGTCGGAGTCGACCCGCGTCGTGCTCGGCGTCGCCGCGACCGTCGGCCGCGAGTTCACGACCGGGGTGCTGCATCGGGCGGCTGGTCTCGATGACCTCACGTTGGTCCGAGGGCTTGACGAGCTGTGGCGACGGGGGATCATCCGCGAGCTCGGCAGCCACGGCTACGACTTCTCTCACGGCAAGATTCGTGACGTTGCCTACGAGGGCCTGAGTCCCGCCGTACGCGCCCGGAATCATGCGGCCATCGCCGGGGCACTGCAGGACGGCCGAGGCAGCGACGTCGAGTCCGTCAGCGGGCAGGTGGCGCATCACTACGACCGGGGGGGCTTTCCCGCCCTGGCGGTCGAGTGGTATCAGCGCGCCGCTCTCCAGGCACGGCGGATCAACTCCAACGTGGAGGCGATCCGATTGCTCGATCGGGCCGAGGAGCTTTTGGCGACCCTGCCCGAGGGTGCCGAGCGGCTCGGGCGAGAGCTCGAGGTTCTCTCCGCCTTGCCGACGCCCCTCGCCGTCGTGGAAGGCTTCGCCTCACGTCGGTTGGCCGAGACGCAGCAGCGGGTGCTCCAGCTCGCCAGCGCCCTCCACGTCGAACCGGAGCCGGAACTGCTGCGTTCCCTGGCAATGACCAGCCTGTGCCACCACGACTTCGACCGCGCCCGCGGCTTCGCCGGACGCCTCCGGGGACTGGCTGAAGACCGGTCCGACCACGCCCTGCTGGTCGAAAGCGCCTACCTCATGGGAATCGCGGCCTTCTGGGACGGTGCCTTTCTCACTGCCTGCCGGCATTTCGACGATGCCATCACCCACTTCGACCCAGCCATTCGTGAGGAACACCTTCTTCGCTTCGGACAGGACCCGCGGATCGTGTGCCGAAGCCGCCAGGCCAATGCGCTGTGGTTCCTCGGCCGAACCGACGAGGCCGTCCAAGCCCGGGACGAGGCAATAGCGGCCGCGGCCGCGCTTGGGCACCCCTTCACTGGCATCGTCACCTTGGTTTTCGCGGCCGTGCTCTCGGTCGACATGTCCGACATGTCCCGGTACCGAGAGTTCGTCGAGGCCTTGAGCGCCAAGGCCGAGCACCAACCTGTCAAGGTTGCTCTCGCTGGCTTCCTCGCCTACGCCGACGTGCTCGAGGGCCACGCGGGCGACGGCATCGCCCATCTTGGTTCGCTGATCGCCGAATGCGAGTCAGTGGACAAGGTGCCCGGGCAACGGGCCATCCTGATCCGGCTTCTCGTAGGCGCCCACGAGTGGGCCGGTGATGCCGAGCGTGGCCTGGACGCAATTGACGACACGTTGCGTCTGGCCGGGACCCGCATTTGGGAAGCGGAGATCCGACGGGTGCGCGCCACGTTCCTCGCCGCTCGCGGCGCGGCCGACGCCGAAGTCGACCTTGAACTATCGCGGGCCGCTGAGATCGCGTCCCGACAGGGCGCCACAGGCGTCGAAGACCGTCTGGCGCGCACCCGAGCCGAGTTGCGGCCGCACCTCTAACAGAAAGAACTCGGCGGAACGCCGCACGGAACGCTCCGGGAACGGCGCCTGGTCGATGATCAACCCCGTACACAGGGGAGGAGACCGGACGAGTGGAAGGCCAAGAAGTACCACAACGCCGGCCCCAGCTGTTCACCGTGCGGATCTGGACCGACGCGGAAGGGGACCGATTGCACCGGGGCAGTGTCACCGACGTTGCGACCGGGGCCTTCCAGAACTTCCGGCACTGGTCCGATCTCACCGCCTTCCTCACCGGGCGGATCGAGGACCCGCGACCGACCAGCGAGGAGACCTCATGACGACCGACAAACAGGTAAATACCAGCGAAGGGGACGATCACCATGACCACGAACTACGACGTCATCGTTGTCGGGGCGCGCTGCGCGGGCGCACCGACCGCCATGCTGCTCGGCCGCAAGGGCTACCGCGTGCTGCTGGTCGACCGCGCCTCGTTCCCCAGCGATACCGTGTCAACCCATGTAATTCATGCGCCCGGCGTTGCCGCCCTGCACCGGTGGGGGCTGCTCGACAAGACGATCGCGACCGGTTGCCCACCGATCCATAGATATTCGTTCGACTTCGGTCCCTTCACGATCGCGGGAACGCCGCATCACCTTCTCGGGGCCGAGTTCCCGGCATACGCACCCCGCCGGACACTGTTGGACCAGATCCTGGTAGAAGCTGCCGTCGAGGCCGGCGTCGAGGTCAGGGAACGTTTCACCGTCGAGGACCTCGTCGTCGACAACGGCGTCGTCGTCGGCATTCGAGGTCACGGCGAGAACGGGCCGAGCGTCGTCGAGAGGGCCCGAGTGGTAGTCGGCGCCGACGGGCGAAATTCGAGGGTCGCCAAAGCCGTCAAGCCCCACCAGTACCACGACAAGCCGATGCTCCTCTGGGGGTACTACACCTACTGGAGCAACCTCCCGGTTGACGGCTTCGAAATCGTGGTCCGTCCCGATCGGGGGTGGGCCGCAGCCCCGACGAACGATGGCCTAACCATGCTCGTCGTTGGCTGGCCCAATGCCGAATCCACCGCTTACAAGTCCAGTGTCGAGGCCAACTATCTGAAAACCCTCGAACTGGCGCCGGATTTCGCCGATCGCGTTCGATCCGCGACTCGCGAGGAGCGCTTCGTCGGGGGCGGCGTCGCCAACTTCTTCCGGACACCGTTCGGTCCCGGCTGGGCCCTCGTCGGCGACGCCGGCTACACCCGCGACCCGATTACCGCCCAAGGAATCACCGACGCCTTCCGTGACGCGGAACTATGCCAGATCGCCTTGGACGAAACCTTCAACGGCAGGCGCTCGTTTGCGGACGCGATGTCGGCATACCAGACGGCGAGGGACGCCCAGGTTCTTCCGATCTACGAGTTCACGACCCAGCTGGCGACTCTCGCACCGCCGCCCCCCGAGATGCAACAGCTCCTCCACGCCATCCACGGCAATCCCGACGCCATGAACGCCTTCGTCAGCCTCACCGCAGGAACCATGTCGCCCGTCGAGTTCTTCGATCCCGAGTACATCGGGCAGATCATGGGCGCGGTGTCAGCAAGGTGAGGACGACCGCGGAATCCCGAGGTCGCGAAGTGCGTCACCGTCCGGGCTGGGTTGCCGCGCCGCTGGGGAGGTGAAACCGGCGGTCACGGTGTTCCACCGGGCGTCGCGCCTAGGGGTAACAAGTCAGCTTCGAGATGTTCAGCATGGGCACCGACCCGGCGCCCGTGTCGTTCTAGCACCCTGGTCTGCTGGACGACCGCTGCCAATGTCCGCGCCGGGGTGTCGTGACCGCCGGCAGCTTACCCTCGGGTGGTCCGACCGAAAGGTGACCTACGGGGCGGGCGACGCCTACGACGCCCCGCCCCGCGTAGTCGCGTAGAGACATTTTTGCCCGGCCGGTTGCCCGAGCCAGAATCGATTCGCTGTGCTGCTGCAAAGCACGGCAGGCTGATCGCCGATGCTGCACCTGTCGCTCGCGATGCTTGAGGCCGGCGTGTCCGAGATTCTGGGCTCACCGAGGGACGGCGGAAGGATTGAGCTCATCGTCCGGCGACCGGCGATCGGCGAGCGTGAAATGCTCGTCGAGGCGCAGCTCGATCCCGTCGCCGGTCTCGTCGGGGATACCTGGCCGCTGCGGCCGAGTGGCCAAACGCCCGACCGTTCCCCCCACCCGGACAAACAGGTGACGATCATGAACTCCCGGACGGCGGCCCTCGTTGCCGGCCCTCCGGGAGAGATGGGCGTGGCCGGCGTGCTCGACCGTCGAGCCCTGGCCGGTGACCAGTTCTATGTCGACCTCGACCTGAGCGTGGCCAACCTGCCTCCCGGCACACGGCTGCGCCTGGGTTCGGCCGTTGTCGAGATCACCGATTCCTCGCATCAAGGGTGCGCCAAGTTCTCGGCTCGGTATGGCGTGGACGCCTTCCGGTTCGTCAACTCCCCCATCGGACGTGCGTTGCGGTTGCGGGGCGTCAATACGCGGGTCATCGAGGCGGGTGTGGTGCGACGAGGCGACTCCGTGACCAAAGTGGGGGCGCCCGCGGCCGCCGTGACAAAGTGGGGGCGCCCGCGGCCGCCGTGACGGCCCCGTCAGCGGTCGTCGAAGGCCCGCAGGGCGGGAAAGCCGACCGCACTTAGCGTCACAGCCAGCACGCAAAGCCCTCCACCGAGAACCACCGACGGGCCGACGCCGACGAGGCTGGCAACCGCACCTGCTTCGGCGTTTCCGAGGAGCGGCCCAGCGGTGTAACTGACCAACTCGACCGAAGCCAGCCTGCCCCGAAGCGCATCAGGAATGGTCCGGTTCCAAAGTGTGATCCGGAACACGCCGCTCAACATGTCGGCGGCGCCTGCCACAACCAGTCCCGTGACGGCCAGCCACAAGGTGCTGGCGATACCAAACACCACGATCCCGCAGCCCCACGCCGCGGCCGCGGCCAAGATGGCCCGGCCAAGGCGGTGGGTCCGCCTCGTCCAGCCGCTGGACAATGTGGCGAGGAAGGCTCCGACCGACGGGGCGGCGTACAGGAGCCCCAAGACACCGGCGCCGCCATAGCTGCTGGCGATCGCGGGAAACAGCGCCATCGGCATCCCAAAAAACATGGCCAGTACGTCGACAACATAGGTACCGATCAACTCAGGTCGGCTTCGGGCGTAGGCCAAGCCTTCGATCACCGCGGCGAGGCTCGGCCGGCCGGCATCGGGTGGGGGCGGAACGGCGGCCATGGCGCCGAGGGCGAGCAGCGAAAACCCGAACGTCGCCACGTCGACCAGGTACGTCACCGCGAGTCCGCCGGTGGCGAGGAGAAGGCCGGCCAGCGCTGGTCCGGCGATCATGCAGATCGTGCCTTCGAACATCTGGATGGCGCCTGCCGAACCCAGTTCGTGGGAATCGACCAGCCGTGGCAGCAATGCCTCCATCGCCGGGCGCTGCAGTGCGTCCAGCGCCGCCATGGCCCCGGCGATCACGAAGAGGGGCCAGAGCCAGGGTCGGTCCAGGCTGGCGTTAAGCACAAGCGCGAACGACGACACCGCCAGCAACGCTTCGGTGGCGAGGACGAGCGTGCGCCGGTCGACCGCGTCCGCCAGTGCTCCTCCGACGAAAGCCAACGAGAGGAGGCAGGCGAACTCGACCAACCCGAGCGCGCCGACGGCCAATGATGAGTGGGTCTGCTGGAAGACCTGGTAGGGGACGGCAACGAAGGTGATCATCGAGCCGAGGAACGAGACTCCTCGGCTGATTGTCAGCAGGCGAAAGTCGCGATGGCGCCGGAGAGGTCCGAGGTCGAGCGCCAACGAGCGCCACCCGAACCGCTCGGCGCTCTCGTCACCGGGTGATAGGGGTGGCTCGGGCGGCGGCGGCGCCACGCGTGAGTCCGGCTCGACCATGGGGCGCAGGGTACGAGCGAGCGCGGCCGCGAGCGAACGCGTTCACTGCGCCGAAAGCCGCGCCGCGGTCAGTCGCCCTCGAACTCGTCCAAGCCTTTGTCGTCCACGATGCGAACCAAGAGGAGGCCCACGGCCAGGCCGAGCACGACGCCGGTTTCGACGCCGAGTTCGATCTGTGACCGGCGGAAGACATCGCCCGGCAGGTCCCCGCCAAGCGTCAGCCGAGCACCAATAGTAAGGATGTGCCGGATAGCCGAGATGATGCCGATAATCAGGAACGGTTTCAGTTGGAACCCGGTGTGCTCGAAATGCGCCATCACGGTCTGAATCAACTCGGCCACGATGATTACGAACAGGACCCCGTTGATCCCGTCGATGACCTGCCCGGAGAAGGTGGCGCCGCCTTCCACCATGAGGCGGGCGGTGTGAACCAGGACCAGGACCGCGAGCGCCAGCAGCAGGATCGCGACGGCGTAGTGGATCAGGTCTTCACAGAGGCCCAAGAGCGCTCGCAGATGGAGCTGCGGTCGCCGACCCACGGGTTGGCTCGGTGCCTGCTTGGACGTGGGGTTGCTACGCGAGTCGGTTCCGCCTGGCCCGGCCATGGCGAGGGAGGCTAGCTCGCCCCGCCGTCGCTCGGCGGTCGATGGCTACGGTCCGCCCAGCCCTCGCTCGGTGGTAGATCGCGACGATCGGCCAGGGTCACCCCACTCGGCTCCGCCGGCGGAACGTGGTCGTCCTTCGCCAGGAACTCCCTCCCAACCTGGCACACCTGGCGCCACTCGCACCGACTGCACCATCGGCCGGGTGTGGCAGGCCAGGCGCCTTCCCCGAGGCGACGAACGGTCGCACTGAGATCGGCCCGGGCATCGCCGACCCGCTCGGCGGACCACTGAGATTCCGCCAGCGTGAAGGAGCCGTCGGCGTCGAGATAGCAGTAGGTCGTGCGCAGCGCCGACGGGTCCACGGCCCATACATCGACCGCCGCCACGGCGTACGTGTCCAACTGCACATTGGCGCCCCGGTCACCGTCCTCCGGGGGTCGCCCGGTCTTGAAGTCGACGACATCGATGAGGCCATCGTGTTGATAGAGGGCGTCGATCCGGCCACGAATCACGCGCCCCCCAAGGGCGAGAACGAACGGGGCTTCGATCCGGCTCGGCTCCAAGTCGGCATACGGACTGGCGAGAAAGGCCGAGCGGAATCCGGTCAGGACCCGATCAGGTGGCGTAGCCGCGGCGGCGCCATCGCCGCCGTGTGGCGTCGCGGCACCGAAGTTCGTGGCAGAACCGGGATCGACCTCGTCGGTCGGCGCTGTTGCTTGCACCGCAGCCAGCGCTTCCACCTCTCCGAACAGGCTCGGATGGATGCCCGCGCGCAGCTCGATCCAGCGGTGTACCGCGACGCCCAGTTGGGCCGCAGCTGAGGCGCGCCGGGGTAGGGGGCGAACCGCGAGCCAGTAGTACTGGCGGGGGCAACGCCGAAAGCTGACAAGGTGGGTGACCGAGACAGCGCCGGGCATTGCCGATGCCGCTGGCGCCGATGCCGCTGGCGCTGATGCCGATGGCGCTGAAGGCGCCGATTGGCGGGACGCGGGCACCAAGTCGTCGAACAGCGATTGTTGCGATGCCACCGATACCGGTGGGATCCCGGGGGCATGTCGGAGTACCGCTTGACGGGCTCGCATCTGGCTGATCTGGGGATCGATGACGGGTGGGTCGTGCCGGAAGCGTTCCGTGACAATGTCCGACTGATCGGCCAGAAACGTGTAGAACTCCGACGGCCCCTGGGGAGTGGCCGGCCCCGGGTACCACTGGGCGGCCGAGCAGACCACGCCGCGTCGAGCCCGCGTGCAGGCCACGTACAACAACCGCCACTCCTCCTCGCGCGCTCGAAGCTTGATCGCCCGATCGATGCTGTCCTTGCTGGCGGTTTTCCAGTCACCGAATCCCGGGTCGTCCTCGCACAGCCACCACGGCAGCGCCGTCTGCTTGCTCAGGGGATTGTCCCCGCCGCGCTCGTCAGGGAAGATCCTCGATCGGCCGGACCCGGCCAAGCCGGGGATCCATACGTGGTCCCATTCCAATCCCTTGGCCTGGTGGATGGTCGACACCACCACGGCGTCACGATCGCCGCTGTGGGCCTCGGCCAGATCCTCCTCGCTCTCGTCCAGCAGGTGGAGGTAGTCGACGAAGCTGGCCAATCCGGCGGCGCCGTCGAGGGGAGCGAAGCCCTGCGCCAACTCCAGGAACCGCAGCAGGTTTTCCTGGCCGCGGGGCCCGACGATCGACCACAGCCCGGTTCGCTCCGCGACCAGCTCGGCGAGGTCGACGACGGGGAGGCGGCGGGCGGCCCGGGCCAAGGGTCTCCCATTGGGCTGCGAAGGCGCCGAGGCGGGCCCGACCTTGCGGTGACAGGTCGCCAATCGTCTCGAAGTCGGAAAGAGCGTCGACCAGGCCAAGTGGCAGATCTGCCGCGCGCGCCGGGGGCGCGGCGCGCTCCGACAGGGGCGTACCAGGTGGTCCGCCACCCTCCGAGCCACCCACAACCTTGGTGCGCTCCCGGATGATCGGGAGGTGGTGGGCAAGGGCAGCCAGGTCGCGGCGACCCAACCGGTACCGCGGCCCGCCGAGAAGACGCAGAAGCGCGACCGCCGACGTCGGATCGGCAAGCAATTCCAGCCAGGCCACGAGGTCGACGACTTCAGGGCGATCGAGGAGCCCCGATGCGCCGACAACCTCGACCGGCACGTCGAGGGCTTCGAGTGCCACCGCGATCGCCGAGATGAGGCGGCGCTTGCGGCACAACACGGCGCGCTCCGACCAAGGTGGGCCGAGCGCCACCACGTCGGCGGCGATGACCGCGGCTTCCTCGAGGTCGTCGGTGGCCAGGAAGCATTCGACCGTCGACTCGGGCGCGCCGGCGCGGGCCGTCAACTGCTTGGGAACCGCCTCGCTGACCTGGCCTTGGATCCGGTTGGCGATCGACACGATGGCCGCGCCGGATCGCCGGTTTTCGGTCAAGGCCAACTCCCCGGGAGGTGGGAAGTGCCGGCCAAAATCCAAGATGTTGCGGAGATGGGCGCCTCGAAAGGCATAGATCGACTGCATGTCGTCGCCGACGGCGGTGATCACCGAGCCCGCCTGGTAGATGAGTTGGAGCAATGCCCGCTGGGCGTAGTTGGTGTCCTGGTACTCGTCGAGAACGACGAAGCGACGTTGCTCGGACAGGACTCGGGCGAGTTCCGGTCGTTCCCTGAGCAGCAGCACCGCCAAGCGGATCTGGTCGTCGAAGTCGATGAGATGACGAAGACGTTTTTGGCGTTGGTAGGCGGCGACGATCTGGCACAGTTCCAGCCGGCCTTCGGCGGTGGTGCGGCTGCCTTTCAGACGGGCGGTCGCGGCCATCTGGCGAGCGTCGGCCTCGACGTCGGCGATGTCGACCAAATGGTCGGCGCAGTGCGACGCCAGTGTCAAGGCGTCGTTGACCACAGTCCCCGGTCGGAACACGCGCTTCTTGTCGAAGCGGAAGTCGTCGAAGACGCTAAAGAGAAGTTGCCAGGCCTCGGCCCGGTTGAGCAGCCGGGTGCGGGGATGAAGGTCGAGCTCGAGCAGATGCTCGGCGACCAGGCCTGCACCGAAGCCGTGGTACGTGGTGACCATGACGTCGGCGTCGCCGCCGAGGCGAGCATCCACCCGCCGCTTCAACTCGGCGGCCGCCTTGTTGGTGAAGGTGAGGCCCAAGACTTGGTCGGGGGTGGCCTGGCCCGTGGCGACCAGATGAGCGATTCGTTCGACCATCACCATGGTCTTGCCCGTCCCGGCCCCGGCGATGATTCGCAACGGCCGCAGTGGGTAGCCGATCGCTCCGAGCTGCTCGTCGGTCGGGACCACGGCAGGCCCGCCAGGCCCGCCAGGCCCGCCAGGAGCGGCAGGCCCGCCCGGCGCGGCAGCCGCGGTATCGACCGAACCAGGCCCCAGCACCGTCTGCACGGGCAGGGCGCCTCCGTCGCCAAAGGTGAACAGCCCCTCGGGAGTCGGACCTGACGGCGGCCGCGGAATCGAGGTCATGTCGTCAGTCCCATCCGACCTGGCGGCCCTCTATCTGCAACGGGCACAACCGTTTGAAATCGCAGTAGTCGCAGTCGGCCTCGACCGACGGCTCGAAGTCCTCGCTCAGGATGCGCTCGGCGGCTTCCACGATGCGCTGCTCGGTTCGCGCCTCATGGTCGTCGGTGATGGTTTGGGCCGGCTGGGCGCCCGATCGCAGATAGCAAAGCCGCAGCGACACCGGCGGCCCCACCGAGGCCAAGTGAGGATCCCGGAGGGCCGCGAGGTGATAGGTCGCCAGCTGCAAATCTTCGGCTACATCCTCGGCCCGAAGCACCCGGGAGCCCGTCTTGTAGTCGACGATCGCGATCCCACCCGGGACACGGTCGATGCGGTCGATCGAGCCTCGGACACGGTGTCCCGCCACCTCGATGTCGAAGGGGTATTCGACCGCCACCACGTCTGGCCATTGCCCGGCCGCCTCGGCCTGGGCCGATTCAAGCAGCCACCAGTCCTGCAGCATGGCGAAGATATCCCGGCGCGCCTGCTCCCGCATCGGTTGGTACGGAGCGATGCTCTCCGACCAACCGAGGTCGACCCACAGTGACTGGGCCAGAGACTCGAGTGCCGTCCAACTCCGCTCCGTTGAGCCGTGAGGGTCGAGAAAGGTGGCCAGCGCCGAGTGAACGACCGTCCCCATCGATGCGGCCACTCCGCCCGGGCCACGAACGCCGAGCGCATACTGGTAGAAGTACCGCAGCGGGCAGTCGTCGTAGGTCTTGAGACGGGTAGCTGACAGGCTCAGGCGACGATCTGGTTGTACCGGCGCGATGCCTTCTGTCGCCGGGACAGGTGTCGGAGCGATGGCGCCCGCGGCGACCCGAGGGCGAGCGAACCGAACCGGCTCGTCGGGTGCCGTCGCGACGAAGCGGCTGACGAGTTGGCCGGGGGCCGGTGCGGCCGCGGCGACGAGCTTTCGCCGGGCCCGCGACGCCGCCAGCCGGAACAGCCGGCGCTGCTCGTCGAGCGACGCGCACCTCCGCTCCGCAAGCGTGGGCAAGCTGCCCTCTGACGACAGTCGGTCCCGCAGGAGAGGCGTCGGCGTAACTCCCCCGGGCCCTCCCGCCGGGATCGCACCCGTCGGCCGCGGCCCGCTCGGGTACGGCGGTGTCGAAGAATCCGACCGTGGCGGACACGCGGGGAAGTTCGCCCTCGAGGCATCCCGCGATGACCACGGTGTCCCAGGACCGACCTCCAGCCGCCCAAATCGTGCTCACCGCCACCATCTCGTCGTCGGCAGGCCGGGCAACGGGGACCCACGGGTCAGGGTCGAAGTCCGGCCCCTCGACCAAAGCCAGCTCATCGGCGATCCGCCAACGGGGATCGTGCGAGGCCCGCTCACCCACGGCCACCAGGAACGCCGCCACGGCATCGAGGGCGCGAGTCTCGGTCACCGTCGTGGCCGTCGCCGAGGCTTCCCGGTCGGGATCCGGCACGAGACCGCCCAGGAGCGCGACCCAGGCTTCGTGGACCAATGCGGCGGGGTCCGCCGATCCCAACCGGGGGGCCATCGAATCCCGGAGTGCGACGAGCTGGGCGACCCGAGGATGATCGGCCAGGTCGGCCTCGCCAAGGGCCGCGCTGCGCACGAGTTGCCGCAACTCGACCGGCCCGAGGTCGACCGCCGGCGACACCAGAAGGCGTTCCAGGGCGGACTCGTCCCCGCCGGCCCAGGCGAAGAAATCGGTGAGCGCCCGCACCGCTGGTTCGGCGGCGGCCGACCCGGGGGTCGTCCGGACCGGGATGCCGTGGCGAGCCAGTCCCCGGCCGACGCTCTGGGCCCGCTGGCGCTCGCTGCGCACCAGCACCGCCATATCGGACCACGGGACACCCTGATCGTTGGCCTCCTGGAGCACCCCGGCAATCGCATCCGCCTCCGTCGCGGGGTGTCGACACCGCAACAGTGAGGGGGCAACCGGAACCCGAAACCGGGTCGCAAAGCCCACGCTGGCCGGCCAACTGAACCAATCGAACCAGCAGACGCCCGGCCGCCGTCACCCAGCCCTCCGCCACCCAGCCCTCCGCCACCCAGCCCTCCGCCACCCGGCCCTCCGCCACCCAGCCGTCGCCACCCGCCCTCCACCAGCCGCCAGTTCGCCCGAGCCCCCCAGCCGGCGTCCCCCCCGCCGTCGCCCACCCCGGTGTCGGCTCTCGCGGCAGAATCGACGCCGGCCGCCACCAGAAGCGACGGCGCCAAGTGCTCGATCAGGCGCCCCATGGGCGCCGTGATCGCCTCTGCGTCGTCGAGCAACACCTCGTCCCACCGCCCCGCTTCGCGGGCCCTCAGCTCGGGATCGCTCAGGATCTCCGACGCCTCGGTGAACAACTGCGCGCCGTCGACCGCACCCAACGCCGTGGTGACCACCCGGTATCGGCGCCGGAAATCGAGCAGGTCCCGCCAGCGCTCGCCCTGGCCACATGACGCGGCGACCGCAAGCACCGAGTCGTCGCCTGCACCACTCGCCTCGAGGTCCAACACCGCGCCCGCGACCTCGTCGACGAACGCCGCCCGACCGACGAACTCGGGGCAGCTTCGCCAGTTGGCCGCCACGTCATCGGCCAGCATCCGGCGCACGACGGTCCACTGCTCGGCCCGGGTGAGCAGCCGTCGCTCGTCCCGGTGGCGCCGCAACAGGTCGAACGCGGCGCCGTAGAGCGTCGTGAACGGCAGGCTTTCGGCTGCCCACGCCTGGTCACCGAGCGCCGCTCGCCGGAACCGGTCGGCCGCATCTCGGGACCGGCACAACACCAGGACCCGTTCCGGATGACCTGACAACGGTGCCCGGCGCCTCCACCGTTCGACCAACGTCGTGGTCTTGCCTGAACCCGCGGGCCCACGCACCTGGAGCCAACCGGCACCATGTTCGAGCACCTGCCGCTGTGCCGGGGTCCACTCCACCGCTCGGACAGTACCGGCAGGGTGTGACCGGAACCGACGACCGGCACGACAGACCAAAAGCCCCGAACCGCCCCGACGAGGCCGCGAAAGCGTCACGATGCGCCGATAGACCTCGGCCAGCAGCTATGTATAGAGCGTGCCCGTCCCCCTTCCGACTCCCGACCACGTTCATCTCGGCCCCCCGACCGAGGAGGAAACCCTGGCCATGGCGCGAGGCGCGGCCACCGCGGCCGCGCTCAACGGCCACCTGTCGCACCTGCAACGGGCCCTTCTGAGGGCGTTGTTCCACTCGCTGACCAAACACGACGTCGACCTTGGGACCTTCGACCCGATGTCCGCCTCCGAGCTGGCGGTCCATCTGGCTCGGCGCGACCTGGTCTTCCGCTCACGGGTCGTGCAGGTCATGCTGCTGGCCGCGTTGGTATTGCGACCCCTCCCCGAACAAGTCGTCAAACAGATCACCGAGTACGCCCGCGAACTCGAGGTCGAGGAGGGGATGATCACCGTCGCCCAGGAGTTCGCGTCCGGGTCCCTCGGGCTGGCGGGTGTCGACTTCCAGCGCAACGGCTACACCGCCGACTGGGACCCGCACCACGCCGAGATGCTCCACACCTCGGCCGAGCTGTCCGATGCCTGGGATGCGGCCGTCACCGATCCGGCCCTCACCGCACGCTGGCAAGCCCTGGAAACCCTCCCCGAGGGGACACTGGGCCGCATGGTCACCGAGATGTACCGGGCGCGGGGGTTCGAGTATCCGGGCACGCCGGGCTCGGCGCCCCCGTTGCTGGCCCAGCACGACTGGGTTCATGTCGTGGCCGATTTCGGGACGACGGTGGAGTCGGAGATCGAAGTTTTCGGGTTCATCGCCGAGGCCAATGACAACATGCACGCCTTCTCGCTGCTTGGCCATGGTGATATCGCTCTTCGAGACGGGCTACCTCCGGGCCGGAGCGGGCCTGTTCCAGGCCAGTGAGGGTCATATTTCGCACGACCCGCGTGTCCTCGTGCGCCTCGCCGACGCCATGTACCGGGGAGGGCTGGCGCACGACGGCCGCACCGGTTCGGAATCGGTCGATTTCTTGCGGGTGGACTGGTTCGAACTCGCCGACCGGCCGATCGAAGAGATCCGCGAGATATTCGGCGTCGTCCCCAAATCGTCCGAAGCCCGCGACGCCGCGTCGATGAATGCCTGGGAGCGGGGCGGCATCAGCCCCTACCAACTGGCGCAAGGCCAGGCAATGGCGGCCCGCCTCGGCGTGCCCTACAACAGCTTCGGCGCCAGCGTCGAGCCACCGATGCCATAATCCGGGATTAACAACACATGGTCGGGGAAAAGGGTGACCGCCGCCCAGGTCAAGTCCTCGGTGACCATTGAACCGGATTTTGGCGAACCACGACCGTCGGCCCTGCAATTGCCGGTAATCGGACACCTGGCCGTTACTCCGGCTGACGAATAGGTCGACGGATTTCGACATTGGCAGATCCGTCGAAACAAGATGGCAGATATCCGGATGTATTGCGATATTGCACCAGGGCCGTAGTGCCGATCGCCTCGCGAAGCGGGCTTCGGGCCCGCGTTTGACGGACCCAGGAAATGGGCATGGGCAGAACGCCCATGGCGATACAGACGAGCATCGAGGAAACCGAGACGATCGCGCCGTTGTGGCCGTGGACGCGTCCCTCGGGCCTCGTCCTGCCTGAAGTCCCGCCCGACGCCACCGATCTGACCGAGATCTTTCCTGTCGTGGCGGACCGCCTGAGGTTGCCGCGACCCGGTGGTGGGCGGACCTGGGAACGCTTCGTTGCCTTGGCCGAGGCCTCCGCCGTCGATCTGTCGTTGGGACGCCTCGTCGAAGGCCACACCGACGCCGTGGCGATTCTGGCCGAGGCCGGGCGAACGCCGCCTGTCGGCGCCGTCATGGGCGTGTGGGCCGCCCGGGGGCCGGGCGCGGATCTGGTTGCCCATGCCCATGCGGGCGGGGGGTTCCGGCTGCAGGGCCGCAAGCCTTGGGCGTCTGGGGCCCATCTCCTCACCCACGCCCTCGTGACCGCGGCCACGCCCGACGGTGACTGCCTGTTCGAGGTCCCCGTGCGAGGTGGCAACGTGGCGGCCGTCCCCGGGACGTGGCCCGCCGTGGGGATGGCCATGTCCGACAGCGCCGACGTGGTCGTTGACATCACGCTCGGCGCCGACGCCCTGATTGGCCCGCCGGGGTGGTACGTCGATCGCCCCGGCTTCTGGTTCGGCTCGGTGGGCGTGGCGGCGTGCTGGCTCGGAGGCGCCGTCGGCCTGGTCCGGGCGCTGCAAGCCGACCTGGCCGAGCGCCGGCCCGACCCCCATCAGTTGGCCCATCTGGGCGCCGCGGGCGCCCGCTGTACTTCTATGGCCCGCGACGTGGCCTGGGGGGCGGCCCGTATCGACGCCGAGCCATCGGACCCGCATCGGACGATCCGCTCCGTGGCTCTCGAGGTCCGCCACCTGGTCGAGAACGGGTGCCTCGAAGTGCTGACCCATGTCGGTCGGGCGGGCGGGGCGGCCCCGCTCTGCCACGATCCGGCGCAGGCCCGCCGCGCCGCTGACCTGCAGGTGTACATCCGCCAGTACCACGCCGAGCGAGATGACGAGGAACTGGGCCGATGCCTGATCACCGGTTGGAGCGAGCAATGACGGCCGCCGAGCAGCTACCCCGTCTCGACGCCGCCGGCACGCCCGAGGCGGCATGGACCGATTGGCATCTGGAGCACCTGCCGCCACTGGTGCTCGGCGACCACCGCCGGGCGGTGTTCGTCGCGCCTCACCCCGACGACGAGGTCCTGGCATCGGGGGGCTTGCTGCAGCGGTTGTCCAGCACCGGGACCGTGGTGACCCTCGTCAGCGTCACCGACGGCGAGGCGTCGCACCCCCGATCGCAGACCGTGACTCCGCGGGCCTTGGCCGACCGCCGGGCCCGGGAACTGCGACAGGCACTTGAGTTCCTCGGCCTGCGTTCGGTCGACATCGTGCGACTGGCGCTACCTGACGGCGGGGTCGACGGCCACCGCGAGGAACTCGTCGCCTGCCTGCGGGGGCTGCTCGGGCCAGACGTGTTGTGCGTTGCCCCGTGGCAACGCGACGGCCATCCCGATCATGACGCCACGGGTGCAGCGGCGGCAACGGCGTGCGCCGCAACTGGGGCACCTTTTCTCAAATCCTTGGTGTGGACGTGGCACTGGGCAGTTCCGAGCGATCCGAGAGTGCCCTGGTTCCGGGCCCGCTGCCTGCCATTGACCCGCATCGAACTGACCAGGAAGCGGTGGGCCATCAGGGCATTCCGGTCCCAGACCTTGCCGCTCAGCAGTCGACCGGGCGACGAGGCGATCCTCCCCCCGGAGATCCTGGTTCGCTTTGATCGGCCGCACGAGGTGTTCCTGACGTGAGCAGCATTCCCATCGAACATTTCGAGCAGCGGTATGCGGCCGACGCTGATCCGTGGGGATTCTCGTCACGGTGGTACGAAGCCCGAAAGTACGCACTGACGCTGGCCGCGCTGCCGCATCGCCACTATCAGCGGGCATTCGAGCCCGGGTGCTCGATCGGCGTCTTGACCGCCGACCTGGCCACCCGTTGTGACTACCTGCTGGCCGCCGACGGCGTCGACGTCGCGCTCGACCAGGCCCGCCGCCGGGTGGCCGGACAACCCAATGTGGACGTCGCCAAGCTCCTCCTCCCCCAGGAGTGGCCCGACGGACCGTGGGACCTGGTCGTCCTGAGCGAGCTCGGTTACTACTTCGACGCCCCGGATCTGGCCCGCCTGCTCGACCGGGCGGCGGAAACGACGGTGGCGGGGGCGACGCTGGTCGCGGTTCACTGGCGCGGGGAGACCGACTACCCCCTCAGCGGTGATGACGTCCACCAGGCGATGGGGGCGCACCCGGCGTTCGAACATCGCGGCGGTTACTGCGAGGCCCAGTTCCGCCTTGACGTGTACGACCGGGGCGCCCGGTGAGCACGGCCGTACCACGGCGGCCTGGGGGGTTCCCCCCGACCGAGATCGTGGCCGTCGTCGTACCCGCCCGCAACGAGCAGGAGCTCATCGGGGCGTGCGTCACCGGAATCCGTCGAGCGGCCGCCCATCGCGATCTGTGCGGGGTTGCCGTCCACCTGACACTGGTGCTCGACGACTGCCGGGACGCGACCGCCTGCCACGCCGAGGCGTCCTTGGCCGCGCCTGCCCAACCGGCGTGGGGACGAGGCGGCACCCTGACAGCCAGCGTGGTGGCGGTATCGGTCCGCAACGTGGGCCTGGCCCGGGCGTTCGGAGTCACCCACGTCGTCGCCCGCTTCGGCACGGTCGACCCCGAGGCGGTGTGGATCGCCACGACCGACGCCGACAGCGTCGTGCCCGCGGACTGGCTGGCCCATCATCTGGAGCTGCGCCGGCAGGGCGCCGAGGCCTGCGCAGGGACCGTCGAGGTCGACTCCTGGGACGAACACCCGGCGTCGGCGCGCCAGCGTTTCGACGCCCTCTACCGTCCCGACGGCGACTTGGATTTCGGCCATCCGCATGTGCATGGGACCAACCTGGGGGTTTCGATGGCGGCATATATCGGCGCGGGCGGGTTCCCGGCTCTGGTCACGGCCGAGGACCACGGACTCTGGGACGCCCTCGGGGCGTCGGGCCGGCGGCGGGTGGCCACGCCGATGACCCCGGTCACGACCAGCGGCCGCCGCCACGGGCGAAGTCCGGCGGGATTCGCGGACACGCTCGTTCGACTTGGGACGCCAGCATGAGACTCACCCGATTGACCGACTGGCTCGAGGCCCAGCGTGACATCGACCGCGTTGGCCAACCCCTGAACGGCGTGGTTCAGCGCCTGCTCCCGGCCGGTCCGGTCAAGAACGCCTTGACCGGGACGTGGCTGGGCCATCCCCTCCACCCCGTGTTGGTCATGGTGCCCATCGGGTCGTGGACCAGCGCCTCGTTGATCGACGTGGCGGTCGGTCGCTCCACGACCGCGGCCCGACGTCTGATCGGCCTCGGGGTGGTGGCGGCAGTGCCGTCGGCGCTGAGCGGCCTGGCCGACTGGTCCGACACCGGCGGCAGCGAACAGCGCGTCGGTGTCACCCACGCCACGCTGAACTCGGTGGCGTTGGCCCTCTACACCGCATCGTGGTGGTCCCGCCGGCGGGCCGAGGCCGCGGGCGGAAGCGGGACCGCAGGCGCCGTGCTGGCCCTGGCGGGCATGGCGGTGGCGACTGGGGCGGGGTATCTGGGTGGCCACCTGATTTACGCCCAGGGGGTCGGGGTGGACACCAATGCCTTCCACAGCGGACCTGACGACTGGACCACGGTCGCGGCCATCGACGACCTCCCCGACGAGGGTGGCCTGGCGGTGACGGCCGGCCAAGCTCGCCTGCTGCTCGTGGTTCACGATGCCCAGGTTTGGGCCCTCGAGAACCGGTGCAGCCATCGGGGGGCGCCCCTGTCGGATGGAACGGTCGAGGACGGCTGCGTGACCTGTCCGTGGCACGGCAGCCGGTTCGACGTACGCTCCGGGGAGGTCGTGACCGGCCCCGCGACGGTCGGGCAGGCGGTCTACGAGACCAGGGTGATCGCGGGGCAGATACAGGTCCGCCGCCAGGAGGAACGGGCCCTGCGAACCAATCCCGACGGTCCCGGCTGACCGCACACGCCTCAGAGGTGGCTGAGCTCGCGTAGCGCTTGTTCCATGGCGTGGGGGCTGACCCGGAGGTCACCGGAAAACGGAAGGTCGAGGGACAGGACCAGGTAGATGGTCAACGCGATCATCGACGCCAACGCCGCGACCATGAGCACGTGAGAGGCGAAGTGGGAGACCCCGAAGAAGTAGGTGAACCCGACGGTGATCACGCCGCCGGCCAGCAAGACGATCCACAAGACGGCCGGCAACTGATTGCTGTTGGCGTCCAAGCGCTGTCTGCGGGCGTCTGCCAGGTCGTAGACGCGCTTCACCGATTCGGTATAGAAGGTCTGCTCCTCGGGTGACTGGATGTGCACCGCCCGGAACTCGGTCAGGAGTTGCCCGATCAGGTGGTCGGTGGCGGGACTATCGCTTTGATGGTCGGACATGGCATGCCATTCGTCGTCCACGACGCTGTGGGCGTAGTCGCGAAGGGTCTGGCGGATCGGCGCGGTCTGGTCCGGGAACAACGCGGCGTCGCGGTAGAGGACGTCCACCGAAATGGCCTCGTGATTGGCGTCGGTGGTGGCCGAGTCGTACTGCTGCCAGACGATGATGACCACGAACGCCAGGAGCACGCCGTACAGCAGGCCGATGACCGCGATGATGAAGCCGGCCACGTCGTTGTGCTGCTCCAAGGTCGCCAGGGCGACGTTGCGCCGCACGAGGAGCAGGCCCCCGACGCTGACGCCGACCGCGAACGACACCATGAGCAGGCCGAGCAACGGGCCGGGGACATGCACCAACAAGAATCGTTCCAACCGAACCCTCCGATTAGCATGTGTGCTGGTCAGGTGTCAGTCCGCGGAAACCGCCCGCGCGGAACTGGTCACCGAAAACGGATGGCCGTGATCCATTACCTCGAACGTCCTGACACTCCCCTTGTAGACGTAGTTGATGTCGATCACGTAGTGGACCAAATACTTATTGGTGTGAACATGGACGCCAATCACCTCGCTATCGGTTCCGTGTCCGACCTGGAGTGGAAAATGCCAAGGTCCATCCTGGCCGACCTGCGGTACGGCCACCGGCTCGGGGGCGTCAAGATCGACATCTAGTACCCTGATGCCCAGATCTCCGGCGCCGTTGATCACCCTTGTTCCGGCAAGAGGCGGCGACCGATCGATGATTCGTATAGCCACCCCCGTGATCGGCAATGCCTCGGTGACATTCGAGCCAAGCTGAACTGCAATCGTCTTGGCGTCAGCGGGGCTGCCACCAAGTCCTGCGATCCACGAGTCGAAGGCTTCGTCAGTTCCTGTCGACGGCCTCCGTTTGGAGCGAAGCTGCGACGGCGTCAGCGGAACGACAAAGACTACGGCGTCAGCGCTTGAAGCGTGGACGAGCAGCTGACTCGGGTAATTCTGGACGTCGAGTGGGGGTGGTGTCTCTTGGTGGACGACCTTTCGCACCCCCGCATGCCACAGATCGCCAGTCACGGTTTGTAAGACGGCGATGCCGACGATTCCAGCCAGGAAACAGCCGCCGGCGACCAAAGCCGCCCGCCGGCTCCTGCTCGCATGGCTTCCCCGCGTCAATCGTGACCTCCCGAGCCAAGGGTACTTCCCGGGTGATCCCATTTGGACGGTCGCCTCGGATCCGTGGTCATGGCACTATTCGCGGGGACAGCTGGGAGAGGTCGGTTTCGACTGTTAGCCGCATCCGGTCGGCCAGCCATTGGCGATTGCGGCGGTGCAGGTCGGCGGTGCCGTCGAAGCCGTTGAGATAGACGACCACCGGATATCCGGCGAGCGCATCGACCGTCATCCGAACCAGGTTGAGGGTGCCCAGTCCCGCGCCGGCGACCACAACCACCAAGTCGGGCGCGGGCGCGAACGTGGCAATCAGGTCGACGATGTCGCCGTCGGCGGCGAGCGGCGATCGGACCCCTCCTGCGCCCTCGATGAACCCCACGTCGGCGGCGACGGGCCATGCCAGTTCGCCTGACAGGTCGGCGATGCTGAAAGTCAGGGCGGCCGAGCGCCGCCGCTGCCATCGGCGGCGCGAGAGGCACCTCGAACGACCGCTCCGGCCGGCACACCTGGTCAGGCCGTTCACCGCTGGCCCGGGCGAGGATCTCGGCGTCGGTGACCTCGCCCGCGGCCGAGGATTGGGCCGGTTTGCGCACCGCAATACGCAGGCCCTGCTTCCTCAACTGCTCGATCAGGCGGGCCGTGACCCACGTCTTGCCCACCTCGGTCCCCGTCCCGACCACCACGACCAGTCGGTCCGGCCGCGCCATCGCCTCAGTCCTCAGCGGGCAACCAGGGAGCCGAGCCCGAGGTCGTCCAAGACGCCGCTCAGGCGAGCGACCTGCTCGTCGGTATGAGCCGCCGACAGGGCGATCCGCAGCCGCGAGGTCCCTGTCGCGACGGTCGGCGGTCGTATGGCGGGCACCAGCAGGCCGGCGGCGAGCAGCGCCGACGCCGCGTCGAGCGCCCGGCGCTCCGAGCCCAGAATCACGGGGATGATGGGCGAGCCGTGGCCGGGGCGCAGGCGGGCGACGTGGGACCGCAGGCGCCCCGTCAAGCGGTGGCCGTCTGGGGACCGCAGGACGCGCAGCGCCGCCAGCGCCGCGGCACTGTCGGCCGGGGTGGGGGCGGTGGTGAAGATGAACGGGCGCGCCCGGTTGACCAACCAGTCGATCCACGGCCGCGACGCGGCCACGAAGCCGCCCAGCGAACCAAGGGCTTTCGACAGTGTTCCGACGCGGATCACCTCCACGCCTTCGGGAATGGCGCCCAGGTCGGGGCCCATGACGGCATGGGCCTCGTCGAGGACGAGGAGTGCCTGGCGCTCGGCGCACGCGTCGATCAGACGGGCGACGGGCGCCTCGTCACCGTCCATCGAAAAGACGGTTTCGCTCACCACCACGGCGGGGCCAGTCACCTGGCGGAGCATTTTCCCCAACTGATCGACGTCGCGGTGCGGGTAGACGACGACCGGCGCCCGGCAGAGGCGGCATCCGTCGACGATCGAGGCGTGATTGAGTTCGTCGGAGAAGACCGTTGCCGTGGCGCCGCGCAACGACGACAGCACGCCGATATTGGCGGCGTACCCGGTGGGGAACAGCAGCGCCGACTCCGTGCCCTTCCATTGCGCCAGGGCCAGTTCCAACTCGGCGTGGACCGGCCGGGTGCCCACGATGAGGCGCGATGACCCTGCTCCGCTCCCCCACCGGTCGAGCGCCTCGTGGGCCGCGGCGATGACTGCCGGATGGGCCGACAGGCCGAGGTAGTCGTTGGACGCGAACGACACGACCGGCTGGCGAGCCGGACCCAGGCGACCCTCGGGGCCGTCGGAGTCGAAGCTGCGCAGGCTTCGCCATTGGTCGCTCGCCCGGATCTGGTCGAGCTCGGCGTCGACCCAGGCCCGCCAGGTCACCGGCGGCTGACCTCGGCGATCGCCTCCTGCAACACGTCGACGATCAGTCGAATCTCGTCGGCGGTGATCGTCAACGGGGGCATGACCACGACCACGTCGCCCAGCGGGCGGATCAGCACACCCCGCCGGGTGCAGGCTTGGGCGACGCGGCTCCCCCAGCGCGAGTCGGCGCCGGGCGTTGCCAGCTCGACCCCGCACATCAGCCCCCGCTGGCGGATGGCGGCCACCGCCGGATCAGCCGCGATTCGCCGGTCGAGCAGGTCCGCCAGCTGGGCGGCGCGCGCTGCCACGTTGTCGAGCACGTTCCACTCGTCCAGCAGTTGCAGGTGTCGGAGGGCGGCGGCCGCGGCCAGGGCGTTTCCGCCGTAGGAGTGGCCGTGGAAGAAGGCGCGCTCCGGTGGGCCGAGGAACGCTTCGAAGACCTGGCCGGTGGCGACCGTGGCCGACATCGGCAGGTAGCCCCCGGTGATGCCCTTCCCCAGGCACAGCAGGTCCGGCCACAGGTCGCATTGTTCGCAGGCAAACAGCGTTCCCGTCCGACCGAAGCCGGTCGCGACCTCGTCGGCGATCAGCAGCACGTCGTTGGCGTGGCACACCACCCCGAGGCGCTGAAACGACGACGTGGGCGCCGTCTGCATCCCCCCGGCACCTTGGACGAGGGGCTCGACGATGACCGCCGCCAGTTCGCCCCGGTGCGCTTCGATCATGGCGCACGCCGTGTTCAGGTCGGGGTCGGCGGTGAAGCCGGGGGCGCGCAGCACGGGAAAGCGGAGCGGGTCGAAGATGTCCGTCCCGAATCCACCGGCGCCGACCGACAGTGAGCCGACGGTGTCGCCGTGGTAGGCCTGCCCGAAGGCGAGGTAGGTCGATCGGGGCGTCCCTCGGTTGACCCAGTACTGGAACGCCATTTTCACCGCCTGTTCGACCGCCGCGGCGCCGTCGGCGGCGAAGAGAAAGTGGGGTCGGCGACGGGCACCACGGCCGACAAGGCCTCGGCCAGCTCGACCACCACGGCGTTGCCGTTGCCGAGCATGGTGCTGTGCGCCACCCGGCCCAGCTGGTCGATGATCGCCTGGTCGAGCTCGGCAACGCGGTGGCCGAGCGTATTCACCCAGAGCGACGAGATGGCGTCGAGGTACCGTTTCCCGGCCACATCGATCAGGTAGTGGCCTTCGGCCCGGTCGACGATGACCGGGGAGTTGTCCGCGAAGGTCGACATCTGGGTGAAGCCATGCCACACCACGGCGGCGTCCCGATCGACCCACGACGCCGAAGTGGTCACGGGGCCAATCTGCCAGATGGCGAGCGGCCCCGCAGGCGGGCGACGGGCGCGCGTTGGGCCGCCGCTGAGCCGCTGGGCCGCTGGCGGCTACCAGGCCGCGGCCTGGAATCCGGTGGCAAGGGTCGTGGGCCGGGCGCCGTCGTTCGAGATCAGCAGGTCGGGTCCCGACAGATACAGCAGCCAGTGACCGGAGCCGTCGACGTCCAGACTGGTGTGGTCGCGGGTCGTGACGCCGATCGCGACCTGCTGGCGGGTCGCGCCCGTCGCCGCATCGACGGTCGCCAGCACGCTCGAGGTGACCTGAGGCGGGTATCCCGCGCAACATTCCCGATCGACGAACAGATCGCCATTTGGGAGCAACGCCGCCTCCCGGTAGTAGCTGCGTTCCGGCCCCGACACCGGGATCGACGCCGAGTTTCCGTAGTACTTGTCCTGCGTCCGGTCCATGATCGACACACTCCACTGCTCATTGTCCTGGCCACCGGCGATCGACACCGCGAGGCGACGACTGTCGGCCGCCCAGGACAGGTGGCCGATCGGCAGCGGGAGGCCGCCGGCGACCACCGCGGGTGGGAGCGGGAAGTTGGTTTCGCGACCCGTGGCCAG
Organism: uncultured Actinomycetota bacterium; assembly: GCA_963733505.1. Taxonomy (GTDB): domain Bacteria; phylum Actinomycetota; class Acidimicrobiia; order Acidimicrobiales; family Palsa-688; genus JALYXV01. The sequence continues at coordinate 36,516 of CAVTDW010000025.1, read as the reverse complement.
GTCACGCACCACCACTGAGAAGGCCGCGGCCGACGAGTCGGTGGCCTGGCATGCCGAGTTCGAGGCCGAAAAGTCGGGCTGACGGGTGTACGCCAGCAGCGTTCCATCAGGACTCACCGTCGGGTGCCCACCCGAGGCGATCACGGACCGTGCGCCGCCCGCCGTGGGCACACGGTTGACCTGGTGGGTGCAGCCCGCAGGGGTTTCGTAAAAGACGCTGAGGCCGTCGGGCGAGAGCCCGATCTCGTCGCCGACGGCACCAGTCGCCAGCGTCCGCAGGGACCGGCCGGTCGTCGGATCGAGGGACTGGACGGCTCCCGCGGTGGTGATCGCAACCAGCACCTTGGGCCGCGACGATCCGCCCGCCGCGGTGCTCGCCGGGGCGGTAACGGCAGTAGACGAACTCGTCAAAGCGGGCGAAGCGCTGCTCAGCGCCCGCGTGGTTGAGGTAGCGGAGCCGGACTTGGTGCTCGAACACGCGGCGACGGCCAAAAGCAGCAGGGCCACAGACAGCACCCGCCAACCGCGCGTGGTGACCACGGGCCGACCTTAATCCGGCGCCCATCCGTCGAGTCTGGAACGGACGACCGCCGGGTGGAAGCGCCGTTTACGGGCGGTGAACCCCGCGGGTCGACGAGTTGGTGATGCGGGCCAACTCCAAGAGGGGGCGCCCGCCGTTCCGCGTGGGTGAGGCGACCATCCGACCCCGGAAGCCGCCGCCGCCACGGCCCTGCGGGGTGTCGAGGTGATGCAGGATGGCACCGACCCCCAAGCCCGCGACGATCGACACCATGAACCAACCGACCGACACGGCAACGAGGAGCGTGACCATTACTCAGTGGTTATTCCCCGTTCCTTCGATGACGAAACCCTGGCGTAACGTGAGGCCGTGAGCGGCGGGACCGTACGCAGCACCACTGACCAGGCCAGCGACCACGCCAGTCACGCCGCCCGACCCGACGAGGGCGGGTTGATGCCCGCTGCGTTCATCGGGCACGGCAGCCCGATGAACGCCATCGAACGCAACCGGTACACCGAGGCGTGGCGGGCCTTCGGCGCGTCGTTGCCCCGGCCTCGAGCGGTGCTGGTCATCTCGGCTCACTGGTTCATCCAAGCGACGGCGGTCACGGCCATGGCCCGGCCGCACACCATCCACGACTTCTACGGATTCCCACCCGAGCTGTTCGCGGTCGAGTACCCGGCGCCGGGCGACCCCGAGCTGGCCGAGGCGGTCGCCGAGGTCGCAAAGCCGTTGTGGGTCGGCTCCGACCATGACAGCTGGGGCCTCGACCATGGCACCTGGTCGGTGCTCACGCACCTTCTTCCGGGCGCCGACGTGCCGGTCGTGCAACTGTCCATCAACGCACTGAAGCCGCTGGAGTATCACCTCGATCTCGGCGCCCGGCTGGCGCCATTGCGTGCCCAGGGAGTGCTCATCGTGGGCAGCGGCAACGTGGTGCACAATCTGCGGCGACTCGACTGGGGTCAGCCTGACGGGGGCTTCGACTGGGCGCAACGATTTGACGACGCGGTCCGAGACAGCATGACCGGCGATCCGGCTGCAGTGCTGCGGGTGCTCGATCATCCCGACTTCCGCGCCGCCGTGCCGACGCCCGAACATTTCATCCCGCTGCTGTACATCGCGGCGTTGGCCGGGTCGTCGGGGCACACCGCCGAAGTACTGGTAGACGGCTATACCTATGGCGGGTTGTCGATGACCGCCTACGTCGTCGACGGCCATGTCGCCGAGGGCCCTGTCGAAGAGGCGGCAAGCACGATCCCCCACGATGATCGAGCCGCCGAGTTCCCTGATCCGAGCGTCGTCTCCCCCGACGAGACCAACGCCTGATCCGCGGGTCCGACGCGCGACGTCGGCCGGGGGCTACTGTCCTGCGGTCTTAATCGTGACGAAGGGGGACAACTGATGAATGCCTTTTCCAGCATCCTCGGACTGGTCGTGGCCATCGTGTGCGCGATCGTGTGCCGAAACATCGCGACCAGCAAGGGGCGTGGGCCGACCCTGTGGGCGATTCTGGGCTTCTTCTTCTCGCTCATCGCTCTGATCATCATCCTCATCCTCCCGAGGAAGAGCGCCATCTGACTTCGAACACCACCTCGGGTGGGTAGGGCAGGCTCCTCGGCCGCCCTATCCACCGGGGGTCGGCACGGGGGTAGGCACTGGGAGTCCGGGCGACGAGGTCCGTGCAAGGACTTTGTCAGGACTGAGTCAGTCGTGCGAAGCGGGCGACCGGGATGGTCGGGGCCATGCCGATCAGCCCCCCACCGACGATGGAAATCGCAGGCCCCCTCGGGGGCGAACCCCCCGCCGAGGGGGTCGTTCCCCGAACCTCACGCCTGCGACGCGTTGGATCCTGGCCTCCTGGCGCACTGGCGATCGCCGCGCAGTCCGGGGACGTGGAGGCGGCGGGCGAGTTGTATCGCCGGGTACGTCCCCGCGCCCGCCGGGCGGCCTGTGCGTTCTGTCGCGAGATCGACGCCGACGATGCGGTAGCCGAGGGGCTCTCGGCGGCGCTGCGGCGAATTGGCCAGCTACGGGAGCCGGCCGCGGTCGAGGGGTGGATGATCCGCTGCGTGGTCCGCTCGGCGATCGATCTGGCGAGGAAGCACCAGCGCCAACCGCCCGTCGAGGCGGTGGAATCGCTCATCGGTGGCGTCGTGGCGGCCGAGGAGTCGGCAGCCGAGCGGGCGATGTCGATCCTGGAGCGCGACCAGATTGCCGATGTCGTGCGGGGGCTGCATCCGAGACTTCGCCTGCTGTTGTACCTGCGGTACGAAGCCGGGCTGTCGGTCCAGCACATCGCCCTTGCGCTCGGGACGCCGCCGGGGTCGGTCCGCCGGCAATGCGCGGAGGCCCGCCGGGTCGCAGGGCAGCGTTTCCTCGCCCATCAGCTCCGTCCGGCTGCGGGGACGTGCGCCGTCGTGACCGCCTCCCTCTGCCGGGAGCCGCACCGGCCCTCGGGCGCACGGGTGCAGCGACGTACCGGCGAACACCTGCGCCGTTGCCCAGACTGCCGCGAGCGGCAGGCGGAGTTGGCGACCGTGCTCACCGAGCTCGGCTACCGACGGAGTGGGCCACATCGGTGACCGCCGTGCCAGGTGCTCGTTTGGGCCGAGCCAGGCTCGCCGGTTGCTCGAGGCCGACGGACCCGACGAGCGGCCCCGACTGCGGGACGAGTTGCCCCGACGAACGGCGGACGCAGCGGCGGGGCGCTGCGACTCGCGCTAGCGGGACGAGGCGGCCCCGACCCTGCGGTCGCGCCCACTGCGCCGCGGAGCCCGATGCACCCCACGCAGCCGACACAGCCGACACACCCCACGCAGCCGACGCAGTCGATGCAGGCCGCGCACGCGACGCAGCGACGACACCGCACGCAGGCCAGTGACAGCGCGCAGCCGATCAACATCACCCCGAATCCAGTGAGGGCGCTGCCGGCGACGGCGACCGAGCCGACCGTGGCGACGCTGCCTGCCACCGCCGCGCAGCCGACAGTGCCGACGCTGCCTGCCACCGCCGTGGAACCAACCGTGCCGACGCTGCCCGCCACCGCCGCGCTGGCGAGCGTCGCCCTTGAACCAGCGACGGCTACAGACCTTGAGTCACGGCACCTTCGCCCCATGGTCTCGTTGGGTTACACGACACAACAATGGCCCATCGCGTCAGATGGCGATATGGATGTGCAACACGACCAGCGGCCAGGCGATCACTGCCAGCACCGCCGAGCCGATCGTCGAGGCGCTGTTCAGGGTTTCCAGGAAATGGTGGGTCGCGGCGACCACGAAGCCGATGACAATCCAGACCACGACTCCCATCGAAACCTGCCGCCCCCTCATCATGCGCCGAGGCTAGCTGGCGTTGGACCCCGTCCGCGACGACCTGCGGGCCCCCCGCCGAATACGGTACCGACCGCGTTGACGAGCTTTGACAGACCCCGCGATTCGACATACCTTGTACCTCAGGGCTGAGTGTCTTGTGTGATCTGGCAATCGCCCGGAGCGTGCTTCACCTGCCCAAGACCCCGGCAGCGTCAAATTGGTTCACGACGTTGTACGGAGGTCGGTGCAAGTGACGAATGCCAGCGACTCCCTTCCCGACCTCCTTCGTTCCCGTGCCGCCCGCCTCCCAGCTTGGGCGCACGGTGCCGCCGACCCCGGCCCCTCCGATTGGGGCCGGGGTCCGGCGGCCGTCTCTCACACCCCTAAAGAATGAGTGAAAACGAATGCAATCGGTCGGGGCCGATAAGACGAAATTGAGCTTGCACGCTTTTATTCGACTTGCGGAAACAAAAGCGGGAGTAATTCAGCAGCTTTTAGCGGCCGGCGGCTAGCGGCTGGCTCCGGCGACTCCGCCTCCGGCCAGCAGGTCCCGACCCGTCCGCAAGAAATCCAGTGCCCGAGCCCGCTGATCCTCGGCGCCCAGCAGATCCTGATAGGAGAGGCTGGCGCCCCAGGCCTCGTTCCAGAACTCGCCTTCGTGCGCACCCCAGGGGCCGACGTACAAATAGGGCTCGGGATGGCCCTCGTCACCAGGCGAGCCGCCGAAGTTGGCCCGCTGGCCCGCCGCCTCGTCACCAAAGTCGACGGCCAGATCGAAATGCTCCGGCCACAGCTGCACCAGCGAGGCGCCCGCCGCCTCCGAACGCACCTGCTCCAGCACCGAGGCGCAGAACCCGTACCACTCGCCGAGGGCGTGGGCCGCGGCCGGATCGACCGCGAGCGTGGCATCGACGGCCAAGGAGGTGCTGGGTGTGTAGACGTCGACTGGTGCTCCCGGCGAACCGATACCGGCCGTCACCGCGGCATCGGCCAGCGTCGTGATCGCCACCCGCTGGACGTCGGCTGCCTCACACACCACGAGTTCGCCGTCCTCGATGCGGACCTGGCGGTCGTCGCCGAAGAACGGCGTCCCGAAGCCGCCCCGGGTGAACCGCAGGCCGATCCTCCCGTTGGCCTTGTGTCGCGCCGGCGCCACGACATGCTCCGCCAACGCATGCAGCGCTTCGCGGGTCGCCACGAACGCGGCCGAGACCGGTTCCAGCCGGTGCCACCCCGCCAGCCACCGATCGCCGCACCACGGCGCCAGCGAGGGGTCCTCGGCGCACAGCGACGCCCAGCTGCGGGCGTCGGCCCGCTCGAGCGGGACCACCTCGCCGCCCGCCACGGGATCGTCGGCGAAGGGCGGCTCGGCCACCGCCGGTGGCGACGGCTCCAGGACCCGCACGTCGAACCTGCCGTCCAGCCGGGCAGATGCCTCGGCCCGCGCCCCAAAGGTCTCCATCGACCCAGCGTGCCAGACCCGCTCCGCGGTGTGCGAAAGTCGGCACCATGACCGTCGAATGCGACGCCCCGGGGGAGTACCGGCGCACGTGCAATTGCCCACCGAGAGCCGGTGCCGGGCCGGGGGCCGCGGCGGTCGGCGCGGGCGCGGCCGGCACCGGCGAGTAGCCATGACGCCCCCCTTTTCCCCCCTCGAATCGGCGCAACGCATCGCCGACGAGCTCCTGTTTCCCACCGCCCTCAGCACCGACGCGGGCGACCGGGTCCCCCGCAGCCATCTCGACCGGCTGGCCGCCGACGGGCTGTACGGGTTGTTCGGGCCGGCGGAGGCGGGCGGGCTGGCGGCCGACCCGGCGACGGGGCTTCGGGTCGTCGAGGCCCTGGCCGGGGGCTGCCTCACCACCGCCTTCGTCTGGATCCAGCACCACTCGGCGCTCCGGGCGGTGGCCGGCAGCGCCACACCGGGGCTGCGGGAGCGGTGGTTGGAGGCTATGTGTCGGGGAAAATGCCGGGCCGGGATCGCCATCGTGGGGTTGCGCCCCGGACCCGGCGGCGTGTCGGCCCGGGCCGTGGCGGGCGGCTGGCTGGTCAACGGCGACGTGCCCTGGGTGACCGGCTGGGGCATGATCGACGTGGTCCACACGGTCGCCCTCGCCCCCGGCGGGCAGGCGGTGTGGGCCCTGCTCGACGCAGTGGAGTCGCCCACCTTGACCTGCCAACCACTGCGGTTGGTGGCGGTGAACGCCAGCGCCACCGTGGCCGTGCGCTTCGCGGACCATTTCGTCCCCGCCGAGCGGGTCACGGGAGTCGAGTCCGCCACCGAATGGGCCGCCCAGGAGCCCCGCAAGCTGCGCACCAACGGCTCCCTGGCACTCGGCGTGGCCCGGCGATGCTGCCAGCTGATCGGGCCCGACCCGGGCACTGAGACGCTCGCCGCCTTGGTGGACGCCTGCCGGGCGGCGCTCGACCACGCCGCCCTGTTCGACCCCGATTCGCTGCCGGCGGCGCGTGCGGCGGCGTCGCACCTGGCCTACCGGGCGGCGGGTGACCTCGTCGTGGCGAGCGGCAGCCGGTCCGTGCTCATGGATCAGCATCCCCAGCGGCTGGCCCGCGAAGCGCTGTTTCTGCTGGTGGCGGCGGGCCGCCCGGCTATCCGCGCCGAGCTTCGCCGGTTGTTCGAGCCGCCGCCGCCGTGTAACGCTCGTGCTCACGACGGCGCCGTGCCGCCGCCGCTGCGCAGGCCGACCAGGCGCTTCAGCAGGGCGAACCAGAACGACGACCCGAAGGAGATGGCGATGCCCGTGATGAGGACGCCGAGCAGGGTGTAGAAGTGCCGCCACGGGGTGAGGTAGCCGATTCGTTCCCAGAAGCTGGCGCTGGACGGCACGGGGCTGGAGAGGGCGAAGTTGAGCTTGTCGAGCTTCGCCAGCCCTTTCAGCTGGCATGCGGCCGGCGTCGCGGTGGTGGAGGTGGTGTCGGTTGACGGGCAGCCCTCCTTGATCAGGTCGCCCCGAACGGCGTCGGACGCGGCACCGACGACCGCGGCGCGCACGTTCTGGTCGTTCTGCAACTGGCTGACCAACTGGAGGGAGTCACTCTGCAGGCCGAAGCCGAAGCTGGCGACCGCCACGACCAGCCCGATGAGGATCAAGATGACGTGGACTTGGGCCCGGTAGATGCGCGAGAGCCGGGTCATCTGCCCGTCGAACCAGCGCTCGACGCCGTCGCGGAACTGGACGAGGTCGTTCGTGGAGCCGGCCAGCACCGACTGCAACTGGGATCGCAACGGTCCCGGCGGGAGGTTGTCGATGTACGACCTGACCTGGTCCGCCGCCCCCTTGACCTGGGCCGCCGCCCCCTCGACCTTGGCCGCCGCCGCGTCGATACCGCCGGCGTTGTCGACCGCGGTGACCAAACCGCCTTCGGCCTTCATGGCCAGTTCGATCAGGGCATGCGAGAACACGCTCGCGGGGAGGTGTTCGATCCTGGTTTTCTGCGAGGGCTTGCTGCGCAACTCCAACGCCTGCACCGTGTGGGTGGCGTACAGGCGGGCCGAGACGGAGGCGTTGGCGGCTGGGAAGGGGCTCGACGGCCGACTCTTGAGGGGCAGCCCTGCCACGCTGCGCAGGAGTCCCTTCGGGCTCTCGGTGCCGTCGAGCATCTGACGCAGCGCCGTCCACAGGTTCTTGGAGCGCAGGGCCAGGACCTTGGCGATCCCTTCGTTGATGGCCGACACCGCCAGGGCGAAGAGAAACCAGACCAGCACCACGCCGATGGCGATGTCCAGCCAAACCGAGTTCAACATCGTCCTACCCCCTTAGTTGGTCGGTGAGATCGGTGAAGGCACCGGTGATCTGGTTGGCCAAGTCCCGGGGGCGGCCATTGGCCAGGTCGGCGATATCGGCGATGTTGGGTCCCGGAAGCTGGGCGTCGACCATCTTGGCCAGGTCCACGAGTTCCTGGAAGTAGCTCGGCACCGGAGGCTCGGGACCGGGCGGGGCCGTCGGAACGCCTGGTGGGGTCACCGGCCCGGCGGGCGCCGCGGGCACGTAGTTGCTCAGGTCGGGGAGATCGGCCCGGGGCGTATCAAGGCTGAGGAGGCCGTGGAATGGCGGCGACCAGGCGTCGCGCTTGGTGAGTGGTTCGCTGCGAGGGGCGAACAACGCTCGAAGGGTGGCCGGGACGCTGGCGTGGTCGCGGATTGTCTTATCCACCGTTTGGCGCGGGACGTAGGGCGAGACGACGATTGCCGGCACCCGGGGTCCGAGCATGGTGAAGTCGAACGACGTCGACTTGCGGCGGAAGAACAGGCTCATGAGCTTGCCGATCCACCCGGGATCGTTGGCCACGCCGGGTGCGGGGATGTTGACCGGCGGCGGGACATGGTCGTAGAAGCCGCCATGCTCGTCGTAGGTGACCACCAGCAACGTGCGCTCGAACAGCGCCGGGTTGGCCCGCAACGCCTCGTACACCTCGGCGATGAGGCCTTCGCCGCGCCTGAAGTCGCCGTCCGCGCTGGCGTCGAAGGCGTCATAGTCGCCGTTGGCCACGACGCTGTTGCCCGGGTGCTGGTTGTTGCTCTGGTCGGGCTGGCCCATGTGCAACGGGGGGCGGTGATTGGGCTCGATGAAGGAGTAGTTCGGGAGGTCGCCGGCGCGGACATGGGTCGCGAAGTCGGCGGAGCGGAACCATTTGCTCCCCCGGTCGCCGGTCGGGTCCCACAGGTGTTTGAACGCCCACACCTGGGGCGTGTCGTCGTAGTAGATGCGCCACGTCTTTCCGACCTGCTCGAGCATCTCGAAGATCGTGGGGTTCTCGTAGAAACGGGGGATGATGATCGTTTCGCCGTCGGACGTGGCGGCATGCACGAAGTTGCGATTGGGCCAGGTCTCGCCGGGAACCGAGCAGAACCAGCGCGTGCAGACGGCGAAGTTCAACGCCAGGGTGCTCAGCACCGGCACCCGGTCGGGGGGCTGGGAGCGCATGATGAGCGGACCCCGCCCTTCGGTTGCGGGCCCCGGCTTCGGTCGGAAGACCGGTTCGAGGATTGGTGCCAGCAGTCCCTCGAAGGCGGGCGGGGCCAGGTTGCGGCCCTTGCGCTCGTAGCTGTCGATGAAGCCCTGATTGGTGACTTCCCTTGTTGCCCCCCTTCCGGTGGCACCCACCTGCAGCATGACGGCATCGTGGGAATGGTCGGGGTCGACGGGGACGACGTACTTGGCGTCGGAGGAGGCGAGGACCGCGGGGCCGTTTTTCCACCCTGCGTTTTGGTAGGGGCCTCCCTTGCAGGAGCCCGTCGAAGTCGGGGTTGGGGTGGACCAGGTACCCGAGCATGTGGTCGAACGACCGGTTCTCCAGCATGAGTACGACTACGTGGTCGATCGTTGCTGCCATGCCCCCCACCACCCACCGGTCCGTGTTCCATGGTCCCGACTGGTCGAAGGGACGAACTCCTCGAGGTTCAACATGTCGCACACGTGCCGACGAGTCAAGGATATTGGGGGACAAGCATCCGTTCGACTGTGGCCGCCGCGGGCGGCGGGCGCGCCGGCGGGCTGGCGCACGGGGCGGACCGGCGGGGGGCGGTATCGCCTGATACGCGAGAAGAGCCAAAGGAACGTTCTTGGCGCCATGTGCTCGGCGGTCGGCGTAGCCTTGTGGGGAGCATTGCTCTGCACGTCAGAGTGGGAAAAGGGGCGATTCACACGATGAAGGAGCACGCCCAGGACGTCCTTCCCTTCACGACCGATGACGGCCGCCCAGGCAACGTCATTCACGTGATCGGCGAGACACCTCCGGTTCGAGGCCCGGTCCTGCTGGTACATGGCGCCGGGGTACGGGCCAACATCTTCCAGGCGCCGGTGGAAACGACCCTGGTCGACGACCTGATCGCCCACGGCTGGGACGTGTGGTTGGAAAACTGGCGGGCCAGCATCGATTTCACGCCGTGCGAATGGACCCTCGACGAGGCGGCCGTGTACGACCATCCCCGGGCGGTCGAGACGGTCATCGCCGCCACCGGTGCCGACACCATTCAGGCCGTCATCCACTGCCAGGGCTCGACCAGCTTCATGATGTCGGCCGTGGCCGGTCTCGTCCCCCAGGTCACGACCATCGTGTCCAACGCCGTCGCCCTGCACCCGGTCGTCCCGCCTTTGACCGCGCTGGAAACAGCGCCTGATGACGCCGCTCGTCGCCAAGCTGATGCCCTATCTGGACCCGCAGTGGGATGTCACCCAGGGAGCGGCGCCAGGGATGAAGGAACGGGCCGTCGCCCTTTGGGTTCACTTGACCCACCACGAATGCCACAACCAGGTGTGCAAGATGGTCAGCTTCACCTACGGCATGGGCCACCCGACGCTCTGGTCACACGCCAACCTGAACGACGCCACCCACGAGTGGCTGCGCGGTGAGTTCGGTCATGTGCCGCTTTCGTTCTTCCGCCAGATCATGGCGTCAGTCCACGAAGGGCACCTGGTTTCGGTGGCGGGCCTCAAGCAGCTTCCGGCCAACTTCGTGGCCCAGCCGCCCGAAACCGACGCCCGCTTCGCCTTTCTTTCGGGAGCCCGTAACCACTGCTTCATCCCCGAGAGCCAGCAGCGCACCTTCGAGTATCTCAACGGCATACGACCCGATTACCACAGCATCCGGATCCTGCCGCTCTATGGCCATCTCGACGTGTTCATGGGCCAGCGGGCTGCCACCGATGTGTTTCCGCTCATCCGCCAAGAGTTGATGACCCCATCTGGGAGGTCCTCATGAGAAAGCCTGCACGACTCAGCCGCCAAGCCGGCCGTCATGCGCTGGTCGACGGAATCCCCTTCACCATGCCGGTTCACTCCGAGACATCCCCGGCGCTCATGGCGGCATTCACCATCAACGCCGACCGGGCCGCAGACTTGATGCCGGGAAACGAGCTGCACCCGTTTCGGCTTCCCAACGGCAAGGGCATTCTGCTGATCACGGTGATCGATTATCGAAACACGAATATCGGGAAGTACATCGAGTACAGCATCGCGATTGCGTGCACGCATGGCGACAAGCCGGCGCCGACCTTGCTCGCGATGCTGTTCCAGAATCACTATGGGGTGGGCCAGTACGTCTATGACCTGCCCGTGAGCACCGAGATCTCGGTCAAGGGCGGCAAGGGCATCTGGGGCATGCCCAAGCACCAGGCCAACCTGGATTTCCGGATCGATTCCCATTGGGTTTCCAGCCAGTATGACCTCGACGATCAACTGTGCACGCGAATCGAAATCAAGAAACCCATGGCGTGGCTGCCGGTGAAACTCGCGGCCAGCAATTTCTGCGCCTTTCGGGGTCTCCTGATGCAGTCGAAGATCTATTTCGGCGGCCGTGTCGGCTTCTCGTTGCTGCGGGGCGGCAATGCACGGCTGCTCGTCGGCGACCACCCCCGGGTCGAGGCGCTGCACACCCTTGAGATATCCGACAAGGCCCTGATGACGGCCTGGTTCCCGTCCTCGGGCGGGGTGCTCGACGATCACTTCGAGGGCTGGTTCCTCGGCTTCGGGTCGCCGCCGCAACTGGCGCCCGAAGGGATGGAGAGCGTGGTCGGCCTGGACCTGAAGGAGGAGTGGCTGGCACCTCCAAGCGCGGCCGGTCGCCAGGACTACGTGTCCTGAAGGGCTGATGCTCGATGCCCGACCATATTCCGCCATTGGCAGCTGGGACCGCAGCTGAACCCTGGCCTGCAGGTCGGCCAGGGGCTGCGAGTGGAGCAGGGGCTGCGAGTGGAGTAGGGGCTGCGAGTGAGCCCGGGGCGGGGCCCCGCCGGTCGCTGGTCCTGGCGGGCGGGGGAATGCGAGTGGCGTATCAGGCCGGAGTGCTTCGGGCGCTGTCCGAGGCGGGCCTGCGATTCCATCACGCCGACGGCACCTCGGGCGGGATCATGAACCTGGCCATGATCTTGTCGGGCCAGGACCCCGTCGAGATGGGTGAACGGTGGCGCACGCTGGACCAGCGCCAGTTCATGTCGTTGCTGCCCATCCGGCAGTACGTGCGGTCGTTTCGATGGCCGGCCTTCGGCGGTGCCGACGGCGTGCGCCACCAGGTGTTCCCGCATTTGGGGATCGACGTCGGACAAATCCGCTCCGCCCGGGGCATCGTCGGCACGTTCAACGTCTGCAACTTCTCCCGCAAGGTGGCCGAGGTCATCGAGCACTCCGAGATCGACCTCGACCTCTTGGTCGCAGGGATCTCGTTGCCCATGCTGATGCCCGCCGTGACCCACAACGGCGACTCCTACCTGGACGCGGTCTGGATCCGCGACTCGAATGTCGTCGAGGCGGTACGGCGCGGGGCCGACGAGGTGTGGTTGGTGTGGTGCATCGGCAACACCCCCGAATACCTCAACGGCTCGTTTCGGCAGTACGTCCATATGATCGAAGTCGCCGCGAATGCCTCGCTCTACGCCGACTTCGAACAGGTTCGGGCGGTCAACAAGGAGCGGCCCTCCCCGGTTGTGCTCCACCTGATCAAGCCCGAGGCGCCGATCCCACTCGACCCGGACTATTTCCTGGGCCGGATCGACGCCGGGACGCTCGTGGAGATGGGCTACCGCGACGGCTGCCGCTACCTCGACCGGCTCGACCCGGCCGGCGTTGCATGGGAGCCCGGCGCCACCTCGATGCGCTCGGACCGACCAGCGCTTCTCCTCCGACACGACCTCACCGGCGATCTGGGAGGTCACGACCTCACGGTGCGGCTGGCACCCGAGATTCCTGAGGCTGGGGCCATGAACGCTGACGTGGCGGTCGAGGCGCCCGCCACCGGGCATGCGACGGTCGCCTCGTTCGGGACACGGGTTCCGTTTCGGACCGCCCAGGTGACGATGACCGTTGATGGCCGTCTGTCGCTCGAGGCATCGCTGGAGGGACCCGATGGGCGCTACTGCCTGACCGGCGCGGCACCAACGGGCAGTCCGGTGCTCCCCGTCTCGCTGTCGCGAGGGGAGCAGCCCGGTGGGGCCATCGTCGCCGTCGGCGAAGTGAGCCTCGACCGTCGGATGTGGTGGTCGGCGCTCCGTAGCGCCCACGTGACCCACGCCGTGTCCTCCGGCGATCGGCTGCGAGTCTTCAGTGCCCTGGCACGCCTGATCGTCCGTCGAGGCTTCCAGGCTCGTCGCGACGATCGGGCCGGCCGCCGCCGGGCGGGACCGCGGGTCGTGCCGTGACTCGTTGTACCGTCAGTCGCCCGCCACGCCGGCGTCGCGCCGAGCACCGACCAGGAGGCCATGCCCAATGCGCCAATCACTGTTGATCCTGGATCTCGTCATCTTCTTCTTCGGGGCGACGATCTATGTCGGGACCATGTGGGCCGTCCGGCTGTTCTTCTATCCGAGCTGGACCAAGATGACCGTCGAAGCCCTTCCCGAGCATTTCACCATCCCGGTCAAGGCCGCGACGAGGTTCTTCACCGTCGTCATCCCGGTCATGCTCGTCACCTCGGTGGTGCTGATCGTCGAGGAGTGGGGAAAGGCCCAGCTGTGGCAGGTCATCGTCGCCTTCCTGAGCCTCAACGCCAGCGCCGTGGTGATCTTCAGCCTCTTCCTTCGTCCGATCAACCAAGCCATCGAAACGACGAAGGATCAGGCCACGCTGACGCCGCTACTCAAGCGGTGGATGTTCTTCAACGACTTGCGCTGGCTTACCACGACGGTCACCTGGGCGGTCTTGATGTGGTTCGTGATCGGGCGGGGCCACTTCGCCCAGGCGTTCCGGCACTGACCTTTCGCGTTCGGCTTTCGCGTTCGGCTTTCTCTCAGGGCGACCTACGGCGCAAACCGCGGGCTATGTGACGGGCGTACTCGGATGCGTTCGGCGGAGCCGAGCTCGGTACGCCAGGCAGCCCACCCCCGAAATGGCGTCGAATCCCGCCACGGCCAAGGCTCGGCGGGCGAACACGCCGTGCCGAACGCCGATCGCGACCGCACCCGCGGCGCCGACCTTCTGCAGCCCAGCCCAGAGGAGCACCGTCGGATCGTCGTCATGGCGGACCAGGTCGTGGGCCAGGAGGCCGCCGACCACCACCATGAACATGCCGACGGTCGCAAAGAGATGACGGTCGGTGTCCCCACGCGCCGCATCCAGCTGCCGAAGCACGAGTCCCGGGGCCACAATCTGCAGGCCACCGGAGGCGACGGTCGCCACGGAGATACCCAGTAGGGCTTGTCGGAGCAATCGCTCCGAGTTCTCGTCGTTGGTACCCAGGTGGCTCATGAGCCCCTCCTCACCCATCGTTGGAGTCCGGTGTGATCACGACGCGGTCGTTCGGGTGTCGAAGGCGTGATCGATGATGTCGGTCAGAGTCTTGGCGCGCTCGGTGACCAAGGCCGCCACGGCCTGAGAGAAGTTCTTCCACACGTCATCGTCGGGCCGGACCAGTTCCGACAGGCGTCGGTAGAACGGCCCCTGTTCGGCCGGCAGCCCGTCGTCGAGTCGGACGCGGTACTCGGAGGCGTCCGTCGCCTGGTTGAACAGGCGGATGCAGGCCACCTCGAGGTCGTCGTCGAGGAGCACCAAGTTGGCCCCGTGGAACGGTTCGACCTCCTTGGTGTCCACCACCCAGCCGCCGCTGTTGAAGATCCGCACCGGGTTGGCCAACCCTCGATCAAGTTGGGTGCTCTCGATGAACGGCTTGTGGGTGTGGCCGAAGATGAACTTGACGTGCTCCGGCAGCTGGCGGTCCTTGTTGGGGGCCTCCGCGGCCAGTTGCAGGGCGAGCGGTCCACTCAGGTACGCCAGCATGCCGATCCGGGACTTCTCGCTCAGCGGCACCTTCGGGATCCTGCGCTCGGAGGCCGCCACCTTGGACGCCACGAAGCGGAGCACCTTGTGGAGGACCGCCTTGAGCAGCCAGCGACCCTTCAGGAGGACACCCTTGCGGGCGACCCGGGTGGCGATCCCGTCGGCCAGGTTGCCGGCCAGCCTTTGGATGGCGTGGTCGTCTTGGAGCATGTCGTACACCAGTCCGACTTGCTCGCCGACGTCTCCGGATCGGCCGAGGGTCGACCAGAAGAAGTCGATCCAGGCAAAGTTCTCGGCTTCGATGTCCCACACCTCGGTGGCCGGCGGGCGACCGGGGAACACGAAGTCTTTGAGCGTCGTCATCAGGTGGTAGATGGATTCCACGTTGTGGCCGTGGTGGAACACCACCGAGGTCTTCTGGTCCTTCGAGCGCAGCCCCAGGTTGGGATACGACACCCGGAACCTGATCGCTTGGTCGTGGGGCCGTCGCTTCGCCAGTTCCTCGAGGAGCTCGGAGTGCACCGGCCGGGAATCCTCGAGGTAGTAGAGGGACGTTCCGTGCCAGGGCACGGGGAGCACGTCGTCGGGTTTGAGGGTATCGAGCAGGTTGGCGTACTGGCGCTCGCGGGCGCTCTCCCAGAGGTGATGGTCGTGGTTGCCGGGTTGATACACGACCGTGGGATCGAACAGCGGCTCGCCCCCGCTGGGAAAGATGCGGTCGAGGAACAACTCGAACACCATCAGCGCCACATTGTCGCTGGCCAGCGCCAACTCGAGGATGTCGCCGTTCAGAATCAACGTGGGCTTGCGGGTTTGGTCCTCGTTGGCGTCGATCAGCGTCTTCAGGACCGCGACCAGCGCGTCGAGCACGGAGCTGGCCTTGGCCGGGTCAACGGTTTCGTGGTCGTCGTTCAAGTGGCTGAGGATGCTGTTCTCCGCGCCGAAGTGAAGATCGGAGAGGCACACGTAGCGGATGTCGGGCATTGACGGCTCCTCGCCAGCTCGGGCTCAGACGCTCAGGCGCTCAGCGTCGGCTGCGCCCACGACCGACCCAGGGGAGCCGGGGCTGAAAGACCTCCCACAGCTGGCCCATGAAAAGGGCGCCGAATGCCTGGAAGGCGTTCCATCGCCCCGATAGCGCCGCCCCCTTGACCCGGAAGGTGGTCAGCTGGCGAGCGAAGTCGAAGGGCAGGATGTGGATGATGCCGGCCCCGATGACCGCCGCCGCGTGGTCGTCCTCCACCTCGACGTGGCCGGCCAGGATCGTGGTGTAGAGGGTGGTCGTCTCGCTCCAGACATCGCTGAACTGCGAGAGGGCGGCGACGGGATGGTGGATGCTCTTGAACCCCGTGAGGGTGAGCGGGTGGCCGACCGCGTCGGTGAACCACAGCCGGTACAGCATGTGGCGCGCCGGCTCGCCGTTGACCTCGCCTGCGTCCACGAACAGGTTGAACACGCCCCGCTCGACGGGACGCCGACCGCCGAGGACATCGCTTTCGACGTATCCCGCGGCGGGAGCCACATGGCTGGGGTCGGCGATGAAGGCGTAGGTGTCGTCGGTGCCGATGGTGAGGTGGAACATCACCGCCGAGCCCGTGGCCCGCCCTCGCTCGAAGCCCCGCTGGTAATCGGCCTCGTCGAAGGTGAAGAAACCCTTCATCTCCTCGGTGAACTGGAGGTGGTACTTGGGTTTCACGACGCCGGAGCCAGCGCGCCGGAGCCATTGCCGGTGCCTTGGCTGGAGCCTTGGCCGCTGCCGGTGGCTGGGGCAGTCATGGCGCGACCACCGCTGTCGAGAGGATGCTGTCGGCCACGTGGTCGGCAAAGGCCGCGATGGTGAAGGAGGGATTGGGACCAACCGGACCGGGCATGGCCGCCCCGTCGACCACGTAGAGGCCGGGGTAATGGAACACTTCACCGTCGACGTCGACCACCCCGTCCTGGTCGTTGGATGCCATGGGGCAGCCGCCCAGACCGTGCACGGTGATCAGCCGCTTGAACAACCACATCGGCGTGTTGAGCAGCTTGCCCCCAAGGGCCGAGGCGATGCTTTCGATCGTGTTCTGCACCCGGTCGAAATAGGCCTCCGACGTCCGGCTGGTCCAGTCGAGGTCGAGGCCCCCTTCGCGTAACCGCATGACCCCGTCTGGGATGTCGCGGCCCATGGCGAGGGTGGGCAACATCGTCGACGACACCTGGCCGCCACCCAGCAGCTTGGAAACGTCGGTGCTGATGTGGTTACGGGGATGGCCGCTCAGATGCGCAACGAGGCGTTTGCCGAGGAAACTGGCCGCCCGCCCGGCCAGGCTGATGGCCCCGGCTGACTCGGCCACCCAATCGAGGAATGCCGGGACGCCGCCGTCCTCGACATAGAAGCCCCGGCCGGTGGCGCCGGTGCCGTCATGGCTGTCCGGCATCCGGATGGCGCTGGTGATGACCGGACCGATGCTGGGATCGAGGTGCCGGGGAAGGCGGTGGCCACTCACCTGGGTATGGGCGTCCACGATGGCCGACAACACGTCGCCATTACCCGAGAACCGGGTCCCGAGCGCGGGCGACAGTCGGGGTAAGGCGGCCCGGTTGCGGAGCAACAGGTAGGTCGAGCCGAACGTCCCGGCCCCGAGAACCACCCTGCGGGCCTTGATCGTCGTGGTCGGCAGCTGGCTGGTCGGGACCGGCATGCGGTCCTCGTCGGGGTGGTGGGACACATAGGTCACCTGGTAGCCCGAGGGGCCGCCGCCTGGACCGTCGAGCGGATCCAGCGTTCGCACCTCCGACAGCGTGCGGATCTCGGCGCCGTGATCCTTGGCCCGGGACAGGTAGGTGTAGTCGAGGGTGTTCTTGGCCCCGTAGTTGCACCCGGCGTCGCATTCGCCGCACAACCGGCAGGTCTCCCGGGGTCGGTTGTGCAAGTTGGGGTGGGCCTCGTAGAGCGGCACTCCGGGTACCGGTGCGTCGCCCGGGCTGCGAAAGCTGACCGCCAGTTCCGGCAGCATCCAGTCGAGTCCCAGGGTCTCGGCTGCATCCCGCATGGCGATCGTCTTCGGCGTCTGGTTGTACGGCGACACGTCGAAGGGATAGCGCTGGAGGTCGAGCATCTTCTCGACTGCGTCGTAGTGGGGGTCGAGCAGGGCCCGGTCGATGGGCCAGCGTTCGTAGCCGCCGCCGGGGAGCGCCTCGTCGACAAACCAGTGCTCGTCTTTGCGGATGAAGACGTTGGCGTAAATGAGCGAGCCGCCCCCGAGGCCGCTTGACACCACGCTCTCGATGCCTTTGAAGGCCCAGATGTCGAACAGTCCGTACATGCCGGTGCTGGGGTCCCACAGGTTGTTGGCCAGGCCCCGCGGGTCGCGGGGGAACGAACCGGGGGGATACGGGCGGCCTCGTTCGAGTACGCACACCCGTTCGCCGGCCTCGGCGAGCCGGTAGGCGACCACAGACGCCCCGAATCCCGACCCGACTACGACGACGTCGAAGTCCTCGGCCGCATCGGGCGAACCTGTGGTGCTCACCAGGCTAGAGGGTAGCCACCACCGCCTCGCGAGGAGCCCGATACGTTACTTTCGGATACTCGCGGGGCTCTCCCCGTGGTGTCTGTTAGCAGTACATGACCGTGAGCGGTCATGTACTGCTAACAAAGGACGGCTCCTCTGTGGCGTCGGTGGCGCTCGCCTACTGCAGGAAGGTGTCGAGGCCGTAGAGGTCCTCGAAGTGATGCCAAGCCTCGGTCACCTTGCCGTCGCGCATGGCGAACATGACGACCGCTCGCACGTCGAGCGTCTTGCCGTCGACCGACGCGGTGTCCCTGGCCCATCCGGCGACCAGATCCTCGCGGGCCACCACGTCGATGACGGTGGCATGGAAGGTTCCCCCGCCCGCCGCGCCATACGCACCGAGGAAGGCCATGGTGTCGTCGCGACCGATGTGTTCGCCCGCCAGCTTGCTGTTGCCTGGAAAGTGCCACACGATGTCTTCGTCGAACACGTCGAGCAGGGTGGCGATGTCGCCCACGTTGAATGCCTCGTACGCCCCGCGAATACGGGCCTCATTCTCCGCTGCTCCCACCATTCCTCCTTAGTCAGCCTGCCTCGTCTTCGACGCAGGGCCACCGTTCAGATCATCCACGGCTGGGAAAACACTTTTTGGGGTCGCTGTTATGGGCGCAGCGTCGCCCCGTCGATCACCTGGTGGTAGGGCGAGGTGGACGAGGGCGGGGGTGGGGAGGACCGGGCCCAGACCACGTACAGGCGACTCGGTGCAAGGGCCATTCCGATGTAGTCGCCGGGAAAGTAGCCGCCCGCTTGCGCCGCGTAACGCAGCACCGAGCGCTGCCCGATCGCCATCGGCGAGGCGAACGACGCTCCACCGTCGTGCGAAACCGACAGCTGCTGCTGGACGAAACCTCCGTTGGACCCGGGCTGGGTTCGGGTGCCGTAGGACACGTACACCGCACCCGCGCGGGCGACCACGTCGACGTTGACGCGCTGAACACCGTTACCGTCGCCCCGGGACACCGACACCGGCGAAGTCCACGCTTGGCCGTCTCGCGACGACGAGATGAGCAAGGGATCGGTTTCTCCGGGTCCCGAACTCATCCAGGCGACATACATGACTTGGGTCACCTGGTCGACGTCGGCCGCGAAGAGGCAGCAACGCACGTCCGGCAGCGTGTCGATGGCGTTGTCGGTCACCTGGCCGATTGGCTGCCAGGTCAGTCCGCCGTCGGCCGATCGTGCGGCCAAGATTGACCAGGCCGGGTTGACGCCGGCCTGGTTGACGCCGGCCGGCGCGGCAGTGCGACGGAGGTTGGTCCGCAGGCGTGGGGATTCAGGGTTGCCTCCGGGCACGAGATCGGGTGTCAGCTCGGCCAGGCCGTAGTCGTAGTAGGTGTCCACGATGGTGCCGTTGGCGAGGATCATGGGCTGGGAGTTCTGGGTGTCGTGGTTGGTCGCCGTGACATACGACGTGGAACTCCAGGTAGCTCCGTGATCGTCGGACCAGCGCACAGCCTGGGGTGCCCCCAAGAAAGTATCGCCAGATGCCAAGAAAGGCGTCCAGAACACGTAGACGCGTCCGTAGTGTGGGCTCGTCTTCGACGAGTCCACGACGATCCAATCCTTATCCTCGGAAACGTCGCAGGACGAGCTTCGGTCGACATACGAGGGCGGCCCCCACGTTTGGCCTCCGTCCTGGGACCGCAACACGGCAACTGCGGATGGGCACTCGGAGATGTCCAAAGGGAGTACCGACAAGTAGGCCGTGCCGTCCGGTCCGAATGCCACGACAGGATCCGACACGCGCTCGTACGGCCCACCTGCTGCGGTCGTGACACCCTGAATCGGTGCGTGGTGCCAGGTGGCGCCACCGTCACGGGTCCACGCCGCGGAGATGTCCACCGCGCCACCGTCGGGGTAGCGACCGTCGTGGGCGGCCGCAATGGCGACGTTGGCGTCGAGTGGCGAGACCGCCACGTCCGGCTCCACCACGGTGTCCGGCTCCGACCCTGGAGCTGGTGGTATGTCCTGACGGATCACCTGACCGGAATGCAGTACCGCCGGCGGCCCGGGCGGTGCGGCCGACGCTGCCCCCCCGGCCGAGGCAATAACTCCTGCGGTCACCGCGGCCGCGGCCATGACGTTCACGAAGCGATGCGCCACCCGTCGCCTCCTCGCTTATCTGACGTGTTGGCCAACCCTGCCATCGGTGGGTTGGCGGCGCAAGGGCAATCCTTGGACGTGACCGCCAGATCAAATGGCCGAGTCGCGGCCTTCGCTGCGGGCGTGGATTGGGCCGCCGCGATCGCGCAGCGAGGGCGCTTCGTGGCCGGTACGCAGCGAGATGATCTCGGCGCAGATCGACAGCGCCGTCTCCTCCGGAGTGCGAGAACCGATGTCCAGACCGATGGGCGCCATCAACCGATCCAGGCCGACGTCATCGACACCAGCCTCCCGCAGACGGGTGATGCGTTCGTCATGGGTCCGGCGGTTGCCCATGACCCCGAGATACCCGACGCGGGTGGCCAGCGCGGCGGTAATTGCGGGAACGTCCAACTTGGCGTCGTGGGTCAGCACGCAGGCGGCGTCGCGCGGGCCCAACTCGTCGCCGATCTTCTCGAGATACCGGTTGGGCCAGTCGACGACGACCTCGTCGGCCATCGGAAATCGGCTGGCGGTGGCGAACACGGGCCGTGGATCGCACACCGTGACCTGGTAGCCCAGGATCTTGGCCACCCGTCCGAGTGCGGCGGTGAAGTCGACGGCACCGAAGATGATCATCCGAGGAGGCGGGGCGAACGACTCGATGAAAACCGACACGTCGGTGCCCCGAGCCTCGCCTCGGGGACCGTAATGCCGGGTCCCGGTACGGCCGACCTCCAGCTCGCCCAAAGCGTCGCGCTCGACGACGCGGTCGAGGTCGGGATCGCCCAGGCTGCCGAACGCCGCCGGCGCGTCGGCGGGCGTGGCGCCCGGCCGCACGAGCATGGTCGTGCCCAGCTGATCGGACGGTCCGACGATGACCGTCGCCAAGACCACTGGCTCCGATGTTCGCAACGCCTGACGCAACTGCTGGTAGAGCTCGCCCGCCATGGAGCCGCTTCCCTACCAGCGATCCAGCGGTTCGATGAACACGTGAATGGTCCCGCCGCAGGTCAGGCCCACGGCGAAGGCCTGGTCGTCGGAATAGCCGAAGGTGACCAGTCGGGGCTGCCCGTCTCCCGAGAGGACGTCGAGCGCCTCGCTGACCACGGCGCCCTCGACGCACCCTCCCGACACCGATCCGGCCACTTCACCGTGGTCGCTCACTGCCATCGCGGCCCCCGGGTCCCGTGGACCCGAGCCTTCGAGGCCGACGACCCGAGCCACCGCCACCCGATGCCCGGCGGCGATCCAGCGGTCGATGTCATCGAGCACATCCTTCACTTCGCCATCACCTCGACCTTCCAGTCCCCCTCCGTGTGATTCGCTCAGGGTCCGCCATCGCCCGGAGGCCCGGATGACCCCGTCGACTACAGCCCTGCTGGACCCTCACGAACGCATCACAGTACGGCAGGGCGGCGGCCAAAGTGGCGGTCAAGCGCGGCCAAAGGCGGCGGCCAAGGCGGTGCCTCGGGTGCGTGGCAGGTCCGCAAGGCGGCCCGGTCTTGACACGACGAGCGTCACCCGGAATAGTTGACTCAGTTAGTCGGTTTTCTGTTGGGAAAGGTTGCGATGACCGACACTGCTCCCCGACTGTTCAGCTTCCCGAATCCGGTCAACGAAGTATCGGCGCGCCTGGTCGCGGCGGGCGTGGTGCTGATGTGCCTGGCCACGATCGTGTTCGATCAGCCGTGGATCACCGCCGTGATTGCCTACGGCTTTGTGGCTCGGGTACTGACCGGACCGACCCTCAGCCCCCTTGGCCAGTTGGTCACCAGGGTCATAACGCCACGATTGTCGGTGGCTCCAAGGTTCGTGCCCGGGCCCCCGAAGCGCTTCGCCCAGGGCATGGGCGCAGTCATGTCGGTTACCGCCTGCATTCTTGCGCTGGGCCTCGGTTTTCGGGGCGCTGGATACATTGTCCTGGGGCTGGTGGTGATTGCCGCCACGCTCGAATCGGTGTTCGCGGTGTGCCTGGGCTGCCGGATCTTCTCGGCCCTGATGCGAATCGGGATCGTGCCCACGTCGGTCTGCGAGGAGTGCGCCGACGTCAGCAAACGTCTCGCTCAGGTCGCCTGACCCACGGATCAGGAACGCCGGGCACGTAGTCGGAACGTCCAGGCCGCCAGCAGCGCGACGATCATCAACGCCAAGGCGGTGGCGAAGGCAAAGGCCGCCGGGTTTGCCGCCTTCACGGCTTTGCCCAGTGGGTCCAATCCGACGATCGTGGGGCTCGGCGCTGCGGCCGCGAGTTGGAAGCCGGCCTGAACCGCCGACGGGCGGCCTGCCCCTGAGGGGTCGATGGCCAGGTCATGGTTGAGCTGCCCCGCCGGGGTG
The DNA here is from genome assembly GCA_963733505.1 of uncultured Actinomycetota bacterium. GTDB lineage: Bacteria > Actinomycetota > Acidimicrobiia > Acidimicrobiales > Palsa-688 > JALYXV01. Next base: position 13,982 of record CAVTDW010000025.1, on the reverse strand, counting down.
GACACGGCGACGAGGGTGAGCCACGCCTTGGCCGGAACCCATTCGCTGTCGTGGTCCGCTCGCAGGTCCCCGAGGAGGCTGTCCGACGCCGGTTCGCCCGCTTGGACCTGGACGCCCTGGTCCAGCCCCAGCAGCGCCGGCGCCCGGTCGGTGAGGAGGAAAACGTCGGCGACGACCGGCGCTTCAGGGACCTTGGCCAGCGACAGGATGTGCAGCGGGACCCAGGGGTTCGGCGTCGGAATGGTGATCTGGATCGGGGTGCCGTCTCCGGCCTGTTCCTGGCGGGCGGCAGCCTTGGAGGCATCGAAACGAGCGGCAAGGAAGATGGGGCTGCGCTGGGCATAGAAGTCGAGCATCGCCGGGGCATCGTTGGAGACGGCGTACCCGTGCTGTTTCACCCACGTGAGCACCTCGTCACCCCCGCCTTTGAGGACGGTGATGTCCAAGGCGTCGACCGTGGTCTCGAGCAGCACCTGGGCCGTCGATGCCTCGGCGGCAGTGGCTCGCAGATCGCCGGCAAAGGGAGCGGGAGGGTGTGCCTCCCGTTCCAGGCGCTGCAGGGTCCAACTCCCGGCCTTTCGGACGTCGGACGGAATGCCGGGCAAGGGGATGATCGAGCCGAAGTTGGTCCCGCCGCCGGCGTACTGGAACGACGTGACGTAATGCTCGACGCCGTCGTGATAGGCGGCGAGCGTGGTGGTGCGATCCAGCCGGACCGCGCCGTTGGGCGCCACCAGGCCGCCACAGGCACCGGCGGGTGGGGCGGCGGCAATCATCAGCCCGCCCGTTGCCAGCAAGGCCACCGCTGAAAGACGACGACGTAGATGTGCCATGGCGAGGATCCCTCCGTGAGACGACGCCCCTTCAGACGACGCGATCACCACAGCCGGTTCCCGCCAACATCTCGAAGACGCGCCTCTCACTGCGCTATCGGGATTCCTTCTCGAGCTCCAAGGCCCGCCAGAGATACCAACTGGCGACACTGCGGTAGGGCCGCCACCGTTCGCCGAAGTCGAGGAGTTCTTTCGGAGAAGGCATCTCACCTTGCCGATAGGTAATGGCAAAGCCTTTGCGCACGCCGAGATCGCCAACCGGCAGCACATCGGGCCGGCCCAGCGTGAAGATCAGGAACATCTCCGACGTCCAGCGCCCGATCCCCCGAACCTGGCTCAGCTGCTCGACGATTGCCTCGTCGGCCATCGACTGGGCCTCGGCCAGCGTCGGGATGGCGTGATCAGCGGCGTGGCGGGCCAAATCTCGAATGGCCAGGAGCTTGGCTCGTGACAGGCCCGCGCCGAGAAGGTCTTGATCGGAGGCGGACAGGATGTCACCGGCGCGCAGCGTGGTCCCCGACCCAGGAAACAGGACGCACAACCGGGTAAAGATGGCATTCGCCGCCCGGCCGTGAAGTTGCTGGTAGACGATGGCGCGGGCCAAGGCCGCGAACGTGGTCGGCGCACCGGTGAGCTGGAGGTCGAGCGGTCCGACCGCGTCGATCAGGCGGGCGAGTATCGGATCGGCGTCCCGTAGGTGCGTGATCGCGAGCGCCCTGTCGATGCCCACCGTTCCCACCTGTCAGGCTGGCGTCGGCGGGGGCGGTGTTTGCACCGCCGCTTCCAATGCGAGCAGGCGGACCTTGGTAGCCAGCCCGCCGCGGGCCGAGAAGCCGCCGAGCCCCCCCGCCGCCAGAACCCGGTGGCACGGAACCACCAGCGCAAAGGGGTTGCGGCGCATTGCCTGTCCGACGGCGCGCGCCGCACCCGGCGAGCCGAGCAGCGTCGCCACTTCGCCGTAGGACATCGTCTCGCCGGGCGGGATGGTCCTGATCAACTGGTACACCCGGCGGTGAAAGGGCGGCACCGCGGTCATGTCGAGCTCGACCGAAGTGAGGTCGCCCGCCGCGCCGGCGAGGAGGGCGACGATCTGGTCGAGCGCAGCCTGCACGCTGGCGGGGGGCGTCAGAGGCTGAGCGTCGGGGGCCGATTCGCACAGCTTGGCCACGGTTTCCCCGTCATCGGCCTCCGGGAGCTGCAATGCCACCAGCCCGCGCGGCCCCCATGCCACGCCGCAGCGGCCGGCGTTGGTGTCGAAAAGAGTAAAGCCGATCACGGCCGCTTGGGCGTTGGCCCCGAGATCATGGCGGCGAATCAGGGCATGGTGACGAGCTTGAACAGGGCGCCCGTCGCGTCGGCTGCGGCGGCCAAGCGGCCGTACGGCGTGTCCTCGGCGGCCGTGACGACGGACCCACCGAGGTCCACGATCGTCGCCAAGGCCTTGTCGGTGTCGTCCACGCCGAAGTAGATCGACCACTGGGCGCGGGCGCCCTCGGGCAGGAAACTCGAGGCATCCATGATCCCGGCCAGCTGGTCGTCACCGGTTCCCAGGGTCGTGTAACGGAATTCTTCCGTGTCGCTCGCGACGTGGGTGTCCCAGCCGAATGCCTCGCGGTAGAACGCCACGGCGGTGTCGTAGTCCCCGGTGTGCAACTCGAACCAAGCGGGGGTGCCGGGTTCGCCGAGGACACCGAAGCCGGCGTGGGTGCCGGGCTGCCAGATGCCGATTCCCGCTCCCCCAGGGTCGGTGACATAGGCCATGCTGCCCAGCTGGCCGACGGGTGTCGCCTCCACCAGGGCCTGGCCGCCGCTGGCCGCCACGGCGCCGACCGACTTCTGCGCGTCGTCACTGGCCAAGTAGACGGACCACACGTCGGGGGCACTCGAGCCGGGGCGACTGCCGATGCAACCGGCCACGGGCACGCCGTCCTTGGTGAAGTTGAAGTAGCCGCCAAAATCCTCGTTCGGCGCCCCGGTGGCCCAGCCGAAAAGCTGGCCATAGAAGGCGCGGCTGCGCTCGGTGTCGGAGGTCATCAGATCGATCCAGCACGGGGCCCCGACCGGGGCGGTGTCGCGAGTAGGCATGGATACTCCTTCGGTGTGACGGGAACGATGTCACACTTTGCCTGCCTCGGCGACCCTATGGGGTGGGCGGGATCAGGGCGTCAGTATCGTGAGCGGGTGCTCGAATGGATCCCCTGGCAGGACGCGGCGAAGATGGCCGCGGCCACCGCGACCACGTGGGGGCTCACCCGCCGGTCCGAGCGATCCTGGGGCAGGGTTCTGCGGCCGTGGGCCAAGGAACTCACGCTGATCTTGATCCTTTACGGGCTGTGGCAGTACGCCGGGGAATGGTCGCTCGGCCGTGTCGACGTGGCGTTGGCCCGGGGCCGCACGATTTGGGACGTGGAGCGCGCCTTCTACCTGCCCAGCGAGCGAGCCACCCAAGCGCTCTTCCTCCATCACCGGCTCGCCTTGCGCGGGTTCAACGAATTCTACGCATTCATCCACACCCCGGCCCTGGCCATCTGCCTGGTGTGGCTGTTCGTCCGCCACCGAGAGCACTACCCGCCCGTGCGGACGGTGCTGGCGCTGGTGACCGGCGCCAGCCTGGCCATCCAGCTGTTCCCGGTGGCCCCGCCCCGCCTGCTACCGCTGCTCGGCATCGTCGATACGGGCGCCCTGATCGGCCCCCGCGTCTACACCCCTGGGGCACCCGGGCTCGACCAGCTGTCCGCCATGCCGTCACTCCACGTCGGGTGGGCGATCGTCATCGCCGGGGCGATCGTGTGGGTGTGCCGCCGGCCCTGGCGCTGGCTGGCGCTCGCCTATCCCATCATGACCCTTTTGACCGTGGTCGTGACCGGCAACCACTTCTGGGCCGACGGCATCGTCGTCGCGGTGTTGTGCGCCGGGGCGATGCTCATCGTCGCCAAGGCCTACGCCCGACCACCGGTCGTCCCCGCGACCGTGGACAGCTCCCCAGATCTCGTGCCCGAACCCTCGGCCGTCGGATAGATCGTTGCCTTCGTTCCAGTCACGCCGAGTCGGCGCCGACGCCGCCGTCGGGGCGCCGCATGACGTCGGCGAGCGGGCGGCGGTTGGAACGAGGGACGTCCACCGAGGGATGGCCGATGCGGTACACCGCCACCGGTACCGGGACACCGGCGAGGGCCGCCACCAGGGGCGCCGTCTCTGGTCGGTCGACGGCAACTGAGATCGGGTGGCAGGCCCAGCCGGCTGCGCCCAACGTCGACCACGATCGCATCAGCCGGCGACCGGCATCGAAGAGGTCCTCGGGCGACAGGCTCGCGGCACCGAGCACGCAGACCGCGACACTGTTCGACAGCAGCCGCACGTCGCGCGACGAGTAGACCCACGCCAACGCGGAGGGCAGCCGCCCGAGGCGAAACGCGGCCCGTAGGGCGAGCCAGTCCACCCGCGACAGCGCCAAGCCCTCGGGGGTCATGCCGTCGGCCGCGCCGCGATCGGCCCGGGTCCAGCGCCGCAGGTCGGTGACGAACCGCCGGTCCTTCCAGGACAGGACCGACGCCTTGGCAACCAAGCGGGCCATGGCTCGCGGGGTCACGGCTTCGTTGCCGAGCACCCGCAACGCCGTTTCCAACTCGAGCGGAACAGGCGTCTTGTCGTAGGGCCGCCGGTTGGTGTGGCGCTGCGCCGCGGCGTCGGCCAAGGGGTCGGGCGCCTCGTCGGGCCGGGCGGGACGGATGCTGATGTCGCCGACCCAAAGGTCAGAGCCGGTCCGCTCGAATCGGGCGGCCATCTCGGCGCGCTGCCCGTGGCGATGCGCAGCGAGGCACAGGGTCTCGTAGAACGCACCGAGCGCCAGGTAGGCGTCGCGATCATCGGGATCAAACGGCAGGTAGTCCAAGTGGTCGTAGTGGAGTTCAACGGCGGTAGGCCCTACCGGCACGAGGCGCCACGGTTGGGCGTTGTGCGCCGAGGGAGCTCGGAGGGCCTCGGTGAGGATGACGCAGATTTCGGGGTTGAGGATGGTCGTCGCGGTGTTCACGCCGCCACCGCCGTGACCAGGACCTGGCGGTGCTTGATCCTGAGGGCATTCGAGGCGAATGGACCGGTGCCCGTTTCCCACAGGCGTACCCGGATGTCGGCCGCCCGTGGCGACTCGACCAGCGCCTCCCGGTAGTCGGCCGAGGCGGCCGCAAGGTGGTCCCGGATGACCGTGACCAGTTCGGCGGCCGTTGCGCCAAAGCGCAGCGCTTCGGGCGCCTCGATGTGGATGACAGGCGCCACGTCGTCCTCGCCCACCTCGGCCAGTTCCATACAGAAGGCCCCGAGACGGTCGGCGGCGCGATGGGCATCGATTCCCGCCGCGATGTCCTCGGGATAGAGGTTGGCGCCCATGAACGACACGGTCTGGTCGGAGCGACCGTGGACATAGAGGAACGGCAGCCGGAACGGCTGGCGTTCGGCCTCTGCGGGGTCGAGCCCGAGGTAGCGGCACGCCGCCAGGGCGGCCTGGAAGTCGATCGTGCCGCCCTCGTCGCCGACGTTGTAGCGAATCCGTGGCGAGAGCATTGGCCGAGTAACGGTGACCACCAGTTCGTGGGCGCCCGCCGGGGTCGAGACAACCTCGACGTAGTAGTCGCAGGGGTCGTACTGGAACACCATCGGCAAACGGTCGGTGCGCCCGAACAGGGCGAGGGCCAAGTCGGGACGCTCGGAGGCCTGCTGGCGCAACCACACCGACACCGGCGTTTCCGCGGCCACGCCGATGTCGAGGTCTGACGCGCCATAGGCCGACCAAACCCGAGTGAACGTCCGCTCGAGCCGCCGTCGAGCCCCTTCGGTCATCCCCTCACCGCCGACGAAGGCATACATCTTCACCCGAGACAGGTCCTGCCCACGCTCGGCCGCGGCATCGATCAGCGTCCGCAGGAACGGTGGGTAGCCGCAGACCACATAGGTGGGTTCGTCTCCGAGGAGGACGATGGTGCCCAACACCTTGTCGATGTCGGGTCCACATGACTTCACGACGGCGATGGCCCTGAGGGCGGCGGCAACATTGGTCCCGGTGGCCCAGGCGCCCATCGAGAAGGCGTTCAGCACCACGAAGGGCCGGCCGTCGGCCGGAAGAAGATGGCGGCTCAGCAGCGCCAGGCTGCGATGGACATCCTCCAGCTCGCGCTCGCTGCGAATCCAGGTGTAGGGCGCTCCGGTCGACCCGGCTGACTCGTCCAGGTCGCAGCCCTGGGCGGGAAGGTGTCCGTCGCGGCAGCGCTCCGCGAGGGACCAGCGGTCGATGTAGCTCCGCTTGGTGGTCACGGGCAGTTGGCCGAGCCACGCCTGGGGGCTCCGGGCGGGCCGCGGTGGCCCGTGCTGGCCAACCAAGGCGGCGTAGGCCGGGACCGTCCGCATGGTCTTGCGGGCCGCGGTGACCGCAGCGGGGCCCGAGAGGCGAAGGGCGAGCGACCCACCCCGGCGAGCCGACATCGAGAAGGTCCACAGGTTGAGGCGGGAAATGCCATGCGTCAGGCGAGCGCAGGCGCCGAGCACGGCCCACCACCACAAACGGGCGGGCATAGTCACCCGCAAGAACAGACCGCCGGCGTCGTTGCCGCGTTGGCGCAGATGATTGTCGGTGTCGCAGTAGTCATGCGATCACTGTCTGCTCTCTGGCCGGATTCAGGAATCGAGGATGGCCCCTATTTCCCGCTGGGGCTGCCCCCAAATTGCCCCTGGGCTGTCAGGTGACCGGGCGGGTCGACCGTGCCGCGGATTCCTGCGCCACGCGTTCGAGGCGGCTCCGGTAGCTCGCCCACCACGCCTCGTCGCCCGGCGCCATGTTGTCGTTGGCGTGGCGCAGCCCCACGGCACCGTCGATGAGTTCGCGCACGATGTCGGCGTGTCCGGCGTGACGATTGGTCTCGGCGATGACATGCACCAGGATCAGGTGCAGCGTCGCGTCGCGTCGATCGTCCGGCCACCATGGCACCTGGCCGATCGTGTCCAGCGCCAGCAGCTCGATCGTGGCGTCGGAATGCTCCCACGCCCGGCGGTAGAGCCCGACGATGTATTCGCGTGATTCGTCTGCGGTGGCCCACATCTCGGCGTTGGGGTCGCCGTCTGAATCCCACGGGAGCGGTTCGTCGAACGGCCGGCCAAAGGCGTCGCCGAAGTAGCCCAGCTCCACACCGACTAGATGTTTGACCAGCCCCAGCAGGTTGGTGCCCGTCGGCGTCATCGGGCGGCGAATGTCGTACTCCGAGAGTCCCTCGAGTTTCGCCACGTGAACGTTGCGGGCGGCTTGTAGGTAGCGCTGAAGGTTGGCCTTGGGATCCGATCCAGTCATGCCTGACAGCCTCGCATCCCGCCCTACGGCGTCGGAGTCTGACCCGCAAGAACCGCCGCGAACATGTCGGTGTCGACGTTGCCGCCGGTCTGAATAATCCCGATTCGGCGGTGTCGCACAATGTCGCGTTCGGCGAGCAACCCGGCAAGCGCCACGGCGCCCGCCGGCTCGGCCGTGTTGTGTGTCGTCGCGAACAGTGTCCGCATGGCCGAAGCAACTGCTTCCTCGCTCACCGCAATGATTCGCGCCGCGCCCGCGACAATCACCTGCACCGCAGCCGGATCGGGCACGCGGCACGCCACACCGTCGGCGAAGGTATGTGCCGTCTCGGTCGCCACCACCTGCCCGGCGGCGAAGGACCGGGCGATGGCCGGAGCCTGCTCGGCGACCACGCCGACAATGTCGACGCGCAGCCCGAGCAGATCCCGCACCCGAATAAGGCCGCTGATTCCTGATCCCATCCCCACCGGCACGTAGACCGTATCCAGCTCACCGACCCCCTCGAACAGCTCAAGGGCGTAGGTGGCGACACCGAGGACAAGATCGGGGTGATACGGCGGTACCGACTCGAAGCCGCATTCGGCGCCAAGCTCGACCGAATATTCCAAAGCCGCCTGGAAATCGTGGCCGTGTTCGATGACTTCGGCCCCAAACCCGCGCATGGCGGCGTTCTTGTCCTGGCTGTTGCCATGGGGCACCACGATTGTGACCCGAAGCCCGGCCGCGCGACCCGCGAACGCCAGGCTCTGCCCATGGTTGCCGCGTGTCGCGGAGACAATCCCTCGAACCTCGGGTCGATGGGCACGGAGCCGGTCGGCATAGACCAAACCACCGCGTACCTTGAATGCCCCCGTCGGCGTGTGGTTCTCGTGCTTGACCCACACCGCGGCGCCGACGAGTTCATCCAATAGTGGCCAGCGGTATTGCGGCGTCGGAGGTACCGAGCGCCGGACCAGGGCCGTTGCGTACGCCAGCTCATCGACGGTAAACGACATCCACATAGTCTGGCAGAGCGCCGCGCGATGTTACGCAGACGCCGACTTCAGCGCCGCCTCCCAGGCGTGCCACATTCCCTTCACTCGGTGAAGGTCCATTATCTGCTCGGTTATAGCGATCAACTTGACACCCGGTAGGTCGATGCTGGACGCCGCATCCTGGGCGATCGCGGATATCTCCGATTCGCCCTGAAACTTGACCCGGTACCGTTTGTCTGCGACAAGCACCCGCATTTCATACATTGCGCTCGACCATTTCCATTGGATATCGCTCAGCGAACCCTGGAAGACTTTTTCGAGCACCTCAGACGACCGGATGCCGCCTTCGATGTGCCACGACCCGAATGTCAGCTGATCCCCGTCGAGCCACAGGATCCCTTCTCGCGACGGCCATGCCAGCCTGCCGAGAAGGACCTCGACCAGCGCCACGATGTCCGCCCGCTCGGGCAACGAAATGAGCTCTGTGCTTGACGTCTGTTTCTTCATCGCCTTGCCGCTACCTCACGTATTTTCTCAACCAACGCCAAGGCAAATCGGAGGCGGGGAAAATGCCTCCCGGAGCGGTCGACAAGCGAATCGGGAGGATTTTTCCCCGGTCCGCTTTTGTGACTACCCCGTGCCGCGCTCATGGCTGACCAACCGGATCGCTCGTGCGGTCGGGGGCATGGCGGATCGTGATATCGCCGAAGGACGTCCGGGCCCGCACCTCGACCGCGTTCTCCCCCGCTTGCGGGCGCTCGACGGCGTCCAGATCGCTGTGCACATTGCCGAAACGGGTGTCGAGGTCCAGCCAGGCAGCGACACCATCGCGCACTCCGAGGTCGATTGCGCCGCACGCGGTTTCCGCCACGATCGCACTACGCACCACCTCGCCGAGGCGGACGTCGCCATTGGCGGTCTTCGCCGCCACCCCAGCCTCGGCCTGGTCGACGGTGATCCTTCCATTGGCCGCGTTCACCCGTAGGTCGCCGCCGACCTTGCCAATCCAGGTGTCCCCGTTTGAGTTCTTTACCACCGCTGTCCCGTCGATACGGTCAATCCGAACTGCGCCCGTTCCGGTCGTGACCTCGGCGTGGCCGGATGCACGGCCCACACTGATGTCACCGGCGCCGGCCTTGAGCTCGGACGCTCCGGCCTCGTCGACTCGAATATCGCCGACGCCGGTTTTGAAGTGGCACTCGCCGAGGCGACCCGAGCAGTGAAACGCCGCCACCCCTGCCTCCGCCCGGACATGGGAGCCCGCAGGCAGGTCGATCTGCACGTCGATCGACTCGTCGCCGCCGCGAGACGTGTGCTGCTTCCATCCCTTGGGAGCCTTGATCAGTAGTCGGCCGTTGGCGTACTCCACGCGGGTCTGATGGGCCGCGTTCACGTCGGACTTGTTGCTGGCGTCGCTGGGGCGAACTTCGACAATTGTGTCGCTTCGCTCACCGGCCAGGATTCGGAGGTCACCGACGCCGAGTTCAACCGTTACCGAGATGGGTTCGGGGGTGTCGAAAGTAGGCATGACGTTTTTCCTTTCATTCTTGGTGGAGATGCCAAGGACGGGCGAGGCGGCTACGGCCGACTAACGGGCCCAGCCCGTATAGCGCTGAGCGACCTTCCCGAAACCGGGAGGTTGGCGGCCCGGATCGGTGCGCTCCAAGGCCGCGGCGGCGGCTCGGACGAGCCAGCTGTTTACTGACTGCCCTTCAGCGCCCGCCGCCTGTTCGATCCGGGACTTGAGCTGGTCAGGCAGGCGGAGGTTGATCCGCGAAACCCCGCCCTCGTCGGCCTCGACAGACAATGCCGCTATTGCCGCGCGGTTGCGCAGCTGCTGGCCGGTTTCGGACACGCCGTCGGCGGTGGGCGGGGCGGGCGGTGGCGTCACCACGAACTCGGGGTCACGGCCCCGCAGGCGCAGCTCGACCGATCCGGGTGCAAGTTCGCACGTGATCTCCTCGGCCGCGGCCCCGAGAATGTCCTGAAAGGCGAGGCGGATCGCGGCGTCGAGTGGCGCAACGAGCCGTTCGGCCAGCGCCCGAGCGTCATCGCCGCCCGCCTCGGCCGCAACCACAAGTTGCCGGTGAATGTCCTCGATGTACACCCGCAAGTCCATGGCACCAGTATGGCATCATCATGGTGCCAACGCAAGCCACGTGTGTGCCATAGAGTGCCACGATCGTGCTCGATGACCTCGCCTCGATCAGTAACGCTCCACATCGCTTCGGGCGTCGCCTCCCGTCGTCGGCCCGGACCGGTTGTCGAGCGTCCCGTGGGTAGAGGCGCGCTGTTCACTGGCCGTCACTCGCTGACCCTCACCCGCTGCCCTCACGGTCACGGCCCGGCACGGCCCTGCCCGGTCAGTTGGGACGGCGGCGGCTGGCGAGGTAGAGCGGGAAGCAGATGATCCACAAGACGAGGCAGACGAGGGCCCAGAGCTGGGGCGAATCCAGGTGGATCGAACCGGCGGAGAAGACGACGGGGGCCCCCTGTGCCGCGCGGGCGGTCGCGTCCTGGTAGACCCAGGCGACCGTTCCGAGGATCACGAGCACCACGAGGAAGGGCACGACCTCGACCATCGACATCTGACATTCTCCGTTTGTCCCAGACGGCCGCGAGGCTCGTCCCGCCAGTCTGGCTCAATCTCACACGTTTTTCGGGCAGCGCCACGCTTCCTCGCACGACGCTTCGAACATCGTCGGCGTGCGACATATTGTGGCCGCATGGTCCGGTTCCTCGTGCTGTACGACAGACCGCAGGATGTTGAGGCCTTCGACCGCCACTACCAGGATATTCACATCCCGCTGGCCAAGAAGCTGCCCGGACTGCGCCGCTACACGGTCAGTCGAATGCCGTTCGCAATCCGAGGAGGCGAGCCCTACTACTTGATTGCCGAACTGGACTGGGACGACATGGAAGCTCTCCAGCGGGCATTTCAATCAGCAGAAGGAAAGCAAACCGCGGAGGACGTGTCGAAGCTTGCCACCACCGGAGTCCGCAGCATGGTGTACGAACTCGAGGATGTCTAGCCAGCCAGACGACGCGGTCTTGGCGGACATCGAGCTGCGGCGTGTCTCTTTGGCTGTGTTCGGCGCCGAGCTGGACGAACCGATCCGCGATGCCGCCATTGACGCGAGAACGGTTGTCGATCGGGCGACGATTCGACGCGGTCGGCCGTCGACTTGGTGCCGGGCGAAACGGGTCAGACGCTGACGGTCAGTCGGACCGTCACCGTATCGCCCTCGTCGATCCCTTCGGCACGACGGACGGCCGCCTTCAGCGGCACGATATACCCGCCGTCCTTGGGGAACAGCGAGGTCGTCCATACGGTCGATCCGATCCGCACCTCGACCGGTATCATGCCCCAGCCGTAGGTCACCTGTGGCGATGTCGCGTGAATCGCCGCGCTCTCCTCGTCGGGCACGGTGACGAAATAGAACGGCGCCGGGCCCCTCCAGGGCCAGATCTCGCCGGTGAACTCCAAATCCACCCGAGTCAGGATAGGGGTGGACGAGCCTCCTCGAAACCCGGACCAGGGTTGCCTCTGACTTGCCCGACTACCGGTGCAGCGGCGCCGGCATCGGCGGCAAGACCGCGCCAAGGCGGCCGGCGACGCGAGTCACCTCTGCCGTGCTGAGGGGTCCGGGTTGGGCGATCATCTCGGCCAGCTTCTTGGCCCAAGTAACCCATACCCCCTCGTGTTGGAACGGCTGAGCGAACAGCTTCCATTCGGCTTCGATGAAGCACACGGCAGCGTGTACGGGCACGACGGCGCCGTCGAGTGCCGAGCGGACGGCGTCGACCTGCCATCCCATACCGTCAGCCATCTTGGTCCGGTCTCGGCCACCGACATAGATCCGCAGGTCGGACGTGATCCATTTGCCGACATCGCGGTGTTCGACCAGGCCGGCGTAGTTCTTGGCGTCGATGACCCAGACCCCCGAGGCGGCGATGGCGATATGGTCGATGTTGGCGGGGGTTCCGGGGACCTTGCGGTCATGCAGTAGTACGGCACGGTCGCCCAGCGCCGCCAGCAGGTGAGCGGCGAGACGACGCTCACCTGCGGAACCTTTGGCCCAGGCGAGGGTCGACTGGGGGTCGTCGGAAAGGAACCTGACGACGCCAGCGAGACGTCCCCATTTCTGGTCGATCCCTTCGTTGCGCCGGCGATGCCTGCGTTCGTACTCGCGGAGGGCCGACGCTCCTGCAACGCCAGCGATGGACGCATCCAGCGACCCAATCCCGGCCGCGACCTCGACTGGGGCGCCGTGGTCTGTGCTGCCAGGGAACCGACCCTGACAATCGACGCAGGTGGCGCGGTGGTCGGCGGCGTTCCACCACGCCCTTGTACGAGCCGATAAGTGCCACGTCGCACATGGCGCAGCTTGCGGGATATCGGAGAGGTATCAGTTTGGCCGCCATAGACCAACGATGGTGGCGCACGGCCCTCCTGACAACGCTCGAGTTTCCTGTTCTTCCTCCGCCGGGAATGAAGGCGTAGAAAGTCCGATTCCTCCCGGCGGCCGAGGTCCTCGCCGCTCGAGGGGTCCCTGGCCGCGTTTCGCAGGCTCGCGCAATCGCGAGCCGCTCGGTTCGCGCCGCAAGGACGCACCGCTCCGGCGCCGTGGCCAGATCAGTTGAGGCAGCGTCGCCGTCAGGTCAACCCGGATTTCTGGTCGAGGCGCTGCAACAGGTCGTGCGCTGCCAGCTCGACCTCCTTGTGGCGCCATTCGGCGGCCCGGTAGACGCAGGCGATCAAACCGGTCCGGTGGACCCGGCGGAAATCCCCGTAGACGAACGCGTACCTCGCCTTGGTCTCCTCAGCGGCCCCTTCAGTGAGCCCCAGATGCCAGCTCGCATACTCGTCCCACCCATGTGAGTCCAAGTAGGCGTTCTGGACTTCGGTGCCGGGCTGGACGTCGCCCCAATCACTGTCGAGAACGTACTGGCGAGCATCGATGAGCTTCCGCGCTCGTGCGACGGCCTGCTGGTTGACGGTGTATGACGCCATGAGACCATTCTGCCCGCCATCGTTTGCCGGTCGAGACCGACTGACGGGATTGGGAGCGACTAGCTGGGGAGGCGACCGATCGCGGTACCCCAGTTTGCAGGCAGCTTCCTCGCCCGTGAAGTGATGTATTCGGTCTCGAACCAGAACACGCCCGAGGGACTGATATTTGCCATCGAGTAGTCGCCCCATCGACACCCGAGGGCGGAGTCGCCAGGTATATATGCGTCGTAGCATGTGACCCCGTCTTCGGGGCGGACGCCGGCGAGATACATGTGCAGCATTGCTGGCTGTACCGCGGTGCTGAATGTGGTGTACACCGCAGAGGGGAACGACGTCGGACCGACGAGTGATGCAACAATCAGGGCGGTCGATCCGTCGGCCGTGACCGCGATGTCGCCGTAGTCGAGGTTGTTGGTCGCGACACTGAGGTAGCCCTGGTGGGTGGCGGCGCCGCTAAACGCCGTGGGAGTAAGCGTGGGCTTGATCGCAAGCCACACCAGGCCACTGTTTCCGTTCTGCCAGTTTCGTGTCGATCAGCGTCCAGATCTGACCGTTGGCGAACTTGGACTGGCTGCGCCCAATCGGCACCGCCATCCAGTTGCCGCAGCGGCTCGTTCGGCGCGCCAGGGAAGAGGGACGACATGTTGCTACCAAGCGGCCGGGGCCCTGGCTTCTGGGACAGCTTCGGCGGGAAGGAGTAGGCCAGCACGCCCGGAACGACGGCCTTTTGGACGTGGATCGCACTCGGATCGTTGCTGTTGATAGCGGCGGTATTCGTGAGCGCCACGAGGCCGACCTGGGTGGAGCCGCCCCCGGTTAGGTCCAGG
>CAVTDW010000024.1:0-63213 GCA_963733505.1 uncultured Actinomycetota bacterium | reverse complement strand
GTCGGTGGGCCCGGCAGGGATCGAACCTGCGACCAAAGGATTATGAGTCCCCCGCTCTGACCACTGAGCTACGGGCCCTTCGCCTGCTCAGGCCCGGCATCGGGCCCGTCGACCGGTCACTGCTGTCGCTCGAGAACGGTACTCCCAGGCGCCGGTCGCATCCGCCTCGGAACACCCCTCACCCGCCTCGCAGCAGCGATCGGGTCCCTCTGCGCAAGGGATGCTCCGGGGCTGGGACTCGAACCCAGAACCTTTGGCTTAACAGGCCACCGCTCTGCCGATTGAGCTACCCCGGAAGGTCGAAGGCACGATAGCAGCGCCCCACCTGGAACCGTCCCGATCAACCAGGCCGGCCGCCCCTCGACGAAATCGAACCGGCGTTCGGTGGTGCTGCGCCCCCGTTTCGGCTACAACAGTCACCATGAGACTGCGACTCGGGCTCGTTGCGGGCTTCGCTGCTGGTGTGTATATCGCGACCGTCGCCCAGCAGCGCTCCAAGCAACTGAACCAACAACTGAACCAGAAGATCAACCGGACGGCACGACGAACCGCCATCGACACAGCCACGGAGAAGGCGAAGGCGGTCGTTGACCTCGGTATGGAGCGAGCCAAGGACGTCGTGACCAGCAAGCTCGGCGACAAGGGCCTGATCCGGCCGGTGGTCGAAGCACCAAGCCGGCTGGCCGCCAACCAGCGCAACGGCGGGGCGCCGACCTGATCTGGGTCGCACTTATCGCTTTGGGCCCACTTATCGTTGTCCAACAGCAATAAGCGGGCCCAAAGCGTTCAGACTGCCCCAAAAGGCGAGGCTGCCCGGGCGAAACGGACAATCGAACTGACCGATCTGGCTTCGGCGCCCCTCGCCAAGGGCGCGTGGCACCCGGCCGACCCGCCAGGGCGACCAGACGCCACTTCGCCGAGTTGCACGTCGAGCAGCCACTGGCGCTCGACCTACGACTCGGAACCCGCCAGCGCGCACCTGAGCACCGGCCACACGCCCAGACGCCACGACCGCTACGCCAAGGCAACCGACCCGAAGCGGGCTGGCCTACTCCTCGTCGAGGTAGTCGCGGAGGCGGCTGCTGCGCATGGGGTGGCGCAGCTTGGCGAGGGTCTTCGACTCGATCTGGCGGATCCGTTCACGGGTCACGCCGAACTCCTTGCCGACCTCCTCCAGCGTGCGCATCTGGCCGTCGTCCAGCCCGAAACGCAACCGCACCACCTTCTGCTCCCGCTCCGTCAGCTCTGACAGCGCCAGATTGACCGCCTCGTTGAGCATCGCCCTCGTCGCGGCATCCGACGGGGCGATCGCCCCCTCGTCTTCGATCAGATCCGACAGGCTGAAGTCGTCGTCCCCCATCGGCTGTTCGAGCGACACCGTCTCCTGGCTGATTCGCAGGATCTCCCGCACCCGGACCGGCGTCAACTCGGTCTTCTCCGCCAACTCCTCGACTGTCGGCTCCCGCCCCTGATCCTGGAGCAGTTGGCGCTGCACCCGGACCACCTTGTTGATCGTTTCGACCATGTGCACCGGGATCCGAATCGTCCTCGCCTGATCCGCGATCGCCCGGGTGATGGCTTGGCGGATCCACCACGTGGCGTAGGTCGAAAACTTGAACCCCTTCGTGTAGTCGAACTTGTCGACCGCTCGCATGAGGCCGAGGTTGCCCTCTTGAATGAGGTCCAGGAACGCCATACCCCGGTTGCGGTAGCGCTTGGCGATGGAGACGACGAGGCGGAGGTTGGCCTCGACCAGGATGCGCTTGGCATCGAGGCCGTCATGGCGCAGCCGTTCGTCGAGGGCCGCCGCCTCCGCGTCGAGCGCCCTCCCCGCCATCTCCCCCTCGGCCCGTTCGACCTGGCGTTCGATGGCGTGGAGTCCTTCCTCCACGCACTTGGCGAGCATCACCTCCTCCTGCGCGGTGAGAAGCGGGACCTTGCCGATCTCCTTCAGGTACATCCGGACGGGATCCGAACTGGGCCCCATCCGCCCGTCCAGGTCGATCCGCACGTCGCTCACGAGGGGTCGGGCCCGCAGCCGCGCCGAGGTGACGTTGCGCGCCAAGGCGGCCTCGTCGAGGTCGCCCGCAACCAGACCAGCGTCGTCAAGCGTGACGTCCACGGCGACGACCCCGTTGACGGCCGCAGCCGCAGCCAAAGGCGCAGCCGCAGTCGCAGCCGCAGTCGCAGCGCAGTCGAGCCGGATTCCACCGGTCCGGTGATCCTGAGCCGCCGAACACGACCGATACGACGGACGCGACGGGAGCGCCGCCCACGGCACCCGCCCCCACGGCACCGGCGCCAGCGCCACCCGGCCCCGCACCCGCCCCTCCACCAGGGCCACCACCACTGCCCGTCTCCGGTGGGAGCACCCCGAAACCCAGGTCGCCCTCCGCCAGGGGGTCGCCGTCGTCTCGCCACTCGATCCCCTCGGCCCGAACACGGCCGATGACGGCGTCGATCAGCGCCGGCGTGAGCTCGAGCGACTCGAGCACCACCATCACGTCGTCAGGGGTCAGGTAGCCACGCTCGCGCCCGAGCAGCAGCAACGCTGCGAAGTCGACCGTCAGCCTGCCATCGGGTGTAAACGGTGTCGCGAAGGCCTCACTCATCAACGACCTCGAAACGAGACACGAGCCAGGCTACCAACGGTGACTCGCCATCCTGACCCGATTGACCGTTCCTGACGTCCTCCAATGCAAGTTTCAACCAAGCGATAACCGCCCCGTAATCCTGCGGACGTGAAGAGCGACGGGCATCTCGCTCCAGATCGGCCAGCGCCCGGCCCCCGGCGCGCTCGATGAGGCGGATCACCACCTCGTCGACGTCCTCGTCCGCGTCCTCGACCGCCAGGCGCTGCAAGAGATCGGCAACCTCGGGGTCAGCGCCGGCAATGGCGTCGTGCAAGCTGCCCGCGCCCGCCCGCGCCAGATACGCCCGGGCGCTCAGGTCACCCTCGAAGAACACCTGATGCAGCCGCCCCTCGATCGCGTCGGGGCGGTGCACGAACAGGCGCAGCGCTTCGAGTTCCGGGCCCGACGCCACCCCCCGGGCCGAGTCGCCCGGTGCCCGGCCCCGTCCAGCCACCGCCCCGCGAGCAGCGTTTCCGCCGGCCGCAGCACCCGCGCTCGGGCCTCCGCCACCCCGGACCGAGCCGCCCGGAGCGCCCGCAGCCGCCCCCCCGGCGCCATTTCCCCAACTCTTCCAGGCCCCCGACGCGCAGTTGCTGCGGGTCGACCCGGCAACGGTCGGCCACCACCATCAGGTACTGGTCCCGCACGATCTCGCTCGGGTGCTCGGCCACGACTTCCATGGCCCGTGCCGCCGTCCGGGCCCGGCCTTCGATCGAGCGCAGGTCGGCGCGCTCCAGCACCCGGTCGAGCCGGAAGGCCAGGAACGGCAGGGCGGCGCTCACCGCGGCCCGCAGTGCCTCGGGGTCGCGCCGCGACAGGTCGGCCGGGTCGAGGCCCTTGGGCAGCGCCGCCACCGCCACGTCCACCTCGAACTTCTGCTCCCACTCGTAGAAACGCTCCGCCGCCGCCAGCCCCGCGTTGTCGGCGTCGTAGGCCAACACGACCCGGTGGGCGAAGTTCGTGAGCAGCCGGACGTGGCCCTCGGCCAGCGCCGTCCCGCACGTGGCCACGGCCTGCGGCACCCCGGCGCGGTGGAAGCCGATCACGTCGGTGTACCCCTCGCACACCACCACCTCGCCCGCGTCGACGACCGCCTTCTTGGCCCAGTTGAGCCCGTACAGCACCCGGCTCTTCTTGTAGACCGCCGTCTCCTCGGTGTTCTTGTACTTGTTGGGCAGCTCGGAGCCGGGGAGGATCCGGCCCCCCAGACCGACGGGCTTGGCGGCCGCGTCGAAGATGGGAAAAAGGAGCCGGGCGCGAAACGAGTCGTTCAGACGTCCGGCCCGGTTGACCGTCGCCAGTCCCGCGTCGCGGAGGACCTGGGAACCGACGTCGAGCGCCTTGACCAAGTGGTCGAAACCCTCCGGCGCCCAGCCGAGGCGGTAGTACCGCACGACGTCGCTGTCGTAGCCGCGCTCGGATCGCAGGTAGCGCCGGGCGGCGGCCGCGTCGGGCGCGTTGAGCAGCCGCTGGTGGTACCACTCGATGGCCCGCTCCAGTGCCTCGTAGATCTGCGCCTTCTGCTGGTGCTCGCGTCCCGCTCGGCCTTCGCTGTAGTGAAGGCTGATACCGGCGCGGGCGGCCAGGCTCTCCACCGCCTCGACGAAGTCCAGCTGGTCGATCTCGCGGACGAAGGTGATGACGTCGCCCTTGGCCCCGCAGCCGAAGCAGTAGTAGAAGCCCTGCTCGGCGTTCAGGGAGAACGACGCCGTCTTCTCGGGGTGGAAGGGGCACAGGCCGGTCCAGCGGGTGCCCACCTTGCGCAGGGCCATCTTCTCGCTGGCGACGGCGATGAAATCGGTCTCGGATCGGACCCGGGCCACATCCTCGTCCACGATGCCCACTGGGACTGACGGTACCGCCTGCCAACGACCAAACCTCCCCCTTGGGTAGCCTGAAGCGGTCGAAGGGGGGATGGTCCGAGGAGTCTCCGTGAGCGCCCCCAACAAGTCCTTCTTTTCCGGCCTGCATCTCGCCGTCACCGGCTTCGCCGCCTTCGTCACCGCGGTCGTGGCCATCGTCGGTTTGGCGATCAATCAGGGGTGGCTGAGCGGCAACGCCAAGTCGGGCACGGGCGGCACCGCCGGCGCCGGCACGAGCACCTCAACCGCCGCGATACCTCAATATCTCGGTCGAGCCCCTTGCCCTGGAGTTCCAGCCGGTTGGGCCTTCGACGGCATCGGTCAAAGTCACCAACACGGGCGTGGTGCCCATCGCGCTCGAGAACCCGACGGTCACCGATGCCTCACGTTTCAGTGCCAGTGTCCAGACCTGCGCCGGACCCGTGGACCCCGGCCGCAGCTGCCAGCTCCAGGTGACGTTCAAGCGGGCGCCGGGCACGTTCAACGCCACGTTGGTCATCCGGGTCACGGGCGCCCCGCGGGCCACCGAGGTGGCCATCAAGGCGACCGCGATCCTCTAGCGCTACGCCGGGGCGGCCTGCTTGCGGAGCGCCTCTCGCCAGGTGGTCTTCTTGCCGGTACGCAAGATGGCGCGGGTGTAGATCGTGCCCGCCACGCGGGCCAGCCAGGCGATGGCGACGAGCATCAAGACCGCCGAGATGGCGACGTCGAGCAGACCGGCGCCGCCGACCGCGACGCGAGCCGGCATGGCGATCGGTGCAGTGGGGGAAAGAAGGACAGCACCGTGAGGAACATGTTTCCGTGGTTGGCCGGCAGGACGGTGAACGCGAAGAGATACGCGACCAGCAACGGAACGCTCACCGGGAAGGCGGCATTCTGGGCCTCCGACTGGCGGCTGACCATCGATCCCGCGGCGCCGTACAGCATGGCGTAGAAGGCGAAGCCGAGCAGGAACCACATGAAGGTCTGGCCGAGCAGGGACACATTGGTGCCCTTCAGGTAGTTGGACCCCGTCGCCGCGGCACACAACAGGGCGGTGGTGACAATCAGCAGGCCCTGTATGAGCGCGACCGCGCCGATGCCCAGCACCTTGCCCGCCAGCAGCTGGCGGGGCCGCAGTGTGGCCAGGAGAACCTCCACCACCCGGCTCGTCTTTTCCTCGACCACGCCCATGAGGATCCAGCTGCCGTAGAGGCTGAGGAAGACATACAGCAAGATGTTGCCGAGCAGTGCGGTCGTTCGCTGCGAGTCCCGGGTCGGTGCGGGCGCCACCAGGCCCTCCACCGGCAACGGCGGCGAGGCCAGGGCGCGCTGGGCGGCCGGCAGATCGATCCCGTTGGCCTGGAGCCCATGGAGGAGGCCTACCGCCGATGCCAATGCCCGGGTCAACTGCGCCCGGCTCGAGGTGTCGCTTTCGCTGACGCTGCGTTTCACGATGACCGCGTCGTCCGTGACGGCCACGTCGAGCTTGCTGTTGCGGATCTGGGCCTCGGCGCTGGCCCGGTCGGGGAGCGTGATCGTGCGCACCTTGACGCCGGTGACCGTGCTCGTTCCCTTGACCGCGTTGACCACCGGTTCGGACAGCTGGCCGACCAGGCCGACGGAGAGCACGGTTTTCTTGTTGGAGCTGAGCGCGTGGGGCACGATGACCGCCGCCGCCACCGCCAGCACCGAGATGATCGTGGTGACCCGGAAGGACTTGGCCCGCGTGCGCTCGCGCACCTCGCGACCCGCCACGAGCAGGACCGGGCGCGACGGTCTCGCCACTGCCGCGGGGCATCGGGCGCGACCGGGGCGCATCGGGCGCGCACCGCGGGTCATGCGGCCACCGCCTCGACGAAGACCTCGGACAGCTTGCGCCGGTCGAAGGCGAAATGGGTGACCTCGCCCGCGGCCCGCGCCGCATCGAGGATCGCCTGGGGATCAGCGCTATCGGCCAGGGCCAGCCGCAACCGGCCCGCCTCGGCGCTCAACACCTGAACCCCCGCCAGTTGCCGGGCCCACGAACCGTCCGGATCGCCCTTGACCTCGACGAGCAGCATCTTGCGCGACGTCGTGAGGTCCTCCACCCGTCCGGTGCAAACGACGCGGCCCCGATTCACGATGGCGACCGATTCGCACAGGTGCTCGACAAGGTCGAGTTGGTGGCTGGAGAACAGCACGATGGCGCCGTCGCTGGCCCGCTGGCGGAGCACCCCCGCCATGGCGTCCATGCCCAGCGGATCAAGCCCGCTGAAGGGCTCGTCGAGTATCAGTACGTCGGGGTTGTGGAGGAGGGCGGCGGCGAGTTGAACCCGCTGCTGGTTGCCCAGTGACAGGCTGTCGACTTGGCTGTCGGCCCGGTCGGCCAGGTTGAGCACCTCGAGCCAGTGGCGCCCGCCCGCGGCTGCCGCCTGGGGTGTCATGCCGTGTAGGCGGCCCAAATAGATGAGCTCGTCGAGGACCCGCATGGACGGGTACAGGCCGCGCTCTTCGGGCATGTAGCCGAACCGGACCAAGTCGTCCGGCTCGACCTTGCGGCCCCGCCAGCGGACCTCGCCTGGTTCGGGGCGGGCGATGCCGAACACGGCACGCATGGCGGTCGTCTTGCCGGCGCCGTTGGGTCCGAGGAAGCCGAAGACCTGCCCGGCGGGGACGGAAAACGACAGGCCGTCGAGGGCGACAACGTCGCCGTAGCGGCAGTGAAGATCGTCGAAATCGAGCACGTTCGTATCCTCCCGCGAGCGGCTGAAAGGAGGCTGAGCGACGAGGCAGCGCGATGTTCGCGGCTCGTCTCGAGCCGCAGTACCGCATTCACGCCGCCACGGTGACGCCAGTCTTACCGAAGAATGCCGTCGTTGGCGACCGTTTCTCCCTGTTCATGTGCCTGTCCATCTGTCGCGCGGGCGCCATCGGGTTCGGGTGCGGCGAGGTCGAGCTCGTAGGTCTGGCCGATCAGGTCCACGCCGAAGCTGCGATGTGGCTCCTCGGCCGTCAGACGGAACCCTCGATCGAGGTAGATCTGCCGGGCGGCAACCAAGGGGTCATTCGTCCACAGGCGCATTCGGGAGTACCCCGCCGAGCGGGCGAAATCGACGCAGATATCGACCAAGCGACGCCCGACTCCCTGGCCGCGGCCGTCGGGAAGGACCAAGAGGATGCGCAGTTTCGCCACCTCGCCCTCCCCATCTTGTCCTCGACCGTCTTGGGTGCCCTCGACGCCGGGGGTGTCCTGGCCACCGACGTCCCGGACGCAGAAGACGCAGCCGATCCGGCGTCCGTCGAGCTCGGCGATCCAGGCTGCCTCCCGTCGTGGAGGGTGGTCTGCGGTCGTGGTCTGCGGCGTAGTCGGCCACGATCCTCGCCACCAGTGCCTCGAATGTCGCGTCCCAGCCGAACTCGGCGTGATACAGCTCACCGTGCGCCATGACCACCCAACCCAAATCGCCGGGTTGATCTAGCGGTCGGATCGTCACTTCGGTCTCCACGACCGCACCCCTCTTCGCCTCGGTGTGTCCTACCGCAACTGAAACGACTGTTTCACTTCGACACAGTAGCGTCATCATCCATCGCCGAGCCAGCGTCTTCCCCCCGCCGCGACGAGTTGCTCGAACTCGCCTACCAGTACGCCCTTCGACACGGTCTGGCCGACTTGTCGCTGCGACCGCTGGCCACGGCAATCGGCTCGAGTCCCCGGGTACTGCTGTATCTCTTCGGAAGCAAGGATGGACTGGTTCGGGCGCTGCTCGTCCGTGCCCGAGCCGACGAACTGGAGCTGCTCAGCCGGTTCGCTCGTCCCGGCGGCGACTCGATATCGGGACTGTCGGTCGTCGCAGCCCAGATTTGGCAATGGTTGGCCGCCGACGCGCACCGGCCATTGCTGACGCTTTGGGTGGAAGGCTATGCCCGGTCGCTGGTCGAGCCGAATGGGCCGTGGGCGGACTTCGCCCGAGCGACGGTCGCCGACTGGCTCGACGTGCTCCGCGCCGCGCAGCCGCCCGAGGAACGTGGCACGAGCGCGGGCGAAGCGCAGCGAACCCTGGTACTCGCCGTCCTTCGCGGTTCGCTCCTCGACCTCCTGGCAACGAGCGACCGCCCGCGAACGACCGCCGCCGTCCTTCACCACCTGCCAGCTGCTTCCGTCTCGCCGCCTCGACTAGGTACCCTGCCATTCGGGTGGAGGTTCAACCGGCCGCGACATACCTGGCGCCGACGGGCATGGTGAGCGCGGTCGACCACCTGGCCGCTCAGGCCGGCATCGCGATGCTGCAAGCCGGCGGGACAGCCGCCGACGCGGCCGTGTGCGCCAGCGCGGTGCTCGCTGTGACGTCGCAGCACATGTGCGGCATGGGCGGTGACTTGTTCGCCGTCGTGGCGGTGCCGGGCGACGATCCCATCGCGCTCAATGCGTCGGGCCGAGCCGGGTCGGGGGCCGACCCGGACCGCCTTCGGGCTGAGGGCCACCTGACGATGCCGTTTCGGGGCGACATCCGATCGGTGCCCGTCCCGGGCTGCGTCGACGGCTGGCTGGCCCTGCACCAACGATACGGGCGCCTGCCGTTGGAACAGGTCTTCAGCCCGGCCCGACGGTACGCCGAGCAGGGCTTTCCCGCCTCGGCGACGCTCGCCGCGAGCGTGCCGGCCATCGCTCATCTGCCCGAAGCAGCTGACTTCACGGCGCCGGGCCCCGTTCGGTCCGGGACGTTGATCCGGCGGCCCGGCGTCGGGCGGGCGCTGGCTGCTCTCACCGCCCACGGGCGAGACGGCTTCTACGGAGGCGAGTTCGGCGAGGGCCTGCTGGCGATTGGGCGGTGGCGAGTTCACGCCGGCCGATCTCGAAACGGCGGCCGCAGAGTGGGTGCCCGCCTTGGCGATCGAGGCATGGGGTCGCCGGATCTGGACGGCACCGCCCAACTCGCAGGGGTACTTGACCCTGGCCAGCGCGTGGATCGCGAGCGGTCTCCCGCTGCCTTCCAACCCCGACGACGACCGGTGGCCGCACCTGCTGATCGAAGCCTCTCGCCAGGCGGCCTACGACCGCGACGCGGTGTTGCACGACGGTGCTTCTGGCGCCGAGCTGCTCGACGCGGACCGGCTGGGCGCCCGACGCGACGGCGTCGACCTCGCCCGGGCGGCCGTCCTCGGGGGCACCTTTGGGGGTGGAGGCACCATGGCCTTGAGCGCCGTCGACCGAGATCGCATGGGCGTCTCGTTGGTCCAGTCCAACGCCTCGGGGTTCGGCGCCCACATCGCGGTGCCGGGCGTGCGCATCTTCCTCCAGAACCGCGGCGTCGGCTTCTCACTTCAGGCAGGCCACGCCAACGAGTACCAGGCCGGGCGCCGGCCGGCGCACACCCTGTGCCCGACCGCGGTCACAAACCTCGACGGGTCGCTGGCCGGCGTCGTCGGAACCATGGGCGGCGACAGCCAACCCCAGATCCTGCTCCAGCTCCTCGCCCGGTGGCTCCTGGGCGGCCAACCAGCCGGCGAGGCGCTGGCCGCCGGCCGCTGGGCCTTGAGGTCACCGACCGACGAAACCCACTTCAACACCTGGGGCGACCGCGGGGTGGTCGAGGTCATGATCGAAGGCCAGGCGCCAGAATCCTGGCCCGCAGGCCTCGAGCGCCGGGGGCATCACACCGCGCTCGCCCCGGCGTGGTCCAGCTCGTTTGGCTACGCCCACATGGTCACCGTCGATGGTGACCACCTGAGCGGAGCCGCCGACCCCCGTTCCGGATCGGGCGCCGTCGCCGGATATTGAACGGCGGCTCCCTGGTTGCCATTTGCCACGGCCTACCGGGGGACCGATTTGGGGAATCGGCGCCTGAAGGGGTATATCGACAACGCCATGGAGGAATTACCCGAGGAGACAATCGAAGAGGCGGAAGAGGTCAGCACCGCCGACCATTCGCATGACGCCATCACGTCGGAGAATGACTCGCTGATCGAGCACTTGCGGTCGTGCCACCACCTTGACGCCGAGCCGGGACTCAGCGCCAGCACCCAAGAGGGCTTACACGACCGCCTGCACAGCACGACCAAAGCCATCGACGAGTGAGGCGACAGCCGCGACGTTTCACGCACCCGTCCCAGCGTCGGTCGCTGCGGCGGCCCACTCGTCGAGATGCTGGCGGACATCGGCGCCAATCGACTGCAGCTTCGCAGGGACGCCACTGAGCGCGCTCAGACTCGGTTCCTGTGCCAGTTCGAGGCATCGTTCGGTGAGGACATCCAAGCGTTCGTTGATGATCTTCCACGCCGCCACCCGGTGAGGCAGGACGTAGTACGCCGGGCGGGCGATGTCGAGGGTCGGACCCACGGTGCGACCGGGGTAGGAGGGCCCGATTGGAAGTGTGGTGAGCACCGAGCCGACGGTCCGCAGTACCCAGTTCATGAGGTGCTTGGCCGTACGGGCGAGGGTGTCGAGTTCGGCCGGCGTCTCGCCGTGGTGGACGTAGTACCGGCTCAGGACCTGCAAGATCAACTCGTAGAGGCCGCTGCAGAGGTCGGCGACCTGGGCAGTCAGCGGGTTCTCGATGAGGATGCCCGACTCCAGGTCGGGCGGTAGCCGTACATAGGCCGGCTCGACCGGCCGAGCCGGGTCGAATGTCGGATCCGTGCCCTGGAGCGCCAGGAAATCCTCGAGGATCCAAACGAACCGGCCGAAGTGGCCCTTCACCCAGTCGCCCTCGAGCCCCCTCCCCCTGCTCGACGATCAGGTCAATCGCCCGGGTGGCCGATGCCAGGTCGGTGATGGCGGTGAGTTCCTTCCACTCGAAGATCTCGGTCACCGCCTGCGCCCTCGGGGGACCGATGAACACGGCGTCTTCGCCGTAGCGCTCGCAGAGGTGAGCCAGGCCCGCCTCGATTCCGCGGTAGAGGTGGCCGACGGTCTCCCATTGTTCGGGTACGGCCACGACCGACCGCTGATCGACGGCGACGGGTTGCGGCTCGGCGGCGGGGCCGAAGCCCTCGGCGTCGGCCAGGCTCATCCCCTCGGGCCGTTCGAGGTACATGAAGTGGCGCAGCGCCCGCTCACCAAAGGGCAGCAACGCGATCTGCACCCCTGACGGGTACCACCGAGAAAGGATCGGGAAGTTGGGGCGTTCGAAATGGGGAGCGGCGCCGACGGCAGTGAGGAGGTTCGTCGCCAGGGCGAGATGGAGCATCTCCTGTTTGATGACGTCGACGAGCGTCGCTTCCCAGATCTTCACGCGAGCCAGCTGCTCGGGTGAAACCCCTTCTTCAGGAGTCCGCTTGAGCGAGAACTGGGCGTACAGGTACTGGCACATGAGGCCATGCTCGATCTCGCAGGCCTCGCCGATGAGGTAAACGAGTTCCTCCCGACTCTCGACAACCATCTGCTGCTCGGCAGTCACCAGTTCCTCATTTCACTCCTGTGGCCAATCCGACCAGTCTCGCGTTCGCCGTTGGACTCGCCGTAGCATGCCAACCCCGCATGACTGACGCATCGTCCCCGTACTACCGGCCAGATCTGGCCTGGGTCCACCACCAGGGCTTCGACGGGCACGCCCGGGCATGTGCGCCCGGGCTCATCGAACTCCTGGAGCCCATTCGCAGGCGCAATGGGTTGGTGGTTGAGATTGGCTGCGGCAGCGGACTGCTCACCGCCCAACTCGTGAACGCCGGATACCGCGTCGTCGCCACCGACGCATCTCCTGCCATGCTCGACCTCGCTCGTCAGTTGACCGTCGGGGCGCAGGATATTCGCCAGTTGACCTTGCCCGACGATCCGTTGCCACCCGCCGACGCCATCGTCGGCGTGGGCCACGCCCTGAACTACCTCACCGATGCCGATTCCATCAACCGGGCCCTGCTGAATATGGCGAGGGCACTTCGACCAGGCGGGATCCTGGCGGTCGACATCTGCGACCTCGAGTGGGGCAAGGCCCGCCGAGACGCAGGCAACCTCGGACGCGTCGGCGACGATTGGGCGATCATCAGCCGGTTCTCCACGCCGTCAGCGGACCGTTTCGTGCGGGAAATGACAACGTTCGTCCGCACCGAAGACGGCGGATGGCGGCGAGACGACGAACGTCACGACAACGTGCTGGTCGACACCGCCCAACTGCCGGCGCTTCTCGCCTCCGGCGGGATCAGGGCCGAGGTGCGGGACGCCTTCGGGGCCGAGCAACTACCCGAGGGGCTCCGGGTGCTGGTGGGATACAGGATCTGACCAGTCTCGGAGGCCGGGCCGGTTCACAACTCCACACTTCCACCCGAGCGCCAGTAGGGCCCCCCGCCGTCCTGGCGCTCCAGGAATCCGTCCTCGACGAGATATCGCCGCAACGCCGCGTAGTCCCGATGCCATCGGACGAGCATCTCGGTCACCTTGGCTTCGGAGTACCGCACGCCGATGTCGAAGTCCTGCGCGATGAGATCCAGCACCTGTAGGCGCTTCGAATGCGAGGACGGAATACTCAGAAGTCGCCCGTCCTTGACAAACGCCCGCAGCACCGCCGCCCGATGCGGACTATCGGGCGAAGCGGCCTCGTGCGCAGCGGCCTCGTGCTCGTCCTCGTGGTCAGCGTGCTCACCCGCAGTCCGGGCGAGTGACCGCAGCACTTCCTCCTTCAACCGCAGGCCATGACGATCCCGCTCGACCAGACCACCATCGATCAAGCGGGCCACGGCCGCGGTCACCCGCCCCGCGGGCAAGGTCGTCGCTTCGGCCAGTTCTGCGATGGTGGCCGCACCCAGGACAAGGGCGGACACGACCCGTAGCCGGTCGCCGTCACCAAGGAGGGCCGCAACCCTCTCAGCCGTCGGCCACTCGTCCATGCTTCATGATGGCGCGCCGGTCGAGAGTGCGCCGTTACGGCGACAGACGCTCAGAACCGCTCAGAACCGAATGCCTTGACCAGTTGGTCCAGCGTTGCCTCGAGGCGCATGTCCAAGCTGCGACGAGCGGTGTCGGCGTCGTGCCACTCGATGATCTCCCGGGCGCCCCGCCAGAACGGCACCGTCGCCGTCCACCCGGCAACCAGCCTCTTGATCTTGGTGTTGTCGAACACCATGGCGTGGGCCTTGTCACCGAGCAGGCTGGCGCCCCACTCCGGATCGACGGCCGCCACGGAGTCGGAGGGCACATGGACGATCCGCGGCTCGACGCCCGCGGCCGCGGCGAGGATCCCGGCGATCTGATCCCACGTGAGCGCCTCGTCGGAGGTGATGTGAAAGCTGTCCCCCACCGCCCGCGACTCGCCGAGCAAACCGACAAATGCCCGGGCAAAGTCGACACTGTGCGTCAACGTCCACGGCGACGTTCCATCGCCGTGCACCACGATCGGCGCCCCGCGGCGCATCCGGTCGATCATCGTCCATCCTCCGTGGAGGGGGATCATCGTGCGGTCGTAGGTGTGCGACGGGCGCACGATCGTGGCGGGGAAACCGTCCTCCCGGTAGCTACGAACGAGGAGATCTTCACAGGCGATCTTGTCCCGTGAGTACTGCCAGTACGGGTTGCGCAACGGTGTCGATTCGACAATCGGCAGCCGTTGGGGCGGAGTCTGGTATGCGGAGGCCGAACTGATGAAGACGTACTGACCGATGCGTCCACCGAACAAGTCCATGTCGGCCCTGACGTCGTCGGGGGTAAACGCCAGGAAGTCGACGACGACGTCGAACTCCAAGCCGGCGACCGCCCGCGTCACCGAAGATCGGTCCCGGATGTCGGCGATCAGCACGTGCGCCTCGGCGGGCGCCGGACGGGCGGTGCTGTTGCCCCGGTTGAGGATGAACAGGTCGAAGCCCGCCTCGACCGCCTGCTGGGCACACGCCGCGCTGATCACGCCCGTACCACCGACGAAAAGCACCCGGGGCCCTGCCATCACACCGGCTTACCACGACCCCGACATCGAAGGGGGAGCCGGCCCAGGTTCGCCTTAGCCGGCTCGGGCGATGATCGCCTGGGCGGCCGCCAGCCGGGCGATGGGAACCCGGAACGGCGAGCAGGACACGTAGTCCAATCCGGCGTCGTAGAACAGGTCGATCGACTCCGGGTCACCCCCGTGCTCCCCGCACACGCCGAGCTTGATGTCGGGCCGGGCGGCCCGCCCGCGGGCCACCGCGATGCGTACCAACTCCCCCACCCCGGCCTTGTCGATGGTCTCGAACGGGTTGCGCTTCAACAAACCCTGCTCGAGATACGCGGGCATCATCCGGCCCTCGACGTCGTCGCGGCTGAACCCGAACGTCATCTGGGTCAGGTCGTTGGTCCCGAAGCTGAAGAAGTCCGCCTCCTCGGCAATCTCGCCTGCGACCAGCGCCGCCCGGGGCGTCTCGATCATGGTCCCGATGATCACCTCGGGCTTCTTGCGCAGCCCCGCGGTCGCCAGCGCGATGGCCTCCTCGGCCCAGCCCCGGGCCAGGTGCATCTCCTCGCGACCCACGGTCAAGGGGATCATGACCTCGATCCGGGGCTTCCCGCGCACCGCCAGCCGCTCCGCCGCCGCCTCCATCAGCGCCCGCACCTGCATGGCATACAGGCCCGGCTTGACGACACCGAGCCGCACCCCGCGGATGCCCAGCATCGGGTTGAACTCGTGCCATTGCTGGGCCGCCCGGAACAGCTTCTCCTCCTCGGGCGTCAAGCCCTCGGCCGCCTGCTTCAGGGCCAACTCCTCGGTCGAGGGCAGGAACTCGTGCAGCGGCGGGTCGAGCAGCCGCACCGTCACCGGCAGCCCGTCCATTGCCTCGAGGATCTCGACGAAATCCGCCTTCTGGACCACCCGAAGCTCCTCGAGCGCCGCCGCCTCCTCTTCGGGGGTATCGGCCAGGATCATGCGCCGCACGATCGGCAGGCGGTCCTCGCCGAGGAACATGTGCTCGGTGCGGCACAGCCCGATCCCCTCGGCCCCGAACTGACGGGCGTTGGCCGCGTCGGCTCCGGTGTCGGCGTTGGCCCGCACCGCCAGCTTGCCCTTGCGGATGACGTCGGCCCACTTGAGGATGGTTTCGAACTCCGGCGGGGGCGACGCATTGGACAGCTCGACCTCGCCCAGAACCACCCGGCCGGTCGTGCCGTCGAGGGAGATCACGTCGCCCTGGTTCACCGTTACCCCACCGGCGACAAAGGACGGCCCGTTGATGCGCACCGACTCGGCGCCGACCACCGCCGGCTTGCCCCAGCCCCGGGCCACCACCGCGGCGTGGCTCACGAGGCCACCGCGCGACGTCAGGATTCCCTCGGCCACGATCATGCCGTGGACGTCCTCAGGGGAGGTCTCGCTGCGGCACAGGATGACCTTCTCGCCCCGCTGCTCGACCGCCTCAGCCGCTTCGTCGGCGGTGAAGTAGACCTTCCCGACCGCGGCGCCAGGCGACGCGGCCAGGCCCTTGGCGATGACGGTGAGGTCGGTCGAGGCGAACTGCGGATGGAGCACCTGGTCCAGATGCTCGGCCGTGACCCGGCCGAGTGCCTCCTCCCGGGTGATCTTCCACGTCCGCTGCTTGGTCATGTCGACCGCCATGCGCAGCGCCGCCGCCCCGGTCCGCTTTCCCACCCGGGTCTGGAGCATCCACAGCTTGCCCTGCTCGATGGTGAACTCGGTGTCGCACATGTCCCGGTAGTGCTCTTCCAGCCGGGCGAAGATGCCCATCAGCTCCTTGTAGATGGTGGGCATCTTCTCCTGCAGGGCGGCCAACGGGAGCGTGTTGCGGATACCCGCCACCACGTCTTCGCCCTGGGCGTTGATCAAGAAGTCGCCGTATGCCCCCTGGGCACCCGTGGCCGGGTCACGGGTGAAACCCACCCCGGTGCCGGAGTTGTCGTCGCGGTTGCCGAACACCATGGCCTGCACGTTGACGGCGGTTCCCAGGTCGTGCGGGATGCGTTCGCGGACCCGGTAGGCCTTGGCCCGGGCGCCGTCCCATGACGCGAAGACCGCCTCGATGGCGCCTCGCAGCTGGTCCATCGGGTCTTCGGGAAACGGGGCGCCGGTCGCGGACAGCACGATCGCCTTGTACTCCTGGACCAGGTCGGCCAACGACGACGCGGGCACCTCGGCATCGCTGTCGACTCCGGCCGCCTCCTTGGCTGCGTCGAAGGGCTTGTCGAACGCGGCGGCGTCGATGCCGAGAACGATGCGCCCGTACATGGCCACGAAACGCCGATAGGAGTCGTAGGCGAAGCGCTCGTCGTCGGTTTGGGCCGCCAGGCCCTTCACCGAGGAATCATTGAGACCGAGATTGAGGACCGTGTCCATCATCCCGGGCATGGAGAACTTGGCACCGGACCGGACGCTGACCAGCAGGGGATCGCCGGAATCCCCCAACTTTTTCCCCATCGACTTTTCCAGGCGCTTCAGATGCGTCGCGACCTCGCCCGAGAGGCCCTCGGGCCAGCCGCCGGCCATGTAGTCGCGGCACGCGTCGGTCGTGATGGTGAACCCATGCGGCACCGGTAGGCCGAGCACCGAGGACATCTCGGCCAAGTTGGCGCCCTTGCCCCCGAGCAGGTCTTTCATCGCCATCGGGGCCTTGCGGTGCTTGTGACTGAACGCGTAGACGTACGGCATTTCGGTGTGGCCTCCTCGGCAAGAACCGACTCAGCCTATTGCTTCGGGGTTACGCGCCCGCTTCGATCAGCCGTGATCGAGGACGTGCACCGCCCGCAGGCGCCGTTCCAAGTGCTGCTCCATGGAGTGCGTTGCCAGGGCCGCGACCTCAGATGTCACCGCGCTGTCAGGTTCCTGCAAGGCCCCTGCAAGGCCCCCGCCCAGGATGCGGCCGAGCAGCTGCAAGGCCTCGGGGCTGACGGGCAGGCCCTGGCGGCAATCCCGGCACAAGGCACCGCCTTGGGTGAGGTCGAACGCCACCAGCGCCACGCCCGACGCCGGCGCCGAGCAGGATGCGCACTGCTCCAAGATGGGCCCGAATCCCTCCATGCTGAGCAGCTTCCAGTAAAAGGCCGCCACCAGCAACGGCGAACGCCGGTCCCGATCGGCCAGGGTGCGCAGCGCCGCCACCAGCATCTGGTAGAGGCGGGCGTCGGGCTGGCGTTCCTGGGCCGTCTGGTCGACCGCCTCCAGCATCGACATGGCGTCGGTCATGCGCCCCAGGTCGTCGCGGATGGGCCGGAAGTGGTCGATGGCCTCGGCCTGGGAAACGATGTCGAGTTCGCCCCGACCCTCGTAGAACAGCAGGCTGACGTTGGTGGGCGGTTCCAGCCGGCTGCCGAAGCGACTCTTGGTCTTGCGGATCCCCTTGGCCACCGCCCGGACCTTGCCGTGGCCGGCCGTCATGAAGACCACGATGCGGTCGGCCTCGCCCAACTTGTAGTGCCGGAGGGCGACGCCCTGATCGCGGTACAGGCTCACGGGGCCAGGTCGCTGTCGCCTTCGACCGCGCCCTCGCGGTCGTCACTGCGGGTCCCCCCGAAACGGCGGTCCCGGCGTTGGAACTCCCGGATGGCTTCGGCCAGGTGTTCCCGGCGGAAGTCGGGCCACAGCACGTCGGTGAACACCAACTCGCTGTAGGCCACCTCCCAGATCAGGAAGTTGGACAGCCGGAACTCGCCCGACGTGCGGATCACCAGGTCGGGGTCGGGCATGTCGGGGGCGTACATGCGCTTCTTGATGGCCCCGATGTCGACCTTGCGCGACGGCACCCCGTCGTCGATCAGCGCCTTGACGGCATCGACGATCTCGGCCCGGCCGCCGTAGTTGAACGCCACCGTGAAGGTCATCTTGCGGTTGTGCTTGGTCATCTCGGCCGACTCGTCCATGCGCTTCAGCACGCCCTTGGGCACCCGCCAGTCGCGGCGCCCGATGAAGCGGATCCGGACCCCCATCTCGTTGAGCTCGCCCCGCCGGCGCAGCAGCAACTGGTCGGCGATCACGCTCAGCAAGAAGCGCACTTCGTCGGCCGGCCGGCGCCAGTTCTCGGTCGAGAAGGCGTACACCGTGAACCAGTCCAGCCCGAGCTCCAAGGCCCCGCAGATGGCGTCGAACAGCGCCTCCTCCCCCGCCCGGTGGCCCTCGGTGCGGGGCAGCCCCCGCTTGGTCGCCCAACGCCCGTTGCCGTCCATGACGCAGGCCACGTGGACCGGCATCCGGTTGGGATCGAGCCCTTCGAGGTCCACAAGGTCACGGTATCGCTTGCCAACCGCCCGACCCGGGCAAGGCCGCCGGTACCCTCTGGCGGTGACGACCGACGAGGTGGCTGCGGCCCTCGACCGGGTCGTCGGCGGCCTGCCCGGCGGTGGTGACAGCCGGCCGGGGCAGCGCCAGATGGCGGAGGCCGTGGCCCGGGCGATCGCCGAGCGGCGCCATTTGATCGTCGGCGCCCAAACAGGGACGGGAAAAAGCCTCGCCTACCTCGTCCCTGCCCTGCTGTCGGGTTCGAGGGTGGTCGTGGCGACCGCCACCAAGGCGCTGCAGGACCAGCTGGCCAAAAAGGATCTCCCGTTTCTGGCGGAACACCTCAGCGTCCCCTTTGAGTTCGCCGTTTTGAAGGGCCGGGCCAACTACCTGTGCCGTCAGCGGGCCCGGGAGGTGGCGGGGGCGGGCGACCAGATGGAGCTGTCGGATGGGGCCGGGCCCGACGGGCCGGCAACGGGTGGTCCGGGGCTGGACGCGGCCGCCCTCGGGAGCTTCGGACGCCAGGTGCGCCGCCTCATCGAGTGGTCGATGACGGCGGAGACGGGCGACCGGGCCGATCTGCCGTTCGAACCTCATCCCCGGGCCTGGGCCATGGTCAGCGTCGGCTCGACCGAGTGCCCCGGCGCCAACCGCTGCCCGTCGGGCGACGTGTGCTTCGCCGAGGCGGCCCGGGACAAGGCGGCGCTGGCCGACGTGGTGGTCGTGAACACCCATCTGTACGCCACCCACCTGGCGTCGGCCGGTGCCGTGCTGCCCCCCCACGACGTGGTCATCTTCGACGAGGCCCATGAGTTGGAGGACGTGGCGTCGTCCAGCCTGGGACTGGAACTGATCCCCGGGCGTTTCTTCGGACTGGCCCGCAACGCCAAGCCCCTCATCACCGACGCCGCCGTGCTCGACGCCATCGATGACGGGGGCACGCGCCTGAGCGCGGTGCTCGACCAGCACCGGGGTCAGCGCCTGTCCCATCCCCTGCCCGAGGAGGTGGAGACGGTGCTGACCGTCCTTCGGGAGCGCGTCGCCCGCGTGAGCTCGGCGCTGCGCCAGGTCGACCAGGCCGACTCGGCCCGCAAGGCCCGGGCCCAGGAGTCGGCCGGACACCTGGCGTCGGATCTCGACCAGGTGCTGGCGCTACCGCCGACCAGCGTGGCGTGGATCGAGGGTCCCGCGTATTCGCCGGTCCTCAAGGTGGCGCCGATCGACATCGCCCCGCTCCTGACCACCTTGTTGTGGAAGGGCGAGGACGCCCCGACCGCGGTGTTGACCAGCGCCACCATCCCACCCAAGCTGGCCGATCGCCTCGGGATCCCGGCCGGGTCGTTCGACGAGCTCGACGTGGGAAGTCCGTTCGACTATCCCCACCAGGCCCTGCTGTATTGCGCCCTCCACCTCCCCGATCCCCGCAACGACCGCTACGAGGCGGCCATGCACGCCGAACTCGAGGCGTTGGTGCGGGCCGCGGGTGGCCGGACGCTGGCCCTGTTCACCAGCTGGCGGGCCATGGATGCGGCCGCCGCGGCGCTGCGAGACGTCTTGCCCTGGGCCATCTTCACCCAGTCCGACCTGCCCAAGCCGCTCCTGATCCAGGCGTTCAAGAACGACGAGCGGTCCTGCCTGTTTGCCACCATGGGGTTCTGGCAAGGCGTCGACATCCCCGGTCGGGCGTTGTCGCTGGTGGCGATCGACCGCATCCCCTTTCCCCGGCCCGACGAACCGTTGCTCCAGGCCCGCCGGGAGCTGTTAGGCCGGGCCGCGTTCGGGGCCATCGATCTCCCCCGCGCCGCCACCATGCTGGCGCAGGGTGCGGGCCGGCTCATTCGCTCGCCCACCGACCGGGGAGTCGTGGCCGTCCTCGACCCCCGCCTGGCGACCGCCCGTTACCGGTGGGACCTGGTTCGGGCCCTCCCCCCGATGCGCCGCACTCGCCACCGCCGCGAGGTCGAGGACTTCCTGGCCGACCTCCGCACCTGACTCGCCGCTCCGCCGGGCGCCCATCAGCAGCCCCGGTGGTTCAGTAGGCCAGGTGGTTCAGTAGCCGAGACGCTGCAGCGCCGCGGGGCGGCGTTGCCAGTCCTTGTCGACCTTCACGACCAGTTCCAGGTAGACGCCTTCGGGCAGCTGGGCCCGCACCAAAATGCCGGCCTCTTTCAAGACGCTTCCGTGGTGGCCGATGACGATTCCCTTCTGCGAATCGCGCTCGACCAGGATCTCGACCTTGATATGGGGCCAATCCCATTCGGTCACCCGGCAGGCGATCGAGTGCGGCAACTCGTCGCGGGTGACCGCCAGCAGCTGCTCGCGGACCAGTTCGGCGACCCAGAACGCTTCGGGGACGTCGGTCACCATGTCGTCGGGATACAGCTGCGGCCCCTCGGGCATGCGGGCCGCGATGGCGTCGACCAGTACGTCCACACCTTCTCCGGTCTTGGCCGAAACAGGGAAGTACTCGCTCAACCCGAGCCCTCCCGCGGCCGCCAGCTGAGCGGCAATTGTCGGCTTGCCCGCCACATCGACCTTGTTGACCACACAGAAGGCAGTGGGAGGAACCCGGGCTGCGACCCACCGGTCCCCTTTTCCCAAAGGAGCCGTGGCGTCGATCATGAATAGCACCACGTCGACGTCGCCGACCGCCGCCTGGGCGGTGTCGTTGAGTCGCTGGCCGAGGGTGGTGCGGGGTTTGTGAATGCCCGGCGTGTCCACGAAAACCACCTGCACCCCCTCGCGGTTGAGGACACCGCGGATCTGGTTGCGCGTGGTCTGGGGCTTGTCGGAAACGATCGACACCTTGGTCCCGAGGATCTGGTTGAGGAGGGTCGACTTGCCCACATTGGGCCGCCCGATGAGGGTGGCGAAGCCTGATCTCACGAGCGGGCGGTGTCGTGCTCGGCGTCGGACTCGTCCGCCTCCGACGCGTCGGCCGAGGGCGGTCCCGGTGTCACCACCCGGACCCGGCCGATCCGCCGGCCTTGCACCCGCTCGGCGATCAGCTTCAGCCCGTCGAAGTCGACCGACTCACCTTCGGTCGGGACATGTCCGAGCAGGCCGTAGATCAGCCCGCCCACGGTGTCCCAGTCGCCCTCGGGCAGGTCGGTACCCAGCAGCTCGTTGAGGTCGTCGATCGCCATCCGGGCCGTCACCCGCACCTCGTGTTCGTTGATTCGCTCCACCGGGATCTCCTGGACGTCGTACTCGTCCTCGATCTCGCCGACCAACTCCTCGATCAGGTCCTCGAGGGTGACCAGACCCGGCCGTGCCCCCGTACTCGTCGACCACGATCGCCTGGTGCAACTTGGTGGCCTGCATCTCGCGCATCATCTCCGAGACGCGCTTGGTCTCGGGCACGAAATGGGTCTCCCGCATGATCTCCGAGACGGCCATGTCGGCGTGGCCTTCTCGTTCCGCCTTCATCAGGTCCTTGCCGAACACCAGGCCCAAGATGTCGTCGATGCCCTGCCCGAAGACCGGTATCCGGCTGAAGCCGGCGGCGATGGCGATCTCGATGACGTCGGACACCTTGGCGGTGGATTCCACGACGACCATGTCCGGCCGGGGCACCATGACCTCACGGACGACCGTGTCGCCGAAGTCGATGATGGAATGGATGAGGCGCCGTTCCTCGCGCTCGATGACCGAGTCCTGGGCGGCGGCGTCGGCCATGGCCAGCAGCTCCTGCTCCGACACGTAGGGACCCTGCTTGATGCCCTTGCCGGGCAGGATGATGTTGGCCAGGCCGATGAGGGCGTTGCTGATCCAGCGGACGGGCGGGATCTTGACCAGGGCGGCGACGAAGGGGGCGGCGACGAGGGCCGCTTGCTCGGAGTGCTGCACCGCCCACGTCTTGGGCATGGCCTCGGCGAAGACGAAGATGAAGACGACTTCGAAGGCGGTGGCGGCGGCGACACCGAGCGCGCCGAAGAGGTGGGCGGCAACGACGCCGACCAGCGTCGCGGCCACGGTGTTGCAGAGGAGCAGGAGGAACAGCACCGGGTTCAGCGTGCGCTCGGGGTGCTCGACCAGCTTGAGCAGGGCCACCGCGCCCCGCTTCTTCTGATCCTGGAGGGCCATGGCTTTCACGCGGTTCATGCGGGTCAGCCCGGTTTCGGCCAGGGCGAGAACCCCGGACATGACGATGAGTGCCGCCACCGCGACCAGGAGCCATAGGTCGGAGGTGCTCCAGTGCCCGGCGGCCCCAGCGCCGACTATCACGAGTCGGGCGCCGCAGGGGGCGCCTCGGGCGACACGGCCACGGGCTCGGCCGCCGCGGTCGGCGCAGGCTGCGGCGGGCGGTGGAACTTGGTCAGCAGCGCCTGCTCCCGCTCCTCCATGGCCTCGGCTTCGTCGTCGTCCTCGTGGTCCATGCCCAGCAGATGCAGCAGGCCATGCACGATCAGCAGCGCCACCTCGTCGTCGTAGGTGCCGGCGTGCTCGGGGGCATTGCGGTGGGCCACGGAGGGGCAGATAACCACGTCACCCAACACGGTAGGCATATCGCTTGGTTCGGACGTGTCTCCAGGACCGGTCCCACCCGAGTCAGGTGAGCGCCCACCCTCGACCGGTTCCTCGTCGATCGGAAACGCCAGCACGTCGGTGGGCGAGTCCTTCCCTAAGAACCGCTTGTTGAGGTCGGTCATGGCGGCCTCGTCGACGAACAGCATCGACAGCTCGGCGTCGCCCGGAACCCCTTCGTCGAGCAGCACCAGCTCGGCCAGGCGGACCCAGCGCATGGTGTCGACCGGCTGGTCGTTCTGCTCGTCCGCCACGAACACTTCGATTGCCATCGTTCGTCGTTCCTTCCCCGGCCGGGCGTCTAGCCGCGGCCGCTGGCGACCGGTCCGCCACGCTGACCGTCGCCGGCCCCGCCGGGACCCGACCCCCCAGCAGCACCCGCGCCGGCGGCGTTGGCTGCGGTGGCCATCTCGTAGGCGCTGACGATGTCTTGCACGATGCGGTGGCGCACCACGTCGCGCCGTCCCAGGTGGACCCAGGCCAGGCCGTCGATGCCGGCCAGCACCTTCTCCAACCCGACCAGCCCCGAGCGCCCGCCGGCCACATCGATCTGGGTATCGTCGCCGGTCACCACGACCTTGGACCCAAACCCGATCCGGGTGAGGAACATCTTCATCTGCTCGGGCGTGGTGTTCTGCGCCTCGTCGAGAATGATGAAACTGTGGTTGAGGGTCCGGCCCCGCATGTACGCCAGCGGCGCCACCTCGACGGTCCCCTCGTCGAGCAGGCGGCGGCCCCCTTCGGTACCCAACATGTCGTAGAGGGCGTCATACAACGGCCGCAGGTAGGGGTCGATCTTGGCCATGAGATCCCCGGGCAGGAACCCGAGTCGCTCCCCCGCCTCGACCGCCGGGCGGGTCAGGATGATCCGCTCGACTTCCTTGGCCTGAAGGGCCTGCACCGCCAGCGCCACCGCCAGGTAGCTCTTGCCGGTACCCGCGGGGCCGATGCCGAAGGTGATCACGTTGGTCCCGATGGCATCGGTATAACGCTTCTGCCCACTCGTCTTGGGCCGCACCGATCGCCCGCGCCCCGACCGCAGCACCTCGGCGGTCAGCACCTCCGACGGGCGCTCGTCCGCCCGGATCATGTCGATGGTGCGGTGGACCACCTGGGCATCCAAGGGGTGTCCCCGCTCGAGCAGGAGCCGCAACTCGTCGACGGTACGCTCCGCCAGCGCGGCCTCGTCGCCGTCGATCGTGAACTCGTTGCCCCGGGCAATAATCCGGGCGCCGGGAAAGGCATCCTCGACCAAACGGAGGTTTTCGTTGAACTGGCCCACAAGGTGGGCCATCAAGTGGGTCGGGACGATGACGGTGCTGGGAGTTGACACGACTTTCAGCGATCCAGGCTACCGCGCCGGGGCCCGCACCCGGCGATGCTTCGACCGCGGGGGTCAGCCAGGAGGCCACCCCAACAGCCGGCCCGCCGAGAACGTGCAGATGGAGGTGGGCGACGCTGTTGCGGGCGTCCTCGCCCACGTTGAACACCAGTCGGTAGCCCCGTTCCGCCACGCCCTCCTGTTCGGCCACCTGGCGGGCCGCGCCCAGCAGCTCGGCCAACAGCGGCCCGTCGTCGGGTCCGACGTCGCCCGCATGGGCAATGTGGCGCTTCGGCACGACCAGCACGTGCACCGGCGCCGCCGGCTCGATGTCGCGGAAGGCGTAGGTGTTGTCGGTCGACAGCACGCCGTCAGATGGGATCTCACCCCGGACGATCCGGCAGAACAAGCAGTCTTCCTCGGCACCCATCGGGAGCTCACCGTACCGCTCGCCGGGCTCGGTCCGATACGGTCAGCTGTGGCCGGCTCCGACGAGATCGACGCCCTGTTGGCCTCGGCGGGCCGCTCGCCCGACGACGACCTGGCGGAGGCATCGGCGCAGTCGCGCAGCCGCCGGCGGTGGTTGCGCCAGCAGGTCGCCGAGTCGTCGACCATGGCCGGCGTGCTGTTGAGCCTGGCCGAGGGCGACGCCGCGGTCACGATCCGCTGCGGCCGGTGGACCCATGCCGGCCGGCTGCGCCGGGTGACCGCCGCCCTGTGCGTGATGGAGCAGGCCGAAGGCATCGCCCTCATCCCCACCGCCTCGATCACCTCGGTCGAGGCACCGGTCGCGGTGGCCGACGACCGGGCGCCCGCCGTGGGCCTCGACCTGGCGGCGGTGCTGGCGGCCGTCGTCGCCGAGCACCCTTCGCTACGGCTGCAACTGGGCGACGGGACCGAAGTGGCCGGAACGCTTGTGGATCTGGGAAAAGACGTCGCGGTCGTGCGGCTCACGTCGTCGGTCGCGACGGTGCGCCTGTCGGCTGTCGCAAGCTGCATCCTGCTGGGCCCCGAAACCAGCGGCCCGCCTGGGTGAGGTCAGGACGCGGCGTCGGTCGACGACTTGGGATCAGCGGCTGATTTCGGCTCGGGGTAAAGGTGCTCGAGGCTGCCCGGGGCGATGCGCATGCGCTCGATGAAGGCGTCGATGTCGGGGGCCTGCAAACGGATGACGCGGCCCATCTTGTACGCGGGGAGCTGGCCTTCGTCGATGAACCGGTAGAGGGTGCGAAGGGTGACGCCCAGCTGCTCACACGCCTCGCGCGTCCCCATCCAATGGATCGCTTCGCTCACGAGAGGAAACTATAGCACGTTACAGGCTGAACGAAGCTGTTTCGATCACTTTCATGTCTACGACGTCTCGCCGATTGGTGAGCCTGTGGCATAGGGAGGATCGAGAGGCAACCACGATCACTCGAAGGAGTCGCCGTGCAGCTGGTTTCGCAGATCCCGTCGCGCCCGGTGCTGCTGGTAGTCGACGACAAGGAGGGCAGCGTCGTCACACGGGTGCGCCGGGCCGCACCGGCGGCCGAAGTGGTCACCCGCGGCTCGTACGAAGGGGCATGGAGCGCCCTGACATCGGGGCGCCGGTACTCGGCGCTGGTTGCCTTTGGTGTCGATCGGGCCCTCGCCGCCACGGCCGTCGGCCTGGGCGTTGCGGTGATCGAGGTTGCTCACCACTCGCCACCGGCCGAACTGGCGGCGGCGATCGCCGAGCGGGCGGCGCCCGTGGCGCGGGTTGACGATCCGCTGACCGTGGGCCCGGCCTCGGCGTTTCGGTCCCCGAGGTGCCGTCCGAGTGGGGACCGCCGCCTGCTCGCGGTGTGCGGCCCCGGCGGGACCGGTGCCTCGTCAATCGCGGCCGCGCTGGCCCAGACATTCGCTTCCCGCTCCCCGGCCCCTGGCCGCCCGGCTGCTCCCCCCTCAGCCGGGCGGCGGGCCGCGGTCGGGCGGCGGGTCCTGCTGGCGGACTTCGCCCGCAACGGCGACCAGGCATTCCTGCACGGGCTGGAGGATCCGGCCCGCGGGCTGCTGCAACTGGTCGAGCGGGGCCGCTACCACCAGATCACGGCCGCGGATGTCCGCACGCACACCGTCCCTCGATCGGGATTCCGGCTCCTGCCCGGCCTCCGGCGCCCCGGGCACTGGACCGCGATCTGCCCGAGCGCCTTCGACCAACTCCTGATGCTGCTGTCCGCCCTCTTCGAGGTGGTCGTCGCCGATATCACCGGGGATTTCGAGGGTGAGGCCGACTCGGGGTCATGCGATGTCGAGGAGCGCAACCACATGGCCCGGCGCAGCGCCGGCGTCGCCGACATCGTGGTCGTCGTGGGCGCCTCGGGGGCCAATGGCACCCGCCGCCTGGCTCAGGCCGTCGATGACCTGCTCAACCTGGGGGTCGACCCGGCCCGCATCCAACCGGCGGTTCGGCACGGACTGGCGGGGCCGAGTCGGATCTGTGGCCTCCCGGCGGTGGCCGTCGAGTTGCCGGACCTGGCGGGCGCACCAAGGCGGCTGCTCCCGACCGAGACCGTCCTCCCGCTGGTCGCCGCCCTGGACGACCTGCTGTCGCGGCTGCCCGTGGCGGACCGCCGGCCCGCCTTGGTGCCCGTCGTGCCCGGATCACTGGGCTGCCTGGCACCGTGACCGGCTCAGAACAAGGTCAGGTCACCCAGGCTCTCGCCCCGCAGCCGGTCGTAGTCGACCTCGACGCAGGTGATGCCCCGGGCGGCCGCCAGGACCCGGGCCTGGGGCCTGACCTGCTGGGCCGCCAGAATGCCGCGGACCGGGCGGAGCCGGCCATCGAGGTCGAGCCGCTCCAGATACCGGGCCAGCTGCTCGACACCGTCGATGTCGCCCCGCCGCTTGATTTCCACCGCCACCGCGGCCCCGTTGGCGTCGCGGCACAGCAGGTCGACGGGGCCGATGTCGG
Source organism: uncultured Actinomycetota bacterium (assembly GCA_963733505.1). GTDB lineage: Bacteria > Actinomycetota > Acidimicrobiia > Acidimicrobiales > Palsa-688 > JALYXV01. Next base: position 35,857 of record CAVTDW010000024.1, on the reverse strand, counting down.
TCGGGAACTCCCGCGTGACCAGTCGCAGGCCCTCAGCCAACACGTCGGGTCGCGCCGCCAGGAGCTCCTGCAGGTGCGCCTCCACACCGTCTTTGCTGAGACCTGGATCGACGCCGAGATCGGCGGACTGGTCGGACAGCACCGCTTCGATGGTGATGGTGAGGGTCTCACCGCGCTGGTTGACCACCACCCAACGGCCCTCCTCCTCGTGCAGCTGGCACGGCGGGCTCATCCAGTTGAGCGGCTTATACGCCCGGTCGTCGGCATGGATCGAGACGGAGCCGTCGGCCTTCACCATCAACAGCCGGGTGGCCATGGGGAGATGAGCCGTGAGTCGGCCCTGATAATCCACCGAGCAGGTGGCGATCACGAGGCGCATGTCACCGCGATTGTCTCGCACCCATGATCATCGAAGTCGACCGAGCGGCGGGCGAGTTTCGCAAGCGAGCCGAGTCGGCCGAGGAAACGACTCGCCTGCAACACGAAGCCCGGGTCCTGGCGGTCGCCCGTCACCCCGGTGTGGTGGAAATGCTGCGTGCCGAGCGCGACGCAGTGACGCTGCGGTTGGTGGACGCCGAACCGCTCGCCGCGGCCACGGTCGGGATCAAGGTGGCGCTCGCCACCACCCTGGCGGACCTGCATGACCTCGGCGTGGTTCATCGGGCCCTCTGCCCCGATCACATCCTCGTCGACGCCGCGGGCCGGCCGGTCCTGTGCAGCTTCGGCCGGGCGGCCGTCGACACCGAGCCCCATGGCGACGATGCCGCCGGTGACGTCGTCGCCCTGGCCGCCATCCTGCTCGCAACATCGACGGCCACCGACGCCAGCAGGTCTCGGATCCTGGCCGCGGCGGCCCGTACCGGCCGCGGCGGACCATCCGCCCGTGAACTGGCCACGCGCCTGGCGGTCGAGCCGACGCCCTCGGCGACGACCGCGGGCGGTTCCTGTGGCCATGGCCGCGTCAACGGTGATCGCCGCCCTGGCGCTTGTTCGGGCGGGACATCGAGTCGATGTCCATGGCTGCCCGCCAGTCGATCTGGGCTGCGGCCCCCTTCCCCGCCCCGGCGGCGTCGTGGCGACCCCCTCGGGGCGCTTCCGGATCGGAGAGCCCGGCGATGTGCTCGTCCTCGGTCGATGGCAGTGCCGACTGGCCCTCCCGGCCCTGCTGCGGCCCACGACGGGCGAGGTCTGGGTGTGGGACTCCTGGGCCCCGGCAAGCGGTTCCGCGGCCCGCCCACCTGGTCGACCGGATACCAGCGGCCGTCTCGCTGCGAGTCGAACCCGACGGGGCGCGATGCGATGCGCTGCACGTCCTGCGCCGGGCCGCCGCGGCGGTCGTCATCCACCCCCACCGACCCACATGACAGACTGCCGCTATGGGCCGGGCCGTCGTCCGTGTGATCATCGGACTCTTGATGGCCGTCGCCATCGGGCTGATGTTCGCACCCCTCGACTGGTCCGCCCCGGCGGCTTCGCCTGAGCTCATCGCCTCCCGAACGGCGCAGGTATCGACCGTCACCACCCAGGTCACGGCGCCGCCGTCGAGTTCGTCGGTCGCCACCACGCCGACGACCAGGCGGTCCACCGCCACGACGCGGCCACGGGTCGCGGGAACCACCACCTCGTCCAGCACCACCTCGACATCGACGACGTCGACCACGCTTCCGCCCATCCCGGCGCCCGCACCCGCTCCGGTGACCCTGCCGCTGGCGTCCGCCGCCCAGAGCGGAAGCATCGGTGCCTTCTTTCCGATCCTGAGCGCCATCGGATTCGTGACTCTCGTCGGGCTCCTGACGGCGCAGTGGTTCCTCACCAAACCGGGCCGCAAGGGCCCGACCCTCTAGTCCCCGCAGCCCACTCGGAGCTGGGCGGACACCTCGTTGGCCAGGAGCCTGCCTCGCACCGTCAGCACCGCCCGTTGGCCACGACGAGCTACCAATCCATCGAGCGGGGGCAGACATTCGGCGTCGACGCCGTCTCGGGTGCGCAGGGCCAGCTGCCGGCGCTCCAACTCCCGGGTGGCGCGATCGAGCAGCTCCTCGCCGCCGACCGGAGAGCGACCCGAACCGAGCAGTTCGAGGTAGCGCTCAGGGGTGCGCACGTTCCACCACCGCCGGCCGCCTTGGTGTGAGTGGGCGGAGCACCCGATCCCCCGGTAGTCACCCTGGGCCCAGTACAGCCGGTTGTGGCGACACTCCTGCCCCGGCCGAGCCCAGTTGGAGATCTCGTACCAGTGCAGGCCCGAGGCCTCGAGGCGCTCGTCGGCCAGGAGGTACTTGTCCGCCTGGTCGTCGTCGTCGGGCCACCGGTGCCGGTCACGGGCGAGGGGCGTGCCCGCTTCGACGGTGAGTGCATAGGCGCTGATGTGTTCCGGCCCGAGTGCCAAGGCCGCCTCCACCGTGGCGGCCCAGTCGGCGAGGGACTCGCCCACTCCCCCGAAGATCAGGTCGACGTTGACGGACTCGAACCCCTCGGCCCGAGCCCAGCGAACGGCCCGCTCGACGGTGTCGGGGTCGTGGTCACGGCCGAGCGCCGCCAGCACGTGGGGCGCCAGTCGACTGGACTCCGAACGACAGGCGGTTGACCCCGCCGTGGCGGTAGTCGGCCAGCAGGGCGGGCGTCACCGTCTCGGGATTGCATTCGACGGTGACTTCGGCCCCGGGCCGGCGGTTGATCACGTCGAGTATCGAGACGAGCAACGCGCTCGGTACCAGCGACGGGGTGCCGCCGCCGAAGAAGACCGAGGTGGCGGGGGGCAGGTCGGACTGGACCACCTCCGCGCGACATCCGGCGACATAGTCCCCCATCAGGTCGTGGCGATCGGTCCAGGTGGCAAAGGCGCAGTAGTCGCAGCGGCGCCGGCAGAACGGAATGTGCACGTACACCCCGAAATCAGTCACGTCACGTTCCCGATGAGGCCCGCCCGCAGGCCGGCGAGCAGAACTCCCGCGGCCATCGCCGCCGTCTCCGACCGCAACACCGTCGGTCCGAGCGTGACGACCGGTAGGCCGAGCGCCAGCTCTGCGTCATCCCACCCTCCCTCGGGGCCGACCAGGATGAACGGGTGATCGAGCCTGGGCGGGTCGCCGCCCATCTGGGCCAGCGCCGCGCCTGGAGTCGCGAGGCTCGCAAAGGGCTGCACCTCTTCGACCACCGGCAGCCACACCTGGCGGCTCTGCATGGCCGCGGCGTGCGCCACCGTGCGCAACCGGGCGACCTGGCGAGACGCCTTCTCCGCCTCCCAGCGCACGACGGTGCGGGCGGACGTCATGGGGACGATGCGGTCGACACCGGTTTCGGCCAGCTTCTGGACGGTCCACTCGGGCCGCTCTCCCTTGGTCAGGGCAAACGCCACCGCCACCGGTGGGGTGGGCCGGGCCACGACCTCGATGTCACCCACCGCCTCCAGCCGGGCACCGTCGGCGAACAGGCAGCGACGCCACCGCCCGGCTCCGTCCGATGCCGTCACCGCCTCCCCGGCACTGAGCCGCAACACCCGGGCCAGGTGGTGCACGTCGTCGCGACCCAGCTCGGGGCGATCCAGGTCGGTTACGAAAACGTGGGCCGCAGCCCTATTTGAAGGCGTGGCGGATCTTGGAGAACAGTCCCGCCTCCTGGGGCGCCACCGTCTCCTCGCGCTGGGCCGCCAGGTTGCGCAGCAACTCCTCCTGCTCCTTGGTCAGCTCGGTCGGCACGTCCACCACCACCGTGATCAAGAGGTCGCCCCGGCCCCGGCCCTGGAGCACCGGCACGCCCCGACCCCGAAGGCGGATGACCTGGCCGGTCTGCGTTCCGGGGGAGAACGTGAGTTCCTCGGAGCCGTCGAGGGTCTCGAACGGCAGCGTCACCCCGAGCGACGCCTGGGTCATCGCCAGGTGGAGCTCGTGGTGCAGGTCGTTGCCCGACCGCTGCAGACGAGGATGGGCGTGCACCCGGAGGTGTACGAACAAGTCGCCCGGGGGACCGCCCCGCGGTCCGGCGGCACCGCGCCCGGGCAGGCGGAGGGTGGAGCCGTTGTCGACCCCGGCGGGCACCTCGACCATGAAGGTCCGCTCTTCGTTGCGCCGGCCCTGGCCGCGGCACTCGGCACACGGACTGGCGATCTCCTGGCCCGTGCCGCCGCAGCGGGTACAGGGGCTGGCGGTCACCATCTGGCCGAGGATCGACTGGCGCACCCGGCGCAGCTCGCCGGTGCCGCCACAGTTGGTGCACGTCACGGGGCTGGTGCCCGGACGAGCCCCGGTGGCGTCGCACACCGAGCACGGCACGGGGATGCGCACCGAGATCTCCTGCTCGACGCCGAACACGGCGTCGGCGAAGTCAAGGTCGAGCACCGCCTCGCTGTCCTCCCCCTGGGGCGGCCCGGGCCGGCCGCCCCGGCGAGCACCGCCCGCGCCGGCGCCGGCGCCGAAGGGGCTGGCACCACCGAAGAAGGCGTCGAAGAGGTCGCCCAGACCGGTCGCCCCGAATCCGGCGAAGGGATCGCCCGGACCGGCGCCGCCGGCCCCGGTCCCCCGGATCGCCTCGGGTCCGAACATGTCGTAGCGGCGGCGGCGCTCCGGGTCGCGGAGCGTCTCGTAGGCGAGGGTCACGGCCTTGAAGCGTTCTTCGGCCGTCGGGTCGTCGGGGTTGGCGTCGGGATGCAGCTCGCGCGCCAACTTGCGGTACGCCTTCTTGATCTCGTCCTCGTTGGCCTGCTGGCCCACGCCGAGGAGCGCGTAGAAGTCTTCGGTAACGGCCATTCTCCCCTAATCCTACGTGGCGGGCGCCCGCAACCCTGCGCTTAGCCCTCGGTGAGCGCTTTGCCGAGCCGCTGGCTGACGACCGCCACCGCGGCCAGCGCCTGCTCGTAATGCATGCGCGTCGGGCCGAGCACGCCGACGGTTCCGGCCGGTTCGCCCTCGACGGTGTACGGCGCCACGACCACCGAACAATCGGCCAGCGGAATGACGCCGTGCTCGGTACCGATGGCAACCGACAGCCCCCGGTTGAGCACGTCCTGCAGCAGGCTGACCAACACGAACTGCTGTTCCAAGATGGTGAGGACCTGGCGAATGGTGCCGATGGCGTCGAATGCCGACGCCATCCGGGCCGTGCCGCCGACAAACACCGATTCCAAATCATGCACATGGCCGGGGCCGCTGTGCAGGCTGGTCATGACCATGTGCGTCAGGCTGTCGACGACGGGATCGCCGGTGGCGGGCACAGGAACGACGGCGCCCGCGGCAAAGGCGGTGCCGATCAAAAAGCGCGACAGGTGGGCGGTCACCGCCGCCAGTTCGGTGTCGGTGACCTCGTCGGACAACTCGAAGGATCGCTTCTCGACCCCGGCGTTGGACAGCACGACCACCAGCAGGGCGCTGCGGGGACCGCGGGCGAGGAGCTGGATCGACAAGATCGACGCCACCTCGTGCGAGGGGGCGACCACGACGGCGGCGCAGTCCGTGAGGTTGGAGAGCAGCCGGCTGGTGTCGTGGAGCATCGTTTCCAGCTCGCCATGGGCGTTGGCGAAGAATTCCCGGACCTGCTGGCTCTGGATGGGACCCAACGACCCCGGCCGCGACAGGGAGTCGACGAAGAACCGGTAGCCCTTGTCGGTTGGGATGCGCCCGGCCGAGGTGTAGGGCTGCACGAGGAAGCCCTCGCGTTCGAGCACGCCCATCTCGTTTCGGACCGTGGCCGACGAGACCCCCAGCTCGGGAACCCGCGCCACCGTCGCCGAGCCGACCGGCTGTGCCGTCTCGATGTACTCCTCTACCACCACACGGAGGATCGCGGCCTTGCGGGCATCAAGCATCGGTAGCGGCTAAGGATACCGAGCCCAAGGCGCCGACAACGGCAATCGCGCCGCACGGTCGACGAACATCCCCCGGCCACGGCCCCATGCCGCCGGGCGAGGCCTTTTCCCCGATGGCTTCTTCCCCGATGGCTTCTAGGAGTCGCCGTTGCTGCCGACGTAGCCTTCGCGCTCGAGGTGGAGGATGATTTGCTGGGCGGCTTCCTCGGCGCTGACGGCGGTGGTGTCGATCACGACCTCGGCGTCGGTGGGCGCTTCGTAGGGGTCGGAGATGCCGGTGAACTCCTTGATGATGCCCGCCCGGGCCTTGGCGTAGAGGCCTTTGCGGTCCCGCGCTTCGCAGACCTCGAGGGGGGTGTCGACGTGGACCAGGATGAAGCCGCCCTCGGGGGCCACCATGTTGCGGACTTCTTGGCGGACCGATTCGTAGGGGGCGATGGGGGCGCAGATGGCGATGCCGCCGTTCTTGGTGATCTCCGAGGCCACGTAGCCGATGCGGCGGATGTTGATGTCGCGGTGTTCCTTGGAGAAGCCCAGCTCCGACGACAGGTGTTTGCGGACCATGTCGCCGTCCAAGATGGTCACCGGACGACCCCCGACCTCCAGGAACTTGGTGAGCAGCACGTTGGCGATGGTCGACTTGCCCGACCCTGACAGGCCGGTGAAGAAGACCGTGAACCCCTGCTGGTGCCGGGGCGGGTAGCTGCGGCGCAGCTCGGCGGCCACGTCGGGGTAGGTGAACCAGGACGGGATCTCCCGGCCCTCGTTGAGCCGGCGGCGCAGGTCGGTGCCCGAGATGTTGAGCACGTGGGCCCCGAAGGCCACCTCGTCCTCGGGCTGGTACTGGTCCAAGTCGGCCACGTACACCATCATCTGGAACGGCACCATGGCCACCCCTAGCTCGCCTTCATGGGCGGCCAGCAACTCCTGGGCGTCGTAGGGGCCGTAGAACGGCTTGCCGTTGGCGTCGTTGCCCGGCCCGGCGTGATCGCGGCCCACGATCAGGTGGGTGCATCCGTAGTTCTTCCGGATGATGGCGTGCCACACCGCCTCCCGGGGCCCGCCCATCCGCATGGCCAACGGCAGCAACGACAACTGGGCGGTGTGCATCGGGTAACTGTTGAGCACCGCCTGGTAGCACCGCACCCGGGTGTAATGGTCCACGTCGCCCGGCTTCGTCATCCCCACACTGGGATGGATCAGCAGATTGGCCTCCAACTCCGCCGCCGCCCGCCGGGTCAGTTCCACATGGGCCCGGTGCATGGGGTTTCGGGTCTGGAACGCCACCACCTGGCGCCACCCCAACCGGGCGAACTCGGCCCGCAGCTCCGTCGGCGTCAACCGCAGATCCTTGAAGTCGTAGTGGGCCGGGGCCTGCACCGCCTCCACCGTCCCCGCCACATAGACCGGATGCGACCGGCTCAAGACGTGCGCCACGCCTGGGTGAGTCCCGTCCCCGGTGCCGTACACCGCCTCCACCTCGTTCTGGCGGTCGGGCTGCCAGACCTCCGACACCTTGACGGCGGCCAACATCACGCCCTCGCCGTCGCGCAACGCCAACGTGGTCCCGGCCCCCACCCCATGGGCGGCCACGAACTCCTCCGGCAGATCCAACGTGACCGGGATCGGCCACAGTGTCCCGTCGGCCAGGCGCATCGACTCGCACACCGACTCGTAGTCGGCCCGACCCATGAATCCGGTGAGCGGCGAGAACCCGCCGTTGGCCAGCAACTCCAAATCGCACTGCTGGCGGGGGGTCAGATCCCACGACGGCCAATCGCGCGAAGCCGCCTTCAACTCGCTGACGCGATCCGCTGACACATACAAGTCGATGAGTGTGCCGCCGTGAGCGGCAACCAGATGATCGGTCACGATTGGCGAGTGTACCGGTCAGGTTTCGGGGCGGGATGCGGCGGCGCTATTCCTCGAGACGGAGGGCCTGGATGAACGCCTCCTGGGGCACCTCCACCCGGCCGATGTTCTTCATCCGCTTCTTTCCCTCTTTCTGCTTCTCCAGCAGCTTGCGCTTGCGGGTGATGTCGCCGCCGTAGCACTTGGCCAGCACGTCCTTGCGTTTGGCCTTGACCGTTTCCCGGGCCACGACCTTGCCCCCGACCGCCGCCTGGATGGGCACGTCGAACATCTGGCGGGGAATCAACTGGCGTAACTTCTCGGTCATTCGCCGCCCGTACTCCGCCGCCTCCTTGCGGTGCACGATGGCCGAGAAGGCGTCGACGGGGACGCCGTTCAACATGATGTCGATCTTGGCCAGGTCGCTGCGTTCGTAACCCGCCGGTTCGTAGTCGAGGCTGGCGTAGCCCTTGGTCCGGCTCTTCAAGGCGTCGAAGAAGTCCACGACCACCTCGGCCAGCGGGATGCGGTAGACGAGTTCCAGCCGTTCGGGCGACAGGTACTCGATGCGCGTCTGCTCGCCGCGGCGGCTCTGCGCCAGCTCCATGATCGAGCCGGTGTACTCGGCCGGCAGGATGATGGTCACGTTGAGGAACGGCTCTTCGACATAGTCGATCTGATTGGACGGCGGCATGGCGGCGGGGTTGTCGACCTCTCTGGTCGTGCCGTCGGTCAGATGGGCCAGGTACTCCACACTCGGGGCGGTGGCGATCAGCTCCAGGTCGAACTCGCGCTCCAGGCGCTCCCGCACGATCTCCATGTGCAACAGGCCGAGGAAGCCGCACCGGAACCCGAAGCCGAGGGCCCCGGAGGTCTCGGGCTCGTAGGTGACGCTGGCGTCGTTGAGCTTGAGCTTCTCGAGTGCCTCGCGCAGGTTGGAGAAATCGTCGCCATCGACGGGGAACAGCCCGCAAAAGACCATGGGTTTGGGGTCGCGGTAGCCGTGGAGGGGTTCGTTGGCGGGGCGCGACGCCTCGGTCACGGTCTCGCCGCTGCGGGCCTCGGCGACGTCCTTGATCCCCGCGATCAGGTACCCCACCTCACCGGCCTGCAGCGTCGCGGTCGGGGTAGGCGTCGGCAGGCGGACCCCGATCTCCTCCATGTCATGGGTGGCCTTGGCCTGCATGAAGCGCAGCCGGGCTCCGGCGTTCAGGGTCCCGTTGACGATGCGCACGGCACTGACCACACCGCGGTACTGGTCGTAGTACGAGTCGAAGATCAGCCCTTCCAAGGGCGCGTCGGGATCGCCCTTGGGGGCGGGAATCCGCTGGCACACTGCGTCCAGGAGGGCCGCGACGCCCTCGCCGGTCTTGGCGGACAGGCGCAGGATCTGCTCGGCCGGGATGCCGAGCAGATTTTCGATCTCGCCGGCGTAGCGGTCCGGGTCGGCGGCGGGAAGGTCGATCTTGTTGAGGGCGGCGACGATCTCGAGGTTGTTCTCCAGGGCGAGGTAGCAGTTGGCGAGCGTCTGGGCCTCGATCCCCTGGGCGGCGTCGACGAGCAGCACCACCCCCTCGCACGCCGCCAGGCTGCGGCTGACCTCGTAGCCGAAGTCGACGTGGCCCGGCGTGTCGATCAGGTGGATCGTGTAGGCCTTCCAGTTGACCCGGACGTTCTGGGCCTTGATCGTGATACCCCGCTCGCGTTCGATGTCCATCGAGTCGAGGTACTGCTCGCGCATGTCGCGGGGGTCGACGGCGCCGGTCAGCTCCAGGATCCGGTCCGAGAGCGTGGACTTGCCGTGGTCGACGTGGGCCACAATGGCCAGGTTGCGGATGAGCGATTGATCAGTCACGGGCGTTCAAGGGCGTTCATGGGCAGCGCGGGTGAGAGTATCGGGTCCCTCCTGCTACCCTGACCGGGTTCCCCCTGTACGTGGAGTCGTCTAAAACCGTGGCCAATATCAAGAGCCAGATCAAGCGCAATCGGCAGAACGAGAAGCGCCGTCTGCGCAACAAGTCCGCCAAGTCGGAGATGAAGACCCGCATCAAGCGCGCCATCACCAGCGCCGAGGTTGATCCCACGACCGAGGACACCGTCGAGAGCCTCCGACTGGCGGTCAAACGCCTGGACAAGGCGGCTTCGCAGGGAATCATCCACAAGAACCAGGCCGCCAACCGGAAATCGTCCCTTATGCGCCGGGTTGGCGCATTGCAGACCGCAGCGACGGACGACGAAGCCTAAATTTCTCTTAACCGGGCACCGCTTGCGCCGACACAGGTGCAATGCAGGTGATGGCTCTGGCGGCGTCTTTGTTGCTCTTGTTCAACCCCTTTTCAGCCGCGGCCAAGGGCACGCCCGGCCTGAGCATCACTGCGTCGGGCTCCACCTCGATTGGGTTGCAGATCTTCGCCAACTCCAATCTTTCGGGCGGGACGGGACCCACTGGAACGATTTCGTTTCGGCTGTACGGCCCTGGTGACACCGCCTGCTCGTCGGTGATCTTCACCTCGACGGTGGCGGTGTCGGGGACGTCCATGAACTCCGCCCGGTACACGACGGCGTCGGCTGGCAGCTACCACTGGACGTCCACCTACAACGGCGATGCCAACAACAACGTGGTCGGGCCGACGTCGTGTACCGACCCGAACGGGGCGGTCATGGTCCAAGGCGCCAGCACCGTTTTGTCGGTCACGGCCCCCGCGCCGTCCGGAGGGACCATCCACGGTGTCGCCACGCTCGCGGGAGGCTTCAATCCCACGGGCACCATCAGTATCTCGCTGAGCGGCCCAGGGGACACCTTCTGCTCGCAGGCGATCTTCACGTCGAACGTCGCGGTGGCCGGCAACGGCGCCTATACCTCGGCCAGTTACACCCCCACGGCGACGGGCACGTACCGCTGGCGGGCCACCTATTCCGGCGACCGCAACAACCTGGGCGAATCGATGACCTCGTGCCTGGACCAGAACGACTCCGTCGACGTGACGACCGTCAACCAGCCGCCCGCCGCCTCCCTCACTCCCACATCGCTCAGCTTCACCGCCCAAACCGTGGGCACCACCAGCGCCGCCCAAACCCTCACCATGACCAACACCGGCGGCGCCAACCTCACCATCTCCACCGTCACCCGAGGCGGCACCACCCCCGGCGACTACACCACCACCAGCGACCACTGCACCGGCGCCACCATCGCCCCCGGCGCCAACTGCACCATCGCCGTCGCCTTCACCCCCACCGCCACCGGCACCCGCACCGCCACCATCGCCATCACCGACAACGCCACCGGCAGCCCCCACAGCGCCACCCTCACCGGCACCGGCCAAGGCGCCACCCAACCGCCCGCCGCCTCCCTCACTCCCACATCGCTCAGCTTCACCGCCCAAACCGTGGGCACCACCAGCGCCGCCCAAACCCTCACCATGACCAACACCGGCGGCGCCAACCTCACCATCTCCGCCGTCACCCGAGGCGGCACCACCCCCGGCGACTACACCACCACCAGCGACCACTGCACCGGCGCCACCATCGCCCCCGGCGCCAACTGCACCATCGCCGTCGCCTTCACCCCCACCGCCACCGGCACCCGCACCGCCACCATCGCCATCACCGACAACGCCACCGGCAGCCCCCACAGCGCCACCCTCACCGGCACCGGCCAAGGCGCCACCCAACCGCCCGCCGCCTCCCTCACTCCCACATCGCTCAGCTTCACCGCCCAAACCGTGGGCACCACCAGCGCCGCCCAAACCCTCACCATGACCAACACCGGCGGCGCCAACCTCACCATCTCCACCGTCACCCGAGGCGGCACCACCCCCGGCGACTACACCACCACCAGCGACCACTGCACCGGCGCCACCATCGCCCCCGGCGCCAACTGCACCATCGCGGTCGCCTTCACCCCCACCGCCACCGGCACCCGCACCGCCACCATCGCCATCACCGACAACGCCACCGGCAGCCCCCACAGCGCCACCCACCGGCGCCACCATCGCACCCGGCGCCACCTGCACCATCGCCGTCGCCTTCACCCCCACCGCCACCGGCACCCGCACCGCCACCATCGCCATCACCGACAACGCCACCGGCAGCCCCCACAGCGCCACCCTCACCGGCCAAGGCGCACCCGACCGGGGATTCCTGACCTACCCCCTCGACGGACAGAGCGGCGTCGACACCACCCGGGCCTTCACGTGGACGACCGCGCCGGCCGGCCAGGGCTACATCCTCGTCATCGGCACCACCCAACACGGCACGGACCTGTTCAACTCGGGCATTCTTCCCGCCACGCAGACCTCGATCAGCGTGCCGGCACTCCCCTCCGGCCGCACCCTCTACGCCACCCTGCTCACCGAGACCAACGGCGCCTGGACGCTCTACCAGGACATCACCTTCACCGCCGCGGCCACATCGGCCACCTTCACCTACCCCCTCAACGCACAAAGCAGCGTCGACACCACCCGGGCCTTCACGTGGGCGACCGCGCCGGCCGGCCAGGGCTACATCCTCGTCATCGGCACCACCCAACACGGCACGGACCTGTTCAACTCGGGGGTTCTTTCCGCCACGCAGACCTCGATCAACGTGCCCGCACTCCCGACCAACCGCACCCTCTACGCCACCCTGCTCACCGAGACCAACGGCGCCTGGACGCTCTACCAGGACATCACCTTCACCGCGGCACCGGGGCTGGCGACCTTCACCAATCCCCTCAACGGCCAGGCGAACGTCGCCCGGTCCCTCATCGTCAGCTGGTCGACGATTGCCCAGGCGCAGGGGTATGTCCTGGTCGTGGGGACGACCAAACACGGCAGCGACCTGGTGAACTCGGGGGTCCTCCCGGCGTCGACATCGAGTTTCAGTGTTTCGTCACTCCCGGCCGGGACGACCCTCTACGCCACCCTGCTCACCGAGACCAACGGCGCCTGGACCCGCTACCAGGACATCGTGTTCACCACCGCTTAGGCACTCTGGTACGGGTTTGAGGCTCTGGTAGGGATCTGTTACCGCTACGGGGTAGCAAACCCCTACCAAAGCCTCAAACCCATACCAGACTCGGGGCGGACCGGCCCGTACCGGGCAGGCCGCCTACGTAGCGGCCGCCTACGTCAGGCCGCCGTCGGGCGTCCAGGCGCCTCGTCTGCGGCCGCCCTACGTCCAAGGCCGTCCGGGTCGGGTGTCTCAGCGGCGGCCGGCGCCTGTGGTCGGGCGGCCGCTGGCGCTGCGGGGAGCGATTCGGCACAGCCGGCCCACGAGGACCTCGAGGACGGCCTCAGGGGGCCAGGTCGACTCGCCCCGCAGGTCGAGGTCGGCGTCGGCGATGAGCTGGATGGCCCGGGCGGCTCCGTCGGAACCCCACCGGCGCAAGGTGGCCAGCGCCTTCTTGGCAGGGAAGGTGCTGCGGCCCGCTTCGATGCCCATCACCATCGCCGCCTGACCCTCGCTGGTCGCTCCGGAGCCATCGAGGGCGACGACGGGGGCCACATGACGGTGCAGGATCGACAGCACGACGAGGGGATGACGGTCCCCCGCCTCGAGCAGGCGGTGGAGGGCGGTGAGTGCCGCCTCGGCCTCACCCCGGTCGATGGCGTCGGTCAGGTCCCACGGCTGTACCGAACCGGCCTCACCCAGGTACGGCGTGACGTCGTCGAGCCCGATCGACGCTCCCTCGCCGTGCACCGCCACCAGGGTGTCGATCAGCGTCGGTAGCCGACCCAGATCCTGACCCAGATGTTCGGCCATGGCCGCCCGGGCGGCTGGCTCGACCCGCAGGGGCGCCTGGCGGAGCTGATTCTCGACCCAACTCCGGGTGTCTCGGCCGGCGCCGGTCGAGATCACGTGGCCGACCTTCTTGATGGCGGCGACCAGCTTCTGCGACAGCCGGCCGCCACCCGCGGCGACGACCAAGGCGGTGGTCGCCATGGGGTCGTCGAGGTAGCCGAGCAGGGGTGCCAGTTGCTCGGTCGAGAACTTCCCCGCGTCCCGGAGGACCACGACCCGACGGTCGACCAGGAAGGGCGGCGTCACGCAGGCGCCGGTGACGGCATCGACATCGACGTCGTCACCCCAGAAGTCCTCAACCGAAAGGTCGGCGTGGTCGCCCGCCAGTTCGCCCACCAGTCGGCGTACCTCGTTGCCGACCAAGGTGACATCGTCACCATCGACCAACCAGGCGACCGGTTCAGCCATGCGCCATGGCTCCTTCCCCCCCGGCGGGCGACCAACCGAGACCGGTCACCGGGGCACCATTTCGGTCACGATGTCGTCGCGATCGGGTGCTGCCTCCAAGATGGCGGCGATGACGTCGCAGACCCGGCGGGTCCCGAGCACGTCGTGGGCCCGAACGATCCGGCATCCGAGGGTCACACCGAGTGCTGCGGCCGCGAGCGACGCGGTGTGGCGCTGATCGATCTCCAGGTCGAGGACCTTGCCGAGAAAGGTCTTGTTGGATGCCGACAACAGCACTGGGTAACCCTGAGCGACCAGCCGATCCGACGCCCGCAGCAAGGTCAACGAGTGCGCGGCCGTCTTGCCCAGGTCGAGGCCGGCGTCGAGGACGATGCGGTCGGGGCTGACCCCCGCGTCCTCGGCGCGGCGGGCCCGCTCGGCCAGGAACTCCCCCACCTCGGCCACCACGTCGTCGTAGTGCGGGTCCGGGTCGGCCACGCGTGGCGCCAGCCGGATGTGGGTCGCGACGACCGTGGCCCCTGCCTCGGCTGCCGCGGGCAGATAGTCAGGATCGGCGAAGCCACTGATGTCATTGCCCACCACCGCACCCACGCGGTAGGCGGCGCGGGCCACCGACGCACGCCAGGTGTCAACCGAGAGCGGCGTTTCGAAGCGTTCGTGGAGGGCGGCTATCGCTTCCACGACACGGTCGAGTTCCTCCGCCTCGGTCACTTCAGGGCCGGGACCGGCCTTTACCCCCCCAATATCGAGCAGGTCCGCGCCCTCGGCGACCAGGCGCTCGGCGCGGCGGAAGAAGCCGTCCAGATCCCAATACGAGCCCCGGTCATAGAACGAGTCCGGCGTGCGATTGAGGATGCCCATCACCAGCGTCCGGCTGGTGAGGTCGTAGTGCCGGTCGCCGAGACGCACGCCGGCGGCGCCCTAGTAGAGCCGGACGGAGAGCGCCTTGCGGTACTGCGAGGTACGAGGGTCCTCCGGGCCGAGGACCTCGAGCAGGTCGAGGAACTCCTGGCGCGCCGCTTCGTCGGCTTTCACCTGCTCGAGCAGGGTGTCGAGCTTCTGGGCGATGTCCTCCGACGGCTCGGCGGCCTCGTCGCCCACCCGGGCCAGGGCGGCGATTCGGCGCACCTCGGCCGTCTCGGGAATCCGGGCCAGGAGGGTGAGGGTCTCCTCGCGGTCGCCCTCGCCGCCCCGCCCGACCAGGAACTGCGCCAGGGCCGTGACCGTGGCGTCGTCGGCCGGAGCCAGCTCGAGGGCCTTTCGCAGCGAATCCTCGTCACCCGCGGCGAGCAGTTGCTCGAGCTCGCTCGGCGCCGTGACGAGGGAGCCGACGAACTCGCGGACGGCGGTCTCGGGGAGGGCGCCGATGAAGCGGTCGACAACCTTGCGATCCTTCAGGGCGAATACGGCCGGAATCGACGACACCTGGAAGGTCGCGGCGACGCGGGGGTTGGCGTCGACATCGACCTTGGCCAGCTCGACCGCACCTCCGGTCTCCCCGATCACCTTCTCCAGCACCGGACCAAGCGTCCGGCAGGGCCCGCACCACGACGCCCACAGGTCCACGACGACGGGAACCTCGGCCGAACGATCCAGTACTGCGGCCTCGAATGTGGCATCGGTGACGTCCATCAGGTTCTTCCTTCTCTCTCGATCCTTACTGCCTGAGTATGCAACACGTGTACCCCGTGCCTTCTTCCGCGCTGCGGGCGCTACCGTGACTGGTCTATGGCAGATGGCAACGAGGAGCTGATTCAGGTCGACCGATGGCCGGACCAGCTCCGCCGTCCCATTCTGATCCTGGGCATGGAGGGATGGATCGACGCGGGACTGGGCGGGGCGGGGGCGGTTTCGACCCTGCTGCAGGGGATCGAGACCGAGGAATTCGCCATCTTCGACAGCGACGCCTTGATCGACCAGCGGGCGCGGCGGCCGGTGCTGCGGGTCGAGAACGGTGTCAACACCAGCCTCACGTGGCCCGAGATCACGCTGCGGCGGGGTGAGAACGGCGACCACAGCGTCATCATCCTGAGCGGTCCCGAACCCGACATGCGCTGGAAGCAGTTCACTCGAGAGGTCATTTCGATCTCCTGCCGGTTGGGGGTCGAGATGGTCGTGGGGCTGGGGGCGTTTCCTGCTCCGGTGCCGCACACCCGGCCCATCCGCATGGTGTCGACGGCGACGACGAAGGAGCTGGCGGAGCTGGTCGGTTACCTCCCCTCGAGTATCGATGTGCCCGCCGGGATTCAAGCCAGCCTCGAGCGAGGGTTCGCCGAAGCGGGGTTGCCCGCGGTCGGCATCTGGGCGCGGGTCCCGCACTACGCGGCCGGTATGCCGTTTCCGACCGCTAGCGAGGCGCTGCTCGACAAGCTCGGCGACCTGACGGGCATCGTCGTCGACACGGCCGACTTGCATGCCGCCGCGGTGACGACCCTCGATCAACTGAACCAGTTGATCGCGGGCAGCGGCGAGCACAGCGCCATGGTTCGCCAGCTGGAGCAGCAGGACGACGACGAGACGCAGACCGCGGCGTTCGATCTGACCAACTTGACCGACCTGCCGTCAGGCGACGAGATTGCGGCCGAACTCGAACGCTTCCTGCGAGGCGACGAGCAGGCCTAACCGACTGGCCGGTGCTCGCCGGGGCGGCCGGCGGGCCGAGGCGGCCGGGCCGCGGCGGAGGAGCGGCCGGGCCGGGGCGGTTGGCCGGGCCGGCTACCAGTGGTCGCGGTGGACGACCTCGTCGAAGGGGCGACGAGTGGGGTTCTTGATCGGCGTGAGCGGTCGATCGGCGGGGTACCCCAGGCCGATCATGTACGCCAGGTAGCGGTCCTCGGGCAGACCCAGGATCTCCCGAGCGAGCTGCCTGGTCGCCCACCGCGGAATGCCCGGTGCCGATACCGAGGTCGGTGGCAGCCAGCATGATGTTCATCGTGGCTTGGCCGAGGTCATAGGGCGTCCAGGTCCGCTCGAAGTCGTCCTTTGGAACCGGCGCCACGACGGCGATGGTCGCGGCAGAACGGGCGATGTGGCCGCCACCCATCCAGGTCTTGGCCAACTGCTGGAGGCGCTCACGGTCGGTCACGACGACGAAGTCCCAGGGCTGCCAGTTCCTCGACGACGGCGAGCGCCGGGCCGCTTCGAGAATCTGGTCGAGGTCCTCAGGTGGGATGGGGCGGTCTTCGTACTGCCGGACGTTGCGGCGGGCTCTAATGGCGTCCCAAGTCTCCATGGACCGATTGTCTACACCGGCGTGAGACTCGCCTCAAGGTAGCGAGCCCGGCACAACGACCGCTGCAGCTTGCCCGACGACGTCTTCGGCAGGCTGCCCGGAGGGACCAGTATCACTTCCTCGGGGGGCAAACCGACCGCGTCCAACACCTTGGCCACCACGGCCTTGCGGACCGGGTGGGGATCTTCGGCTCTGGTTTCGGCGACCACGATGACGGCTTCACGACCCCGCCGTCCTTCGACGCCGAACGCGATGACATTGCCCGCCCGGACGCCCTCGACGGACGCCGCGGCCCGTTCGACGTCCTCTGGGAAGACGTTGCGACCCCCGACGATGATCACGTCCTTCAGGCGACCGCAGACGACCAACTCGCCGTCGACCAGGTACGCCAGGTCGCCCGTTTTCAGCCATTCACCGTCGAACGCGTCCGCTGTCGCCTCGGGTTGCTTGTAATACCCCGAGGTCACCGAGGTCCCGCGGATCTGTAGCTCGCCCACTTCCCGCTCCGCCATGCGGTCACCGGACTGAGGGTCGCAGATTCGCAGCTCCAAGTCGCCCACGGGCCGACCGAGTAGCGCCAGCGCCCGGGTGCCCGACCCTTCGAGGCTGGGGGCGGCGTAGCGGTCGGACTCGAGCAGCCGTCGGTCGACGACGTCGGTGCGCAACCCGCTGCCGGGCTCGGGGAACGTCCCGGCGATCGTCACCTCCGCCATACCAAAGGCGGGAAACGCGGCGCCGCGGTGTAGTCCATGGGCTTCGCCGGCGGCGCAGAACGCCTCGACGGTGGCGGGGTCCACGGGCTCTGCGCCGTTGAGCGCGATGCGCCACGGGGACAGGTCGAGGCCGGTGAGCCGGCGCAGGGCCCGCGCCGACAGGGCGTAGGAGAAGTTGGGCCCGGCGGTTGCCGTCCCGCCGAAGTGGCTCATCCATTCCACCCACCGGGCCGGCGCGGACATGAAGTCCTGGGGACCGGCCAAGGCCATGGGGATGCCAGTGATCATCGGGATGGTCAACAGCCCGAGCAGACCCATGTCGTGGTAGAGCGGCAGCCACGACACCACCACGTCGGAGTCGGGATCGAAATGGGCCGCGGCCATGGCGCCGTCGAGGTTGGCGAGAATGTGGCGATCGGTGAGCATGACGCCCTTGGGGTCGGCCGTGGACCCGCTGGTGAACTGCACAACTGCCAGCCGATCGGGATCCGGCGGCGGAGTCACCAGGTCGTCTCCCCTGCCCCGGAGTTCGGTGAGCAGGACCCGTGGAGGGTCTCCGGCCGCCGGTTCGAGAAAGGCGGCCAGGTCGGGGTCCATCACGACGATCGAGGCGTCGGCGTTGACGACCCGGGCGCGTGTCTGGCTCACGAACTCGTCGAAGCTGCCGAGTCGCATCGGGAGCGGAAGCACCACGACCGTCGCCCCCGCTAGCCAGGTGGCCTGAATGGCGGTGACGAGCCCGCGGGACGTGGGGCCAAGGAGGGCGACGTGGTCGCCGGGGCGAACGCCTCGAGCCTGGAGGGCGGCGGCCATGTCCCGGGCATCGCCGTAGAGCTGCGACCACGGGACCTCGCTCGCCGAACCGGGGTCGGACCCGGGGTTGGCCCCGAGGAAGGTGATGCCGCCGGATCGCTGTGCAGCGGCAGCGATGCGCTCGGCCATGGTCGCGGGCGCGGCGGTACTCATGTCCTCTCCGACCCCGCAGGCGCGAAGGCGGTTACAGCCGAGCAAGACCATTCGAAAGGATCTCGTTCCGTGCTTTCGTCGGTTCAATCCGCTAGAAACGCTAGAAAATTGTGTCGTTCGTGCCGAGGCCGATGTGTGTAGTGTCTCGACGCGGAGTAGATAGTTGCGCGCGAATGTTCACGAGGGGGCACTCGATGGGAACCGCAAAGCGGCAGGTAACGAAGCGGCGTGCAGTGGCGATTGCGGTGGCAGCCACGGTGCTCGCCGGGTGCACGTCCTCGGCCAAGAGCGCGGCGCCGAACGTCGATAGCCACCCCGAGACAAAGGTGCTTTACGTGCCGCCGAATCCGGCGGGTACCAAGCTCGGGCAGGAGAACATCGCCCGGTTTGAACGGCTCGTCACCGAGGGGCTCAACCAGGGTCGTCTCCAGGTGATGGACGAGCTGCTCTCGCCCACGGTTGACGACCATCAGAACTACGGGCCCGGCTATCCGGGCATGCGAGCGGGCGTCAAGGGCCTGACTGCGGCGCTGCGCACCGCGTTCCCCGACCTGCACGCCACGGCCACCACCCTCGTCGCCACCAACGACGGCACGCAGACCTTTGCCGTCATCAAGACGACCGGAACCAACACGGGTCCGTACCTCGGCATACCGCCCACCGGGAAGAAGATCGCCCTCGACATCGAGGAGTCGGCCCGCTGGAAGGACGGCAAGATGGTCGAGCACTGGGGCGTCTCGGACAACATCGGGTTGCTGACCCAGATGGGTTTCTTCCCGCCCGGCTCCTTCCCCTCCTTCAACACGGCATTGCTCAACGCCAAGTACCAAGAGCTGCTGAAGAACCCCCGCCCGTTGCATCCGACCGCGGCGACGACGGTGGCGCAGAAGCTGGCCTCGGTTCGCCGGGCGGTCGATGTCGGTGTGAACACCGGTGACATCTACGTCGACAGTGAACTGGTGTCCAAGGACTACGTCGAAAACGAGTACTACGGCGAGGGCTTCCCGAACGGGGTCGACCGGCACAAGGACGCGATCACGGTGTACCGCACTGCGCTGCCGGACCTCCACACGACGATCAACTATCTGGCGCCGATCGGCGACGGTTCCGACACCTTCGGGATCATGGTGGCAAAGGGCACCAACAACGGCCCCTTCCTCGGCGCCCCCCCGACCGGCCGCCCGGTCACCCTCGACGTCTTCGAGTACTTCCACTTCAACAAGGACGGCAAGGTTTCGGTGCACAACGGCGTCGCCGACCTGCTCGGGCTGATCGCCCAGCTGGGCTTCGTTCCGCCGGGCTCGGTGCCGGTGTACTCGCCCGACAAGGTCGACCCGCAGTTCAAGGCCGAACTCGATCTTCAGTAGCCGTGGGCCGGCTAGTCCCCTCGGACTAGCCGGCATCGGTCCGCCGGCGCCGGCTTAGCCGGACCTCACCTCCGCCCGCACCGGGCACCTACGAGAGATTGCCCTCAGCTTTGTTCGAGGGCGACCTTCAACGCCGCCGGAATCTCGTGGAAGGTGCACGATCCGACCAGGTGACCAGGAATGATCCTGACCTCAGCCAGACAAGGGAGTATCGGCAGGGTAGGAATCGCGACTGAAACGGGATGACCGGCTGCCTCAAGGCGGATGCGGCCGTTGCTGATCGAGATGTGGCCGGCCACCGTTACGCCGGCCTCGGTGACCTGGGCGGTGCCCGCGCCAAGGATCACGGTCACGCCGAGCAGGTGGGCCAAGTCGGCTTGGGTCATGTCCGCGGTGACGGTTCCGGTGTTGATGGAGACGATCTCCAGCTTCTGATCGTTGATCAGGAGGTGGCGGTTTATCCGTACACCCGTCACCGCGACGTCCACCCGGTCGAGTACGAACGGCCCCTGGCTCACCTGTCGGGCGTGGGCCGTGATTTTGTCCACGCGGCCGGACGCGGCAACCTTGGGCAGGAAGGGAAAGCTGTGGATGGTGACCTTGGCTGCCGCGCTGGGCACGTAGCCGTCGATCCGCTGCTCGAGCTGGTGCTGCATGGCGATGCGGCTGGCGGTGTCGGCGGCCCCCGCGATGAGAACGAGGAGCACGACAAGGATCAGCAGCTTTCTCATGCTCGGACGATCGGGTCGGTCAGACGACCACGTTGACGAGCTTGGGAGGACGGGCAATGACCCGTTTGACGCCCCGGCCAGCAAGCTGATCCTGCACCTTGGGGGACGTCGAGGGCCAAGCCAACCGCCTCGTCCTCACCAATGTCGGCGGCGACGGTCAGGCGGTCGCGCACCTTGCCGTTGACCTGGACGACCATGGTCTCGGTATCGACCTTGACCAGATCGGGGTCGGCCACGGGCCACGCCTGGTCGTGAACGCTCGAGCCCTCGCCGTGGCGTAGCTCCCACAGCTCGGCGGTGATATGCGGAACCATGGGCGCCATGAGGGTAAGGAGCGTGTCCACTGCGAATGCCAACGTGTCGGCTCGGGCCCCTTCATCTGTCTGCGCGTAGCGATACAGCTGGTTGACGAACTCCATGAAGGCGGCGACGGCCGTGTTGTACGACCACCGCTGGTAATCGTGGGTAACCCGGTCGATTAGGCGGTGAACCCCTTTTCCCACCTCGATATCTGACGGCCGCGGCGCTCGGTCCACGATGTTCAGGCGGTCGGCGGTGCCGCTCGACAGGCGCCACACCCGTGCCAGGAAGCGATGACATCCCTCGATGACGTCGTCGGTCTGTTCTGTCCAATCGAAATCCTCGTTGGGCGGTCCGACGAACAGGTGGAAAAGGCGGAGCGAATCGGCGCCGACCGTGTCGTAATACTTGGACGGGGCAATGAGGTTGCCCTTGGACTTCGACATCTTCGAGCCCCCCATCCTGATCATGCCCTGGGTGAACAGGCGCTTGAACGGCTCTCTCAGATGCTTGGGCACCAGGCCCAGGTCGGCCAGGGCGCGGGTGTAGAAGCGGGCGTACAGGAGGTGCAGGATGGCGTGCTCGATGCCGCCGATGTACTGGTCGACGGGCATCCAGTGCTCGGCCGCGTCGGGGTTGACCGGGGCGTCGGCTTCCCACGGATCGCAAAAGCGCAGGAAGTACCACGACGAGTCGACGAAGGTATCCATGGTGTCGGTCTCGCGCTCGGCAGGGCCGCCGCAGATCGGGCAGGTGGTGTTGAGGAAGCCGGCGTGGTAGCGCAGCGGTGACTCGCCCGTTGGGCGGAACTCGACGTCGTCGGGCGCCAAGACCGGGAGTTGCGATTCGGGAACCGGAACGATGTTGTGAACGGGGCAATACACGACGGGAATGGGGCAACCCCAGAATCGCTGGCGACTGACCAGCCAGTCCCGGAGGCGGTAGTTCACCTTGCGCTCGCCGATCCCCTGCGCTTCCAGCCAGTCGATGGCGGCGATCTTGGCCGTGCGGACGTCGGGTATGCCGGACAGCCAGGCACTGTTGATCGTGGGTCCGTCGCCGGTATAGGCCTCGCCCGTCCAATCCGGCGGAGGCTGCACGGTACGAATGATGGGCAGGTCGTAGGCCAGCGCGAACTCCCAGTCGCGCTGGTCCTGGCCGGGCACGGCCATGATGGCTCCCGTGCCATAGGTCATGAGGACGTAGTCGGCGAGGTAGATCGGGACCGAGGCGCCATTGAACGGGTTGATGGCGTAGGCGCCGGTGAACACACCGCGCTTCGCAAGGTCGGACTCGGTCGATTGGCGCTCGATGTCGGTCTCGCCCCGCACCCGTTCGACGAACGCTTCGACCTCTTCCCGGTGGTCTTCGGTGGTGATCTGGGCGACGAGGGGATGCTCGGGTGCCAGGACGACGAAGGTCATGCCGAAGCTGGTGTCGGGGCGGGTGGTGAAGACCCGGATGCTGCGCGGTGTGTCCGCATCCGCTTCCACTTCTGCTTGTCGGCCGTCGCCCGAACCGACGACCTTCAACTCGAATTCCGCGCCCTCGGACCGGCCGATCCAGTTGCGCTGCATGGTCTTGACCCGCTCCGGCCATTGCGAGGTCGTCGAGCGCTTCCAGCAGCTCGTCGGCGTAGGCCGTGATGCGGAAGAACCACTGCTCCAGGTCTCGTTTGACGACCAGGTCGCCGCTTCGGTCACAGGTCCCGTCGGGGAGAACCTGCTCGTTGGCCAGGACGGTCTGGCAGCCGGGGCACCAGTTGACGGGGGCATTCTTGCGGTAGGCCAGGCCGGCCTCGAGGAAACGTTGGAAGATGACCTGGTTCCACTTCATGAACTCGGGGTCGTGGCTCGTGATCTCCCGGCGCCAGTCGTAGACGGCGCCCATGCCCCGCAGGCTGGCCTTCAGCTCCTCGATGCGGGCGGCGGTGAAGACGCGTGGGTGGGTGCCAGTGCGAATGGCCGCGTTCTCCGCCGGCAGGCCGAAGGAGTCGAAGCCAATCGGCGACAGGACCCCGAAGCCGTGCATGGTCCAGTAGCGGACCAGCAGATCGCCGAATGTGTAGTTGCGGACATGGCCTTGGTGGGCCGCACCGCTCGGATAGGGGTACATGCAGAGCACGTAGTAGGGCGGCCGCGGATCGTCGTTGTCGATCTGGTAGGTCCCCTGTTCGGCCCAACGGGCCTGCCACTTGGCCTCGATGGCCTGCGGGTCGTACGTGCTCGAGGTGACTTCCATAGGTGTCACCAGCGTACCGAGGGGGTGGGACGACCAAGGGTTCGGTTTCGCGCCGATCGCTGCGCTCGCTGCGGGGCGCCGGCTTCCTGGGGCTGCGGGCCTGCGGGCGTAGTCTGAACGAAATGCACCGGCTGGCCGGTCGAGGAGCGTGACGTGGACACCGACGTGAGCATGCAGATGAACAGGCTGGGCCGCGACCGCTCCGGCGACCGACCCGTCCTCATGGCCATCGCGGGCGACAGTGGCACCGGCAAGACGACTCTCACTGACGGACTTGTGAAGGCGTTGGGTCGAGATCGGATCACGTCGATCGGCGTCGACGACTACCACCGGTACGACCGCGAGGAGCGCAAGTCACTTCCGTTCACTCCCCTCAACCCGAAGTGCAACTACATCGACATCATGGAGCAGGACCTCCAGCACCTGGCCCTCAAGCAGCCGATTCTGAAGCCGATCTACGACCACGACACCGGGACACTCGGTCGTCCCGAGTACGTCGAACCCCGTGAGTTCGTGATCGTCGAGGGCCTGCTGCCACTGTCCACCAAGCTGTCGCGGGCCTGCTTCGACGTCACGGTGTATCTCGAACCGCCCGAAGAGATCCGCATCGGCTGGAAGCTCGGTCGGGACACCAAGAAGCGGGGTTACACCGAGGAGCAGGTACGGGAGGAGTTGGGTCGCCGGGAGCCCGAGTCGGAGGAGTTCATCCGCCCGCAACGGGCGTACGCCGACATCGTCGTGCGGTTCTCGCATATCGAGGAGCGCGGAGAATCACGCGGTGATCCGCTCAGCGCATTGCTGCTCCTTCGCCCCACCATCAACCACCCCGACCTGTCGAACATCCTGAGCGAGGACACCCGCCAGGCCATGCACCTCAAGCTCAGCCGAGATTCCGATGGCAAGCCGGTGGATGCGGTCCATATTCACTCCTACGCCGAGACTGCCATCACCAAGCGGGTGGAACTCGCCATCTGGGACGAACTCGGTACCGAGGAGCCGTTGCCGGATGCCCTCGGGATGATCGACGGGGTTCGCGACGAACCATTGGCCTTGACCCAGCTCATCCTCCTCTACCACCTCATCCAGGCTCGAGAGGCATAACCGGGACACCGCGAGGGGCGGTTTGGTGCCGGGCGTTGCCTCAGGGCGACGCTGGCGTTGCCTCAGGCGCCGACGTTGCCTCAGGCGCCGACGTTGTCCTCAGGCGCCGACCTTCTGCTCGGACACCGACCCCGTAGCCCCAACAGGAAGGCGGCGGGCAACGAGGATGCCAGCTACGGCTGCAACCGCAGCCACCGTGAACGCGATCGAGATTCCCGACGACAAGGATCGCCCGGTGTTGGCGCCGATGGCGACGGCTGCTCCGCCGAAGCCCACGCCGAGCGCAGTGCCGAGCACGTCTGAGAGATTCAGGGAGGCCGACGCCCAACCCTCACGTCCCGCTTGCGACTCCCGCAGCATCATCAACGACAATGGGGCGTACGCAAGTCCCATCCCGAAACCGGCCACGGACCACGATGCGATCGCGAATACGACTGGCACTGGCGGCCACAGTGCCGACGCTGTTCCGGCGATTCCAAGAATGATGGCGATGAGGCCTACCTGAACCAGGTGGCGCCCTTCGGTTCGGTCGCTCAGTCGGGCCTGGATCCATGAACCGGCTGTCCAGGTCAAGGTGGCGCCCGTTACCGCCAGGCTGGCCATCGTCGTACTGCGGTGGCGGGCGGTCGTGATCGACAGCGTGACGAAGGCATCCGCTCCGAAAAAGGCGAACGTCAGCAGACCGCGGCTCAGCATCGTGGCCGGGAGACCAGGCCGACCGAGCAGGGAACCGGCAGGGAGCAGCCGGCGTAGGGCGGGTAGGCCAACCGCGACGCCAAACACGACCGATGCCGCCCCGACCAGCGGATGATCTGCGGTGAGGCCGGCAAGGACCAACCCAGCTCCGGCTGCGGTGCGCACAGCGTCGATGAGGCGGTGCTCCTCGCTCGGCGGCCCGGCTTGCTTCTGCCCGAGGCGGATGAGCGCCGGGAGTGCCATTGGACCAGCCGCCAGGACGAGGGGGAGGAGGCCGAGGAAGACCCAGCGCCAGCCGAAATGACGCGCCACCTCGGCGCTGATGGCCGGGCCAAACAAGCCGGGCAGGACCCAGGCTGTGGACAGGACCGCCATCATGCGGGGTCGGAGGTGGTCGGGCAGGCTCCGGCCAATGGCGACGTATGCGACGGCTGGGATAGCCCCAGCGCCGAGCCCTTGAAGCGCCCGGCCGACCACCAGAACGGGCATGGTCGGCGCCAGCCCGGAGAGCACCAGGCCAGCGCTGAAGAAGGCTAAGCCGGCGATGTACGGCTGAGCTGGTCCGCGGCGGTCGGCCTGGCGCCCGGCGGCGACGATGCCGACCATGCTGGCGAGCATGAAGGCGGAGAAGACCCAACCGTAGAGCCGAAGCCCTCCGAGATCCCGGGCCACGACCGGCATGATCGTGACCACCGACAGCGCTTCGGATGCGATGATCGTGACGGTTGTTACCAGCCCGATCGTGAGCGCCCGCCGATGCGGCGCCCACAGCCCGTCGTCCTGGCTCCGCGTGCTCACATGGGCCATTGTGCCCAGATCGCAACCGCTTCGGCGGTTTTCGGTGCCCGGCGGGAGGATGGCGAGCACACTCGGTCTCGTTGCCGGAGGGGTCGAGCGGGGCGCTACTGAGGAGGGAGGGAGTCGAGCCGAATCAAGCCCAGGTCTCGCCGAAGCTGCTCCCGCCCTTGCTAGGCTGGCTGTATCCAGCGGGGGCGTAGCTCAGTTGGTAGAGCGCTTGCATGGCATGCAAGAGGTTCGGGAGTTCGATTCTCCTCGCCTCCACCAGAGGGTCGTTACTCAAACCAACGCCCACAAGAACGCCCTCGGTGTCGTTATGAAATTTGGGAAGGACCCCTACGGGGGTCCTTCTTCGTGTCTGGATGGCGGGGATCGGAGTTGGCCGCTCGTAATGGGCGATGACGTTTCGGGTCCATCAAGGTGTCGAAGGGTGCTTTGAGTGTCGACTTGACCACCCGGTCCACGTCGACGTCGATCCCAGTAAGGAAGGTCTGGTTTCAGTCCCGGCGGACCATCGGTTCGGCTGCCGCGTAGGCCAGCCCGCAGTCGCGGATGAGGTCGAGGGCAGCGTGGATGACCGAGGTGATGTCTTCGGTGGCTTGTTCGAGCTTGGCCAGATCGTGTTCGGCTCGCACCAGTTGCTGGGTCAGTTCGTTTTGTTTGGCTCGGCCGATGTCGTCGGGGATGACTCCGTCGGCGCTCTTGGTGGCCCAGACCACCCGGTCGCGCCTGATTTTCTCTATCTTCCGGCGTGCGGCGTCAATCAGTTTGGTGGCGCTGGTCCGCTGCTTGTCGAGATCAGCGGTCAGGTTGTGCCGGACTGTATCGAGCAACTCCACTGGCAGTTGTCTGGTCTTCCAGTGTTGTGCCACCAGTTCTTCGAGTTGGTCCACATCGAGGTAGGGCAAGTCGCAGCCGTTGCGGCGATGCCTTCCCAGGCAGAAGAAGTACATATACGTGCCGCCGTTGCCATTGAAGTTGCAGACGGATAGTCGGGAACCGCACCGAGCACATAAGACAGTGCCCTTGAGGTAGTGGGCGTGACGAATGAGGCGTTCCCCGGATAGGTCGTGCGCGGCCAGGATCACCTGGACCTGGTCGAACACATCTGGCGTCACCAACGCCGGGTGTTTGCCGGGATACTGCACGCCCCGGTAGGTCACGATCCCCAGGTAATAAGAGTTGGTCAGCATCTCGTACAGCTTCGAGAGATGCATCGGCCGTTCTGGCTTCTCCCACTTGCCCGGTTGTTTAGTCCCTTGTCGGTCAATGTTCGCAGCAAGCTGAGCAGCGAGTAGTCACCCATGGCGTAGACCTCGAAGGCCCAGGCCACGAGCGGTGCCCGGTCGGGGTCGAGTTCCACGGTGCGTGATTCCCGCCCGTCATCCCACTTGCGTACATTCAGATACCCGATGGGGGCCTTGAACGGAGTGCCACCGGCCTTGGCCTTCTCGACGCTGCCCTTCAAGATCTCGGTCGACAGGTTTGCGGAGTAGAACTCCGCTATTGAGGCCATGATGCCGTGCAGCAGGCGCCCAGAGGGCGTCTCGTCAATGTTCTCGCTCACTGACACCAGTTGCACACCGGCCGCCTTCAGGGCCAGGCCAATCGTTACATCGTCCGCTCGGTTGCGGGCCAGCCGGTCAACTTTATGCACGATCACGTAAGTAACCCCACCAGCCTTGACCCGTTCCAGCATTTTGGCGAGAGCCGGTCGTTCGGTGGTCTTGGCGCTCTCTCCGGCATCGACAAACTCGACAATCTCTTCGGCACCGAGCGCTGTGGCCTTGCGACGGCAGGCCTCACGCTGGGCGGGGATGGAGTACCCCTCGGTGTCGCCACCTTTTTCGGCTTGCTCCCGGGTGGACACTCGCAGGTAAATCAGGGCGGTGGTCATGCCGCGGCCTGAGCCACAGGCGAGGAGAAGGGGATGACCCCTACCGGCGCTTCTCGTCGGTAGGGAGCGCAGCGTGGTCCTTGCTCGGCCAAGCCGAGTTGCAGCAGCCGCACCCGCATGGCGGCTTGGGACACATGGAACCGGCGGGCCAGCGCAGGCAGTTCTTGAATACCGTCGTTGCAGTACAGCCGCTTGACCAGCGCTTTGGGCATCAACAGGCAGCCGGCGAAGTAGTCGCACAGCTTCTCGGCCCATTCGTCGGCGCCCTGGCCGCGGACTTCGTGTACGCCTGGTCGATGAACGGGTGGTCCAAGACGTGCTTGAACTCGTGCGCCAGGCTGAAGCGTTGCCGCAAGGGCGACTCGCCGCCGTTCAGGACGATCAGCCACTGGCCGCCCCGAAGGCCGGTGGTGTAGCCCGACATTGGGAGCGGGCTCATGGTCTGGACCTTGATCCGAGGCAGGCCCGTGATGGCGCTATCCGAGAAGGCTGGTTCCTGGCTTGCAGTCAGTTCGCGCAAGCGGTTGGCCTGGAGTTCGGCGATGCGCAGGGCTTCACCGAGGTTGATGGGTCGGCTGGGCATCAGTGCCCGCAAGCTGCCGATGATGTTGGTTGATGTGGTCGTGATCATAAAGTCCCCCTTTCAGGAAATGGCAGCGGGTTGCCGCCGATAGTTATTGTTCGTGCTCGGTTTCTGGTGGTGCTTGGTCCTGCGATTGTTGCTGTAGGAACGGAAGTACTTCTCGACATCATCAGCGACATCAGGCGAGGCGTCGTATTTGCTGCGCAGGTACGTGCCAAGGTTGGGCAGTCCGTGGGTGGTGTAGTAGCCGGACAGAGCGAAGTAATCCTCGACCTCGGTCCCCAGGGCCGAGGCGATGCGCTGCAACCGTTGCGGGTCGAGATGGGTGAACTCGCCTTGTTCCAACCGGTAAATGGTTGACTTGTCGATCCCGGAGCGCCTCTCCAGTTCGCTTTGCGATAGGCCGGCCGCTACTCGATCCTTCCGTATCAGCTCGCCCAGTTCGGCTCCTCGATTCGTATTTGCTTCTTGTAGGTTTTCATTCATTCGGTCTTTGTTCTCCTTCCACACCATTTTCCCCCGTTGGTGACCGAGATGCGGATGCTTTTTGTCGAATCCGATCGCCGAATAGCGTCCCTCGAAGTCCATCGGCGGGGCGTTTTACCGAAGTCTGGCTAGCACCGTTCCGAGTCGCGCTCGGCAGACAAGTATTCCGGAGAGCGTTCGAGCCAATGCAGGAGGCCGAAGTGGGTGTCAATCGACGGATCGTGGAATGCCATCGGTGCGCTACTCAACAAATCTCGCACGTAGGCACGAACTACCCGATAATCCGTTCCGGTTCGACCTGGCGCTGGGGGGAGAGCGGCAAGCGCTTCCTTGTACTCCATGAGCGCTTGTCCATATTGCATTCGTACCTCCGGGTCCATCATTCTGTCCTCCTTCGTTATATTGGTTGCATAGGTGGCAATAGCTACTTGCGTCCTTATCATCGCGCCGGAGTTCGATGATGTGATGCGCGAAAGTTGCAAATCGGAGGGCTCGCAGGAGCTGTTTTGTTGCAGATGCACAAATCTCGATCCTTTCAGCTCGGACTGCCGACCCGACGGCGCCCCAGTCGAAGGAAGGCGTTCTCCTGTGTCGTGTCTTCGCGAAAATCTGGGAAAACATCGTCTGGGGGGCCGGTAGCCTGGTTTGATGCAGACCGGGAAGCCAACGAGTCGGGGTGTCGAGCGGCTGACATCAGCGGGCCATGTCCGTCGTGGCCAGTGCTCGCTCTGTCCAACCTTTGGCCTTCGGACCTTGACGCACGTTCCGCCGCACTGCGCCGGTAATGATGGCGATGCAAGCTTCCTGTGCAAGACCACCGACGATGCAGGCGTGATCCAGTTCGTGAAAGGCCGGGAGAAGCCAGGCGGAAGTCGCTTCTATTCGCAGTGTGCCGCCTGTAACGGGCTTGTCAGCCGCTACGACGGAGAGTGGCCGCTCTGGGTCAAGGAGATGATGACCTGGTTGGACAGCGGCAACCGCCGGGTACCCGACGCGGGCTTTCCGTTCATCCTCCCTGGACGTCGACCCGGGGCGTTCGTCCGCTCGGTCATGGCCGGGATGTTCGCACTGACCCCAACGCTTCGACCGGGCTGGCCCGAAGTTGCAAAAGCCATCCGAACGGGCGAGGCCGCTGATAACGCTGATGACCTGAGGTTGTTGCTGCACCTTTACAGCGGCCCTCATCGCTTCTCCGCCAGCGGTATGGGTAAGGCTCCGATTGCCTGGTACGTCCCACGAACCGACCGCTCAATGCGATCTTCGGCGAGATCGCCTGGCCGCCAGTTCATTTCGTGCTCGTGCATGCGGATGATGTCGGGCGTTGGCCGTTGGCCATGGATGTCACAAGCTGGCTCGCCGAAGATTGGCAAGTCGTACGCGACGTGACCCTGCTGCTGAAGCTCGTCACCGATGATCAGCTGCTTGGCCTTTGAACTTGTTCAGCGGGCAGCGCCGCCAAGCACCAATAGCAAGGAAGGGATTAGGTGGAGAGAGGAGCCGGATAGCCCCTCCCCCCACGGTTCGACCGTTCTCAGGCCGAGGCCTCGCCAGTCGGCTTGCGGCTGCGAGTTGGTTTGATCGGCTCCGGCTGAGTCGGTTCGACCGGAGTCGTTACCTCAGCCTTCACCTCGCTCGGGGCGAACAAGGCTTGGATGGCTTCCCGTCTGGCCGTGGCTTCACGCTCGATTTCTTCGAGCACACTGGCCGCTCGGGCCTCCAGATCACCTTCGTTGCGCTTACGCTCGACGTACTGAACGACGGCCAAATGCAGCACGTCGGCCAGGGTCAGATCGTCCAACTGGGCTAGGACCACTAACTGGGAGTGGGTGTTGTCCTCCAACTTGATGGCAAGCGTCTTCATGACGTTCCTACCTTCATCGTGCAACCTCCTCGGCGCTGGTGCGACCGGCCATCCCACACTTGGGATGACGACGACGGCCGCACGACACCGGGAAGACGGGTTCCTGTCACCGGGTCCCGGTACAATGATTGGCGAACACTCGTTCGGCCCTGGGAGGTGTTGATGACGTCGTACCCGATTTGCGAGGGCGGGAGCCTCGGCGACAAGCTCGCCGGCAGAACTAAGAGGATGCGGCAGGAGGTCTCGCACTCCTTAGGGGATTCAAAATCGCAGATCCCACGTTTCGTACAAAGTTCCAGGGCCAGGTCCCGAAGCCGGTCAGCCTTCTTTGAAAAGTCGCAGATCAAGACGTTCGCTGAGGTCGACCTGACCAGGTCCGTACGAGGTGAGCGAATGACCGTGACTGTGCCCGCCACAGGAGCCGTAGACCTGCTTCACCTTCGTCCAATGGAGTCGTTCATGGGACAACCCTTTCCCTGCATCATCGACCTGCCATTCCCAATCAAGGGTGGCACCAGGCCCAACACCATCGTTTGGACCCTCGAAGATCGCACGATCGACACCAACAGGTTCAATAGCTGGTGGGCTGAGGAGCTGTCCGCCATGCAGAAGCAGATCGGTTTTCTCAACACTGAGCATCGAGCGGTTCGCCTCGTCCTGGCCAAGCCTTGTCGACGCTGCCATCACTGCTCGTCAAGACCGGCTGGCCGACCAAGATCGGGCGTCGAAAGGAGCTTGAGGACTAGGAAGGCGTTCACGCTGCCACCGCCAGTACTGGACAAGATCGCAGGTAGCCACTTGACCCAAGTCCCAGCCGCTCCCTGGCAATGTCAGCAAACGCCGGGCTGAGCCTCGAGTACCGAGCCAATCTCGCTCCAGTTCTCGTGCGACGACACCAACCGTACCGGTGCCCATGAAGGGGTCGAGCACCACTCCCGGACGCGTCGCCGCCCCACAGCCGCAGGGCACCAGTGCGCCTCGACAGCTTCAACCAGACCATGGAACGGCTCTTGGTCGACATGGGTGACGACGGACTCGGACCTGCTGCCCGCATCCTCTTTGCCACAGCTCCCGGCATGGCGGGTACCACCCTCACCACCAGGCGGCAGCACTGCGCCAACCTGCTCGACTACGACTTCGACCACTTCCGTAAGCACGTCGAAACCCGCATCCTGCTGCGGATGGCGGAGGAACTCCACCGGGATCTGGTGCGCTACCGCTCCCGCTACGGCGCGGCTCCACCGCTTACGGAGACCAGCCCGCCACCCCGGAGTCTCCCCAGGGGACTTCACACCGGGAGGACGACATCTCCCGCATCTGGTCCGACCTACCCAGTCCGAGCTGAACGCATCGCTGTCCGCCTGGCCGAGACCGACGAGGACCGTGAACGCCACCGACAGCCGCAAGAGGAAGCTGGACTACGACTCCAGGGACTCATCGACGAGTACGTCCTCACCTACGGCCGGGCGGAGTTCCCCATCGGCGACCTCAGCTACAGCGTCGAGGGGCTTGAGAAGCTGATTGTGTGGAGGAGCTTGCCGGACGAAAACAAGAATGTGGTCGCCCTGGACGCACCTGACTGAATCCAAGCAGACTGTCTCCAGCGCCTGATCGTCGCCACATGCGCATGGGTCGGCTGGGTGGATTTTGTACCGATTTGTTCGATTCAGGCTTGACGACCTGCACTTTCATCCTTAAGATCCTCGGAACCCTCTCCGAGCCTGCTCGCAGGCGAAAGGTAGGGCAACGTGGCCCGAAGGTGCTTTCCCGCCTTCGGACGTGAAGACCTCCGGTTGGCAGACCGGAGGTCTTCTTGGTCTTTCCGCTTGACATGCGGGGTACAAACGAGTACTTAATTGCACCTCTCACTTATTGGTGAGTACGGAGGGTTTGGGGACAAGAAGTTCCCCTGCCAGGGGTCGTTGCCCTCCTAATGCACGCTCACGTTGTCCAACCTTGCGTGGCCAGTCTTCGGCACTGGCCACTCGTCCTGCAGAGGAGAAGTCGACATGCCCACTGCCCTGCTCTCGCCGCGCCCCTGCATCCCACGCGCATAAAAGTCCCCAAGCCGGGCATAGTGGCGGTGTTCTGCGTTGTTATCGCGAGCCTCGTAAATTCTCGCGAACCTGCATCTCCAGCGAGCCGGCACATTACGAGCTATTTGATGTCGCTGGAACTGGCGGAATCGGACTAACGGAGAGACTCCAACCGAGCGTTTCATCGAAACCCATGAATGTCCGCGGAAGGACAGTCCGTCTCGATCCAGTGCCAGACGACTGGTGATTTCGTCAACGGCAGCAATATTTGGGACCTTCTCGATGACGGCAACTTCGTGTCCGACTACTACGTCAACACCCCGAATTTTGACGCAATCTCACCACCCTTTGTCCAGTGTCAGGGAGGAGGACCATCGGTTCCATCGCAGCCCGGGCCTGCGGGTCCTGCGGTTCTGGGTGGAGTGAATTTGGCACAGTACTGCGCACAACTTGCAACCGATGACTTCGGAAATCCACTCCTCGCCACCTTCAAGAATGACACCGGCGGAACCGCAACGCGTACTCCTGGCAATGTGGTGGAGTCGGCGTCACTCTGTATCTCAGCATGGATGACGTCTGTATCTGGCAATATGGACCAAATAGCTGGGCAGTCACGAAGATCCGTCTAACCCGTACAGCTGGGTCTGCGAGCGCTAACGCTCGGGCTTTGCGCCAGGACGTATCATCGATCCAGCCGCCACGAGAGACACCGAGAGTGCGAGTGCGACAAATCGAATACCGGGCCACGTCCGCTCAAGATGTGACGGAACAAGTAGCAGAACAAAGGCGAGAAGACCGACCCCAGAGTTTGAGGCCATACCGCGGACGGGTATAGCGCCAAATGATTACCTGAGCAATAAGGGTTGTAAGCAAGGCGAACCAGACCGCTAGAGTCCACGGTAAAGGTACGAGGATTCCCGAATGAGTCGGTACGAGGATCCGGTAAATGATTTGTGTGAGCCCGGCAAACACCGAATCCGGCGCCGAGAGCGGTAGTTAGTTCAAGTCGTCGTCTATTTGATAGCCGTATTGCAGTTTCCATTCTGACTCCTAAATTGTAAAGCGCAACGAATAATCTATCAAGCCGTGCGAATCATTCGGCCGGGACCTTGGAGTAATCATCCAATTAGCTCGTCTCGCAAATGACAAACCCATCTCTCTTGGCCATTGAGCGCAAGATCTTGCTATGTACGACTAGACGCAATTTTGCTACCGTTGTAACTACGAAGAGATTCTTCGCCAAAGGACGTCGCGGAAAGGTAGACGACAACTGGAACCGGGACCATGGCAGGCAAGAGGATACTACTTGAGGACAGCAAAGTTCCTTGACGCGGCCGTGCTGGCCATTGTTCTGATCAGTCCCGGTAGCGTCGTGTTCGCCAAGGCGGCCCATGCTGATGTAGGCGTCTGTCATAACCAGGTAAATGACCCCCATGAATCCGGTCACAACCCAGGACAGGTCAACGTCACAGGAGTGACGGAGTGTACCGTCCACGCGCCCGGGGTCTGGCAGTATATTACGCTATATCAGAATGGCATTCCCATTGCCTATAAGCCCAACTACCAACCAACTGGGGGTGTCTACTTCTTCATCCAGGCAAATACGGCATGCGTCCCCGGCGTGTATTACGCTAACATTATACGTTGTACATTACCGGAGGAAGTCCGAACCCATCCAACCTGCGGAGCCACACAGTAACTATAACTTGCTGACCGCCAATCAGCGAAGGGGCGATTATATTTTAATGAACGCGATCGAAGAGGTCCAGTGGCGTGTTAACGCAATAGATGATGCGGCGCTGGAGATGTCAGTAAGTAGAATAGAACAAGACCTCAGAGCGACGATAAGACTCATGGGCAGCGTCACGAGTGGCTATATCGCCAGTGAATATCGGACGTCCCCGATTTGTGATCCCGAGGATGTCGACAACCTTGTTAAGAAATCAGGTGTTCTTTCCCCCGTCTCTCCGAGGAACCACCCCTTCTTACCACCGGCCAACTAGATCAATCGCGGCAAGCATGGACGGCTACGCCCCACGCCCCCCTTATCGGCCTCCGGCCGTACCCGTCGAACTATACTTTCTCAACAGGGGCCCCCGCCCCAACATCGGGGCACGAGGCTCTTAACGAAACCGGCCGAAGGGGGTCTCTTTACATCAACGGTAGTTCCGCGGTTAGGCAAGAGCATGTGGCGAATGTATCTTGAAGCCTATGGCGGAAGTCTATTCCCACGACCGTACGAGTCTTCGAAGTCGCGACTGCCTTGAGCTGGGCTTCCCTAGTTACATCCCACTCCGTCGAATCGAATGGTCTCTTGTACCCCGACTGGGAGGCGGTGAGGGTGAGCTACGACGCAATCCATGTGACGATACCGGCCGTCGTTGCAGTGCAAGGGATAGATTTGCAACTGCTTCAGGGATTATAGCTGAAAGCTATTGGGACGTTGAGTCGACCTTATGGTTGAACTGGAGCTTCCGATCGGCGATTCTGACCGAGCAGGTCCAGATCGAGGCGTAGGCGATGACAACGAGCGGAACTACAACAATGGCTGCCCCCCCAGAACAGTCGAGAATCAGCCATTATCAGCTTCAGCCCGTCAGAACGAAGCTCGCTCAGCCCTTCTGTCCCCCGACACGGTGACAGTATGTGCGGTTTCGGCGAAACGGTCGGCGAAGAACTGACTATCGAAGTCGGTAAGAACGGATCAGAGTTCCACGATCGGACGACGATTGCCGGCCGCCTTGATCAGCTGCAAGGTGTCTTCCTGGGGAAGATGTGCCCAACCCACCAGGGCGTTGGCCGAAAGGCCACCCTCCACCTCGATCCTTCGGAGTGCCCGTTCGATCAACAGGGGCGCCTCAGGGGGTCCCATCTTGCGGTCTCCGGGTTCTGTCGTGCGCCATCCTCTGGCCGACATCAACTTCACGGCGTTCCGGTAGGCGTCCGGACCAATGATCTTCAGGTCCCGGGACCGGTACAGCAAAGCAGCCATGGAGATACCCCAGTGACTCT